>NZ_CP053857.1:0-1047500 GCF_013285525.1 Agrobacterium pusense
TCCGTAAAATCAGTCTTACTCGCAGATTCTCATCCGCACTCAGACAAAAGCACACAATCCATCATCGCATATATTTTATATGTTTTGCGTCGGTTATTGTATAAATATATGTTATGGAAGCCACCAGGATTGTAAAGTCCCTGCTCTCTTTCTATCCGTCGCCGAATCAGAACTCTCCTTCTGGTTGCGTAAATATTGCTTCTTGAGCTTCCGATTTCGAAGCTTTGTCCTGGCATAAACAGATCGTGCCAGCCTCCTCCTCATCAGGGCGGTATCTGCACGAGTAGCAATGACGTACATTTCATAGACATTCATGTGAACACACCTTTCCTGTCACGCGACGCAGTTGCGACCGTGTTGTAAGCTTCATCTCTTTTCCATCAGCCTTTCAGCTTGATGGGCATTGCAAGGGGCACTGAAAATTGCCGCCTGTGGAAAATAAAGACACTTATCAGTGCCCCGCATCAGCGGTTTATACCTGTGAGAGCTTGTCCTTCAGCCAACGCGTTTCGGAGAAATAAAAAGGCCCACCACAAACCGGATTCTATCTCTCCTCCAGTCATTGCAAGAGGGCTTTGCCTGTCAGACCCCGAAACATGAGAGTGACGTCTTTCTCTCACAGCCGGCGCTGGTTCCGCTTCAAAACCGGAACGTTTCCCGTTCATCGCGCAACAGGGTCAGTATAAGTCAGCCAAACAGGGTGGGGATGAAAGGGGAAACAAAAATCTTTCCCAAAAGCTAAAGAAGCTAGAGGAACAGCGTCAATTCGTTGAAAACACACATCCTTTCAAATCGAAATATGCAGGCGGCAACCACCGCAGCCAGTTAAAACAATTTTTCACTTTAGCTTCATCATCAAGCTTAGCTTGATAATGTCCACTTATGGCCCAAAGCAGTCAGTACGCCATCACAGATGGTGTTCGGTAGGATCATGCCTCTTTATCACAATTGGCAAGAGTGCCCGACGTTCATCACCAAGCCACCAGTCTGACGTGTTAGAGGCGCTCTTTTCAGTAGAGTGGGTGTTCTCAGGTGAACTGCGAGGTTCCTACCGCTTGACCAAAGCGGCGAGCTTCGAGTTCACTTTCATCCACGAATATGAACATTGCGCCGTCACCCCATGTCGGCATGAGCCGCCAGAGGTAGGTCTCGGCGTTGATTGTCAGGACATGCCGCCAGCGCTCCCCGGTGGAAAGGACGCTCTCGGCGTGAGCCAATCCGCTGTCTGCTTGACCGCTGGAGATCAATTCTACTTCGCCATGCATTTTTTGTTGAATCGTTGCTCCCATCCCCCAAGCTGATCACCGCCGCCCTCCTTCATCTCGAAGCGCTCATCCGCAAGATCGATATTGACGTACCGGCTGAAACGCGGACTGACCGACCAGCCAGAAACGGGGAGGAGCGGCTCGGACTGGACATCCGCCTCCCAGGGTTCTGACATCAAAGAGCCGTAATCGCTCACGCCCTTCTGCCAGGCGTCTCGCACGACCCGCGGTGTTGCCCGTCTGTCCAATCCACCCTCTTCACTCCACAAAAGAGAAATGCCCCCGCTGGGCGATTGCGCACCATACCAGTCGGCGAAGGGATCATTGAACGCCCACAACATACCGTGATCGGGCAGGGAAGGATCGAAGCCGGGTTCGCGCGCCATGTCCGAAAGATTCACCTGCGCGAGAAAGGCCATGGGTGTCTCATACGCCAGATGCTCGATGATGAATTCCACGCAAGACGCCACGTTTTCATTGCCTCCGCGGTCTGCGAGTATCTTACGGAGCCTCTTCGCAGTGCCATCGGGGTCAGCCAGTGCGGGCCGCATCGGCCAAGCGATTCCCGGCGGGAGATCAGGCTCGCCTCCTACTTTACTTGCCCCAACGCTAAGCGCGGCATCGTCCACCGGATCACCGTGGCGGAGCCAGATTGTCGGGCGGGCAGTATTGACAAGCGCACGCGCCAACGAGGTGTCAAGGTTTAAAGTATTGCAGGCGCGCTGGATGGAGAGGATATCAGCGAATGCGGTCATGTTCCATTCTCTTTCGACGTTCCACGACGATTGCAGAGTAAGGAGTTTTGTCGCAACCGCAATGTCCGCAATTGGCGCTTCAGGGCCATGACGGCCGTCGGCCCATTCCGGGCACCGATCTTGCGCTGGGTCAGTGTAGGCTACTTTCGGTAAACCTGATATTGAAGCAGGTCAGCACGTCAAAACGGCTCAATTTCATGGAGATATGGCACACTTATGCTGAAACGACGTGATTTCGTGGCCGCGGGAGGTATTTTCGCAACTCTTGGATGGTCGCGGATGGCTACTGCATCACGCTACCCTGCGCCTGGAGATATCTCGGGTGCGCCGTTCGGTGATCCTAATCTAAAGCTTGCGATCCTATCCAGCCTCATTGACAAACAACTAATCGATCTCGGGACCCCACAACAGCTTGCCGAGCATGTTCTCGGGCGGCCCGTCGATCTTGAGAACGAAGGCTACAAGCCCATTCCCGCAGTTCGTGCCTACCTGGATCGCTATCCTCTTTCGACCGACCTTTTGAATGAGATCGACGAGCTTGTTCTGGATGGAGGCAGTTCCATCTATCGATATGTCTGGTTCTTCTGGGATGGAGAGGACGATATCTTTGACATCAACAGCCTTGCCGGGATCAAGCACTGCCCGAATATCAAGAGTCTTGATCTGACGTCGATGATCGGGACTGTGGACCCTCGTGACCTCCTGCCGCCATTCAAGATCGAGACCATCAATGCAGGGATTGCGTTAGAGAACATCCCGGCTCTGCTCGACATGCCCAGTCTACGAAGCGTCCGTGTCCTCGACGACCAGCTTTACGCAGATGTCACGACGCCGGGGCATCCCAATCGACAGGTGATGGAAGCGTTGAAGGCCAGGGGAGTCTCTGTCTGGGTCCATTGGGTGTCCAGTTACGATGAGAACCGCGCCGCATACCAATAACTGTGATCGTGGGTGCGCTTTCGAAAATTGACGCCTAAGGACGATTGGCACGGCGTTTATTTGACCACACCATCGAGATAGAGGTCTTCAACTCGTTGCAGCGGCGTGAAAGTGAAGTTGTCTTTTTTGAGAAAGCGGTCGAACCAGCCCAAAAGATCCTCTTGGGTCGCAGAGTTGCGGTATCCGATCAGCTTGACGGTCAAGGGAGCACTGAAGGCTGTATCAAAGGCAGTGTCGAACTGAGAGGTGCCAGAAAGCTGAACCGAAAACGTGCCACCACCGTCGTGACGAATGGAGATTGCCACAAGGGCGAAGAATTCATCGCTGTAGGTGGTGATAAGGGTAAGCGCTGTTTGCCGGGCACCTTGACCACGACACGTTTTGCCGTTTCGAACGACTTCTGCTGCCAAGGCATATGGCAACAATGCGTCAATTGCAGCGATCAGTGAGCTTATTCGACGATCAGAAAAATTTGCCCAATTTTGATCCTGGGCCTTAACACCGGCTTTATCTCAACGAGGTTCTCTGCCCCGCGAAAAATATCGAATTTTCGTTCGCTCTGGAAAGTGACCTTCGACAGACCCGATGTGAACGAGCACCCCTTTGGGCACTGAATAGTCAAATCTGCCGATTCGACTGTCCCCCGGCGACGCCAGTTAACATTCACTTTGACGCCTGATCCTAAAGCAGAAATGATCTCGCACCTTTTATCGACCCGGCAATGGGCTTCACCGACGATGGGCTCTGCCAGTCCATCCAACATGACAGCGACTTGGATACGCCGCTCATCGGATGCAGCAATTTGAGCGGAAGCGCTAGTCGTTGACTGGGCAACGCACGCCATTGCCCAAAAAACGAAAATATACGACTTTAAGTATGTGGCCATCGCTCCGGCTCCGCCCGCTATCATCGGACAATAGGAGCTGCACATTGTGACCCAATGACGGCTAAGTGCCGACTGAGGTCTTCGGAGCGCATGACTGATCCCTGCAGCCCCATGGCAGCAACTCATCAATACGGTCTGCTTGTGGCCGTTGACGATGGCGGTGAGCGTGGCGGTCAGATAAGCCAGCGGATCGACGGCATTGAGCTTGCAGGTCTCGATGAGCGAGGCGATGGTCGCCCCCGATGCGTTCATTGGGCCGAGCTCATGAACCAATCACGCGCACCGGCCGAGGCGGAAAAGCGGCATTGTCCATCAACTGCATCTCATGCGCCTGCGCCAAGATCGCCATATGCGGCAACGCGTCGTAGATCGCGAGACTTTCCAGGGCTCTGTCGCCGCCAAGCGCCAGAATCGGTTGGAAACCATAGATCTGCCCAAAGCCGAGCTTTCCCAGCTTGGCATATGCCGGTTTGAACAGCTTTTTTACGCTTGCATCATATTCATCGAGGGTAGGATCGTCGATCATCATCAATTGGCTGGTGACGGCCACATCGGGATCGAAGGTCTTGCCGCTCACAAGAGCGGGGCACGACGCCTGGCTGTTCACGAGGTTGATGACGACGTCCTGATACACTTCATTCCATGCGACGATCGTTCCAAACGCGCCGAAGCCCAGGGCATGCGTCTGTTCGGGTCTGATCTCGTTATCGCCATCGAAAACAACCTTCATGATCGAAGCAAATCGAGCAGGATCGCAAAACTGAAAATATCCATCCAATACGATCCCGGTGCCGTAATGCTCCCAAAACTCGATCACAGCGTCTGGGACTTGGCCTCTATGGCGCTCAATGTCGACCGGTTCTCCGCCATTGGGAACACCGAAGTCTTCCACGATCGAAGCAAGTCTGGCCTGGTATTCGTTCATATGGCGATTCCATCACTCCCTTCGAAGAGCAGCAATAAATCAGAACGACCGTGATTTGGGAATCCTAAGAGTGCACGCTTCCTATATGTCGCCATTGCCGCATGACCGCTGTTGCCCCACTGCGGTCATTACTTCGTCCATCAATCCTTTTCGAGGTTTTCAAGCCCAGTCAGGGAAAGAAAAAAATCTGTAAGGCTATCGGCCAACCTTATGATCCCCTTGGAGTTATTACCCGTCCCAAAGGGATCGGTGGCGCGCTGCCACAAGTAGACAGCATTGTTTTCAGAATTGATCCCGTCGGCAAGAAGATAAGAATGCCCTGAATCGGCAGAACCAAAAAAAACCATCGGCAGCGTAAATTGGTCCTCCCAGACGGACTGAGAAATAAAGGTTTCATGGCGCTCCACGATGATATCGAAAGTCGATATGAGAACTTGAACGTCGTGCACGAACCGACCACCATCACGGTCCTCGACAAGAAAGTAGTCGTTATACTCCGTCCCGGATTGACCATATCGTCTCAGCACATCCGCCAATTGGTTCGGGATCGAACAACCTGTGAGCTCTGTGAAGCGACTGAAATCCCCGTCATTCCAAGTTGTGCCTGACACGACTTGAAAGCCGCACTTTTCCTTTAAAACTTCTATGGCGTTGTCGATTTGGCTCATGGATCGGTTGTCTGCCGTTTAAAAGGAACATGCGAGGGAGCATACGTAGAACCCGGTCTGCCGTCGATCGCGCTGAGCGAACCCGAATTCAATGTCCGGTGTTGGCGCATCAGTGCCATGACGGCTATTGGCGCAATTGGCGCGCAACGGACGTTCGACCTGTCGTTTCCATGTTGCGATTGTAAGTGAAGCCATGGCGTCATATCGTGATCTCTTACTCAACCAGAGTCGACAAAGGCGTAGACCCGCGAGAAGTCCGCTCGAGCGGCGTCATTTTGATTGATCATAAAAACGTAGTCGCCGTGATCACTGAAGCTGAAATCCGCTTCCCCTCCGGATGCGAGCTTGACCAAAATGAACCAGCCATCTGGCGCGGAGATATCAGACCAGCCGTTTTGTGCTGCATGGTTCGCAGCCATCTGCTGGATTGCGGCGAGATCACGCACGCCGGTTACTCCGAACATCTGGTGCTGCGGTCCATCTCCAATTTTGAAGCGCTCGCTGACCGCGATAGAAAAATCCGACGGGTCTTCGATCCCAATATCAGCATAGGCCCTCGGGTTGTTGTTGGGGCCACGCTGGCCGAAGGGAGCGCTAAGCGAGCGTTCGAAGCGCAGCGTCTGCGCCGAGCGGCTGAACTCGTATTCGGAGGCGAAAGCCCTGACGGGTACCCCGTCACGGCTGAATGTCAAGCGACCGGCCTCGTCCGTGCTGACCGATAGTCCGTCGACAGCCTGTCCGTTGGGTACAAACCGCTTGAGGTCGCTATCCCTGACGATCATCTGCGATACCGAGATTGCCGTGTCCATCGCGTCTTCCGAAACTGTATGGGGCGTGAGACTTACGTCCGGCGGAGTGTAGAGGACGCGCCAATCCGTGTAGTCCGTTCCCGTGAAGAAGGAGATCAACCCGGATGCCGGTAGTTCTTCCGGGCCATCAGGCAAGTCAGCAAGATTGATCTGGGCAAGATAATTGAGGTGTAAGCCGTTGTCGTCGCGCGGCCAATCCGTGTCGATGGGCAGGTCAGGGCCTCCGCCGATGCGGCTGAGGCCAGTGATTTCGCGGTCGGCGGTATCGCATTCAACCATGGCAACCGTCGGCATGACGATCCGTCGCAGAGCGTCACTCTTATCCTGCAACCCAGCGTCAGCCACTGCCGCGTTGAAGCGCTCCTCGATGCCTGCCACGGGTGCCATCGCGGCGGCTGCATTTTCGAGGCGCCGTTCTTCCTGGCTGTGCTGGATGGCAATGGCTGACACCTTCTCCATGCTGTTCTTCAGTTTTTCAACGACGGCTGCCGTCTCAGCTTCCGCCGCAGCTCTTACCTCATTCGCGGCATTGCCTTCGAGCTTGATGCGGAGGGATTCTAGCAGACGCTTGAAATCTTTCTCGATCTCGGCGAGCTCCGGCTCACTGACCATAGCAGTGGCGTGATACCAGGTAGAGCCATCGGCCGACACCAGAAGCGCACGCAGCCGATACCAGTTGCGTTTCTCCTTCGTCTCCCAGTCCTGCAAACGATCCTTTACTTTGCTCATCTCGCCTGGCATGCCTGCGAAGGTCACGGCTTCGCGCCCAATGATTTTGCCGCCATCATCTTTGAGGCGGTCGCTAAGCCATTTTTCGGGCGATTTTCTCTCACGCTTAGCAGACCACACGCTCATCTGTGGTGAGAACGCCGTCTCCGGATGACGACGCAATCCGATTGACCCTGCAAAGACACGGGTATTTTCAAACATCGGATTTGCTTCAACGGAAAACTCCGGCGTTTCGACCAACTTCATATGAGACTCCCAGCGCGGACATAGTCGCTTCGATACTCGGCCAGATCAGAAACTTGCGCAATCACCAGAAATGGCGTGATCTATTCGCGGCAGGTTCTGGCCCGAAGCGTGCACGGTGGATCGAATGCCGTGAGACGGCTCTGCGCCTTCAATTCGGTCGTGCAGACGAGCCGCGATTGATCCTGAAAGCCGCCGTTGGTTCAGTCGTTAGTCGGAGCTGCCGGAACCACATCGACGATGATGTGTCGCAGACGGATTGAGGACCCATGGCATTCCTGGAATCAACCGGATACCTTGCTGCGAAAGTCGCCAGCTTGATCCCCTAGTCTGGCTCAAAGTGCCGAATCAAGGATTTTAACTCGGCAACAAACTCCCCGTCGTAATTACCCGCATATCCAGCGCCTCCATCAGCCCCTCCTCCGCCATCACCTCGCGGCCAAGACCCAGCCGAGCCGCGATCTCTCGCCAGCTTCTGTTCTCCAACGTCTTGCTAGCCCCATACGTTTGCCCCAGTTCCGGAAAGTTGGTAGCGTAGCCATAGGCATAATCCGCCTCCACCGCGCCGCCGACGGTAACCCCGATATCTGCGCCGATGTAAATAGGCGTCCTAAAATTCCCGCCGACAACAAGGGATGAGTCCTCTCGCCCGGCATACGCCCACTCGTCAATGATCAAGTCGCCGGTCACAATGATGATGCTACCCCATTCATTGATTAGCGTCTTGCACCGCACATCGCCAAAAACAATCAGCGTCGCGTTGCCATCGGCGCCTTCGCCGCCTTGCGTCGAAATGAGTCCGCCAACGACGAGATCGCCATCGACCGCTGTGATCAGGCTCTCAGGCCGAAAGTTACCGTCCACCCGCAAATCGCCCACATGATAGCGAGCATCGATATCTTCCAGCGGCAAACCAGCCGGAGTCAGCTGGAAGCGGCCTATATAGTCACCGAGATGCACCGGCAGCGCGACGGTCCGCCGCTTCACCTGATCGATCCACTCTTCAGCCGAAACCTTTTCCAAAGCCATGATGATGCTCCTGCCTAAACGTATAGAACCGTCTCTACCCAGAACGACTTTTTATCTAGCGGTTGAACACTTAGGGTTCCAGAGGTGAAGATGCCAGCGCGGACAAAACTAACGTACGCCGTGCGGAAGCGCCAATATGATCTGTCTGGGCCGACTGTGGACTTTTAGTTCTGTCGCAAATATTAAAGCGACCTTTGTTCTCCCGACTTTTGCGACGTCACACAACGCGCAGTGTATTGCCAAGGTCCGCTTTTGGCGGATACCGTTGAAAAAGTCGGCGTTGCTGTCAGTGCTAAGTTCTGATTCACTCACTCTACGGACTTAGGAGGATGTGCCCGCGTTGCTCGTTGCCCACCAGTCGCGATTTCAAGGCCAAGCCAAAGGAGATCGAAACCCTCCAATTTCGAGGCAAACCTATTCTCGCATATGATAGAAGGCACGGCGGCTCGCCGGGTGATCGGTGACTAACGAGAACTCATGGCCCGATTGCGGAGCACTACGTTCGCAGTATCCGCTCACCTTCGGCATCGAGCTCATCATGCCGCGCCGGTAAGTGAGCGAGTTGGGCGAGAATTTCGCGGTCTTTAACACGTTCAGTTCTCGCTATCATTTCCCCACCGGCCAGCAGTCGTCGCACTTCAATCGTCCAAGGCACGCAGGTCAGAACCCAGCTGGATTGGGTCTCCGTCTGCGGCCGATGACCCTTTCACACAGAGCATGCGGGTATTCCCGTCACCGACCTCAATATGTCGCAGGCATCTTGCGAAAACAGAATGCTGCGGCGCGCAGCGTATGCGTTGAGACCGCGAACCGCGTCAACCGTTGAACCGAGTGAACAAGCCAGGATTATCGCGGTCTTAACCTCGAACTTGCGCAGCCAGCTGTTCAGGCGATCTCGAAATTCAGATCTGCCCAATAGTTGAATAAAGCCCTGACCTGCCTCTTAGGTTCGACTGTGCCGCTGCGCACGAGGGAAGAATATGTTTTCCCACCGCGGGCTGATATTTCGGTGATCAACGTTGCAAGACGCTCGCTCGATGCGGCAACGAGGTAAACATCGCGATCATCGCTTACATAAATCAACGCGTCATTCGGTGAGAGAATATACTTGTCGCTATCCACAAATTCACTTTCCAGATTCACAGCCTCGGAAAACGAGGAGGCGGGCGATTGCTCAAGTGGTTTATCCCCGCTTGAGACGAACAATCGACGCGAGCCGAAAAATGCCTTGATGGCTTCAAATTCGGCGTCATCCAGCCAATCCACGCCAAAGAAGATGCTACAACCGTTCCTGCGGCAGAATTCCTTGTCTATTCCATATCGATTGGATTTCATCGTTGCCTCATGTCGACGGCCTGCCGGGATATTGGTAATATAGACATATTCTTTTTTATTTCGGCTCTTTGATCACCGCACGGTCTATTTGCCTATCACTGAGCCGATGTACGACAAATCCCTCACCCGCGATTTTGGCGGCGCCAATATTCATTATTTCGTTCGATGAGATCCTGATCGATCGGCTAAAACTCTCATCAACGTCCGGCCCATAGATGTGGATCGTTGAAACTTCGCCCCAGTCCACTCGCGTTCCTGTCTTTTGATCGGTATAATATCCGCTGCCCACAAAAATGCGCTTCGTGCGCAGGGCAGACGGCCTTGTGTTATCGCCGGGAACCAGATTAAACCCGTAAGTCCCATCGGCTGGATAGTCGAACTCGACAACGGAAACCTTGCTGGAGACCCTCACCTCCAGCAATTTATCCGCGTCCCCGATCACCCGAGATTTCGGATTATTCCGAAGCAGGGAATTCTCCGGTCGCTTGGGCAGTCTATCCCAGACGTCCCGGGAGACCTTTTGGGGCACCACGAGAACCGTTCCGCCGGTTTGAAGCACAGCATTATCGACGATTATCGTGACCTGAGTTTTTACTGGCTTTATTACCTCAGCATTCGCCGCCGCCCCGGACGTCTCCGAGAAAATAGGCAATGCAACCGCAAGAATTATTAGTCTAACAAACACGCCAATCATGCTAAATTCATTTCTATTTTTGCCGACATCATCTCGATTTTCTCGTCTTCCTCGACGAAATTTTGGTTTTTATATTTCCGTCTATCTACTTAGGGCGCAATCCGATGCTCTAATATGCGGCCTCCCATGACAGTTTATTCCTGTGTCCGCATCAAGCTCGTGGAAGCCCACCTTTCGCCTGTCCAAAATACCGCTCCACATCATTGTCAGATACTGGACGAAAAAATCGACATTGCGTAGTTTTGAACAACAATTGCATCCACTGAAGCGGTTTCGCAATTCGTCTCCCACGATTTGATGCACATCCGGATACGTCGCCGTTTCAACTGATTGTAGTGGAGAAACGCTTGCTGATACTTAAGATCGTCATTTTTTCTGCGGCTCTTATCGCGGTTGGCCTTCTGGCTGTGCAACAGATTATCGCGCAGGTTCGGGAGTATAATTTCTACAAGAAGAACGGTGGCGATTTTTCTGTCGACAGCAACATGGATCACGTCAGACTTGACAGATCCATGCACTACAACGACCTCCGCCTCACGAACTGGCAGCGATTTTATCTCTTCCGCCCGGCCTGTATCGCCATGCTCGTCTTTTTTTGGGCGATGATGATAGTCGATCTGCTTTAACCAAAGCGCCGACCTCCTATGTCAGCGGAATTGCGAAAAAGTTTTCTTCTCCCGAGGCGTTGCTTCATGCAGAACAGCTTACGCTGCTCCAACATCTAAAATCTGCTTCCAGGCACAACACGATCGGTTCGTAAGGTGTCATCGTGAAATGAGCTTTGGTTACCCTTGTGCCGGCCAGAGAACACATTCGCGGACCCTTCCAGCACATCCATGATCCGCCATCAGCAGGCTCGCCCGCTATTCCCCGATCGTATAGTTCGATGCTACGCCGCGAAGATGTGTGACTGTCGCTTGCGACAAACCACCACTGCCCAGATATTCAGTAAAGCTGTAGGAGAATATGTCACTTCGTTCTATCGCCTGGACCAAATTGGTATCACCAAAGACAACGAGGTATTCGTGATCCTCCGGCGCCCAGATCCAAAGATCATGACCTGAAAAATGGATCAGAAGGTTATAGGGCGAATTTTCAAACAGCGCATCAAGCCCCGAGCCGACCGGTTGCGGTGAAAATTGGCACGGAGGCTGACCGAACTCGTAAGCAGCGAAATCAATCTCGTCACTGCCGATACGCGTGGCGACAAGAACGATTTCCTCCCCGCTTGGAAATTCGGGATAAATCCTCGCCGCGAAATTCCTGTTTCGGATGGCCTGATGGTCGAGCGTGCAATCTTTCCCAATGAAGTCCAAAATCACGAGAATCCTCTTCAATCGCCGTGGAAGCCAATACCACCCAGACCGATATCTCTCCTATTGAGAGGAAATGACAGCGATACCGGGAGCAACTGGCTCATTTGGAATCCCTCACAAAGGTTACAATCGCGCTCTGGGATAACGATAAAACACGGCCCGCAGAGAAACGCTCGATAGAGACGGCAGCTTTATCCTCGCTATTGAAAGCCAGATCGAACGTGGAAGCGAATATCCGCGCCCATCCCTCATTATAGGTGGCACCCTCAACATAAATGACGCTCATCGATGGCCAACTCACCTGCTCTTTGGTTTCCGGATCGGCTACCTCAGCGCTTCCAGTTAAAACCTCCCGAGTTTTAAGGGGCGGGGCGTTGCTGCCAGGAAGAGATTGAAACTTAAAACTGTAGGTTACGCTCTCAGGGTAAACAAAATCCACGATAGAGGCAGGCGACGACACGCTTATATGAAACGCCTTTTCGCGAGCGTCCCCAGGTCCCGAATCTGCAGCTAGGGCGCGCCATTCATCATCAGACACCTTTCGACCAGATATGATTACCGCCCCACCTTCTTTATTCAGCGGCTCATCAACGGAAATAATCAAACGAGTCGAGAATTTCGGCTCCTTCGCCTGACTTGATGACGATGATACGGTCAAAGCAAAAAAGACGGCTAAGCTGATAGCATTCTTCACGATTCTCATCCCTTTTTGCGCAGCAGTGGGGAACACGAAATACCACCTACCTCCATCGGGAAAGAGACTACATCTCACAAGCCCTCAATAATAAGCAGTCTTAATTGTTGCGTTGGTCGGCGCGCGCTTTGGCATACCTGCCGAGAGGGACACTTAAATAACCTCTGCGAAAGCTGTGACGCATCTCACCGCAGACAACTCGCTACCCGACGTGTTTTTTCCCAGTAGTGCCGATCTTAATACGGCCTGTTGTCCTGGGCTCACAATAAATGCCAAGCGCGCGCTTGGTGTTTCTCAGCATCGTTCGGAGGATTTCAGGCTGCTCCTTCAGCTCCGGCTGCGCGATAAGTGTCATGCCACAGCGTTTTGTCGTTTCCGTTACCGTGACCTCAACTGAGCCGAAACTGATGGCGTCGCCGATCCAGCCAAATTCTGAAAAGCCGGACATGTCTTCCGTCTCAAGTAGGATGTTGGGACGAAAACGCAGCCGGTCGATAGAGCTTTGTGGCGTCATCCGCTGGAGTTCGCACAACGAGGAGGTAGTCACTAAATGCAGGGGCGATACCGGATAGCGATTTCTGATTTGCGGAAGAGAGGGTGCCAATGGATCCGCCGCGGCATAACTGCCGATCTCCGCTTCAAATCCGAAATGCGCTGACAGCGCCTGCGGCAATTGAGAATCTTCGAGGTATAGCCATCGTCCGTTCGGAAACCCAATACGAACGCCATTCTCATCCATGGCGCTCTTAAGAAAAAGCGCCGGGCGCCAACGAGCGTCTTTTTCCGGCGCAGCGACTACGCCGGACACGGGATCAAAGAGGCCGAAACGCCTATCTCCCGTGATCCCATTCAGACTGATGTCGGCCTCATGGCAGATTTGCCCGCCGAGTGAGCTCACTGGGTATCGCCATATTTCTACGATTTTTCCGATTGCCGGCATTGGTCGAATGCACTCAGTCATCCTCACTTCCCGTCTGCTACTGTCAGGCCGTTAAAAGTCTCGACGGAAATGCGGTTTTGCTCAGGTCTTCCAGAATGGCCTCCGCAGCGGTCTCGCCCAGTTCCGCTGCGCTTGTTATACCCTGAACGAACGGATGCTTGTGCAACAAAAAGGGAATGGCCACACAGTAAAGCCGGTTCGACAGCAGGCCCGTATCGAGCGGACGGTAACTTTCATCCACCGCTATACCACCGGTTCTTCTGACAATTGGGTCGTTCTCTTCAATAGCTAATGGAGTCCCGGACTCCACTGTCATTGCTGGTTTCACAGTCCCGCGCCGCAGCGAAGGGAAAGGCAGGTCCCGGGCGGAGAGGGCAGTCTGGCCAGTGGCATCGATAAAGCTGTCGAATATCTCTTCGGCATCCCTCATCCGTACCCTCGCCCCGCGCGAAAGACCATCGGTATCGATGGAATAATCGTCGCCGAGCCGCATAATCTCGAGCCGGCCGGCATTCCGTAGTGCCAGAAGACGCTTGATCGACAAATGCGGAACTGTCGCATAGTCATCAATAAAGACACTTTTGAACGACTTGTTGAACCGGCCCAGATCCTGTGTGTCCAAATGTGGGATCGCCCGCGCGATAATTTCGTGTGTTATCAAAATGGCGTAGCGCCAGGGTACCGTGAAACGTTCCCGGGCATTATGCTCAACCTCCGCAAGGTTCGCTGCTGCCCAGGCGAATGGATCAGTGGCTGACCGGCGCCCATAATAAGCTTCCGCGAAACTATCGACGGTAAGGCTGTTCAAGCCTATCTCAGAGGCGTAGTCGGGATCAGCAGTCGCGATTTCACGTCGAAAAAGTTCAAACACCCTGTCGAGCAAACCAACCGGTCCTCGTCCAATCTCCTGATCCACGGCCTCCTGCGTACATACTTTTGGCATTGAATATGGAAGCGGGCCGTAGAAGTCAGCCTCCGGCAACAACCCCTTGCGCGACATCATCACGGCCGAGAAATTCTCGTGGCCGGTGGCAGCGTGAAACTGCAATATTCCCGCCTCATCATGGATAAATGAACCGCACGATACCGCGACGGTTAACAGGGCATCGATGCCGCTCAGAGACGTTCCCAATATACCAAGCCGACCGTGGCAGGCAGCCTTAAGAGCTGCCGCCGGCCATGGAGACGCAAAATAACCGGGTCTCACCTCGGTTTTATCTGGCCAGTTGTGGCCGGTCGCCATCACGACATGGTCGAAAATCGCATCAAAACTGCCATCATTCGTATCGACGCTGACGCGGATCTGATCGACACCGAGAACGATATCCCTGACACAATGGCCGGGGCACACATCGACCTCATGCCCGCGGTTCCTCGCATCTCTCACAATGGCTGTGAATTGTGTGTGAAAATAATCGCCCAGAACGAGCCGTGGATAGAATTCGCGCTCATTGATTCCAGATCGCACAATGGAGAAGCGGCTCAGATAATCGTCACTCTGGCTGTACAGCCAGTCGATCAGCGACATGGGCATTGAAGGTATTTCAATGCTGGGGATATTGGACAGCATTACCGGATCGTTGGCGCCCGGAAGATAGGGCGTCCCCTTTCCGGCCAGCATTTCGGCTTCGTAAACGGTGATGGAGAGTGGTGCGGGAGACTGAACCAGACGCTGAAGTGTGAAAATACCGGTGGGACCTGACCCAATGATGCAAACTCGACTGCCCATACGCACGCACTCCAATGCCATCTATTACAGCAGTAGGTCATAACGGCTGGACGGCCGTCGCGTTCCCGCAGCGTTCCGTTTCGTACGGTCTGTGACAAAGATGCCCGTAAACAAGCTTTTCGGACGGCCCGAAGCGCGGTAATGAACCGGTTCACTATCGCTTTGGCACACCGGCACCCACGATGAACTTAATTCTCTTTATCGGAAATGTTACATAGATATATGATATTTATTCATGATATGTCACAAACGTATCGGCATACTCCATTCGACCGCGTGTTCCGCCATGATACACTTGCATCACAGTAGGGCCCCAAAACCGCGGTCCAAAGGCAGCGCTGCCGGACTTTTGTTGACGCCCGTCGGCCGACCCGGCAACCTCATACCATGACCCTGACCAACAGTTTCATTGCCGAGCTCGTCCGTGACGCCAACCTGCTCGATCACCTCGACGATTATCAGAAGCGGCGTTTGCTCGAACGGGCCGTTACAACGATCCGAGACATGCGCGAAACAATCGGAATTCCACCCGGCCCCGGCCGTGATCGTCTCCTCGAGATCGAGAGATGATTGGGCCAACACAGCAATCGCGCAGATTTCGCGATGAATGTGTGGCGGAAGGAACGCGACGAATAAAATAAGCCGTGTCTGGATCTCTTTCGCGAAAGGGCTCACCCGACCCTTGGCTCCCCATCAGGGCAACCGCCAGAGACAACTGGCGGCAGCGGCGTGTAACAGCGGTCGCGAGGTGAACTTAACACGAAAATCACAGGGGAACCGATAATTCCCATAAGCAATCTTGTCAGATATCACCCATGCAAGGTGCCGGTCAGGCGCCGTATGGCACCCAGATATTCTTCACTTGAATCGCCCTTCGCAAATAGTCACGTCCCTGCCCTTGTGTACGGTCAAGCCAATCGGGCTGTCGCCCATTATTGACCCAAGTGGCCTTCAGGTTGCCCGCAGAAGCTTGCTCGACCATCGCGCTTCCGTCAGCCGATCCGAAATACCAGATGGCTGCAACGTCATCATGCTCGGCCAGCGTCTTTGCAAGCAGATCGCGTTCGCCAGTGACAATATTGATGACGCCACCGGGCACATCCGACGTGTCCAGCACCTGGTAGAAATCACCGGCAATCAATGGATGGCGCGATGACGGGATGACGACGACGCGATTGCCCATGGCTATTGCTGGCAGCACCAGCGACACCAGCGAGAGAAGCGGCGCCTCATCAGGGCAAACGATACCGACGACGCCCCACGGCTCGTTCATGGCAAGCGTGACGTGACGCGGCTTGGTGGAGTGCACGGCGCCATCGAACTTGTCGGCATGGGCGGCGTAGTAGGAAATGCGACGCAGAGACGCGTCGAATTCGTCCCTCGCCTTCTTTTCGCTCACACCGGTGCTATCGATGATGCGGGCGACAAACTCGTCACGCCGTGCATTGAGGTTCTCTGCGAGATAATAGAGCACCTGCGCGCGATTATGGGCGGTTGCGGAACTCCAACTGCCAGCCTTGGACGCGGCTTCCACAGCGTTGCGGATGTCCTTGCGGTTACCTATTCCGGCCATGCCAATCACGGCGTTGCCCTTGCCGGTGACCGAATAACTGTAGCCACCGTCGGGGCGTGCTTGCTTGCCGCCGATATAGTTTTTCATAGTCCGATCAAGGCCATCGATCGCCATCTTGCTGTCGGCATTCGGCGATGCAGATGGTGCGAAGGCTTCAGCGGGCTTGCTGACCGGCAGGTTCTTTTCCCAGTCTGCCGCCAGATATTCGTAAAGCCCTTCGCGCGCACCTTCACGGCCGAAACCGCTTTCACGGTAGCCGCCAAAACCTGCACCGGCGTCCAGCATGTTGGTGCAGTTGATCCAGACCACGCCTGCCTTGACCCGGGCAGCCAGATCAAGCGTGACATTGATGTTTTCCGACCAGATCGAGGCGGCGAGGCCGTAACGGATGTTGTTGGCCAGCGAAACGGCTTCATCCGGCGTGCGGAATGTGGATGCCGCAGCGATCGGGCCGAAAATTTCCACCTGGCAAACCGTCGACGCCTGATCAACATCGGTGAAGAAGCCGGGAGCGACATAATTGCCGGTGGGTGGCAACGGGTTGGAACTCTGCCAGAGTTCACCGCCCTCTTCCACGCCCCTGCGAACCAGATCCGTGATGCGTTTCACCTGCGTGGCGGAAACAATCGCGCCGACATCGGTCGACTTGTCGAGCGGATCGCCGACCCGCAGGGTTTCCAGTCGCTTTTTCAGGCGTGCATAAAATTTTTCGGCAATGCCTTCCTGCACCAGCAGCCGGGAACCGGCGCAGCAAACTTCGCCCTGGTTGAACCAGATCGCGTCAACAACACCTTCAACCGCCGCATCAAGATCGGCATCCTCAAAAACGATGAAGGGTGACTTGCCGCCCAGTTCCAACGACAGTTTTTTGCCCGAACCGGCAATCTGCTCGCGAATAACGCGGCCGACCTTGGTCGAGCCGGTGAAGGCAACCTTGTCGACGCCGTCATGGCCGCAGATCGCAGCACCTGTCGAGCCATCGCCCTGCACGATGTTGACGACACCAGCCGGAAGGCCGACCTCGTGGCAGATTTCCGCAAAGGCGACAGCAGTCAGCGGTGTCAGATCGGCAGGCTTCAGCACCACGGTATTGCCGGCCGCAAGCGCTGGCGCGATCTTCCAGGCCAGCATCAGGAGAGGGAAATTCCAGGGGATCACCTGACCGCAAACACCGACGGGCGAGAAACCACGGAACTCATCCTCCACCATTTCGGCCCATCCGGCGTGATGGTAAAAGTGACGCGCGACGAGTGGGATGTCGATATCACGGGTATCGCGAACCGGCTTGCCATTGTCCATCGTCTCCAGAACGGAAAGGAAGCGCTCACGCTTCTGGACATGGCGGGCAATGGCGTAGAGATAACGGGCGCGCTCATGACCCGACAGCTTCGACCATTTTCCGAAGACCGCGCGGGCGGCCTTGACCGCCTGATCCACGTCTTCCTCATTGCCGCAAACGATCTCAGCCAGCTCATCCCCGTTTGCGGGGTTTGAGACGGCAATCGTCTTTCGGCCATCGGGCGATACGAACCGGCCGTTGATATAGTGACCGAACGAGCGTCCGTGAGCGTCGAGCCACTGCTTCACATCACCATTGGCTTCGGGGGAAGGTCCATATTCCATGGTTTCCAAAATGTCCTTAATGGGTCGCATTATTTCAGTCCTTATGCGGCAGCGTGGTGGTGAGCGCTGGAATAGCGGCCGGTTACGAAATGTTCGAGCTGCCGCTCGATATCGCCAAGCATCGAACTGGCGCCAATGCGGAACAGGTCCGGCTCCAGCCAGCGATTGCCCAGCTCCTCTTTCATCAGCGTCAACCACGACAGTGCGTCCTTTGCCGTCTTCAACCCGCCTGCGGGCTTGAATCCCACCATCTGGCCGGTCAGTTCGCCATAATCGCGCAGCGCCCGCACCATGGTCAGACTGACCGGCAGGGTGGCGTTGACCTCTTCCTTGCCAGTCGACGTCTTGATGAAGTCCGAGCCCGCCTGCATGGCCACCATCGAGGCACGATAGACGTTAGTCAGGGTGTTGAGATCGCCCGTCGCCAAGATAGCCTTCATATGGGCGTCGCCGCAGGCTTCCCGCATCGCGGAAATCTCGTCGTAAAGTGCTGTCCAGTTCTGCGTCAGAACGAACTCGCGGGTTATGACGATATCGATCTCCTTGGCGCCTTGCTCGACGGCATAGCGGATTTCAGCTAGCCGTTGCGGCAGCGGCGTCAGGCCGGACGGAAAGCCCGTCGCCACCGATGCGACCGGAATAGCCGTGCCTTCCAGCGCCTTGACGGCGTGGGGCACCATGGTCGGATAAACGCAGACGGCGCCGGTGGTGATACCGGCATCTGCAAGGCCTAGTGCTTCGAGAATGTCTTCCCGGACCGGACGGCGCGCTTTCGCGCACAGTCGGCGCACGCGACCCGGCGTGTCGTCGCCGGACAGCGTCGTCAGATCGATGCAGGTGATGGCCTTGATCTGCCAGGCGACCTGGTATTCCTTCTTGACCGAGCGCCGGGTGGTGATCGTCGCTGCACGCCGTTCGGAAGCGCTGCGATTGACCGACACATCTTCGAACCATTCCGGTTTGAGAGCGGTGCCGTTATTTCTGAGAAATGCTTCGCTCATTTTCTGTCCATTCTTCTGGTCAGGCTGCGCCATTGGCATGGTCGCGGCAGAATGCCTCGAACTCTTCAAGGCTGGCGTAGGCCTTCTGTGTTCCGGGACGGGTGATGGAATGCGCCGCGTAAAGCGAGGCCTTCTTCAGGGAGGATACGACCTCGCACGTTTCGGCGTAAAAGCGGGCGAAGGAGCCAATAAAGGCATCGCCCGCACCCGTGGTGTCCTTCGGCGTTACCTTGACGGGCTCGATGTTGACGATTTCGTTTGACGTAATCATGCGCGCACCGCGCCCGCCCAGCGTCACGATGACGGTGCGAATGCCACGAGCGATCAGCGAACGTGCGGCGCTGACGATGTCTTCGTCGGTGTCGGTCGGCAGCCCCGACAGCAAGGCAAGCTCGCTCTCGTTCGGCACGAGGAAGGTTACCTGGCGGATGCGCTCAGGATCGAGATTGGCAGCGGCTGGGGCGGGATTGAGGATCGTCTCGATACCATTTTTGGCCGCAAGCTCGATGGTGTGATAGACGGTCTCGACCGGCACTTCCATCTGCATCAGGATCAGGCCGCACTCTTTCAGATCGGCGGCCGCCTTGTCGACTTCAACAGGCAAAAGGTCGGCATTGGCTCCCTTGACGATGAGGATGGAATTCTCGCCTGATTGTTCGACGAAGATTGGTGCGACACCGCTGGATTTGCCGGCGACCTTCACCACATGACGCGTATCAACGCCAAAGCTTGCGAGATTGCGGATGGTGTTATCCGCGAATACATCGTCCCCGACCCGGGTGACCATCATCACTTCGGCACCAAGACGCGCCGCGGCAACCGCCTGATTGGCACCCTTGCCGCCGCACCCCATTTCGAAAGTGGGCGCCTCGAGTGTCTCTCCCGGTCCGGGCATACGATCCACATAGGTGATAAGATCGACCATGTTGGAGCCGACGACCCCGATTTTCTTACTCATGCCGATATTCCCTGCTTATCTGTTTTAAAGCGCGCTGATCCTGGCGCCGAACCGATCGGCGGCAGCGTGGTCGAGATAGCCCAGCCGTACCGGGAAGACCCTGCGTTCACCCGGCGATAGTCTCTGCACGTTGTTCTTGGCCTTCTCCGCCAGATAGCCTTCCGGCTCGCAGGTGGATGGGAGGGCAAAAGCGGCAACCTGCGAATCCCCATTGACCAGGATCCAACGCACTGTCTTGGGGAAGGCGGCGAGCGGATAGGAGATGGCAAAGCCATCGCCCTCACGTCGTTGCATCATCAGATGCGTCAGCCCCTCACCGTCCGCCGGCAGGCCGTTTATGTAGAACACCTGTTCGGGGTCGTAACGTTGTGGTTCGTTGAGCACTTCCATGGCCGAAGGCTGCCTTGCCAGCGTCTCCAGCAAGGAAAGGTAATCGGGGTTTGGTGTGACGTGGCCGGGTACGGCCGTTCGCACCTTCACCTGCTCCGGCGTGTAGGGCACCGGCTGAACGATTTGCGCACCCTCGGCATAGGCAAAGTTCACGTGGCACATATACATGAGATCCATGGACGCTGACGACAGGTTCTGGATGTCCATGACCATGTCAAAAAGCGTGTCCTCAGCATGCAAAGTCACGCTGGGTCGGGCCAGATAATTAGCGCCGAAGCCCATGACATATTCAACTTCGCCTGTTACCCGAACATAGGGGCCGCGCGCATCGTGACCGATGACGAAACCAGCCTTGTCCATGGCGGCACAGGGCATTTCGCCATGCAGGGCATGACTATCCTGCGGCGACGGGCAGCCGTTTCGCAGCATGCCGCTATGGAATGCAAAACATCCGTATGTCTCTACGATTGAACCGGCAGGTCGGGGCATCGAAAAGCGACTTCCCATAGTGAGGTCCACACCGTTGAACTCAACGCTCCAGATCATCTGCCCCATGAATGGCAATATGACGATCCGGCCGTAGCGGTTCTCCAATTGCAGCGCCTCAATGCCGGTGGCGTAGCGGAAGGTGGTAACCTTCAGCCCATCGGTTGCGGCTAGAAGATGCGGAAGATCGGTGAAGTCCTGTCTGCGAAGTTGAAATTCTGTCGCCTGCATGGGATCACCTGCCCGGGTTTCGCCACGCATTGATGGCGATGACGAGAATGAGGAATGCGCCCCAGATGAAGTCGATGAGGTGGTTGGAGAACCGCATCATCTGGAAACCGGAAGAGAGCAGCATGAGGGCAATCAGCGCAATGGCGATGCCAAGAACCCGCCCCTTCCCGCCTGCCGGATTTGTGCCGCCGAGAACGGCAATTAGCACCGCCTGCAGCAGATAGGACGCGCCGTAGTCGGATTTCACTGCATTGGTTCGCCCCGACAGAATGATGCCCGCCAGCGACGCCAGAACGCCGGTCAGCATGTAGGAATAGAGCATCATGCGATCCTTGCGGATGCCTGCAAAGACGGCTGCGCGCGGATTGGTCCCGATCAGCATCAGGTTAATGCCGAGCGTTGAGCGCGTCAGCAGGATCGCCACGGTGATGCAGACGCCGATGAACAGCAGAAACGGCGTCGCTATACCCAAGATCTTGCCGTTGCCGATCCAGTTCCACGCGTCAGGGAAGCCGACGATTGCCGGGCCGCCGGTCAATACCAGCGCCAGCCCCATCAGCACCTGACCTGTGCCGAGTGTCGCCAGTATCGGGGTAATACGCAGCTTCGCGACCAACAGGCCGTTGATCAGACCGGCCAGCAGCCCGACCGCCATGGCGAGGACGATGCCGAGCCCGGTGTAGAAGACAACGCCCGAAGTGGAGGATTGTCCCGCCTGAACCATTGTGGAATGGAAATAGACGCCGGCGATGATACCGGCCAGATTGGCAATCCCCACCACGGAAAGATCGATGCCACCGGTCAGCATGGCAATCATCATGGCGATGGAGAGGATCCCCAGTTCGGGCATGATGTAGCTGATGGATTCAAAATTGTAGTAGTTCAGGAACTTGCCGGGGTTCATCCAAGTCATCAGCGCAAAGACGATGACGGTGATGACAAGAAGCTGAATGATGTTGCTGTCGTTGCCGAAAAGCCGACGCATGTCGAACGAATTTTTCATGATGCGCTCTCCCGTCACGCTATGCTTTTACGGTCACGCCATGCCGTGATGGCGGTGGCGATGATGATGATCAGGCCGACAACGACCCGCTGCCAGGTCGTGTCCACTTTCATGATGATCAGCGAGTTTTTGACCATCACCAGCATGAACACGCCCATTAATGTTCCGAGAACCGTGCCGCGTCCGCCAAAGATTGACGCACCGCCCAGAACCACCGCCGCGATCACGTCGAGTTCGAGACCGACAAAATCACGCGGGTTGGCAAGCCAGATCATCGAGGAATGCAGCAGGCCCGAGAAGCCCGCCAGCGCACCGGCGATGCAGTAGACAAAGAAGATTGTCGCACCTGTATTGAAGCCAACACGTTTGGCAGCTTCAGGAGAGCCGCCATAGGCATAAACGCTGCGCCCGATCATGGTGTAGGTAAGGACGAGATGAATGACCAATGCCAGCCCAAGATAGACCAGGAACATCGCGGTCAGGCCGAAAGTCGATCCAGTGGCGGACGTCAGCGAGATAACATCAGTCTTGCCGAACTCGATCAGCTCCTTTGGCATCTTGTTGATGTTGACGATGCTGGTACCGACGAGACCGAGAACCAGACCACGCACAATCGAACCGGTCCCGAGCGTCACGATCAGCGGAATCATCCTGAAACGATGGATAATGAAACCGTTGAAAGCACCGAGAACGAGTCCAATCAGCGTTGCCGCAACAAAGGGAATGATCACGCCATCATAGCCGAGATAGACCATGCTACGCACAGTCAGATACATCGCCGCAATGGCAAAGGCCGTGAACGATACGTCGATACCGCCGGAAATCATCACGAGTAATACACCGAGCGCCATGATGCCGATCACGACATTGGAGCGCAACAGGCCGAAGATGTTGTCGAGCGACCAGAAGGCTGGATTGATGAGACCGATGATGATCATGGCCGCGAGCAGGACGCAGGCTATAATGGATTCTGTGCTTTTCAGGAATTTCATGTCTTGCGGCCCCTCAATTCAGCATCTTGAGCCGGTCGTTAACGGCGTCTTCGGTCATGCTCTCTCCAGACAACTCGTCAACGAAACGGCCGCGATGCATGACCAGCACGCGGTTGCAGTTCTGCACCAGTTCCGGCACATCGTCGGAAATCATCAGCACGGCCAGACCTTCCTTTTCGGCCAGCTTGCGGATGATGGTGTGAATCTGTGCTTTGGAACCGACATCGACGCCGACGGTCGGGCCGTTCAGGATTAGCACCTTGGCACCCGTCAACAACCAGCGAGCCAGAACGACGCGCTGTGCGTTGCCACCGGACAAATGGTTGACCGGCGTGTGCGGTCCTGGTGCCACGATCTGCATTGCCGAGAACATTTCGCGGGTCGTCTCGTCCGCCTTTTTGCGATTGATGAAAAGACCGCGGATGAATTTCTCAATCGACGTGACAATGATATTCCGTTCGATCGATTGCGTCAGGAATAGCCCCTCGGTCAGGCGATCCTCCGGCACATAAGCGACACCGCAGGCAATACCCTCCTGAACGGTCCTTGGGTGAACGTCGCGGCCTGCAAGGCGCACTGAACCGGTAAAATCGGGGCGCATGCCAAACAGCGCCAGCGCAAGTTCGGTACGCCCCGAACCGATCAAACCCGAAATACCGACGATTTCGCCTGGCCTCAACGTCAGGTCGGTGTTTTCCACAGAACCCGGAACCGAGAGGTTGCGGACTTCCAGCACCGGTGTATCGGCACCTTCCTGCGGTGCCCACTGGTAGCTGTGGGCGGTCAACTCCTGCCCGGTCATCGCGCGGGTGATTGCCGGCTCATCGAATTCGGCGATCGGTCCTTCGGCCACCTTCTTGCCATTGCGGAAAACTGTCAGGCGCTCGCTGATTTCGAGCATCTCGCGCATTTTGTGGCTGACGAAGAGCACGGCGATGCCCTGCGCCTGAATATCACGCACAATCTTGAAGAGGGCATCAACCTCATGGCGCGTCAGCGCCGTCGTCGGCTCATCCATGATGATCAGGCGTGCATCGGCCATGACTGCACGGGCAATCGCCACGATCTGCTTTCCAGAGGTCGGCAGGGTTTCGACATCCGTATCAAGATCGATGCTCACGCCAAGGCGGTCCAACGCCTTTTGGGCCAGCTCACGGACATGTCGCCAGTCGACCGTCTTGCGACCTTCCATCAAATAGGTATTGATGGCCAGGTTCTCGGCGACCGTCAGGTTACCGAACAGCGAAAAATCCTGATAGATCACCTGAATACCGTGGTGAACGGATTTTACCGGATCGAGTTTGCCGACAGGCTTCCCGTCGATCAGAATTTCACCGTCCTCGGGTGTGTAAACCCCGGACATGATTTTGATGACGGTGGATTTGCCGGAACCGTTTTCACCGGCAAGGCAATGGATTTCGCCCGGGCGAATGCTCAACGATACGTCATCGAGCGCCTTCACACCGCCAAACCGCTTACCGATGTGGCGCAGCTCGATCAGATTTTCAGTCATAATGGCCTCGTGCAAGGCTGGAAAACACGGGGGTGCACGGAGAGAGGGATGCCCCCCCTCCGTGGTTCGGATCAGAAGTCGTACTTGTCCATGTTTTCTTTGGTCACCCCGACCCAACCTGCGCCGTAGAGCAGGTGTGGCTTGGAGGCGTCAGGAACCAGCAGGCTTTCATAACCGGGCAGACCCATGTTGAGACCCGCCTTGATCTGCTCATTCTTCTTCTCGAGAACCGCGACAGCCAGCATGTTCATGGCATAACCGGCCACGGCCGGATCCCAGAACTGGATGTACTGGATATTATCGTTCTTGATGTATTCGCCGGCAACGGAAACCAGGCCCGTTCCCGAGAAGAAAACCTTGCCCGACAGGCCGCCCTCGGCGATCAGGCGGCCAGCGCCTGCGGACGTCGGCATCGGCGCGCCGAGGATGCCGGTAATGTCCGGATAGGCGGTCATTGCTTCCTTGAGCTTGGTGTAGTCGGTGTTGGCGTCGTCATAGGTTTCCAGCCGCTCGGTCGCCTGCGACATTTCCGGGAAGTTTGCCTTCTGGTACTCGACGGCGCCGTCGATCCATTCCATCTGCGACTTGGACGTCAGACTGCCAACGGTGGCGACATATTTGCCCTTACCGCCCATGGATTTGCCAAGTTCCTTCATCAGGTTGGCGCCGTAGGCTTTGTTGTCGAAGGCTTCGATGTCGAAATCAACGTTCTGGATGTTGGAAGCCTCATGGCTGATGACGACGATGCCGCGATCTCGGGCTTTCTTGAGCACCGGCTCTACCGCTTCGACCGAGAACGGCACGATGGCGATCGCATCAACGCCCTGTGCGATGAGGTTTTCAACGATCTGCACCTGAGCGGCGGCATCAGCCTGGCTTGGGCCAACCATCCAGACATCGTTTCCGGTATCGCCCTTGAACTGCTCGACGCCATCGCGCATGCGGTCAAACCACGCAATACCATCCACCTTCACGACGGTTGCAATGGTGTATTTTTTGCCGCTCGCCGTCGTGATCAGCTCCTTGTTGACCTTCGACGCATCGACGGCGCTTTGCGCAAAGACAGCCGAGGCCGAAAGCGTTGCAGCAAGCGCGATGGTAGTGAAAATCTTGTTCACGAATAACTCCTCCCTTTGAAACCGCAGTGTGCCGGACCAACTCCAGTCGCAGCACCCAAAAATGTTCGATCCCTAGCGCCGGGAACCGCTTCCGCGTCCGACGCCTCCTCATTCTCCCGGAAAGGCCTCCCCCATGCTCCGGTGCATAGGCCACGATGTAGCCTAGAAACCTGTTGTTTTCCTCTCCCGATAATGCGAACTATTATGATACAATCCGATCATTATGTTGCGATCGTTTCATGTTTGTTATTCTCCTGTCAAGCGCAGAGAAGTGCGATTGGGAGCAAAATAACACCGAAATTTGAAGCGAAGCGACGAGCCGAAAGCGGAGACAAGGTGAGCAGAATAAGTGCACACAATGCCAGGTTGGACGCCCTGGCCGGACTGGTTCAGGAAACGGGAATCCTGAGGCTGCGGGATGCCGCGTCCCGGCTTGGCGTCTCCGAAATTACCATTCGCCGCGACATTGCCGCCGATGGCGAGCGGCTAAGCTGTCTTGGCGGATATATTATCCCGGTTCAGGACGGCAGCGTTAGCAGCGACTATGTGCTGGAGCAGGAGAAGGACAGTCACGCGACTGCAAAAGCGCGGGCCTGTACGCAGGCGGCCGCTCTGATCGAACCGTACGATACTGTATTCATCGATTGCGGAACGACGATGCCGCATTTGGCGCGGCAGATTCCGGCAAATTCCCATGTCACCGTCATCTGCTATTCCCTCAATGTTGCAGAGGAGCTGGCGAGAAGAAACGATGTCCGCCTGATCATGCTTGGAGGGGTTTATCACCCGGAAGCGGCTTCGTTTTCAGGTGATGAGGGTATCGAGGTGCTGAAGCGCATCAATATCAATAAGGCATTTTTATCTGCCGGCGGTGTGGACGAACAGCATGGCGTCAGCTGCTCACACTTTCATGAAGTGCCGATAAAACAGATCGTTATGCAACGCTCAATGCAAAAGCACCTTGTGGTGGACAGCAGCAAGTTCAGCAAGGTGCGGGCCGCGCGCTATGCTTCCACAGGCGACTTCAATTCAATTGTTTCGGATCAACCCTTACCTTTTGTAAAATGAGCAAAAAAAGGCGCGCGTTTTCGCTGCTCGTTGAAGAAGGCGGAGGCCACGCGTGACGCTGGATGAGAAGGACAACAGTCAGCCAACGATATCCATCTGGCTGACCTCGACCTCCACTTCCGTCAGGCGTTCTAGGAACGCGGCAGTTTCGTAAACGGCACTGTGGAACATTGAAACATTATTTCCGGCCGTCGGCACGTCGGGCTATGGCGATAAAGCAGCGTTTCCCACATACGAGCGAGAGCATAACCAAGCGCAGCTACAATGCCGGACTCTATGTCTGCCTGCCTCGGACGTTGCCTCCGCGGCACGGCGGTTGTCGTTGCGCTTGCACCTCTTTGGGCTATGCCGATCCTGGCGGCGCCCCTGCCGGTTATCGAATAACTATGACCACCATAAGCGTGACCTGCTTGCCACCGATGTAGCCTTCATGGTCCGTTCAACGCTGTCCTTCGTTACAAAGGCATATCCTGATGCGCGGCAGCAGGTTATCCATGTGCGCGGCGAGCCCTAAACAACATTACCCAAACCCGCAGCCATGATTTTTAAAAGAGAAGAGCTGGATCTTTCCAAAGACGAAATCCGCCCTCAAAAGCAAGAGCATTGTCTCCCCGTCTGCAATTCGGCGGCAGACTATTGAGCTTTTCCACGTTGCCGCCACCGATGACGACCTCATCCGGTTCAAGAGCCGCGCTCAGGCGTTCAACGACGTCGTTTACGCGCTTTTGCCATTTCGCGTTGCCCCTTCTTTTCCCTATAGGCCTCGCTGACATAGTGCTCATAGGTTTTGCCTTTGCGGTAAGGAAGATGGGCAATCTCCATCGGCTGGGCAACATTCTCGACGATCATCGCAGCGCCCAAACCCGTGCCGAGCCCCAGAAACAACATGCGGCCGCCCTTGTAAGAACCAATCGCCTGCATGAGCGCATCGTTGACGACGCGAACAGGACAACCAAAAGCGCCCTCATAATCATAGCCCACCCAGCCTTCGCCCAGATTGACCGGTTCTCGAAGCGGTTTGTTATGAACGACCGGGCCGGGATATCCCATGGCAATGACGTCGTAGGTCATATCCTTTGCCATGGCGGTTACCGCGGCGACCATTTCAGGTCCCGTCATTGTCTTTCCGCTTTCAACCTTGCGTTCTTCGCCACCGGTGGTCAGGCGGATCTTCACGTGGCTGCCGCCGATATCGATTGCAAGAACAGTTTGATCCTGTGCCATATCCTGGCCTTCGTCGACTGTGTTGTGGGTGCTATTCGGGATCAACCCACCCGCCTGGCGGCCCAAACTCTGCCATTTCCGCCGGGCCCCAGCTTCCCACATCGTATGCAGGCGGCACCGCGGGATCATCGAGGATAGGCTCCACGATCTTCCAGGCCAGTTCCGCCGCGTCCTGACGGGTGAATAGCTGACGTTCGCCTGCCATCGCATCACCGATCAGTCGCTCATAAGGCGCCATGTCACCGATACCGTCATCGACTGCGCCGAGTTCTACGGCCTCACCGCGCATGCCATCGCCCGCAGCCTTGCGGCGCGCGCCAATTCCAATTGCAATATCCGGCCCCAGCCGGAATCGCACATAATTGGCGGGGGTTGTCTCGACATCGCCAAAGAGCGCAATTGGCGGCCGCTTGAAGCGGACCACAACTTCGGTTGCATGCGCCGGCAGGTTCTTGCCGGCGCGGATAAAGAATGGCACGCCATTCCAGCGCCAGGTGGCGACGCGAAAGCGCACGGCGGCGAACGTTTCCCGGCTCGAGGCCGGAGCTACACCCGGCTCGTCCAGATAGCCTCTGAACTGTCCGCGCACCACATCACCACGGGTGAGCGGCGGCATGGCTTTCAGTATCTGCACTTTTTCATCGACGAGATCATCCGAGGCGCTTGTAGCCGGCGGCTCCATGGCCAGAAGCAACAGCACATTGATCAGGTGGTTCTGGATCACATCGCGGATACATCCGACCTCGTCATAAAACTTGCCGCGCCCCTTGATGCCAAAATCTTCGGCCATGGTGATCTGCACGCTTTCAACGTGGTCTCGGTTCCACACGGGCTCGAGAAAGGCATTGGCAAACCGGAAATAAAGAAGGTTCTGGATGGCCTCCTTGCCAAGGAAATGGTCGATCCGGAAAATGGCATCCTCTGCGAAAACCGCGTGCAGCGCTTCGTTCAACGCTTCGGCAGAGGCAAGGTCACGGCCGAAGGGTTTTTCAACCATCAGCCTTGCCGAAGCGGCGATGCCGGCCTTGTTGAGGCCGGTTACCACGGTTTCGAAGAGAGACGGCGGAATGGCGAGGTAATAAAGCGGATGCTGGTGCGCGCCGAGCGCCGTGCGCAGCTTTTCGAATGTCGCTTCGTTACGGTAATCGCCGGAGACATAGGTCAACTGTGCGGCGAATTTTTCGAAGACGGCTTCGTCGATCTTGTCCACATGGTTGGCGACCGCATCCCGCGCCCGCGCTATCAACTGCTCACGCGGCCAATCATCGAAAGCGACACCGATGACGGGCGTTTGCAGCGCGCCGCGTTTCACCATGGCGTAGAGAGAGGGAAAGATCATCTTATAGGCAAGATCACCCGTGGCGCCGAACACCACCAGCACGTCCGAACGCTGTCTGTCCGTGGCTGATATCTTCATTTGGCTTTCTCCAGATGGCCACCAAAGGCATTGCGCATGGCCGACAGCACCTTGCCGGCAAACTCGGCCTCGCCGCGTGAGGAAAACCGCTCGAAAAGCGCCGATGCCAAAATGGGGGCCGGCACGCCGGTTTCGACGGCCGCCTGAAGGGTCCAGCGGCCTTCCCCGGAATCGGACACTCGGCCGCCATAATGGTCAAGGTGAGGGTCCTGTTTCAGCGCCTCCGCCGTCAGGTCGAGCAGCCAGGAGCTGATAACAGACCCGTGTCGCCAGACCTCCGTCACAGCGGGAAGATCAAAGTTGAACTGGTAATATTGCGGATGGGCGAGAGGGGCGGTTTCGGCGTCTGCCTCGCGATGTTGCGTGCCCGCATTGGCGGCTTTCAGGATGTTGAGCCCTTCGGCATAGGCGGCCATGACACCGTATTCGATGCCATTGTGGACCATCTTGACGAAATGCCCCGCTCCCGACGGGCCGCAGTGCAGATATCCCATCGGTGCTGTTCCGGTGACCGGGTCAGCGGCGATGCCCAGACCTGCGCCGGGCGCAAGGGAAGCGAAGATCGGGTCGAGACGCTGGACCGCGGCGACCGGTCCGCCGATCATGAGGGAATAACCGCGCTCCAGCCCCCAGACGCCACCGGATGTGCCGGTATCGATGAAATCAATGCCGCGGGACGCAAACTCGGCCGCGAGATCAATCGCATCGCGATAGTTGGAATTTCCGCCATCGATGATGGCATCGCGCGCCTGGAGTTTGCCCGCAAAGTCCCGCGCGATTTTCGGCGTGATGGCGGCGGGCAGCATCAGCCACACGGCGCGTGGCGGTGAGAGCCTAGCAACGAGATCGTCTGGCGAGGTCGCGCCCACGGCACCTTCCTTCACCAACGCCGCGACATTGTCGGGATTGACGTCGAAAACCACGCAATCATGCCCATGTTTCAAAAGGCGGCGCACCATGTTTGCGCCCATCCGACCAAGCCCAACCATTCCAATCTGCATGCTGACACTCCTCTTGTGCAATTCGCTATTGCTGGTTCATTCGCCGAGACGAACGGTAAAATTCTCGTTTTCCCACACTCCAGCATCTCGCCAGTAGAAGGTGAAAACAATCGTCCCGCCGGCCCCCATATCCTGCACGGGCAAGTCCGCAAAATGCGTGCCGAGACCGGAGGCCATCGTGCTTGTATCTGTTGTCGTCGCCCAGCCGTCGGTGCTCCAGTGCACGATGGCATCATCCGCCAGTTCCAGCCGCAGAACCTTGCCGGCGGGCATTGCTGATATCTTGTTGTTGAAGCACCAGATTCGAAGATGCGACGGCGTCTTGTTGCGGATGTAACGCTCCACACCCTGCGGCGGCATGTCGAAAACGGAACCATCGGCGAGCGAACGCAGAAGCTTGATATGTTCTGCATGCGCCCAGACCAGCGGCATCGCGCTGCCCGACGGGTGGCCATAGAACAGCTCCCTGTCGGGAAGATCGGGTTGATCCCAGACCTGCTCGGGGAAAAGGCCGCTCTGCCCCGCCGATTTTTCCATTGTGGTCAGCAAAGCTTCCGCCGTCCCGCGTCTACCCGCAGCAAGTTCGTAATGGGCGCGCTCGCCGGTCAGAAGCGGCCATGGCCTGCCCTGACCCGTGCCGTCAAATGCTGTTCCATCAGCGTGCTCACCATATCCGTCGCCTGTGTATCTGTACCAGACCGGCCCCTGCGGCAGGTCGGCGCGCAGGCAATGATCGATCGCCTTCACCGTTGCGACAATGTGGGGATCATCTGGTGCGCGCAGGCCAAAGCGGACCAGCGCAAGTGCATCCGGGCTGATCACATCGCTTGTTGGCAAGAAAGCGCGATCCGGTGTCTGGTTGAGGATGGGCGTGGTGCCCGAGGGCTGGACGGCATCGGTGGTACCGCGAGAGGCGATGCGAATGTAATGGCCGGAAATATCGAGCTCCGAGCAGAGGGTTGGGTCGCCAGCAAATGTCCACCTTTCGATCTGCTCGTTCCAGCAATCGGCGGTCTGCCGCAGATGCGTGGCTTGCGCCGCGTCGCCCTCCATATCCAGCAGATCAGCGGCGGCAAGCAGCGCAGCGATCTCGACTGCAAGCGTGAACGGGCTGTAGCCGGCATCCTCCTCCCACCTGTCCTCGCCGGTCGTCGGGCCGTTTGCCAGAATATAGGCCGAGGCGCTGCGGATCATCGGCATGTAATCCGCCCTTGCGGCGTGGTCGAGGTGGCCGTGCCGATGCAGCATATCCGCAAGCAGGATCGGAAAGGCGCATTCATCCATCTGAACGCCCGGCCAATAGGGCTTGCCATCCAGCCAGAGATTTTGCGGCCACCGCCCCGAGGGCTGCTGCACCTGGCGCAGATAATCAAGGATGGCCAAAGCCTCCTCGTGATCGCCGGCCGCCAGAAACCCGCCGGCGGCTTCCACCAGATCTCGCGGCCATATCAGATGATATCCGCCAAGATCGTCATCGCCCTTGGAGGCCCCCCATGGGATCGACAGGCTTGCCACGACGGCTCCGGGCCGGTCTGCGGCACGATGCGCGGCAAGCACGGCAGTTGACACGCGATAGGAATTAACGCCGTGATGGGTATCGCGGTCGAGGGGGCGAAGACTGTTCTGCCAGCTGCGCCAGTTGGCAACATAGGCGTCGTGCGCATGCCTGAAGCCGGACTTCAGACTTGCGACAGCACACGCCGCCGCTTCATATTCGGTCTGGCCGAAACCAAGCGCCAATGTCGCCGTATCGTGAGTTTCGCTAAAATCGATTTCCGCCGCCAGCGAAACATTGCCATCATCTGCCCGCTGATATTCCTCGATAAGGCGTCCGACGCGGCGCACTTGCCGCCAGCCATCGGAAACGCCCACGAAACCAGCGCTTGCGGCGCGCCAGGGAAGATCGCAAATAAGCGCCAGATATCGAGAGCGACCAGTCGCGAACAAAATCTGACGCCCTTCATACTCCCCTATCCAGGCGGAGTTGAGATTGCCGGCGTTGACAAGATGCGGCGCCAGAAGGAGGCTTACACGGTAATCCCCCATCTTTCCCTTCAAGGGCGAGAAGGAGACTTGCTGAAGAACACAGGCCCGCGCCGGATCGGTGATGACCTGTTTTTCAATCCGGTAGGATCCATCTGTCGCCGTATTGGCGATTTGGAACGCGGGAATTCCACTCTCGAAAGGGCGGGTAACGGAGGTGCAGTCCCGTTTCTCTTCCGAAAAATATCCGTCGTCTCTAGTGACCACAAGACCGAGATCGCGGGTGCAGGCGCTATCGATACGTGGATAATAAACCTCGTTGAGGATGCCGTGGCTGAGCGTAAACCAGACTGGAGAGGTTTTCGACAGTGCGGTTCCCACACCATTCTTGGCGCTCGACGTCCAGCGTGCGTCAATGCCCGGTGCGCCGGGTGCGAAATCGAGTGCGGCACGCATCGTTACATGCCTCTGGCAGGGAGATGATGAAGGCGAAAGTTAATGGTACTATCGTATTGAAAACTCATTACGGAGATCTCGACCTTGGAGAAAGGGTCTTTCCGGGATAAAACGCGAGACGGGCTGCGGTTCCCGTCCCTCATCTCAAATCCGATACGGCCTCATCATTAAGCTAGGTATTCGCGAAGTGGCGCACAACTAAAGATTTGGTAATCGAGCGTGTGGCGGATTCCTTTGTGTCGGTGGGTCGCAATATGGCCTGGATGCATATGCCCTGCCGGTGGCGTCGCCTTTACCGGTTGGTGGTTTCCAATGTAAGCCGGGTCAACGACAACGTCATAGCCGCCATGTTCGCGCACACGAACATCACATTCCCTTGACATCTGTTCTCGGAGATTTTTGAGAGCTGTCACGATTCCGGCCGTCTGGCGCTTGGTCCAATGACGTTCCATCAGAGTCTTCACCGGTATAAACTCAGAGGTTGTGTCGCTGTACTTTTCATTGCAAGGTTCGGCAGAATTACAATTGATGTTGACCGGGGAGCGGATGGTACACCGAGAGAAATGCCGTTCTTTTGCATGTGTGCTTGTCGCAACTTCGGTCGCCGTTGCGGTGTTCGCCGGAACCGGTTTTGCACAGGTGGAGTGCACCCCATTTCACCGGGCAAGTCGGCTAGATTGATTTAGCCCTGATGAACTGCCGAGGGGAAGCCATCTTGAGCGCGGAATGGGGATGGATTTCGTTGTAGTCCTCGATCCATCCGTCGATGAGCCGGAGCGCTGTTTGGGCGTCCGGTAGAGCTGATATCCGAATATAGTCCCGCTTCAACGTTTTGACGAAGGCTTCCGACATGCCGTTCGACTGCGGGCTGGCTACCGGCGTGAAGCAGGGTGTCAGATTGAGTGCTTGCGCAAACAGCCTCGTGTCCCTCGCGGTGTAAGCAGAGCCGTTGTCCGAGAGATGCTCGATTGCGTGCGGGGCTCGGGTTGCTGCGAAGCGTTTCTCGACCGCCTCCAGCATCATGTCGCGCACGTCAGAGCCGGAGATGCCCGCGTTGGCGACCGCCGTCCAGGCGATGATCTCCCGGTCGAAAGCGTCGATGATGAAGGCGAGACGGATGACCTCGCCGTTCCAGCAAGTGAACTCCAGCCCATCCGAGCACCAGCGCAAGTTCGAGCGCATGACCATGACCTTGCCGTCATGGATGCGGCCCTTGCGAACGGCCGTATGCTTCTCCAGCAACATGGCGTGGTTGCCCATGATGCGGTGAACCCGTTTTGCGTTGACGACAGGCTTATCGGCGGCTCGCCTTTCGCGATTGAGGAGCGCGGCGATCCGCCGATAGCCATAGGTTGGCCTTTGATCTACCAGCCTGCGAATGATGGGCAAAAGCTCTGCATCCTCGGCCTTGTGATAGGAGCCGCGCGGCTTCGATCTGCCTTTCAGCCGCTCGATGAGGTTGGAACGGGATACGCCCAGCGTGTCTGCGACGGCCTTCATCGCGAACCGTCCTTCGGCAACAAGATCGGCCGCGATATCCGTTTTTTTGAGTCTGCTTTGGACAAGGCTTCCCGAAGGATTTCGACCTCCATCGTCTTGCGGCCGAGCATGCGCTCCAGCTCGCGGACGCGATCTTCCAGCTTCTTCACTTCCGAATTGCCGACCACCGGCTCGTCAGAATCCACAGCTGCAGCACCTCCCTCGCTCAAGAGCCTGCGCCACCGATAAAGCAGATTGGGCGCGACGCCATGACGGCGAGCGGTGGACGATACCGTCTCGCCTGGTTCGAAACTCTGCTCAATGATCGTCAGCTTTTGCTCGGTTGTCCACCGCCTGCGGCGAACATCACCCGTCAGCAATTCAACGTGTCGATACTCGTTAGACATAAGCCTATACCCAAGCCTGTGCTTGAGCCTTTCTGCTTATGCCGACTGTCCGGTCGAAATGGGGGGCAGTTCAACAGGATAACGATAGTACCGTTCAAAATGCCGTCCCGGTGACGAGAAAATTCGATTTCTCAGCACCCGCCCTCAATCTTGAGGGGACGCTTTCCCTGAATGCTACGGCCGAAACCGTGCCAATGAGCCCAACGGAGCCTGGCACAATCGGTAATGTGAAAGTCGTTGGAAAAATCACTTCAGATTCCTCCAGTCCGAAAATCGAGACGACCTTTGTCGGCTACAATCTGCAGGCGCCATCGGCAGCGTTCCGGATCTGCGCTTACCAGGCAGACACTGCTGGATACACGACGCGCGTCTCAAAAGTTGCATCGGACCTGACAGAGGCTATGCTTCTGGGCACTAAGGAACAGAGCGGCAAACCACATAGCGCCCTTATCAGCTATTGCTTCTCTCGCGGGAAGCAGGCGCTGGGCATAAATTTCATTGCAGATGTCAGCAACGCGGCGGATGCTGACGCGGCTTATGATCTGGTGGTTCGGGCCGACAAGTACGCCGTTGCGTTCATTGACATCCTGTCATGGGAAAATGGAGAAGAATCAAGCTTTGGGGAAGAGCTGCAATCGGTTCCTGTTCGGATAGGCAACGAGCGGATCACACTCCGCGTCCCGGACCAGTGGGAAATACCGATCAACGATTTTCATGGCGCTTTGCCGGCCGAGTTGCACATGATCAGGCGCAAGGGCGGAAGAGATGTTGGCCTGATATGGCTGCTAGTTCAGGACATGAAGGAAAAACCGGACCTGGAAATGGCCGGAGCCACGATCGTGAGGGATTACTTTGTTAGGCAGACACCTGATGCCCGGCCACCCGCACTGATATCGAGTGAGGCAGACAGTCTGCTTGCAAAACAGGGAATCCCCGCACGCACCTTCCGGTTTTCAGTGACAGACAAAAAAGGTCAGGACAGCGGCGATATAAATGCGACCGTCATATGGCGGAATGGGCGCCTGCATGTACTCACCCTTTGGTCAGCGTGGTCCTCCGGCGCCGATAACAGCAACTTCTTTTCCCGTCTTCCAGCTCTTACTGTCTACGATATCTGTTTCTTTCTGGTATTTTGGGCCGCAAAAAATGGCGCAAGATAGACAGGTAAACTGGCTTGGAACCACGGCTGGCAATGACACCACAGATCGGAGCGGACTCGGGCGGAATGAAGCTGACTGAACTTTTCCCACTACCCTATGCCCATTGGTATGCGGCCACTCTTTTTGCCGAGGCCGGATATGCTGCGTCACAGATATTCGAGCGTCTCAAGATAGATCCCGCGCGCTGGCGACGGTTCAGAGAGCGCTACAGCCAACTTCATTACGCTAATACAAATTGGGTTGCAGCCGCGTTCAGGGGGGACGGACTTCCCGACCCCGAACAGGATCGGGCGCTTTTCCAGCGTCTGACGGGGAATGACGGTATCGGCCTTCCGGTAACGGAACCCTTCAGCATGCGCAGGGAGCTTGAGGCTTTGCGGCGGGCAGTCGAAGCTAATCCTCGTATCGGCCCCTTCGCCGATGTTGACTGGGTCGCGCATTACATCGGAGAAAGACGATTTCCAACCATCCGCTATATCCACAATGGCCATCAGGTCTATGTGGACGGCGCACCAATCCGCGACCGCAAGGGCGTCCCGTTGTCCGGGGTCGACCCCTTCACCTTTCGACAGCTTGGTGACCGCTGGTTTTGCGACGATAGACATGTCTACGGCCAGGGCGAGACGCCAACGAAGCTTTTCTGGTTCACAGCGCGTGGCGCCGATCCGGACAGCTTCACCGTTCTCAACCAACGTTATGGTGTCGACAAGGCCGCCGGTTATTACATTACCAACTTGCGCCTTCCCACCGAGGAGCCGGGTACATTCGGGATCGTCAGCTATTATTACGGCAGCGGCCAGAAACCGGGCATCCGTATCGAAGAGAGTCACTACGGAAAGGACAGTCGCAAAGTCTATGCTTACGGGGTCGCGATTGAAGGCGCGGATGCGGCCAGTTTCCATTCCATCGGCGACGAAGGCAGATATTTCGCTGATAGGAAGCATGTCTATTGGGAGAAGAGCCTCATTCCCGACGCGAACCGAGAGAGTTTTGTCTGCGCATCAGAAGCAGGTCAGTATCGCGCTTATGACAGCGAGCGCCCGTACTATGCAGGGCAACCTCAATCAGTTTCGGCAGAATTTGAGTCCTGGAGTGGCTATTTCGAGAACCATCCCGAGATCGCCGACAGCTGGTGGCACCGGGAGAAGGCACGCCGCGCGGCAAGCGCGTTTGTGGGGAATGAGCCAGTCCCGATCGGCGGCCTCTATTACAGCGATGGAAGCAGGATTTTGGTTAGGCCACGGCGTCCGCAGGAAGCCGAATGGGTCTCACTTGATCATTTCGATCACGGCAGCTTCCGACACATCGTTGATGTGTTCGCACAGGATCGGCACGGACTGCGCTACTTCTTGCCCGGCCTCGAAAGTTACGGAATGGAGCCCGTTAAGAAAGCCGATCCGGCGAGCTTCGAAAAGCTCGACGGCCCCTGGTTCAAAGACAAGCAGCAGGCCTATTACATCGACAGTACAGCCCCTTTACCAGAGCTTGCTGTCGTCAAAGTCGACATGGCAAGCTTCGAGGTTTTGGGCGGCGCCTATGCCCGTGACGCAAAGGGGCTGATCGTGGAAGGTGTGCGCAAGCGCGGCATCGACAATCCAGCAGCGGTGGAATCGCTCGGCTATTCCTTTGCACGGATGGGCGACACCCTGCTTTATCGCGGGAAGCCCATCGGCCGGCCCGGCAAGGTCAACCCCGCCACAGCACGTGGCGTCCACGAGCAGCTTCTGATTGACGCGAGCGGCGAGATGCTGGTCGGAGGCAGTTATCGCAAAAAGATACCGGGAATCGATCCAGCCAGTCTGCATTTCCTCAACCGTGTATTCGCAGTGGACGCACGCCATGTTTACGCGATAACCGATACAGGACTGCTGCGCATTGAGGATATTGAACCGGACGAAGTCGAGCCGACCGACCTCTACTCGGTCCGGGTGGGCGGCACACAGTTCCGCGTTTCCGGTGAAATCGTAAGGCGGTTACGACCCGAAGATACAAGTGGATGAGTAATGCCTGAGATCAAAGCTCCCGGCGAGGCTGGGTGCGTCAGTAGTGACGAGCGGCGTGCGGAGCTGCCAGGGCGGAGAAACCTGCGCCGTTGAAGTCATGCAGGCGCGAGGAAAACTCAATAGGCATGACATCACCGGATCGGAAGTCGCTTTTTGCCAGCCGATAGAGGCACCCGCCGCGTGCAAACACCAGATCGCCGCCATCCCAGTCTGCCCAATCCGTTTCCGGAAGGTCGACAAGCAATGTTCCGTCCCGGTCATACACGCGGTAGTTCAGTCCGTACCACGCCTTTTGACTGCGACCGATCGAATGAAGAACCATCTGAAGGCGCCGGCCGTTTGCACCCGGTTTTTGCAGGACACGCGGCTTATTGAAGCTGTAAAAGGTCGAGGCCTTCAGGCCATTGGTTTGCCCCTCACCGGCGTCGATCACACGCCAACCGTCACGCGCAAGTATGAAGCCGCTGATGGGCTCGTCCTCTCCACGTCCCGACAATATACCGCACGGGTCCACTTGCATGCCTCGCTTCAATCGAAAACCAGGAGCGAGCGAGACGCGGTTATCGTCAAATGAATGGTTGAGAAGCAGTTTGTTCTCGTCCTCGAAAACACCGCCTCCTCCCCACGCGTCTCCTTTTGGCCAAAGCGTCAATGCGGTAAAGAATGGCGGCTTCGATATGGCCGTCCAGCTCCCGTAGGGCGGGCGATTTGTGGCTGCGAAGTAGACCAGAAGTTCCCCGGACGGAGAAAGATCGCAGCGTCTTTCGTAGACCCGCCCCTTCAACCATTGACCATGTTCAAAAGTGTCTGTGCGCAAGTCCCAGCGAATGAGCTGCACCAGCCGGCTCGGGCCGCGCCGAAATATGACACCTGTTCTCGCTGACCGTGCCAGGATCGCATACAGCCTCGGTGCAAGTGCCTTCCGAGAAGGATCCACAGTCTGCTTGCCTTTCTCTACAGCCACCCGAGCTACTTTCTTCCGGCACTATCTGATGCCATCATGTAGGACGTCACTGACAGTTTATCCTGTGTCCGCATCGAGCTCGCGGAATTCCATCTCTCACCTGTCCGAAATATCGCGTCACATCATTGTCAGATACTGGACGAAAAAATCGACATTGCGTAGTTTTGAACAACAATTGCGTCCATTGAAGCGATTTGGCACTTCGTCCCACGATTTAATTCAAACCCGGATACGTCGCCGTTTCAACTGATCGCATAGGAGAAACGCTTGCTGGCACTTGAGATCGTCATTTTTGCTGCGGCTCTGATCGCGGTTAGCCTTCTGACTGTACAACAGATTGTCGCGCAGATTCGGGAGCGTAACTTCTACAAGAAGAATGGTGGTGATTTCTCTGTCGACAGCAACATGGATCACGTCAAACTTGACAGATCCATGCACTATAACGACCTCCGCATCACGAACTGGCAGCGATTTTACCTCTTCCGCCCGGCCTGCATCGCGATGCTCGTCTTTGTTTGGGCTATGATGCTAGTCTCTTTGCTTTAACTGAAACGCTAGGCTTAGGTTGCCCTTGGCATCGCTTGTCGACCAGACTGGTTTCGGCAAGCCCCCTGCCGCGCCTCACCGGGGCCAAGACAATGTGATTTTGTTCGGCAAGCGGTAGGAGGCAATAGCGATCTTAGTCATCCAGTTTAGGCCGAGGTCTAAAATTGACGTGCCTGCGTATTGCGCTGCGGTTGCGCGTGGCCATGCGGGCTGTTCAAAGCCACCTCGACGTTCAGCGGATACAAATTCCTCCTCTGGCTCGGCAAATCTGCAAGATGCGCTTAAACGCTGAACTCGAGGTCCAAATCGTTGACCTTCGCGATCGCATTCGTTCCGCTCTTGGTGTAGATGACCTAGGTACCGGCCAGCGAACACATTCCCAGACCCTTCCCGTACATCCGTGATCAGCCCTCAGTGGGTTCATCCGCCATTACCCGATCGTATAGTTCGACGCTACGCCGCGAAGATGTGTGACTGTCGCTTGCGACAAAACACCACTGCCAAGGTACTCAGCAAAGCTGTATGAGAAAATATCACTTCGTTCTATCGCCTGGACCAGATTGGTATCACCAAAGACAACGAAGTATTCGTGATCCTCCGGCGCCCAGATCCAGAGATCATGAGCTGAAAAATGGATCAGAAGGCTATAGGGCGAATTTTCAAACAGTGCATCAAGCATCAACCCGACCGGTTGCGGTGCAAAACGGCGCGGAAGCTGACCGTACTCGTAAGCAGCGAAATCAATCTCGTCACTACTGATACGCGCGGCGACAAGAGCGATTTCCTCCTCGCTCGGAAATTCGGGGTAAATCCTCGCCGCGAAATTTCTGTTTCGAATCGCCAGATGGTCCAGCGTGCAATCTTTTCCAATGAAGTCCATAATTAAACCCCAGGTCCGTCATTATACCGAATCTCGGTCTGACGACCGTTTGGCCTACGTATCTGCAACGTCGGACGACCGTCAGAGCTTCCCGGACGGACAGTAACTTTGCTGCCGTCTTCCAGTTCCCCCGTGCGGCCCGGCCCGTATTGGGTTTCGATACCTTTCTCCTTGTCCGGTTTCAAGGAATCGAAGTCGCGTTCGGCTTCCGCCATACCGCCATCCTTTTCGCCGTGTTTTGTCTTGCCCTTGGTCTGTTGACTGACGCCCGCTTCATCTTCCAGTTCCTCTTGCCGCTTCTTCTGTTCTTCCGCCTTTGCCGAATCGCAGTTCCCAGTGCAGCTTCCCGCCTCGCCATCGGCGGGTTCAGAATGGCTCTCATTGTACATCTTGTAGAGTTCGTAGCCTTCATAGGCCAGCATGGCGAGGCCGATTGCTGCACCAACTGGCCCAAGAAAACCGAGCGCGGCGCGGGCACCGAGCCTCGTTGCTACGCCTGCAGCCGCACGGCCAAGCAGAACCTCCCCGCCAGCAGCAGCCACGGCAGTCATGCCCCCCCCCGTTCTTTCGCCGCATTCGCCATCAGCCGCATCATTTCATCCAGCCGAGCGTCAGGATTGCGGCCTTTGAGGTTCTGGCGAATATCAGGTGCTTCGATGAAGCGCCCGTTGCTTGCGCTCATAAGGTAGGTCCACTGAAAGAATCCGCGCTCGGTTTTCAACCCGTAAATTCGTGCCTGTGTTTCATATCGTTCCATGAATATGAGCGCCTCGCGCTCGTCCATGCCTTGTAGCAAGTGCGGCGCGGACCTTTGAAAGGCCGCCACTCGGCGGCGACGCGCGGCGACCATTCGCGATGCACTGATGGCCTCAATATTCTCAGGAGTCAGGCGCAACATGCCGCCTTGCGCGACGCCATCAACTGGTCGATGAGCGCGCTTGATGCTCCCACCCCATGCCTCGGACGGAGCGAAGTAGATTTCTTCGGCCGGGCCCATAAGGCGCACCACCTGTTGCGGCGAAAGCGCCGGCAACACCTGCATCATGACATTCGGGTCGGCATGGCGGAAAACAACAATTTCGCTACGCCCCCGCGCCTCTTCAAGATCAAGGGCGAACGATGCCCCTTCTTGCGCATCGCCAGCTGCCAAGGAGATATCTCCGGCTTCTCCGGAAACCGAACCGCTCAATCCCGCGTGCGCGTCTCGCTCAAGCGGCAGAAGGATACGGTTAATACCACGAAGATGCCTGTAGATTTTTTCCTCAGAAAGGGCGCGATCACCGACCCAGAATACCACAGCCGGCCTGTCTGCGATAAGCTTGAGCAGGGCCTCTATTCTGCTCTTTACCCGCCCAGGCAAGTTGATCTCGTCGGCTGGCATCAAGCCGCGGCCACTGTCATCACCATTGGCCACTGCTTTCGCCATGTCATTCGACAATTTCGCTGCCAGCGCCTGCAGTTCCTCGTCGCTTGGCTCCGCCGTCTCGACCAAGCTATCCGGCCCACTTGAGACCGGCGGCGAAAGACTAAGTGAAACGAGCCACGGCCCGCCGAGCACAATTGCGGAATTGGAACCAGCCGACCGATAGAGCGGCCTGTGGCACAAACCAGCCGCCGAAAGATCCGCTGTTAGGTTACCGAAGAGAGCTCCGTCCAGCACCGCATAGATTCGCCTGTCGCAACTGTCCGCAATCCGAGAGAGGCGTTTCAGATAAACCTGACCGACCGCTGGCACCTCCGCTCCGTCGTTAAGCTCACTCTGCATCTTATCCTCTAACCGTCGGAACGGACCGCGCGGCCATGCTTGTCTGGCACGAGGTGGCATCACTGCCGCCCTTTGGCTCACGGTCGCCGATGTAGACGTCGGTCGAACCGGTTTGCGCATTGCCGCCACAGTCTATCGCATCGCCTACTCGACCGGCCCGCTTGCCGTTGATGAAGACGGTGGATGCTCCAGCCGCCAAAGCCCGCGGATGTGAGGGCTTCGGGCAGGATGGGCAGCCATGCGGCAAATAGGCATCCCCGACGCGCATCAGCGGCCGACCATTCACATAGACATTATTACTACCACCGGTCGCCGGTGTGGGTGGAAAATGGCAGGAATGGGAGGAACCTATATCGGCGCGGCGATGAGCTTTGGGCATCGGCTGTATCCCCTTTTCAGCGCGCCTGAAGCATGGCGCGTGTCAGTAACCCAAGCCGTGCTCCCTGCGGCGGGACAAACGATCCAGGGAGCCGTTCGGGCTTCGAGGCCAAGGCGAGCGCAACGGCAAAATCGTCATCCTCGGTGCGCAGAAGCGCACTCAGATCTACCGGAACAATAGCGGGATTGAGCATAAGGGCAGCAAAATCGCTGCCGATTTCAGGGTCGATCTGCCAATGCAAACTTTTGCCGCGTCCTGCGACCTCGGAAAAGGTGACATCCCCCTGACACCACGACAAAGCGGAGCAGCCCACCGGTGTCCAGCCTTGGCCATCGCACAGCATTCTCCATCTGTCGGCAGAGAATTGTGCTAGATTTGCCAACAGCTCATGTTGGGTTCTTATCGCTTTCAGAGCTATGTCACGGCTTGAGCCACCCGCATTGAGCATGCGTACATAGGTATTTTTCCACTGGCGCTCGGTGGAATGGAGCTCTAGCCAAATTCCCGCCGGATTCGACCCGTCGTCAAATTTCACTGGCTTTGATACCATGCGGCTCACCTCCCCTCATAGAATATATGTTGCTTGTCCATAGGTACCCAAGGCATGAACGGGTTACTGTCAGGGGAACGCGCACCCGAATAGAATTTCTCGGTCATTTCTACCGACCTCTGCAGTGCATAGCCGGAATCAGGGAAACCGTATTTAGCGGGATTGACCTGCATGTCCCTAGTGATCGAGTTGATGATACGGTCCTGTTCCGCAATACGATCAAGCTGCTTTTGATAGGTATATTCTTCCGACTTCCATTCACGGAAAAATGGATGAACGTTGTAGGCTTGGAATGGGTATTCCTCGCGTTTTGACCGGGACAACTCGTTCCACAACGAGTACCATTTTTTAACTCGCCAAAAGCCCATCATGGAACCCAGGGACGCGCCAACCAAGGTAGCCTCGGTTTTGACATTGAGGGCCGTCGCCCCTTTGAAAAGATTACGGGCGTCGGCAAGGTAATATGTCCCGACCCCTATTGCCGCATCAACAGACGCCCCTGAGACCCACCCCATGGTGTAATCCAGATCGTTGATACAAAACGGTTTGAGAGCGCTCATTCCGTTCTGTTGCGCAGCAAGAAAACGATAAATTTTTTCAGCGGAATCATACTGGTCTCCCGCTGTCGGGATGTCCGATATGTCCTTTGCGGTTTTCATATCCTCTATCGTCTTGAGTTGTTCGGAAGCACCGCCGCCTTGACCGATCCTCATTGACTGCCCTCCGCCGCGTTCAACGCGCTTAGCGGCATTGGACATGCCATAACCTGCTGAGAGGCCGGCCCCGTAGAACGAGGCGACACAGGCGCACAGGTTCTCCCGGCCGAACAACAAAAAGGTGTGCGCACCAAGAATCAGCGATGCGCCACTGTCATAACCAATCAGCCATGACTGGGATTTGGTATGTGCCAATCCAGCCCAGGAGTCGGGAGTTTTCAAGTCGTTGCCATAGGGAAATGCGCTGTCGCTCATTGCTCCGCCTGACCGTATTTGAATGGCACATAGGGTACGAACGGTTTCGACGGATCGAAGTTCTGCTGTCCCGGATAAAGAAGGCAATAGAGCTTCTGTTTATAAACGACCGCCAGTGGATAACACGCGTCCTTCTTGGCCACGCCGCCCGCGCCACATTGCTGGAGCCCCTCCAGAACCTCCATCGCTCGGCACTTTTCGTCCCTACAGTCGTAGTCCCTGATGTCCTCATAACCTTTAGAATAGAAAATGCGCGTTTTCGTATAGCTGTCTAACGGACCAAGACGGGCCGCAAGCCCTGCATAGGCTCGGTCAACATCCTGCTTCTCTCCGATATTGAAGGTGGATGGCGTATCCGATGTGAAGGCGAATTTGGCCGGATCGGTTTCGCATTCAAGTGCAAAGGAAAAAGAGCTGGAGGCCATAAGGATCACACATGCCGGGGCCAGGATTCTCATCATATTGCTTCTCAATTCAAATCTATCCTTCCGCCATTGACGACAACACGCTGTTCGCCATTGATCTCGATCTCTGCAAAGTCGAGAAAGAGCTTCGTACCGCTCAACGTGACAGTTCCATCCTCATGCATCAAAACATTGGCCTTTCCGCAAGTCAGGTGCAATTCGCCGCCGCTATGTACGGTTGCGCTGTTTTGCGCAGATAGCGACATTGTGTCGTTGCTCATGAGATTGACACGCGTTCCTGCATTGACGCTGTAGGACATACCGACATTGGTAGCCATTCCGGCCCCTACGTTGACGGCTTTGAACACACCCACGCTTTCAGTATTGTTCTTCTCGACGATGACGGACATATTGCCCTCGCCAGGATTGAGAAGCCCTGGGAAACCGAGGTTCTTTGCAACGTCGCCAATCCCGCTCACAAGCGAATTCAGCACCGAATTCACGACCCTTCCGATCCCGCTCGGCCCAACTGTAACCATCATATTGCCACCAATAACCTCGTGGTGGTTGTTGCGAACCTCGATCGACTTATTGTGGCCAACCGACTGGACCCAGTTATTATCAATCCGTTCGCTGTGATTGTTTCGGATTTTTTCATTGCGGTCTTTCTGGGCGTGAATGTAAATTTCCTCGCGGCCATTCTCGTCTTCGAAAGTGAGTTCGTTGAAGCCCGAACCTTTGTGCGTGTTAGTCCGGAATGTACTCTTGGTCTTGTTGGCAGGGAGGTCATAAGGCACCGTCTGACGCGCATTCGGCACCACGCCGGTCACCAGTGGCCGGTCCGGATCGCCATCGACAAAGGCAACCATCACTTCCATGCCGATGCGGGGGATGATTTGACCGCCCCAGGTGGAGCCCGCCCAGTTCTGTGCTACCCGCACCCAGCACGTATCCGTACCATCCTTCTTCGCCTTGCGATCCCATGGAAACCACAGCTTGATGCGGCCATATTGATCGGGGTGGATTTCCTCACCCTCGGGGCCAGCGACGATCGCCACCTGCGTGCCTTCGATACGTGGGCGCTTCGTCACCCGGTGCGGCGTCAATGGCACGCGGGCCGGAATTGCCTCGAAGTGGTTGCGATACTCAGGCTCGTTACTGTTTGTCTCATAGGAGAGATCGACAATGCTGTGGCTTGCCCTGATGATCACATGCTCTTCATAGGAATGTTCGGGATGGGCGACCTCGTAAGGCGTAAAGCGACGGCCGGCTTCGAGAATGCGTGAGGTCGAGGACCCGAATACCCGGTCGTGGTCGGCCTCGATCGCCTGGGTGCGCAGTTTCTGCGCCCGCTCCGCCTCCTCCACTGTCCTGATGCGAGCCGGATATTCGTAAAGCTCGCGCTTCATCGCATCCGGCATTTGCACCAGTGATGGCGTCATCGTGCCCGGCACCATGCCCGGCGTCTCGAAATTCCAGTCCGCACCCGCCCGCTGGCCGGAGACATAGGAGAACCGCCGCGCCCAGTCATTGATGTGGTTGCGATCCGACGAACCCTGCGCCAGACGCACCGTTCCCTCCCCCTGGGCAGCCGGAGACGGCCCGAGCCAACCGCTGGCGCTGTCGGCCACATGCAGCTTGTGGGAACCGTCCTCGTGGCTGAACCAGTAGAACAGGCCGTCCTCTTCGAAACGGCGGGTGAGATAATCCAGATCGGTCTCGTTAAACTGCACGCTGTAGTGCTGTGCAGGCGGCGGCGAAATAATGCCTGACGTATCGGGTGCGGGAATGCCGTGTTCGGAAAACAGCGTCTCGACGATCTCCACTGCCGTCTTGTCCATCCAGATACGGCAGTCGGAACGCCGCGACAGAAGCCACATCTGTGGCCGGATGGTCATCGAATAAGAACGCAACCCACGCGTGATCGGAGGACCTTCATGGAGCTCTGTTACAAGGCCATTAAAGGGACGGCGGATGCCGCCGCCCTCACCCTCGCCCTGGCTGATTTCGATCGAAACATCGACCAGCCGTCCGATCAGTTCCTCGGGCTTGACCGCTTCCTTCTTGGCACGCACCGTCAGGCGAATGTCAAAGAGCTGCGACACGCCTTCCTCGACGGTCAGACGCTCCGGCAGAAGCTGATCCTCGCCAAGGGGCGACTTGACCTTGAGGACGCGGCTTGCCTGAACGAAATCAGAAAGTGACGACTGGTCGTCCATGGAACACTCCTAATCAGGACCCGCGGCTGGACTGAAGTGGCCAGAACCAGATCGTTTCCGAATTGTAGTAGCAGGCTGATGCGCATTGGGTGGCCTCTGAGCCACCCCGCACAAGATCGATATGGCCGCCGCCGGTGTAACCAGGGATATTGTTGAACGCCACAACACCGTTACGCGCGCCGATGCCATTACGCGCTGTCGCGGGGGTAAACGGCTCGGGCTCGCCGAGATAGCTCGTCCGTTTCATCAGATTTGCAAGGCGGCGCATGTTGACCTCAATGCCCTTCCCCGCATAGGGACCTTTCTGGATGCGATGCGAGGATGGCACGATGTTGATCCCCGATTTCACGAAAGCGATGCTGACGCGGATGGCACAGGTATTGTGATAGTTCGGGTTACCGATAAAATCATCCCAGCCAATTTCCGTGAAAAGATCACGCTGGCTGAGATAGTTCGGATGCGACGGGTCGCTGCTCGGATAATTCTTGTAGAGAGTGTCGAAGTTAACGCGCATGGTTCGTCCCACTAGTTACTTTTCTGCTCACAGGGAAAGGAGACCTTGAGCGCCTCCCGCACGAGAGTGGCTGCCTGTTCATCCAGTTTTTCCGCAGGAAGATCGCCGAGATAGGTGTAGATCCGGTCGGTGAGTTCATGGGGCGCCACGGCGCCTGCACCACACCAGTCCGATCCGCTCGTCAGATCGGCCACGCCGGCGATATAGGCGCTTGATTTTGCAACGGAAACCAGCCGCCGCATTTCCGGATCGGTTACCTCCGGGGCAAGCTTACCCTCGATGGCCTGCTTGAGTTCGGCAGCAGAGAATATCCATGTCCGTTCCGCTGCGTTGACCGGCGAAAGACCGGACGATGCCAGAACAACCGGCACGGAAACAAAAAACGCATATAAGGAGCGCATCAAAAAACCGCCTCGACCAAAGTCGACGTGAAACATCACGACGTGAGCTGCAAAACTGCAATGAAAACGTTCCGGTGCCGGCAACGCCGGCACCGGGTCGCGTCACGATCAGGCAGCCTTCGTCGTCGCCAGATCGTAGGAGGCGATCATCGGAGACTGCGGCGAGTTGTTGTCGTCGAACGGCGTGTACTTCACTTCCATCTTCGTGAAGTTGAGCTTGACGGTTTCCACCGGACGGTCACCGCTGGAATCCACCGAGTAGCTGGCGATAAGCGTGTTTGTCAGCAGATACTCGATATAGGTGTTGCCCGGATTACCCGTGGTCACCAGATGAATGGTTGCGAGCTTGCCGGTCCGGCCGGCGCAGGCTTCCTGGAAAAGCTTGGTGGAAGAAGAATCGCTAACCTTGGTCAGAATGACTTCCGAAATGGTCGGTTCGGATGCCTCGCGGTTTGCAGCAGAACCAGCAGAGGTGTTCATGTTGCGGGCCACGTTCCAGTGAATGGCTTCAATATCCATCCACTTACGATGTTCCTCATGGGTGGCGTCGCCCTGGATACCGTCAATCTGCAGATAAATTGGCATGCTGTAAGCTCCTGTAGCTAAAATGACCTCTTGCTCCGAGGCCGAGTTACCCTTCGTTTAATGCCGCATGCGTCGGGTAGCCCCATCCGACGCGGCAACTTTATCCACCCCAACCTCTTCGGTTACGGCGAATTCATCTGCTTCCCCAGCCTCTTCGGCACGAATGCCGAACCCGTTTTCACCAAAATCGACAACAATCTTCCCGACACGCTCTCCCGCGATGACCTTTTCGAGGAAAAAGCTGGAAAGAGGCGGCAGGAGATCCTTGCCGATCATGATTTCAATGGCGCGTGCGCCAATCTCACTTGCACCGGCGCGCGCCACCAGGGCATCTCGCGCCGTATTGGACAGGGTCAGGCCGGTGCCATATGTTGCGAGCACACGTTCCCTGATCTTGCCAATCTGAATATCCACGATCCTTGCAAGCGCCTCAGTCCCAAGCGGCATGAAGGGCAGAATGATCGTGCGCCCGAGGAACGCGGGCTTGAACTGTTTGGTAAGCTCCGGCATCAGTAGCGCTTCCAGCGCTTCGCCTTCCGGCATCGTGTCGGGATCGGCCGACAGCGCCGAGAGCAACTCCGAGCCTGTATTGGCCGTCATGAAGATAGTGGTGTTCTTGAAATCCACGTCGCGGCCTTCGCCATCGCGCAACACGCCCTTGTCAAACACCTGATAGAAAATATCCTGGACGCCGGGGTGAGCCTTGTCGATCTCATCCAAGAGCAGAACGCCGAACGGCCGGCGGCGCACCGCTTCCGTCAACACGCCGCCTTCGCCGAAACCGACGTAACCGGGCGGCGAACCGAGAAGCAGCGAAACCTTATGCTCTTCCTTGAACTCCGACATGTTGATTGTCGTCAGATGACTGTTGCCGCCGTAGAGCATATCGGCAAGCGACAGCGCGGTTTCGGTCTTTCCCGTTCCGGACATGCCGACAAGGAAAAAAACGGCCGGCGGGCGGCGCGGATCGGATAATCCGGCCCGCGCCGTGCGCATAGCATCGGCGATCCGGGCAATTGCAGCATCCTGCCCGACCACGCGCTGCCGCATCCGCGCATCGAGTGTCCGGGCACTTTCGATCTGGTCCGCCAGAAGTTTGCCAAGTGGAATTCCGGTCCATCGCGAAACGACGGCGGCGATCGCCTCACGATCAACAACTGTCTGGACAAGTCTTTCGGCATTTGCCGGTCTCGTCTCGACCGCAGGCCGCAGGGGCGAGACATTGGAAACATCGCCTTCAACCGGCTGGTCTTCGCTTAGCTGAGCCATCTCCGCGTCGTAACGGCTGCGCAGATCATCGATCCCGCTCTCAAGCTTTTCGACTTCGCCGCGTATCGACTGAATACGGCTGTCAATCTCATCATCCTGCGGTTCACGCAGAAGCCAGTTCAACTCATCGGTGAGAAGGCGCCGTTCGCTTTCCATAGCGCGCAGCCGCTCCGGCAGGGTCTGCCGTGCCAGTGAGACGGCGGCCGCGGCCGTATCGAGAAGGCTGACGGCCTTGTCCGGCAACTGACGCGCGGGCATGTAGCGTGCGGATAATTGCACCGCGGCCACGATCGCCTCGTCACGAACGACAACGTTGTGATGGCAAACGAAGCTGTCAGCGACACCGCGCAACATGCGTATGGCGGTCTTCTCATCCGGCTCGCGCACGTGCACAGGCTGGAAACGGCGGGTTAGCGCCGCATCCTTTTCGAAATATTTCTTGTATTCGCTCCAGGTCGTCGCCGCGACAGTGCGCACTTCACCGCGCGCCAGAGCGGGCTTGAGAATATTGGCCGCATCGCCCTGCCCGGCCGCACCACCCGCACCAACGAGGCCGTGGGCTTCATCGATGAACAGGATGACCGGTTCGGCCGAACGTTTGACCGCATCGATCACGCCATGAAGGCGGCGCTCAAACTCACCCTTCACGCCGGCACCGGCCTGAAGCAGCGAAATATCGAGGTTCAGCAGGCGGACATTGCGCAACTTTTCCGGAACGTTGCCAGACGCGATTTCCAGCGCCAGCGCCTCTGCAACCGCCGTTTTGCCAACGCCCGCCTCACCTACCAGGATGGGATTGTTCTGTCGGCGGCGCGTAAGAATATCTACGAGCTGGCGCAACTCGTCATCGCGGCCGATAACAGGGTCAACCTTGCCATTGCGGGCATCTGCGGTCATGTCCTGGGTGTAAAGGCGCAAGAAATCACTCTGGCCAGCAGACTGTCCGGTCCCTGCCTGCCCTGAGCCTGCCAACGCGGACGGAACATCCAAGCCTGCGCCGTTTTCGGTTGAGCTGCGAAGACGCTCTAGCGAGGTGCGATCCATCGCCTTGAGAGAGGGAAATGCCGAACGGAAATAAGAGCGAAGTGAGGTTTCCTCATCCATCGCCAACAGCAGATCGCAAAGCGTGACACGGTCGCGGCCAGCCTCCAGCGATGCGAGAATCCACGCCTCCCGGGTCGCCGTGAGGATGTTCTGGGAGAGCGATAAAGCCTCTCCGTCGCCGATGATGGCCTCCTCCAGACTGCGGCTGATTTCAGCCTGCAATACCGGAAGTGGAATTTTTAATTCTTCGAACGTTTTCGCGTAGATGCCGGAATCCACAACCGCAAGCAGCCAATGCGGGATATCCACGTATCGGTGCCCCATGCGCACCGCAACAGAAGCCGCAGCCTCAAGGGTAATGCGCAGGTCTGGCTCAAGCGCTCCAACAAGGCGGTTGAGATCGATATGCGACATGCAAATGAGCCTCCTGCCCGGGTTCATTCCACAACGTTACGTGGAGTAAATATGATGATGAAACCAACTTGTCCACCCCGAAGTTGATTTTTTGTCAGGTGAGATTAACCACTAGACGCCACAATTTAGACACATTTAGAATAAGTCTGTCTTATGAATAGCCTTACGTAAGGGAAGTAACTACAAAAAATCCATTACTATTTCTCGGAGATAGACTGACGTTGACTGCGCCAAACGTTAAGACAGATATAGAATTTTTGAATGATTGCGGAGAAAATATCCGGGTCAATGCAAGAACGCGTGAAATATACTATAGAATTAAGGACGAAAGAAACCATGCTCGTACAGAAGAGCGGGCCGCTTCTCCGGAGGATAACCTGAAAATATCCAGTAGCTGGGATAATGTCAGCAATCTTGGATTGCAGATTATATATTCCGAAAGCAAGGATGTAGAAATATTGGCGTGGCTTGCGGAAGCATCGCTGCGCTTGCGTGGCTTCCATGGTCTGCGCGAAATCTACGATCTCGGAAAAGAGCTATTTTACAACCACTGGGACTCGCTGCGGTCGATCAGCGACGATAATGACGAAGAAAAATTTGCACCTTTAGCGGGACTTAACGGTGTCGGCAGCGAAGGAACTCTTGTTCAGCCTTTGCGCCTCGCCTCATTGATCCCGGGCGGCAAATTTGGCGAACACAGCCTCTGGGACTTTCAACTCGCGCAGCGCCCAAATGAGAGCAAACGTCGCGAAGAGCTATATCGGCTTGCATCTGAAACTGGCGTTGCGGCCATGTCATCCCAGTTGGCAGAGGTGACTGCGTGCCTCTCCTCGTTTGATGCCATCATGTCCATCCTTGCCGAGCGCTGCGGGCAATCCGCACCCCCGAGTTCCCATATCCGCAACACGCTTGTCGAAGCAGCGTCTGCAATTCGCTCGCTCGGCGGGCGTGACCAGGAGCCGGCACCCGTCGTACAGGAGCCTGTGGGCATCAGCGGTTCAGACGAGAGCGGCCTGGCGACCGTGCGTCCCGCCGTGCCCGCACCGGAAGGCATATTTTCGCGCGACGAAGCATTTGAAACTCTTCTCTCGGTTGCGCGTTACTTCCGCCGTACCGAGCCGCATTCACCGATCTCCCTTGCCATAGAGACACTGGTGCGCAGGGGACGCATGGATTTTTCGGAACTGCTGGCCGAGCTTTTGCCGGAAGCCCAGGTCCGCAACGCGGTCTTAACCGCCGCCGGCATCAAGCCAAGCGGAGAGAACAACGGAAAATAGGAAGCACGGAGCGCGACGCCGCTCCGTAACAGTCGTCTGTGCCAGGGGGCACCAAGGAGGTTGAAATGGCAAGTGTACATGAGAAGCTGGAGCGTGTTCGCAAACCACGCGTTCATATCAAATACGAAGTCGAAACCGAAGGCGCGATGGTGGTCAAGGAGCTGCCTTTCGTGGTCGGTGTACTCGGTGATTTCTCCGGCAATCCCACCCAGCCGCTCAAGCCGTTCGGGGAGCGGAAATTCGTTCAGATCGACCGCGACAATTTCGACGAAGTCATGCGGCGCATGACGCCCGGTCTCAATATTTCCGTTGCCAATACGCTACAGAAAGATGGCACGGACATGCAGGTCAACCTGAAGTTCGAAAGTATGGATGATTTCGAACCCGGCGCTGTCGTGCAGCAGGTCCCGGCGCTCAAGGCGCTTCTGGATGCCCGCAATGAACTGCGCGACCTTCTTTCCAAGGCCGACCGTTCGGAAGATCTGGAGCGGATGCTGGAGGATATTTTGCAAAACAAGACCGACCTCGCAACGCTGGTTTCCGAACTCAAGGAAAAGAACGGCGCGAGCGAATAATCGCCTGTGCGGAGGAAAACCTCCTCGAACGGCCCCGCCTGGGGCTTCCAACTGTTCAAGCGGCATTTGCAAGGCCGCATGTGGAAGGACTGAAACATGAGCGCTGAGAGCCTGCTGAAAAATGAAGCACAGGCAACGACCGCCGAAGATCAGGGACTGCTGTCCAAGGTGGTTGCCGCTACCCGCCAAACCGAACCGGACCGCGCGCAGAACCTCCTGCGTACGCTGACCGATCAGGCACTGAAGGGGACGGTAAAATATGACCGCAACCTCACCGTCACCCTTAACCACGCGATCGCGGAGCTGGACCGCACGATTTCCGAACAGCTCGCCGCTATCATGCAGGCACCCGAATTCACCAAGCTTGAGGGCACATGGCGTGGGTTGAACTATCTCGTCAAGAACTCCGAAACGAGCGTCAATCTCAAAATCCGCGTCATGAATGCCGGCAAGCGTGAACTGGCGCGCGATCTCGAAAAAGCCGTCGAATTCGATCAGTCCCGCCTCTTCAAGGCGATTTATGAAGACGAATTCGGCACCCCCGGCGGCGAACCGCTCGGTGCCATCATCGGCGATTACGAATTCGACAATTCCTTCGATGACGTCCAGCTGCTGCAAGGCGTATCATCGATCGCGGCGGCAGCCTTCGCGCCCTTCATCTCGGCTGCCAGCCCGCACATGTTCGGTTTCGAGGACTATCGCGATCTCGCCCGACCGCGCGATCTGGAGAAGATTTTCGACACGGTCGAATATGCCAAGTGGCGCAGCTTCCGCGAAAGCGACGATTCCCGTTTCGTCACTCTCGCTCTTCCGCGTGTGCTGGCGCGTATGCCCTATGGCCCGAAAACCAACCCGATCGATGACTTCGCCTACGACGAAACCACGGGTGCGGTGAATGGTGACCTTGAACATGACGAATACTGCTGGATGAACGCCGCATACGTGATGGGCACCAAGCTGACCGATGCCTTCGCAAAAAGCGGCTGGTGCACGGCTATCCGTGGGGCTGAAAACGGCGGCAAGGTCGAGAACCTGCCCATGCATGTCTTCTCCAGCGATGACGGCGACCTCGATCTGAAATGCCCGACCGAAGTCGGCATTACCGACCGCCGCGACGCCGAACTCGGCAAACTCGGCTTCCTGCCGCTCTGCCACTACAAGAACACGGACTACGCGGTGTTCTTCGGCGCCCAGACCGCGCACAAGCCGAAGCTCTACGACAAACCGGAAGCCACGGCCAACGCAGCCGTTTCGGCCCGCCTGCCCTACATCATGGCGACGTCGCGTTTCGCGCATTATCTCAAGGTCATGGGTCGCGACAAGATCGGCTCCTTCATGGAAGCGTCCGATTGCGAAGTCTGGCTCAATCGCTGGATCGCCAACTATGTCAACGCCAATGACGAGGCGGGTGAGGAAAGCCGCGCCAAATATCCGCTGCGCGATGCCAAGGTGACCGTGCAGGAAGTGCCCGGCAAACCCGGCGCCTACAATGCGGTCGCATGGATGCGGCCCTGGTTGCAGATGGAAGAACTGACGACCTCGCTTCGCATGGTCGCCCGTATTCCGTCGAAGAACTGAGCCTGGTCCGGGGGTGCTCCGCCACCCCGGCCCCGTTCATCATCCGGAGCCCGCTCATGGCGCATCAGTCCTTTCCGGACGCCCGCATTTTCGCCGACCAGCTCATCGCCCTCATCGACGATGCGCTGACCGGCCAGGTGAACGCCATTCTCCACCATCCCGATTTTCAGGCGATGGAGGCGAGATGGCGCGGGCTTGCCATGGTCGTGCGCGAGGCGGGCCGCAGCACCGACGTGAAGGTGAAACTGCTGAACGCCAGCTGGCGCGACCTTGCCCGCAACACGGAACGCGCCACCGACTTCGACCAGAGCCACCTTTTCGAGGTCGTCTATAACCGCGAATTCGGCATGCCAGGCGGCGAACCGGTCGGCCTTCTGATCGGCGACTACGCCTTCTCCCCTGATGATCTTGATGGTGCCGATTCCATCACAACGCTGTCACAGATCGGCATGGTGGCTGCGGCCGCTTTCTGCCCTTTCGTGGCGGCGGCTTCGCCCTCCACCGTTGGGCTGCAGGACTTTTCGGAACTCAGCCGGGTCCATGACTTTTCCTGGCTGAAACAGGAGAAATCGCGGCTACGGTGGAATGCGCTTCGCACACGCGACGATTCACGCTTCGTAGGCCTTGTCGCACCGCGCGTTTTGTTACGCTCTCCCTATAAGCCCTATGCGCGCGGGCGGGATGACGGATTTCCATTTCGCGAGCATGTGGCGGAAAGCGGCGAGACCCTGCTGTGGGGCAACGCCGCCTTTGCCTTCGCAGCGGTTGTGGTGCGCAATTTCGTCGATTCCGGCTGGTTTGCGGATCTGCGCGGCGTGACACAGGACGCCGTGGATGGCGGCATGCTCTCTGCCCGGCAATTGCCGCCGCTCGATCTCGGCATCGAGAGCAACGGCCTGTCCGCTCAGCCACCCGTTGAAGTGCAACTGACGACGGGACAGGAACAGCAATTTTCCGATCTGGGCATCGTACCCGTCTCCACCACCTATCTTTCCGGCATGGCGATCTTCAACGCCAACCAGTCCCTGCATGCACCCGGCCATTACTCCACCGAAGCGGCGAGGCAGAACGCCCGCCTTGCTGCCATGCTGCAATATGTGCTGTGTGCCTCCCGGTTCTCGCATTACCTGAAGGTCATCATGCGCGATGACATCGGCCAGCTCAGCGATGCCACGACGATAGAGCGCAAACTGGAAGGCTGGCTTTCCTCGTATACGCTCGGCAACGACGATGCGGATGCGGCGTTGCGCACGCGCTATCCGCTGCGCTCTGCGGGGATCAAGGTCTTCGAGGTTCCCGGCAAGCCCGGAACATTCTCCTGCACCGTGCGCCTTCAGCCGCATTTCCAGCTCGATGACGTTTCCACGAGCTTCCACCTCATTGCCGAAACCATGGTGCCGACCACAGCCGCATCCCGGTCTTCAGCCGAGCCGCAAAGGATATCCGCATGACGCTGCGCGACGATATTTCCCGCCTCCTGGACGACAACCAGCTGCAAGACGCAATCGGGCTCGCGCGGGACCATGTGAAAACCAGGCCGACCGACAAGGATGGCCGCCATTTCTACATCGACCTGCTGGTCCTCGCCGGCGACTATGAAAAGGCCGATGCGCAATGCAATCTGGCCGCAACATTTTCACCGCAGGACAGCGTCGGTTTTTCCCTCTTCCGCCACCAGCTGCGCGCCATGGCCGCACGCAATGCGTGGTTTGAAAGCGGCGCCGTACCGGATTTCCCCGGCGGCCCCTCCGAACTTGACCAATTGGCCATCCGGGCGAACATTGCCGCGCGCAGTGGCGATGTCGCGGGCGCGAAAGACGCGTTGAATGAACTCGACGAAAAACGCGGCAATGTGCCAATCGGTCACGACGGCAAGAGCGCCGGCGACATCCGCGATCTGGACGATCGGGTTCCGCATGCGCTGGAAGTCCTGACCAATGGCGGCCGCTATCTCTGGATCGATTACGGACGCATCGAGAGCCTCAGCATCGACCCCATGAGCCGCCCGCGCGACCTCGCCTTTCGCGGCGCCGAACTGACGTTGCGCGACGGGGCAGTCGCATCCGTGCTGCTGCCGGCGATCTATCACGGTGCGGGCGACGATGTCGGTCTACTCCTCGGTCGGGAAACGCACTGGAATGAGGGTGAACCACTGATAACGGGTCTCGGCCAACGCTGCCTGCTGATTGGCGACGATGTGGTGCCGTTCCACGAAATCGGCGCGCTTTCCGCCCTGTCCGACGAAGAAAGGCAGATCGCCCGTGGTTGAACCGCTTGAGCAATATCGCGCACGGCAAAGAACGCTGTCGCGCTCGGTTCTGGACCGGCTGCTCGATGACGCGCCAGATGCGGAAACGGATATGCTCGTCAGCCTGAAGGATCAGGCCCGCGAGATGCGCGAGGTGATCCGCCGCGACCTCGAGGCGTTGCTCAATACCCGCCGCAACCCAGCCGGCCCGCCGGCAGCACTCAAGGAATTGTCCGATGCGCTCGTGAGCTATGGCGTTGATGGCATTCTTTCAGCCAATCTGGTGACGGATGCATCCAAGGCACGACTTGCTCGCAGCATCGAGCGGCGGATTTCCCTGTTCGAAACACGCCTTGCCGACGTGCATGTGACGATCCTGAAAAACCGCACGGATGGTGACCGGGCGCTTCGCATGCGCATACAGGCAAGCTTCCGCCTACAGGAAGGCATGCCCCCGATCAGCTTTGAATCCCGGATCGATCCTTCCACGCAGCAATTCCTGGTGGAGGCGACGAATGGCTGAAGGCTTCCTCGAAAAATACAATGACGAGCTTTTTGCGCTGCGAAAGCGCGCATCCCGTTTTGCGGCGGCTTTTCCGAAGATCGCCGGCAGGCTGCGGATGACGGGCGATGTCGCCGACGACCCGCATGTCGAGCGTCTGATCCAGAGTTTCGCCTATTCTGCCGCCCGGGTGCGCCAGAAGCTGGATGACGAATTTCCCGAACTATCGGACAGTCTGCTGGAAACGCTCTATCCACATTATCTTGCCCCGATCCCTTCGATGAGCGTTGTGCAATTCGCTCCGAGCCCGGCGCTGGCAACCGTGCAGACGCTTCCCCGTCACAGCGAAATTCTCGCCGAACCGGTTGGCGGCGAAAGCTGCCGTTTCCGCACCACGCAGGACGTCGAGATCGTTCCACTGGAGATCGCAGCTGCGACGCTCACCGGCCAGCCGATCGACGCCCCTTTTTCGGCGTCCTTTACCGGCACGGCCAGCTGTTTGCGGCTTTCGCTGCGCAGTACGGCCCCGCGCGGCGGTACTTTCCCGGAAATGGGACTGACGAAACTCCAGATTTTCCTGTCCGCCGCATGGCAGCAGGCGACAGCGCTTTACGAGCTTTTGACCAACCATTGCATCGGTATGGCGCTTGCGCGTCACGCCGAGGACAAGGAAGCCGTTTTCCTGCCCGCCGGAAATCTTACGCCGTCCGGATACTCTCGCGATAAAGCCATGCTGCCATATCCCGCCAACAGTTTTGATGGATACCGGCTTCTCACCGAATTCTTCGCGCTGCCGCAGAAATTTCTATTTCTCGACATTGACGGGTTGCAAAAATGGAGCGGCGGGGACTGCGAACTTTACATCTATCTGGATGCGGCGGACACGCGGCTTGAGCGCATGGTGTCGGTCGGAGATTTTGTGTTGAACGCCTCACCTGTGATCAACCTGTTCAAACAAAGCTGCGAACCGCTCAGTCTTGATGGTACGCGGACGGAATACAGGTTGCTGCCGGATGCACGGCGGCAGCGGACGCGCGAGATCTATGCCGTTGAAAACGTTCAGCTGACCAGCCGTTCCGGACAGACCGAGAAGACGTCTCCGTTTTTCGGTCGCACACAGCGCAATAATGGCGCAAACGTTTACTGGCAGATACAGCGCCGGTTCGATGATGACGGCTCGTCCGATACGGACATCGCCTTCGTGGATCAGAAGCGCGGCCCGCTTGGGCCGCTCGACATGGTGGCAAGCATCGATACACTTTGCCTCAACCGTGAACTGCCAAGCCAGCTTCCCTTTGGCGGCGGGCACCCCTTCCTGCAGCTTTCCACCGGCAACGAGGCGGTGAAATCCATCCATGCACTGATGCCGCCGACGGAGGCGATCCGCGTCAACGAGCGTTCGGCGCGCGAGTGGCGGCTGATCTCACATCTTCTCCTCAACCATCTTTCGCTCACCGACAACGGCGGCGCGCCACTGAAGGACATCCTCTCGCTTTATTCCTTCAGGGACAGCCCGGAAACCCGACAGCTCGTGGACGCGATCAGCAATGTCGAGGCGCAGAATTCTCATGCCCGGATTGGCTCGGCCATGGTACCGGGAACGGATATCACAGTGGAGTTTGACCCGGCACTGATCGCGCGACCTGCCGCATTTGTTTTCGCCGGCGTTCTCAACCATTTCTTCGGGCTCTACACCTCGATCAACAGTTTCACGAGGCTGACGGCGACGATGCGCGGCCACTCCAAACCGATTGCCCGCTGGCCAGCCCGCGCGGCCGACCGGCCGCTGCTGTAGGAGACGGGCATGGAACAGCAGACGCCAACCATCAAAGACCGGCAGGCGGCGCTACTCAGCGACGATCCCGGCCGTTTTGACCCTGCAACCGCGTTTCGCGTCGCCCAGTTCGTTTCGGCGGATGACGGGATCGTGATCGGTGCTCATGGCGGAATACAGCCGACACCGCTTGCAGTCAGCGGTTTCAGCCGCAAGCGCGGTCATGCCGAACTGAAATCAGCCTTCGCGCCCATCGTCGGGCCGCTTGGTTCGCTGCCGCCGGCCTATGGCGAACTGCTGCAACGGGAAGAACGCAATCGTTCAGGCGCGCTGGCCAGCTTCTTCAACCTATTTGCGGCAAGGTTCAGCGAACTGTTCGTATCCGCGACGGAAAAATACCGTCTTGCAAGGGGTTTGCGCTGGTCGACCGAGCAGAGGGACAACGGTTTCCGCAAAACACTGCTCGCTCTCACCGGTTTCCGCACTGCCGGTCTGGTCGAGAAAGCAGGCGTAAGCGAAGACGCGCTCCTGCGTTTCAGCGGTCTTCTGGCCGGCCGCAACCGCAATGTTTCGGCCCTGACATCAATGCTTTGCGAATTCACGGGACTTCCGGTCAATATCGAACAGTTTCGCCGGCGGTGGGTGGCTTTGCCGCGGCATGAACAAAGCCAGCTGGGGCAGGCATCAGGACTGAGGCTCGGACAGAACACGACAGCGGGAAGCGCTGTAGAAGATATGAGCGGCGGCTTCCGGGTCGTGATCGGTCCTGTCGCCTATGCGGATTACCTAGCCCTCACGCCCGGTTCGAAACGGCTTGCGGAAATATTTTCTATGACACGCCTGTTCGTCGGAAGCGCATTGCACTTCGATGTGCAGGTGATCCTGAAAAAGGAGGACATTCCGTTTTGCCGCCTCGGCCAGTCCGATGCTCCCGCCCGTCTCGGCTGGAACAGCTGGGCTCGCGTGGCACCCGCCCGACAAGACAGTGCTGACGCTGTGGTGACCGAGCGGGAAGGCTCGGCGATTTCCGCGTGAGGGCATGGATATGAAGCTTGCACTCAAGGACACACGCAATATCGGAGCAGCAAGAGCCAGTCAGTGGACCTTCGAGCGCGGCCGCCGCGTCATTGGTCGATCGCGGGAGTGCGACTGGCAGATCGACGACAATGAACGGCGCGTTTCCAAGCTGCACTGCACGCTCAACCGCGATGGCGAGGGCTTCACGATAATGGACCAGAGCGCGAATGGCACGCTGGTCGATGGCCGCCTGCTGCTCGAAGGCGAAAGCGCACGTCTCCGCGACGGTTCGCAAATCAACATTGGCGGTCAGATTTTTCAGGTCTCCATCAGCGGCGATGCCGAACTGGATTTTTCCGATCCCGACGCATCCCTGCGAATGAGCGACGAGCCGCTGACCATTTCGGCGATCCTCGCGGATATCGCCCCGAACGGCCGTTCGGCCGGCGGCATGATGGGCAATACTGCCTCCGTCGAGGACTGGTCCGAAACATGGCGCGAGGGCGCGAAACGGAAGGCGAAATCCATTTCGCGAAATGTCGAGATCGGCTGGAGCGAACCGCCCGCGGCGCATGGAATAAGCGCCATTCTGCCCGATAACTGGGATGAGGAGCCGGTTGCAAGCAGCGAGCACGAACATACCGACGCTCTAAACACGCCCGTCATGATCTCTCGTCCGGTTTCGACCGCCCGCAGCGAAGATTTCGACAATGTTTTCCCTGAGACAGAAGAAGACTTACATGTGGAGAACGCTTCGGCTGCAGGCGTTTCTACCCCGCCAGAGATTGGCGATCTTCTGACCGCGTTGGAGCAGGAAAGCGCCGATTGTCTAGCCGTTCTCGACCTCGAGAGCGAGCGCGCTGGCCAACGTTCGTCAGCCTCCCTGAGCGAGCGGATGGAAAGGCTCATCCGCCAGCAGCGGCAACTTGCCTACGCGCTTGAAACTTTGATCCATGGTTGCACGCAAAGGCTCGAGCCGAGGCTTATCGAGGCGTCTGTCGATGCCGGCAACGATTTCCGGGCAAAGATCAGCCGCCGGGACTGGCAGGGGCTGATCGTCAAAACAGACTATTGGTCCGCCTACAAAAAGCAATTCGAAGAAAACGGCCGTCCATTGCCGGTCAGGCAGTTCCTGCAGCGCGCAGCGCGTGGTGAAGCCGCGCCGAGACAGGAGACTGACGCGGCCACAGCCGATGCCAAGGGGGTAAATGACCACGATGAGACATGAGAACCGTGTAGCCTGGACCGAGGGCATGTTTCTTCGCGTCCAGCATTTTCAGCAGTCCGACCGTTGGACCGAACGCCTGGTGCGCAACACCACGCGCAACATTTCGCCCTATCCCTGGGGCATCGTCGAGATAGCGGTCGATCGCAGCGCCTTGTCGATAGGGCAATTTGCGCTATCGAACCTGCGCGGGATCCTCCCCGACGGCACGCCCTTCGAGGCGCCTGAAGATTCCGACCTGCCGCCGCCTCTCGATCTCGATGAAAGCGTCAAGAACGCTATCATCTTTCTTGCCCTGCCGGCCCGGCAGCCGGGCAAGGCCGACACGTCCGCCAGCGGCCACAATGACACCAGTAATGTGCGTTTCACCGCATCCACTTATGAAGTCTCCGATACGAATATAGAGACGGATTTCGTGGCGCCCATTGATGTCGGCCGCCTGAGCCTGAAGTTCCTCAAGACCGGTGACGATCTTTCCGGTTATGACCTCATCGGGCTGGCGCGGGTAATTGAAGTCCGCTCCGACCGTGCAGTCATTCTCGACCCTGATTTCATCCCTCCAAGCCTCAGCTGCGCGGCTGCGCCCCGTCTCAACGAATTGCTGACGGAGCTTCTGGGGATCGTGCGCCACCGCGCCCAGGCGATCGCCGAACGCATCGGTGACCCGACGATCCGGGGGACGGCGGAAGTGGGCGATTATTTCCTGCTGCAGATCCTCAACCGGGCCGATCCGCTACTCGCGCATCGCTGTGCCAACGCCACCCGGTTTCACCCCATCCGCTTTTACGAAGACTGCATCCAGCTTGCCGGCGAGCTCGCCACCTTCACCACGGACAGGAAGCGGGCAACAGATTTCCCGCCCTACCGACACGACGATCTGAAAGCCACCTTCGGCGCTGTGTTTGATGATTTGCGTACCTCGCTGTCTGCGGTTCTGGAGCAGGCGGCCGTCGCAATCGAACTGGTGGAACGCCGTCATGGCGTCCGCGTCGGCACTATCCACGACCGCACACTTCTGCGCGACGCCGGCTTCGTGCTCGCCGTGCGGGCGGATGTGGCTGCCGAGGATATTCGCCGCCGCCTGCCGGCACAGATCAAGGTCGGTCCGGTGGAACGGATTTCCGAACTGGTCAATGTGGCGCTGCCGGGCATTCCCGTGCGGTCCCTGCCGGTTCTGCCGCGGCAACTGCCCTATCGATCCGGCACCGTTTATTTCGAGATCGACACGCAGTCGCCGCTCTGGAAACAGCTCGATACTTCAGGGGCCATTGCCCTGCATCTGGCGGGCGAATTCCCTGGGCTTGAAATGGAAATGTGGGCGTTACGCGAATGAGCACGGAAAACCCCTCTTCCTGGCAAGACTTGCCGACGGTGGTCGAGATCACCGAGGAAAGCCGTCGGCGCAACCAGAACGCCCGCAACATGGCGGCAATCCTCGAAGACATCGTCGAGACCGACGAGCCGGCAGGCCCTAGCAGGGCAAAAGCGACTGCCATGCCGGTCGAACAGCTGCTGACGGGTTTACACTTCGGCGGCGAGGAGGTTCCGACACTTGTGCAATCGGCAGCTCCGCTTCTCAACCTCGCACATCTGCTGCGCTTCAGCGATGCCGAGCCGGATCCCGACCAGCTTCGCCGCGCCTGCGTTGAAGCAATTACACGCTATGAACGCGACCTCGCCTCCTCCCGCATCAGCCCCGAGCGGGCAAGGGCTGCGCATTATGTCGTCTGCGCGACGGTCGATGATGTCGTTCTCAGCAAGCCCTGGGGTGTGCGGGCAGGCTGGGCGCGCTCCGGCCTCGTTTCCACGTTCCACAATGACGTTACTGGCGGCGACCGGGTTTTCGACATTCTCGACCATTTCCACCAGTCGCCCGGCGCCAACAAGGATCTGCTGCTGCTTATCTATCTGTGCCTGTCGCTGGCTTTCGAAGGACGAACCCGCGTTTCACCGAAAGGAGCGCTCGAGCTTTCACGCATCCGCGACAGTCTCTACAAAACGCTCATCGGCCAATATGGCGCCTTCGAACGCGAGCTTTCTCCGCATTGGAAAGGTGTCGATGCCCGACATACGCCATTGCGCGCGATGACTGCGCTCTGGACCCTGCTGTCGCTGATGGCGCTCGCCTTCGCGCTTGGTTATCTCTTCTTTACGCTGTCGCTCAACAGCGCATCCGATGTCACTTTCGAAAGACTTGCTCATCTGCCGCCGAATGAAACACCGAGCGTGTTGATCGCTAGCCCTGCTGCACCAACGCCGCCGCAAATTGAAGTGGAAACTCCCCGCGTCGTCGATCCACCCAAAATCGTGGAGCCGAGACAACCCTCCCGGCTTGAAAAGCTGATGGCCTTCCTGCAGCCCGAAGTCGACAGGAAGCTCGTGACCCTTGCGGATGTGAACGGTCGGCTGCGGGTTCGCATCAACAATTCGGGCCTGTTCACGACCGGCAGCGCCAATGTCAGCCCGCAGTTCCGCGATCTCATCCAGCGTATCGGCGGCGCGCTCGCGGCTGAAAAATTCCGTGCGGTCGTCATCGGCTATACCGACACCGTGCCGATCAAGACGGTGGAGTTTCCATCGAACTGGCACCTTTCCGAAGCGCGCGCCAAGGCCGTTGGAGACATTCTTTCACAATTCACCGGTCCTGAAGCGATCCTGACCGAAGGCCGGGCCGACAGCGACCCGATCGCCGACAACAAGACGGAAGAAGGCCGCCAGATAAACCGCAGAACAGAAATCATGGTCCTGACCAATCCCGATGAAAAACTGAGCGATGCCGGCATTCTCTCGCCGCCCATACAGAACAGTCCGGGACAGCAGCCGGGAGAGGCCCAGCCATGAATCCATTGAGCTATTTTTATACGATCCGCTCCTATGTCGAGAGCTATGCGGCCCTCGTCGGACGGCGTTTCCTGTCGCTTTTATGGGTGATCGCGCTCTGCGTCGTCATCTGGTTCTACGGTTATCTGATCGCGCTCGGCGATTTCAAACCGCTTGGCACGGTGCAGGCCCGGCTCCTCGCCATCGGCATCATCGTCGCCATATGGCTGGTCTACATCGTCGTCACGATCTACCGCGGACGCAAGCAGGACAAGGAACTCGTCGACAGTATCGAACGCGAGGCGCTGGCCAATCGGCAGGCGGAAATCGGCGAAATCCAGACACGCCTGAAGGAAGCGCTCGCCCTCTTGCGTCGCGTCACGAAAAAGCGCTTCGGTTATATTTACGACCTGCCCTGGTATGTGATCTTCGGCGCCCCCGGTTCCGGCAAGACGACGGCACTCACCAATTCCGGCCTGCAATTTCCGCTTGGCGATGCGCTTGGCGAAAATGCGGTGAAGGGCATTGGCGGCACGCGCAACTGCAACTGGTGGTTCGCCGATGAGGCGATCCTGATAGATACCGCCGGCCGCTATACCACGCAGGATGATCTCGACGGATCCTCGAAGGCCGGCTGGGAAGGTTTTCTCAGCCTCCTGAGGCGATATCGCCGTTCGCAGCCGATCAACGGCGCATTGGTTACCCTCTCCATCCCCGATCTTCTCAACCGTGATCCCGAGGAGCAGCGGCAGGAACTGCGCTCCATCCGTCAGCGGCTTTCGGAACTCGACGAATATCTGCGCGCTCGGGTCCCGGTCTATATCGTTCTGACGAAGGCCGACCTTCTGCACGGTTTCGTGGAGTTTTTCGACGGTTTCAACAAGACCGATCGCCAGCAGGTTTGGGGCACAACCTTTAAGCTGGATGAGAGCTACTCCGCCGAGAACCTGCCGCAGCGCCTGACGGAAGAATTCGAGCTGCTGCAGCAGCGGGTCGATGCCATGCTGATCGAACGCCTGCAGCAGGAACAGAATGCGGAGATACGCGGACGCATCTTCCGATTTCCGGCCGAGCTGGCGCGTCTGAAAGACCGCCTGCACGAAGCGCTTGGCGAGCTTTGCGCAAGTTCGGCTCTCATTGAAGCCCCGCTTCTGCGTGGCGTTTATTTTGCGTCGGGAACGCAGCCGGAAACGGAAAGATCTCCCGCAGCCCCCAGAACCCGCCGGAGCTACTTCCTCTCGCGGCTGTTCAAGGATGTTATCTTTCCCGAAGCCGCATTGGTGATGCGCGACAAACGCCTTTCCGGGCGGCAATTGCTGGTGCGCCGCATTGCCTATGGCGCATCCGCCGCGGCGGTCGCCATTGTCTTCACTGGCTGGATTTTCACCTATTTCGCCAATACACAGGCGCTCGCCGAAGCGGATCGCAAACTTGGCGCTTATGTGCAGCTCGTTCAGGGAATTCCCGTACGAGAGGTCGCAGATGCGGATTTCCTGCGCATCCTCCCCGCGCTCGACAATCTGCGCGATGCCAATTCTGGCTTTGCCCGCGAACGCATTTGGAATGTCAGCTTCGGTCTCGATCAGGAGGACAAGATTGCCGGGCGCCAGCGTGACGCCTATCAGCGCGCGCTCAACGCCTTGCTGCTGCCGCGGATGATCGTGCAGCTGCAAAAGCAGCTTAAGGACGAGAAGGATGTCACCCGCACGTTCAATTCGCTGAAACTCTATGGAATGCTGGGCGGGATGGGTGCACTGGACCGCGAGTTCCTGACCGTGCAGACGCATCAGATGTTCGCATCGCTTTATCCCGGTGATGGAAGGGCAGCGGTGCGAGAAGCGCTTGACCAGCACGCAAAGGCGCTGGCCGACGGCGTGCTTGCCCCGATCGAACTCGATGCGCGGCTCATCGCTACCGCCCGCGAAACGATCCGCGATCAAGCGATTGGCACACGCGCCTATGATATTCTCGCCGGTCTTCCGCAGGTGCGCGAATTGATGGAGTGGACACCCGCGACGGCTTTCGGTCCTCTTGGGGAGCGGGCTTTCGAGCGTCGCAGCAAAGCGCCTATGGCGGAGGGCATAGAAGGCCTCTTCACGGCGGATGGGTATCACCGTGTCGTCATTCCGCAAGTCGCTCATGCCGCCCGCATCGCGCTTTCCGAAGGCTGGGTGCGCGGTTCTGATGACGCCATCAAGGGCGCGACTGTGGAGCAGGTGGCGCAGGCCGCGCTACAAATCTATTTCGACCGTTTTGAGAAAAAATGGGCTGACACGCTAGCCGACCTTCGGGTCAAACCGTCCCAGACCCTCGGCGACGCAGTGGAAACCACCCGCGCGCTTGCCAATGAGCGCAATATATTGATGGAGGCTGCAAGATCGATTGCGGAGGCGACCGATCTCCGCCCCGGAGCAAACCCCGCCACGCTCGCCTCCGCTGCGGAAGGCGACGCAACCACAGCCGTTCTGGCGGCCTCCGTGAATGCGTCCGATCCATATGCGAGACTGCGTGACATGGCGGCGACAAAAGGCGTAGCCACAACTGGCGAGCAGGCCAATGGCGACAAGACCGGAGGTTCGCCATCGGAACAGTTGCTCGCGCATTTCAAGCTGCTGAACGAACAGCTTGCCCGCTCGGCAACAACCTCCGATGAAGTCGCCAAGGTGTTCGACGTGGACAGCCAGCTGACGAAGGCCAATCAGGACCTGCTGCAGCAGGCCCGCGAATTGCCGGTGCCGCTCGATGTCTGGGTGGCAGGCGTGGCGGCGGATGTCGGCTCGCTTGCGGTGAAGTCCGCTCGCAGCCGCATTGCCGAACTCTGGACATCAGATTCAGCCTCCCTGTGCTCTTCGATCGTCAGCGGTCGTTATCCCTTCGACCGGACCTCCACCCGCGACGTCGCCATTGCGGATTTCACGCGTCTCTTCGGGCCGGCGGGGGTTTTCCAGAGTTTCTTCAAACAGCGCATGGAACCGTTTGTCGACAAGACGACGAGCCCATGGAGCTGGAAAGGTACCTTCGGCGCGGCCGGTCTTCCCAGCAGCGCCGTCGCCCAGTTCGAAAATGCCGACAAGATTTCGCGCGCCTTCTTCCCGAATGGTAGCGAGACGCCGGCGGTTTCGATCAATGTCAAACCCGTCTCCCTCACCAATGCCTCGAGCGCGGTGATGCTGGAGATCGAGGGCGAGCGGGTGGTTTATTATCATGGTCCGATCCAGGCGAAATCGATCACCTGGCCCTCGCGCGAAAACACGGCAAGCCTGTCGCGCATCGCCTTCCAGCCCGGCGGCTGGCAGCAGGCCAAAACCGAAAATGGCGACTGGTCGCCCTTCCGGCTGTTTGACGGTGCCGATATCGAGAACCAGTCGGGTGACCTGCTGCGGGTACGGTTTGAGAATGGCGGACAGGCTGCCGAATTCGATGTTCAGTTCGGCTCGGTTCTCAATCCGTTCAAGCTGGATGCAATTGCCAGCTTCGCCTGCCCCGCGCAGTTCTAGTGACGGACCGGAATGGTGATGTTTCAAAGGAGGGGATTAGAATGAAGGCAGGCACGAGGACGACAGCGGGTCATCGCAACTGATGGCCGATCAGGCATCAAGGTCCACGCAAACAGCGACGGAAAGCGATCGCATCGGTTTCTTCGGCAAGGTCCCAAGCCATGGCGATTTCATCTCCGATGGGCTTGAGCGGGAATTAATAGGTACCTTTGACGGCTGGATGCGATCCGGCATGCACGCCTGCGTGGATATGTTTACGGGCCGATGGCCCGAAATATTCTCTTCGTCGCCACCCATACGCTTCATCATTGAGCGCGGCATATGGGGAAACTGCGCCTATGTCGGTGTACTGGTGCCGAGTGCGGACCGGGTGGGACGCAAATATCCGCTTGCCATCATCGCCCAGCTCAATGGCTTCCGCGAACATCCACGAAGCCTCTATCTCGACGACACCTGGTTCATGGCCGCAGAGGCGCTGGCCGAGACATCGATGACCGGCGATTTCGATATCTCCCGGTTTATCACTTCGATCAAAAAACTACGTCTGCCAAAGCCGCGGGAAGAGGAGGATGTGCCGGAAATGGTGCGCGGCCGTATACCGACGAGCCTCTGGTGGTATATCGACCCCGTCAGCCGTCGTGCCCGCGGCCTCAAATTTGACGGCAAACCTAAAGCCTCCGATTTCCTGCGTCTCTTTAGCGACATGCCGGGCAAAGGCGGCGAGGACGGTTCAACGCCAGCGCCAATTCCAGCAACGGTGATGGAGAAAACAAAACAGCAAATGCCGCCTGTGGCGCCAATGCCCGCACCGGCAGCGGAACAGCCGTCATCTGTGACCTACAGCTATGCCACACACCCGGGAACGCGGCTTTCCCTGAATGCGGACGCTTTATTCGTTTCCCAGACACCTGCCCTCTTCGCCATAGCGGACGGACAAGGTGATTCACACAGCGCCGCAGAGGCCGCCCGTCTCGCCACGAATATTCTTGCGGAAACGCCAGATGCCGAAACTCCGGAGACGATGGCGCAGCAGATCAGGGGAAAGCTCGGCACCATCAACAGCCTGCTCCTCTCCCGCCAGACGACCGGCGCCGATGTCAGGCCGATGGCCAGCGTCGTCATAGCCTCGATCATCTCGCGCAGGCTAAGCGTCCTGTGGTCTGGTGATGCGCGCGCCTATCTCCTGAAAAACGGCACCATGCACCAGCTTTCGCGCGATCACGTCGTGGTCGGCATGAAAAAGCAACTCTCGCAATGTGTCGGGCTTTCCCAGCAGTTTCGGCCGGACATCGTCTTCGAGGAGTGGGGTTTGCAGGACAGGGTCCTGCTGTGCAGTTACCCGCTGGTGCAGATCCTCCGGGAACGCGCCATTGCCGAGATCGTCTTCAACACCCCGGTCAAGGATTGTGCCAATGCCCTGATCCAGGAAGCGCTGATCGAAAACGCCCGCGAGAATATAAGCGCAATTGTGATTGGAAACCGGCGTGAACAATGAACTTGCCTATCCGGAGATAGTCGCACGCTTTTCCGACCTTTGGCGAAGCATCCGCCATGAGGGCACGCGCGAGAGAAGCGATCAGGAGCAGCAAGACCTGATCAACCAGATCCGAAATGCGCTGGATCGAAAATTGCCAGATATGTCCGGCGAAAAACCGGACTGGATTGCGGACAGCTTTGCCGTGAATTTCACCGCTTACCAGAGCGAGACGACACTTTTGCTGCAATTGCGTCACCGCGATCTCGGCTCGCTGCACGCGCTGAAAACCGTGCCGCCTCCCCGCAGGGACGACACTGTCTCGCTGCAACGCTTGCGGGACGAGGCCGAGATCGGGCTCGCGCTGCGCCATCCCTGCCTTGTGGAAACGTCCGCGCTTCTGCGGTTGCCGGATGGTCGGCCGGGCCTGTTGCAGCCGTGGGTTTCACACTCACTGGCATCGATCATATCTGCGCAACCAATTGCCGCGTCGCAGGCGATGGTGATCCTTCGCCGCGTGCTGCAAGCGCTGAGCGCAGTACATGCATCGGGATATGTGCACTGCGATGTCACCCCAGCTAATATTCTGCTGTCGGACGGCAAGTTCGAAACGGCAAGACTGGGCGACTTCGGCATCGCCCTGCAAATTGGCCGGAAACACGCGGAACACGGCCTTCGTTTTGCGGCCTCGACTGAATTTGCGCCGCCGGAACAGATCCAAGGCGCACCCGCAAAGCCGGAACAGGACATATATGCCGTGGGACGGCTCGCCCGGCGGCTAATCGAGACGGACAAGGCACAGTCACCGCAAGGCCTCGCAGATTTTGCGCAGGCCTGTTGCCGTGGCGATCCTGCCTTGCGTCCACAAACGGCAATGGAAGCGCTACAGCTTCTGTAGCGCCTCACTTGTCAGTTGCCGCCGCCGGGAAGCGGCGCCGCAGCCGTCGGCACACTCTTCTGGAACACGGTCAGCAGCTTGGCCGAATCCACCAGCGGCGCGTTGCTTGCATAAAGCACATCACCCTTCTGCATCTGGAAGAGCTGCATGAGGGCGATGCTGGAAGCGTCGCGCATGTTGACGTGATAGATCACGGGCCGCATGCTCGTCGCCGTCGCGACCGGGCCTTTCGCGCCCGGCACCCTTGCGGCGGGAACCTGAATAATCTCATTGCGGAAGACATAGACATTGCGCGCATCTGCGCGGTCATCCAGCAAGCCACCGGCACGGCCGACGGCCTGCGCCAGGGTCAGCTTTCCGGCTTCGAACTGGAATTCACCGGCACTCTTGAACGCACCGAGGGCGGTGTAGCTCGCCGCGTCGCCATCGATCATGACCTGATCATCCGGTGACAGGCGGATGTTCTGACGGTCTTCCCGCATGACGCGGTCAAGCGGCGCGCTGGCCCTTTGCGAGCCGCGAACGACTGTGACCGTGGCCGCGCCCGCAGCGACAGTAGGGCCACCGGCTTGATTGAGCGCATCGAGCACCCGCTCCTGTCGGGCGGTCAGCGCGATCTTTCCGGGATTTTTTACTGCACCGCTTAGCATGACAGCGCTCGTGGGCTTATCGACGACAGTAACGACGGCCTGTGGGTTCACGGCCGACCCCTTAAGGCCGGCAACGACCTGCGACTGCACCCCTTCGGGCGTGGAATCAACAACCCTCTGTCTGCCAACGAATGGAATATTCACCGAGCCGCTCTGATCAACCGTAAAACGACCGAGATTTAGCGTCTTGCTCTGGGTGGGGGAGAATAGTCCGTCTTCTCCCGTATCCAGCACGGTGATGTCGATCACGTCGCCGCGCCGCAATCTCTGCGCATTGTAACCGGTGTTGCGAAGCGCGGTTAGGCCGGGGCCGGAGGCGTTCTGCGTGCCTCCGGCAGAAACCGTGGTGGCCGATGCATTAGCGAGCTCGATGACGGGGATTTTCTCGTTGGTTCGCGGCAAAGTCGCAGACCGGATATTGCCTGCGCTCGGTCCGTCAGATGGCTTTGCACATGCGCTCAAAAGAGCCATCAGCAAAATCGCCCCCAACTTTTTCATCCCTCATCCCCTCAATGATTCAACCTGACGCAGAGATAACATCCCGACACGTCATCGCAACAACTTTAGCGGTTGCAATTTATGGAAAACCCGTGCTCGAAAGAAAGGGTGTGACCATTCCGCAACCTTTTTGGATCCGCCCGAAGCAAAGTCCCAAAATGCACAGATGAGAAATTAGCAGGACAAGGCCCCGACGGCGGCGATTGGTTCACCAAACCCGATGCAGGAGCAAGGACTTGAACAATCGCAGAGCGCCGAAATCAGTCCTCCCTCAAAAACGATCCCGGGCACTCGTTTCCTGTTGACACAATTGGAAAGCACTACCGCCAGAAAGAGGGTCTTCCTTAGCCAACTCTCTCCCCTATATATGATTGCCCGAAAACCTGTTGATCGGACGGAGACTACAGCCGTTGTTCCATTGAGGAACCTGCCTTTTTGCAGCCGCATGTGGTTTCATCCAATCTTGTGATCATTTTATCCACTGTACTGGCGACCGAAGAGCCACCCGTGATCGTGTACTTTCAAGGCAACGATCCAGCAGCAGGTCGGGCGCATGCTTGTCTTTGCGGCCGACACCAGGCGACACACCGCGCTGCCATTAAGCTTCGAGTCGTGGAGGATATACGGCCGCAGGGTTTCCTTTTGCCGGCATACCCGAGTTCCGCAACGCCGGGGCCGTCGACGTCACGCCGGCAATTGCCTCACGGTCTGTTTCAGGGCATCATGAACCGGCAGTACCCGCTGCATATTCTTCATTTGCCAACCCGAAGGAGGACCAAATGGAAGGTGCACCCGTACGTTTTAGAGCCATTGAGGACTGTGAGGCCTCGGGCATTCCCATCCCTGCCGGAGCATATTTCGGCAAGGAAAAAATCCAGACAACAGGCGACCATACCGCCAGTCGAGCATTCCTCTACAGCCTCGAACTGACAGAAAAAGGCAAAAACCTCGACGTCACGCCGCTGGTCGAAGTCGGTAAAATTACCGTCGTCCGGCAAAGCGCGCTCTAGCAACGCGACCAAAACATTCAGTTCGATTAGAAACCCTCCCAGGCGGAGGGTTTCCTTTTGTGTCAGGCGGGAGAATGCAAGCAAGGCGCAGGGAGCTGCAGGAGTAAAGGCGCGAGACGCAGCAAAACTTTTTCCTGTTATTCCGCGCGTTTTTCAAAGACAGCTACTTCCCCACCAGCAACACCTCCCTTTCTTCTCGCGACCTTGCCATACGCTGACAGGCCGCCGCGACGATTTCCTTACGCGCCTGGCCGGGCAAACCGGCATTGAAGGGTGGTGCCGGTGCATATTCGAGCGACAGCTGGATTATCTCTGCCTCGTCCTGTCCCATCAGCTCGGCGATTACAGCAAGCCCGAAATCGATGCCCGACGTGACACCGCCTGCGGTGATCAGGCTGCCATCACGAACAACACGCTCATTCACCGCGTTCGCTCCAAACCGCTGCAGAAAGTCCATTGCGTTCCAGTGGGTAGCGGCCCGTTTCCCGGCGAGCAATCCCGCCTGACCGAGCACAAGTGAACCGGTACAGACCGAAGTAACGAAGCGCGCAGTGGCGGCCTGGGATCGCAGGAAATCCAGTGTCTCCTTGTCAGTCAGCAAAGGATTTACGCCACCGCCTCCAGGCACACAGATCACATCGTAGGCTGGCGCTTCCTCAAAGGCTCTGTCGGGTGTCAACCACAGTCCGGTCGACGCACGTATCGGCTCGGTCGTCTTCCAGACGAGATCGACCTGCGTATCGCGCGCCGAGGCGAATACTTCATAAGGACCCGTGAGATCGAGTTGCTGAACACCTGGAAAGCAAAGGATACCGAAACGAACGGTCATTGATTTCTCCTGTCTTGACGCGGTTAGTATCGCAGTAAATGCTGTGGCACGAATGCCAATAATCCCTCGTTTCAGGCCAATCTCGATGTTACGTCAAATCGAAATCCTTCTTTTCCCCGATGCTCAGGTGCTCGATGCTACCGGCCCCGCCCAGGTGTTCGCATCCGCCAACCGGCTGTCGCGGGCAACGGCTGGTGGGCTCTACGAAGTCACTTTGGTTGCCGAAGAGACGCAGGTCACATGCAACTCTGGCATAACGTTGGTGTGCAAGACCTTGCCAACGAACAAATCTGCGCCTGACACCGCCATCGTTGCTGGTGGCAGCGGCGTGAATGCTGCCTGCGACCGCGCACCGCTAATCGAATGGGTTCGCGATCGCGCACCCCGTGTCCGGCGAATGGCCTCGGTTTGTAGCGGCGCATTCCTGCTGGCGGAGGCCGGCCTACTGGACAGTCGCCGTGCCGTTACCCACTGGGGCCGGTGCGACGAGTTCACAAAACGATTTCCAAAAGTTCGGCTAGAGCGCGACCCGATTTTTTTGCGTGACGGTTCGATATGGACGTCAGCGGGCGTGACGGCAGGGATCGACCTTGCTCTGGCAATGTTGGAGGAAGATCATGGCCGCGCACTCGCTCTCACCGTCGCACGCGAGCTTGTGGTCTTCCTCAAACGGCCGGGAGGCCAGTCCCAATTCAGTGTGCCGCTCGGACTTCAGACAGTCGATGACAGGTTTATGGAACTCCACGCATGGATCGCCACAAATATTGCACGCCCCATCACGCTCGATATCCTTGCTGACCAGGCCGGAATGAGCCGCCGCTCCTTTGTCCGCCATTATCGGCAACGGACAGGTCGAACACCCGCTGAGGGCGTCGAGATGATCCGCCTGGAGAGAGCGCAGGGACTGTTGGAGACCGGCAGCTCCGTCGAAACGACTGCCCGGAAGTGCGGCTTCGGATCACCCGAAACGATGCGGCGGCTGTTCCTGCGCAGGTTGGGTGTGGGACCGAAAGAATGGCAGGAAAGGTTCCGCGGCTGATGCGGGTCTTCCTCCGGGTGAAGGCATTGGATCGGTACACGCCTGTTCCCTGACTTCGACGACGGCAATATCGCGACCAAGCAGTGGTTAGCTGAGAATCCCCTTAAATTGCTTTACCACGCCAACCGCGGGTCGGAACAACTCGGAATTTACATAAAATTTACGCTAAATCTTATCGGTTTGAACCGATCCGCCCATGCTACCGTTTCAGGCAAGTCGAAACGGGAGCCCGGCTGCGATGATCTGGAACTTGGAGAAGCTCGAACAAGAACGTCTCGACCTCATCGAGGTCATCGACAATCTCAAGAGGTGGGAACGTTTCTCTATAGACGACCGGCACATCATCTCATTGCAGATCACTGCACATATGATGCGGCTCAGCGAAATGGACGAGGACTTGGCACAGCTGCGAGGTCGGGACCATTCCAATGCGGACTGTCTGATCGCTATCTGACCCGCCATTTATAAAAATAGAGAAGCTTGATTGGCTAATCGGATAAAGGCTTCTTTAACTCGTCAATTACCCACTGCCGCAGATATTCGCCTCCTCGCCTGCCTCTCTGACGACCTTGAAACAAAGTTCTTCGGTAGCAATCACTCAGCTACGGTGCTCCAAGACCTCTTGCGGTTGAGTTGCCATAAAACCATAAAGGCCGTCGCACTGAGAACCCCAAGCGCCGCAAAGACCGCATGCGCTCCCATCCCCGCCATGAGCGCAGCCAATACCGGCGGCGCCAGTGCGTTGATCAGATTTATTGGCAGGGCAATGGTTGCCATTGCGGCGGCATAGTCGGCTTTCTCAAAGAAAACGAGCGGCATCGTGGCTCGGGCAACAGCGAAAGCCCCGCTTCCGACGCCGTATATTACCAGAAAGCCGGCCTCCGACAGGAAGCCGTGGCCGCCTATCAACATTACAGCGAGGCCGATTGTTATCATCGCGCCGGACACAATCCCGATGGATAGCCCATCCCATCGTTGCCCACCCAGCAGGTCAACCACGCGTCCGCCCACTTTGAACACCCCCAGAAGCGAGGCAATCGTGACGGCTTTGGCAAGGTCCATTCCGGTCGCCTGCAAAAGTTGAATGCCTACAGCTTCAATGCCAAACGTCACGAAGCTGTTCAGAGCGATGGCGGTCACAAGAAGGGCAAGAACAGGACCCTTGCGAGCACTTCCATTGTTGGTGGCCGGCGCGGTCACGGCACGGGTCGCTGGCAGGCCGATTAAAACAAGTGGGCAAATGACCAATGCCATGATGCCAGCGTAGACAAGAACCGTCGCACGCCATCCAACCACACCGTCGAGGAAGGCAGTGATGGGCCAGAAGACGCTACCCGCCAGACCCGTTACCAGCATCAGTGTACCGATAAGGCTCCGCGCCCTATCCCCTGCGTAATCCGCGATATGGGCATAGGCTGACGTCGTCAGAAACATCGCGCCTGCAATCCCGATCAACACCCAAGCGGCCCAAAATACCCAAAGGTCCGGAGACAGCGCCAGCAGACAAAGCCCCGCCGCGATCATCCCGGCTCCGGTAGCCATAACAGAACGCGGTCCAAGTCTGCGAAACGCACGGCCTGTCCAAGGGGCAGCGAACCCCATAGCGACGAACATCACGGAGGTTCCGACAAAAATCATCGGCAGCGAGGTTCGGAATTCTACCGCGACCGTCGTCGCGATCACCGGCAAAACGCTCACCACGCCCCAACCGGTGATCTGGGTCAGCGCTAGGAGGAGTAACACAAAGAGGTGACGTTGCATCATTCACTGGTAGAGCCGAAGTGTGACGGTCAGATAACGACTACGGCAAAAGCAAATCGCCTACATCAGACATCAACATCCGAACCCGTGTGGAAAAAACCGCCTCTCCTTTCACTTACGCCACACAGTCCATTGCGACCTTGCTTATCGGTAAGTAGCGACGGCACTTTCAATCCCACGCACCAAGTCCTCATCAAACCATTTGATCATCTGCTGGATATCTTGTTGGGCGGGGGTCACTTCACCAGCATCCACCAATTCAATTGCAGCTTGGGACATTGCCAACAGAATGCGCGCTGCCTCCGGCTTGGGAGATTGACGCCGGTGTCGTGGCGTTCGCGTATGATCTGGTAGCGGAGCTTCTCCGGGCTGTCCACGCGGTCACCAGAAAATCATGGACGCTGACCTTTTGTCCGCCGATATCGATCATGGCCTCCCGGTCAGTCTCGGCATACTGCAGCGCCTCGATGCGTTCGCAGGCGTCGATTGCTGCATTCAGCATGCCTCTGACCGACTTCCAATCGGTTTTCATCGTAACCTCTTTACAAATGACGAAGCTCTCCGCTCTCAGCTTCGGTCCACCACCGCCTCCGACGTCACCCCCTCATCTTCGGGAATGAAGCCACCAATCTGGCGTTTCCAGAGCCGCGGAAACAATCCATCCTGCTCGACCAGTTCCTCGGGCCTTCCCTCTTCGACAATCCGGCCATGATCCAACACGATGATGCGATCCATCCGGGCAATGGTCGACAGGCGGTGCGCAATGGCAATCACCGTTTTGCCCTCCATCACCAGATTGAGCTTGTCCTGAATGGCGGCCTCAGACTCGCTATCAAGCGCTGAGGTGGCTTCGTCGAGGATGAGGATGGGCGCGTCTTTCAACAGCACCCGCGCGATGGCGACCCGTTGTCGCTGTCCGCCGGAAAGCTTGATGCCGCGGTCTCCAACAAAGGCCTGATACCCTTTTCGTCCTTCGCTGTCGGCGAGATCACCGATGAAGACGTCGGCCTTCGCCACTTTCGCCACCTGCTCCACTTCCTCCTGCGTCGCATCCGGTCGACCGTAGCGGATGTTGTCGCCCACCGACCGGTGCAGCAGCGCCACGTCCTGGGCAATCACCCCGATATTACGGCGCAGGCTCATCTGCGTGACCTCGCGAATATCCTGCCCGTCGATGCGAATGGCACCCTCCTGAATGTCGTAGAAACGCAGGAGCAGATTGACCAGCGTCGTTTTTCCCGCACCTGACAACCCCACAAGGCCGACTTTCTCCCCGGCGCGCACGGTCAGCGACAGATCATCAATCACCGGTCTGCCTGACTTGTAAGCAAAGCGGATGTGGTCGAAATCGATGTCACCATGCGAAACGCTCAATTCCGCCGCACCGGCCATGTCGGTAATGGTCGGAGGCGTCGTCATGACAGGCATGGCATCCTTGATCGTACCGATCGCCTGGAATATCTGCTGGCCCATCTGCAGGAAGGTGAATGTGTGCCCGGACAACCGCTGCAATATATAGACCGCGCCGACGAATTCTCCGACCGTGATGAAACCCTTCACCAGACCGGAAAACCCCACTGACAGGATCGCCAGCCACAACGCCATGTTGAGCGCAACCACGGCCAGCTCGGACGCACGATAGACACGCTGTTCCTTGTGTTGTGTCTGCACCGCCTTCATCAGGATGCGACGAATAACGCCCGCCTCACTGTCCTCGGCGGCAAATTGCTTGATCATCTGCATATTGCTGTAGAGATCGGTAATCGCCCCCGAAACAAGGCTCTTTTGTTTTGCCGAGCGCCGTGACCGCTCCGTGAATACCGGGGCAAGTTTAACGGCGAGAACGACATTGAGCACGATCCAGATGAATACGGGCAGCGCCAGCTGCCATGATAAGGCGGCAAGAAGCGCAAGAGAGCCGACCATTTGCAACAGGAAACGCGGTCCGGTCTGAAACGCGTTGATAATCTGCTGCTGAACGGCTGACGAGACCTGCGAAAGACGCGAGGCGACCTGCCCCGCATAAAGCTCATGGAAAAATGCCAGATCCTGCTGCTCCACGGCCTTGTGGCCCTGCCACTGGATGGCCGCCGGCACCGCAATGCCAAGCGTGTGGGAATTGAGCGTATTGAGAAGGAACGACGCTATGGGCATTGCGGGGAAAATCAACAACCCAAGCACGGTCAGCAGCGGCCATTCATTGCGCAGGAAAGCCGTTGCTCCCTGCGCCGTCACCCCATCGACGATAACGGACAGACCCCAGATGATCGAAAGATTGATGGCTTCCACCGCCATCGACGACAGGGCAAGAGCAATCAGGACGCCACGAAACATCGCAATGAAATGCAACAGCACCGCGACGGGGCCTTTCGACGGCAGTGGCCGAAAGGGAATGTCGAGCGGCCGTATCAGCGTCTCGAAGGGGCGGAAAATCGTATCTGAAATCGACATGGGCCTCTCGGATCGCGGTTTGGCATCGACGGGGAGGAATCAGCTACGCGTCCGGCATGGAACCATGCATGGCGTTCAATCTCAATTAGCGGCTTTGTTTTTTGGGATTGGAGCTCGTGGTTTGGGCTCGGTGGAGCAACTGTCGGCCCAGTGTAAAAACTTAGTACAGCCGCGTTTCGTGAGAGCTTGCGGACCAGATGTCACGCTGGCAAATGCATCCGCTGCCCGACAGTCCGTTGAACCCCTTTTGTAAAATAAGCAAACAAAGGTGCGCGTTTTCGCTGCTCGTTAAGGCGGGACCTGCAGGACGATCTAGCAAGCTCAGAGCGGCTTTGAAGAGTAGTTGCCGCTCTGGACAGGAGGCCGGTATCGAGACAGCCGCGCATGGAGCTGTCGGCCCGGCACATCTATAGTGCCTTGGCGAAGCGTTCCAATTTGCCTAGCGTTTGCTGACCCAGCTCCACGGCGCCGAAACCCTTCGCTTGCTGGAACTCGGCTTCCGTGCTGAACACCATGCCCAGCACAACTTTCGTCGCGCCATCCTGATCTTCGAAAGAGGCCCAGGCATCGGCATGTTTTGGGCCGTTTTCGCCCCACAGCAACGTATAGGCGAGCCGCTCTTCGGGGCGGACCTCGACATAACGATGATGGTTCGGGAAGATTGTGCCGTCAGGGCCGATCATGTCAAAGACCCATTCACCGCCGGTTCGCAGGTCAATCCTCTTCGTGCGGCAGGAAAAGCCTTCCGGGCCCCACCATTGCGGCAGCGTCTTTTCGTTCATCCAGGCTTTCCAGACGATGTTTCGCGGCACCTTTATCGTTCGCTCCAGCACCATGGTTCGCCCGGCCACGCTGGCCAGATTGTTGAGACCGGCGCTGAAACCCTGTTGATAGCCATCGCGCATATCCTCGGCCAGCGAGGAAAGCTGCACCGTTACGGTCAAACGGCTGCGCTCTTCCGTCGCCTGAAAATCGGCAGTCACCAGCGCTGCCGACTGGGTTATGCCGCTGGATGAGACCACCTCGTAATTCACGCTGCGGCGGCTTGGCTGAAGCTCCAGCCAGCCGCATTCACAGCGAATATCCGGCTGGCCGGCGACCTTGCAGAGCGACACTTCGCGACCGCCCAGCCTGCTGTCCGCCTCCAGGAATTCCACTGTCACCGAGGGTGAGGGAGAGGCCCACACCGCGCGGGCGGCGGGTGACAGCCAGACCTGCCACAGAGCCGATAGCGGAACGGCAATTTCCCGTTCGAAGGTGAGCGTTGCAAAACGGTCTTGTGGCGGTTCAGCGTGTGCGCTTTGTTGACCGGGTTTCGTTGTCATTGTTCCTCCTCCTTCATGGCGTGAACTGCAAATGCCTCCAGCCGGTCAAGCCGGCTCTCCCACACGGCCCGTTGTTCATCGAGCCAAGTTCTCACCGGCTCCAGCGCTTCAGGTACTATTGCGCAGGTGCGCACGCGCCCATCCTTGGATGTGGCGATGAGCCCCGCCTCCTCAAGCACGGCGAGGTGGCGCATGACCGTGGGCAAGCGCAGACCCGTGGGAGCGGACAATGCGGTAACCTGCGCCGGCCCGCTGCCGAGGCGAGCGAGAATTGCCCGCCGTGTGGGATCGGCAAGGGCCTGGAAGATGAGTGAAAGCTCTGGATGATGCTTAGCCATATCGCTAACTATCATGTTCCACCATTGCGGCACAAGTAGAAACTTAGCCAATCAGCTAAGTTTATCATCCGGCAAATCCGGGTCGGGAAGTGAAACAAGCCATCGAGAGTTGCAAAAAAGCAATTGACTCCCGCCGCCCGGTGGGTGAGCTTCGGCGGGAAAAAGACGGGGAAAAATCAAATCATCATGTCGCCAGAACGCTTTAACCAATGCCTGCGGGTCATTCGCTGGACGCCGATCAACATCGCCTCCGCGCTGCAATGCGAACTGTCCTGGATCGAGGCGCTTGAGGCGGGCAATGAAGAGGTTCCCGAAGGGCTGGCCACATGGCTCGAAACGCTTGCGCAGGCCCATGAGGCTCTGCCGCCGCCCTCCACCTACAGAGGCAAACGGTCAACCTTCTGACACGGCCGGTTGTCGTCAGCCTTCACCAACGATTGGATTGTTCGAAATGAAATACCTCATAGCGGCTCTTGGCCTGATCACCTTCTCGAGCCCCGTTTTCGCGGCTTCCTGCGAGAAGAACTTCACCGTCTCCGGTGTGCCGATGGTGACGGCTGTTTCCTACAAGTCCTGGCAGGAGCTGCCGAAGGCAAAGGCGCCGGCCGTGCTTCAGAAGCTCGCCCAGGCCGTGGCGGCGGAAGGTTTTTCGGGCATCCAGATCAACAAGGCGCTGTCGTCCATCGATGCGCACCAGGAGACCAGCGGCAGCGGCAGAATTCAGACGTTGCGGGTGGTGGCCCGGCAAAAGGGTGCGGCTGTGCGGATCGACGCCGTCTTCAACATTCAGGCAGGGCAGATTGCGGACAAGAACGTGATCCGCGAGGGTATCTGCAATATCATCAATGGCGCGTGACGCGGCGGATTCCAGGCCCTGCCCACCCAAAGCTGATTGCCGGTGAGGCCGCGTCTGCCCCTTCGCACGACGCTTGCGCTGGCGCCGTACCTGTGGTGGCCGGCATGGCGTTGACGGTCTGGATGTGGGGGAGCCTTCACAGGCGTCGATCACCTCTTGCTAAGCAACTTTTGCGTGCTTAAAAGGCGCGCAATATGATCAGTATGTGAGAGAGGACCAACGTCGTGGAACAGGAAAACAGCCATACCGGCAAGGGTCGGCGCAGGGCGCTATGGGCGGCAGTGGCAATTATCGCCGTTGCGGCCGCAGGTGTCATCGGCGGCAAGACCTTCTACGAGGCGAAGGTGAAGGAACTGGTTGCGCGCACCGGCGCGACTGCCGGTTCCGTGGAAGTCGATTTCCTCGGAAAAATTCATGTTCGCGATCTGACGCTGCCTCTCGAAGATGGCAAGAACCTTCGCATTGCCGCCATTGACGGTCGTCCGAAGCTGCCCTTTCTGGACGGCGCGCTGGACATGAGCAACATCGACGTGGATGTGCCCACCGGCAAGCTTTCCATGGCGCATGCCCGCATCGAGAATGCGGCGTTCGAGAAGTCCGCACAGGCGGAAGGAAACGGCGGCTCCCTGCCCCGCCGCATCGAGCGCTTCGCGGCGACGCGCATCTCCACGCCCGAGCTGACGTTGAGCCAGTCGGTCGCGACCACCGAGCAGAAGACGGTTTACAGCAACCTGGTCCTCTCCGAGATCGCCGGTGGCCGTATCGCCCGGTATTCGATCGACAAGGGCAGCTACGACATCAAGATGCGGCTTCCCGACAGCGACGGCGCGATTGAGGACAAGCATGTGGCGGTGTCGACCGGCGTGATCGCCGGTCAGGACATCGACGTCGCTTATCTCGCCCGGCTCTATACGGAAAAGGCCGGCCCTGACGACAAGGAGGCAAAACCTCTCTATGGGCCGCTTTCCGTCAAGACGGTTTCATTTTCCGACGGCGACAGCCGTTTCAGCTACGACGAGATCCGCAGCGATGGCTTTACCGCCCGCATGCCATCCGAACCGCTGCTGGACACACTGAAGGCACTGACGGTCACCAAGGATCCCGACCAGCTTCCGCCGGAGGAACGCCAGGCGCTTTTTGCCAAGGTCGTGTCCATCCTCGACATGATCGGCAGGAGCAACATGCAGCTCATCGGCTTCAAGGCCGACGCGCCGGATGAAAAAGAGGGAGCGGCCGGCAAAAGGGTCAAGGCCGCCATCGACCGCATCGACATGCAGATGGACAGCCGCAAGCTCGACTTCGGTCTGAACGGTCTGTCGATCGGTGACGGCGACGGCAAGATCGAAGTGGCGGAAGCAAGCCTCAAGGGTTTCGACTGGAGTTCGACGATCGAGGGTATTTCCCAGATCATCGCGCTCGATGAAACCGAGATCGAGACCTTTCAGTTCAATCGCCTGATACCGGAACTTGGCCGGGTGCGCGTCGGCGGCATCAACGTCGATATTGCCGCGCCGAAAGAGCCGGAGGAAGAACCCACCGGCACGCCGGAGCGCATCAGGTTCACGCTCAAGAATTTCGAGATGGGGCTGACCAAGCCCTTCAACGGCATTCCGACCGATATAGAGATCAGGCAGGATGACCTCACACTTCCGATCCCGGCAGACGCGACGGAGGACGTTTTCGTGGAGGCCCGCAAGCTGGGTCTCGAGACGCTGGCTTTCTCCTATGGGCTTTCGGCAGGGTGGGACGAGCCGAACAGCAATCTGGTGATCCGCGACATCTCGCTCAGCAGCAGGGATTTCGGCAGCGTCAATCTTGCCGGACTGGTCAGCGGCTTTACGGAGGAGTTCTTCTCCTTCGACGTCAATCGCGCGCAGGCGGCGCTTTTCGGGCTTGCCGGCCGTGAGGTGAAGCTCACCGTCAAGGACGAAGGCCTGATGGCCAAGGCGATCAAACTCTATGCCCTGCGGAACGACATGACCGAGGATCAGGTGCGCGGCACGCTGACGCTGGTGGCGAGTGTGATGCTGCAGCAGGTGGCGGCGGAGCAGCCGAAGCTGCAAGGCGCGGTGGAGGCGCTGGTGCGCTTCATCAGCACGCCCGGAACCCTGACTGTCACAGTCAAATCCACGGGCGTCAATGGCCTCGGGGTCTTCGACCTGGTTGCGGCTTCCGACAATCCGATGGGTCTTCTCGACAAGGTCGATATTCAGGCGACGGCCGAGTAAACCAGCCAGAAAACGTCTCAAGCCCGGTTCGCCGGGCTTGAGACCGTCGCAACCGCTGTTTTCGTCAAGACATTGCGGAACTGCCCGCTCCCCGGAGTGATTATGACCTAGGCGGCTGAAATGCGCCGCCAGATTTCGGTCCGCATTGTTCGCGGTAGAAACGGTCATGAGGAGCATCGCCATGAAAACCGAGCAACTGACCTTCGGCCCCAGCGGACAGGTCCCCAATAACCAGATCTTTCCCGTGATCATTTACCGCAATGTCGGCGCGGACTTTCATTCCGCGGATTTCGAAGCGACATTTTCCCGCAACGGATGGAGCGGCATCTGGCGCAACGGCGTTTTCGACTACCACCATTACCACAGCGGGGCACACGAGGTTCTGGGTGTCGGACGTGGCGAAGCGACCTTGCAGATCGGCGGGCCTGAGGGGCAAGTTCTCGATGTTGCCCGCGGTGACTGCCTGATCCTGCCCGCCGGGACAGGCCATATGAAACTGGACTCCTCCCCGGATTTTCAAGTGGTGGGTGCTTATCCGCCCGGGCAGGAAGCCGATATTCAAACATCCTCCGCCAGCGCTGACATGCTTGAGCGGATCAGATCCCTGCCGAAGCCGGAGACCGATCCTGTGCACGGAGCTTCGGGCGGCCTGACAGATATATGGCGCTGAAGAGGCGTTTCCGGTTCCGTCAGGATACCGCAGGAACGTGGAGGCTGGTTTCAGCGATGCCGGCGCCTATGGGCTTCGGCCAATGAACCACGACTGAATGACGCCTTCAGCCTCCGTTCCGGTGGAACGTTCTAAAACAGGGACGTTCAACCGCGGTCCATCCGCCTGAGGAGACACGTCATGATCCGGAAGTCTTTCATTGCAAGTGCACTCGTCGCTCTCGTCGGCCTCGCTGCCGCGGCACCCGCCATGGCCAATGATGTGCGCATCGAACAATATGGCTGGTCCAATTCTGCCGGCGGTGCACAGGAGGGTTACGGCAACCGGATCCGCACATACCAGAACGGCGGCTACAACCGGATTGTCGGTCATCAATATGGCCGGCATAACCTCTCGGCTGTCGGCCAGGAGGGGCACGACAATTACGGCTCCACCTATCAGAACGGCAGCCGCAACGTGGCCGGCATCGGCCAGTTCGGTTCCAATCACACCACCATCCTCACGCAGGACGGCAACGGCAACATAGCGGCCGGTGTCCAGGTAGGTCGCGGATGCAGCGCCAATGTGAGCCAGGGCGGCAACGACAATGTCGCCGCCTTCGTGCAAGCCTGCCCTTGACCGGCCGCACGACGTGCAACCGGTCGGGCTCGAAACATCAGATCATCCGGGAGACCAGCCATGCCCCACAGCATCAGTCATAAGCGCCGCCTGGCGGCGATCCTTGCGCTGGCACTGCTTCCCGCCGGCACCTTTGCGGCCATATCGACCGCACGGGAGTCGACGGCTGGAAACGTCTGCGAGATCAGGGCAACGTCGCAGGCGGGCATGGTGAAGCTGGAGGCCTTTGCCGGAGCCGATGTCACTGCCGGCGGGACCTACGGGTTTCACGTCGAAAAATCGGGAAGCGGCGGACATTCGGTGATCAATCAGGGCGGCGACTTTGATGCCGCATCCGGACGTCCGGAATTGCTCAGCGCGGTAACGCTCGATGCGAAGGGAGCCCGCTATAAGGCGGTGCTCGATATGGTTATCGATGGCCGGAGCTTCAGCTGCACAAAGCAGGTTGATGGCGACTAAGCCAAGACATGCCCGTAAATTATACCCGTGAAGGGCGCCGCTTCAGGCGCCCTTTTCTTTTGATCCTGCCGAGCGACTGAACGACGTGTGAACGGGCAGTTCCGATCAGGTTCAGTTGCGAAATGCGATTATCGATCATCGGCAAGGCGCTGACGGATGGAGATCAGAATGACGCGCAACATATTGAAACTCATGACTGTTACCCTGCTCGTCGGGGGCCTCGCGCCTCTTGGTTCTCCGGCACCGGCCCACGCCGGCGGTCGCATCTCCTTCGATCTCGCACCCGGCAATGCCGCCGATGGCGACCTGCTTTCGACGGGCCTCCGTGCCTATTCGCTCTACCGCGGCCTGAAGGATGCCGACATCCGCCAGCTCGGCCGCGGCAACGCCGCCGGCATTGCCCAGAACGGCGGCGGCAATCTCGGCTTTATCCGGCAACGGGGCGTCGGCCACTCCGCAACGTTGCAGCAGAACGGCAACAACAATGCCTATGGCATTTTTCAGTACGGCCGCAACACGGATACCAACGTCGTGCAGGACGGCAATAACGGCAGCGGCCTGACCTTCAGTTACGGCTGGTAGGACCAGGGCGGGACAGTCAGTCGTCCCTGCAGGTCTTCACCGCAGGCTCAATTTGCAAGAACCTCGCCATCCCTGCTCTGAACGATATCCGGCGATGGAACCGGCGGAGCACCGGGATCGGGCAGAGGCGGGATTATCAGCCATGCGTCTGGATAGTCGTTGCGAAGATGGCGGCGATTATAACGAATATTGGTTCCAGCGGCATGGTGAAGCGTTCCAAGAGCGGCATCTTTTGACAGAGTGCCCCTGCTGATTTCGTGGAGCTTTCGCTCGCTGTTCAAGGCAAGCGTTACCTCTGAAAGATCGAAATCATCGATGTGAATGGTCTGCCCAGTCGGTATATCGAGAACCCATCTGTCGGAATCGACAAAGCCATCGGTGTAAACGTTGCCGGTGGAGGCCCGCAGGGAGGTGCCTTTCGGCAGGCTGATACCGTCAACGACATTGCCATCGGCGAGAATGCATTTGCTGAAGGCAGAGATGCTGCCATCAGCCATGAGATCGAACTCCACCGGCTGCGTTGCATCACAACGCCAGTCGCTCTGCGTGGTCACGCCAATACCGGTTATCCGCATGTCGCCTGGGGTGAAGCCGATCGTTTCGTAGTTCTCATTGGTTTTCATCGCGATATAACGGGCGATCTCCACGGCATCGATATCCGCGATCCGCACCGGATGCGGAAACACGGCCCTATCGAAGGCCTCCTTGTTGTCGGCAATGGCGAGTTCGAGCTTCGTACCCTTGGGCATATCTATCCCGCCCAGACGCGCGGGTTCCGGAAGTTTCGGTCGATAACGTATCGCTCTCTCACTGTCGTAAGCGCTCATCTCCAGATAAAATTCAACGAACCGAAAAAGCGTGAAAAGCGCAACCGCGGCCACCAGCCCGTAAGGCAGGATCATCGGGCGCTTCCAGCGCCCGCCCATGTATCGAACCAACAGCCATAGTGACCAGACGCCCCACACAAGGGTCGTGATGAGAAAGAAGGCAAGGAGAAGCAACGCTTCGACGGAGGGCAATGCGACGGGGATCATGCAAACCCATAACACTGGGGGAATCGTCTCCATTCTTTAGGGACATCCGTGCTTTAACCCACAGGCTGTGGTCATTTCAACTCGGCGATGGCGAGAGATGCGACGTAGCCTGACGGAGGGCGCGCGCCGTCATCGGACGTGTTCGCATGAGGGCCCATGCCGGATGAGCGCGCCAAATACCGCTTGACCTCAACTGCGCTTGAGATCGTACCGATACATGGTGTTTCACCATTGCTCCGGGACAACGATGATAGCAAAACTCATGAAGATGCTGGAAGACGGGAGGGACAGTCCCCTTCTGCGCTTTTCAATCGCGAAGGCTCTGGCGGCAGCGGGGCAGTTCGAAAATGCCGCGTATCACCTGCAGGAGGCGATCCGGCAGGATCCCGACTATTCGGCGGCATGGGCAGAACTCGGCGAATGCCGTGCACGGTTGGGAGACAATGACGGCGCCATTACGGCGTGGGTGGAAGGAATGTCGGTCGCCGTCGGACGAGGCGACATTCAGGCCAGGAGACAGATGGAAGTCCGGCTCCGGCGTCTACGATCACGCACCGCGCGACCTCATTCGGCGGCTTGATCACTATGAAACCCGGCGTGATGTCTCAACAGGATGGCTTTGCAGGATTATACGGAGCTGTCTTGGTCGTTCATGCCGGGCTGACTACACCGCTTACTGACGGCGACGCTGACCCACATGTCCGGCCCTCGGAAAGGCTCGGCCCGCCGTGATGAGACGGGCCGGCCGTTTGTTTACGGCTGGGCGCTATCCGACCGCCAGAACCGGTAAAGCTCCGCAACATTGCCGCTGGTCATGAGCGGCATCGCGGCTTTCAGCCGGTCCCCCGGCCAATCCCACCACTTCATCTCCAGAAGCAGCTCGATCGAGTCGTCGTCGAACCGCTTGCGGATCATTTTCGCGGGGTTGCCACCGACGATAGCGTAGGGTTCGACATCTTTCGTCACCAGCGCACGCGTTCCAATCACGGCGCCGTCGCCTATGGTAATACCGGGCATGATGACAGCTTCCGAGCCTATCCAGACATCATTGCCGATGACTGTGTCGCCAGACGGCAGATAGCCGTTTGCGGCATTCTCGAATTCCGGCACTTCGGGCATGAAGAAGAAGGGAAAGGTGCTGATCCACTCATTGCGATGGCCCTGATTGCCCGCCATGATGAAGGCTGCGCCCGAACCTATCGAGCAGAAGCTCCCCACCACCAGCCTGTCCGCGCCGTCATCCGGTAACAGATAACGGGCACAATCTTCAAAGCTGTGGCCGTGATAATAGCCGGAATAATAGCTGTATTTTCCGACCAGGAGGTTTGGGTTCTTTACCTGCTTGTCGAGCGTGATGCCCCGGAACGGGCTTTCGAAATAGTTTTCCATTGAGTAATCTCACTGCATGTCTTCGCTTTCGCTTGCCTTGCGGCAAGCCGACACCAGGCGAAAAGCCGGCCGGCTTCTCGTCCGATGCTCCTCGCGCTGCGGCGGGAGCTAGATGCAGGTGGTACTCGATGCCTTGATCATGGCTCCCTGTTACCGCAAAACGAGCCAAAGGCAAAGTGCCGCCACACGACAACCCTCAAGGATCAGGAAGCAATGGCCAGAATGAGCGCGATCATAAGCAGCATGGGGCCCATCCACTTGAAGTGACGCGCCACCGGTGGCCGGTGGGCTGGATTTCTCGACAGGGACAGATATCCGAACCCCACCAGCGTCATCCAGAGGCCGACGCAGAACATGATGAATTCATCAATATAGGCTGCGATCATGTCTTCCCCTCCCAGGCACCGCCCAATGGCGGCAAACCTTACCAGCATGACGACGAATGGCAACAAATAGCCACGGCGCAGTGGCAGGCTGATCCGTCCCGAAAAGCAGAACACCGGGCTCAGGCTAAAAACCCGACCCCGGTGCCCCTGTCTGGAATAGTGCTTTCAGCGCCATGGAGGGCGTGAAGGCAGAGTGGGTATCAGAACTCCTCCCAATTATCCGTTGTCGTATTCAGTGCCGCGTTGCCGGAGAACGCCGCCCTGATCCGGCCGCCAAGGGCGCGGGCCGGTGAGGTCGCCGGTCTGTCGGCCGACGAAGCGGTTCGCACGGGCGCGGAAGCCTCGCTGTAACCGGCTTCGGACAGCTTGAACTGGGCGATCAGCCGGTTGAGCGACGACGCCTCGCGTGCGAGCCCGTGGCTCGCCGCGGTGCTCTCCTCCACCATTGCGGCGTTCTTCTGGGTGTCCTGGTCCATCTGGTTCACAGCCGTATTGATCTGCTGGAGACCGGAGGACTGTTCCTGTGCCGATTCCGCAATCGCCGCCACGTGGCGGTTGATCTCCTGCACTTCCGTGACGATCAGTTCCAACGCCTTGCCGGTCTCTCCGACGAGCTGCACGCCTTGCTGGACCTGACCGTTCGAGGTCGTGATCAGGTTCTTGATCTCCTTGGCGGCGCCTGCGGAACGCTGTGCCAGTTCGCGAACCTCCTGCGCAACAACGGCGAAGCCCTTGCCCGCCTCGCCCGCACGGGCAGCCTCCACCCCGGCATTCAGTGCCAGAAGGTTGGTCTGGAAGGCAATCTCATCGATAACGCCGATAATATTGGAAATCTCATTCGCGGATGTCGCGATCTGTTCCATCGCGGCAACGGCCTTCTGCACCACGTCTCCGGATCTTTCGGCGCCGATCTTCGCGCGGCTGACGAGGTGTCCTGCTTCCTGCGCCCGTTTGGTCGAATCCTTCACCGTCGTGGTGATCTCTTCCAGCGCCGCAGCGGTCTCCTCTACCGCCGCAGCCTGCTGCTCCGTCCGTTTCGCCAGATCGTCGGCCGCTGCGCGGATTTCGTTTGCGCCGGAATCAATGCCACGGGCATTCTGCGCCACCTGGTTGAGCGTCGACTGCAGCTGTTCCGCGGCCCTGTTGAAGTCGCCGCGAATACCGTCCAGGCTCGGCACAAACGGCTGCGCTATGCGGTAAGTGACATCGCCTTCGGCGATCTTCGAAAGCGCGGTGGCAAGATTGGTGACCGCAAACTGAACGTCGGCGGCTTCCTGCGCCTTCTGTTTCTCCCGCTCGATCCGATCCTTTTCGGACATGGACCGGTTCGCGTCCGTTTCAGCCTCGAGCCGCAGGCGCTCCACTGCGCTTTCGCGGAACGCTTGAACGGTGGCGGCCATCTGGCCAACTTCATCCTTGCGATCCACGCCGACGATTTCGCTTGCAGTATCCCCCGCCGCCAGCGCTTCCATGCGGGCGCGAAGGCGTGCAATCGGCGTGGTAATGCCGCGGGACGAGATGAGCAGGCCAAGCGCGATCACGGCCAGAGACATGAGTGCGAGTGTGACAACACCCGTCCAGATCGTCGTATTCGTGCTTGCGGTAAGGCGCTCCCGGCCCTCATTCATGACCTGGATGAGCTGTTCGTTACCCGCACTGATTTTCGGCGAAACCTCGGTGATTTTCCGCAGGACGTTAAGCGCCATCTGCTGGGCTTCGGCCCGCTGTCCTGCCTGCATGAGGGAAATGACCTGATTGCCGATTTCCTCGACTTCGACAACACCCTTGAGGATGTCCCGCGCGGCGTCCGTGCGGGCCGGCACGAGTTCCATGATCTTGTTCTGGCGTTCCTCGAGCTGCTTGCGATCTGCCCTGAAGGTCTTTACGGCCGCTTCGAAATCGCTGCTGGCCGGATCGTTGAGGCTGGCGCGAAGCATCTGCATGCCGAGCGCATTGAGATTTCCGCTTGTTCTGGCGTTCAGCACCGCAGCAAGGGCCTCGTGGCCGATGAAATCACTATAGACATTATCGGTGCTTTTATATTGCAGGCTGACATAGCTTATGCCGGAAAGCGACATCAGGCTCATCAGCGAGATGACAAAAACGACCTTCGTTTTTATCTTGGTATTCTTCAGGAATGACATGAACGGCCTCAAGGCAAGCGCTCCTCCTGCCGCCGCACGGGTGGCCGGGGGAACCATATGATGAAACATCGCGGGTAGCTGTTGCCCCTCCTCATAGGGCGACAAGCGGGTGCCTTTTTCGAACCGCAGGGCAGGTCGTGACGGGTCCGCTTGTTCTACCGGCTCCACCGATAAAACCTTGGAACCTGCGTATTTTAGATTTCACAAAACAACTAAACGAAGTGTTACCCTTGCCATGCAAGTGCTGACAATTCGGCATGCCGCAAACGGCTATTGTCTTGATAATGCTCACGGCCCGGCGGGCCAGCGACAAGGGCCAATACAAAAAGGGCAGCGGGAATATCTCCCCGCCGCCCCTCTTTCATTCACCGTACCGTCCCGCATCCAGATGCAGGCGGTATTGCGGATTAATAATGCACCGACTGGGAATCGATCGGCGTCGTCTTCGGCGGAGCGAACTTCGTCAGATCGATGCCCTCGACGGCGGAACGATACTCCTCGATGCTCGGCGTACGGCCGAGAATGGCGGACAGCACCACGACCGGGGTCGAGGCCAGAAGCGATTCACCCTTCTTTTCGGCACTGTCTTCAACGACACGGCCTTGGAAGAGACGCGTCGAGGTTGCCAGAACCGTGTCACCCTTCGCTGCCTTTTCCTGGTTGCCCATGCACAGGTTGCAGCCCGGGCGTTCCAGATAGAGGATGTTTTCGTATTCGGTCCGGTTCGTTGTCTTCGGGTTGATGTCATCGAATTCGAAGCCGGAATATTTCTGGAGGATTTCCCAATCCCCTTCCGCCTTCAGCTCGTCGATGATGTTGTAGGTCGGCGCGGCAACGACGAGCGGCGCCTTGAATTCGACCGTGCCTTCGGTCTTTTCGATGTTGCGCAGCATCTGCGCGACGATCTTCACGTCGCCCTTATGCACCATGCACGAGCCGACGAAGCCGAGATCGACCTTCTTGGTAGCGCCATAATAGGAAACCGGACGGATCGTATCGTGCGTGTAGCGTCTCGAAACGTCGTTGTTGTTGACGTCAGGGTCGGCGATCATCGGTTCGTTGATGACATCGAGATCGACGACGACTTCAGCGAAATATTTCGCGTTCGCGTCAGGCTTCAATGCTGGAACTTCACCGGAACGGATTTCCGCAATGCGCTGATCCGCCTTTGCAATCAGGCCTTTAAGCGTCTGTGCGGCGTTGTCCATGCCCTTGTCGATCATGATCTGGATGCGCGACTTGGCGATCTCCAGCGACTCGATCAGCGTTTCGTCTTCGGAAATGCAGATCGACGCCTTCGCCTTCATCTCGGCCGTCCAGTCGGTGAACGTGAAAGCCTGGTCGGCAAGCAGCGTTCCGAGATGGACTTCGATGATACGGCCCTGGAACACGTTGTCGCCGTGCTGCTGCAGCATCTGCGCCTGCGTCGCGTGCACGACGTCGCGGAAGTCCATGTAGGGCTGCATCGTTCCCTTGAATGTGACCTTGACCGATTGCGGGATCGGCATGGTCGCCTCGCCCGTGGCGAGCGCCAAAGCGACGGTGCCGGAGTCCGCACCGAAGGCGACGCCCTTGGACATGCGGGTGTGGCTGTCGCCGCCGATGATGATTGCCCGGTCATCAACGGTGATGTCGTTCAGCACCTTGTGGATCACGTCCGTCATGGAGTGATAGACGCCCTTCGGGTCACGGCCGGTGATGACGCCAAAATTGTGCATGAAGGCCATGAGCTTCGGCGTGTTGGCCTGAGCCTTCTTGTCCCAGACGGACGCCGTATGGCAGCCGGACTGATAGGCGCCGTCCACCAGCGGCGAAATGACGGTGGCCGCCATCGCTTCCAGTTCCTGCGCGGTCATCAGGCCGGTCGTATCCTGCGAACCGACGATGTTGACCTTGACGCGAACGTCGGAGCCGGCGTGCAGTACCTTGCCAGGCGTCACGCCAACGGCGTTGCGGTTGAAGATCTTCTCGACGGCGGTAAGGCCCTGGCCTTCGATCGAAATTTCCTTGTTCGGTGCAAAGACAGGGGTCGCCTCGACGCCAAGCGTTTCAGCGGCAAAAGTCTGGAGCTTCTTGCCGAAGACGATGGCGTACGAGCTGCCAGCCTTCATGAATTCCATCTTCTGGGGTGTGAAGGACGAAGCGAGATCGACCAGCTCGGTGCCGTTTTCGTCCCGCAGCTTGCGATTCTTGGCGTCGATCTTGAGGACCGTGCCGGTTTCGACCGAATATTTCTGCTCGAGGATCGGGTTGCCATCGTTGTTGAGGATCGGCTTGCCGTCTTCGCCAAGCTTCTTCACCCAGTTCTTCAGATTGATGCCAATGCCACCCGTCACGTCGACGGTGGTGGCGAAAATCGGCGAAATGCCGTTGGTGCCCGCAACGATGGGGGCATAGTTGACGAAGGGCACGTAGGGGCTGGCCTGCTTGCCGGTCCACAGCGCCACGTTATTGACGCCCGACATGCGCGAGGAGCCAACGCCCATCGTGCCCTTTTCGGCGATCATCATCACCCGCTTGTCGGGGTGCTGCTTCTGCAACGCGACGATTTGCGCCTGCGCTTCCGGCGAGATCATACACTGGCCGTGCAGCTGGCGGTCGGAGCGCGAATGCGCCTGATTGCCCGGCGACAGGAGGTCGGTCGAAATATCGCCTTCGGCGGCGATGAAGGTGACGACCTTGATCTCGTCCTCGACATCGGGAAGCTTGGTGAAGAACTCGGCCCTGGCGTAGCTTTCGAGCACGTCCCGGGCAATCGTGTTGCCGGCCTTGTAAGCATCCCGCAGGCGGAACATGTCGGCATCGTAAAGGAAGACCTGGGTCTTCAGCACTTCACCCGCCTTGGTGGCGATTGCGACATCGTTGCCGAGCGCGATGTCGAGCAGCACCTTGATCGACGGGCCGCCCTTCATGTGCGACAGCAGTTCCAGCGCGAAGGTCGGGGTGATCTCAGGGACGACGACGTCGCCGAGGATGATCTGCTTCAGAAACGCAGCCTTCACACCGGCGGCGCTCGTGGTTCCCGGCAATGTGTTATAGATGAAAAACTCCAGGGCATCGGCGCGGTGTTCGCTGCCTGCATCCCTGATCAGTTCGATGATTTCGGCGGTCAACGCACCGTCATCGATCGGCTTGGGCGCTAGTCCCTGTGGTTCTCTGCTTTTGATTTCAGCCAGGTAATCCAAGTAAAGGTTCATCGCAATCCCAACGTCATGATGTCTATGGAGCCGAACACAGCGCCACCAAACGGTAGTGCTGGTCGCCCCCGGGTTTCTGTCGGTTTCGACTACGCCAACCCGGGGCCGCTGACAAGATGTCGCATGCCTGTAAGCGCGGGGATGCGCGATATTTCGCCCATCCCACATCTTCGCCGCCAGGCAGCGCCGGCACTCCCCGCCTTATCGTCCCTGCGCCGGCTTGCCGAGGCCGAGCAGATGATAAAAGGCGATGGCGCCGATTGTCGCCGTGCCGATGCCATCGAGCGTGAATCCGCCCACATTCAGCTTGAAATTTCCTGCCCCCAGAACAAGGGCGATACCCACCGTGATGAGGTTGCGTGGTTCGGAAAAGTCGACCTTGTTTTCCACCCAAATGCGCCCGGCGGTTGCCGCAATGAGGCCGAAGACGACGACGGACAGGCCGCCGATGACAGGCCCGGGTATCGTCTGTATCAGCGCGCCGAATTTCGGCGAAAAGCCGAGGAGGATAGCCACCAAAGCCGCGACAATGAAAACGAGCGTCGAGAAGATGCGGGTTATCGCCATGACGCCCATGTTCTCGGCATAGGTGGTCATGCCGGTTCCGCCAAAGGCGCCGGAGAAGATGGTCGCGATGCCGTCGCCGATAAAGGCCCGGCCGAGATAGGGATCGAGGTTCCTGCCGGTCATCGCGCCGATAGCCTTGATGTGCCCGAGATTTTCCGCCACGAGGATGACGACGACCGGAGCGATCAATGCGATTGCCGATGCGGAAAAGACCGGCGTTGTGAAGGTTGGCAATCCGAACCAGGCCGCGGCCGCGACGCCTGAAAAATCAACCGGTTTGCCGAGGCCGAGACCGTTCGCCACCACGAGATAGGCGAGATAGGCGATCGCGCCGCCGATGAGGATCGGCAAACGCCGCGCCATTCCGGGCGCATAGACGGCAATCGCACCGACCGAGGTGACCGTCAGAATGGCAATCCATCGCGACAGCTGGTCGCCATCGGGATTGCCAGGGCCGGAGCCCGAGGCGCTGGCTATCGCGATCGGCGCAAGCACGAGGCCGATGGCGGCGACGATGGCCCCCGTCAGGACCGGCGGCATCAGCCGCTCGATCCAGTTATGACCGGCAATCATGACGATCACGCCAATCAGTGCATAAAGCACGCCCGCGGCGATGATGCCGCCAAGCGCAAGCGCGATATTCGGGCTTGCCGCGCCCGCCGCCGCCCCGGTCGCCACCAGAACGGGGCCGATGAAGGCGAAGGACGAACCAAGATAGCTCGGCACGCGACCGCCAACGGCGATGAAGAAGATCAGCGTGGAAATACCGGAAAACAGGATCGATACATTCGGATCGAAGCCCATGATCAGCGGCGCGAGAACCGTGGAGCCGAACATGGCCACGACATGCTGCAAACCGAGCACCGCGGTCTGCCCGGCGGGCAACCGCTCATCCGGCATGATGCGCCCTTCGGTTTTCAATCGCCAGCGAGGAAAATAACCACCCGTGTCGCTCATCGTCGTCCCCCACGAACCGCCCGGCGCGAGACTGACGGCTTTTCCGTCGCAGATCGCAGCCGCGCAAAAAGAGTTGCCTTTTGATGATAAGCGCGGTCGGCCGAGATCGAATCGGTGGCCGGCGTATCTTTTCTCCGGTAGCGCGATTGGTTCTCGCTGTCATCCGGGCGGCGGGATCGAAATGCGTTTGGCGCCGGCGGGAGTGCACCCCGCGCCGGCACGCAAGGAAGCATCGGGCGGATATCAGTCCGCCTTGTCGACAGCCGTCAAAATCTCAACGGCCGCCGTGACACGATCCTCATTGGGATAGTTTTTGTTGGCCAGTATGACGATGCCGAGTTTCCGTTGAGGGATGAAGGCGACATAGGCACCAAAACCATTGGTGGAACCCGTCTTGTTGATGAAGACATCCTGTCCGGGCTTCAGGGGCGGTGCGATTTCCTGCACCGGAACGTTTTTGAGAAGCGCGCCGGAATTGGACTGGACAAGCGTCTTCAAGGCGACGGGCCGGGCATATTGCTCCCAGACGAGATCCTGCGTCATGGCGCCGACCGCGAAATAACCGGTATGGGTGCTTGCGATCGCCTGCCGGATCTTGCCGTCCAGTTTTTCAAGCCCCAGATTCGCGTTGACGAAGCGGATCATGTCTGTCGCCGTCGATCTGACGCCATAGGCTTCCGAAGATAGAATGCCCGGCGTCAGGCGGGCCGGCTCGTCGTTTCGCGTGTAGCCCTGTGCATAATTGGCCAACTTCGCCTTGGGAACGACCGTGAACGTGTCCTTCAGCCCCAGCGCGGGAAAGAGCGTGTCCTGCATGGCGGCGTCGTAGCCCTGCCCCATCGCCTTTGCCGTGATGTAGCCCAGCATGCCGATGCTGGGATTGGCGTAGGTCCTGTGCGTTCCGGCGCCGTAAGAAGGCTTCCAGCTCTTGAGATAAGCAAGCAGCTGCGTTTCCGTTTTGACATTGTCAGGCACCTGTAGCGGAAAGCCGCCTGCGGTGTGGGTGCCCAGATGCGTCAATGTAACGTCACCGAAAGCGGTGCCCTTCATTCCCGGAAGATAATCCTTGACCCTGCCGGACAGCGACAAATGCCCGTTCGCCTCGGCGTAGGTCGCAAGGGTAGCCGTGAATGTCTTGCTGATGGAGCCGAGTTCGAACAGCGTTTCAGCCGTCACCGGCTGGCCGGTGCTTTTTGACATCACGCCGTAAGTGAAGATGTAACTCTCTCCATCGACGCTGATGCCGACCGCAAGCCCGGGTATGCCGTTCTTTTCCATGATGGGCTTGATCGCCGCATCCGTTATCGCCTTCAGCCTCGCCTCGTCGGCGGCCAGAGCCGGCGTGAGGAGGATCGCCGAAAGCATGGCCGTCCATACGATATGTCCGCGGTGAAAATTCATCTGTCTCGTCTCCAAAACCTCAGGTGGATATCAGGCGTTTCCCCAGCCAGCGCGAAAGACGTTTAGCCGCCCTACATTGCACGAACAAATCATGATATCTCGGAGGAGACACAAGAAAATCTAGGTCTCGAATGGTCCGTCAATTTCTTCCTCTGAACGGTTTGCGCGCGTTCGAAGCTTCCGCGCGGCATCTGAGCTTTACCCGCGCGGCGATCGAACTATGCGTGACGCAGGCGGCCGTGAGCCAGCAGGTCAAGGGACTGGAAAAGCGGCTGGGCGTCGCGCTTTTTCAGCGTCTTCCGCGCGGCCTGAAGATAACTGCGGAAGGCGAAGCCCTGCTGCCGACGGTGACCAGTTCCTTCGACCAGATGGCAACGACGCTTGACCGCATCGAGGCCGGGCAGGTGCGCGAACTGCTGTTTCTCGGCGTTGTCGGCACCTTCGCGGTCGGCTGGCTGCTGCCGCGCCTGCAGGCGTTTCAAAAGCGCTACCCCTTTATTGACGTCAGGGTTTCCACCAACAACAACCGGGTGGATATGGCGGCAGAGGGGCTCGATTTCGCCATCCGTTTCGGTCAGGGCTCGTGGCACGGCACGGATGCGTTTCGACTCTTCGACGCGCCGCTTTCGCCGCTGTGCACGCCGAAACTGGCGGAAACGCTGAAAGCGCCGGCCGACCTGATGGAAGCGACGTTGTTGCGCAGTTACCGCGCCGATGAATGGAGCAGCTGGTTTGCGGCGGCAGGCGTTACGCCGGCCGCACAGGTCAATGCCGGCATTGTCTTCGACACGTCGCTCGGGATGATGGAGGCCGCCCTGCAAGGGCTCGGTGTCGCGCTGGCGCCGCCGTCGATGTTTTCACGGCACCTGGCTTCCGGAGCGGTCGTCCAACCTTTTCCCGTCACCATATCGCTCGGAAGTTATTGGTTGACCCGGCTGCAATCTAAACCGCCGACCCCAGCCATGCAGGTCTTCTCCGACTGGCTGTTCGACAGCATCGGCACCGCCTGAAGCCTTTACACGAGGGCAAGCGCCACGCCGCCGGCCGCGCAGAAAAGAACGACGATCCATGGCGACGCTTTCCAGACCGTCAGCAGGATGAAACCCGCAAGCGCCAGTGCAAAATCCCTTGGGGTGAAGACGGCGCTGGTCCAGACCGGATCATAAAGCGCCGCGCCCAATATGCCGACCACCGCGGCATTGGCGCCGCGCATGGCGGCCTGCGCCAGAGGATGCCGGCGAAAACCCTCCCAGAAAGGAAGTGCGCCGACGAGAAGCAACATGCCGGGCAGGAAGATGGCGACGAGAGCGATGGCTGCGCCCGCCACGCCGTTCGGCTGAGGGCCCGCCACCGCGCCGAGATAAGCAGCAAAAGTGAAGAGCGGACCGGGCACGGCCTGCGTTGCGCCATAGCCGGTAATGAAGGCATCCCTGGTGACCCAGCCCGAGGCGACGACTTCGGACTGCAGAAGAGGCAACACCACGTGGCCGCCGCCGAAGACCAGCGCGCCGGCCCGATAGAAGGCATCAAACAAGGAGAGCCCCTGCCAGGCCGCGCCCGCCGCAAAAACCGGCAGCAGAACGAGAAGAAGGGCGAAAGCGGCAAGCGAAACATATCCCACGCGTTTCGACACGCGGAAGGCAAGATGGCTGGTCGACCCCGCCGAGGCGGCGCGGCAGAAGACCAGCCCGGAGAGCGCTCCGGCGCAAAGCGCCAGGATTTGCCCGAAAGCGCCGGCGATGAATACGACACAGACGATGGCGGCCATCGCGATGGTCGCGCGCTCACGATCCGGTGCGAGGCTTTTTGCCATTCCCCATACCGCGTGGGCGACCACGGCAACAGCGACGATCTTCAGTCCATGCAGCAGACCGGTGCCGACGGGGCCTTCGATGGATGCGGCGACCAGTGCGAAAGCGACGAGAAGAATGGCAGATGGCAGCGTAAACGCCGTCCAGGCGGCCAGCGCCCCGAGCGGCCCTGCCCTCAGCAGCCCGAGCGCAAAGCCCACCTGGCTGGAAGCGGGACCAGGCAGAAACTGGCAGAGCGCCACAAGGTCCGCATAACCAGCTTCATCGACCCATTTGCGCCGGACGACCAGCTCATCGCGAAAATAGCCGAGATGAGCGATGGGGCCGCCAAAGGACGTGACCCCGAGCTTCAGAAAGGCCGCGAAAACTTCGCCGGGCGTTCCGATTTTGTGACGCGCGGTGTCTTTCGAAATCGTGGGTGTCGAGGAATTCAACGATAGCTCCCTAAGCGTATGACGGCTGCGCATACATATCGTCCGCACTGAAACGCCGAGGGTATCAGACACTATTACGACAGGGATATGAAGGGGCTTGCGAAATCAGCACCGTGTGAACCGGACCGGGAAATGTCTCAGCCGCCCTCCGGCATCCCGCCGCTCCTGCCCGGCTGAAACATGTCCAGCAATCCGCGATAGGGCTTGGCGACCGGCGTGGCATAAGCGCCGCGCTTGGCGGTGGAGAGCCCCATGGATACCAGTGCTTCCGCCTGTTTGACGGCTGCTGCGACGCCGTCAATGACAGGGACGCCGAATTCGGCGCGGAGTTCCGCCGTCAGGTCGGCCATGCCGGCGCAGCCGAGCACGATCGCCTCGGCACGATCCTGCCTCAGCGCCAGGGAGATTTCCTCCCGCAGCCTTTCGCGTGCATTCGAACCCGCCTCTTCCAGCGACAGCACCGGAATGTCGGCGGCGCGGACATTGCAGCGGGAAGACATGCCATAGCGCTGGACGAGATGTTCGAGCGGCAGCCGGGACCGTTCCATCGTCGTGACGATGGTGAATTTCTGCGCGATGAAGGCCGTGGCGGAAACCGCCGCCTCACAGATGCCGATGACGGGAATATCTGCAAGAGCCCGGGCCGCATCAAGCCCGGTATCATCGAAACAGGCGATGATCGCCGCGTCGACGCGCAGCGCCGGAGCCTTGGCAAGCTCCAGCAGAAGGCCAGGCACCGCGAATACCTCGTCGTAATAACCTTCGATGGAGACTGGCCCCATGGAAGAGGTGACGGCGAGGATTTCCGTATCGCGGCCCGCCACCCGTGTCGCGGCGTCGGCGATGGTCGCGGTCATGGACTGCGTGGTATTGGGATTGATGACGAGAATGCGCATCTTGGGTTTCTTCATCCGCGCGAATGGCGTCGATTGAGCGTGACGATCAGGCCGAGCGTGGCCGCAATCACCAGGAAGGAAAACAGGGTGGTAACGGCGCCGAGCGCATAAAGCACAGGGGTCGTGACATTGGTGGTCATGCCGTAGATTTCCAGCGGCAACGTGTTGTAGGTGCCAGACGTCATCAGCGTGCGGGCGAACTCGTCGTAGGAAAGCGTGAACCCGAAGAGGCCGACACCGATCAGGCTCGGCGCGATCATCGGCAGCACCACATGGGCGAAGGTCTGCCATGAGGACGCACCGAGATCGCGCGCCGCTTCCTCATAGGACGGCGAAAAGCGATTGAAGACGGCAAGCATGATGAGAACGCCGAAGGGCAACGTCCAGGTCAGATGTGCGCCAAAAGCTGATGTATACCATGAAGGTTCAAGCCCAAGCTGCTGAAACAAAACACCGATGCCAAGGGATATGATGATGGAAGGCACCACCAGGCTGGCGACCGAGAGATAAAACAGCGGCGTCGCGCCGATGAATTTGCGACGGAAGGCAAGGCCTGCCAGCAAAGAGACAAGCACGGTTACGACCATGACCATCAGGCCGAGAGCGAAGGAACGGCGGAACGATCCGCCGAAATCGCCGACTGCCTGCTGTTCGAAGAGATTGCCGAACCAGTGCAGCGAGACGCCGTTCAGCGGGAACGTCAGGCCTCCGTTCGGCCCCTGGAAGGCGAGGATGAGGATGGCCGACAACGGGCCGTAAAGGAACAGCACGAAGAGGGCAAAAAAGAAAGCGAGGATATAGAATTCGCGGCCGCGTTTTTCCCGGTGCATAATCAAAGCTCCTTGCGGATATCGACGATGCGCAGGATGCCCGCGACCATCAGGAGAACGAGGACGAGCAGGATGACGGCATTGGCGGCGGCGGCCGGATATTGCAGCAGCGACATCTGGTTCTTCATCATCAGCGCCACCGAGGCGCTCTGGCCGCCGGACATGACCTGAACCGTGGAAAAATCGGCCATGACCAGCGTGATAACGAAGATGCTGCCGATCGCCATGCCGGGTTTTGCGAGCGGGATGATGACATTGGTGAGCGTCTGCCAGCCGGTCGCGCCAGCGTCGCGCGCCGCCTCGATCAAGGATTTGTCGATGCGCATCAGCGTGTTGAAGATCGGCGTGACCATGAACAGCGTATAAAGATGCACCATGGCCAGCACCACGGCGAAATCGGAATAGAGCAGCCACTCGATCGGCTCGGGGATGATGCCGGTGCCGACCAGCGCGCTGTTGACGAGACCGTTTCGCCCCAGAACGGGTATCCACGAAATCATGCGGATGATGTTGGACGTCAGGAAGGGCACGGTGCAGACAAGGAACAGCACCATCTGCATGGTGGTGGTGCGGATGTGAAAGGCGAGGAAATAAGCCACCCAGAAACCGCAGAACAGCGTGATGGCCCAGACCATCGCTGCATATTTCAGCGTATTTAGATAGGTCTGCCAGGTAACCCACGATCCCAGTGTCTCGCTGTAATTGAAGGTCACGAAATCAGGATACATCTGGGCGAAATCGTAATCCCAGAAGCTGACGACGGCGATCATCAGGATCGGCAGAGCCAGGAAAAAGCCGAGGATCAGCAAAAGCGGGGCAGCCTGCACATAGGAGACGAGCTTTTGCGGCAGCGCGAAGCTGCGAGGCGGTCTGTCCTTCTTGTCGCTGACGCCGATGAATCTGACCGTCACCATAGGGAGCCTTTCTGTGGATTTGCGGAAGTGCCGGCGGCATTGCCGCCAGCGGGCACGTTGGAAGGTCCGCCACACCCTCGACGTCATCCTCGGCTTGACCCGAGGACGACGTCGAGAGGTGGGTGCCTGTCGCAATTGACCGGCGGCACTTGCCGCCGGTCGTCCTAAAAGCATCACGCCGCGATGAATTCGTTCCAGCGGCGGACCATGTAGCGGTCTTCGTCCATGACCGAGTTCCAGCACGCCACCTTGCCCATGCGCTCCTCGAAGGAACCGCCATCGCGCACGGCACCGGCCTTTTCCATGACCTTGCCGTCTGGCGCGATGATATCGCCCTGAGCCGCCTTGCCCTCGACCCAGTAACCCCACTCGTCGGCGGTCATGTGCTCCTTCGCGGTTTCCATGGCGGCGGAGTAATAACCCTGACGGTTGAGGTAGGCGCCGACCCAGCCCGAGGTGTACCAGTTGATATATTCATAGGCTGCATCGAGCTTCGCACCGGACAGATGCTTGGCGAGACCGAGACCGCCGCCCCAGGAGCGATAGCCTTCCTTCAGCGGCTGGTATTTGCAGGCGATGCCCTTCGAGCGGACCGCGGCAACGGCCGGCGACCACATGGACTGGATGATGACTTCGCCCGAGGCCATGAGGTTGACGCTTTCGTCGAAGCTCTTCCAGAAGGCGCGGAACTGGCCGTCCTTCTTGGCCTTGATGAGGAAATCGATGGTCTTGTCGATTTCTGCCTTCGTCATGTTGCCCTTGTCGGCATATTTGATGTTGCCCATGGCTTCCATGATCATCGCCGCGTCCATGATGCCGATGGACGGGATGTTGAGGATGGAGGTCTTGCCCTTGAACTTGGGGTCCATGATATCGGCCCAGCTGGTGATATCGCGGCCGACGAGATCGGGGCGGATGCCGAGCGTATCGGCATTGTAGATGGTCGGAACCATGGTGAAATAATCGGTCTCACCCTTGGCAAATGTCTTGTCGCCGGGCTTCTCGACGTAACCGACCGTGTGCGGCGCGGTGCCCTGCGCGACCACGCTGTCAGGCTTCAGCTTGCCGTTTTTGAACAGCGGCACGATCTTGTCGTAATATTTGAGCTTCTTGATTTCCATCGGCTGGATGACGCCTGCCGGATAGACCTTCTTGAGGATCCAGTATTCGATATCGGCGATATCGTAGGAGTTCGGCTGGGTGACGGCGCGCTGGGCAGCGGCGTCGGAATCCGTCGCGGTCATCTCAAGCGTGATGCCGAGGTCCGCCTTGCACTTTTCGGCAATGGCGTTGAGGTTGGAGACGCCAGTGCCGAACTGGCGGATGGTGATGGGGTTCTGCGCCCAGATGGTCGGGAAGCCGGTGATGAGGCCGGAGCCGATTGCTGCACCCGTGGCAGCCGCGCCCGCTTTCAGGAGGCCACGGCGGGACAGGCCCTTCTTGCTGCTGGTGGTATCGGTCATTTCAAAGTTCTCCTCTGGTTATTTTTGGGGTCACTTCTCTACCCGGCCGAGCACGATGGCATCGGCCGCATTCCATGAAAGCGGTATGGCGTCGCCGGTCCTGACCGGGTTTTCGAAAAAGGCGGCGTCGCTGAGGATGACGTTGAAATCCTCCATGCCGGCGCCGGTTACGGCGATCTTCACGGTGGCGCCGCGATACTCGACAATGGAGACGATGCCCGTGAAACCGAGACCGGGTTGATCGGTCTCACCCACACGCACCCGATCGGTGCGAACGGCGATATCGACCGCCCCGTCATCCGGCGCCGCGCCTGTCGCGGTAAATGTGCCGCCGCCTGCGACTTCAAGCGTCACCAGCTCGCCGGACCTTTCCCTGAATCGTCCGGAAATGACATTGTGGTCGCCCATGAAACGGGCGACGAAAGCGGTCGCCGGTCGCTCGAAAACCTCACGCGGGGTCGCGGCCTGCTCGATGCGGCCGTCATTCATGACGACGATGATATCGGCCAGTGCCATCGCCTCTTCCTGACTGTGGGTGACGTGGACGAAGGTGATGCCGAGCGAGGTCTGCAGCTTCTTCAGCTCGGCGCGCATGCGGATCTTGAGGAAAGGGTCAAGCGCCGAAAGCGGCTCGTCCAGCAACAGCGCCTCGGGATCGGTAATGAGCGCGCGCGCCAGCGCCACGCGCTGCTGCTGCCCGCCGGAAAGCTGCGCCGGGCGGCGGCCGGCATAAGGCTCGAGCTGCATCAGGCGCAGCATGTCCAGCGCCCTTGTGCGTCGGGTCTCCCTGTCCACGCCCTTCATCTTGAGGCTGAAGGCGACATTGTCGACGAGATCGAGATGCGGAAACAGCGCATAGGACTGGAACATCATCGCCGTGCCGCGCCGGGCGGGCGGCAAATCGGTCACGACGGTGTTGCCAAGCCTGACATCGCCGCTGGAAATGCTCTCGTGACCAGCGATCATCCGGAGCGTCGAGGTCTTGCCGCAGCCCGACGGGCCGAGCAGGCAGCAGTAGCTCCCGGCCGGTATCTTCAGGCTTATCGCATGGACGGCGGTGGTGTTGCCGTAAATCTTGGATACGGAAGCGATGTCAATTGCTGCGGCTTTGCTCATAAACACTCTCCTGCGACACTTCCATCCATGCAGGAGGCGTGCCAATCGGCTTTCTCATTGATGCAAAAGGATAATTTAAAAGGGGAGACACACCGGGAGGGAAGAGTGCCCAAATTTACAGCGATTGTTTTCGATACGATGGAAAAATTGTATGCAATCTTGGCGACTAATTGATTACGCGCCGCTGGTTCACATGGCGCATGAACGCGCAAGTCGCAGCGCGAAGCCTGCGGCGCACGGGCCACTGCGCACGCCGTTCTGCGGGCGTGCGCAGCCATGGAATGTTAGAGCACACCGAGGAACTGCCTGAGTTCCGGTGTGCGGGGGTTAGCGAAAACTTCTTCCGGCGGGCCGATCTCGTGTACCCTTCCCTGATGCATGAAGACGACGCGCGAGCAGACGTCACGGGCGAACTTCATTTCATGCGTCACCATCAAAAGTGTCATGCCCTCCCTGGCAAGCTCACGCACGACAGCGAGCACCTCCGACACCAGTTCCGGGTCAAGCGCGGACGTGATTTCATCACACAGAAGCGCGATGGGCTGCATGGCAAGCGCGCGGGCGATGGCTACACGCTGCTGCTGACCGCCGGAGAGCTGGTCCGGATAGGAGTCGAACTTGTGCGCCAGACCGACACGCTCCAGCATCCTGCGCGCCATCGCCTCCGCCTCGGGCGCCGCCAGCTTCTTCACCACCATCTGCGACAGCATCACATTGCCGCCGGCAGTCAGATGCGGGAAGAGATTGAACTGCTGGAAAATCATGCCCACCTTTAATCTGAGGGCCTTCAGATGCAGCTCGTCATCAAGCAGCTGGGCGCCCGCCACCTGAATGGAGCCGCTGCTGATCGTCTCAAGACCGTTGATACAGCGCAGCAGCGTCGATTTTCCCGAACCGCTTTTCCCGATGATCGCGATCACCTCTCCGGGCTCGACATCCAGGTTGATGCCCTTCAGCACCTCGTTGTCGCCAAAGCTCTTGTGGACTTCAGTGATTTCGATGAGCGACATTGAGCTTCCTTTCGAGAAACTGGCTGGATTTCGACAGCGGCCAGCAGAGGGCGAAATAGATGAGCGCCACCAGCCCGTATACCGTGAAAGGCTGGAAGGTCGCGTTGGTGACGATCGTGCCGGCCTTGGACAGTTCGACGAAACCGATAATGGAGGTGAGCGCGGTGCCCTTGATGACCTGGACGGAAAAACCGACTGTCGGTGGAATGGCGACCTTCATCGCCTGGGGCAGGATGACGTAACGCATCTGCTGCAGGCGGCCCATGGCAAGGCTTGCCGAGGCTTCCCATTGCCCCTTTGCGATCGACTCTACACAGCCGCGCCAGATTTCCGCCAGAAACGCAGCAGTCCACAGGATGAGCGCCACGCCTGCGGCAAGCCAGGCTGGAACATCGATTCCGAAGAGGCCGAGGCCGAAAAAGGCGATGAAAAGCTGCATCAGGAGCGGCGTGCCCTGAAAGAGTTCGATATAGATGCGGGCAAGACGGCTCAAGGCCGGACGCGGACTGATGCGCAGCCACAGAAGCGCGAGGCCGACCAGGCCTCCGCCAGCGAAGGAAACCAGCGACAGCAGCAGCGTCCAGCGCGTGGCAAGCAACAGGTTGCGCAGAATATCCCAGAAGGTGAATTCCATCATCGCGCCAGCCTCCGCGGAAAAAGGAAGCCGCCCAGCGCCAGCATGCCCTGCCGCAGCAGGATCGCGAGCAGCAGGTAGATCACCGTCGAAACAATATAGGCCTCGAAGGCGCGAAAGGTGCGCGACTGGATGAAGTTGGCCGCAAACGTCAGGTCCTCCACCGCGATCTGCGAGACAACCGCCGACCCGAGCATGACGATGACAACCTGCGACGTGAGCGCTGGCCAGATGCGCTGCAGCGATGGCCGGAGCACCACGTGGCGGAAGGTTTCGAAGCGCGTCATCGCAAGGCTTGCCCCCGCCTCGAACTGACCTTTCGGTGTTGCCTGGATGCCGGCGCGAATGATCTCGCAGCTATAGGCGCCGAGATTGACGATCATCGCCAGATTGGCGGCGGTCAGCTCCGAAAGCTTGAAACCAAGCGACGGCAGGCCGAAAAAGATAAAAAACAGCTGGATGAGGAAAGGCGTATTGCGGATAAGTTCGACGTAACCGCCGACGATGGGCCTTAGCCAGGAGGGGCCAAGTGCACGGGCCCAGGCGCAGGCGGTGCCGAGCGACACGCCGATGACGCCACCCACCAGCGTCAGCTGGCTGGTGATGGCAATACCCTTGGCGATCTGCGGCCAATATTCGCCGAGCCACAGGAAATCAAATTGATAGCTCAAGAAAAGTCCCCTTGCGCCGGTGGTGAGAAAGCCGTCCCGGGCAACCGGGACGACGGGGATATGTGACGATCAGAGATCGGCCGGCAGATCCTGCCCGAGCCATTTGGTGGCGATGGCATTCAGCGAACCGTCCGCCTTGGCCGCGGCGATAGTCGCATTGACCTTTTCCAGCAGGGCCGTCTCATTTTTGTTGAGACCGATGTAGCAGGGCGAATTCTTGATCAGGAATTTCATTTCCGGCCGCTTCGGCGGGTTCTTCGCCAGAATGGCGGCGGCGACCACATTGCCGGTTGCGACAACCTCCGCCTGACCGGACAGGAAGGCAGAGATAGTGCCGTTATTGTCCTCATAGCGCTTGATGGTGGCGTCAGCGGGCGCAACCTTCGTCAGCTCGAGGTCTTCGACCGAACCGCGCGTCACGGCAATGGTCTTGCCCTTCAGGTCCTCGGCTTTGGAGAGGGAAACGTCCTGCGGACCGAATACGCCGTTGAAAAAAGGAGCATAGGCGGTCGAAAAATCGATGACCTTCTCGCGTTCGGCGTTCTTGCCGAGGCTGGAGATCACCAGATCGACTTTGTTGGTCTGCAGATAGGGAACGCGGTTGGCGCTGGTGACCGGCACCAGCTCCACCTTCACGCCCAGCTTGTCGGCGATCAACTTCGCGACGTCGATGTCATAACCCTGCGGGGTCATGTCGGCCCCGACACTGCCAAAGGGCGGAAAATCCTGCGGCACGGCGACGCGCAGCGTGCCGCGTGCGGCAATGTCGGCAAGGGCGTCCGCCTTTGCCGGCGCGGAAAATCCGAAGGCGGCAGCCATGGCGGCGGCAGCGATGAAGGTCCGTCTGAATATCATGGGTCATTCTCCTTGTACTGGTTCTGTTGCTCGGTTTTTTTGTCGGTATCGCCGCCGTTATGTTCCGGAAGGGCAAGCGAGTGGCGAAGACCGGCGAGCGGGTCAGGTCGCCGGGTGAGATCGAGGCCGGTTTCCACCTCGTCCAGATGTTCGATTGAAAGCTCCGCCGCCCTCGCGAAATCGCCGGCTGCCATCGCCTCGAATATCCGGCAATGTCCCTGATGCGACTGCAGCGCATGGAATTCCGACTGGTAAAGCATGGAAATGAGGATCGTGCGGGCCGTCAGGTCGCGCAGCAGTTCAACGAGGACGGCATTGCCACAAAGCTCGGCGATCCTGATGTGAAAATCGCCCATGAGGCAGGTCAGGCGCTGCCGGTCGCCCGTGGCTATGGCGACTTTCTCTTCCTCGAGATGCGCCAGGAGAACGCCGCGCCCTTCCTCGGTAAGGGTCCGCATACTGCGCAGCAACCCGGATTCGATGATCCGGCGCGCTTCATAGATGGTCATCGCCTCCTCGGCAGACGGCTCGACCACGAACCAGCCCCGCCTCGCACTCACGTGGACGATTCCCCGGGTTTCCAGCCGCATCATCGCCTCGCGTACCCGTGTGCGCGATACGGAGAAAAGACCGGCTAGCTGGTTTTCGCTGAGCCGTGTGCCCGGCCGGATACGCGCCGACAAAATGCCGGATACGATGGCCTCTTCAATGTTTATCTGACGATCCTGCCTGGTATGTAAATCTTGCATACAAGACAGAAAGCAAAGCCCGTGCCAGACGGATTCCCCACTTTCAATCGCGGGGAAAACGACATGAGCTCAAAATTTGAGCAATCCGTCCAGCGCACACGAAAGAAGCAGCCTGTTAACAGGACAGATTTTCATCATTCGATCAAAGCGCCCGCAGGCGATTAACCCTACCCGGCCTTGAACCGGTCGAAAGCCGTGAGATATTTGACCGTAGGGTCGGCGTCCCAGCGATAGATTTCGGTGCGCAGAAAATGCAGCTCCTCCGCCAGCATCTCTTCCGGCAGCTCCGCCCACCAGGATTTCGGCCGGCCGTCCGAACCGTCCGACCAGCGATAACCCCGCTTTTTCAGGTGATCCTTCATATCGAAGGGGCTGTTCTCCGCGTAGATCCGGACGCGCGATCTACGGCTAGCCGCGTGAAGCTCCATGAAGGGCGTCATGCCTTCCTGGCCCGGCCGGTTCTGCTCGAGCACCTCCAGCAGCGCGAAGCAATCATCAACGGCGCGATGGCCATCATGGAAATAACCGGACTGACCGATCAGATAACCCAGCTTGTTGCCCTCAAATCCACGCACCCGCCAGTCGATTTCGGAAACGGAGCAGGCCCAGGCCTTCTCGTTGAATATGGACGAGAAGGCTTCACAGAAGGGACGGTCGAAGCCGGCATTGTGGGCAATGATCAGATCGGCATCGCCGACGAGAAAAGTCAGCCGCTCCATGTCGATCGCCTGCCCCGCAACCATGTCATCGGTGATCCCCGTCAGCCGGGTGATCTCCGCCGGTATGGCGACGTTGGGCTGCCGCAGTCCGCCGTAAATGCCGGTGACGTCGCCAATGACGCCCTGATCGTCGAACGTGAAGGCGATGACGCCGATCTCGATTATTTCGTCCGTCCGGTGGTTCAGACCCGTGGTTTCGGTGTCGAGGATCACGCCCCGGCGGGAAAATTCCGGCCTTGGCCGTTCCACGACCTGACGCGGCATGAGCTTGCGCAGAACGCGGTAATTGCCGGTGGATTCGAGATAGCCCGCCAGCCCCTCGTCATCCATCGCGACCCTCTGCACCGCTCCGCGTCCCGGCATTTTTCGCCCCCGTTCGGTCTCGGGAAGCCGCGCGGCCGCGGAAGCGAAAAAGTCCAACTGGGAGGTCATGAGGTGCCTGCCGCCTTGCCCGGAAATCGAAAATCAGTACTCCAACATATGCGTAGAGGCTCACGGTAACAACAGCAGACGCTCTCATCCACAGAAAGGCGGCGCCAATCCGTCAATGAAAGACGCGCACGGTTTCGGGCTTCGGAAAAAACCGCCGTCATCTGTAAATCTGCGGCGATCTCAACCGCGGCGGTCAGGGAGCCGGACGCCCCAGGACAGTCTCGCAGCTTGCCGGATCGCCGATGATCTCGCTCGTGGTGATGATGGAAGCTGCGTCCGCGGTGATCTTGATGATGCAGTCGCGGCGATGTTGCTTGATTTTCATGCCCTCGGTCTGCGAGACCTGCGCCTGCCCGTCGACGGTCCGGTATTCGCGCCGGTTGCTGAGCCCGGCATAGGTCTCGACATCCACTTTCAGCCAGTAGGATTCGGTTGCGCCCTTTTCGATGATGACCTTGTTGGGACGGCCAAGCCGAGCGATTGCCGCCTCCCGCGGCTGCCCTTTAAAACCGGCCACAGTGCGGGTGATTTCCGTCTGCCCGGTGCTGGTGCACGCCACGGCCATGGTCAGCATCGCTGCCAGCGCTCCGGTTTCAAGCAATCTCATGTGCAATTCATCCCCTCGTCACACGTCACCGGCCCGCGGGTTGCGGTCGCCGCCGGCCGCAAATCTAGGAGCGATCATCTCGCACTGAAAGGAGGAGCGGCGTATGGGCCGATCAACTTGTCATGATCAGCCGCGGCCTCCGCTAGCGGTTGCGGAACACGGTGCAGGGAACACCCGCCCCGCGGATTTCACCACAAAGCGCATTGGCTTCGGCTCTGGTCTCGCGGCCGATGCGCGCGGCGTAACGCGGGCGCGACCCAAAATTGCCACCCCTTTGCCGCACGATCAGTGCGCGCTCGGCATTGAGAGGCCCCGACAATTGGCCTATGGCACGGGTAAAGAGCCGGTTCGCCACCGTCGGATTGTAATGGGCGGCAAGCTGCACACCCCATGGCGCCCAGTCGGCCGAAGATATCAGGACGGGATCGTTGATCGTGCGTGTATCGGCAAGCCGCAGGCAGGCGTCGATGAAGGGCCGGCTGCCGTCCAGCGCCGGCGCGGCCTCATCCGGTGGATTGTCTTTCCAGCTTTCCACAGGGTACCCGGTGATTGCAAAGACATAATCGCGTGTTTCGACCGGCAGGCGACCTGTCGCGATAAAACCGCGCAGCCCCGCCTCGCCGGCATTATAGGCTGCGGCTGCCAGACCGAAATTGCCGAAGCGCAGCTTCAGCTCCGACAGATAGCGTGACGACGCCTCCAGCGCAGCAATGATGTTGAAACTGTTGTCCAGACCACGCAGCCTTGCCGTTCCCGGCATGAACTGGGCAATGCCTTCCGCCCCCTTCGGGCTCACCGCATCGGCCCGGAACAGGCTCTCCCGCCAGATCAGCCTGGCGAAATAATCCGGCGGAACGGCATGGCGCGCGGCGAGAACCTCGATGGCGTGGCAAAGGTCCCTGTTGTAGCTCTGGGGACTGATGCACAATTCGGGCGCCACATCGTGGGCATGGGCGCAGGACGCCTTGCCGTCAGCCGGCGTTTCGGCCTGCGCCGGCCCGAGAAACGCCGCCAGCCAGCAGAGAACGAGCACGACCCTGCCTGTTGATGTCATCCCTGCCAAACGAAAGTCCCCGTAATCTTCAGGCGCGCTGCGTCGATTATCCGACAATCGCGACGATATGCCTATACCCCGCACTTGCATGGATCGATTTCGGTTTCAGACGTTTCATGGCCCCATGCCAAGGCCCGCAGGGGATGGAAGGGAACCGGAGATGCTTCTAGAAGTCCTGCCATTCCTCACGCGCGACAGCCGCGCTCGATGCGCCACGCACGCCCGACGGGCGGGATAGCGGGTGGCGCGGCGCGGCGGCACCGCGCTGGCCGGATCCGCTGCGCGTAGAGGCCGCATGACGCGCAGTCTCCTCGAACCGGAACTGGCCAAGGAGCTCGAACAGGGCCGCAGCCTCCCGCGCGAGGCTGTGGCTTGCGGCCGTCTGCTCCTCCACCATCGCGGCGTTCTGCTGGGTAGCCTGATCCACGCTGTTGACCGCCTGATTGATTTCGGCAAGCGCCGTGGACTGTTCGCGCGCCGCATCCACGATCGCCGCCACATTGGTATTGATGTCGCGGACCTGCTCTGCGATTTCCTGCAGCGCCGAACCCGCCCTGGTGACGAGGCCGACGCCGTTTTCCACCTGCTTGCCCGAAGCGTTGATCAGGTTCTTGATTTCCTTTGCGGCCGTCGCCGAGCGCTGCGCAAGCTCGCGCACCTCCTGCGCGACAACGGCAAAGCCCTTGCCTGCCTCGCCTGCACGGGCCGCTTCCACGCCCGCATTGAGCGCCAGAAGGTTGGTCTGGAAAGCAATTTCGTCGATCACGCCGATGATGCTCGAGATTTCCCGCGATGATTTTTCAATCTGATCCATGGCGCCTATGGCATCGCGCACCACCTGGCCTGAATGTTCGGCATGGTCGCGGGCACGGGCAACGATCCTGCCGGCTTCTTCCGCCCGACGGCTTGAGTCACTGACTGCGGTGGTGACCTCTTCGAGCGCGGCTGCGGTCTCCTCTATCGAAGCCGCCTGCTGCTCCGTCCGTCTGGCAAGATCATCTGCCGCGGATCGTATTTCATTCGACCCGGAAGAAATGGCGCCGGCATTTTCAGACACCCGCGTCATGGCCCGCTTGAGCTTTTCCGAAGCCGCGTTGAAATCCGTGCGCAGCCGTTCAAGCGAGGGAATGAAAGGCGTGTCGATGCTCTGGGCAAGATCGCCTTCGGCAAGGTCTGTAAGGCATTGCGCCAGCTTTTCGACATTCTCGACACGGCCGGTCACATCGGTCGCGAATTTGACGACCTTGAACACTTTCCCATTCAGATCGAAGATCGGATTATAGGAAGCCTGGATGAAGACCTTGCGGCCGCCCTTGCCAAGACGCATGAATTCATCGGCCACCAGATCGCCGCCGGCGAGCCTTTCCCAGAACTGCCTGTAGGCCGGTGAGTGTGTATAGGCCGACTCGCAGAACATGGAATGATGCCGGCCCTGCACTTCCGCCAGAGAATAGCCCAGCGCCGTCAGAAAATTCTCGTTGGCAGTCAGGATTTCGCCGTTCGGCGAGAATTCGATGATGGCCTGCGCCCGGGAAAGGGCGTCGATCTTGCCGGCGTCTTCCGCCGCCTTCAGCTTGCGTGCGGTGATGTCTGTAGCGATCTTCACCACCTTCACCGGCTTGCCGCGGCGAAACACGGGGTTATAGGAAGCCTCGATCCAGACCTCCCTGCCGCCCTTGCCGATGCGCTTATACTGTTGCTGATCGAACTGACCGGCAGCAAGTTTTGCCCAGAAGCCCTTGTAATCCGCCGAAGCCACGACGGCGGGTTCGACGAACATGCTGTGATGCCTGCCGAGGATTTCCGAAAGTTCGTAACCCAGAGCCCGACAGAAATTCTCATTGGCGGCAAGAATCTTTCCCGAAAGGTCGAATTCTATGATGGCCTGGGATTTGGAAAGCGCGGCGAGAACCGCGAAAGCATTGGCACCACGATCAAGAACACTCAAGCGCGCTTCTCCGATAAAACAGGACGTTTCTATCCAAAATTATTCACGCATATTATAATTTCAGTATTAATTGATATTTAATGATAATTTTATTTTTGTCCGATGCGCGTGCGTACTCTAGCGAAATTTCCATTCATTGGTTCGTTTTTTGCAATTTCACACCTGGCCCCGTAGTCGAAGACAGGGCGATGCAATAGCTCCATTGCTACATTTGTTCCGAGTCGGGAGCCCGCTCCCGGCTTGGGCAATATATTTGGGGGAGACATGATTGATCTTGTGGCAGTGCTTGCGGTGTGGACCTATATCGGTGGTTTCTTATGGTTGACGGCCCGGCTGGCGAAGCGCACGGGCGAACCGGTCTGGCTTTTTGCCAAGGGTCGCGAAAGGCAAACCGTTCCCGCCACGCTTTTCCGTGTCGCGTTTCTTCTCGGCGCGCTTCTGCCGCTTTTCACCCTCTGGCTGGAACCGCAACAGGCCGGTTGGCTGCTGGACCGACACTATACCGGCGCAGCCATCCGCTTCGCTGGGGTGTTTATGGCGCTGGGGGGAAGTGCGCTCGCGCTCTACGCGCAGCATTACATGGGCAAATCGTGGCGCATCGGCGCGGCCGAAGGCCATCTCGGAACCATCGTGGATACCGGGCCTTTCAGCATGTCAAGAAACCCGGTCTTCGTCGGGCAGATTGTGCTGTTTGCGGGATTGGTTCTGGTGTTCACCTCCGTTCTGCAGCTCACCGTCGCCATCGTCCTCATCATTGCGGTGATGCTGCAGGTCAACATTGAAGAGCGCGTGCTGACAAAGGAACTTGGCCCGGCCTATGTTGCCTATCGCCGCAGGGTGAGACGCTGGCTTTGACACTGGTCACGTATTGTTTTCGGAACGTTTGCGCTGCGGCTGCATTTTATGCCGGATGGGGAGCCGTCAATCTGCCCATGAGTTACCCGCCGGCAAGGGGGAAGCCGTCAACCTCGGAGGACCATACCCATGCAAAAGAACATGATCTGTATCTGGTACGACAAGGACGCAGAGGCAGCGGCCCGTTTTTATGCCGACACGTTTCCCGATAGCGAGGTTATAAAAGTGTATCACGCGCCGGGCGACTATCCCTCCGGCAAGCAGGGGGACGTTCTCATGGTGCAGTTCACTGTCGCGGGCGTAACCTGCATCGGCCTCAATGGTGGGCCGCAATTCAAGCACAGCGAAGCTTTCTCATTCCAGATATCGACTGAAGATCAGGAGGAAACCGACCGCTACTGGAACGCCATCGTTGGCAATGGCGGCCAGGAAAGCGCCTGCGGCTGGTGCAAGGACAAATGGGGCATCTCCTGGCAGATCACGCCGCGCGTACTGATGGATGCCATGGCTGCCGGCGGGGCAGAAGCCAGACGAGCCTTCACGGCGATGATGGATATGAAGAAAATCGACGTCGCCGCCATCGAAGCCACACGCCGGGGTTGATGGAGAGAGACGGTTCAGCATCAGGTAGCGGAACGCCCGCTTTCCACGTAAATAACTGACGTCTAAATAGAAATACACGCATTGCGCTTCCAGCGATCGTATTTCGCCGCGCCGACGATGCTGCGCCGCAAGTCATCATAAAACGTTCAACAAAATGTAAGCTATCCGTCAAATACGACTGTTAGCAGAGCCCGTGGCTTCGTGCTCAGGACATGACGTCCCTGCCGATCAGGCCATCATTCCATCAACGGGGCTCAACTCATGAAATCTTCCGCTCTGACCTCTTTCGTGGCCGGCGTCGCCATTGCCGCCGCCTTCGGCGCCACGGCTGCCCACGCTGAAAAGACCAAGTTCGAATTCTGGTACGGCCTTTCCGGCGATCTTGGCGAACGCGTTCAGGACACCTGCAAGAAGTTCAACGAATCCCAGGCTGAATTCGAGATCGTCTGCACGTCTCAGAACGATTACGATGCCACGCTGCAGAACACCATCGCCGCCTACCGCGCCAAGAAGCAGCCGGCGATCACCCAGATTTACGACGCCGGCACGCTGGACATGATGCTGTCCAAGGCTTTCGTTCCCGCGAAAAAGCTGATGGCTGACAATGGCTACAAGATCGACTGGGACAATTATTTCCCCGGCATTGCCAATTATTATGCAACGGCTGCGGGCGAGCTGAACTCCTTCCCCTACAATTCATCCACCGCTGTCTTCTATTACAATGTCGATGCGTTCGAAAAAGCCGGCATCACCTTCAAGCCCGATACATGGGAACAGGTTGAAGAGGCCGCGAAGAAGCTGAAAGCCGCCGGCTTCGAATGCCCGCTCGCCTTCAACTTCGACACCTGGATGCTGATGGAACAGTTCTCCGCCATCCATAACCAGCCGATCGCCACCAAAGGCAACGGCTATCAGGGCCTCGACGCGGAACTGACGATCAACAAGACCAAGTTCGTCGACCATGTGAAATTCTTCAAAAAGATGCAGGACGAGAAGCTGTTCGTCGTCAAGACGAAGCAGCTCGGCATGGACATCCTGCCCGCATTCACCTCGCAGACCTGCCAGATGTTCATGTCTTCGATTGCCGGGCACGGCACCGTGGGCAAAGGCATGCCTGAGGGCGTGAAGTGGGACGTGGCCATGCTGCCGGTCTGGAAGGGCACGCAGCGGCAGAACTCACTCGTCGGTGGCGCTTCCCTGTGGGTCATGGCCGGCCGTCCGGAAGCGGAATACAAGGGCGCGGCAGCATTCCTCAACTTCATCGCCCAGCCGGAGATGGTTCAGTGGTGGTCCACGGTCACCGGTTACATCCCGGTCACCAAGACCGGCTTCGACGCCATGAAGGCCAACGGCTTCTACGACAAGGCACCCTATAAGGGCCGTGAAAAGGCAATCGAGAGCCTGACCTTCACGCCGCCTTCCGAATATACGCGCGGCATCCGTCTCGGCAACTTCACGCAGATCCGGAAGGAAGTCTCCACGGCACTCGAAGCCATCTTCATGCAGAATGCCGACGTTCAGGGGGAACTCGACAAGGCCGTCGAGCGCTCCAATGCCGGCCTGCGCCGCTTCGAAAAGACCTATGCCGGCGCCAAGCTGAACTAAGCTTCGCCGTTTTTCAGGGGCTTGCCCGCGGGATCTCCCGGGCAAGCCCGTCCAGTTCTCCACTTTTGCCGGTTACTCAATGGAAAAGCGCGCCGTCTTCAAGAGCACGTGGTTGCCCGTGCTGTTCGCCCTGCCGCAGCTTCTGCTGATCTTTCTGTTCTTTTATTGGCCCGTGGCAGCGGTCATCAACTGGGCGTTCACACTTGAACCGCCCTTCGGCGGTGCGGCGGAATTCGTCGGGCTCGCCAATTTCAAGGAGACCTTCTTCGATCCGCTTTACTGGCAATCGGTGCTCGTCAGCCTGATCTTCGCCGTCGCCGGTCCGTTCTTCACCATTCTCATCGGCCTTGTCCTTGCGCTTTGCGTGGATCGCGCCCTTCCCGGCTCCGGCTTTTTCCGGGTGCTCTACATTCTTCCTTACGCCATCGCCGGGCCTGCGGCGGGCATGGCTTTCCGTTTCATCCTCTCGCCGGAACGCGGGCTTGCCGCCTCGCTCAACGCCTGGTGGCCGGATTTCTGGAACCCGGCGAAATATGGCGAGCACGCGCTGATCCTCGTCATCGTCATCTTCATCTGGAAATGGGCGGGTTACACCTTCATCTTCCTGTTCGCCGGCCTGCAATCCGTGCCGCGCGCGCTGACGGAAGCAGCCGCCATGGACGGCTCCGGGCCCGTCCGCCGCGCCATCGACATTCAGGTGCCGCTGTTGGCACCGACCCTGTTCTTCCTGACCGTCATCATGATGACGGAGGGTTTCGTCGGCGCGGATACGTTCGGCATCGTCGCCTCCACCACCGAGGGCGGTCCCAACCGCGCCACCGAAGTGATGGTCTACCGCATTGTCAGCGAAGCATTCGAGGGGCTGAACTATTCCGGCGCCTCGGCACAGAGCCTCGTCCTCATCGGCCTCATCATGATTTTCACCTTCATCCAGTTCCGCTTCGTCGAGCGGCAGGTCCATTACAAGTGAGGCGACGATGATCCAGCGCACCCCCTATGCCGACGCCCTGACCTACGGGCTGATGATTGCCGGTTTTCTTCTGCTCATCGGTCCCCTGCTCGTCGTGATCGCCGGCGCTAGCCAGTCTGTCGTTCAGGTCAACAGCATCCCGTTCAGCTTTCTGCCACAGGGCGAATTCCTCACCAATGCCCAGACCGCCTGGCAACGCGCCAATCTCGGCAACGCCCTTCTCAACAGCATGATCATGGCCACGCTGGTCACGATCGGCAAGGTGGCCCTTTCGGCTTTTACCGCCTTTGCCATCGTGTTCTTCCGCTCGCCGCTGAAGCACCTCTTCTTCTGGACGGTGTTCATCACTCTCATGCTGCCGCTGGAAGTGCGCGTGGTCCCGACCTATTCGGTGGCCGCGGATATTTTCCAGCCTTTCCGCTCCATCCTCGGATGGTTCGGAATTGAGGTCTCAGTGGAGTGGAACCTCCTGAATTCCTATGTCGGCCTCACCCTGCCGCTGGTCGCGACCGCCACCGGCACCTTTCTATACCGCCAGTTCTTCATGACCATCCCCGACGAACTGGCTGAAGCGGCGCGCATGGACGGATCGGGGCCAATCCGCTTCTTCGTGGAAATGCTGTTGCCGCTCTCCCGAACCAACATGGCGGCGCTCACCACCATCATGTTCGTTTATGCCTGGAACCAGTATCTCTGGCCGTTATTGATGGTCACCGATCCTTCCTACAAGACGGTGATGATGTCGCTGCGCGCCCTTCTGCCCGCCGAAGACGGCACGCCGGACTGGAACGTGACACTGGCCGGCTCCCTCATCATCATCACACCGCCGCTTCTCGTTGTCGCCTTCCTGCAACGCTGGTTCGTCCGCGGTCTCGTTTCGTCCGAAAAGTGACGGCGCGCGGCTTTTAACAACAAGGTTCCCATCATGGCTCAGATCGATATCCGCCAGCTCCGCAAATCCTATGGCAAGACCCCCACGCTGCATGGCGTGGATCTCACTTTCGGCTCCGGCGAATTCGTCGTCATCCTCGGCCCCTCCGGCTGCGGCAAGTCCACCCTTCTGCGCATGATCGCCGGGCTGGAGGACATCACCTCCGGCGAGATCGCGATTGGCGGACGCGTGGTCAACAGGCTCGAGCCGCGTGAGCGCGGATGCGCCATGGTATTTCAGAACTACGCGCTCTATCCGCACATGACCGTCGCCGGCAATATCGGCTACGCGCTGAAAGTTGCCGGCGTCGCCAGGGCCGAGCGCCAGCGCCGGATCGAGGAAACGGCGAAGATTGTCGGCCTTTCCGATTATCTGGAACGCAAGCCGGCTGCGCTTTCCGGCGGCCAGCGCCAGCGTGTGGCCATGGCCCGGGCAATCATTCGGGAGCCGCAGGTCTTCCTGTTCGATGAGCCGCTCTCCAATCTCGACGCCAAGCTGCGTGTCACCATGCGCGCCGAAATCCGCAAGCTGCACCAGCGCCTGTCCGCCACCTCCGTCTTCGTCACCCACGACCAGGTGGAAGCCATGACGCTGGCCGACCGGCTGGTCGTGATGAACAGGGGCATCGTCGAACAGGTCGGTCATCCCCTCGATATCTATCATCGTCCCGCCAGCACCTTTGTTGCATCCTTCATCGGTTCGCCGGCCATGAACCTGTTCACCACCCGGGTTGAAGTGGAATCCCACGCCGTCATGCTGGCCGGCACGCCGGTGAAACTCTTTCCCGAAACCGCACTGGAACTGCGCGGCCGCGACGTAACGGTCGGCATCCGCCCGGAGCAATGCCTCGTCGGCGCGGATGGCGAGGGCGTGCCGGCCATCGTCGATTTCGTCGAAGAACTGGGATCGGGCCGCATCGTACACGCGGAGATTGCCGGCGAAACATTCTCCGCTGCCATAGGCGAGGACCTGGCCGTGAAGCCCGGCCAGCGCATCCATCTCGGCCTGCCGGCCGCACAGTTGCACTTCTTCGATCCGGCTACAGGCAAGCGTATCGAAACGGAAAGCGCCATTGAGACCCACCGCACGGGCAACGAGGCGCTTCTGGCGGTCTGAACGCGGACGGCACCGAAAAAGAGGTCCGGTGGCAGGCCGCCTGCCGGACCTTCACACGACGATCCGAAGTTGCAGACATATTACCAGCCCGCGACAACCGGTCGGCAGTGACGGTTGCATCGTCGCAAACGCGATCCCGGGAAAAATCTTTCGGTTTGGAAATCATAATCGGAATAGTCTTTGCCGCGCCAATTCCCTGACGGGGATATCGTCGCCGCAAGCAAGAAGCGGGCTTGCGCCCGCCAGCGGATGCGACAGCGAGCCGTCCGCGCCGAAACACCGACAAGAGAGTGAAAGCCAATGGCAAATGATCGCAAACTGCATCTCGGCGCCTTTATGAGGCCCGTCAGCCTCCACACGGGCGCATGGCGTTATCCCGGCGCCTTTCCTGACGCCAATTTCAATTTCGCCCATCTGGCGCGTTTCGCGCAGCAGCTCGAAGCTGCGAAATTCGACGCATTCTTCATGGCCGATCATCTCGCCGTCCTGAACATGCCCACAGAGGCGCTGCGCCGCAGCCATACCGTTACTTCCTTCGAGCCCTTCACGCTTCTTTCCGCCCTGGCCGCCGTCACCCAGCGCATCGGTCTCGTCGCCACGGCGTCCACCACGTTCGACGAGCCCTATCACGTGGCCCGGCGTTTTGCCTCTCTCGATCACCTCAGCAATGGCCGCGCCGGCTGGAACATCGTCACAACCTCGAACCCGGACGCCGCCCGGAATTTCGGCCGAAATGATCAACCCGACCACGCCGAGCGCTATGGCCGCGCGCGGGAATTCTATGACGTCGTCACCGGGCTGTGGGATTCATTTTCGGATGATGCCTTCATTCGGGATGTCGATAGCGGACTGTTCTTCGACCCTGAAAAAATGCATGTGCTGAACCACAGGGGCCCCGAATTTTCGGTGCGCGGACCGCTCAATATCGCCCGCCCGGTGCAGGGCTGGCCGGTCATCGTTCAGGCCGGCGCATCCGAACCCGGACGCCAGCTCGCTGCCGAAACCGCTGAGGTGGTCTTTGCGGCCACACCCACCCTTGCAGCCGGCAAGGCCTTTTACAAGGACGTAAAGGACAGGACGGTCGCCGCCGGACGGTCGCGTGATGGCATCGTCATTCTGCCTGGCGCGTTCGTTCTTGTCGGCGATACGGTCGAGGAGGCAAAAGCCAAGCGCGCCAGGCTCGACAGCCTCGTCCACTATGAAAGCGCGATAGCATCGCTGTCGATCGCGCTGGGTCACGACGTGTCCGGTTTCGATCCCGACGCCCCGCTGCCCGACATTCCGGAAACGAATGCGAGCAAATCCAGCCGCGAAAGAGTGATAGAACTTGCCAGAAGCGAAGGGTTGACCGTGCGTCAACTCGCGCAGCGGCTGGGCGGCTATGCGGGGCTCGCCTTCGTCGGCACGCCGAAAACCATCGCCGACGAGATGGAACAATGGCTGCATGAGGAAGGCTCGGACGGCTTCAACGTCACTTTCCCCTTCCTGCCCGCCGGTCTTGACGATTTTACCACGCTGGTCGTGCCGGAACTGCAAAAGCGCGGACTGTTCCGAACGGACTATGAAGGTCCGACATTGCGCGATCATCTCGGACTGCACCGCCCGGTCAACCGCTTCTTTGCTTGATAACGGGATGTCGCGCCTATCCCTTCGGGATTAGGGAGATTTTCCACGTCGCTTTCGAAGTTTGGCATGGGGTTCCAGAGGTGCGTATTGACCACAAAAACCCCTGCCTTTAGCCTTTATGTATATAAAATCCATAAAATAGGTGAATTAAATGAAGGCCGAATATTCCCGCCGCCATATCCTCAAGCTCGGTATTGCCGGCGCGCTTGCCGCGCCGCTTGCAACTCGCGGTGCGCTGGCACAGAGCACGCCGGAATTTCCGGCAGAGCTGAAGCTGGACTGGGGATTTTATTCGTCCCATACGCTGCTGATAAAGAACAAGGGCTGGCTTGAGGAAGCGTTCAAGGATGTCGGCACCAAGATCACCTGGGTACAATCGCGCGGCAGCAACAACTCGCTGGAGTTCCTCAAGGTCGGCTCGACCGATTTCGCCGGTTCCGCGGCGCTTTCGGCCTTTCTTGCCCGCGCCAATGGCGTGCCGCTGAAAGTCATCTATGTAGCGAGCTGGGGCGGTTCGTCCATCATTCAGGTGCGTCCGGATTCGCCGGTAAAGACGGTGGCCGGTCTCAAGGGCAAGACCATTGCCGTCACCAAGGGCACGGCTCCCTATTTCACCCTTGTCCGCGCGCTTGCTCAACACAAGCTGTCAGTCGATGATCTCAAGGTTGTAAACCTGCAGCACCCCGAGGGGTTCAACGCGCTGCAGCAGGGACAGGTGGATGCCTGGGTCGGTATCGATCCGCACACCTCCCAGGCCGAGCTTGCCGGCGACAGGGCAATTTTCGATGAGCGTAGCTGGCGCGACGGCAGTGTCTTCAGCGTATCGGAGGCGTTCCTGGCAAAACACCCGCGCGCGGTAGAGCGTCTGCTCGGCGTGTGGGTGCAGACGCAGAAATGGATCCGCGAGAATAACAGCGAATTCATCGATTTCGTCACGAAGGTCACGGGCAACGACCCCAAGATCACGGAACTTACCATCAACAAGCGTGACTGGAACGACCCCGTCCCGGGTGAAGAACTGTTGAATTCGATCCGTATCGTTACCCCGCTGCTTGGCGACGACGTCCTGCGTCCGGGCGTCAATGTCGACAATGTTCTTGCGTCATTGATAGACCCGGCTCCGGCGAAAAAGGTGCTGGGCGCATGAATTCCCATCCGCGCGAATTTCAGCGCGTGAGACAGCCATCCAGACAGTCTCCTTCCCGATCGACGCTTGTGCAAAAGGTGGGGGCTTTCTTCACACGGTTCGACCTGCGCGGTGCGATCGTGCCGGTCGGGTCTTTGCTGCTGCTCGAGCTTTTTGTTCGCATGGGCTGGGTGAGCCCTTATGTGCTGCCGCCGCCATCGGAACTCTACGATACGTTTCTGCGGCTTGCTGAAGGACCTCTCTGGACCAATGTCGCGGCAAGCACCGCCCGCGTTTTCGTCGGCTTCGTCATCGGCTCGGTGCTTGCGGTCATCGTTGGATCGCTGGTTGGGCTGGTCGTTGCCGCCGAGCGTTATCTGGAGCCCACGTTTCAGGCCCTGCGCGCGGTTCCGAGCCTCGCCTGGGTGCCGCTGCTGATGATCTGGTTCGGCATCGGCGAAACCTCTAAAATCGTCCTGATCGCCAAGAGCGCGTTTTTCCCGGTCTATCTCAACCTGTTCTCCGGCATCCGCAATGTGGATCGCAAACTTGTGGAAGTGGGCGAAATGTATCGCCAGCCCCTGCCCGTACTGGTCTGGCGAATTTTTATCCCGGCCTCCCTGCCTCATCTTTTCACCGGCCTGCGTTACGGGCTGTCCCTCGCCTGGCTGAGCGTCGTGGCAGCCGAGCTTCTGGCCGCATCCGAAGGGATCGGCTACATGCTTTCCGACGGGCGGGAACTGTCCCGTCCCGATCTGGTCATGATCGCCATCATCTGCCTTGCGGTGCTCGGCAAGATATCCGACAGCCTGTTCAAGATCGTCGAGGAACGCTGCCTGCGTTGGCGCGATACCTATCCCCTGCAGGAAGGAGGGCGGTTGCGATGAGCCTGCTTCAGGTAGACGTGCGCGAAAAGGCCTTCGGCGATACCGTTGTCCTTCAGGACATTCGTCTGGGGCTTGGCGATGGCGAAGCGGCGGTTCTTCTCGGGCCAAGCGGCTGCGGAAAGAGCACGCTGCTGCGCATCGCCGCAGGTCTGGACAGGCGATTTGCCGGCGCAGTGACGATCAACACGGAGGAAGAAGACGGAGCGACGGACACGCCGCCGATCGCCTTCGTCTTTCAGGAACCCCGCCTGATGCCCTGGCTGACGGTTGCCGAAAATATCGGCTATGCGGCCGGCAAGAAATTCGACGTGCAGCGGGTTGAAGGGCTGATCAACGACGTAGGCCTCAGCGGCCACGGCGCGGCGCTGCCAAAGGCGCTTTCCGGCGGCATGGCGCAGCGTGTCGCCATCGCTCGGGCGCTCTATACGCAACCGCGTATCCTGCTGCTCGATGAACCCTTCAGCGCGGTCGATGCCTTCACGCGGATGAAGCTTCAGGACCTTGTTCTGAAGCTTGTCGAACAGCGCGGCATCTCATTCCTTCTCGTCACCCACGATATCGATGAGGCTCTCTATCTCGGCGACCGGATTTACATGATGGGTGCCCATGACGGTCGCATACAGGAGGAGATCGAGGTGGACGTGCCACGCCCCCGTGACCGGCGCTCACCCCGGCTGGCAACCCTCAAGAACGACGTGCTGACAGCCCTGCACAAGGCGCATGTCATCTGATCGTCCGCCCCCTCACCCTTTCACACCGGACGAGATCATGATGGCTTCCGTTACCCGCCGCTGGAAGATGACGTAGGCGATGATGACCGGCAGCGCGGCAAGCATGGCAATGGCCATTAGCCGTGCATAGGCAACGCCGAATGTGTCATTGACCTGGGTGATGCCGATCGGGATCGTCATCATGTTTTCCGAGGTGACGACGAGGAAGGGCCAGAAGAAGGCGTTCCAGACCGTGATGAATGTCACGATCGCCATGGCGGTCGTAATGCCCCAGTTCAGCGGCAGGTAGACCTTGAAAAGGATCGTATACTCACCGCCGCCGTCCAAAACCACAGCCTCGCGCATCTCCTTCGGCACGCTGTCGAAGAACTGCTTGTAGACGATGATGACGATGGGCGTGATTAGCTGCGGCAGGATGATGCCTGCCCAGGTGTTGATGAGGTTAAGGTTTTTCATCAGGATGAACTGCGTGACGACAAGCGTCTGCGCCGGCACCATGAAACTCGCCAGCACGATGCCATAGAGCAGGCGTCGGCCCGGAAACCGTATCTGCGAGAGGGCATAGGCGCACAACATCGAGATAAGAAGCACCGACACGGTAACGATCGCCGCCGTGCCGACCGAGTTGATATACCAGTTCATCAACTGCGTGTTGAAGATGGCGTTCACATAGGCGCTCAGCCGGAACTCGTCGGGTATCAGCAAGGTGTTCCCTGCAACATTCTCATCCGAGCGAATGGAGGTGACGAAGGTCCAGTAGAGCGGAAATATCCATACCAGCGCCGCCGAGAAGGTCAGCACGGTCAGGATGATGTTTTCTAGTCTTCTGGTAAGGCTCATGAGTTCCTCCGGATGCGCAGCAACTGGAACTGGAGAATGGAAACGATGACGATCAGCAGGAACAGCACGGTGGCGACGGCAGAGGCATAACCGCCATTGTTGAGCTGGAAGGCTTCACGATAGACCTTTAGAAGCAGCACGAAGCTTGAGTTGAAAGGGCCGCCGCCGCTCAGGAGATAGATCTGGTCGAATATCTTCAGTTGCAGGATCAATTGAAGGGTCAGCACGAGGGCTGTCACGGGCCATAATAGCGGCCAGGTCACGCGCCAGAAGCGTTGCGACGTCGTTGCGCCATCGAGCGAGGCGGCCTCATAAAGCTCGGCCGGAATGTTGCGAAGACCCGCGATGAATAGCAATACGTTGAAACCGTTGGTCCACCAGATGGTGACGACGGCGACCATCGGCATGACCCAATAGGGATTCTTGAAGACCGCGACCGGTTTTCCGGCAAACAGGGAAATCACCGGCTGAAGAATGCCGAACTGAAGATCGAGCATCCACGTCCAGATTTCCGTGACGACCGATACAGGCAAGACATAGGGCAAGAAAAACAGGCTCATCGCAACCGTCTGCCTGACGCCCGAAAGGCGGCTGACGGCGAGTGCGATCATCAGCGCGATGACAGTCGTCGGGACCACGGTTAGAAGCACAAAATAACCGTTGTTCTTCAGCGACGTTATAAACAGGCGGTCGCTCAGCAGCTTTGCGTAGTTTGCAAACCCGACCCAGTTTCCATCACCGATCAGGGGCGCATCGGTGAAACTCATGCGCACCATCTCGATCAGCGGATAAAGGAAGAAGGTGGCGAAGACCACGATGAACGGCGTCACCATCGACAGCGCGATCAGCGATTTCTTGCGCCGGTTTTCAATCATAGCCATGGACTGTCTCCGGGACTTCACGCATTGCAGGCGCCCTCCGGCCAGAGACCGGAGGGCCGGTTCCTGTCACTTCAGCTTGCTTTGCAGCTCTTCCTTGATCTGCTCCACCGCATCCGTGCCGCTCATGAAGCCCTGAATGGCTGGAGCGATGACGTTGAGCGCGGCATCATAGGCAGGCGAAGCGACACCCGTGATCGTCGTTTTCGGATCGAACACGGCTGCTTCCGCAAGTGACGCATAGGTGGCGTTCGGCTGCATCGCCTTGTAATCGCTGCCCTCGGTGATCGATTTATACGCCGGGATATGGCCGGCATCGGCCCAGCTGATGGCGTGTTTTTCCATCCAGCCGATTACCTTCATCACCGCGGCGCGTTTTTCGCCGGAAACGGTCTTGTCACCCTGGTTGGGAATGGCAAAAGCGTGTGAATCCGCCCATGTAGCGCGTCTACCCATGAAGGGCGGAACCTCGACCGCGCTCCATTTGAAGCCCAGCTTGTTGTTCTTTTCCAGGTCCTTGTAGGTCGGCACTTCCCAGACGCCGTTCAGCTGGAAGGCGGATTTTCCGGCGGAGAAGAGCGCGACGGAAGCGGGATATTCCGCCTGCTCCGGCGCCCAGCCGTTTTCGCGCCATTTCGACATGGTATCGATAGCCTTGGCGGCCTTCTCCGCATTGTCGCCGGCCAGCACCTCGCCATTGGTGACGAGTTCACCACCCTGCTGCGAGAACAAGGTGTAAAAGACGCGCCAGACACCGGCTTCACCGCCGGACTGATACGTGACCGGCGTTTCGACGCCTTTTTCCTTGGCCCAGGCCAGCGCCTTCTCGAAGTCGTCTATCGTCTTGATACCGGTCAGCTTGCCTTCGGCATCGATATAGGGCGAGCCTTTGAGAAGATCGGCATTGTAATAGAGAACCAGCGCGTGAATATCGAAAGGCACGGCATAAAGCTTGCCGTCATGGGTGGCCGCATCGAGCGGCGCACTGAAGAAATCGTCCTTCTTCAGTCCCGCATCCTCAAGATCCTTGTCGGTAATCTCGCTCAGCACCTTCTCCTGCAGCGCCAGCGGCGCACGGGACAGGTGATAGGTCATGACGTCAGGTCCTTCGCCGACGGCAGAAGCGGTCCGCACCTTGGTATAGAAGGGCACGCCCCATTCGAGCGTCGTTCCCTTCACCTGAATATCAGGATGTTCCTTGTTGAAGGCATCGATCAGCGCCTTCATGCGCACGCCGTCACCGCCGGACAGGAAATCCCACCAGACGATATCCTGTCTGGCCAGCGCCGGCAGGGCGGTCAAACCCAGAACCGTGCCAACAAGCAATGTCTTGATCAGTCGCATCGTTCACTCCTCCCGTTTTCTTTGAAAACACCCCATCGGGGATGGTCTGCTGCATCGACAGGCGCCTCCTCGCGCCTATCGCAACCTTCTGCCGTCGCTGTCGAAAACCATGATGTGGTCGGGCGCGGCGGTGAGCGAAACCGGACGGCCATCCAGGCTCTCGCGCGAGCCCTGGCGCTGCACGATGATTTCCCTGCCGGCCCTAGTGCGGGTATAGAGGTAGGAGACGTCGCCCAGCTCTTCCGCGACCTCGACGACGACCGGCAAGGCACCGTCCTGTGTTATGATCAGATGCTCGGGCCGGATCCCGATCTCGACACGCTGCCCGGCGGAGACGGGTTGCGAGAGCCGCGCCTCGATATGTCCATGCCCGCCATCGGGCGAAAGCGTCACGACGCCTTCGTGCTGTCCGACGACGTCCGCCTGCAGGAAGTTCATCGCCGGTGAGCCGATGAAGCCCGCGACGAACCGGTTATCAGGATCGTCATAGAGGGTGAGCGGAGCGCCCGCCTGCTGCACGACGCCGCCCTTCAACACGAAGATCTTGTCCGCGAGCGTCATGGCCTCCACCTGATCATGGGTGACATAGATCATTGTGGCACCCAGCTTGCGGTGAAGCCGGGTCAGCTCCAGCCGCATCTGCACGCGCAACTCCGCATCGAGGTTCGAAAGCGGCTCATCGAACAGGAAGACCTTCGGCTGTCGAACGATGGCGCGGCCGATGGCGACGCGCTGGCGCTGTCCACCGGAAAGCTGCGACGGTTTTTTCTGCAGATGATCTTCCAGCTGCAGAATGCGGGCCGCCTCGCCCACCCTCTGATTCACCTCCGCCTTCGGCCGGCGGGCAAGACGCAGGCTGAACGCCATGTTCTCGAACACCGTCAGATGCGGATAGAGGGCGTAGTTCTGGAAAACCATCGCAACGCCGCGATCCGCCGGCTCGACGGCCGTGACATCACGGTCGTCGATGGCTATGCGTCCGCCGCTGGTCTCTTCAAGACCGGCAATCATCCGCAGCAGCGTGGATTTTCCGCAGCCGGAAGGCCCGACGAAGACCGCGAAGCTGCCGGTCGGGATGTCCATCGAGACATCCCGGATCGCCGCGAAGGAGCCGAAGGACTTGGCAATATTGTTGAGACGGACACCCATGGCCGCCTCACTGAACCTTCAGACGCAGCACATGATAAGACAGCGCCGGCACGGAGCCCTTCAGCGCTCCGTCTTCGACGCCGACACCGCTGCCCGGCACCGGCACGACACGATCCGGCTGATCCGGGCCATTACCGACACGCAGATCATATCCCGCCATGGCCAGATGCAGATCGAGCGTGGCCGACGAGAAACCGGTGAGGCTGACATCGAGGTCGGCGGCCTCGGTCAAGTGCCGGTTCAACACGAACAATGTCACCATGCCTTCCGCCTCGTCATAGACACCGGCGACATCGAGATATTTGACGTCATCGGCCGCATTGCAGTCATAGGTCGGGCAATCAACGGCGACATTCAGCGCGACGCCACGGCCATAAAGCGAAGCGAACTGGTATGGATAATAGATCGTCTGACGCCATGCCGGGCCGTTCTTCTCGGCACGGATGGGCGCGATGACATTGACGAGCTGCGCGATGCAGGCGATGCGCACCCGATCCGAACGGCGGATGAACTCGTTGAGCAGACCCGCCACGAACAGCGCGTCCTCGAAATTGTATGTCTCTTCGAGAAGTGCGGGCGCTTCTGGCCAGTCCCAGCTCTTGATGCGTTTGCCGTCTTCTTCGCGGATGTGATACCAGACGTTCCATTCGTCGAAGCAGATGGAGACGTCGTTCTTGGCGCGCTTCTTCGCCTTCACATAATCGATGACGCCCGCAATCGTCTGGATGTAGCGTCCGGTTTCCTCGATCTTGCCGAAATAATTCAGCGTGTCGCGGCTGTTGTTGCCGAAATATTTGTGCAGCGAGATGTGATCCACATTTTCATAGCACTCCTCCAGCACTTCCCGCTCCCATTCGGGATAAGTGGGCATGCCGTCATTGGAGCTGCCGCAGACAATTGCTTCAATTGTCGGGTCGAAACCCTTGAAGGCCTTGGCGGTTTCGTTGGCGAGACGCCCGTACTCCACCGCCGTTTTGTGACCGATCTGCCAGGGACCGTCCATTTCGTTGCCAAGGCACCACATTTTCACGCCATGCGGTTTTTCGGCGCCATGGCTGCGGCGCAGATCGCTGAGCGTCGTACCGCCGGGGAAGTTGACGTATTCGAGGAAGTTGCGGGCGTCGTCCAGACCACGGGAGCCAAGATTGACGGCGAGCATCATCTCGATGCCGGCCATCTGCGCCCAGTCGGCGAATTCATTGATGCCGATCTGGTTGGTTTCCTTGGAGCGCCAGGCGAGATCGAGACGGATGGGACGCTGGTCGCGCGGCCCAATGCCGTCTTCCCAGCGATAGGCCGAAACGAAGTTACCGCCCGGATAACGGATGGCCGGGATCTTCAGGTCCTGCACGAATTTCAGAACGTCCTTGCGAAAGCCGTTTTCATCCGCCTGAGGATGGCCCGGCTCGTAGATGCCGCCGTATATGGCGCGCCCCATATGTTCGATGAAGGCGGAATAAAGACGATCGTCGATACGCCCAATCCGGAAGTCCCGGTGGACTGAAACCCGCGCTTTCATAAGGCTCTCCTCCCATGCGCATTTATATCGTGAAATATGGTATAGACCACATTTGATAATATAGTTGCCGAGGGAATCCGCGCCTGTCAACCGCGAAAATCATACTTATTAAATTTGCTGGATCAGGCAGCCGTTCGCAGGCGTAAAACGATGTCCTGGTCGTAATTTCCGAACCCGCGGCCAAATATGTTCAGCCCGCCCGGATGTTTCGCATCCGCCTTGACCTCGATGCGCAGACGGATGGAACGGTGGCTGGTCAGATCGATATCCGCGAGCGTCACATCCGAAATCCGGGTGCCATCCACAAAGGTTCCCTGGGCGGTAATCCGCCATGTTTTCAGCATACCGTATTGCGAACCGGACAGCTTCCACCAGTCCGGCGTAAATGTTCCCCGCTTGTCTCCGAAATCGCCGGGCGACGTCCAGACGCCGATTTCCCTGCCGTTGACGGACAGGGTGATGTCCGACGGCCAGTTGCTGTGGGTTCCGGGAACCTCTGAACTGACCTCCATGGAAAACTCGACTTCCTCGACCTCCCGCCCCTGAATCTTGGCGTTATTGGGGAACTGATACTCGACGAAACCCGATGTCAGCCATAACAAGGCCGTCTTCATGCGGTCCGGATCCATGAACGTATCGGGCACATCCAGAAGCCCGATAATGCCCTCCGGCGAGCAGATGCCACAGGGCGCCGTTACCGAACTTTGCGTGTAAAGACCGAGAGGCATCGCCACGGCAATATAGTTTGAGGTCGCCGGGGTTTCGGGTTTTCGGAAGGAAACGATGAGTTCGTCACAGGTGGCAAAGCAGATTTTCTGGCTGCCCTTGCGCGCCTTGCGCGTCTCGGTTCGCAGCAACCCCGCCTCCTCCAGAACGGCCACGCCGGCGGAAACGGTGGACTGGGGCAAATCCAGCCTCTGCGCAATTTCGTTGACATTGAGACCGCTCGCCTCGTGCAAGAGCTTCAAAATCTGCACGCGGATCAGCGATGCGGCCGCTTTCAGCACATCGAATTCTTTTTCAGCATCAACGAGAAGGAAATTGGGCGCCATATTCTAATCTTCAGATTTATCGATCCAGATCAGAATTTCTGGCTTAAATGCCATGCACTTGTCCAGTGCTGTTTGCCATGCAGGCGTTTCCAAACGGCGGAAAGCGGGATTCACCGCCCTCGCTTCATGAAAAAGGCATCGCCACGCGGCTGCGAGACCGCGCGGCGATGCCCTTTCGTCGTCAGCCGCGCTTGCGCAGGGTCCGCGTGCCGGTGTCGACGAGATTTTGCGCTGCTTCATCCACGGTGGCGCGGCCGAAGGCGAGCGAATCGGCGATGGGGCGCATCACGCCGCGGTCGAACTCATTGGCGCCGATCGGGGCGGGCTCCGGATAGGGATCGAGCTTGCCCGACAGGCTCTCAATGTAATCCACCGTCTTGCGCTCGGTCTCGTTGAGGGTCGGCAACAATGCCTCGCGCACGACCTTGGCGGGCGGCACGCCGCGCTCGACGCCGAGTACCTTGCCTGCTTCCAGATCGTTGACGAAGAAGTTGATGAATTTCGCCGCCGCTTCCGCGTTGGTCGAAGTGGACGAGATGGACCAGATGAGGCCCGGCCGATAATAATGCCCGGTCGGCTTGCCCGGCCCCTCACCCGGCAGCATGCCGATGGACAGCGTTTGCTTGTTGAGTTTCTGGTAACCGACAAGCTGGTTGGAATAGGCAAAACCAATGGCCGAATTGCCAAGCGTCAGCGCATTGGATTCGATGGTATTGTCGTCACGCGTCTGGATATCGGCGGAAACGCAAAGCTTGTTCTCGCGCAGGTCCTCCCAATAGGCGAACCATTCCTTGGCATCTTCCTTGTTGAAGCCGATGGTGCCGTCCTGAAACAGAAGCTTGCCGCGCTGGCGCAGCCAGACATCGAAGACATAATGATAACGCGCGCCATAGGGTACGGCCCAATAGTTGCGCTTCGCCGGGCCGTTCTTCTTGAAATCGCGCGCCAGTTCAGCAAGCGCCTTCCAGGTGATCTGATCCTGTGGAACGGAAACACCCGCTTCTTTCAGCGTGTCGGCGTCATACATCATGCAGAAGGAATTCAGCCCGAGGCCGACGCCGTAAAGCTTGCCGTCGATACGGCAGAGATCGATCTCGCTTTTGCCGAAGGTGGAAAGATCAAGCGACTTGCCGACGAACTGATCCAGCTCCATGCAGGCGCCTCGACCCGAATAATCGGCGATGGTGGAGGGTTCAAGCTGGAAGATATCGGCGACGTTTCGCCCGGCCATCGATGTCGCAAGCTTGGTCCAGTAATCGGAACCGGCGATCATTTCCCCGCTGATCTCGGTCTGCGGATTGGCCTTCTGGTAAAGAGCGATCACATCGTTGGTGCGCTTGCTGCGATCGGCAGATCCCCACCACACGCAACGAAGCCGGGTTTCAGCCGCAGCCGCGCGAAAACCGCCCGCCGCAGCACCCAGGCTCGCCAGCGCCGCCGTCACCAAAAACCCGCGTCTATCAATCATTTGCATCTGCTCCTCCCGCGTTTTGCAAATTTTTCTGATATCACTTAAATTCTTGCAAATTTTCTCTGTTTGCAATATTTGCATCATAATAGATTTTTTTGCAAGCGCAGGAGCCGATATGAACGATACGCCCGACATCAGCCGTCCGCGCCAGTCGGATATCGCCCAGCGCGCCGGGGTCTCCATCAGCACAGTCTCGCGTGTTCTCGCAGGGGAAAAAGGAATCAGCGCGTCGATCCAGACCAAGGTTCTGGGAGTTGCGGCGGAGCTCGGCTACCCCTTGCGGCCGGCAACCAACCAGGCGGTCGGTGTGCAGCTGGAAGGCAAGACAATCCTCGCGCTCATGTCCGCGGAAAGGGCGACGGGCGATATTGGCGCCTTTTACCACGATATTTTCGATGTGCTGCGCAGCCTCGCCCAGACGGACGGTTTCGAACTCGACATCAGGCTATTGCACCAGAAGCAGATCGACGATTCCCTGATCCAGCGGGTCTGTGAGGTGGACGGCCTCCTGGCCATCGGGCTCGATCCCGAGGAGGAGATCATCCACCGCATAACGCAGGGCGTACTGCAACCTGTTCTTGTCAACAGTGCTGACCCCTCCATGATGCTCGATTGCGTTTCGCCTTCCAATTTTTACGGCGGCGCGCTGGCGGCCCGGCGGCTTCTGGAACTCGGCCATCGCAAGGTCGCCTATATCGGTCCGCATCATCGCCACACTATCAGGGAGCGTATGCGCGGCTTCCGCCATACGATCCTTGAGGAAAAAGCAACGACCTATGAGGAGTTCCTGCTTTCGACGGCAGATAGCGGCTTCGGGCAGGCGGGCGACGCGGTTCGCCAGCTGCTGGCCAAAAACCCTGAACTGACAGGCATTTTCTGTATGAATGACGCAATTGCCCTTGGCGCACTCGGGGCAGCGCAGGAGCTGGGCCTCGGCGTTCCCGACGATCTTTCCATCATCGGTTTCGATGACCTGCCCTTTGCCGAACTTTCTACCCCACGTCTCAGCACGATCCGGGTCGATCGCCGCGAGATTGCGCGCGAAGCGGTTGACCTGCTGCGGCGGCGCCTGACCGAGCCTTCCGCCAATGCCCGTCAGATGCAACTTGGCGTGCAGCTGGTGGAAGGACAGACAGCCGGCAAGGCGAAAAAGACGGGAAAGGCGACACGCGATGCATGATACCATGAGCAGACCCCATATGGCGCGATTTAATCCGCTGCACGGCAATCCGCTCAAAAGCCGCGCCGATGTCCGGCGGGCGCTGGATGATAGCTTTGCGCCGCTTCTTCCCTATTTCTCGCAGGGTGGCGCAAGGGTGACGCTCAGCGGAGCGGCCGCGCACTTCGACCGGGCGGCGGCCGATCTGGAAGGCTTTGCCCGACCGCTCTGGGGCATCGCACCGCTTGCGCTGAGTGGCGATCGTTTCGACCATTGGCCGCTTCTCGCCCGGGGCATAGCCAACGGCACCGATCCTTCCCATCCTGAATACTGGGGTGATGTGCGCCAGAAGGATCAGCGGCTGGTGGAGCTCGCCGCAATCGGTTTTGCACTGCGGCTTGCGCCGCAGCATCTGTGGGAACCACTGTCCGATACACAGAAAGACAATGTGCGCCGCTATTTGCTGACCGCCCGTGAGCGCGGTTACGCCGATAATAACTGGAAGTTTTTTCGCATCATGGTCGACATGGCGCTGGATCATCTCGGTATCGAATTTGACCGCAGCCTGACCGAAACCTTCCAGAAGGAGCTCGACGATTTCTATATATCCGACGGCTGGTATCGCGACGGCAACTATCGCCGCATCGATCACTACATTGCCTTCGCCATGCATTTCTACGGGCTGATTTACGCGAAACTTAGCAAGCCTGATGACGCCTATGCCGAGCGTTACCGGCAGCGCGCACGGCTTTTCGCTGGCGATTTTGCCAGCTGGTTCGATCAGGATGGCGGAACCCTGGCTTTCGGCCGCTCCATGACCTACCGTTTTGCCTGTGGCGGTTTCTGGGCGGGCCTTGCCTTTGCCGACGAGGAGGCGCTGCCCTGGGGCGAGATCAAGGGCCTTTATCTGCAGCATCTGCGCTGGTGGGCCAAAAAGCCGATTGCCGATCGCGATGGCGTGCTCTCCATCGGCTACGCCTATCCGCAGCTCACCATGTCGGAAAGTTATAATTCTGCAGGTTCGCCCTATTGGGCTTTCAAGGCTTTCCTGCCGCTTGCCCTGCCGGAAAGTCATCGCTTCTGGCTGGCGGAGGAAAGGCTGCCCGAGCCGTCCGCAAGCCCTAAGCCGCTTGTTCATCCCGGCATGGTGATGATGCGGAGGAAAGGCAACGTCACGGCGCTCTCCAGCGGCCAGGAAAATCTCTCCATGCGCGGCGGGCCGGAAAAATACGCAAAATTCGCCTATTCCTCCCGCTACGGCTTCGGCGTGGAAGTGGACGAGCGTGGCTTCAAGACCAACGGTTTCGACAATATGCTGGCCTTTTCCGAGGACGGACTACATTACCGCGTGCGCGAGACCAACGAAAAGGTTCTGCTGGCGGGAGCAAGCCTGCGGGCGACATGGAAGCCGTTTGCCGATGTCGCCGTTGAAACCACGCTGGTTGCGGCTGGCGACTGGCATATCAGACTGCACCGGATCACCTCTGCCCGCTCCCTTTGGGTTACGGAAGGTGGCTTTGCGATCAACCGCAACGATGGCGACCGCGACGCCATGAGCGAAGAGGCCGGACGGGCGACGACGGATTGTGGCACTGACATATCGGCAATCATCGATCTCGGTTCGAGCATAGACCGGCACGGCGTGGCGCTGAAGGCACTGCCCAATACAAATCTCATCAACGCCAAGACCACCGTGCCGCAATTGCGCGGCCAGATCGCCGCCGGCGAGAGCGTTCTGATTTGCGCGGTCTTTGCCGGGGCGAGCGGCCCGGAAGGCGAGAAAACAATGGCTTCGGTTCCAGCTATTCCCGACCTGGAGGTGCTTGATCGCCTCTTCGCGAGAGAGGGCGTGCCGGTCAGCAGCATGGCGGCCAGGGGAGAGCCGCAATGACGAGCCCGATTCCGCGTCTCAGCATAGCCATGGACCCGGAACGGACCGAGCATGTGCTGACGCCGCAGGCGCTCGACAGGTTGTCAGAGAGGGTCGAGATTCTCGACACAGGCAGGATCCGCGATTTCCACGATCCCGCGGTGAGAGAGCAGCTGGCGAAAACGGATATCCTCCTGACCGGCTGGGGCTGTCCGGATATCGGCGCGCAGGAACTGGCGCTGATGCCCCGCCTCAGGCTTATCTCCCATGCTGCCGGCACGGTAAAATATTTCCTGTCGCAAGCGGTGTTCGATCGGGGCGTTACGGTGTGCAGCGCCGCAGAGGCGAATGCGCAGCCGGTCGCAGAATTTTCGCTGGCGATGATCCTGCTGGCCGGCAAGCGGACCTTCGGCTTCAGGCGTCTTTATCTGGAGCATCGCGACCGAGCCCCGGTCGAGCGATTGCAGGCGCAGGCCATCGGCAATCTCGGCCTCACGGTCGGTATCGTCGGCGCGTCACGCATCGGACGTCGCGTCATTGGTCTATTGCAGCCCTTCGATCTCAATCTCATGCTTTTCGACCCGCTTCTCGGTGCTGCGGAAGCGGAAAAGCTCGGCGTCCGTCTTGCCTCGCTCGAGGAGCTGATGGCGGCGAGCGACGTCATTTCCCTGCATGCGCCCTCCCTGCCGCAGACGCGGCATATGATTGGCGCGGCAGCGCTTGCCCGCATGAAGGACGGCGCAACCCTGATCAACACGGCGCGCGGCGCACTTGTGGATGAAGACGCGCTTCTGGCCGAACTGAAAACCGGACGCATCGAAGCCGTCATCGACGTGACCGATCCCGAAGTGCCGCCGCCGGACTCACCCTTTTACAGCCTGCCGAACGTCTTCCTGACGCCGCATATTGCCGGCGCCACCGGTCTCGAACGGGCGAGGCTCGGCGACATGGCGATTGCCGAAATCGAACGCTTCTGCTGCGCGGTGCCTTTGCAGCAGCAGGTGCGGCCCGAACATCTGGACCTGATCGCGTGAGACCTTTCGAACCCGGCCTGTGCTCCGTCACCTTCCGCTCCCTGACGCCACAGGTCGTGATAGAGCTTGCGGCCAGCAATGGCATCAGGGCGATCGAATGGGGTGCGGATGTCCATGTCCCGCCGGGCGACCTCGAAAATGCGCGGCAGGTTGCTGCGCGGACGGCAGAAGCGGGCCTCTCCGTCTCGTCCTACGGTTCCTATATCTTCGCGCCGGATTTCACACCTGACGATGTGACCAGTGTGCTCGAAACCGCAAGCGCGCTCGGCACACAGCATATCCGTATCTGGCCGGGGCAACGCAAACGTCCATCCGCCGATTACACACCCGCGGAACGCCGCGCGGCAACGGAAGCGCTGGCGACAATTGCTCACCGAGCGGAAGACTACGGCATGACAATCGGCCTCGAATATCACCCGAATTCGCTGACCGACGCCCTCCCCTCCGCCCAGCACCTGGCGCAGGATTTGCCGATGCCCAACCTGTTCTTCTACTGGCAACCCGCCCCCGGCCTGCCGCTGGAAGAGGCACTCGCGGAAATATCCGCGCTCGGCCCACGCATCTGCCATCTGCATGTTTTCGCCTGGCTCGCCGACGCCAGCCGCCTGCCGCTTGCCAACCGCGCAGACTACTGGCGGGCGTGCATCAAGGCTTTGCCTGAGGGCGAATGGACGAGACCCGCCTATGCGATGCTGGAATTCGTCAGGGGTGATGACATCGGCCAGTTTGCGGAAGACGCGCTGACGCTTCGGAAGATTCTCGACAGGTCTTAGATCCCGCCTGCTCATCATAAATATCCTGCAGCCGAACTTGCCATAGTGAAAATTATGCACCATATTTATTGAGGATATGGGTGCTGGATGGGCAAGCTGGTTCAAATTGGAAACATGATCGTACGCGTGTATGCGAACGATCACCTGCCACCACATTTCCACATCATAACACCTGATGCGGATGCCCTTGTCCACATAGAAACTCTGGAAATCCTGCGTGGAAAACTATCCCGCAGGGCGGAGGCCGAAGCTCTGGCATGGGCGAAGGCCAATGGGAGCCTGATTGTTGAGGAGTGGAATCGCACTAACCCGCGTTTTCCTATTGCAGCTAAGGGAAGCAAGTCATGACACCACGCGTCAAAGCCATCCTGCCCACCCTGCCCAGCTCACTCACGATCGACTGGGCCGATGGCAGACGGTCAACCGCCAATCTGACGGGGTGGATCGCGACGGGAGGAGAGTTACTCGCTCCCCTCCGTTCAGCGGGTATCTGGGAGACTGCGAAAGTCACCGACTATGGCGCCAGCGTGGAATGGGAAGGCGATGATCTCGCAATCGACTCCTATCATCTTTACCAGATCGCCGAGGACCAGCGCGACTTTGACGTCGACGACCTGCGCAAATGGCAGGAGGACATCGGCCTTTCCAACAATGAGGCGGCGGATTTTCTTGGTGTGACCTTGAGGACATGGAACAACTACCGCGCTGGCACACCGGTAAGCCATGCGGTGAAGATGCTGTTACGGGCCAGCCAGCGCGACCCGCTTCTATTACATGCTCATTTCCGCCCCCGGCGGCCGGGACGTCCCAGGCACGCCGCATAAGACAGTTCCTCTGCGGCACTATATCCGCCGTCCATCCGCCCCAAACAGATGCGTCTTGCCCAGATCGAAGGCAAAGGGAATCGTTTCTCCGATGCGGATCTGGCGTTGGCCATCGAGAAGCACGGTCGCTGGCTGGCCGTCGGGGGTGCTGGTGTAAACCACCGTCGAGCCACCAAGATGTTCCACGAGCTGGATGGAAGCTTCACCGAGAGAGGATTGGGCCTGCGGGTTCACATGTTCCGGGCGCACACCGAAGGTGAGCGGTTCCCCCTGCTGAGCAGTGACCGGTTTTTCAAGCACGATGCGCTGTCCCGCCACTTCGATGGTGCGGTTGGAGGTGTCGCCTGAAGCCACTTTTGCGGAGAGGAAATTCATCTTCGGTGAGCCGATGAACCCCGCAACGAACTGGTTTGCGGGATTGTTGTAGAGATCGAGCGGGCGGCCGACCTGCATGATGCGGCCGTCGCGCAGCACGACGATCTTGTCAGCCATGGTCATGGCCTCCACCTGGTCATGCGTCACATAGATCATGGTGCTGCCGAGCGTCTGGTGCAGCTTGGCAATTTCGACGCGCATCTGCACGCGCAGTTCCGCATCGAGGTTGGAAAGCGGTTCGTCGAAGAGGAAGATTTTCGGCTCGCGCACGATGGCGCGACCGATGGCGACACGCTGGCGCTGGCCGCCCGAAAGCGCCTTCGGCTTGCGCTGCAACAGCGGGCCGATCTGCAGGATATCGGCGGCCTTCTGCACCCGCGCCTCGACTTCCGGTTTTTTGTAGCCCGCCGTTTCCAGCCCGAAGGCAAGGTTCTTGTAGACACTCATATGCGGATAGAGCGCATAGGACTGGAAGACCATGGCGATGCCGCGCTTGGAGGCAGCGGTTTCGTTGACCCTCTCACCGTCGATACGCAGATCGCCTTCGGAGATTTCCTCAAGCCCGGCGATCATGCGCAGAAGCGTGGATTTGCCACAGCCCGAAGGGCCGACGAAGACGGTGAATTCGCCCGGCTCGATCTTGAGATCGATGCCGTGGATGACCGGAAAAGCGCCGAACCGCTTGACGATTTTTTCGAGCGTAATGCTGCTTGCCATGCTGTTTCTCCCGACTGTCGCGCCGCATGCGGGACGGCTGCGACAGTGTTGATTGTCTTAGAATACGTTCCCGATCCGGGATCCGTTCAGCGTTTCATTCCCGTCGTCGCGATGCCTTCAATCAGCAGCCGCTGGAAGAACAGGAAAAACAGGAAGACCGGCACCAGTGACAGGTTGGACATGGCGAAAAGCGAGGTCCAGTCCGAGCTGCCGGTGGAATCCACGAAGGACCTGAGACCAAGCTGCACGGTGTAGGTGTTGATGTCGTTCAGATAGATCAGCGGACCGAAGAAATCGTCCCAGGTCCAGATGAAGGAAAAGATGGCGGCCGTTGCCAGAACCGGCAGCGACAGGGGCAGCATGATCTTCCAGTAGATACGGAAGGGTGAGCAGCCATCCATGACAGCCGCTTCATCCAGCTCACGCGGAATACCGCGGAAGAACTGCACCATCAGGAAGATGAAGAAGGCGTCCGTCGCGAGATACTTCGGCACGATCAGCGGCAGCGATGTGTTCACCCAGCCCATTTCCAGGAACAGGATATATTGCGGGATGAGCACGACGTGATAGGGCAGCATCAGGGTGCCGAGCATCAGCGCGAACCAGAAATTGCGCCCGCCGAAGCGAAGCCTTGCAAAAGCGAACGCCGTGAGCGAGCAGCCGACCACGTTGCCGATGGTGGCCAGCACCGAAATGAAGAAGGAGTTCCAGAAGAACTGCCCAAAGCTCACCTGCAGCCCGGTCCAGCCTCTGATATAACCGCCGACATCCACCGCCGAGGGAATGAGCGAGGATGAGCCGAACAGCTCGTCCTGCGGCCGGAAGGAGCCTGAAATCATCCACAGGATCGGATAGAGCATCGCAAAGGAGGCGATGATCAGCGCCGTATGGAGCATCACTGATTTCAGCGGCGAGCGTTGCGGGCCTTGTCCCGGCCGGGGAGCGGTAACAGCGTCAGTCATCGTAATGCACCCAGTATTTCGCGCTGAGGAACGAGAAGGCCGTGAACAGCGAGATGATGATCACCAGGATCCAGGCAAGCGCCGAGGCATAACCCATGCGGAAGAAACCAAAGGCTTCCTGGTAAAGATAGAGCGTGTAGAACAGTGTCGAATTGATCGGCCCGCCGGTGCCTTCGGAAATGATGAAGGCGGGCGTGAAGGCCTTGAAGGCGTCGATCGTCTGGATCACGGCATTGAAGAAGATGACGGGCGTCAGAAGCGGCAGCGTAATGCGGAAGAACTGCCGCACCTTGCTTGCGCCATCGATTTCGGCGGCCTCATACATGTCCTGCGGAATTTGCCTCAGACCTGCGAGGAAAATGATCATCGGCGAACCGAACTGCCAGACCGACAGGATGACCAGCGTGTAGATCGAATAATCCGGATTGGAAATCCAGCTCGGCCCTTCATAACCAAAGGCCTGCCAGAGTATCATGTTGACGAGACCGTCAGAGGCGAAAAGCTGACGCCAGAGAACGGCAATCGCGACGCTGGAGCCCAACAAGGACGGCAGATAGAAAATCGCCCGATAGAGGGTGAGGCCGCGGATGCCGCGGTTGAAGGCGAGCGCCACCAGCAGCGCGAAAATCAGCTTCAGCGGCACCGACAGCAGCACATAGGTGAAGGTGACCTGCATGGCGGCGGCAAACTTCGGGTCGGCCGTGGCGATGCGCACATAATTGGCCGCACCCACCCAGTCCGGCGACTGCAACAGGTCGTAGTTGGTGAAGGACAGATAAAGCGACGCAAGCGCCGGGCCCAGCGTGAGGCCGAAAAAGCCGATCAGCCAGGGCAGGAGAAACAGGTAGGCGTGAATGTTGCGGTCGAAGATCCGCTTCAGGCCGCCCCGTTTCGGGAGAGCCGCGCCACGGCTCTCCCCCACAAGAGTTTCAGATCGAAAGGCCATAAACCATCACTTCCGTTTGATAACGGTTTCGGATTCCTTGACGAGGCGGTCACCGCCTTCTTCCGGGGTGATCTTGCCGAAGCCGACTTCTTCCGCCGTGCGTTTCAGGACAAAGGCGAATTCGCCCGCACCCGGAGGTGGCGCCGGCGGCAGATCGCCGACGCCGGGTGTAATTTCGGCGATGTATTCCACCATGCTCTTGCTGACTTCATCGAGTTTCGGGGTCAGCGCGTTGCGCATGGATTCCGACGCCGGAACGCCGCGCTCCACGCCGAGAATATCGATGCCTTCCGGCTCGGCGACGAGGAAATTGATAAACCCGACGGCCTGTTCGATACCTGCACTGCCATTGGCGACGCTGATGAGCATGGAAGGTTTAAGGTAGTGGCCGGAGGGGCCGTCCTTCGTGCTCTTCGGATAGGAGCTGATGGCAAGTTTGGCCTTGTTGAGCTTCTGATACCCGACGAACTGGTTGGAATGGGCAAATGCGGTTGCCGCTTTGCCCGTCGTCAAAGGGTTGGTTTCGATATTGAGCTGGTCGAGTGCCTGCACATCGGCGGGCACGCAGGCACCACTCTTGCGCAGATCCGCCCAGAGCGTGAACCACTTGGTCGCGTCGGTCGGATCGAAGCCGATGCCGCCATCCTGCGTGTAGAGTGACTTGCCGTTCTGGCGCAGCCAGTTTTCAAAGCTCGGCTCCACGCCGCTCGCATCGGCTGTGGCGTAATAACCGGGTTTCGGCTTGTTCTTGCTGAGCTTGGCGGCATTTTCGGCAAACTCCTCCCAAGTCTGGCCGATGGCCGGCGGTGTCGCGCCGGATTTTTCCCAGGCCGCCCTGTCAAAGAAGACGGCGCTGGAATTGACCCCCAGATTGATGCCGTAAAGCTTGCCATCGACCCTGCCGGAATCGATGTTCATCTTGCCGAAATCCTCGATCTTCAAGCCCTTGCCGATGTAATCATCCAGCGGCGCCAGCGCGCCGCGCCGGCCATATTCGAAGATGTAACGATAATCCATCTGGATCAGATCGGGCGCATTGCGGCCCGCCACCTGCGTTGCAAGGCGCGGCCAATAATCGCTCCAGCCGGCGAATTCCCCGGCGATGTCGAGATCGGGCTTCACCTGCTTGTAGGCTGCTATCGCCTTGTTGGTGCGATCGGCACGCTCCTGCGACCCCCACCACAACATGCGAAGGCGCGCGGCCTGCGCCTGCGCCGAACCACCTCCCAATGCTGCAAGCGACAGGGCCGCAAGCCCTGCCGAAAGCACAGTTCTCCTCTGAAGCATCACGGGCATTGGCAACTCCTCCCTATTGACTGCCAATTGATGATGAACGCAAACGACACTTGCCGTTTTATAACTAATTGGTTACATGGGAACACCGATCGCGAACATTGTCAAGCGGGTGCCGAAATGGAAGAAACGACTAAGAACCAGCCGTCCGATCCGGGCCCCGATCCGGCCGTGGAGAAAACGCCGCCGGCAAAGCGCAAACGGGCCACTGCCCAGGTGCGAAACCCGGAAAGAACCCGCGCCGCCATTCTTGAAGCTGCCCGCCGCGAGGTGGCCGCCAAAGGGCTGGCGGGGGCCAGAATCGATGTCGTCGCGCGCCGCGCCGGGACCAACAAGAGGATGATCTACCATTATTTCGGCGACAAGGATGCGCTTTATCTCGCCGTTCTGGAAGACGCCTACCGCCATATCCGCCACACTGAAAGACGGCTTGATCTGGCCCGTAAGGCCCCGTCCGAGGGCTTGCGGGAACTTGCGCTTTTCACCTGGCACTACTTTCTCGACCACCCCGAATTCCTGAGCATCCTCGCCACGGAAAACCTCAATAAAGCCCGGTATCTCAGGCAATCACCGACGATCACGGCGATGCACTCAAATTTCATTTCCGAGCTTGAGGACGTGCTGCGGCGTGGCAGCGACGCCGGCGAATTCCGTGACGGCCTCGACCCGATCGACGTTTATCTGACCATCGCTTCGCTCGGCGCCTTCTACCTGTCGAACAGGTTCACCCTGTCAACGATCTTCCAGCGCGACCTGACAGACCCTGCCGAACTGGAGCGATGGGGCCAGCACATCGTCGACACGTTGCTTGCTGCAGTGCGGCGGGTCTGAACGAGCCAAGCTGGATTCCTGTTTAACTACAGCGATGACGCGCCATTCGCATCCGCGAAGCGCGTCATTTTCTTTTGCGGCGCAGCGAATAACTGCAAGGGCGAGCCTTCAAACCTCATCAATTTTTCCTGTCAAAAAACACCTTGACAGATCGTGTTCTTCGACATCACAAATAACCAAATGGTTACAAATTGCCATGTTTGACGGAAGCGGCCTTGCGGGAAAAGGTCGCCTTGGGAGGAAATTCATGAAACGTATCGGCGTCATCATGCACGGCATCACCGGCCGCATGGGTTACAACCAGCATCTCGTGCGCTCCGTTCTCGCCATTCGCGATCAGGGCGGCGTGCTTTTGAAGAACGGTGAAAGGGTGATGCTTGATCCCATTCTCGTCGGCCGCAACGGCGCGAAGATCGAGGAAATCGCCAAAAAGCATAATGTCGCGCGCTGGACGACCGATATTGATGCCGCTCTCGCCAACCCTGACGACACACTTTTCTTCGACGCTGGCACGACACAGATGCGTGGCAGCCTTTTGGAAAAAGCCATCAAGGCCGGTAAGAACGTCTATTGCGAAAAACCGATTTCGGACACGATGGATGAGGCGCTGGCGATTGCCCGCCTGGCCGAAAGTGCGGGCATCAAGCACGGCGTGGTGCAGGACAAGCTGTTCCTGCCCGGCCTTCGCAAGCTCGCCATGCTGCGCGACAGCGGCTTCTTCGGCAAGATTCTCTCCGTGCGGGGCGAGTTCGGTTACTGGGTCTTCGAGGGCGACTGGCAGCCAGCGCAACGCCCCTCATGGAACTACCGCCTGAAGGATGGCGGCGGCATCATTCTCGATATGCTTTGCCACTGGCGTTATGTGCTCGACAATCTGTTCGGACCGGTGAAATCCGTGAGCTGCCTCGGCGCGACGCACATTCCGGAGCGTTTCGATGAACAGGGCAAAGCCTATAAGGCGGATGCGGACGACGCCGCCTACGCCACCTTCGAACTGGAGGGCGGAATTATCGCCCACATCAACTCTTCATGGGCGGTACGGGTGCGCCGTGACGATCTCGTCACCTTCCAGGTGGACGGCACTCACGGCTCGGCCGTCGCTGGCCTGACGAAGTGCTTCACCCAGCACCGCACCAACACGCCGAAGCCGGTATGGAACCCCGACCAGCCGCAGACCATCGACTTCTACAAGACCTGGCAGGAGGTGCCGGACAACGTCATTTATGACAACGGCTTCAAGGCACAGTGGGAAATGTTCATCCGCCACCTCGTCGATAACGACCCGTGGCCTTATGGCCTGATGGAAGGCGTGAAGGGCGTGCAGCTTGCCGAGCTGGGGCTGAAATCATGGAAGGAACGCCGCTGGCTCGACGTTCCCGCCCTTTCCTTAGGAGGCTGACATGAGTGAACTCAAGCTTCCGAAGGACGACCGCAGCATCGAGGTTTACAGATTATCCGGCACGCCGGTCGCGGTTGAAAAACGAAGTGCCGCCGATTTCAACCGCGTCGCTTTCGCAGCCGCCCACGTGGTGGCCGATCCGCTTGCCGACAACGACCCGTGGCTGACCCCCGCGATCGATTGGGACGCGACCTTGCGGTTCCGTCATCGCCTTTGGGACCTCGGCCTCGGGGTCGCGGAAGCGATGGACACGGCTCAGCGCGGCATGGGGCTGGCATGGCCGCAGGCCCAGGAGCTGATCTCCCGTTCGCTCAAGGAAGCCGCCAGCCGCAAGGATGCGCTGATTGCCTGCGGGGTGGGCACCGATCATCTGAACGGCAGCGGTTACGATCTGAATCAGATTGTCCACTCTTACCTCGAACAGCTTGATTTTGTTCAGGGAGAAGGCGGGCGCGTTATCCTGATGGCCAGCCGCGCGCTCGCCGCCGCCGCCCGTTCGCCCGATGATTACCTCAAGACCTACACCAGGGTGCTTTCCCGCGCCGAACAGAAAGTGGTGATCCACTGGCTGGGCGAAATGTTCGACCCGGCGCTCGAGGGCTACTGGGGTTCGGGCGACCATATGACCGCCATGGACACCTGCCTTGCCATGATCGAGGAGAATGCCGACAAGATCGACGGCATCAAGATTTCACTTCTCTCCAAGGAAAAGGAAATTGCCATGCGCCGCCGCCTGCCCGCTGGCGTGCGCATGTATACCGGCGACGATTTCAACTACGCCGAATTGATCGCCGGTGACGAGAAGGGCCATTCGGATGCGCTCCTTGGGATTTTCGATGCCATCGCGCCTGCTGCGTCCAAGGCGCTGGCCAGCCTGAAGCGCGGTGCTGACAATGAATTTTTCGATATTCTGGAGCCGACGGTGGCGCTTTCACGCCACATCTTCAAGGCGCCCACCCGCTTCTACAAGACCGGCGTGGTGTTCCTCGCCTATCTCAACGGATTGCAGGATCATTTCACCATGGTCGGCGGCCAGGAAAGCACCCGTTCCACGCAGCATTTCGCCGAGCTTTTCCGGCTGGCGGACAAGGCCAACGTGCTGGCTGAACCTGACCTGGCGACGCACCGGATGAAGGCATTTCTCGCCGTCCGGGGTATCAGCTGAAGCAGAACGAGGGAGGATAGAACATGAGCCTTGAAGGCCTTTCCATCAATTTCGCGACCGTGCGGCAAGGCGCAAATTTCGGTGCCATCGTGGATGCCTGCCTCGCCCATGGCATCACCACCATCTCACCGTGGCGCGAGCAGGTGAACGGTATCGGCCTTGCGGAAGCCGCCCGCATCGTTGAGCGGAACGGCCTGCGCCTGTCCGGTCATTGCCGCGGCGGTTTTTTCCCGGCTCCTGACGCTGAAGGCCGACGTCTCGCCATCGAGGACAATAAACGCGCCGTCGATGAGGCCGCCGCCATGAAGGCCGACTGCCTTGTGCTTGTCGTGGGCGGCCTGCCCGCCGGTTCGCGCGATCTGAAAGGTGCGCGGCAGATGGTGGAGGACGGCATGGCAGAACTTCTTCCTTATGCGCGGGCTGCCGGCGTGCCGCTCGCCATTGAACCGCTGCATCCTTTCTATGCCGCGGACCGCGCCTGCATCAACACGCTGAAACAATCGCTCGACCTCTGTGACCGGCTGGGTGCCGGCACCGGCGTGGCCATCGATGTCTATCATGTCTGGTGGGACCCGGAACTGGAGGAGCAGGTGGCGCGGGCCGGCAGGAATGGCCAGATTCTCGCCCATCACATCTGCGACTGGCTGGTGCCCACCACTGACCCGCTCAACGATCGCGGCATGATGGGAGATGGTGTGATTGACCTCAAGGCATTTCGCGCCATGATCGAGGCTGCGGGCTTCCACGGCCCGCAGGAAGTGGAAATCTTTTCGCATCGCTGGCAGGCGCGCCCGGTGGACGAGGTCCTCGCCACCGTGGTCGAGCGTTTCAAGACTGTTTGTTGATAGATCTGGGAGAGAGACAATGCCTGAAAGGGTGAAACGCAAACGCTATGCGCTGGTCGGCACCGGCAATCGTGGCACCACCATGTGGGGCCGCGAATTGCTGGCCGGCTGGAGCGACTATGTCGAACTCGTCGGCATTTGCGACCTGAACCTGATGCGCGCCGAGCGCGCCCGCGCCATGATGGGATCGAGCGCACCGCTTTACGACGATTTCGACCGGATGATGGAAGAGCAGCGCCCGGAGCTGGTGATCGTCTGCACGCCCGACGATACGCATGACGACATCATCATCCGCGCGCTGGAAGGCGGGGCAGACGTCATCAGCGAAAAGCCGATGACCACCACCCCCGAAAAGATTGACCGGATTCGCGCAGCCGAGGCCAAAAGCGGTCGCCGGGTCGATGTCTCCTTCAATTATCGCTTCTCTCCCACCGCCGCCCGCATCAAGGAACTGATCGACGAAGGCGCCATCGGCACCGTTACCTCGGTGGATTTCCACTGGTATCTCGATAACCAGCACGGCGCGGATTATTTCCGCCGGTGGCACGCCTTCACCGAACATTCCGGCAGCCTGTTCGTGCACAAGGCCACGCACCATTTCGACCTCCTTAACTGGTATCTCGACTCCGACCCCGTCGAGGTGAAGGGCTTCGGGCAATTGCTGCATTATGGCAAGAACGGCCCGTTCCGCGGAACGCGCTGTCGCACCTGTCCGCACAAGAATGAGTGTGATTATTTCATGGACCTCGGCGCCGATCCTTTCCTCGATGCCCTCTACGAGGACCCGTCGAGCATTGACGGATACATGCGTGATGCCTGCGTCTTCCGGGAGGACATCGACATTCCCGATACCATGAGCGCTTCGATCCGTTATGCCAGCGGCGTGCAGGTTTCCTATTCACTCAACACCTACATGCCGATAGAGGGTCACCACATCGCCTTCAACGGCCACAAGGGTCGCATCGAGATGCGCCAATATGAAAAGCAGCCCTGGACGGAGCCGCCGGCCGATGAAATCCTGCTGGTGAAGAGCTTCGGCGGCGGTGTTGAGCACATCTGGGTGCCGCATGAGCCGGGCGGCCATTATGGCGGCGACAACCGCATGCGCGACATGATCTTCAAGCCCGGCTCCAACGACCGGCTGCGGCAGCGGGCTGGTTCGCGCGCTGGCGCCATGTCGGTTCTGACAGGCGTGGCGGCACTGAAAAGTGCGCTGGAAGGCGGCTCCCAGCCGGTGAAATCCCTGCCCCTCTAGCTGCCTCGGCCCGTGGTGCCATCCGCCACGGGCAACCACCAAAAAGAACGGGCGATATTCCGCAGATTACGCACTCCTTCCATACCGGTAAATTGATTGCCGGGGGAAGAAAGAGTGAGTCATGTCCAGTTTGCAATCCATCGTTCCGCTCATCATCATCGGCGTCAGCCTCGTCGTATTCTTCAAATGGGTGGGGCGCGACATGAATCGGGAAGAGAAGAAGCCGCGCTCCCGCCGCTGACCGATCACGCCCGCCCGCGCCCTTGCACGGTTACGGAACCTCGTCCTGCCGTCGGCGTTTCCCTGTCAGAAGGAGAACGCCATGACGCAAGAGCAAAAGACGAAAAATGACGACAACAGGGCTTCGAAGGCCAGCGACATTCCTCCTGCAGGTCCGCACGCCAAACCTTCCCTGACCGACCATGAAAAGACACCAGGCGCAGGAAGCCTGCCGGATGGCGACAGCAAGGACGTCACGCCTGGCGCCGGCTGATGACCATTTGCGCCGAAATATCATACATTTATTATATTTCGGCGCATTAACAGTAACTTAGCCCCCGAACCGTCGCGAAATACCTGTTTCTTCACGGTGGTCATTGCAAAATCGAAAATTGAGCTTATATTTGCCTTATCGACCATTGCTTGTGACGTCGTTCTGGAACAGACTGTTCCCCGTCGGATTTCCTCTCAAATAATCGATCTTATCCCGCAAGGTATCGCGGGAACCACAACGATTCTACGAAAGGAAATCGTTATGAACACTGGTACTGTAAAGTGGTTTAACGCCACCAAGGGCTTCGGCTTCATTCAGCCTGACAATGGCGGCACGGACGTTTTCGTTCACATTTCCGCTGTCGAGCGCGCTGGCATGCGTTCTCTGAACGACGGCCAGAAGATCAGCTACGAGATCGTCCAGGACCGTCGGTCCGGAAAGAGCTCTGCCGACAACCTTCAGGCAGCTTGATATTCGTCATTTTGGCACCGCAGACCACGGATGTACTGGCTGCGCTTGCCGATGACTGTGAGAGGTCGGGTTAAAGCCCGGCCTTTTGTTTTTGGGCCATGGAGGTCCTCATGCGTAAAAATTCCTATCATTGCGGTGACACCGTCTTTTTGAAGTCCGGCGTCCTTGGCAATGCACAGCCCGATGGTCCCGGCCGGATCGTGTCAGTCATGCCCGAAGCCCAGGGAACGGTTCGTTACAGGGTGCGTTTCCAGCACGAGAATTTTGAGCGCAGCGTCGCAGTCGATGAGATAGACGCATCGATGTCGACGGCCTCGCGGCTAGGCAAAGGCGAAAGCCTCTCGCCACGCGAAACCGGATCAAGCTGGATCAACCTGAACACGATCAAAATCAGAAAGTAGCGGCATTGGCCGCTTAAAGGAGATAGTCTTGCAGGTACTCGTTAGAGACAACAATGTTGAACAGGCCCTTCGCGTCCTGAAAAAGAGAATGCAGCGTGAAGGCATTTTCCGCGAGATGCGCGCCCGCGAATCCTATGAAAAGCCGTCGGAAAAGCGTGTTCGCGAAGAAGCCGAAGCCGTACGCCGCCACCGCAAGCTGGAGAAAAAGAAGATGCAGCGCGAAGGGCTGCTGCCAGCGCCCAAAAAGGCCGCCCGTACCCGGTAAACGCCCTACACCGCACTTCCGCGAAGGAGACTGCCATGGCCGCCACGAAAGAAGTTTTTTTCAAGCCCGGTAAACTGTCCGCTCAGGACAAAGCATCATTGACCGACAGCGCGGCAAAGCAGATCATCAACGCCGAAGCCGACCAGCGCGCCCGCAAGACGGAACGCCTTCGCCAGCTTCGCGAGGCACAGGAAGCGGCGGTTGTCGCCGCTGATCCGGTGCCCGCAAAGAAACGATCCGGTAACAGATAGCGGGCGCTTTTACATCACCCGGTCAACGCAGGAGGACGACACCATGGCAAAGGGTCAGTTGCGCAGTAACAAGGAAATCCGCAAGCCGAAGAAGGACAAGACGAAAGCACCCGCCGCGGCGCCAGCCGGTTCGCAGGTGAAGTTCGCAAACGCCACGACAGCGGATGGCAAGAAGACGTAGGGCACGGTATCGGCGCGCAGGTCACGACGATAAATGTCTCGTCTGGGAGACCGGACTTGTTTTGGCCATATTGCTCTTCTATATATTTCCCGTAGCAACTGCTGGTGAGCGCGAATGAAATCGTCGTTCGCAGTTGTTTTAGTCGCTTCAGACTTTTGACCACGGATGTACTGGCACTGGTGTTGAGAGCGATATGAGGAAGGTCGGTGCAATATTGCCCCGGCCTTTTTTGTTGTCGTGAGCAGCCGAAGATAAATATGCACGACTGCCGCCGACTGCGACGGAATTAACTTGCCTATGCCGCCTAATGGGCGCACCCTCCCAATCACTGAAAAGGGCGTTACCGCCGCTTTACGACGGCCGCTGAAGCCCTCGTCCTGCCCATGTCGTTGACCCGCAGGAACGATACGGACCCACACGACATGAATGTCCAAGGCGCGACGCTTTAATGGGACGGCCTGTCCCTCGGATGCACGGAAGCGGCGTCGCATGACGTCCGCAGCGACGCGAGACACCACAGTTTTGGTGAACCCCATAGAAAGGAGGACGTGATGTCTTCCGCATATGAAAATTGCATCATTTCGTCACAGGACCTCAAGATGCTCCAGTCGGTGCTGGCAGACCTCGGTTATGACCGGCACACCATGGACGAGGAGGTCATGCTTTACAACAATGCCGCCCGAAAGGTGATCCAGCTGTTTCAGGGCGGGCTGACCGACCCTGCCGAGCTTTCGAAGGAAATGCGCTTTCTTTTTGGCGTTCATAAACATGAACGCAGTAAATCATGGAAACCGTTGCCACGTTACGCGATCCAGGGGCTGCCGCCTCTTTACCGATAACGGCGCGCTTCCATCCATGACGACAGGGAAACCAGGCCTTCAAAATCACCGATGAAAATAACGGCTTGGCAAATGATGTATATCAGGCAACACTGAAATGGATACCTCCGTGCGCGGATCTGGCGGCACGAAGGTGGCGGATGGAACATGCGCGCTGAAGGCCGGGACAGGCCTCGACGTCAGCGGGTTTCATACCGGCGAGTTTGCGTCTGCGTGGAGAGAGAGTATGACGTATGACTGGAGCGGCCGCAGAATGCGCCGCATGCGAGCGGCGAAACTGACGATCATCAGCCTTGTGGCCGCCTTTGTGCTGACCGCGCCTATCTTTGCCCACTACTGAATTTCAGGCCCGCTTGTTTCGACTAGACGGGCTGGCGGGTTTCTGCGCGTTTCCGCAGACGGTTTTTCACCCATTTCTGAACGGGCTGATCGTAACGGACCGTCAGCCACCATGAAATCCACGTCGTGCCGATGAGAAACAGGACGCCGGCCGGCAGGGCGATATTCTGCTGCGTGATGGACGGGACCAAAAACTCCGTCCATGCCAGAAGCGGAATATGCAGGACATAGACGGCGTAAGACGCCGTACCAAGAAACCCCGAAAGTGCACTCACCATGGGGCCCGGCACCGTTCGGCTGGCCACGAACAGCAGCAGCGGCCAGAGGAGCAGGACGATTGCGAGGTCGAAGAAGGGCCGGACTTCGCGTGATACGGGCACGGCAAGGATAACACAGACGAGCACCAGACACAGCGCGGCCTGGACGGGCTTCAGCTCCGGCACACGGTTGCGGAACCGGTAAACCAGCACGCCGGCGAAAAACGAAAAGAATACCCGGCCCATGCCGGCATACATTTCATGCCAACGGAAACCGAGATGCAGCTTTCCAGACGCGGCGGCGGCCACCACCAGTACAATGGCGCTGGCAACAATGACGGCTGCGATCTGTTTCACCGTCGCCCGCACGCCCCAGCGGGCATAGACCACGTTCACCACCAGTTCGTTGAAAAGCGACCACGCCGGGCTGACGAGAAACAGCGCGCCATTGAGGGTCAACGTGAAAGGCGCCGGCAGAAAGAGAAGCCCCGTCACCAGCGCAAAGGCCAGTTCACCGGGATCGATGAGACGATGCAGATCGTCGATCGGCGTCGGCAGACCCAGCACATAAAGGCAGATGAAATAGGCCACCATCAACGCCAGTGCCAGCACATAAAGCGGATAAAGTCGGGCGAAGCGCGCCTTCATGAAAAAGCCGGGCGTGATAGCCCCGTCACGCAATCTGACGCCATAGGCGTGAGCGAGCACGAAGCCGCTGAGAGCAAAAAACAGATCAACGGCAAGATAGCTCGAGGCCGGATCCCTGCCGAAAAACTGCTCGGCATGGCGATGGACGATAAAGAGCGCAGCCACGCCCCTTATGCCGTCAAGCAAGATGAAGCGTTCCGGGGATGATGGGGCCATGGCGTTGATGCTCGATGAGATAGCGGCAATTGTTCAATGGAAACCAGCTTTACCGCGTCCCGGTTCTCCGCTTCCAGTCACAAACCGTTTAATCTTGCAGTCGCCGCGAATTTTTCCGGACATGGGGTCGAGGCCGGCACCCTTTCGCAGCGGAGAAAGGCGTGCTACGTCCGGATGTCATCGATGTTTCGACCCCGTGACACAGCCGTGTTGTTCCTGCAAATGTGTGATTTTGCAAGAACAAGTTCCGGCAATGTCCATGGGGCAGGTTCGGCGACAACAACTCTCGCGGAGCCTTCTCATGCCCACAATTGCCGAACGTATCAGAAAAATCATCGTGGACCAGCTTGGCGCAGACCCTGCCGCCGTCGTGGACGATGCCAGTTTCGCCGACGATCTCGGTGCAGACTCTCTGGAAATAGTTCAGGTGGTCATGGAGATCGAAGAGGAATTCGGGGTGGAGATTCCGGATTCCGCCGCAAATACGATCCTGACCGTCGGCGACGCCATCCGCTTCATCGAAAAAAGCACGGCTTGACGGTGAAGCGCCGGAGGCGGGCCTGATCCGCCGATAGCGCCGCAACCGGGCCAAATTTCGGGGAGTCCCGCTCTAACTATCCTGCTCATCGAGGTGGTGGCACATCAGACCAGCAGGAGATTTTCGGCAAAGGCCATCATCAGGGGACCCACTCCCTTGGCGTCATCGCTAACCACTGGCTCGGTCAGATAATATTCCGGCGAGCCGTCGCGATAATTGCCCTCGAAACCACCAAGTCCAGCGACGTGTACGATACCGGCAAGACGAGTGACACCGTCTTCGCCCGCCAGAAGCCGGGTCTCCAGCAGAGCCGAAAGCGCGCGACGACCTGCGGACAAAGCCACGCCCGCCGCCTCTCCCTGCAACAGCCCAAGACGGACCGCACGCAGCAGCGCATAGGAGAACATGGCGGAGGCGGATGTCTCCTCGTAATTGCCCTCCAGATCCGGATTATCGAGAACCTGCATCCACAGACCGGTGCCTGTCTGGCGTGCGACGATCTCAGCCAGGAGGCGCCGTGTGCTCTGTCGCAATTCATTTGTCGGGCCATCATCCGGCAGGATCGTGAGCGCATCCACCAGCGCCATGGCCAGCCAGCCGACCGCACGGGCCCAGACGGCCGGCGATTTGCCGGTCTGCGGATCGGCCCAGCGCTGGGTGCGGCTTTCATCGTAGCCATGAACATAGAGCCCGCCGGTATCGGCCGTCAGGGCGAGTGCCGTTGAAAACTGCCTCAGCGCGTCGTCGATCAGTTCGCCCCGCCCCGTTGCCTGCGCATATTCAATCTGGAACGGAAGAGCCATATAGAGACCGTCCAGCCAAACCTGATGCGGATAGCGTTTCTTGTGCCAGTAATTGCCGCAGGCGATGCGTGGATGGCTGCGTAGCTGCCCCGCCAGATGGTCCGCGGCAGCGAGATACCGTGGGTCACCCGTTTCTTCCGAAAGGGGAAAGAGGATACGGCCGGCAAGAATATGGTCGATATTATATTCCTGCGGATCGTAACCGGCGAGTGCGCCGTCGGTCGCTATCTGCACATCGGCGAGCCGGTGCAGATGGTCGCTCCAGCGCGCCTCTCCGGTGGCCTCGGACAGCTGCTGCAGGCCGCGGTAGATGCATCCATCCTCATAACACCAGCTGCCGCCCTTGTAATGCCTATAATGACTGCAGAATTGCTCAAAATATTCAGTGGCTTTCATGGATTTTCTCAATCGCGATCTGAAACAGTGGAAATGGAAGCGTCGCTCAGCATGGCAGGATCGTCGCAGACTATATGTGTCTGCTCGACAACAATCGCCTCATGGCGCATGGGACGAACCCGGTCAGCCATGATGGGAGGTGCGGCGATGGCCGATGGATCGCGCGAGACGATGGTGAGATTGCGGATGGCGACATTGCGGATGGGTGCTTCGGGAAGGCCGAGAAAGACTGCCGCAGCATGGGCGAGATTGCGTATTTCGACATCTTCCACGGTAATTCCATCGATGAATGGCGTGCCCTTGTCGATCGGCGCCGGCTGCCGCGACTGTACCCGTTCGTCATGTCCATCAGCATCGCAATGATAGTGTGCATTGGCGGAAAGCGCGGTTTGCACGCCGTCCAGCAGCACCCGGCGCATGGCGATATTGCTGACGATGCCGCCCCGTCCGCGCCGCGTCTTGAGGCGCAGGCCGCGATCCGTGCCGACCATGTCGCAATCCTCCACAGACACGTCATGCACGCCGCCGGACATTTCCGAGCCGATCACCAGCCCGCCATGGCCGCGCTCCATCAGACAATGGCGCACACGAATGCCACGGGTTTCCGCGAGATGATCGTCCTCGCCATCCGGGCCGCGCTTTCCTGCCTTTACGGCGATGCAATCGTCTCCGACCGAAAAACGAACGCCCGATATCGTGACGTTGCGGCAGCTTTCAGGATTGAAACCATCGGTGTTCGGGCTGTCATGCGGCGCGTTGATGGTGAGGCCGGCAGCGATCAAGTCTTCGCAGCCCTGCGGATGGATTGTCCATGAGGCGGCGTTTTTTATCGTAAAGCCGAGAAGCTGGATCTTGCGGCAGGAAACGAGATGCAGGCCGCGCGGCCGCCGCCCGCCGTCACGTGTTTCTTTTGGCCAGCTCCACCAGTCACCCCTGTCGCCCGAACCATCGAGAACGCCCCTGCCCTCAATGATGAGATTATCTGTCCCGATGGCATGAACCGGCGCGGCGAAACAGGCATCCGGAAGGCCTTCCCAGCTTCCGAGCATATGGCCCGCATCATCGCGTGCCGGCAGGATCGGCCAGGCTTTACGGCTCGAAGGGGCGCGCAGCACGGCTCCCTCGGCAAGATGGAAGGTCATGTTGCTTTTGAGGCGGACAGGGAAGGACGTCCAGAGACCGGCCGCAAGCCGCAATGTGCCGCCATGCGGCACCGCAGCCACCGCCCTTTCCAGCGCCTCGGCATTGGCACGCGCGCCCTCTTCATCATCGAGCGCGACATCCGGCGTCAGGGACAACGCCGCAGCCTCCACAAGCCCGGCGCAAGGGCTGGTTCTGAACTCCAGCGCTGCGAACCCCTCGGCCTCGAACAGATAGCAGGTATCCGGTAAGAGATCATGCAGCAGCGTCACCACGGTCGCAGTTTCGCCGCGCCGCTCGTCGCCTTCCTTCGACGACAAACGCCACTCTGTCCTCGCCGGAAGGAAATGGCGAGCGCCGGGTGCGGCGAGGCAAAGCGCTGCCGTTCGCGCTGAAGACGCGATGATAAGAGGTTCGTTCATGTTCATTTCCCGTCTTTCGTCCCTATCCGGCCAGGCCCTGGCGGACATGCCTCGCATGTTCCGGCAGCCGGTCAGTGAGCCCGCCGCCACGGACGCGGCGGCGGGAGATTGCCGTCAATCGAACTTCGCCAGAACATCATTGGTGGAATCGACGATCTGCTCGGCCGCCTCCTCCGCCGTCAGCTGGCCATAGGCATATTCTTCCAGCGTATCGATGAAGGCCGAGCGGATTTCCGGATGTTCGTTGAAGGGCGATACCACCGGCCCGGATGCGGCCATGACGATGGCATTGGCGGCGCGCACTTCCGGCTCGCCCTTGTCGCCCAGACGTGCAGCCGCAGCCTTGGAGGCGGGCAGGCCGCGTGAGGTGCCGAGTGCATCAATGCCTTCCGGTTCGTTCAGCAGGCAGTTCAGGATTTGCGCGGCCGCTTCCGGGTTCTTCGAATTTTTCGAGATCGAAAACACCATGGAGGGCTTACGATAGACGCCTTCGGTTACGGCATCGGCAAGCTTCAGCATCGGGAACGGTTTCAGAACCTGCCCTTCCTTGAGCGGATCGGCATATTTTGAATAGGTCGAATCCCATTCATAGGAGCCGGCAATGCGGCCTTCAGACCAGGACGGCTTTTCATAAAGATTGACATTGCCATCGGCCGCTTCCTCTTTCTGGGAGCGGATGGATCCGGTTTCGACCAGCTTGCCGACAAAGGAGATGCCCTCGGCCAGTTCCTCCGGCGTCCAGGCCACGCGGTTTGTCTTGGGATCGACCAGATCCTTGCCGGTTTTCTGCACAACGGCCAGCGTCACCAGAAGCTGGGCGGTCTCCTTGACGGCGTTGAAGGTATAATAGTCCTTGCCGAGCTTTTCCTTGATGGTCTTCGTCGCCGCGAAGAACTCATCCCAGGTCTTCGGAATTTCGACACCCGCCTTTTCGAAGGTCGTGGCATTGAAGAAGAAGACGCGGCCGGTGGTGGAAACGGAAAGCCCCTGCAGCACGCCATTCATCGACCCCGCCTCCAGATCGCTCTCGGCCCATTGGGAAAGATCGAGCGGCTTCAGCTGGCGCAGATCGGCAAAACCTTCGCCATTCTTGGAAAACAGCGGCAGCCACGGCCAGTTGACCTGAACGATATCAGCTTCCGTCTTGCCCGCCATCTGGGTGGTGAGTTTTTCGAGATAACCGTCGAAACCGGTGAACTCGCCCTTGATCGTGTGGCCGTATTTCTCGCCACAGGCGGCAATCGCTTTCTGGGTGGCGACATGGCGGCTCTCGCCGCCCCACCATGACATGCGCAGTTCCGCGGCACCTGCCGCAGGAGCGGTCGCCATCGCCACATAAGCGGCACCGGCAAGCATCACCATCATTCTGGCCATCATCTTCATTGTTCTTCTCCTCCTCGAAAAATCAGGCACGCCCGTCCGCTCCTCACAGCGAAACGTTGCGCCCATCGGCCTTGTCGAAAATATGCAGCTTCTCCGGGTCCGGCTTCAGGCGCAGAAGACCATCGCGGCCGAGCGCCTCGAATTCCGCCGCGCCGACGACGCTGACGACCTTCTGGCCGCCGAGATCGGCGTGCAGATAGACCTCGTGGCCCATGAATTCCGCATTGGTGAGTTTCGCCTGCAGCGCCGGACCATCGGTCGCCTCCGCCAATGAGAGATGCTGCGGACGGATGCCGATGACGGCGTCCGTGGGTCTCGCCGATAGTCGCTGTTCCAGATGCGCGCCGATCGGCAGGCGCTGACCGGCGATCACGAATTCAGTACCCTCGATTGCCACATCCACGAGGTTCATTTCCGGCGTGCCGATGAAGCCGGCGACGAAGAGATTGGCGGGATGGTTGTAAAGCTCCTTCGGCGTCGCGACCTGCATGATGCGACCTGCCTGCATGACGCAGATGCGGTCACCCATGGTCATGGCCTCCGTCTGGTCATGGGTGACGTAGATAACAGTCGATGACAGGCCTTCCGCTTTCAACTGCCGGTGCAGATCGGTAATGCGAACCCGCATGGAAGCGCGCAGCTTGGCGTCGAGATTGGACAGCGGCTCGTCAAACAAAAACACACCCGGTTTCTTGATGAGCGCACGGCCGAGCGCCACACGCTGCGCCTGCCCGCCGGAAAGCTGCTTCGGCAGACGGTCGAGCAGCGGCTCGATCTCCAGGATGCGCGCGACATTGTCGATGGCCTTCTCGATCTCCGGCTTGGCGACACCGGCGATCTTCAGGCCGAAGGCGAGATTGCCGCGCACCTTCATATGCGGATAAAGCGCATAGTTCTGGAACACCATGGCAATGGAGCGCTTGCCGGGCGGCAGGTCGTTGACGCGCTGATCGCCGATCAGGATTTCACCACCGGTAATTTCCTCCAGCCCCGCCACCATGCGCAGCGTCGTGGATTTGGCGCAGCCCGAAGGGCCGACGAACACCATGAACTCGCCATCCTTGACGTCGAGATTGATGCCGTGCACCGCCTTGAAGCTGCCGCCATAGACTTTTTCGAGATTTTTAAGTTGAACGCTTGCCATTTTCAGCCCTTGACCCCGCCAGACGAGATCCCTTCAATGAAATACCGTTGCGCCGCGAAGAACACGATCAGCGCAGGCGCGATCGTCAGCACCGACATCGCCAGGATGCGGTTCCATTCAAAGGCTTCGGTGGTGTCGATGGAGAGTTTGAGCGCCAGGCTCACCGGATATTTGTCGACCGAGGACAGGTAGATCAGCGGACCGAGAAAGTCGTTCATCGTCCACATGAACTGGAACAGACAGACCGAGATCAGCGCCGGCGCCAGCATCGGTACGACGATGTAGACCAGTGTCTGCAGGCTGTTGGCGCCGTCCACCCGGGCGGCCTCTTCCATGTCCGAGGGCAGCGAGCGCAGGAACTGCACCAGCATGAAGACAAAGAAGGCATCACCGGCGAAAGCCGAGGGCACCCAGAGCGGCAGGAAACTGTCCAGCCAGCCGAGATCGCGAAACAGGATATATTGCGGAATGCGGGTGACGACATTGGGCAGCAGCAGAATGGCGATGACCGAACCGAACAGGATCTTCTTCAGAGGAAAATCGAAGCGGGCAAAGGCATAGGCCGCCATGGTGCAGGAAATCGCCGTGCCGATGACCTTCGGCAGGATGATCAGGAACGAGTTCCAGAAGAACCGGCCGAAGGTGTAGGGCGTCGAGGTTTCCCAGCCGCGGATATAGCCATCCAGCGTCGGGTTTTCCGGGATGAAACCGGCACCGGAGAAGATTTCCGAATTGGTCTTGAAGCTTGCGCCCACCAGCCAGATCAGCGGGTAGAGCATGACGAGTCCGACCGCGAAGAGAAGCACGTAGCGGACCGAGGTGGAGACGAGCCTGAGCCGCGCCCGGCGCGCCGCCTGCATGTCGTTTAGGGTTGCGATATCGGTCATGGCATCAGTTCCGCTTGTCGCCGGCGTAATAGACCCACTTCTTCGAGGACCAGAAGGCCACGAGGGTCAGCACGGTGATGATGGTGAAGAGCACCCAGGCGATAGCGGAGGCATAGCCCATGTTGAACTTCTTGAAGGCCTCGTCGTAGATATAAAGAGGCAGGAGATAGGTGGACTTCAGCGGGCCGCCCTGGGTGATGATGTAAGGCCCGTTGAACTCCTGGAATGCCTGCACCATCTGCATGATGAGGTTGAAGAAGATCACCGGCGTGAGAAGCGGCAGGGTGATGAAGAAGAAGGTCCTCACCTTGCCGGCGCCATCGATGGCAGCCGCTTCGTAAAGCGATTTGTCAATGGATTGCAGGGCCGCAAGGAAGATCACCATGGCCGAACCGAACTGCCAGCAGCGCAGCAGCGTGATGGTGAAAAGCGCATTGCCCGGATCTCCGAACCAGTCCACCGGCGACAGCCCCACGGCGGCAAGCGCCATATTGGCAAGGCCTTCGCTGGCGAAGATATAGCGCCACAGAACCGCAATCGCGATCGAGCCGCCGAGGATGGAAGGCACGTAAAAGGCGGTGCGGAAAAAGTTGATGAACTGCAGCTTATAGTTGAGTATCGCCGCAATGAACAGCGCAAAGGCAAGCTTCAGCGGCACCGTCAGAAACACATAGAACAGGGTGACGTTCAGGGATTTCATGAAGGTGCGGTCGCGGGTGAACAGCCGCTCGTAATTGGCAAGCCCCGCCCAGCTGGGATCGCTCATCAGGTCGTAGCGGGTGAAGCTGAGATAGAGCGAGCCAAGGAACGGAATGGCCGTGAAGACCAAAAGCCCGATGATGTAAGGCGTCAGATATCCCAGCCCCAGGAAGCGCTGAGATTTCATGACGCTCCTCCCCGCGCCCCGGCGGAACGCGACTGACAGAATACAATTTCGTACAAGTGATTCTCCCGGAACGGCCAGCGGCAGGCGCAATAATGCGTATTTCCTCGCCGCGACCGATCTCCTCCCTCATTGATACGGCGCGTAAAAGCAATTTATGCGGTGACAAAACCAAATTTCAGCGCCAAGGTGAATTAACAAAGACGAGGAAAAAGATGGATGAAATCGAAGGTGGTATTCTGTCATCCGTTCCGCCTGCGGCGCTCAACCTCAACCTGACGCGCGCGACGATCAAAATGGAGCACTCCCGTACCTGGCAGATCGACAAGTCCAATCCGGTGGACGATCTCATCATCTGCCTGGAGGGGCGCGGGCACTATCTCGTTGATGGCGAAGCAAGGGTACTCGAGCCCGGTGACGCCATGCTTATTTTCCGAGGGCAACGCTTTGTGGGGTGGAACGAGCAGGCCGTGACCTATCGCGGCGTGGCGCAGCATTTCACGCTCGATATTTACGGCCGCCACAACCTGATCGCGCAGATGGACCTGAAACCGAAACTTCGGCTGAGCCGCTGGTCGCTTCTGGAGCCGCTGGTGCGCCACTACCGGCAGAGCGCGCCTCCTTCCTCCGTCACTCTGGGTCAACATCATCTCTTCATGGTGCTTCTGATCGCCTTCATCGATGACGCGTTTCTGGGTTGGGTCGACCGCCCGAGTTTTCAGCCGGAGGGTACGGAAGGCCTCGACCTTGCGGTGATGAAGGCGATCACGATGATTTCCGCCAATCCGTTGGACCCCGACATTGCCGGGCGGGCCACCGATGCGGCGCCCTATAATCGCGATTATTTCCTGCGGGAATTCCAGAAGCGGGTGGGACGGACGCCGCGCAAATATCAGGAGTTCAAACGCATGGAACGCGCCATGCATTTTCTCGAGGCCGGACTTTCGGTCTCGGCAGCGGCGGCCGAGGTGGGTTATGGCGACCCCTATTATTTCTCGCGCATGTTCAAGCGGACATTGGGATTAAGCCCGCGTGACCATATGAACCGGATACGCCGCAGCCGGCACGGCAACCTGATGGCATTTGACGAGCATGAGCAGCAAAGGCTGCTTGCCGACGAAACGGAAAAGGCCCCGGCATAACGGGGCCTCCTCGTTTGAAAGCGCTGGAATTACCGGAACAGTGACGGCAACCACAGGGATAGCGACGGAATATAGGTGACAGCAAGCAGCACTGCGATGCTGGCGCCGAAGAACGGCCAGATCGTCCGCATTGCCTCCCGTATCGATATGCCGCCCACCGCGCAGCCGACGAAGAGCACCGTTCCGACCGGCGGCGTATTGAGACCGATGCCGGCGTTCAGGATCATCACCACGCCGAAATGCACGGGGTCGATGCCGAAGGCCTTTACGACAGGCAGAAGCACCGGCGTGGAAATGATGACCATCGGCGCCATGTCCATGAAGGTGCCGAGCAGCAGCAGGATGATGTTGATGACAAGCAGTACGATGATCGGGTTGTCCGAAATCGCGCTGATTGCGGCAATCATCAACGTCTGCACCTGCAGAAAGGCCATCAGCCAGCCGAAGGACGCCGCCGTGCCGATGACCAGCAGCACCATGGCCGTGGTGCGGACAGCACCCATCACCGCTTCCACGAAGCCGTCCCAGTTGAGTTCGCGATAGACCAGCATGGCGACGAGGAAGGCATAGAGCACGGCGATGCAGGAACTCTCCGTGGCGGTGAAGATGCCCGAACGCACGCCGCCGAAGATGATGCCGATCAGCAGGATGCCGGGAAACGAGGCCAGCAGATAATACATCAGCTTCGAGAAACCGGGGAAAGGCTCGGACGGATAGCCCTTGCGCCGGGCGACGATATAGGCCGTCACCATCAGCGCTGCTGCAAGCAACAGGCCCGGAATGATACCGGCGGTGAAGAGATCGGCCACAGAGACATTGCCGCCCGCCGCGATGGAATAGAGGATCATGTTGTGCGAGGGCGGGATCATCAGCGCAATGATAGCGGCGTTGACGGTGACATTGACGGCGTAATCCCTGTCGTAACCGCGTTTTGCCATCTGCGGTATCATCAGCCCGCCCACCGCAGAGGCATCGGCCACGGCCGAGCCGGAAATGCCGCCGAACAGTGTCGAAGCCACGATGTTGACCTGACCGAGACCGCCGCGCAGGTGCCCCACGAGGCCTGCCGCGAAGCGGATGAGGCGGTGGGCGATGCCGCCGCGCACCATCAGGTCACCGGCGAAGATGAAGAACGGTATCGCCATCATCGCGAAGACATTCATGCCGGAATTCATCTGCTGGAACACTACGATGGGCGGCAGGCCGAGATAAAGAACCGTGGCGAAGGACGCGATGCCGAGACAGAACGCGATCGGCGTTCCGATCAGCATCAGCAGGGTGAATACCCCGAAGAGAATGGTGTAAGCCATTTATGCGGCCTCCTGCACGATCACGTCTGCAGCGATTTCCTCGCCGATGGAAAGATCGACGAAACGTTCGGCAGCAAACAGCGCGATAAGGAAACCGCCGCCGATCAGCGGAAAGAAATCCGTCCCGCCCGGCCAGCCGAGAACAGGGATCGTCGCCGTCCATGTCCCCATGGCAAGCGAGGTGCCATACCAGGCCATGCCGGCACCGAAGAAGAAGATCAGCGCAAGGCTTGTCAGGTCCATTCCCTTCTGCACGCGCGGCGGCATCATGTAGCGCAGAATATCGAGCCCCAGATGCACGCTCTCGCGCACGCCGACGGCGGCGCCAAGCATGATGAACCACGACATGAGATGCAGCGACAGCGGCTCAGACCAGCTGGGTGAATCGTTGAGAATATACCGCGCAAAGACCTGCCAGCCGACGATAAGCGTCATGGCGATCATGCCGATACCGGCAATATAAAGCGACGCGTGGCTGAGCGCGCCGAGAAAAGGGCGGATGGCCCGCATGAAGTGTCGCATTGTCTGTTCCTCCCGCATCAACGGCGACAAAAGAAAACCGGCCCTGTTTCCAAGGCCGGTTTCCCACGCGTTACTTGACCGCTTTCACCCGTTCCAGAAGGTCCTTCATCTTCGGATCGGTGACGAACTTGTCGTAGACCGGCCCCATCGCGGCAGCGAATTCCTCCTTGTTGACCTTGATGACATTGACCCCGCCAGCCCGGACCTTTTCTTCCGATGCCTTTTCGCGGGCGCTCCACAATTCGCGCATCTTGCCGACCGAATCCTTGGCCGCCTGGCGCAGCAGCTTCTGGTCTTCCGGGGAGAGCTTGTCCCAGGAGATCTTCGAAATGACGAGGATTTCCGGGTTCAGAGAATGTTCGGTCAGAGAATAGTTCTTTGCCACCTCATAATGACGGGCGGATTCGTAGGATGGCCAGTTGTTTTCGGCACCATCGACAACACCGGTTTCCAGTGAGGAATAGACCTCGCCCATCGGCATCGGCGTCGGGTTGGCGCCGAAGGCCTGCATCATCGAAATCCACAGATCAGACTGCTGCACACGGATTTTAAGCCCCTTCAGGTCCGCCAGTTTTTCGATGGGTTTTTTAGTGGTGTAGAAGGATCGCGCGCCGGAATCGTAAAAGGCGAGACCGACGAGGCCGTGCGGTTCGAAGGCGGCCAGAACCTCATCACCAATCGGACCGTCGACCGTATTGTGCATGTGCTGCGTCGAGCGGAACAGGAAAGGCAGACCAAGAACGGTGGTTTCCTTGACCAGATTGTTGAACGGCGCGGCATTGACGCGGTTCATGTCGATGACGCCAAAGCGGGTCTGCTCGATGGTGTCCTTTTCGCCGCCAAGAACGGAATTGTTCATCACCTGGATCTTGATGCGGCCATTGGTCCGCTCCGCCAGAAGCTCGCCCATATATTTCACGGCTTCGACCGTGGGATAACCGTCCGGATGAATATCGGCCGAACGCAGGGTGATTTCCTGCGCCATGGCGGAAACGCCTGACAGCGCAATCCCCATCGCGACGCACATCATGCTTGCAATCTTTTTCATGCTTTCCTCCTCCATTGTTGAAACGATCCAGCCCCTCCAAGGCTATCGGACCGATTTTTTCACGCCCATCCGGGCCGGCATGCAAAGACCTTTCATGTGAAAAGGATGATGGGCCTCCCTTCCCCAACCATCCCGGATTGACCTATGACGCCTTGAATGGCGGCAGCTTGAACAGCTCTTCGGGGTTTTCGACCAGCGCCCGATGACGCGCCGCCTCATCCGGAAGCCAGCCAAGCGTCAGTTCCGCAAGGCGGGCATCATCAGGATAGGCAGCCGTCTCGCGTACAGAATTATGCGGCCAGTTGGTGCCCCAGACGATGCGTTCCGGCGCATGCGCCGCGATCACCCGCGAAAAGGCGGCGACATCCTCGTACGGCCAGCTTTCGCGGGAGCTTTCATAAACGCCGGCGAATTTGAACCACAGATTGCCGCCGTCGATGAGTTTCAGAAGCGCCGCCATTTCCGGCCCATCGGTTTTGAGGCCCTTGAAGAACTTGCCGTGATGATCGAACACCCAGCGGGAGCGGATTTTCTGAAGACGCGGCAGATGGTCGAGAAGACCGTTTCCGTCGAACTGCACCGCCACCATCCAGTCGGCCGCATGCGCCCGCTCGTCCACCGCTTCCAGTTCGGAAAGGTTCACAGCGCCACCCGGCAAATCCATGATACGCGCGCCGACCGCACCCGCGGCGGCAAGCTTCTCCATGTCCTTTTCGCTCGTGGTGGCATCGATGATGACGACCGCGCGCGCCGCCTCGCCCATCTCGGCAACACAGGTCAGCGTATTGTCATTGTCTCGCTGATGGGCATTGCCCTGCGTGATGATGACCCGGTCTATGCCGAGCCATTGCATGAGGCGACGATAATCCTCCGGTCCCGGCAGGGCGCCCGGCGGAAGGCCGGGGCCACCCGGCAAGGCGGGATATCCGGGCAGATACATGTGCATCTGCGTATCGACCGCGCCTTTCCGGAAAGCGGGTTTCGGCGCGGTGCCGCTCAGCTTTCTGACGAGTTCACTCATGGGTCTGGCATCCTGAATTCAACGAGTGCATCCCGGTTGATCTCGATGCCGAGACCGGGACCATCGGGAATGGCGACGATACCGTCCACCGCTTCGAGAGGTTCACTGAGAACCGCCTGACGGAACGGATTATGGGTGCGGTCAAATTCCATGATCGGTTCGATGGGATTGACCCGCACCGGATCAGGCGTCATCGCCGCCATGAATTGCAGCGCGGCGGCGATCTGTACGCCGGTGCCCCAGACATGCGGCACGATGCGCACGCCGTGCAGCGTGGCAAGCGTGGCAATCTTCTGCGTTTCCGAAAAACCGCCGCAGCCGCAGAGATCGGGCTGGAGAATATCCACGGCACCGGCGGAAAGCGCCTGCCACATGCCGTGACGCCCATGCCAGGTCTCGCCGCCCGCAACCGGGATCGGCTGCCCTGCCCGTACACGCTGATAGGCATCGAGCTGTTCGGGAACCACCGGCTCCTCAAACCAGTCGATGCCATAGTCGGCGGCGCGGTTGCCAAGCGTGACGGCTTCGGTGACCGTATAACCGTGATTGGCATCGATCATCAGCCGCATGTCAGGCCCGATCGCCTCTCGAACCGCGGCTATGACCCTGAGGTCCTCCTCGATGCCGAAGCCGATCTTGATCTTGCAGGCGTGGAAGCCGTCAGCGCGGCGCTCCGCCATTTCGGACGCATTGTCTGAAACGCGGTCGACACCATGACGCTTGAAACTGCCAGTGGCATAGGCGCGCACGCTCTCGCGCCAGCGCCCGCCGAGCAGCATCGAGATGGAAGCACCGTAATGCTTGCCCTTGATGTCCCACAACGCGATATCGATGCCGGACAGGGCCGTAAGACTGAGGCCGCGCTGGCCCTGATCGCGCAGGGCATTATAAAGCACGGCCCAGATCTTTTCGGTCTGGCGAGGGTCCTGGCCGATGAGCCAGCCGGAATAAGCCTGGACCACGGCGGCGTTCGGCCGCGCCGGGCCGAGGCATTCGCCCCAGCCGACGGTCCCGTCGTCGCATTCGATTTCCACCAGAACATGGGCCCGCCGGTCGAAACGCATGGAGGCGCTTTCGAACGGCGTGTCCAGACGATGTTCGAGCAGATGCGTGCGCACCGCTGTGATCTTCATGGCTCCCCTCCCATTAAGCGTCCTCAGGCCTTGCGCTTGTGCGTGCCGATCAGGGCTTCGAGCATGCCGATTTCCTCATTCGTGAGGTCCTTCAGCGGCGCACGCACCGGACCGGCATCAAAGCCCTGCAGGCGGACGCCGGCCTTGATGGCGGAGACGGCATAACCCTTGGCGCGGTTGCGGATCGCCATGAATGGATAGAAGAAATCGACAAGAATGCGCTCGCAGGTGGCACGCTCGCCGGCGCGCAGCGCTGCGTAGAACTCGTTGGCAAGGCCGGGCACGAAGTTGAATACGGCCGAGGAATAGGTAGTGAAACCGGCACCGAGATAGGCTTCGGCGAACAGTTCCGCGGTTGGCATTCCGCCGAGATACATCAGGCGGTCCCCCATCTTGGCGGTGATCTGGCGAACGAGGCCGATATCGCCGGTGCCGTCCTTGAAGCCGACAAGGTTCGGGCACTCGTCGCACAGCCGCGCCAGCGTATCGGCCTGAAGAACCGAGTTGTCACGGTTATAGACCATGACACCGATGCCGACCGACTGACACACCTTCTTGATATGGGCGTAAAGCCCTTCCTGCGGCGCATCGATGAGGTAATGCGGCAGAAGCAGGATGCCATCGGCGCCGACCTTTTCGACGGAGCGGGCGATATCGACCGCAATTTCAGTGCCGTAACCGCAGCCGGAAACGATGGCGGTTTCGCCGGCGACTTCCTTGGCGGCGGAAACGATGGTCGGAATCTCATCCGGCTTCAGCGAAAAGAACTCGCCGGTGCCGCCTGCGGCAAACAGCACGGGCGCCTTGTAACCGGCAAGCCATTCGACATGAGCCCTGTAGCTGTCGGCAGCGAAACGGCCCTCGGAATCGAAATGGGTGACCGGGAAAGACAGAAGGCCGGAGCCGAGAGCCGTTTTGATTTTTTCAGGGTTCATGATCGGTATTCCTTTGAAGTTCAATGACTGAAAGTCACCTAAACCACTTGCCGTATATTTGTCAACAATTCATCATACAAGTTATATGATGAATTTTACAGGCGGGCGCGGCTCAGCGCGCCAGCCAGCCGCCATCGACATTGAGAATGGCGCCATGCACATAATCCGCCGCCGGCGAAGCAAGGAAAACCGCCGCCCCGGCTATATCGTCTGAATGACCCCAGCGGCCAGCCGGAATGCGCTCGAGAATGGCCCTGTTGCGGGCCGCATCCGCGCGCAGCGCCTCTGTATTGTTCGTTTCGATGTAACCCGGCGCAATCGCATTCACATTGATGCCCTTCGCCGCCCACTCATTTGCCAGAAGCTTGGTGAGACCGGCGACGCCATGTTTTGCAGCCGTATAGGACGGCACACGAATACCCCCCTGGAACGACAGGAGCGAGGCGATATTGACGACCTTGCCGGGGCGGCCGTTCGCCAGCAGCTCCTTTGCAAAGGCCTGCGTGGTGAAAAACAGCGCCTTGAGGTTGACGTCCATCACCTCGTCCCAGTCCAGCTCGGAAAATTCAACGGAATCGGCACGGCGGATGATGCCGGCATTGTTGACGAGAATGTCGAAACCGGCACCGGCAAAACTGTCTTTTGCCGCCAGCGGATCGGCAAAGTCGATAGACAATGCGCTGGCCTTGCCGCCGTCCCTCGCGATGATGGCAAGCGTTTCATCCGGCGCACGACGGGCGGCGCAGACGACGTCCGCACCGGCAGCGGCGAGACCCACCGCAATCGCCTGGCCGAGCCCCGTATTCGCGCCGGTGACGAGCGCCTTGCGCCCCTGAAGCGAAAAGGGGTTCCTCATTTCAGGTCTCCCGGCTGAATGAAGTCCATGTCGGTATAGTCGACATTGTCGCCGGCCATGGCCCAGATGAAGGTGTAGGAGCCGATGCCCGCACCGGAATGAATGGACCAGGGCGGGGAAATCGCGCCTTCTTCATTTGAAATGAACAGGTGGCGGGTCTCCTGCGGCTCGCCCATCAGGTGCAGCACGCGCGACTTTTCGTCCATGCCGAAATAGAGATAGGCCTCCATGCGACGGTCATGAATATGCGAGGGAATAGTGTTCCAGACCGAGCCGTCCTCCAGTGTCGTATATCCCAGCACCAGCTGGCAGCTTTCCATGACCAGCGGATGGATGAACTGGTTGATGGTGCGCTTGTTGGAGGTTTCGGTTGCGCCAAGCTTGACCTCCTTGCTGTTCGCCAGCGTCACCAGCTTCGCCGGCAGGCTGCGATGCGCCGGGCACGAGGTGATGTAGAATCGCCCGGCGCCGTCGAAGGTCACCGCGCCGCTGCCGGCACCGAGATAAAGCACGTCACCGCGGTTCAGCGTGTAGGTTTCGCCGCCGGCGCTGACCGTGCCCGCCTCACCGATGTTGACGATGCCCATTTCACGCCGATCGAGGAAGGAAGGCGTCCTGGTTTCCTCCACCTTGTCGAGCGTCAGCGGCTTTCCGTCAGGCACGGCGCCGCCCATCACGAAGCGGTCGTAATGGGTGTAGATCAGCCTGATTTCACCGGAACGGAACATGTCGCTGGCGAGGAAATGCCGGCGGAGACCTTCGGTATCCAGCGTTTTTGCATATTCCGGGTTCACGGCCTGCCTTGTTTCGACGGTCAGCATCAAACTCATCCTTCATGATTGTTGCGTATGGCACATAATATATGTTATCCGCTTTTTGTACGATCTGTATGACAAGGTCAAGAGGCGCCGCCATATCTGACTGCGTCGATGACGTATAATGCTGATGGAGAATTGCGATGAAACGGCTTCTTGTTACCGGTGCGGCAGGTCAGCTCGGCCGCGTCATGCGCGAACGCCTCGCACCGGTGGCCGAGATATTGCGCCTCGCCGATCTAGCTCCGCTAGACCCGGCAGGCCCGAACGAGGAATGCGTGCAGTGCGACCTGGCGGACGCAAATGCCGTTGATGCCATGGTCGCCGGTTGCGACGGGATTATCCACCTTGGCGGCATATCGGTGGAAAAGCCGTTCGAACAGATCGTTCAAGGCAACATCATCGGGCTTTATAATCTCTATGAAGCCGCCCGCGCCCATGGACAGCCGCGGATCGTTTTTGCCAGCTCCAACCACACGATCGGTTATTATCCCCAGACGGATCGTCTTGGCCCCGACGCCCCCTTCCGACCGGACGGGCTTTACGGCGTCTCCAAGTGTTTTGGCGAAAACCTGGCCCGCATGTATTTCGAGAAGTTCGGGCAGGAGACGGCGCTTGTGCGCATCGGCTCCTGCACCCCGGAACCCACCAATTATCGCATGTTGTCCACCTGGTTCTCACACGACGATTTCGTATCGCTGATCGAGGCGGTATTTCGCGCACCGATCCTCGGCTGCCCCGTTGTATGGGGTGCGTCTGCCAATGACGCCGGCTGGTGGGACAATTCGCATCTCGGTTTTCTCGGATGGAAACCCAAAGACAATGCGGAGGCCTTCCGGCGGCACATTGCCGAGACAACGCCGAAACCCGACCCCGGCGATGCCATGGTGCGGTTTCAGGGCGGTGTTTTCGTCGACAACCCGATCTTCAAGGCGACGTGAAACGCGGCAGGAAACGTTCCCGGCAGGCGGTGGGATTGCAAGCCGGGCCGCGAATAACGTATCGAGGAACGGTAGACGCAACCGATATTTTTAGAACGGCGACGAAGATGACAAGAACGACGACCTCCGAACCGGCAGCGCCACAGGCCAAAACGCTTGTGGTGAAGGTTTCGGAGGAACTCCGCGGCCAGATCGCCAAGGGCCGTTACAAGACTGGCGACCGCCTGCCATCGGAAGCGCAGATGACACAGGAATTCGGCGTGAGCCGAACCGTTGTGCGCGAGGCGATTGCCTCCCTGCGCTCAGACGGTCTCGTCGAACCGCGTCAGGGCGCCGGTGTCTTCGTACTGGAGCCCGCCCCGGTCGAACGGCGGCCTTTCCATAATGTCGATCTGGCCCGCGTCTCCTCGCTGATCGAAATGCTGGAACTGCGCACCGCGGTGGAAGGCGATGCCGCGGGCCTTGCTGCGATCCGCCGTTCGCCGGCGCAGGAAGAAAAGATCATCGAGGCCTTCGACGCCTTCCGCGCCAGCGCCGCCAAGGGCAGCCCGACGGCCGAGGCCGATTTCGCCTTCCATCTGGCCGTTGCCGAAGCGACCAACAATCCCCGCTTCAGCGAGTTTCTGCAGGTGCTTGGCCCGACCGTCATTCCCCGCCGCGCCGTGGCCGAAAACGGCTCCGAGACCGTGCTTTCGCCCGCTGATCTCAGCCGTCTGGTGGGAGAGCACGAGGCGATACTGATCGCGATACAGGACGGCGACGAGGAGGCGGCGCGAAGCGCCATGCGCAACCACCTGAAAAGCAGCCAGATGCGATACCGCGCGATGTTGCGCGCACCGCGCTGAGATTGCCGCCTGAACCGCATTGACTGAGGAGAAAGATATGCAGCAGCTTCCGACCTTCCCCACTGTTTCGCCCGACGATGGCGTACAACGCACCGTGCTTTCCGAAGCGCCCGAACTGATGGTGGTATCGTTCCGTTTCAAGACCGGCGCAGAAGGCAAGCTGCACAGCCATCCGCATGTACAATCGACCTATGTCGCCAGCGGCAGCTTCCGCTTTTACCGTGATGGCGAGGCCTACGACCTCAAGAAGGGCGATAGCCTCGTCATTCCCGGCCATATCGAGCATGGCTGCCTGTGTCTGGAAGAGGGCGAACTGATCGACTGCTTCACGCCGCGCCGCGACGATTTCCTCTGATCCGGCGATCAGTCCGCAGATAAATCCCGTAGAGTGCGTGGCAGGCTGTTCATGCACTCTGCGCCAGATGCGGTGACGAGGAACTGGTCCTCGATCATCAACGCACCCACGCCTTCCCCATAAAACGGCGCTTCGAGCGCGACGACCATGCCGGGACGAATGAGTTCCGGATTGTCGTGGGAAAAGAACGGCCATTCCTCGATACCCACGCTGCCACCAACGGAGTGGCCGAAGTGGCCGCGATAATATTCACCGAAGCCGTCCTTGCGCATCGAGGCCAGCATGGCGGCGTGCACTGCACCGAATGTATTGCCCGGGCGGAGCGCGTCCAGCCCGCGGGCGAAGGCCGCTTCCAGAGCCTTGAAGATATCGCCCGCCAAAGGCGAAACCGGCCCCCATGAAAAAGTCCGCGCGCCATCCGAAGAATAGCCGTCCACCAGCGTGCCCACATCGGCCTTGATCAGCGCACCCGGCGCGACCGCTGCCGTCATATCCGACAAAGCCGGGCCGACCGAAATGAAGTCCCAATGCCCGCTCAACGAAAAACCGGATTTTGCGGCATATGCCTGCGCGCCGGATTTCCAGGCGGCAGAGAGTTGACCAAGGGCCGCCCCCGGTCGGACGGCGGCTGCCATCTCGACCAACCCCGCCTCGGCGGCGGCTGACGCCTGCCTGAGAAGTTTGATCTCGCGTTGGGATTTCACCGCCCTCAGACGTTTCAGCACAGTCGAACCATCAACCCAGTTCACCTCGGGCAGCGCCTGACGCAGGGCGAAAAAATCGGCGGCGGGCATGAATTCAAGGTCGGCACCGATGCGCGCCGCGGACAGTCCGCGCTCCCGCAGCAGATCGGAGAGCAGGCCGAAGCAGGCGGTACGATCGAATGTCTCCGGCCGCGGCCCACCTGAATTGTTGCGGCGATAGGCATCATCCACCTGCGCGATGGTTTCCACACCCGAAAGATCGACCAAATCGATCCAGATGCGATGGCAGCGCAGATCGATATCAGGTGCCGCCCTCCTGATGATCGGCGCGGCATGATCACTGACGACGGCGGCCAGCCCTGCCCCGGCATCGGCAGGCACCAGCGCAATTGCGGAACCCGCTTTGCCCCACATGGTCGCAACACCGGCAGGCGCACCAACCGCATAACGAAAGGCCTCGGGCTGGAACAGTACAAGCGCATCAATCTCCGCCTCCCGCATCAGCTGCTGGGCGCGGCCTCGGTCGATATCGCTCATGGGAACTCCGGTGATTGTTTGGCGGCAGGTTTTTGAACCTACGCTTTAGCAGTCACCGGGATAGGAAAGAAGGTGGAAGATGATGTCTCAACCCTGAGATTCATCAGTGTGAGCGAGCGGATGCCCCTTGTTTCTTCTCCCCGCCGGGGAGAAGTCCGCGGCAGCGGGATGAGGGGGCGAGGGTCGAGATATCAGGAGAGCTTGCCCCCTCATCCGACCCTTCGGGCCACCTCCCCGGCGGGGAGAAGAAATATGCCGCAACAGCTTGCCCTATCCGAAAGAGGCGGCGGATAAATCCGTAGCCTCAATCCACTCTTACGCCTCCAGCCACTTCACCTGCTCGTCCGTCAGCGCAATATCAAGCGCCGAAAGACTGTCCTCCAGCTCCGCAATCGTGCGCGGCCCGATCAGCGGGATGACCGGGAAAGGCTGGGCGATGACATAAGCGAGAGCGATATGGATTGGGTGGCGCCCGAGTTTCTGCGCAAGCTCGATCGCCCGATCGCGACGGACGAAATTGCGGTCGGAATACCAGACGCGGACGATTTCCTCATCGTCATGCTTGTCTCGCCCTGCCCGCTCGGTGAAGAAACCGCGCCCCTGGCTGGACCAGGCGAAATTGGGGATTTGTCGGGATTTCAGCCATTCTTTCCATTCGTCATCCGATGCCGCCACGCAGCCTGCCCAGATGGGATCGAGCATTTCGGCAAGCGAGAAATTGTTGGAAAGCGCGCCGGGGGCCTGTTTGCCGTTCTTCTGCGCGTAAGCCGCGGCCTCATCCATGCGTTCGCGCGTCCAGTTCGAGCCACCGAAAATGCCGCGAATGCGCCCGCGCCGAACCTCGGCATCCATGGCATCAACGAACTCGCCCACCGCGATGTCGAGATTATCGCGATGCATGAAATAAACATCGACGTAATCCGTCTTCAGACGCTCCAGCGACTGATCTAGCTGTTTGGCGATCATATCGGGATAGCAGAGCGGCGAATGCGCACCCTTGCCGATCAGCACGATCTCTTCGCGCGGCACGTTGCGGCTGGTGTGCCAGTCGCCGAAAATCGCCTCCGTTTTGCCGCCGCCATAGACATAGGCCGTATCGAAGAGATTGCCGCCGGCCTCGTAAAAGGCATCGAGCGTCAGGGATGCGGACGCGAAATTGGGGAAGAATTCGAAACCGAGCGCGACTACGGAAGCGGGTTTGGCAAGGCCCGGTATCTGCCGCTTCGGGACCGTATTTCCGGCCACGACCTTGCCACCGGCAATATTGGCGATGCGCGACGTCGCCTTTTCGACGCTGTATTCCAGCCCGATGGAAGCCCGCCACTGGTCCATCACACGCAGGTTGCCGAGGCTGTCCGCCCAGGCCATGCCGGGTGCATCGAACTCCTTTTTACCCTGGCGAATTGCTTCACCCGCCGCATCGACCTCGAAAGAATAAAGCCAGCGATCCTCCGGCAGCTCGATGGTTTCGACCTTGTCGCCGCTGATGATATCGATCCGCCCGGTGCCGCCCTTGTGGCCAGCGGCAAACCAGAAATCCCTGACCTCGATCCGGCCGTCCGAACCGATGATGCGCAGCACATTGTCCTGCGCCGCCATGATCGAGCACGAGACTTCGGCGACGATGCCGTTTGGGAATTTCAGCACGGCCGAGGCCCATTCATCAACGCCCGACTGGCCGAGATGGGCAGCACCCGCCACTTTTTCGGGCTCCGCAAAAGGCTTTCCATCCACAGCGCCTGCGATCATCCGCACCATGGAAACCGGATAACCGCCGACATCGAGAATGCCGCCGCCCGCGGTTTCATTGGCGAAGAGCCGGTGATCGGCCCGGAACGAGCCCATGTTGAAACCGAAGCTGGAGCGGATGATGCGGATATCGCCGACCGCACGGGCTTTCACCAGTTCCAGGAGCTTTGCCGTCTGCGGATGCAGGCGATACATATAGGCCTCACCGGCGAAAACGCCGGCCTTTTTTGCCTCGTGGAAAATGGCGTCGGCATCATAGGCCGAGAGCGCAATGGGTTTTTCCACCAGCACGTTCTTGCCGGCCCGGATTGCCTTGATTGCCCATTCGGCATGGCCGGTGTGGGGCGTGGCGATATAGACCGCGTCGATAGCCGGATCGGCAAGCAGAGCGTCGTAACCCTTGACAATGCGCGCGCCGGCAAAGGCTTCGGCAAGGCCCGGCTTGTCCGGGTTGCGGGTGGCGATGGCCTCCAGCCTGCCGGTGCGGGAATGGGCGATACCGTCAGCAAAGGTTCTGGCGATGGTGCCCGGGCCGATGATGCCCCAGCGGATCGGTTGTTCGGTGGTCATGAAATCCTCGTCTTTCGTATCGGTCTTGGGTGCTTGGGAAAGGGTTCAGCGCAGGCGTTGGCCCTTGCTGTCGAAAAGGAAAGCCCGGCGGGCGGAAAGGCCGACCGTCAGCCGGTCGCGATTGCCGACATCACGCGATTCCGGCCGCTCGATGATGAGCTGTTCGTCGCCTTCGGTTCGGGCATAGACATAGCTGGTATTGCCGAGATGCTCGGCGACATCGACATGCACGGTGAGATCGGAATCGCCCCCGCCCGCATCGGCAAAATGCTCCGGCCGGATGCCGAGCGAGACCCTGGCGCCCGCGTTGACGCGCTCTTTGATCGGCAAAGTCAGCCGCACCGCAGGATCGCTGTCGAGGGCAAGCGTGACGCTGTCGGCGCCGCCGCCGATGACAGTGGCGTCGAGAAAGTTCATCTTCGGCGAGCCGACAAAGCCGGCGACAAAGCGGTTGGCGGGATCGTCATAGAGATCGAGCGGCGCACCCACCTGTTCGATATTGCCCGCCCGCAGCACGACGATCTTGTCGGCCAGCGTCATCGCTTCGGTCTGGTCATGCGTCACATAGATCATCGTGGTGCCGAGCTGCTTGTGCAGGCGCGAAATTTCGACGCGCATCTGCACACGCAATTCCGCATCGAGATTGGACAGAGGCTCGTCGAACAGGAAGACCTGCGGCTCGCGCACAATGGCCCGGCCGATGGCCACACGCTGCCGCTGGCCGCCGGAAAGCTGTTTCGGCCGGCGATCCATCAGTTCATTGATCTGCAGGATTTCGGCGGCGCGGTTGACCCGCTTTTCCGTATCGGCCTTTGGGTTGCCGTTCATCCTGAGGCCGAAGGAGAGGTTTTCGGCCACCGTCATATGCGGATAAAGTGCATAGGACTGGAACACCATGGCAATGCCACGATCGGCCGGATCAGCATCACTGACCGTCTTGCCGCCGATGACGATGTCGCCGCCGGAGATATCCTCCAGCCCGGCGATCATTCTGAGAAGCGTGGATTTTCCGCAGCCGGACGGGCCGACAAAAACGACGAATTCCCCGTCTTTCACCTCGAGATTGGCGCCATGGATCACCTCCAGCGCACCGTATCGCTTGACCACGTTTTTGAGCGAAAGTTCCGCCATGCGGCCTCCCCTTACTTGACTGCCCCGGCTGAAATGCCGGCGATGAAGTGACGCTGCAGGACCACGAAAACCACGAGAATGGGTGCGGTCAGCAGCACCGCGCCGGCCATGATGCCGCCCCATGACACCTTGGTGAGCCCGATAAGCGTGCCAAGCGCCACGGGTGCGGTCATCATTCCTGGGCGGGAATTGATGAGAAGCGGCCAGAGGTAATTGTTCCACGAGGCCAGGAAGAGAATGATGGAGAGCGCCGCCATTGTGGGCCGCGCCAAGGGCAAAGCAATGCGCAGAAAAATCTGCCATTCCTTGACGCCTTCCACCCGCGCGGCATCGAAAAGCTCCGTCGGCATCATCGAGAAGGATTGCCGCATGAACAGCACGCCAAGCGAGTTGAAGAGCGGCGGCACGATCAGCGCCACCCAGGTATTGGCGAGCTTGAATTCCCGCGCCACCATGATGAATTGCGGAATGACGACGACTGCAAACGGCAGGGTGATGGTGCCGAGAATGATAGCGATCACCACGCCGCGTCCCGCAAAACGGTAACGCGCCAGCGCCCAGCCAGCCATCGACGTCAGGAAGACCGAAAGGACGGTGTAGATGCAGGCGACGGTGATCGAGATGAACATGGCCCTGAGGAAATTCGTATCCGCCTGCAGGTTGTTGAAATTCTCGATGAAGTTGGTGGACGGCACCAGAACGATATCGGGGCTGAAGATGCCGTAATCCGGCATGGTCGAGAACACGAACATCATCCACAGCGGAAACAGCCAGATGACGGCAAGTGGCGTCATCAGCGCATGCAGCGCGATCTTTTGCCAGAAAAGCGATCTCGATTTCGATCTCATTTCGGCTCCCTCCCGACCCAGAGATTAAGCAGCGAAATGGCGATGGCGAGCGCCGCCATGGTGTAGGCGATGGCCGAGGCGTACCCGAAATTGAGCGAGGTGAAGCCCTGCCGATAAAGGAAAAGTCCCAGCGTTTCCGTGCCGCCGCCCGGCCCGCCCCTGTTGGTGATGAGGAAGGGTTCCGCAAAGAGCTGCATGGTGCCGATGACCGACAGGACAACGCAGAACAGGATGATGGGCTTGAGGAGCGGCAGCGTGATATGAAAGAACTGCTGGCGCTTGCTCACCTTGTCCAGCGTCGCCGCCTCATAGACATCGCCGGGGATCGATTGCAGCCCGGCGAGGATGATGATGGCGTTATACCCCGCCCAGCGCCATGTCACTGCAATGATGACCAGCGCCATGGCCGCATTGGCATTGTCGAACCAAGAGATGGGCGCAAGGCCGACTGACGTGATGAGCTTGTTGATGATGCCAAAATCGGCGCTGAACATCAGCCGGAACACCGCCGCATAGGCCACCTCGCCGACAACGACAGGCGCGAAGAAGGCAAAACGATAAAGCGGCCGCGCTTTCAGCAGCGGCGAATTCAGGAGCACCGCCATGACGGTGGCGAGCGCGATCATGACCGGCACCTGAATGACCAGAATGATCAGCGTATTGTAGAGCGCGTTATAAAAAGCCGGATCTGAGACGAGCCGCCCCCAGTTCATGGACGGTGCAAACCGCCACGGGTTAATGCGGGTATTCTGGAACGACAGCATGAACGAGCTGATGATCGGCCAGACCCAGAAGGTGGCGAAAATCAGGAGATAGGGCGCAAGGAACGCATAAGCGATCCTGTTCCTAGACGGCATGACGACCTCCAGATGCCGGACATGGGCCGGATAAATGGAAAAGCTTGAAGGCCTGCCCGATTTCGAGGGCGAGACCATTGCAAGGCGGTGCGGCCTATTTCTTGTCCCCAAGGGGGAGAAGGTGGCCCGAAGGGTCGGATGAGGGGGTTAGCTCGCGATCTATCACCAACGTTGCCCCCTCATCCCGCTGCCGCGGACTTCTCCCCATCGGGGAGAAGAAGCCCGTGGCACCCGCTCGGTCCTGGCCGCCGGCTTACTGCGCGACAGGCAGCCCCGTGGCCGTTTCGATCTGCTTTGCCGCATCATCGAGCGCAGCCTTCGCATCGGGATAGCCACCCGCGAAATATTTCGTCTGCGTCGCCTTGTAGATCGCATCCGCATCGGACTGGAATGCCGTGCCGCGGCTTGGAACGATCTTCGGCAGCGTGGCGAGGATATCGGTCCAGACCGCCTGCCCGCCCCAATAGGGGTGCTTTTCCTTCACGAAGGGATCGTCGATGGCTGACAGCAGCGAGGGAACGAGGCCGAAGGATTTCAGCATCGTCACCTGGCCTTCATTGGTGGTCAGCGCGTAGTCGATATATTTCCACGCCGCTTCCTTGTGCTCGGACGTCGAACTGATCGCCAGCGAAGACCCGCCGAGATTGGCCGCATGCGGACCGTCAGGCGTGAGGCTCGGCATCAGATAGACGCCCCATTTGCCCGCGAGATCGGGCGAGCCGGAGCGGATCGTGCCCTCGTACCAGGCGCCATACATCTGGCTTGCGGCCTTGCCGGCGGTATTGGCCTGGATCTTTTCATCCCAGATCGCCGCCGTGATGATGCCGGCGTCCTTCATTTCCTTGACCTTTTCAAGGGTCGCGACACAGGCGGGCTGGTTGATGGTGATATTCTGGCCATCGGTCGAAAAGTAACCGCATCCCTGCTCATTGGCGATCATGCGGAACCATTCGCTGTCGCCGTTGAAATCGGCCTGCGCCATGACCGTTCCGGGATTGGCAGCCATGACCTTCTTGCCGGCGGCGATGAAATCATCCCAGCTCTTGATGGTGGCCGGATCGACGCCTGCCTTTTCATAGAAGTCGCGGCGATAGAAAACCGCTACCGGGCCGGAGTCCCACGGAACCGCATAGGCGACACCGTCAACCTCCAGTTCCGTGCGCTTGAAATCGGGGAAAAGCGCCTGTTTCTCAGGCGTATAGCCAAGTTCGGTCAGATTGGCGAAACAATCGGGGAAACGGCTCCAGAACAGTTCCGCTTCGAAATTTTCAATGGTGACGATATCAGGAAGACCATCGCCCCCGGCGGCGCAGGCGGCCAGCGTCTTGTCAAAAACCTGATTGTTTCCAAGGTCTTCAACGACGATCTTGATATCCGGATTCTGCTTGTTGAAGCCCTCTACCGTGGATTTCAGCGCGGAAGCCGCGACATTCCAGCTCCAGATGGTGACGGTCTCGGTTTGCGCGAAAGCCGGGGCTGCAAGAAGCAGCATGGCCGTAGACGCGCCAAGAAATTTCAAGCACATTGAAAACCTCCCTTTTTCAATTGCCGTTCTTCAGCGAACATGGGCACATTACCGGCGGCAGGAAATCTGTCTCGTAAAAAGGGAACATCGATTTGGCGGAAAGTAAGATTGCTGAAAGAGCCTTCTACCAGCCGGGTGCAAGCAGCATCGAAGGCATGCCGACAACCCTTCAGCTTTTTCACAATCACCCGCCCATCATGCTCAGGCCACACTGGCACGCGCAGGTGGAGGTGAATTACGTGATGGCGGGATCGGTGCATTATCGCATGGGCGATCATGACCTTACGCTTAATTCCGGCCAGATGTGCATCTTCTGGGGTGGCCAGCCGCACCAGATGGACCACTCTTCCGACGATTCGTTTTACGCCGGCGCGCATCTTCCGCTCGTGCACTTTTTCCGCATGCGCCTGCCCGCTACCGTTTCGAGCCTACTGATGGGCGGTGCGACGATGGTGAGTGCTGAGACGGACAAGGCAGACGCCGAAAATTTCGGCCGCTGGTTTCGCTATGTCACCTCCGGCGACCCGGCGAAAGCCCAGCACGCGGTGGAAGAATTGCTGCTCAGGGTCGAGCGGATGTTCCTCGAGCCATACTCCGTCATATCTTCCGCCGCCAGCGGCAAACGCAGAGAGAATGATGAGGGCATGGCGCCCTCCATCGGCGTGGTACGCATGTGCGATTTCATTGCCGCCAATTTCCTCGACGATATCGACGCAACCGACATCGCCCGCGCCGCCGCGCTTCACCCGAAATATGCGATGAACCTGTTCCGCAAATCCACCGGCATGACGCTGATCAAATATCTGACCCTGCTCCGTCTTTCGCGCGCGCAGGCCATGCTGATGACGGGCAAGGACAATATCCTGCAGATCGCCATGGAAAGCGGTTTTGGCTCGGTCAGCGCATTCAACAAGGCATTCCGCCAGATATCAGGCATGTCGCCTTCCGATTTCCGCCGCGACATGCGGGCGGCGGCGGCGTAGAGCACCCGCGCCCTTAGCCACCCATCTCTTCAAAATCGGGAAAAGCAGCGCTGCGCTGCCGCGCCGCCTGGCGATAGGCGCGGGGCGAGCTGCCCAGCATTCGCCGGAACATCGTTGTAAAAGCGGGGATGTTTTCATAACCGGCATCCAGCGCCACGTTCGTCACGGCCTCCCCCGCCGCCAGCCGCGGCAGGGAGGCGAAGATGCAGGCCTGCTGACGCCATGTGGCGAAGCTCACCCCCAGCTCCTTGCGAAACAGACGCGTGAAGGACCGGCGGCTGATGCCCATGGCCGCCGCCCAGTCATCGATCTCCACCCGCGCCACGGGCCTGTTGAGGAAATCCCGGCAAAGCGCTGCCAGCCGCTGATTGTCCGGAAATGGCAAACCCAAAGGGCGTTCCGGCAGGCGGTTCACTTCATCCAGCAAAAGTGCGCGCACGAGACCCTGCCGGTGAAAAGCAGCTGGCTGATGTTCCTCGGCCAGCAACTCGGAAATCAGGCTCGAGGCGAGATCTGTTATTTCCACGACCCTTGGAGAGGTTGCCTGGAAGAGATCGGGATGGACATAGATGGAGTGCATCTCGACATTGGAGATGACTTCGGCCTCATGTTGCAGACCGGCGGGAATGAGCAACCCGTGACCCGGCGGTATCATCCAGCGCCCATCCGCCGTGCTGACCAGCACCACCCCCCGGCGCGCGCACCATATCTGCACGCGACTATGGTTATGAGGCGGCGTGCGATGCCCCGTCGGATAGATGCGATGGAGCGCCAGCACCGGCTCATTGGTGCCGTCGATCAATTTCAGGCTGCGCTCATGCTCCTCGAGCGTCACACCGACTGTCTGTCGCGATTTGATTTTTGCCATTTGGCCCACTCACAAAGAAACTCGTCCAGAACACAAATGCAGGCCAGACACAATATGAATAAAAGCGGGAGCAAATAAAGACATGTTTCCCGTTTCATCGGCGGGGATCTGGAGAGGATAATTCATGGCCACCGTCACCAGCACCGGGTTCAACCCGCAACGCACGGCGTTTTCAATCATCGCAGCCGCGAGCTTCTGCCACATGCTGAACGACATCATGCAATCGCTGCTGACGTCGCTTTACCCGTTGCTGAAAGCCAATTACGCGCTCGATTTCGTACAGATCGGACTGCTTACCTTCGCCTTTCAGGTCACGGCATCGCTGCTGCAGCCGGTTGTCGGCATGGTGACAGACCGTTGGCCCATGCCGTTTTCCCTGCCCGTGGCCATGCTCTCCACCTGCGCCGGCCTCATCACGCTCGCCTTTGCCCATAGTTTCGAGGTTCTGGTGATTGGCGCCTGCCTCATCGGCATCGGCTCGGCGATCTTCCATCCCGAAGCCTCGCGCGTTGCCCGCCTGGCATCCGGCGGCCGCCATGGTCTGGCGCAGTCCTTCTTCCAGGTGGGTGGGAATACCGGCACGGCCATCGGCCCGCTGCTCGCCGCCTTCATCGTCATTCCATTGGGCCAGTCGAGCCTCAGCTGGTTCTCGCTGATTGCGCTCCTCGGCTTCGGCGTGCTGTCCTGGGTCGGCGTCTGGTATACCCGCCACCGCCGCGCAACCGTCGGCAAGGCTCCGGCCAGCCGCGCCCTGCCGCTCTCACGCGGAACCGTGATGATGACGCTTCTGGTGCTGGTGGTTCTGACCGCCACCAAGAATGCCTATCTCGCCAGCCTGTCGAGCTACTTCACCTTCTACACCATCGACAGGTTCGGCCTTGGCGTGCAGGACGCGCAGGTACTGCTGTTCCTCTTCCTCGGGGCTTCGGCACTGGGCGTGTTCTTCGGCGGCCCGATCGGTGACCGTTTCGGCTCGCGCGTCGTCATCTGGTTCTCGATCCTCGGCGTCATTCCCTTCGCGTTGATGCTGCCCTATGCGAACCTGTTCTGGACAGCCGTTCTGGTCGTCGTCATCGGCTTCGTCTTCTCTTCCGCTTTCTCGGCCATCGTCGTTTTCGCGCAGGAGCTTGTGCCGGGCCGCGTCGGCCTCATCGCCGGCATGTTCTTCGGTTTCGCCTTCGGTTTCGGCGGCATCGGGGCTGCGGTTCTGGGGGTCTATGCGGATAAGGAAGGTATTGAATTCGTCTACCGCATCTGCTCCTACATGCCGCTGCTCGGCCTTTTGACGGTCTTCCTGCCGAAACTGCCGAGCCACCGCTAAAAGCCTCGCGTTCAACGCTTTTCAACACGGCGGTCACCTGTGATACTCGGGTGACCGCCGTATTCCGTTGAGCAAAGCCTATCCATGCAAATCCCGATAAAATCGATCCTCGTTTTCCACGCCGCGGCAAGGGCGGGCAGCATTTCCCGGGCGGCGGAAGAGTTGAGCGTGACACCTTCGGCCGTTTCCCAGCAGATCCAGCTGCTGGAAGGCCAGCTCGGCACGACGCTGATGGCGCGAACCGGCCGCAAGGTGACATTGACCGAAGCGGGCGAGCGCTATTTTTCGATGATCACCGCCCAGATTGAGCAGATATCCGACGCGACCGACAGCATTCGTGGTTTCCGTTCCGTCACGGCACTGACTATCCGGGCGACGCCGACCATTTCCAACAAATGGCTTCTGCCGCGTCTCGGCTCCTTTCTGGAGGAGCATCCTGAACTGGAAGTGCGCTTGGACGGCACCAACGAGCCGACCGATTTTTCGCAGGAGCTCGTCGATGTGGAGCTGCGCCACGGCGATGGTCGTTGGCCGGGCCTCTTCGTGGAAGGGCTGGTGGAAGAGGAATTCCTGCCGGTGTCCTCACCGGACTATGCCGCCACCGGAAGCCTTCAGGCCGCCGATCTGCTCGAACTGCGGCTCATTCATTCGGTGAAGGCGCAGGCGCAGTGGACGCACTGGTTCCCGATGGCGGGCGTGCATTCAGACAAAAGATGGCGGCGCGTGCTGTTCGACCGCAGCCATATGGCCATCGACGCCGCGGCCGGCGGTCTGGGCGTCGCGCTGGAAAGCACGCTGATGATGGAACGGGAACTGAGCGCCGGAGCGCTTGTCTGCCCCGTCATCGACGCACCGCGCATCAAGCTCGTTACCCAATGGATCGTTTGCCCGCATTCTCACCTGCGGCAGCGAAAGGTGACGCTTTTCCTGGAGTGGATGCGAAAACAACGCGACGAGTGGCGTGACCGTCGCGTTGTCTGAGTTTTTCAGGCGTACTGTTTCGGCTCAGTAGAGACCCATCAGCCGTATCGGTCCAAGCGTCAGGATCGGGAAAAGCACCAGCGCAAATATGGCGAGCGTTAGCACCGTCATCGGCGCCAGCGAACCGCGGATGACATCCTCGATCTTCATGTTCGCGACCTGGGCTGCGGCAAACAGGCAGACCCCGACTGGCGGCGTCACCAGCCCGAGCGTCAGCGTCATGACAGTCACGATCAGGAAATGGATCGGATCGATACCGAGCGCTTCGACCGGCGGCATCAATACCGGAATGAGGATGAACATGGCGGGGATCGCTTCCATGAAAATGCCGATGATCAGCAGGAACACGAAGATCACGAGCATGCCCGTCATCGGCCCGAGGTTCATCGCCTTCAAGAGTTCGGCGACCTGTTCCGGCAGGCCGTCAAAGGTGAAGACCCAGGCAGCCAGCTGCGAAGTGGCGGCGATGAACAGGATGGTTCCGGAAATGCGTGCCGTCGAGATGAGGATTTCCGGCAGTTCGCGCACCGGCAGCGTGCGGTAGACGATGACGCCGAGCACCGCTACATAAACGACCGCGATGGCAGCGGCTTCCGTCGGCGTGAACAGGCCGCTGGCGATGCCGATGATGAGGATCAGCGGGGTGAGCATCGGCAGGATGGCGCGAAGTCCGGTGATGACAACCAGACGGAAGTTGAAGGGGGTCGGCGGGTTATATCCGTAGTGCACGGAATAGAAGTGATTGAAGACCAGGAAGGCGAAGGCGATGAAGAGGCCGGGCACCAGGCCCGCGATCAGCAATGTGCCGATGGACACGTTGGCGATGGAGCCGGCAATGACGATCAGGATCGACGGCGGAATGATCGAGGAGAGCGTGGAGGTGCAAAGCGTCATGCCGACGGCATAACCCTTCGGGAAGCCATGCCGCTCCATCGCCTTGATCTCGATGGCGCCGACAGAGGCGATGTCGGCGACGGACGAGCCGGAGACACCGGAAAAAATCACCGAGGAGATGACGTTGACGTGACCGAGGCCGCCGGGCAACCAGCCCACCATGGCCTCGGCGAAATCGAAAATGCGCTCCGCCACACGCCCCCGCTCCATGACGGTGCCGACGAGGATGAACAGCGGCACGGCGACGAGCAGGAAGGAGTTCATGGACGAGAACATCGTCTGCGACAGCAGGTCCATCGGCATGGAGGTAAAGAGCCAGAGCGTGCCGACGCTGGCGAGCGCCAGCGCAATGGCGAGCGGTACACCGAGCATGCTGAGACCGAAAAAGGCGACGAGAAGAAAGACCGACATGGATCAATGTCCTGCTGAAATGGAGATGTCGGCGTGTGCGATCTCGTCCGCCGGCAGGCCAAGCTCGGGAAGCGCGATGAGCTCCCGGCGGCTGCGCAGCGATTCGACGATGGCGAGCACGGCGATGATGGCGGAAACCGGCAGAACGATGCCGATGGTCCACATCGGGATGGGAAGCGTGGCGGCGGTTTCGTTCATCATGACCTGCTGGCGCACCATAGTCAGGCCCGTCCAGCCCATCATGCCGAAGAAGAACACGGATGAACCGACGTAGATCGGCACCGCGAGCCGCCGGAAGAAGCGGTGAAACAGCACGAGAAACACCACAACACGGGCGCTTTCAACGGTGCGGAAGCCGGCGGCGAGGCCCAGAAACACCATCCAGATGAAGAGAAAGCGGGTCGCTTCCTCGGTCCAGGGGAGAGGACTGCCGATGAGGCGGCCAATGACCTGGAGGAGCACGACGATGAGAATGCCGGCGCAGGCCGCGCCTGCGGCCACATCGGCGATGAGTCTTACGATGGTGCCGAGCACCGAAGGTTTCGTATCGTTCATGACAATACCCTTCCACTGCTGAAACCGGATATCCGGTAAAACGAATGCCACCCTGCCCTCACGGCAAGACGACCCTGCCTGACATTTGGGAAGGCCGGATCGAAACCCGGCCGTCCGTTTGCGGAAAGGTCAGTTCGTCTTGAGGAACGCCTGCGTCTTGTCGAAGAAGGCCTGATCCTTCACCAGAGCGGAGAATTTCGCCGAAAGGCCGGCCGCCACGGCCACGAAAGCCTTGCGCTCGTCATCGGTCAGCGCGTTCACCTCCATGCCGTTCTTTTTCAGCGTTTCCAGTGACTTGTCGATATCGGCAGCGTCGTTCTGCGCCTTCCAGGCCTCCGTTTCCACGGCAGCCTCCTTGAGCGCGGTCTTGAAGTTCTCATCAAGACCTTCAAAACGGGCAGGATTCATGCCCAGCACCCAGGCGTCGGCGATGTGGTTGCTGATCGTCAGGTATTTCTGCACCTCGTAGAGTTTGGCGCTGACCGGCACATTGACCGGATTTTCCTGCCCGTCGACCACCTTGAGCTGGAGGGCATTATAGACCTCGGCAAAAGCCATCGGCGTCGGGGCGGCCCCCATGGCGCCGAAGAATTCAACCCAGAGCGGATTGTTCGGCACCCGCAGCTTCATGCCCTTCAGATCGGCTGGGGATTTGATCGGCGCCCTCGAATTGGTGATCTGGCGCAGCGGCCGTGACCAAAGATCGAGCCCGAGAATGCCGATCTTGCTCAGATCGCCGGAAAGCTCCTTGCCGAGATCGCTGTCGAGATAGACCCGGAGCTGGTCGATATCACGGAACTGATAGGGAATGGCGATAGCTGTGAATTTCGGGTTGAACGTCGCGTAGAGCGATGTCGAATTCAGGAGCATGTCAAGCGAGCCGCCGGCCAGCTGCTTGACGCCCGCCGAAGGATCGCCGCCATAAAGCGTACCGTTTGGGAATACCTTGATCTTGAGCTTGCCGTCGGTCTTTTTTGAAACCAGTTCCGCGAACTTGTTGGCGGAAAGCGTGATTTCGGAATTGTCTGCATCCGGCGTCGACAGCGTCAGCGTCTCGGCCCGTGCAATCGATGCGACCAGCATGGTGGCGGCAAGGGCCAGCCCGTAAAGTTTTGAAATTTTCATGTGTTCCTCCCTTTGTTGTGTCTTAAACAGTTTCGAGCGTTCCTCCGAACGCATTCATGCGCTTAATTTCAAGGATCACACCGCTGTGATCAAGCTCGCCCGCGCCATGCTCGACCATGGAGCGAAACAGCCGGTCAACCTCCTCGCTGACCGGTAATGTCAGGCCGCGGCTTCTGGCGTAGGCCAGCGCCGTGGACGTATCCTTGACCTGATATTTCGCCGGCCCGCCGGGGCGGAAATCGCCCTCAACCATGCGTTTTCCGTGCTGACGGAAGACGGTGGAATCGGCAAATCCGCCAAGCAGGGCGTGGCGCACCTGTGCCGGGTCCGCTCCCCCTTCTTCCGCAAGGGTGAGAGCTTCGGCAACGGCGCAGATTGTCGAGGCGACGATCAGCTGATTGGCAAGCTTGGCCAGAGAGCCGCAGCCCACCGGCCCTACGTGCGTGACGCGGCCAAGACAACCGAGGAGCGGCCGCAGCGCATCCACATCCCGCTGTTCACCCCCGGCCATGATGGCGAGCGTTCCTTCGATCGCTCCCTTTTCACCGCCGGACACGGGCGCATCGACATATCTGACGCCGCATGCCAGGGCGGCTTCAGCCTGTTCAATTGCAATTTCAACGGGAATGGAACTCATGACAAGCAGAACCGCACCGGGTTTCATGGCTGAAACGATGCCCGGCGAACCGAGCAGAACATCGTTGCAGACCGGCCCGGAACTCAGCATGCAGAGCACCACATCCGCTTCGGCCGCAGCCTCGGCAGCCGTTACGGTCGGCTGCACGCCCTTCTCTGCCAGAACCGCAGCCTTGTCGGCACTGCGGTTCCAGGCCTTGACGGAAAACCCGGCCTCTGCCAGGCGCGCCGCCATGGGTGCGCCCATGATACCCGTACCGATAACGGCGACCTGGCGGATGTCTGCCATCGTTCCCATCCTTCAAAGCCATTGCCGGTTCAGGAAGCGCACCGGCAGTTCTTCTTCGATAAGCGCCGGGAACGCCTCGCGGAATCGGTCGAGATGCGGTGTCTTCAGGTGGTCGTCAAAAGCCTGTTTGTCGTCATAGACCTCGTAGAACACCACATTGTTTCCCGTTTCTGGCCGCACCACGTCGAATTGCCGGCAACCCGGTTCATCACGAACCGAATGGGTGGCGTCATCATGCGCAGCGTCGAGAAAGGCCTCCATCGCGTCGGGCTTGACCCGAAATTCCGCTATCACCACGAAGGCCCCCTTCGACATGTCCTGATCCCCGCCCGTCACGCCGCAGCGTCCTTTTGCGGGCGGAAGCGGTTTTCCATGTCCTGACGCAGCTTCACCACGTCGAGATCGTTGACCAGCTCCACATCGTCGAAGCTGACGATCTGGTCTTTCCTGATGGCGCGCTTCAGCTTGACGTTATGGGCGAGGCCGATCGGCAGCGCTTTCATGTCCAGGCTGCGGGTCGCTGGAATGGCGTTCGCCCAGACCGCATAACCGCCCTCACCGTCCAGCATTTCGCCGGGCTGCATGTCCTTCTTGGCTGTGGCGACGGCATCGCCGCGGAACTCCTTCGAGCAGCCGGTTGCCTCGTTTCGCAATACGGCAGAGAGCACGCTGATCGAGGTTTCGAGTCCAATGATATGGAACGGACGCCACATGGAGGCATACCAGCCGGACGGATCGGTCAGCAGGCCATATTGCTTGAAGCAGGCGCGGGCATATTCATTATGCGCCTTGAACGTGACGAAGACGCCGTAACGGATGTTGTTGAACACCTCGCGTCCATCCGGTTCCTGGCTTGCGGCGATATCCACCAGGCCTGAACGGGCCATGCGGCCGCCATCGGCGGCGGGACGGAAAACACGGGCGAGATCGTGCAGGCCGGCGGGCGGGAAAGCCAGACCGTCATCCGGGCAATCCAGCCCCGTACCATTGGCGACAGCCGCCATTTCGATGGCCGCCTTGGTGCCATCGGTGAAGGAATTATACATTTTCGGATTGAAGTCGCCCTTGGCCACTTCCTCGTCCGTCCAGCCGAAATAACCCCAGACCGTGTCCGGCGTCGAATAACGGTAACGCGGCTCGAAGTTCATGCCCTTGCCAGCGGAAACGACCTCGAAGCCGGTGGCGCGCGCCCAGTCGACAAGCTCGCAGATCAACGCCGGCTGGTCGCCGTAAGCCATGGAATAGATCAGGCCCTTGGCGCGGGCCTTTTCGGCAAGGATCGGCCCGACCATGACGTCGGCTTCGACATTGACCATGACGACGTGTTTGTTGTGGTCGATGGCGCCCAACGCGTGGCGGGCACCGGCCAGCGGATGGCCGGTGGCCTCGATGACGCATTCGATCTCACCGCAGGCGAAAAGCTCGTTCACGTCGTCGGTCACATAGGTCTTGCCGCTCTTCAGCGCCTCGGCGCAGCTCTTCGCATCGTAGCGTTCCTTCGGCCAGCCGACGCGATCCAGCGATTCCTTCGCCTTTCCGACATTGAGGTCCGCAACGGCGACCATGTGGAAACCGGCGATGCGCTGCGCCTGCGCCAGCACCATGGAGCCGAACTTGCCGGCACCGATGAGACCGACCCGGACAGGTTTGCCGCCGGCTGCACGCGCTGACAGAAGAGAATAGAGATTCATGTTTTGACATCCTTCGCTGGGGAAATTGCTGGCGAGAATGTCCAGACTGCCCGGCGAAGGCCATGCGATACCGAGGCAGCGAAGGTTCACCCCTCGCGGCGCTGGCCACATGACGTTTCTGCGTTCCTCCCGGACCCCGGCACGCCTTTGCGCCGGCTCTCGCGGTCGCCTCCCAAAGCAACCTTGAGACCAGAGTAGGAGCGTTCAGATATTAGTTCTATTTAGAAAATCAGATTTTTCATTTAGTTTATCTAACAAGAAATCAGGCCGATTTGCGCAGCATCAGATCGGCGCTGAGCAGGATGCGTTCACGCATCCGCGTCGTATCATCCGTCTCATCATCCAGCTTCTGCAGCAGAAGCTCGATCGAAAGCCTACCGATCTCGTTATAATTTTGCGCCACTGTGGTAATCGGCGGGCAGGCATAACGCGACAGCGGATGGTCGTCATGGCCGGCAACCCTGAGATCGTAATCGGAGCCATGGCCAACCTTGATGCCCTTCTGGAAGGCGGCGGCGATGACGCCGAAGGCGATACGGTCATTGGCGCATAAAATGGTGCGCGATGGCAAATGCCCTGCGCCATCCAGCAGCCGGCTCGCCTCATCAAAGGCGAAACGCTCGAAATCCCAGGTGACGATGCCGGGAACATCGATGACATGCGGCTCGAAACCCAGACGCTGCATCGCTTCCTCATAGGCCGTGCGGCGTGTCGCAGCGTTGGTATTGACCTGCGGCATATCGAAGAAACAGGGCGGTTCGCCCGAACGGCAGAGATAATCCACCATCAGCCCGACACTCTGGCGGTTGTCCGTGCCGACAAAGGCCGAGGTCTCATCCAGCGGCGAATCGACGTAAACGATCGGAATGCTGGCCGCGAGCTGCTCCAGCGTGGCGCGATGGGATTTGACGCCGAGCGGCGCGATGATGGCGCCCGCAACATTCATTGACTTGAAGGTGCGGATCGCCCGGTCCTCGATTTCCGCCTTGCCATCCGACGATAGCACGAAAGCGAGGAACCCCGCCTCGTTGGCGATAAGTTCGATGCGGCTCGTCAGCGCCATGTAGAACGGATCGGTGGAGTTTGGAATGATGATGCCGATGATATTGGAACGGCGGCGGTTGAGGTTGACGGCGAAGATATTCGGCCGGAAGCCCGATTTCTTCAGCGCGTCCTCAATGGTGTCCCGCGTCTTCTTGCGGACCGAGGCCGGATCATTGAAGTATTTCGAAACAGTCGGGCGGGAAAGGCCGACGAATTCCGAAAATTCTTCCATCGTCCTGATAGATTTGGCCAAAGTGCTTGCCCCCATGAAATATTACATGTGGTACTCTATATCGACCGGCCTTCGCACGAAAAGCCGGTCGAATGGTTATCAACGGCCAAACGATCATTCGGCCGCAAACTGCACTTTCATCGTCGCCGGATCAGACGGTTTTTTCGTAAAGAATGGCAGTATTTCCGAAAGCGGCAGCCGGTGCGACACCAGCCGCGCCATGACATCGCCATCCGTCTCCAGAATGGCAAGCGCCTGCGGTATGTTGCGGTTTAGAGAATGTGAGCCGACAAGCTTCAGCTGACGCCGGAAGATTTCGAAAGGCGCCACCGAAATGCGGGCATCCGGCGCGCAGACGCCGAAAAACAGCGCGGTGCCGCCATCCGCAACCAGCGGGATCATCGCTTCGGCAACAGCGGCAATACCCGTCGCGTCGGCCACAAAATCGAAAGACTTCTGTTGCCGCACGAGCGCTTCCGAGCCCGACACCGCCACCTTGAGCCCAAGACTTTCGGCAAAGGCCAGCCGGCTTTCATTGATATCGGCCATCGTCACCGTCTGAATGCCACGCGCTTTCAGCGACAGGGCAAGCAGCAGACCGATGGGACCGGCGCCAAACACCAGCGCGCTTTCCGGCACCACGCCACTCTCACCGATGCCAGCGCTCTGCATGCCGTTGACGACGCAGGCGAGCGGTTCGGCCAGTGCCGCGACATGATAGGGCATCGAACCGATGCCGTGCAGGTGATCCGCGCGCACCACGCTGAATTCGGCAAAGCCGCCATTGTGGGAAACGCCATAGGCCTTCAGCGTGCTGCAAAGGTTGGTCAGACCCTTCCTGCAGCTGGCACAGGTGCCGCATGGCAGATTGGGATCGACGGCCACACGGTCACCGGCTCTGAAGCCTGTCACATCGGAAGCCACGGCTGCAACTTCACCGGCATATTCATGGCCGGGGATGACGGGAAACGCACCGTCACCATAACGCGCATGCAGCACGTCTATATCGGTGTGGCAAAGCCCCGAAGCCTTGACCCGCACGAGCGCGTGACCCGGCGGCAGATCGGCGACGGGGAGTTCCGCCAGCACGGCGCGTCCCTTCTCGACGAATTGAATGGCATGCATGGTCATCTCCGGCTTTTCAGCTCATCCAGTTGCCGCCGTCGACATTGTATGTCTGGGCGAGAATATAATCGCTGTCGGCGGAGGCGAGGAAAACCGCCAGCCCTTTGATATCGTCAGGCGTGGCGAAACGGCCGATCGGCACGGATTTGGCCACCGCCGCCTTCTTCTCGCCGGGCTTCAAGCCTTCCCATTTGGCGAAATGTGCATCGACCACTTCCCAATGCTCACCATCCACGACGCCGGGCGCAATGGCGTTGACATTGATGCCGTGCTTGACGAGCGCCAGCGCCGCCGACTGCGTGGCGGAAATGATCGCCGCCTTGGAGGCGCAATAAAGCGTCACCAGCGCCTCGCCGCGCCGGCCGGCCTGGCTTGCCATATTGATGATCTTGCCGCCGCGCGCGCGCTCGATCATGACATTGGAGACGGCCTTCATCATGAACAGCGGACCCTTGAGATTGATGTCGAACACCCGCTCATAGCTCTCTTCGGTAATGCCGTTGATCGGCGCCATATCGAAGATCGCGGCATTGTTGACGAGAATATCGATGCCGCCGAACTCCTCATCCACCGCCTTCACCACCGCATCGATCTGAGCGAGGTCGGTAACATCCAGCCGCACCGCCTTTGCCGAAGGGCCGATGGCGGCGGCAGCCGCCGTGGCGCGGGCAATATCGATATCAGCGATGATGACCTTTGCGCCCTCATCGGCGAAAGCCTGCGCAAAACCAAGGCCGATACCGCGGGCAGCGCCGGTGATCAGCGCAATCTTGTTGTTCAATCTCATGTCGATCTCCGTGATGCATCGCGGGCAGTCGATGAATTCGGCCCTGCGTTTAGTGTTAGATGCAATTTTTCCACCCCCTCATTCCTGTGCATTTCACAGGAATGAGGGCGGCGGGTCTGTGTCCACCCATGCCGCCCGCCACCAGAAGGCGAACGGGCGGCACGCCGGGAGGACGCGGCTACTTGATGTAGCCCGCGCGGGTCATGTCACGTTCGACCTGTTTCTGCGCGCCTTCGAGCGCCGCATCGACGCTCTGCTGGCCGGAAAGGGCTGCCGCGATCTGCTGGCCGACAACCGTACCGATGGACTGGAATTCCGGTATGGCGACGAACTGCACACCGGTATAGGGCACCGGATCCTTGGTCGGCTTGGACGGATCGGCAGACATGATTGCCTTCAGTACCGTATCCGCGAAAGGCGCAGCCTTCTTGTATTCCGGCAGCTCATAGGTGGATTTGCGCGTACCCGGCGGCACGGCCACCCAGCCCTCGCTTTCACCAACCGTCTTCACATAGGACTTCGAAGTCGCCCATTTGACGAAGGACTTGGCGGTTTCAAGCTTCTTCGTGCTGTTTGGGATTGCAAGGTTCCAGGACCACGACCAGCTCGAACCGTTCGGCGTTACCTCGACGGGAGCACGCGTAAACGCGGTCTTGTCGGCAACCTGGCTCTGCTTGGGGTCATAAACGCGGCCCGCCGCCGAGGTGGCGTCGATCCACATGGCGCAACGGCCGGATGAAAACAGCGTCTGGTTTTCATTGAAGCCGTTGGCGGCCGCACCGGGCGGGCCGTAGGAGGTCATCAGCGCCACATAATCCGCAATCGCCTTTTTCCACGGCTCGCTCGTCAGCTGCGGTTTCCAGTCCATGTCGAACCAGCGGCCGCCATAGGTATTGATCATGGTGCCGAGGAAGGCCATGTTTTCGCCCCAGCCCGGCTTGCCGCGCAGGCATATGCCATATTGCTGTTTCGACTTGTCGGTCAGCTTGGCGGCAAAATCCTTGATCTGGTCGTACGTCGGATTGTCAGGCATCTTCAGGCCGGCGGCGTCGAACAGATCCTTGCGGTAAAGCGTGAACGAGCTTTCGGTGTAGAACGGCACGGCGTAAAGCTTGCCGTCAACCGTCAGGCCCTTTTTGATCGGGTCGAGCAGATCGGCATAGTAATAATCGTCGCCGAGATCATCGACGGGCGCCAGCCAGCCCTGCTTGCCCCAGATCGGCGCTTCGTAACCGCCAATGGTCATGATGTCGAACTGGCCGCCATTGGTGGCGATGTCGGTCGTGACGCGCTCGCGCAGAACATTCTCCTCCAGCACGATCCAGTTGATCTTGTTGCCTGTTTCCTTCTCCCAGGCGCTGGAAAGCTTCTGCATGATGATCATGTCGCCATTGTTGACGGTGGCGATGTTGATCTCTTCCGCCTGCGCCAGCCCGGCCAGAAGCCCGGCCCCAACCACAGACGACGACAGAATTCCAATGAATTTGCTCATGATACCCGCTCCTCCTTTACGGATGTCTACGCATAACAATACATGCGTAAATTTTTTATCTCGCGAAACTCGCTCTATTGTCAACATCCGAAAATAAATTGGGGCATGAAGATCTAGTTGCGTGCGCGCATAAGCTACTGTTTTAAAACAAATACTCTCATAAAAAATTATTTGAAGAAACGCCTTACCTGCTGCGACGCAACAAAATTTTCACCATCAAATATATTGACGCGCGTAAATTTTTGAATGATATCCAAAAACCATAGGCACTTGGGATGGCGGAATTTGCATCCGCAAAGGACGGGAGCCGAATGCATATGGAGGAGACGATGAGGCAGACATCCGCACTGGCGTCGCACACGAAAGGCCCGACCATCACGGCGGGGGAAATCCTAGTGGAAATCATGGCGACGACGATGGGCGACGGCTTTCTGGAGCCGCAGGCGCTGATCGGCCCGTTTCCGAGCGGCGCACCGGCCATCTTCATCGACCAGGTGGCGCGCTGCGGCGGAGCCGCCGGCATTATTGCCGCGGTGGGTGACGATGATTTCGGCCGTCTCAATGTCGAAAGGCTGCGCGGCGATGGCGTCGATGTCTCGGCCATCGCCACCATAGCCGACCGGCCGACAGGCAGCGCCTTCGTGCGTTACCGGGAAAACGGCGCAAGGGACTTCGTTTTCAACATTGCCCATTCGGCGGCCAGCGAAACGCATATGACCGATGAAGCACAGGCTCTTATCGAAAAAGCGGGCCATGTGCACGCCATGGGATCGGCCTTTGCGATTGCCGGCATTGGCGAAATCATTCTCGAAGCCATCAGGAGCGTCAAGGCGCGCGGCGGCTCGGTCTCCTTCGATCCCAACATCCGCAAGGAACTGGCGCAGGGCGATGCCGGCCGCAGGCTGATCGACGATCTGCTTGAGATTACCGATCTTCTCCTGCCCTCCGGCGAGGAACTTCAGGCGGCCTCTGGACTGGATGACGAGGACGCGGCAATTGAAAAGCTGCTTGCGTCCGGTATCGGCGAAATCGTTCTGAAACGCGGCGCGGATGGCGCAAGCCATTTCAGCCGCGCCCATGGACGCATCGACGTCCCCGGCTTGCGGGTCCGCGAAATCGACCCGACCGGTGCCGGCGACTGTTTCGGCGCAACCTATCTCACCTGCCGTCGCCTCGGCATGCATCCGCAAAAGGCACTCACCTATGCCAATGCCGCCGGCGCGCACAATGTCACCCGCCGCGGCCCGATGGAGGGCGCCGCCAGCCTTTCCGAACTCGACGCCTTTCTGACCGCGCAACTGTCGGAGGAAATCCTGTGACCGGTATACTCGAAAATCTCGCCGCCGCGCGCCGCTCCGGCAAGCCCGCCGGCATCACCTCAGTCTGCTCCGCCCATCCCGTTGTTCTGCGCGCCGCAATCCGCCGCGCCGCCACCGGCAAGACACCGGTGCTAATCGAGGCAACCTGCAATCAGGTCAATCACCTCGGCGGTTATACCGGCATGACGCCACGGGACTTCGTCAGCTTCGTCAACAGCATTGCCGAGGAGGAAGGACTGCCCCGCGAACTGGTGATTTTTGGCGGAGACCATCTCGGTCCCAATCCCTGGCGCACGGAGCCGGCCGAAGAGGCGCTGACAAAAGCCGCCGCCATGGTCGAAGCCTATGTGGCATCGGGTTTTCGCAAGATTCACCTTGATGCATCGATGGGCTGTGCCGGTGAGCCGGCGGCGCTGGATGACGTCACCATCGCCAACCGCGCCGCCAAACTTGCCGCCGTTGCCGAAAAGGCGGCCACCGATGCCGGCCTGCCCAAACCGCTTTATATTCTCGGCACCGAAGTGCCGGTGCCTGGCGGTGCCGACCATGTGCTCGACACGGTTGCGCCAACGCAGCCGCAGGCGGCGCGCAACACCATCGACCTTCACCGCGAGATATTCGCGCAGCACGGTCTTTCGCAAGCCTTCGAACGGGTCATCGCTTTCGTCGTGCAGCCCGGCGTGGAATTCGACAGCGACAATGTCGTCGCTTATGATCCGCAGGCCGCGGAGGCGCTGAGCGCCGTTCTGGACGGCGAACCGCAGCTGGTGTTCGAGGCCCATTCCACCGATTACCAGACCGAGCCTGCCCTTGCCGCACTGGTGCGCGACGGATATCCAATCCTCAAAGTTGGTCCGGGCCTCACCTTCGCTTACCGGGAAGCGCTTTATGCGCTTGATATGATCGCATCCGAAATGGTCGGCACCTATGGCGACCGACCGCTGGCACGGACCATGGAAAAACTGATGTTGAGCGCGCCGGGCGACTGGCAGGGCCATTACCATGGCGACGACATCACGCTGCGATTGCAGCGCCACTATAGTTACAGCGACCGCATCCGTTATTACTGGACGCGGCCGGAAGCGTTGCAGGCCGTTTCCGCCTTGCATAAGGCGCTGGATGGGAAGACAATTCCCGAAACCCTGCTGCGCCAGTATCTCGGCGAATTACCGCTCGCAACAGTTGCGGGCGAGGACGCGGAAGAGATTTTGATCGCGGCTGTGGATCAGGTTCTGGCGACCTATCACGCGGCGACGGGCGAAGGCCGCCACTGACGGCAATCATAAATCCGGATGCCCCTGCGGCAGAGGCCGCCGGAGCGAAATGGGGAAAGTGCGAGCGGTTTTCATTTGAAATCCCGCTCAAACTTATAACTGTATCCGTGAGGGAGGACGACTAATGGCAACTCGAAACACGACCGGTCTTGCGCGGGTGATGCTTGCGCCTTCGGTTCTGCTGCTTCTGGTCTGGATGATCGTGCCTCTGGCAATGACCCTGTGGTTCTCGTTCCAGAACTACAACCTCCTGAACCCGGCCAATGTCAGCTTCGCCGGCCTGTTCAATTATCAGTATTTCTACACCGACCCCGCCTTCTTCCAATCGATCTGGAACACGCTGCTGATCGTCGGCGGGGTGCTTTTGATCACCGTCATCGGCGGCATTGCCATTGCGCTTTTGCTCGACAACGACATTTTCGGCCAGGGCATTGTGCGCATCATGATCATCTCGCCCTTCTTCGTCATGCCGCCGGTGGCAGCATTGGTGTGGAAGAATATGATCATGCATCCCGGCTATGGGGTGCTCGCCGATCTGTCGCGCTTCTTCGGTTTCCAGCCGGTGGACTGGTTTGCACAGTTTCCGCTGCTGTCCATCATCATCATCGTTGCCTGGCAATGGTTGCCCTTTGCGACGCTGATCCTCTTGACCGCGCTGCAGTCGCTCGATGGCGAGCAGAAGGAAGCGGCCGAGATGGATGGCGCCAACTTTGTCAACCGCTTCATCTATCTGACGCTGCCACATCTCTCCCGCGCCATCACGGTCGTTATCCTCATCCAGACGATCTTCCTTCTCGGCGTCTACGCGGAAATCCTCGTCACCACCAATGGCGGCCCGGGTTATGCGTCCACCAACCTTGCCTTCCTGATCTATCGCACCGCGCTTCTGGGTTACGACGTGGGTGGCGCTTCGGCCGGCGGTATCATCGCCGTTATCCTCGCCAATATCGTCGCCATCTTCCTGATGCGCGCGGTCGGCAAGAACCTCGACCGGTAAAGGGGAAACATCATGGCCCGCAAGACAACCACTCGCGCAAAGATCGGCTTCTCCATCGCTGCATGGATCGTCGCGCTCCTGCTGTTCTTCCCGATCCTTTACGCCTTCCTCACTTCCATCAAGACCGAGCCGGAGGCGATCGCCGGCTTCAGCCTCATCCCCTCGGGCACGCTTGAGAATTACGTGACGGTCCAGACCCAGCGCGATTACTTCAAGCCCTTCATGAACTCGGTCGTGCTGTCGCTCGGCTCGACAATCATCGCGCTGATCATCGCCATTCCCGCCGCCTGGGCCATGGCGTTCTCGCCGACCAAGCGCACCAAGGACATTTTGATGTGGATGCTTTCCACCAAGATGATGCCGGCCGTGGCCGTGCTGGTGCCGATCTATCTGATCTTCCGCAATGCCGGCCTGCTCGATACCCGCATTGGCCTCACCATCATGCTGACTTTCATCAACCTGCCGATCGTCATCTGGATGCTCTACACCTATTTCCGGGAAATTCCCGGCGAGATCCTGGAAGCGGCGCGCATGGATGGTGCATCGCTGTGGAACGAGATCGTGCATGTGCTGACACCGATGGCGGTGCCCGGCATTGCCTCGACGCTGCTCTTGAACGTCATCCTCGCCTGGAATGAATCCTTCTGGACCATCCGGCTGACCACCACCAATGCGGCACCACTGACGGCCTTCATTGCCTCCTTCTCCTCGCCGCAGGGGCTGTTCTGGGCAAAACTTTCGGCCGCCTCGATGATGGCGATCGCCCCCATTCTCGTCATTGGCTGGTTCTCGCAGAAGCAACTCGTGCGCGGCCTGACCTTTGGCGCCGTGAAATAAGGAACGACAAACATGGGCAGCATTTCCCTTCAGAACGTGTCCAAGGTCTTCGGTGAGGCAAAGGTCATCCCGTCGATCGATCTCGATATCCACGATGGCGAATTCGTCGTCTTCGTCGGTCCCTCCGGTTGCGGCAAGTCCACGCTTCTGCGCCTGATCGCCGGGCTGGAGGATGTCTCCGGCGGCAAGATCGTCATCGACGGCAAGGATGTGACCGAGCGTGCGCCGGCCGAACGTGGCCTTGCCATGGTGTTCCAGTCCTATGCGCTTTATCCGCATATGAGTGTCAGAAACAACATCGCCTTTCCGCTGAAGATGGCCAAGCTCGACAAGGCGGTTATCGACAAGAAGGTGGAGGATGCGGCACGGGTGCTGAACCTCACCGATTATCTCGAACGCCGGCCCTCACAGCTCTCGGGCGGCCAGCGCCAGCGCGTGGCGATTGGCCGCGCCATCGTGCGCGAGCCTTCCGCCTTCCTGTTTGATGAGCCGCTCTCCAACCTCGATGCGGCGCTGCGCGGCACCATGCGGCTGGAAATCTCCGAGCTGCACAACACGCTGAAAACGACGATGATCTACGTTACCCACGACCAGGTGGAGGCCATGACCATGGCCGACAAGATCGTGGTGCTGAACCGTGGCAATATCGAGCAAGTCGGTTCGCCGATGGAGCTCTATCGCTCTCCCGCCAACCTCTTCGTCGCCGGCTTCATCGGCTCGCCGCGCATGAACCTCATCACCGGTGACTTCGCCCGCCAACAGGGTGCCGCCACAGCCGGGGTTCGGCCGGAACATTTGGTGCTGTCGAAGGAAAGCGGTCTCTGGCAGGGCAAGGTCACCGTCGCCGAACATCTCGGCTCCGACACATTTCTGCATATCGATGTCCCAGGCATCGGCCCGATTACCGCCCGCGCGGACGGCGAATTCGCCTGCAAGCACGGCGACACTGTCTTCATCACGCCCGACGATACCAAAATCCACAGGTTTGATGAGAAGGGTGTGGCGATCTAGGTGCTGGCTTTCACAAGGTTTTTCATTCACAGCGGACCCGCAGGCGCGTGGGGCTTACCCCCTCTGCCCTGCCGGGCATCTCCCCCTCAAGGGGGGAGATCGGCAAGAGGCTCTTTCATCGCTTCACTCGCAAGCTTAGAGATGTGCGAGACTTTGCCGCAGATCGATCTCCCCCCTTGAGGGGGAGATGCCCGGCAGGGCAGAGGGGGGGTAAGCCTCACGCCTCCCCGATCCTCACGCCATTCCGATCAAAGACATGCAGCCTTTCCTGCGGGAAACCGACCTGCAGGGATCTACCCGGCTGCAACAATGCCCGGTCTGATGAAAACAGCTTGAAGGGCAATCCATGCACGGTGAGGTGCAGGATGACGCCGAGGCCGGTCGGCTCGACCAGATCGACGGTTGCTTCCACACCGCCTTCAGCCGGTGCTACGGTGACATGTTCCGGGCGGATGCCGAGCGTGACCGGCTCGCCATCAGCGAGGTCCACTTCCCGGCCAAGCGCAAGGCGCGTGCCGTCATCCAGCACGACGAAACTGCCGCCATTCTCCTGTCCGAGCCGTCCTTCGAGGAAATTCATGCCGGGCGAACCGATGAAACCGGCGACGAAGAGATTGGCGGGACGATCGTAAAGATCGAGCGGTGCGCCGATCTGCTGCACATGGCCGGCATTCATGGCGACGATCCGTGAGGCAAGCGTCATCGCCTCGATCTGGTCATGGGTGACGTAAACCGAGGTTGCGCCAAGATCGGCATGCATGCGTTTGATCTCGGCGCGCATCTGCTCGCGCAGCCGGGCATCGAGGTTGGACAGCGGCTCGTCAAACAGGAAGGCCTTTGGCTGGCGCATGATGGCGCGGCCCATGGCGACGCGCTGACGCTGGCCGCCGGAGAGCGCCTTCGGACGGCGGGCGAGATAGGGATCGAGGCCGAGCTTGGCGGAAGCACCGGCCACCGCCGCCGCGATGGTTTCTTTCGGGCTGCGGCGCAGGCGCAGGCTATAGCTCATATTGTCGGCGACGCTCATATGCGGATAGAGCGCATAGGACTGGAACACCATGGCGATATCGCGATCCTTCGGCCGGCGATCATTGACGCGTTCGCCATCGATGGACAGGTCGCCGGATGTTATCTCTTCAAGGCCGGCGATCATGCGCAGCAGCGTCGATTTTCCGCAGCCGGAGGGACCGACGAGGACGATGAACTCGCCATCCCTGATATAAAGATCGACGCCATGCAGCACGGCGAGGTCGCCATAGGTCTTGCCGACATTCTTCAGCTCGATGGAAGCCATGGGATTATCCTTTCACCGCGCCGGCCGTCAGGCCCTGCACGAGATAACGTTGAATGAGCAGGAAGAAGAGGCAGGCCGGAATGAGCGCCAGAACGCCCGCCGCCATCATCTGCCCGAAATCGACGGAGAATTTCGAAACAAAGGTCAGAAGGCCAAGCGGGAAAGTGGCGCTCTGGTTGCCGGAAATCAGCATCAGCGCAAACAGAAGCTCGCTCCACGCGGCGGTGAAGACGAAACCGAGCGTCGCGGCGATGCCCGGCAGCGTCAGTGGCAGGATGATCTGGCGGAAGGCCGTAAACCGGCTCGCCCCGTCGATCATCGCCGCCTCTTCCAGATCCTTCGGAATGCCATCGAAGAACGACTGCATCAGGAAGGTGGCGAAAGGCACGTTGAAGGCGGTGTAGACGATGACGAGGCCCGTCAGGCTGTTGGTGAGGCCGAGGAGCGAGAGCATCTTGAAGATCGGTGCGACCAGCATGACCAGCGGAAACATCTGGGTGATCAGCATTAGCGCGACAATCCAGTATTTGCCCTTGAAACGGAAGCGTGACAGCGCGTAACCCGAGAGCGAAGAAAGTATCGTTACGGCAATTGCCGTGGAGCCCGCGACGATGACGCTGTTCTTAAAAAACGTCGGGAAAGCACTGTTTTCTATGACGAAACGATAATGATCCCAGGTCGCCCGCGATGGCCACATCCTCACACCTTCGCTATAGAGCAGATCATTCGGCGTCACGGAAACCTTGAGCAACCAGAACAGTGGGAACAGTGCAAAGGCGATATAGGCAAGAATCGCCAGACGATGGGCAAGGGTGAGAAATATCCTTGATGTCATCGGTCAGTCCTTCTCGATCAGGCGCTGGCGCAGCAGCACGATCAGCATGGAATAGGCAAGCAGCAGCACCAGCAGCACCAGCGCGATGGCCGAGGCATAACCGAAATCCAGCCGCCGGAAGGCCTGCGTGAAGATGTAGCTGGCGACGATCTGCGTGCGGTCGGCCGGCCCGCCATTGGTCATGACGATGATGAGATCGGCGAAATTGGCGATCCAGACGGTGCGCAGCAGGATGGTGATGGCGATGGTGGGCGCCAGAAACGGCAGGGTGATGGAGGTGAAGCGCTGCAACGGGTTCGCCCCGTCAATTTCCGCCGCCTCGTAAAGATCGCGCGGGATGGCCTGAAGTGCAGCAAGCAAAGTGATGGCGAAGAAGGGAATGCCCCACCAGACATTGGCGATGATTGGCCCCCACATGGCAAGCTGCGGATCGGCGAGGATATTGTTGGGCGCGGATAACAGCCCGAGCGAGACCATCCAGTGCGGCAGCGGCCCGATGACCGGGTTGAACAGCCATGCCCAGTTGAGACCGGCAAGGAAGGTCGGCACGGCCCATGGCAGAAACACCAGCGCCTGCGCCAACCCCCTGCCCGCAAAGGGTTTATCGAGCAGCAGCGCCAGAATGAGGCCGAAGAAGAATTGCAGGAAGACCGAAGCACCCGTCCACCACAGTGTATTTTTCAGCGCCCGGTAAAAGGCCGCATCCTGCGACAGCGCCTCCAGATGTTTGAGACCAACAAAACCGCCGGAGAACGGATTGAGCAGCTGAACATCGCGAAAGGCATAGGAGAGGCCGAGTACCAGCGGCACCAGCATGACGGCGACGATGAGCACCAGCACCGGCGCGCTGTAAAGCCACGGTTCGGCCCAATCGGCAAACCGCCGCATCGCAGGCTTGCCGGCCGGTTTGCGCGCAGCCACCGGCCCGGCGCCATGGGCATAGGACATTGTATCGCTCCCTGATCGGACGACGGAACGGACGGGTTTTCCAGCCTCACGGCTTACCGATCCGAAAAATTTCTATGAAAAGGCCTGTCGTAGCGAAGGCCGGCAAGACTCGCCGCACGGGCATGTGCGCCCGCACGGCCGGTCAATGTCGTTACTTCGAGGCCAGGAACTTCTGCTGCGCCTTGGTCATGTAATCAGCCCATTGCTTGGCAAGGTCTTCCGGCGTGATATCGCCGAGCAGCGCTTCCTGCGATGTCTTAATCACAAGCGAATCCTTGAAGAAGGCGAATTCCTCAAGATAGGTCGGCATCGTCGTCGGCACGGCGTTCTTGTCGGCCAGTTCGTCGAACCAGCCCTTGAACTGCTCGCTGGCATAGAAGGGGTCCTTCTCCGCCGACTTGTGCACCGGCAGCGCACCGGTCTTCTTGTTCCACTCGATATTGCCTTCCGGCCCTTCAAGTGTCTCGATCAGCTTCCAGGAAAGGTCCTTGTTTTCGGATTTCGACATCATCGACCAGCCGGCGAAACCGATCGTCGGGAAGGTCTTGCCGTCGGGGCCCTTGGGCATGGTCATGACGCCGAAATCTTCCGGCTTCATGCGCTGGGCAATGGCAATCAGCGCATCCGGGTCCTGATCGAGGAAGGCGCAGGTGCCGGAATAAAAGCCGGCGACGATCTCGTTGAAGCCCCAGTTGACGCTGTCCTTCGGCGCATAACCGTTCTTGTAGAGATCGATCACATAGGTCAGGCCCTTCACCCAGCCGGGGCTGTCGAAGGTGGAGGTGCCGTCCTTGGTGAAGAACTCGTTCGAACCGGCCATGGATGCGCCGAACATGACCCAGCCGTTGAGGCCGCCCGGGCCGCCGCGCAGGCAGTAGCCGGATTTGCCGGGAAGGGCTGCGACCTTCTTGGACGCATCGGCAAATTCCTCAAGGGTCTTCGGCGGCTCCTTCACGCCGGCTTCGGCCAGCAGTTTCTTGTTGTAGAACATGGCGCGCAGGTAGAAACCATAGGGCAGCATATAGGCCGTGTCCTTGACATCGCGGCCGAGTTCCAGCGTGCGCTCGCTCAGGCCCGCGGTGTACTCCCATTTGGCAAGATAGGGCTCAAGGCTCTCCAGCATGCCGTTATTGGCATAAAGCGACAGCCATGTGTCGGGCATTTCCATCACGTCAGGCACATCGCCGGCCGAGACCATGGTGGCGAATTTCTGGAAGGCTTCGCTCCACGGCAGGGAGATGATTTCCACCTTGGTGCCGGGATTGGCAGCCTCGAATTTCGAGACGATGCCTTTCAGCGTTTCCGTCCGCTCGGGACTTGTGATGACCTCGACCAGTTTCAAGGTCGTGTCCGCCAGCGCCGTTCCGGTCATCAGGGCGGTGAAGATTGCTGCTGTTACCAGTTTTTTCATGTCGTTCTCCCCTTTTTTGTCGTCAGTTTAAAAACACGTCAGGCGGCGGAGGCCGCCTTGATCGCGGGTTCGAGATCGTTCCAGAGAGCTTCCGTGCCCTCCAGCCCGACATGCAGGCGCACCGAACGCGCGCTGATGCCGAAGGTGTGGGCGGAGTTTGGCTGCGCCTTCTGTTCGAGCACCACTTCGCCGGGGACGATCAGGCTTTCATGCCCGCCCCAGGAAACACCCAGTTTGAAAAGCTTGAGGCGGTCGGCAAAAGCGCGCACATCCACCCCGTCCTTGAAGATGAAGGAAAACAGGCCCGAGGTGCCGTGAAGGCCGGGCGGCAGACGGTTCGCCAGCCCCGGATGGCAGACCTTCTCCACCACATCCAGCGCCTGCAGGCGGGTTGCGATCTCAAGCGCCGAGGCCTGATGCGCCTTCATGCGCAACGGCAGGGTGCGAAGCCCGCGAATGAGCAGCCAGGCATCGAAGGGCGACATCTTGCCGCCGAGATAGGGATAGGTTTCCGCCCGGATGCGGTCGATCATCGCCTTCGAACCGGCCACCACGCCGGAGACCACATCGCTATGACCGCCGAGATATTTCGAGGCCGAATGCACGACGAGATCGACGCCGAGCGAGATCGGCTGCTGGAAGACCGGGCTTGCCCAGGAATTGTCGATGACGGTGACGGCGCCATGCCGCTTGCCGATGGCGGCCAGCGCACCGACATCATGGGCTTCCATCACCCAGCTCGTCGGGCTTTCCATGTAAAACAGCTTTGCGCCCGGCATCGCCTTTTCAACCGCCGCCTCATCGCGGCCGTCGACATAGGTCACTTCGATATTCATGCGCTGCATGAAGGTGCCGAACAGGCGGAATGCATCGGGATAGACATGGCGCACGGCGACGATCCGGTCGCCCGGCGAAACGAAGGACAGCACGGTGGAGGAAATGGCCGACATGCCGCTTGCAAAACCGAGCGCATCTTCGGCACCTTCCAGCTTCGCCAGCATCTCCTCAAACAGCCGCACGGTGGGGTTCAGCCCGCGCGTATAGACCGGCCGCACCTTTTCGCCGCGATAGGTGGAGACCATCTCGTCATAGCTGGAAAAGGTGAAAAGCGAGGTCTGTACGATGGGCGGCACCACGGCTTCGAAGGCGTGGGCCTCGTCATGCGCAACGATAAATGAGGCGGGATCGAAGAGATCGTTGCCATGGTTCATTTCGACATGTCCTTGATATCCTCCTCGACGACGGCGAGGATTTTCAGTGTTTCTTCACGGGCGGTCTCGGCATCACCGGCGGCGATGGCATTGAACAGCGTGCGGTGAAAGGGAAAGGAGCGACCGGCGAAATCCGGGCGGTCGAACGGCTTCGACCAGAAGCGTTCGAAACCTTCGCGCATCTGCTCCAGAAGCTGCTTGAACAGCGTATTATGGGTCGCGTCGTAGATCGACAGATGGAAGGCAAGGTCGGCCTTGCCGGAGGTTCCCTCGGCCAGATGCACCCGCTCCATCTCGTCAAGCCGCGCTTCCATCGTGGCGATATCGTCTGCCGTGCGGCGGCGCGCAGCCGCCATGGAGGCTTCCACCTCGATGCCGCGCCGAACCTCCAGCGTCATCAGCAGCGCATCGCGCAGGCTTTCGGCATCGATGGAAATCGGCATATGCACGGTGGCGGCGGAAATCGGCTTCAGCAGATAATTGCCGCTGCCCTTGCGGCTGTCGATGACGCCGAGCGCCTGGAACTTGCGGATGACTTCGCGAATGGTGGAGCGGCCGACGCCCAGCGCCGCCATCAGTTCCCGCTCCGCCGGCAGCCGGTCTCCAGCCTTCAGCCCTGCCCGCTCCACATAGTCGGAAAGCGCGGCCTCCACCTGGCGCACGCGGTCGCTCGGTGGAATCGGCTGCATGAGTTCCCGGCTGGACCTGTCCAAGATGCACCCTCTAAATTGGTCTGACATCTTACCATTTCAAACGGGATGTCGATTGTCAACCGGCAAGGCGGCCGTGCCTGCACACCATTCGGCTGGAGCCGCGAAAGAGTACCGGCGCAACCGCTCGATATGAAAAAAGGTAGAGACGGGGGATGGTTGAAGTGAAGAGATTGACGCGCCGAGTCACGGCGACCGACGGCCGCCGGCTAAAGTACCGTCGCGCGGGCCACTCCACGCGCCAATGCATCGGCATGCTCGTTGCCGACAGTGCCGGAATGCCCTTTGCACCATTCTACAGCCACATGGCGATGCCGCTTCAGCAGGCTGTCGAGCTTCTGCCAGATGTCTCTGTCGGGGATCGGTCTTCGGCGGGTGCGCTGGTTGGGCGTGATCCGCTTCCAGCCGTTGTTGCGCCAGATCGCCCTGTATCGGCGGCAGCCTTCGATGACATGAACGGCATCCGTCCAGAGCGTGACTGATCGCGTTGGCGCTTCGGCGGCGACCCACGACATTGCGTTGAGGACGGCGAGGACTTCGAACGTATTGTTGGATGTGCCGACAGTCCTGCCTGAAGCGGAATGGACTTGGTCGCCCGCTTCATGAACCACGAACGCCCATCCTCCGGAGCTGGAGGCATCGTCGAAGGAGCCGTCGGTGAAGATGTGAAGCGCATCGGACATGAGGAAGCTTTTTAGCACCAATATGGAAATCGCTAAAGGAAGAGTTCCAGGGCCATTGCATAAACACAAATGCAGAGAGGGCGGCACAGGCCACCCTCCCCGAACTCACAGCGATATGGTCGAACTTACTGGCCGAGCACAGCCGCCGTGATCGTCTCGATATTGTGGTTGATCATGTCGATATAGGTCGCAGCCGGGCCGTCAGCGGTCGAAAGCGCGTCGGAATAGAGCGTGCCGCCAACCGTCAGGCCGGTTTCGCTGGCGATCTGGTCGATCAGCCGCTTGTCGGTGATGTTTTCGACGAAGATCGCCGAGGCTTTGTCGTGCTTCACCTGATCCACCAGCTTGGCGACATCGGCGGCCGAGGCTTCGGATTCCGTCGATACGCCTTCCGGTGCGAGGAAATTCAGGCCATAGGCATGCTCGAAATAACCGAAGGCGTCATGGGAGGTGATGATGACGCGCTTTTCCGGCGGGATGGCGGCGATCTCGGTCTTCACCTTCTCGTTCAGAGCGGCAAGCTTGGCGATATAGGCGTCCGAATTGGCGGTGTAAGTGGCGCAACCGGCCTTGTCGACCTCGCAAAAGGCGCCGGCAATGTTCTTCACGTAGATTTCGGCGTTCCTGATCGACTGCCAGGCATGCGGGTCGAACTCGCCGTGATGGTGATGTCCTTCATGGCCGTGGTCGTGATCGTGGGCGTCAGCCATTTCGTGCTTGTGGCCGGCTTCCTCCGCCTTGTGGTCGTGAGCCTCCTCTTCCTCGGCTTCCGGATGGGCGTGACCGGCCGGCTCTTCGGAAAGCTTGAGCGGCTCCACACTCTTGGTCAATTCCACCACCGGCGCCTTGGTGCCGCTGGTGTCGATCAGCCGCTTCAGAAAGCCTTCGAATTCCAGGCCGTTGACCAGCACCACATCCGCCTTGCTGACGGCGACAGCATCGGCAGGGCGCGGTTCGTAGACATGGGCATCGCCATCCGGCCCGACGAGCGTGGTGATCTCCACACGATCCCCACCGACATTTTTCGCGAAGTCGGCGATGATCGAGAAGCTGGCGACGACCTTCAGTTCGGCGGCGGAAGCCTGCGCCGTCAGAACCGGTGAGAGGGAAAGAAGACTGGCGCACGTGGCTAAGCGGAAGGTTTTGAACATTGGATTCTCCTGTTTCAAAGGCTGTTTTCAGGCCGCGCGGTGGCGGCCGGAACCGAGAAGATCGATGAGCACGCCGCGCGTGCCGAAGAGGATGGAGAGCGCATAGACGCCACCCGCCGAAAGGATGATCGCCGGGCCCGATGGCAGCGACGCGTGATAGGACAGGACAAGACCCGCAAAGCAGGACACCATGCCGATGCCGATGGAAATGAAGCACATGGGCGCGACGCGGTTTGACCAGAAGCGGCTGGCGGCAGCCGGCAGCATCATCAGCCCGACTGAAAGCAGCGTCCCCAGCGCCTGAAAGCCACCCACGAGATTGAGCACGACGATGCCGAGGAAGAGGAAATGCACCGGGCTGCCCCATCTGCTGACCGAGCGCAGGAAGAGCGGATCGAGGCATTCCGCCACGAGCGCCCTCCAGAAGGTGATCATCACCGACAGCGTAATGACACAGATGCCGCCGATCAGTCCGAGCGCCTCATTGTTCAGCGCCAGCACCGTGCCGAACAGAACGTGCATCAGGTCGACGCTGGAGCCACGCCATGAGACGAGCAGCACGCCGAGCGCCAGCGAAATCAGATAAAGCGCGGCGAGAGAGGCGTCCTCCTTCTGAACGGTGAAACGCGACACCGCGCCGGCCCCCAGCGCGACCACGAGGCCAACGACGAGCCCGCCAATCGTCATCGGCAGAATGTCCAGCCCATAAAACAGAAAGCCGACAGCAGCGCCCGGCAGGATGGCGTGCGACATGGCATCGCCGGTCAGGCTCATGCGGCGCAGCATCAGAAAAACCCCGACGGGACCGCAGCTGACCGCGAGGATCAGCGCACCGGCAAGCGCGCGCTGCATGAAGACATACTGGATGAAAGGATCGATGAAGATATCAGCCATGGCTATTCGAATTCGCGTGGAAGTGGGCGTGGGCTTGCGGCGGCGCCGCCGGGTCCGGAGGGAGCGGAGGGGAAGCCGGCGCGCACCAAGGCGCGTTAGCCTCCCACGCCTCATGGAAATGTCGGGCCTGGCGAAGATTCTCCGCCTGCAGGACTTCAGCCGTTGGACCAAGCCCGACCAGCCTTCGCGCCAGGAAAAGCGTCTGGGGAAAATGCTGCTGCACGAGCTGGTGATCGTGAAGTACGGCCAGAACGGTGCGCCCTTGCGCAACCCATGCCTTGATCAGCACCAGCAGGTCGGTCACCGTCCGCTCGTCGACGGCATTGAAGGGCTCATCGAGCAGAATGAGCTGCGCATCCTGCAGCATGGCCCGGGCAAAAAGGGCACGCTGCATCTGGCCACCCGAGAGGGAGTCGATATTTCGCCTTTCAAAACCGGACAGTCCGACCGCTTTCAGCGCGTGGTCGATCGCCGTCCGATCTTCGGAACGGTGTCGTCCGAGCAGGCCGCGTCTCGGCCAGAGACCGAGGGCCACAAGGTCTCGTACTTGGGCTGGAAAAGACCGGTCCAGCTCCGACTGTTGCGGCAGATAGGCGACGGAGATCGCCGGACTGACCCGACATTCGCCGCCAAGCGGCTTCAAAATGCCGGCAATGCCTTTCATCAGCGTGGATTTTCCCGAGCCGTTGGCGCCGATAACGGCGGTAAGCGAGCCGCGGGCAATACTACCATTGAGATGGTGCACCGCCGCCCGGCCGGCATATCCAAGGGTCAGATTTGAGAAGATAAGGCACGGATCGTTCATCGATCCCTCCGGAGCAGGATGTCATTCGATGACCCTTGATATGTAATGTTATTACATTCGTCAAACGAATATGTAATGAAATAACATTTACTGATGGAAGCGGACTGGCACGCTGTCCCCTCCGGGGGTAGGCCGTTGCTGGCGAACGGCGAATTATTCATCCAGACACGTAACCACCACGCTCATGCCGAAAGCAATTTCTCCCTCACCTGTTGACACGCTCCACATATGTAATGTTATTACGTTACATATGGCGCCGACGGGCTGCGCGCCGGATCGTTTCCCGATGCCCCGACGTGCCCGCCGAGGTCCACTCGAAACACGTTTACAGAACGAGGTCCAAATGTCGAAAAAACTACCCGTCACCGTGCTTTCCGGCTTTTTAGGCGCAGGCAAGACGACGCTTCTGAACCACATTCTCGCCAATCGCGATGGTTTGCGCGTGGCCTTGATCGTCAACGACATGAGCGAGATCAATATCGATGCGGCGCTGGTTCGTGACGGCGGGGCCAATCTCTCCCGAACCGAAGAGCAATTGGTGGAAATGACCAATGGCTGCATCTGTTGCACCCTGCGTGACGATCTTCTCAAGGAAGTGTGGGCGCTGGCGGAGCAGGACCGTTTCGACTATCTGCTGATCGAATCGACCGGCATCGCCGAGCCGCTTCCCGTCGCCGCGACGTTCGATTTCCGCGACGAGAATGGTCGCAGCCTTTCCGATGTTGCCCGGCTCGACACGATGGTGACGGTGGTGGACGCCGCCAATCTTCTCAACGATTACGGTTCGTCCGATTTTCTGGCCGACCGGGGCGAAACGGCGGGCGATGGCGACAACCGCACCATCGTCGATCTTCTGGTGGAGCAGATCGAATTTGCCGATGTCGTCGTGCTCAACAAGATCGGCACTGCAACGCCAGAGGAGCGGGATGCCGCCCGCAAGATCATCGTCGGGCTGAACCCCGATGCAAAACTCATCGAGGCCGATTTCGGCAAGGTGGCGCTGAAGGAGGTTCTGGGCACTGGCCGCTTCGATTTCGCCAGGGCCGAAGAACACCCCCTCTGGTTCAAGGAATTGCATGGTTTCAAGGACCACATTCCCGAAACCGAGGAATATGGCATTCGCTCTTTCGTCTATCGTGCCAAAAAGCCTTTCGACCCCGTGCTGTTTCAGCGTTTCATCGATCGCGCCTGGCCGGGGGTCGTGCGCGCCAAGGGTTTCTTCTGGCTGGCGACGCGGCCTCGCTATGTTGGAGAGATCAGCCAGGCCGGCGCCCTGGTTCGCACCGGCAAGATGGGTCTCTGGTGGTCCGCCGTGCCGAAAGAGCAATGGCCGCGCGAAAAGCAGTTCCTTGATATGATGAAGCCCTATCTCGACCCGGTCTTCGGCGACCGCCGCCAGGAAATCGTCTTCATAGGTTCCGATCCAATGAATGAAGCCCGCATCCGCGCCCAGCTCGATGCCTGCCTGATCGACACGGATGCCTTCACGCCCGATGCCTGGCGGCACCTGCCCGATCCTTTCGCCAGCTGGGACCGGCAGGCGGCTTGAGCGGTAGCTACCGATGCGGGGCAGCCGCAAACCGTCACTCCGGATCAGGTCCGTGTCCAGCGCGGTCAAGTCCCTTATCGCGAGAGACTCTTTTCACGGCGCAGACGCGCCGTGGCTGGATGCCGGATCCAGTCCGGCATGACGGGGGAGCGGCTTCATGAAAAATTCAACGTCACCAGCGCGAGCACCACGTATCGCCCCACCTTGGCTATGGTGACCAGCAGCAGAAACACCGGCAGCGGCTCTTTCATGATGCCGGCCGCAACCGTTAGAGGGTCCCCGATGATCGGCGCCCAGCTGAGCAGCAGGGACCATTTGCCGTAACGCCGGTACCAGTTCTGCGCCCGTTGCAGCGCAGCCTCCCCGACCGGGAACCAACGTTCGTGTCGAAAACGTTCGATGCCACGGCCAAGCAGCCAGTTGGCAAAGGAGCCGGCGACATTGCCGACGCTCGCCACGACAACCAGCAGCCAAATGGGGTGGGATTTTAGAAGGATGAGACCCGCAAGCGCCGCCTCCGACTGCATGGGCAGGATGGTCGCCGCAATGAACGCCGTCAGAAACAAACCCGCATATACAGCCAGATCGGCCATCGCCTGTCCTTCATCATCCGCGAATCCCATCGCTGTCGCTGAAGTGGCGGATAAGGGCCGCGGCCGTCAAGCGGCTCTGCCGCGTGGAGGCGGGTTCTCAAGCTGAATTCGCGGCAATGGCGCGCACAATATCGTCATGATCCACCGCGAGAAGCGCCTTGTGGATGGACAATTGCCGGGTCGTACCGGAAACGGCAAGGATGACGATCACCGTTTCCCGTGGCGGGCAATCCGGCAGCGCGCAGGAAAGCTCGCTGACGGTAATACTGTCTTCCGGCTTGAGTTGCAGCAAATCGCGTGACCATTGCTTCAGAAGACGGGCGTGCGAGATGATCGCGGACCCACTGCGTGCAAGCGGATTGTTCATGCCCTGCCCTTCCGCCTTGCCTGCGCGGCCAATGTGTCGAAAAGCTCGCGAATGGGCTTTTGCGGCATGTCCATGCCGATCAGCACGATACGTGTCGAACGATCTTGATCCGGCCAGCGCTCCAGGCGGGTAAGCGGATAAAGCCGATGCTGCACCGCGTGGGCGACAACCGGTCGCTCCGGATCATCCGTCGCCCCGAAAATTCCCTTGAGCCGCAGAAGACCGGAATGCACATTGCTGGTGACGAGCTCGAGAAAAGTCACCATCGCCTGGGGGTCAAAAACCCCGTCAAAGGTGAGATTGAAGGCCTCGACCCCGACGCCGTGGCGGTTGATATCGTGCTGATGGGCCGCATGAAGGCTAAGCCTGTCGGCCGCGAGCCATGCAGGCGCATCCTCCGCCTTGCCGCACAGCGAATAATCCGATGCGTTGAACAACGACATCAGATCGAAATCGGCTGCGTTGCGATCATGAAACGAGGCTGCGGGATTGAGATCGGCAAGGCTTTCGCGGTCCAGCGCCGCGTCATCGGCCAGATCGGTCTTCGTCAAAACGATGTGGTCGGCAAAGGCAAGCTGTTTCCAGCCCTCAATGAAGCTGTTGAGCATCGGCGGGCCCGAGACAACGTCGAAAGCCGTCACCACGCCCGAAAGATGGAAATGCCGGGCGACGACGTGATCCCGCAGGCCCAGCGCCGGTGTGCCGCCGGCGATCAGGCTGTTAATGATCGGCGCAGGATCGGCAAGACCGGTGGTTTCGATGACAACCCGCGATACATCAGGCATTACCCCTTCCAGAATGGCCTGATGCAGTTCGTAAAGCGAGGTGCGGATATCGCTCGTGGCGGTGCAGCAGATGCAACCCGTCGTCGTTCTGAAATATCGTTCGGAACCCGTCCGCACCAGGCCGTGATCGATGGGTACCGAGCCGAATTCGTTGACGATCACGGCCGCATCCCGCATGGCCGGCTCAGCCAGAAGCGCGTTCAGCAAGGTGGTCTTGCCTGCACCGAGAAAGCCGGTAAGCAGGGTAACCGGCACCGTTCGCAAAGATGGCAGGCCAGCCGAATCGTCCATGCGCCCAACCGCCTTTTTCCGCTTCAATCCGAACACATCCACCTCTTCGCCCGCACAAATTCACAGCAATATAATAGGTAATGTAATAACATATCAATGACAACTATTGGATTTCGACAGGAGCGAATTCAGCGGAGACACGCGCCGGTGACCAAGCGCATGAAAAAACCGCGGAACGAAGGAAATGGAATAATAAATCCGTTTCCTTCACTTTCGTTTTAATCGTTCCACGTTCTATTGCATTTTCGTTAGAGTTCGCTTTTAATCGGCGATGCTAATACAGAAAAGATCGCCCGCAGCCATATCGAGGAGGATAGGCGGCAATTAAGGGGCTGTATCTTTTACTGTTTTCATAATGGGAGGAATCGCCTTGAAAAAACTCAGCTACCGCCTTGCTGCGGCATCCGCGCTTTCGTTTTTTGTCACATCGAATGCATATGCTGTGACGGAGATCCAGTGGTGGCACGCCATGACCGGCGCCAACAACGAAGTCGTGGATTCGCTTGCCAAGGAATTCAACGACAGCCAGAAAGACTACAAGGTCATGCCCGTCTTCAAGGGCACCTATCCCGAAACCCTGAACGCCGGCATCGCCGCCTTCCGCGCCAAGCAGGCGCCTGCCATCATTCAGGTCTTCGATGCCGGCTCCGGTGTCATGATGGGTGCTGCGGGCGCCATCAAACCCGTAGCGGACGTGCTGAAGGAAGGCGGCTACACCTTCAACAAGGATGAATATCTGGCAGGCATCGTCGCCTATTATTCCAAGCCTGACGGCACCATGCTGTCCTTCCCCTATAATTCGTCCTCGCCGATCCTCTATTACAACAAGGATATCTTCCAGAAGGCCGGCCTCGATGCCGCCAACCCGCCGAAGACGTGGCCTGAAGTCTTCGAAGCCGCCAAAAAGATCAAGACCAGCGGTGCCGCGCAATGTGGTTTCACCTCCACTTGGCTGACCTGGATCCAGACCGAAAACTTCGCCGCATGGAACAACGTCTCCTATGGCAGCAATGAAAACGGTCTCGGCGGCACCGATGTGAAGCTCGCCGTCAATGCGCCGCTCTTTGTCGAGCATTTCCAGGCGATTGCCGATCTGGCGAAAGACGGTGTCTTCCGTTATGGCGGCCGCACCTCGGAAGCCAAGCAACTCTTCATGTCCGGCGAATGCGGTATTCTGACCGAATCCTCCGGCGGCCTTGGAGATATCATCAAGACCGGGATGAATTACGGCATCGGCCAGCTTCCCTATTATGAGGGCCATGGCCCGCAGAACACCATCCCGGGCGGCGCCAGCCTCTGGGTCTTCGGTGGCAAGAGCGATGCCGAATATAAGGGCGTAGCGGAGTTCTTCCACTTCCTCTCCCAGACCAAGATCCAGTCTCGCCTGCATCAGGTCTCTGGCTATATGCCGGTCACGATCGCGGCCTATGAGGAAACCAAGAAATCCGGCTTCTACGACAAGAACCCCGGCCGTGAAACGCCGCTGCTGCAGATGATGGGCAAACCGCCGACAGAAAACTCCAAGGGTGTGCGTCTCGTGAACCTGCCGCAGGTGCGTGACATCATGAACGAGGAGTTCGAGGCGATGCTGGCCGGCAAGCAGGATGCGAAGGCAGCACTCGACAAGATAGTCCAGCGCGGCGACGCGGCCATCAAACAGGCCGCCGGCAATTAAACGATCCCCTGCCCCGCCCGCATCCTCTGACAGATGCGGGCGGCATTTCCATGTCATCAGGAGATCGCCGTGCAAAGCGTCGTATTCCCCAACAAGATCCTGCCCTATCTGCTGGTCGCCCCGCAGATCATCCTCACGGTGATCTTTTTCTTCTGGCCGGCCAGCCAGGCGCTCTATCAGTCCACCATGCGCGAGGATGCCTTCGGGCTGAACAGCAATTTCGTCGGTCTGGCGAATTTTTCCGCGGTACTTTCTGATGAAAGCTACCTCAACTCGCTGCAGGTCACCGTCGTTTTCAGCATCCTCACCGCGCTTGTTTCCATGGGGCTGGCGCTGCTGCTGGCAACGGCGGCAGACAGGGTGGTGCGCGGCAAGGGCTTTTACCGCACCATGATGATCATGCCCTATGCCGTCGCGCCGGCGGTGGCCGGCATGTTATGGCTCTTCATGTTCAATCCGGCCATGGGAACCTTCTCTTATATCCTGCGTCGCAACGGCATCATGTGGGACCCGCTGCTCAACGGCAATCAGGCCATGCTGCTCGTCGTTGCAGCGGCTGCATGGAAACAGATCAGCTACAATTTCCTGTTTTTTGTCGCGGGCTTGCAGGCAATTCCTAAATCATTGCTGGAGGCCGCCTCCATTGATGGCGCGCGCGGTTCGCGGCGCTTCTGGACCATCGTTTTCCCTCTGCTTGCGCCGACCACCTTCTTCCTTCTGGTCGTCAACACGGTCTACGCCTTCTTCGACACCTTCGGCATCATTCATGCGGTGACCGGCGGCGGCCCCGCAAAGGCGACGGAAACGCTGGTTTACAAGGTCTATAATGATGGCTTCGTGAACCTCAATCTCGGCTCATCCGCCGCGCAATCCGTGATCCTGATGGTGATCGTCATCGCGCTCACCGCCTTCCAGTTCCGCTTCGTCGAGAAGCGCGTGCATTACGGCTGAGGACGTCCTGATGATTGAAAATCGCCCCATCGCACGCGTGATCGCCCATCTGATGCTGGTGCTCGGCATCATCATCGTGGCCTTTCCGATCTACTACACCTTCATCGCTTCCTCGATGACGTCAAACGACATCATCCGGCCGCCCATGTCGCTGCTGCCAGGCGGCCATCTCGGAGAAAACTATACCGACGCCATGGTTGGCGGCGTGGAGAGGGTCGTCGGCGTCAGCCTCGAACGGCTGCTGTTCAACAGCTTCGTCGTGGCGCTGGCCATCGCCATCGGCAAGATCATCATCTCGTTCCTGTCCGCCTTCGCCATCGTCTTCTTCCGCTTTCCCCTCCGCATGGGCTTTTTCTGGATGATATTCATCACGCTCATGCTGCCGGTGGAAGTTCGCATTCTGCCCACCTACAAGGTCATCGTCGATCTGGGCCTGATCGACACCTATGCGGGGCTCACCCTGCCGCTGATGGCTTCAGCCACGGCGACCTTTCTCTTCCGGCAATTCTTTCTGACAATTCCCGGTGAAATGGTGGAAGCGGCGCGCATCGACAATGCCGGTCCGTTCCGTTTCATGCGCGATATCCTGCTGCCGCTGTCCAAAACCAATATCGCGGCACTTTTCGTGATCCTCTTCATCTACGGCTGGACGCAATATCTCTGGCCGCTGCTCGTGACCAACGACGCAAAGATGAACACGATCATCATCGGCCTCAAGCGCATGGTGGATTTTACCGATGCCTCGACGCCCTGGAATTATGTGATGGTGACGGCGATCCTCGCCATCATCCCCCCTGTTATCGTTGTGGTGCTGATGCAGCGCTGGTTCGTCAAAGGTTTGGTGGAGACCGAGAAGTAATGGCAAAAATTGCGCTGAAAGACGTCCGCAAGGTTTATGGCGGCAATGTCGAAGCCATCAAGGGCGTATCGATGGACATCGCCGATGGCGAAATGATCGTGCTCGTCGGTCCCTCCGGCTGCGGAAAATCCACCCTGCTGCGCATGATCGCCGGTCTGGAAGGCATTTCCGGCGGCCAGATCGTCATCGGCGACCGCGTCGTCAACGATCTGGAACCCTCAGACCGCGACATTGCCATGGTGTTCCAGAACTACGCGCTCTACCCGCATATGACGGTGCGCCAGAACCTTGCCTATGGCCTGAAGAACCGCAACACGCCGAAGGAGGAGATCGAGCGGCGTATCACGGAGGCGGCCAAGGCTCTCGAAATCGAACAATTCCTGGAGCGCAAGCCGCGCCAGCTTTCCGGCGGCCAGCGCCAGCGTGTGGCCATGGGCCGCGCCATCGTGCGCAAGCCCGCGGCATTCCTGTTCGACGAGCCGCTTTCCAACCTCGACGCCAAGCTGCGCGTGCAGATGCGCGTCGAAATCCGCCGCCTGCAGCGCTCTCTCGCCACGACAAGCGTTTACGTGACCCACGACCAGATGGAAGCCATGACGCTCGCCGACAGGCTGGTGGTGCTGAATGCCGGCCGGATCGAGCAGATGGGCACGCCGATCGAGCTTTACGAAAAACCGGCCACCACCTTTGTCGCCACCTTCATCGGCTCGCCCTCGATGAACCTGCTGAACCACGGGACGGCGACGGGCAACGGCTCTTCCGGTTGGTCGGTGATGGAAAGCACCGCACTGCCGCAGGGTGCTGCCACGCTCGGCATCCGCCCGGAAGACATCACCCTTGCCAGTGACGCCCCTACCGACGCTGCATTTACCGGCACCGTGCAGGTGGACGCCGTGGAACTGGTGGGTGCGGAAAGTTACGTGCACGGCTCCTTCGCCGACGGCACCACCATCGTCTTCCGCGTCCACGGCCGCTCGCAACTGCGCATCGGCGAAACGCTGAAAATCGCCGCCCAGGCAAAGGATTTCCATCTGTTCGATTCGGCGGGGAAGCGGATTTAAGCTTGGCAACAGAAACGGGGCACCCGCCATTGGCGGGTGCTCGCGCATCACTGAAACCTCTATCGGTTCGTTACCAGACGAGTTCCACCTGCGGCCGGCCATTGGAAGTTTTCTCCAGGGTGCGGCCGGAGGTATCGACGTTGCAATGAACGCGCTGGCGGAAAGCGGAGAAGCTTTCGAAGGTTACGACATCCACGGGATCATCGAGATGCAGGGTCAGCCGGTAACGTTCGGGATCGCCGCCGAGCGCCTGCACGCCCAGAACGGAGGCCACGAAAGGCTGCCCGAGGTAAAAACCTTCCACCCTCGAACCCAGAATATAGGGATTGAACGCGGGACGATTTCCCGCGGCGGCATGTAGCGTATTCCAGTCGCGGAAGCCATATTGCGCGGCGATGAGTTCCAACGCCCTTGAATGGGTGATTGACTGCCCCTCATCTTCAAGAGCGGCACGCAGGCGCTTTGCCTGTTCTTTCAGCCCCTCAAGTGCGGGAAGCGGTTTGGACACGTTCATAACGGTTCTCCAACATGTGCATGCCGAATGTTCCGAAGGGGGTCCGCGTTGCCATCGACGACATGCAAAACATGGGATGACCGTTATCAAGAAAAGAGCTTCACCAGGGGCGCAAACGCGCCTGCGGACGGCCGGGGCTCTTGCCCGTGGCCGTCCCTATAGCCCAGAAAGCGCCGCCCGTCAAAGGCCGCGCTTCATCGATCTATTGTCAGAAACGATAGGTGATACCCGCGCCAATCAGCCACGGATCCAGCTTGGCCTTGCCGCTGATCGGCGTGCCGCCGAGTTCCGCCGTCCAGTCGGTCTTGAGGAAGATCTTCTTCACGTCGAAGTTCACCCCCCAATGCTCATCCAGCATATAGTCGAAACCGACCTGCACGGCGGCGCCCAGCTTGTTCTTGACATCGAGATTGCTGAAACCGGGCTTTTCGGTCTGGTTGTAGAACAGCGAATAGTTCACGCCCGCGCCGATATAGGGCTTGAAAGCGCCGAAGTCGGTGAAGTGATATTGCAGCGTCAGTGTCGGCGGCAGCAGCCAGGTCTTGCCGACCGGCGTGCCGGCCAGCACGCCCTCGCCATTGATCTTGGCATAGGTGGTGCCGAGGATGAGTTCGGCGGCAAAGTTATCGGTGAAGAAATAGCTGATATCGAGTTCCGGGATTACGGTATCCGAATAGGACAGGCCAGCCCCTGGCACACCGTCGACACTCCCGCTGTCGTTGGTGATGACGCCGAGGCCGCGCACGCGCAGCATCCACGGGCTTGCCGCCGCAATCGCTTCCTCCGCAGTCGGAGCCGGCGCCGCATGGGTCATATCAGCGGCTATCGCATCGGCAGAACCGAGCATGGCGGCAACGCCAATCGCAACACTGGCAAGCAAGGCGTTGTTTCTGTTTCTATTCGTCATTCCATCTCTCCTATAGCGCACCGCAGCCGGGCAAGTCCCCGGAACCGGCTGATGACGGCGGGCCTTGCGAATCTTCGCCTGCCGCAACCGCTTGGGAGCCACTATGACGAAGGGTGACGAAGGCCGATTGAGATGGATCAAACCGGGATGCCCTTCATGTATGGAAGCGATGAACCGGCAAGCATTGTGACAATTACGCAACAATGCCGCCCGGCGACCCGCCCACGGAAGTCGGAATACGGAGAAGGCCACATGCGCAGGCCTCCCCCTATGCATATCACGCCGGCTGCGGCGTCAGGGTCGCGGAGCCCGGCTTTCGCAGCAGCAGAACCGAGACGGCGGCAATCATGCACATCAGACCGGCAATCTGCAGCGCGGGCATATAGGTATCGAAGTCGCTCTTGAAAAAACCGGCGCCAAAGGCGGCGGTGGCTGCCCCCAGCTGATGGCCGGCAAAGACCCAGCCGAAAACAAGACCGGCCTTTTCACGGCCGAAGTTTTCCGCGGCAAGCTTCACCGTCGGCGGCACGGTCGCTACCCAGTCCAGCCCGTAGAAGACGGCAAAGACCGAAAGCTCCACGAAGCTGAAGCCTGAGAATGAGAGGTAAAGCAAGGACAGCCCGCGCAGACCGTAGAACCAGAACAAAAGGAAGCGATTGTCGAACCGGTCGGAAAGCCAGCCGGCGAAGATCGTGCCTAAGAAGTCGAAAATGCCGATCACCGCCAGCGTTCCCGCCGCTGTTACCGCAGCCATGCCAAAATCCCCGCAGATCGAAATCCAGTGTGTCTGGATGAGACCATTGGTTGAAAGGCCGCAGACGAAAAACGTGCCGAACAGCACCCAGAAGACGGGGTTGCCCGAGACGCTTTTCAGCGTCACCAGCGGCGATGCCAGCGTGGCGAAGAGATTGTGGTCCTGCTTGACAGGCTTAGTCACCACCGTCTCGCCATAGGCCGGCAAACCGACGTCGGCGGGGTGGTCACGCATCAAAAGCAGGACGAGGACCATGGCGGCGGCAATTACCGCAACGGACAGGGTCAAGGCGGTTCGCCAGCCATAGGCTTCCGTCAGCGCCGCCAGCAGCGGCAGGAAAACCAGCTGGCCGGTGGCGTTGCTTGCCGTCATCAGGCCGATCACCAGCCCCCGGCGCTTGGAAAACCAGCGTGTCGCCACGGTGGCGCCCAGCACCAGTGCCGTCATGCCGGTGCCGACACCGATCACAACGCCCCAGAGCAGCAGCAATTGCCACACCTCAGTCATGAAGAAGGAGGCGACAATGCCGCCCATGATCAGGGCAAGCGCGGTGGAAACCACCTGCCGGATGCCGAAATGGTTCATGAAAGCGGCGGCAAAGGGCCCAAGCAGACCGAACAGCACAAGCCTGACGGCCATGGCCGAAGAAATATCGGCGATATCCCAACCGAATTCCTGATGCAGCGGCTGGATCATCACCCCCGCAGATCCCATCGCACCTGCGGTGGCCAGCATGGTGAGAAAGGTGGTCGCGGCGACGAGCCAGCCATAGTGCAGATTTCTGCCGGCCATCCAGCTGGCGAGGCGTGTGGAGAGCATGTTCGAATTCCCTTTCCGGCGGCCGCGGCCGATATTTTGCGGGTATATACCCACATTGCGGGCAGATAACCGCATATGCCCAAAAAACTACAGGGCTGCGAGCAGTTCCTGCAATTGTGCTGTCTTCTCGGGCCCAAGCCGGGCCTCGATTTCATCCTGCACACCATCCCAGAGCGGTGCGCCCGCCTTAAGGATCGCGTGCCCTCCCTCCGTTACAGTCAGCATCGCTTCCCGCTGATCCTCACCGTGGCCAATAGCGACCAGACCCATTCGTGCCAGCACCTTGGCATTACGGCCAACGGTGGAGCGATCCAGTTCCACCCTTGCAGCCAGGTCGGTCAGCGAGACCGGCGCAACACGGTTGATGTTCCGCAGCAGGCTGAACTGACCGATGTTGACACCAAGCGGCGCCAGCGCCTCGTCATAATAGGACGAGACCTTGCGGGATGCTTTGCGCAACAGAATGCAGTGGCAGCTATCGTTTGGCATTTGTCTCGGGTATATACCCGCAAATTCCCGGGCGCAAGGGGCATGGAACGCAAAGATGCGACAAAACGGCCGGAGATCGGCATGCGGCAGGGTTCAGAAGCGCAGTCGGAAGAAGCCATAGGCGGCAAGAACCGCACAGACAGAGGCGCCAACCAGATAAGGCATATGCAGCGCCGCGGTGCGGCCGATCTCCGGTTCGGCCAAACTGACCATTATCCCGGCGGCAAAGGCGCCGAACGACATCGCGCCCCAACCGAAAAACCGATAGACGGAATTGACGCGTCCAAGCAGCTCATCTGGAATGAGCCTCTGCCTGTAGCTGACGGTGACCACATTCCACAACATGCCCGCTGCCGCCTCGAAAAACAGGCCGGCCGCCACCAGCGGCAAGGACGCCGACAGGCCAAGCACCAGATTGAACAGTGCAAATGTACAAAGCGCCAGAAAGACGCTTGCCCTCGCCCCCAACCGGCGGGCAAGCCAGGGTGAGACCAGCCCGCCAAGAACGCCGCCAGCTGCGCCACAGGTCAACAGCACGCCATAGGCGGCCGCGGAGAGATTGAGCACCTCCTGCGCATAGAGAACGAGGACTGTCATTCCCCCGACAAATACGGCGTTGATTGCGCCCAGCATGATAGCGAGCCGTAGCACCATGGGGTTGCGCCACATCCAGCCAAGGCCTTCCTGCAATGCCGGCCAGAATGAAGCCGGACCGGAGGGTTTGCGCGGCGGCAGCACGATGAGCCAGATCAATACCGCCGAGACCGCGTAAAAGCCGGCATCAAGGCCGAAGGGAATAGCAATGCCCGCCGCGATCAACAGGCCGGCCAGCGGCGGGCCGATGAATTGGCCGGTCACCTGTTCGGCGCTCCACATCTGGCCATTGGCATGTTCAAGATCACCCGGCGCGACAAGCGAAGGCAGGATCGTCTGCGCCGCATTGTCCCGAACGACCTCGGCGCAGCCGAACAGGAAGGCTATTACCGCGAGTGAAAAAATCGCCGTCGAACCCGATTGAATCGGTAATGGCAGGTTTGCAGTGGCGGAGATCATGGCGACTGCGCATATCATCAGCGCCAGCCGTACCATGTCTGCCCGCACCATCAGCAAACGCCGGTCGCTTCGATCGGTCCAAACCCCCACCGGCAGCGCAAAAAGCAGCCATGGCAACCGTTGCGCCACCGCGATCATGGATATCAGCAGCGGATCGCTGGTCAGCAACGTGCAGAGCCATGGTATCGCCACCATCGAAATACCATCGGCAAGATTGGATACGGCGCTCGCGGAGAATAACAGGCGGTAATCACGATTGGTTCGGAGTAGAGCTGCCTGCATGCCTGATCCCCTGCCGCTGAAATCACGCCGGAGCAGACATAAACTGTCACAATGGCCAAAGAGCCTATTGCGACCTATCGCCGCCGAACCGGTATCGCATCCGATTCCCCAGCCTCGCATGAAAGAATATTTTGCAGCAATACAATTTCGCTGGATCGGCCCCGGCCACCCGGCCGGAGCACGAAATCAACGGTTGACGGTGTCAGGCAGAGAGCCTGCGGCCGCTTGCCACCAGCAGGCCGGCAGCACCTTCAAGCCAGCCAGCTTTCAGCTCCAGCGCCAGGAAACGGCTACGCTCGAACGGGCCGGGCATGATGAGATGCTGGGCCTTGTCGGCGAAAAAGCCGAAACGCTCGTAATAGGGCGCGTCGCCAACCAGAAGAATGGCGCCATGGCCCCGCCTGGTGGCCTCGGTAATGGCGGCGCGCATCAGCGCCGAGCCGATGCCCTTGCCCTCATGGGCGGCATCGACGGCCAGCGGGCCGAGCAGCAGCGCTTCGACGGCGCGGCCTTCGCGGGAGATACCGGCTTCGACGTTCCACAGGCGCACCGTGCCGATGACATGGCCGTCCTCATCGCGGGCGACGAGCGCCAGGCCTTCGGCGGGAACGCGGCCGGCGCGCAGCTTTTCGGAAGACTTGCGGCGGCGTCCGGCGCCCATGGCGCGGTCCAGCAGGTTCTCACGGGCAACGACATCGCCCGGATTTTCCTGATCGACATGAAATGTCTGCGGTGTGAAAAATGCCCGTACCGAATTCAAAAGAGCGGCCATCCTTGGCCTCCCGTCACACAACCGCCCACACGCGGCCCTTGATGAAAATTGGTGGAGCCGTTCCGGCCCGCCGACACGCTTTCCTCGGCTGGAAGAGGTGCAGCAAGCAGGGATTTGCGCAACAGCACAATCGGCAGGGCCGGAACGGAAGCTTGGTCGAGACACCGCCCTTTTCAGCGGGCGGCTCTCGGACTTTTAATGAGCATCGGATTTACCGAAAACCGAGTTACGGTTTTCGGTGCGATGCTTAGATGACGTAGGCCTTCAGCGGCTCGAAACCGTTGAACGCGACCGCCGAATAGGTGGTCGTGTAAGCGCCCGTGCCTTCGATCAGAACTTCATCGCCGATGGTCAGCGAGACCGGCAGCGGATACATGTTCTTTTCATACAGCACGTCGGCGCTGTCGCAGGTCGGGCCGGCCAGAACGCAGGGCTCCATCTCGTCCTGATCGCGCTCGGTGCGGATCGGGTAACGGATCGCCTCATCCATCGTCTCGGCGAGACCGCCGAACTTGCCGATATCGAGGAACACCCAGCGGTGGTTGTCATTGTCGGACTTACGCGACACGAGAACGACTTCCGCCTTGATGACGCCGGCATTGCCGACCATACCGCGGCCCGGTTCGATGATGGTCTTCGGGATCTGGTTGCCGAAGTGCTTGCGCAGCGCCGTGTCGATGGCCTGGCCGTATTCTTCGGCAGCCGGAACGTCGCGCAGGTACTTGGTCGGGAAACCACCGCCCATATTGACCATCTGCAGGTGGATGCCCTGTTTGGCAAGCGAAGCGAAAACGCGCTTGGCATCGGCCAGCGCCGCATCCCATGCGTCGAGGTTCATCATCTGCGAACCGACATGGAAGGATACGCCGTAGGACTCGAGACCGAGCTGATGGGCATAAACCAGAACGTCGACAGCCATCTGCGGTACGCAGCCGAACTTGCGCGACAGCGGCCATTCCGCACCTTCGCCATCCGTCAGAACGCGGCAGAACACGCGCGCGCCGGGAGCTGCACGGGCAACCTTCTCAACTTCCTCATGGCTGTCCACGGCGAAGAGATCGATGCCGAGCGCATGGGCGCGGGCAACATCGCGTTCCTTCTTGATGGTGTTGCCGAAGGAGATACGGTCGGAAGTCGCACCCGCATCGAGCGCCATCTGGATTTCAGCCACGGAGGCGCAATCGAAGTTGGAGCCGAGCGAAGCAAGCAGCTTCAGGATTTCGGGAGCCGGGTTTGCCTTCACGGCATAATAGATCGCGCTGTTCGGCAGGGAGTGCCGGAACGCGTTGAAATTGTCGCGCACGACGTCGAGATCAACCACGAGGCAAGGGCCTTCGGGACGTCGGGTCTTGATGAAGTCGAGAATGCGTGCAGTCGTCATCGATGTATTCCCTGTTAAACCGGCTCCGGAAAAATCCGGAGGACAAAGGACGCTCGAGATATGCATTCGAATCAGCCGGTGGAGGCGCAGAATCGATAGCATACGCTCAAGGCGCGAATGTGAACGACGCCCTGCCAGAGCATCATTCGGCTTTGTCTGCCATGGATTGGAGGGAATGACCCGACCGCACTTCAGGCAATGATGGTGTGCCTCTTTAGTACCCCGGCTGATGGAGAGCCGGCAGAGAACCAGAAAGGCCCGCACCGTCGTTGCTTCGTATGTCCTCGCATTTTCCGGTTGGCCGGAATAGCGACTGGAGGGGTTAGTTCCAGGTACCTTACCTAAATCCTCACCACATCGAGGAATCGGCGGACACACATGGGCACGTGCGACTTTGGGCAGCACGGGAGATAAGAATATTCGCCGTCATAATCAAGAGGATTTTTTCACCATATAGCGGAATTTTTCAGCAGCGATTTTAAGGTTGAACAGTCAGGATGCAGCGTTCAATTATATGGAACAAACTGGAGGGTTTTCATGGACACGCTGACGCGCATCCGCGCCTTTATCGATGTTGTCGAAGCGGAGGGGTTTTCCGCTGCGGCGCGCAAGACCGGGCGCTCCAAGGCGCTTCTGTCCAAATATGTGCGGGAACTGGAGGACGATCTCGGAGCGCTTCTCTTAAACCGAACCACGCGGCAGTTTTCGCTGACGGAAGCCGGGCACACCTATTACCGCACAGCGTCCGACATTCTGAAGGAGATCGACAATCTCGCCGACCTTGTTCGGGAAAAGAATGCCGATCTGAAAGGAAAACTGCGGATCTCCGTTCCACGCACTTTCATCGACGCGGAGGTCGGCCAGAGCCTCATCGACTTCGCCAAGGAAAATCCGGAACTGTCGCTCGAGATCGTCGCGGAAGACCGATTCGTCGACCTGATCGAAGAAGGCTTCGATCTCGCGATCCGGATCACCCGGCTGGAGGATTCGGGCCTGATCGCCCGCAAGCTTTCCGATTTCCGGGTCTATGCGGTGGCGACGGCGGATTTCGTCGCGCAACACGGACCGCTCGATGGTCCGCAGGATTTCTCCCGCGTTCCCTTCATCATCGACACCAATACGCGTTTTCATAATACGGTGCGGTATCTGGAGCCGGATGGCGGCTCAAATTCGGTCGCCATCAGCGGCCCCATCGAGGTCAACAGCCCACAGGCGACCCTGCGCGCGGCGCGTGCCGGCCTCGGCATCGCCATGGTGCCTGACTTTATCGCCCGGCCCTATATCCAGTCCGGAGAACTGGTGACGCTGTTCGACGATTACATTTCCAAGGACCGCGGCATTTATGCGGTCTATCCGCATCGTCGCTACCTGCCCGCCAAGGTGCGCAGCTTCGTGGATTATCTCTCGGCGTGGTTCAGGAAGAACGGGTGAAGGGCCGGGCGGCATTCGCCGAGCGTCCTTCCGTCATGCCGGACTTGATCCGGCATCCAGCCACGGCGCGTCTGCGCCGTGAAAGGACTCTCCCGCGATCAAGGACTTGATCGCCCTGGACCCCGGATCAAGTCCGGGGTGACGGAGTGGGGATGCAGCCGTCTCGCCAAATCCAAACCTCGGCAAAACTTTTAGCAGCATCGACGCCCGCCTTGCAGCGGGCGTCGCATGGCAGAAGCCAGCTCGTCAGAACGGCGAATCCGGGAAGTAGAACTGCTCGGCATTGTCCTTGGTGATCAGCGTCGCATCGAGGATGTACTCACCCGCGACCGGCACCTGATCGTAGAAATGCCCGGCCGTCAGCTGCATGGCGGTCGCCACCATCGCCGGCGGATAGAGCACGTCGACCGGCACAAGCTTGTCGCCGTCCATGACCTTCTTGATCATGTCCTTGGACCCGGCGCCCGCGACGATATACTGGATATCGGTGCGTTTGGCCTGCTGGATGGCTTCCAGCACGCCGATTGCCATATCGTCATCCTGACACCAGACCACGTCGATCTTCTTGTACTTGGTCAGATAGTCCTGCATCACACGGAAGGCGTCGTCGCGGTTCCAGTTGCCGTACTGGCGGTCGAGAACCTTGACATTCGATCCGGCGATACCCTTGTCGAAGCCATCCTGGCGCTGCTGGTCGATCGGGATCGGCAGGCCGCGAATGACCACGACTTCGGCATCCGGCGTCGTCTTCTTGATATATTCGCCGGCCACCTGGCCGAGCGCCGGGTTGTTGCCGGCCACATAGAGATCGCGGATCGAATTGTCGTTGACACTCGGCGCACGGTCAACGAGCGCGACGAAGGTGCCCTTGTCCTTGATCTCCTTGATGGCGTTGACAAGCGGATCGGGATCGGACGGCAGCACGACCAGCGCGTCGAGCCCCTGCACGGCCAGATCCTGCAGCGCATTGGCCTGGTTTGCGGCGTCCGGCGATGTCTTGACGATGACGTTGAGCCCCGGATGCTCCTTCATCAGAAGCTTCGCCACACGTTCGGCATGGTAGACCACGCCCGCCGTCCAGCCATGGTCGGCCGCCGGAATGGACACCCCGATCGTGACCTTTTTGTCCTGCGCGTGGGCCGAACCCGCCAGCACCGTTGCCAGCGCGGCAAAGGCCACGCCGATGAATTTATTACGCATAGTCTCTTTCCTCCCAAGACCGGGGCGTTCCTCCTCCAACCGCGCCTGCCCCACATGGCGCGGCGTGATACCTTACCTGCGGCTGAGCGAGCGCTGCACCAGCATGGCGATGATGATGATGGCCCCCTGAATGGCGCCGATCAGATATTCGCTGACGAAGTTCGACAGGATCATGATGTTGCCGACGATCTCCAGAATGAAGGCGCCGCAGATCGTGCCCCAGATGCGCCCTACCCCGCCGCGCAGCGCCGTACCGCCGACGACGACGGCCGTAATCGCCTGCAGCTCCCACAACATGCCTGTCGTTGCCGAAGTAGACGCGAGGCGCGGAACGTAAAGCAGCACCGCAACGGCGACGCAGAGCCCCTGTACCACATAGGCGATGGTGCGAACCCGGGCGACCGGAATGCCGGAATAACGCGCAACATCCTCACTGGAGCCCACCGCCGTCAGATGCCGCCCGTAGCGGGTACGGTAAAGCACGAAGGCGGCTATCGCAGCCGTGACGAAGATGACGATGACCGGCACCGGCACGCCCAGAACATTGCCGAAATAGACCGGGCGATAAAGCGTCTGGATTTCCGGGTTGCGCAGCGTGATCGCGCCGCCCTGCGACAGCCAGGTCGTCAGCCCGCGATAGATACCCATGGTGCCGAGTGTGGCGATGAAGGGTTCGATGCGGCCGATGGTGGTGATGAGCCCGTTTACCAGCCCGCAGGCCGCGCCGATGGCGAGCGCGAGCGCCATTGCCGCAAGAAGCATCAGCAACGGGCTCGCTATCGCGCCGCTGTTCATGAACAGGATCATCAGGCTGGCCACGAAAGCAACCATGGCGCCCACCGACAGGTCCAGCCCGCCTGACGTGATGACATAGGTTGCGCCCAGCGCGATGATGGCGATGAAGGCGCTGCGGGTGATGACATTCAACAGATTGTCGATGCCGATGAAATTGGGATTGGCGATGGTGCCGAGAACCAGCAGCAGTGCCAGCGCCACGAAAGGCGCGACGGCGCGCAGGTCCCAGTCCTTCGAGGTCTTCGGCGTTTTGCCGTTATCAAATGCGGCCTCAGTCATATTTCCCCTCAGTTTCTTTTGTCAGGCCATGTTTCCCCGAACGCGGGCGCTCAGGCGGGTTCCTGCGTGTGAACACCCGTCGCCAGCGCCACGATGTCGTTTTCAGTCATGCGCTCCCCCGTCACCTCACCGACAATCCTGCCCGAACGCATCACCAGAATGCGGTCGCAGATGCCGATCAGCTCCGGCATTTCCGAGGAAACGACAATGATCGAGCGCCCCTCATCCGCAAGCCCGGCGATAAAGCGGTAAATCTGCTCCTTGGTGCCGATATCGATGCCGCGGGTCGGCTCGTCGATGATGACGATGGACGGGTCGAGCAGCATCATCTTGGCCAGCAGCAGCTTCTGCTGGTTGCCGCCGGAAAGCTGGCCCGCCAGCAAGTCCTTGCGTCCTGTGCGAATGTCGAAGTCGCGCACTGCAGCATCAAGCGCGGCCGTTTCCCGGCCGGTGTCGATCTGGAACAGACGGCTGAATTTTTTTAGCGACGCAAGCGTGAGATTGACCCGCAGATCCTTGGTGAGCAACAGCCCCTTCCCCTTACGGTCTTCGCTGAGGTAAACGATGCCGGCCCTGAGGCTGTCCTCCGCCTTGGCGAAGTGCACCGTCCGGCCAAGGTGACGCACCGTCCCACGCCCGGTCCGCAGGCCCAGCACACCCTCCATCAGCTCCGTCCGGCCCGCCCCCACCAGCCCGGCAAAACCGAGGATTTCACCTTTGCGCAGGCTGAAACCGGCATCCTGCGCATAACCGGGAACGTTGAAATGCTCCACCTCAAGAACAGGCTCGCGCTCGCCGCCGGCGTTCCGGTCGGGATAGAGTTTCGCCACATCGCGCCCCACCATCAGCCGCGCCATATCGGCCGGCTCCAGCTCCGAGGCCGGGTGAGAGGCGACCAGCCGGCCGTCGCGCAGCACGGTCACGCGGTCGGCGATTTCCTTCACTTCCGGCAGGCGGTGCGAGATATAGAGCACGGCCACGCCTTTCGCGCGAATATCGCGGATGACGTTAAGCAGCGCCTCGGTTTCGATAGGCGTCAGGCTGGCCGTCGGTTCGTCAAAAATGACCAGCCGATGCGGCACGAGCAGCACGCGCGCGATCTGTACCAACTGCCGCTGGGCGATAGACAGGCTGCCGACGATGGCGTCGGGGTCTATAGCGCCGCCCAGTTCGGTGATCGCCCTGCGGGCGCCGTCGCGCATGGCACGATCGTCCACCACCGGGCCCTTGCGCAGTTCGCGGCCAAGGTAGATGTTCTGCGCCACCGTCAGATCAGGCGCGAGCAATATTTCCTGATGGACGAGCACGATACCGCGATGTTCGGCATCCACCGGCCCGCTCAGCGTGACAGGGTCGCCGTCGACACGGATCTCACCGCCCGAGGGCTTTTCATTGCCCGCCAGCAGTTTCATGAGCGTCGACTTGCCGGCGCCGTTCTCACCGATGATGGCATGCACCTCACCGGCCCGCACGTCTATCTCTATGTCCTTCAGAACCTGAACCGGTCCGAAAGATTTCGATAACCCCACCGTCCGGACAAGTGCCGGTTCCGCAGTAACCTCAGCAATAGCCATGCGCCCTCACCGACATCCGGTGCGAACGGGCGGCTCCTGCCCTTCGATTGTCCTTGAAGTGACCATGAGCGAACTCCTCCCAAAGCTCGGAGAAGAAGCTAGCGTTGGTTTTGAGGTACGTAAAGCAAATTTCGCTTGTCTGTTAGAATACACTGAAATGTGAGGGCCGTCCGGTGGACGGGGAGCCCGCAAAACGCCTCACTATGCAGGGGAACGCTGGAAGCCTTTCATGAGGCGATGTACCGCTTCGGCGCCGTCGCTGGCCAGATCGAATCGTTTGCCGAACAGCAGCCAGTCGGAGCACATGCCCTTCAAAAGCCAGTAAAGCGCGCCAAGCGCGGATTCCGCGGTCCAGTTGTCGTTAAACGCGCCTTCCGCCTGCGCCCGCTCGAAAGCCGCCTCCAGCCGCTCCTTGTGGTATCGATCCAGCTCCTCCTGCGCATGAAGCACGGGCGCGAACTCATCGGAATAATTGGTACGAAGACTGATCGTCATGATGCGCTGGCGCTGTTCGTCGCCCGCCAGGAGCGCCAGCCATTTGCAGGCCGCTTCTTCTATCCTGGAGAGCAGCGCCGCACCCTTGAGGTCGGGATCGCCGAAATCGAGCAGATCGGATTCCGGCAGCGCCACCGATTGGTAAAGGCCGATGAAGAGATCGGTCTTGCTGGAAAAATGCCAGTATATCGCCCCGCGTGTGACCCCGGCCGCGGCCGCCACCTCGTCAAGCGAGCTGTTGGCAACGCCCTTCTTGAAGAACACCCGCTCGGCAGCGGCAAGGATCGCCTGACGCGTCTCTTCTGCCTCGGCCTTGGTACGGCGCATTCCGTTATCTCCTTCCACTGCCGGCACGGCGCTTCCGCACCGTGCCTTTCCTCAATACCGGAGCGTCATGACATGACGGTATCCCGGCTTTCCCTCGATGTTATTCCGCCGGTGAAACGGCGTCAGCAGCAATCTCGTTCTCCTTCTTCCGATCCCCGAAAATCTTCATGACGAAAACAAAGAACACGGGAACGAAGAAGATCGCGAGGATCGTCGCCGAGATCATGCCGCCGAGAACACCGGTACCGATGGCATTCTGGCTCGCGGCGCTCGCGCCGGAGGCGATCGCCATGGGCAGCACGCCGAGCGAGAAGGCGAGCGACGTCATCAGGATCGGCCTGAAGCGCAGATGTGCCGCCTCCACCGTCGCATCATAGGTGGATTTGCCCTCTGCCCGCAAATCCTTGGCGAATTCGATGATGAGGATCGCATTTTTCGCGGAAAGGCCGATGATGGCGACGAGGCCGACGAGGAAGTAGACATCGTTCGGCATGCCGCGCAGCATCACCGCCGCCACCGAGCCGATGACCCCGAGCGGCACCACCAGCATGACGGAGAGCGGAATTGACCAGCTTTCGTAAAGCGCTGCGAGCAGCAGGAAGACGAACAGCACGCTGAGACCGATGAGCGCCGGTGCCTGCGAACCCGACTGGATTTCCTGCAGTGACTGGCCGGTCCATTCGAAACCGAAACCGCCGGGCAATTCGCGCGCCAGACGTTCCATTTCGGCAATGGCATCACCGGAGGAGTAGCCCGGCGCCGCCTGGCCACCGATACGGATCGCCGGATAGCCGTTATAACCGACCACCTGAGAAGGACCGCGCACCCATTCCACCGAGGCGAAAGAGCTGATCGGCACCATGCCGCCATTGGCGTTGCGGACGTTGAGGTTCAGAAGATCCTCGGTCTTCATGCGCTGGCCCTGTTCGGCCTGCACCGTCACGCGCTGCATACGGCCGGCATTGGGGAAGTCGTTGACGTAGGACGAACCCATATTGGCCGAGATGGTGGCGTTGATATCGCTGAAAGTCACGCCGAATGTGTTTGCCTTCTCACGGTCGATGACGAGATTGACCTGCGCCGCATCCGGCATGCCTTCGATGCGAAGGCCGGCAAGGATGGGGCTCTGCCGCGCCGCGGCCATCAGCTGCGCGCCGGCGGCGCTCAGCGCCGTCTGGCCCGCTCCGGACCTGTCCTGCAGGCGGAAGGTAAAGCCGCTGGAGTTGCCGAGACCCTGAATGGGCGGCGGCGACAGCGCGAAGGACATTGCGTCCGGCAGGCCCCAGAGTTTGCCATTGATCCGGGCTGAGATGGCCGCTGCAGAATCCTCCGGTCCACGTTCGCTCCAGTCCTTCAGCGTCGCGAAGGCGAGGCCGGCATTCTGGCCGGAACCGGAGAAGGAGAAGCCCGACACGGCGATGACGCGTTCAACCGCCGGCTCTTCCAGGAAGATCTTTTCGATCTGCTGGATGGACTGCAGGGTGCGGTCGCTGCTGGCTTCCGCAGGCGCCTGGATGTCCACGATCAGGTAGCCCTGGTCTTCGTTCGGCAGGAACGAGCTCGGCAATTGCATATAGGCCCAGCCGAGACCGGCCAGCAGCGCCGCATAGATCACCATGAAGCGGCCGGAGCGCTTGATGATGCCGCCGACCGAAGACGAATATTTGTGCGACGCCTTGTCGAAGTTGCGGTTGAACCAGCCGAAGAAGCCCTTCTTTTCATGATGCCCGGCCTTGATGGGCTTCAGGAAAGAAGCGCACAGCGCCGGCGTCAGCGACAGGGCCAGGAAGCCGGAGAACAGGATCGACACCACCATGGTCAGGCTGAACTGCTGGTAGATGATGCCGACGGCGCCGGGGAAGAAGGCCATGGGCACGAACACGGCCGTCAGCACCAGCGTGATGCCGATGATCGCGCCGGAAATCTGGCCCATTGCCTTGCGGGTCGCCTCCTTCGGCGACAGATGCTCTTCCGCCATGATGCGCTCGACATTCTCAACGACGACGATCGCGTCATCCACCAGAATGCCGATGGCGAGAACCATGGCGAACATGGTCAGAACGTTGATCGAGAAACCCGAGACATACATGATTGCGCAGGTGCCGAGCAGCGCCACGGGCACCACCAATGTCGGAATGATGGTGTAGCGGATGTTCTGGAGAAACACGAACATCACCACGAAGACGAGGATGATGGCCTCGATCAGCGTGTGAATGACCTTCTCGATCGAAATCTTGACGAAGGGGCTGGTATCATAGGGAATTTCATACTCTATGCCCTGCGGGAAATAGCGCGACAGCTCCTCCATCGTGGCGCGTACGCCCTCCGATGTCTGCAGCGCATTGCCGGTCGGCGACAGCTGCACGCCGATGGCGGCGCTCGGCTTGCCGTTCAGGCGGCTTGAGAAGTTATAGCTTTCGCCGCCCACTTCCACTCGCGCGACATCGCGCAGCCTGACGGAAGAACCATCCGGGTTGGCGCGCAGCACGATGGAGCCGAACTCTTCCGGCGATGTGAGCTGACCCTGCACGTTGACGGTCGCGGAAATCTGCTGGCCAATCGGGTTTGGCGATGCACCGATGCGGCCGGCGGCGACCTGCGAGTTCTGCGCCTGGATGGCGCCGATGACGTCGCTCGACGTCAGGCTGAGGCCCAGCATCTTGTCCGGATCCATCCAGATGCGCATGGAGCGCTGGGTGGCAAAGAGCTGCGCGCTGCCGACGCCGGGAACGCGGCGCAATTCGCCGAGCACGTTGCGGCTGAGATAATCGCCGAGACCGATGGCATCGGTATTGCCGTCGACGGAGGTGAGCGCCACCATCATCAGAAACGAGGTGCCTGCCTGTTCCACGCGCAGGCCCTGCTGCGTCACTGCCTGCGGCAGGCGTGGCTCCACGCGTGCGATGCGGTTTTGAACTTCGACCTGCGCCTCACCGATATTGGTGCCTGGTTCAAACGTGACGTTGATCGAAATGCGGCCGGAAGCCTCCGATGTCGACTCGAAATAGATCAGGCCGGGAACACCGTTCAGTTCCTCTTCTATCGGGCGCGTGACGCTCTGGTAGATATCTTCCGGCGCAGCGCCGGGATAGGTCGTGGAGACCGAAATCTGCGGCGGCGCCACATTCGGATATTGCGCAATAGGCAGCATGGGAATGGCGAGCAGGCCCGCCAGCATGATGAAGATGGCGACGACCCAGGCAAAAATGGGCCGATCGATGAAAAAACGTGCCATGAAATCGGTCCTTATTGCTTCTGGGCCGGAGCCGCGCTCTCGCTACCTGCGGCAGCGGCGACATCGGCCTCGTCGGACCAGGGTTCAGGCTTCACCTTGGCTCCCGGGGCGGTCTTCTGGAAGCCTTCGGCAACAACGCGGTCGCCATCCTTCAGCCCTTCCGAAATCACCCAGCGGTCACCGATGGAACGGCCGACGCTGACGCGCCGCTGCTCGACCGTATCTTCGGCGTTGACGACAAGCACGCTCGCCTGACCGCCGGCATCGCGCTGAACCGCCTGCTGCGGCACCGCGAATGCGGCCTTCTGAATGCCCTGCTGGATCTGCACGCGGACATACATGCCCGGCAGCAGATCGCCGTTCGGGTTGGGAAATTCGCCGCGCAGCGTTACCTGGCCGGTGGTCTCATCCACCGCCGCCTCCGAAAACAGCAGACGGCCGGGCTGCGGGTAACGGCTGCCGTCATCGAAGAGCAGATTGACTTCGGCTTCATTCGGGCCGGTCATCAGCTTGCCGTCCTGAAGCGCCTTGCGCAGACGAATGAGATCGGCCGCCGGCTGGGTGAAGTCGGCATAGATCGGATCAAGCTGCTGGATCGTCGCCAGGTTTTCAGAGCCGGTCGCGCTGACGAGCGCGCCTTCCGTAATACGCGCGCGGCCGATCCGGCCGCTGATCGGGGCTTTAACATCGGCATATTGAAGATTGAGCTTCGCTTCCGCCAGGCCTGCCTCAGCCACCGCCACCTCGGCATCGGCCTGCGCCAGCTGGGCGATGGCGTTGTCGAATTCCTGCTGCGAACCAACGTTGGAACGGCGCAGCTGCTGCTGCCTGTCGGCCGTCTGGCGCGCCTGAAGCTGCGCGGCCTGCGCCCGGCGCAACGTGCCCTCGGCGCTGTCGACGCGCACCTGGAACGGGGCGGGATCGATGCGGTAGAGGACATCGCCTTCCTTCACCAGCGAACCCTGCTCGAACACGCGCTCAACGATGATGCCGGAGACACGCGGGCGCACTTCGGCAAGTCGCGTCGGTGCAATGCGGCCCGGCAGGTCGTTGGTTATCGGCAGCTCTTCCTGCTTCACGGTCACGACCTTGACTGCACCAGGCGGCGGCGCGCCGGGGGCAGACGCCTGCTCGTCGCTACATCCGACCACAACGATGCCCGCCAACAACACCGCCACGATCTGCCCCAGTCTTTTCGCCATTCTGCGCTCCGAATCCATGAAAAAGGTCACATTTACATACATACTAAGACGTATGTAAATTTCTGACAATAGAATTGTTGCAGCGCAAAACCGGCCTCACGCGCTTGTGAAGCCGCGCGAGACGGCGTGGAAACACGGCCTGCATTCGCAAGAGCATCGGGAAACGGAAGGGGGCTGGGACCCACGACGGCGCGGGTCCCACCTTGGGCCTTATGGCCGGAAGATCAGAAATAATTGCGCGAGCGAGGGTCGATGACCCCTCTTACCGTCAGGACAAACGCTTCAGCGAGCTGGCTTCCGGCTGGGGGCCGGCATTGGTCTTGTCGTTATTGTCGGCAGACCTGTTACGCAGCGCCGCGTAATAGGCATTTTTCTGCTCGTACATATTCATATCGGCGCGGCGCACCAACGATTCCATCGTCTCGCCTGCCTCGCTGGTCGCCACACCCAACGACAGGCTGAGCGGTGCGCTGGAATAGAACTGATTGTTGATCTTCAGCAGCTCATAAACGGTTTCGACCATGGCGGCGGCCACCTGCTTGTCGGCGCCGGGAAGAAGAATGGCGAATTCGTCGCCGCCGATGCGGGCTGCGTGGTTCGGCGCGGTCACCACGCCGTTCAGCACCTCGCCCATGCGTCGCAACAGGGCGTCGCCGGCATCGTGCCCAAGCTTGTCATTCGCGTCCTTCAGGCCGTTGAGATCGATCACGATCGCCGATACGGGCCGCAACGCGCTGCGCTCCAGCCTGTTCAACTCGTCGGAATAGAAGGCGCGGTTGTGCAGCTTGGTCAGCACATCGTGCTTGCCGAGATATTCGAGGTAGGCTTCGGCTTTCTTGCGCGCGGTAATATCCGTCAACGCCACCTGCACCAGAGACCAGTCCCGCTCATACCCGGGAAAAACCGAAAAATGCAAAAGCAGATGCCGCTCGGAACCGTCCAGCGCGTAGTTCACCACCTCGCGGTGATGGCTGAGATTACCGTTCCAGAGTTCCATCAGCTGTTCGCGGAACGGCTTTTCCATCTCGTCGCGGAAAATATCGCCTAGCCGCTGCAGCAGAACCTGCCGGTCCGGCGCACAGAACAGGTCGAGCGTCGCGCGATTGACGTCGATGACGCGGATTTCGCTCATGCATTGCCGCACGAATTCCGGATGCACATCCATGAAGACCCGGAAATCGATGATGCCGCGCTCCCTGACCTCCTCGATCAGGCGCCTTACCCGGCTGAAATCCTCCACCCACAGGGACACAGGCGAATGTTTGAACATGCCCTCGGCATAACGGCGGTTGAGCAGCTCCTTGCGGCGGGCCTCCTCCCGCTCCGTCACATCCTCGGTGGTCAGAAGCAGCCGGTCGAGCGTGTCCTCGTGGCCGGGTATCACCGCGCCGCGCAACTGAATGTCCAGCCGCTTGCCACCGATCGAATAATTGACAGCATTGCTGGTGAATTCCGTCTTGCCGGCCCAGAGTTCGGAAAGCTCGTTCACATGGCTCTCTAGCATGTCATCGCGAAAGATGCGGTGCAGATTGTCGACGAGATGGTTCTGGTCGTGGGCCTCGAACAGTTCCAGCGTCCTGGCGTTGACCTGGATGACGCGGATCTTCTGCGAACAGGCCGCCACCCTTGTCAGATCGTCCAGAAGAAACGCCCTGAGATCCTCTACGCCCTCCGCCCGCCAGATATCGAACTGGCGCTTTACCTCGCTGAAATCCTCGATCCACATCGCCACGGGCGCAAGATTGAAGACATTGGCATCGATCGTCTCAGTCATACGGGCAAGTCTTCTCAAGGGTAGGTGCAGGCGGATCACCAAACGGAGCGGCGCAGCACTAGCCGCCGCCTACGGGAATTTATTAGGGATATTCGATCCAAAGCAAGCATTTATCGCGCAAACCGCCGGATTGCGCGACAATTCATGGTTTTTGCAGACCGCAGGCCCGTTACCAGAGCTTCACGTGTCGGTTTACATCCTTATAGAGCAGATAGCGGAATCGGCCCGGCCCGCCCGCATAACACGCCTGCGGGCAATAGGCGCGCAGCCACATGAAGTCGCCGGCCTGCACCTCCACCCAGTCCTCGTTCAGCCGGTACACGGCCTTGCCTTCGAGAACATAAAGGCCGTGTTCCATGACATGGGTTTCCATGAAGGGAATGGTCGCGCCCGGCTCGAAGGTGACGATGTTGAGATGCATGTCGTAACGCACGTCATCAGGATCGATGAAACGGGTCGTCGCCCATTTGCCGTCGGTGTCCGGCATTGCCGAAAGGGCGGTCTCGTCTTCATGGGTGAAGATCGCCGGCGGCGGCTCCAGCCCGTCTACGGCCTGAAACGTCTTTCGCACCCAGTGGAATTTGACCGGCGCCTTGCCCGAGTTACGAACCTGCCAGCGGCTGCCGGCCGGAAGGAAAGCGAAGGAGCCCTCCCGCAACTCATGCCGGGCGCCCTCGAATTCCACGGTCATCTCGCCGTCGACGACGAAGATCGCCGCCTGCGCCCTTGCGTCCGGCTCCGGCCGGTCGCTGCCGCCGCCGGGCTGCACTTCAACGATATATTGCGCGAAAGTCTCGGAAAAGCCGGTCATCGGCCGGGCGATGATCCAGGCACGCGTGCCGGTCCAGTGGGGCAGCACGCTTGTCACGATATCGGACATCACGGTCTTGGGGATGACAGCATAGGCGGTCTTGAATACAGCCTTGCTCGACAGGAGTTCCGTCTGCCCGGGCAGACCGCCCATATCCGAATAATATCTCTTCATTTCAGCCAATCCATTCTGCAATGCATTCGGCGCGGATTCTTAGGCCCGCGACGAGGTTTAAGCAAATGGTTATTGGCAGGAAGACGGGTCGAAGGATGTCATGCCTTCTTACGCATCGTCGCGTAGACGATATTGTGGTTCTCGCCGAAGAACACCTCAGCCTCGATGCTGTCCGGATCGGCGCTGGCATTGACGATCCGCCACATATCCGCCTTCGAGCGCAACAGCAGCGCCCAGTTCATGAAGGTTTCCATGTAGCCGTCCACAACGATATCCTCGGAGAAGTTGGCGAAAAGGAACATGCCGCCGGGTTTCAGCATCTCCATGCAGCGCCGCGTGAGTTTGATCGCCACGCGGTCGTTCAGGTAGTCGTATAGACCGGCTGCGTATATCAGATCGAAAGTGCCGAGCTCCTGCGTGCGCAGGACGATATCGCGCACCGAGCCGTCGATCGCCTCGATGCAGGTGCCGGCGAAATCGCGGGCAACGGAACCGACGCTCAAGGGGTCCTGATCGAGCGCCACCCAGCGCCGCAGCCTGCCCTCCTTCAGCGCCGCGGAAGCGTCCGCCTCGCGCAGATGTCCGGACGCTATGGTGAGGATTTCGGTATCTTCACCGTGCCGGGCCGCCGCTTCGTCGACAAAGCGCGTCAGCAGATCCCGTCGCTCGCGCACCGCCACGGAAGAACTGGCGTCCTTCGTATAGTCGTAAAGATCACGCCCCAGCGGCGTCGCATTCTTCACCAGACCGGCAACGCTTTCGTGGCCATAGATAAAATCCAGCAATTGCGCATCGCCGGAATAACCCCGCGGCTTGTCGAACGACCAGCGCGTGAACGGATCCTGCAGAAAACGCTCCGACACGGGGTGATTCTGTATGATGGGGATCAGTTCAGCCCACACGCTTGAGTGGAGTTTTTCTCGCAACCCATGCAGCGCCCCCGCCGTTCGATGTATTATGTCATGTGCTGAAATACCATTATCGAACTGCTGCTGTGCCAATTCGAGAATGATGGCAATTTCTGCTTTTGCAACTGCGAACTGCTCATCGAACGTTTTCGTTTTGCGTGCAAAAATCTCTTTTGCAACAGTATCCGGGGTGATCAGACTTGCCCCATCCAGATTTTTCTTCTTTACCCGCACCACTTCAGCCTCCAGTGTTAACGCATTGTTAACTATACGTTTCTGGGACACCGAAGGCCACTCGATTTCGATTTTTGCGCGGTGTAGGGATAGATTAGTAAATTAGCGTATTTTTTTGGTCACACTCTCGGGTGGCGGCTGGGAGGATAGGCGGTTTAGTGAAACTTAATGTTGCGAACGTATGATGCGTTCTTCCTTTCCATGGTCTCAATCCGCTTTGGCAGAGATCGACAGGAACCCGAACTGGGTGCGACAGCACACGGAAAAGTGGAATAAGCAGTTACTTAATAAGTATACGCAACACTATGGGAAAGTGCATGAAGCACACATTGGGAGAGGTGAGTGGACAGCAAGACTATCGGCGGCCGGACTCCCGGTTTTCTGATGAACTTCTTGCCCTTTACCAGCAGGAAGGCGAACGCAGCCGCCGGGGTTCTATCCGTCGGGGCCTGTGGACGGCTGTCTTCATTTATCTTCTGTTTGCCGCTTCAGACATCGTTCTGATACCCGACGTCGCGTTTTACACCATTGTCGCACGTTTCGCGGTCGCCGTATCAGCGCTGCTGACACTGGAAATCCAGGTACGCCGGGGAGCCAGCACCGCAGCGCTCGACCTCACCTGTGCGACCGCCCTCGTCATGGGTTATATCGGCTGGCTGTTGCCATCGCTGCTGACCGACAATATCGAAAACATGTCCTATTACATGGTTTTCGGGGCGATCTTCATGATGGGCGCCAATCTGTTTTTCACTTTCAGATTCCATCTGTCGCTGGTGTCATCGGGCATCATTCTCGTCACCTATTTTCTGGCGGCGACGCAGTTTCCTGAAGACGCTTTCTACAAATTCGCTTTCGGCACCTTCTATATCTCCTGCTTCGTCTTCACGTCTTATGTGAACTGGAACCTGAACAGGGAACGCTACCATGTCTTCGTCAACGGGCTGGAAGCGAAGGCCCAGCAGAAGGCGGCGGATGAGCGTGGCCAGGCGCTGCTGCGTCTTTCCAACACCGATTCCCTGACCGGGCTGCAGAACCGCCGCGCCATCGATCACCATCTGCGCCTGTTGTGGGATAACTGGATGAAGAAGGAAGAAGGTTTTTCCGTATTCCTGATCGATGTCGATTTCTTCAAGAAATACAACGACCGTTATGGCCACCAGGAAGGCGACAAGTGTCTCGTGACCGTGGGTAATGCCTTGCAGGATGCAATCATCCAGCACGGCGCCTCGATCGGCCGTTATGGTGGCGAAGAATTCATCGTGCTGGCGCCATTCAAGTCCAAACAGCAGGTTGGCGAGCTTGCCGAAACGATCCGCCATACCGTGGAAAGCCTGTCCCTCGCACATGACCAGCGCCGCGACGGCACCTTCATCGTCACTGTCAGCATCGGCGCCTCCTTCACCCGCCCCAATCCGGACGGCAAGCTGGAGAAGATCATCAACGAGGCCGATCGCGCGCTTTACATCGCCAAGGGCAATGGCCGCAATTGCATGAAGCTGTTTGATCCCGACGATCCGCAGACCAGCGACGAAACGGAAAACATCGCCGCTCTTCTGAAGATCGCAGTTTCGGAGAACCTTGTTTCCCTTGTCTACCAGCCGATCTTGAACATCTCGACCAATGAAACGACAGGCGTCGAGGCGCTGATGCGACTTCGCCTGCTGGATGGCAATTCCGTCGCCCCCAGCATCTTCATCCCGATCGCCGAGCGTACCGGCACGATCATGGAACTGGGCCTGTGGACCATCAAGACGGTCTGCAAGCACATATTGGCCGATGACAGGGTTGATGTCGTCAGCGTCAATGTGTCACCCATGCAATTGAAGAACCCTGGGTTCGCCACGTCCGTCGCGGCCATTCTCGTGGAAGCCGGTATTGCCGGCAACAGGCTCGCCTTCGAAATCACCGAAGGCCTGGACATGGAAATGCATTCGGATGTGCTGCGTTGCCTGAACGACCTGAAGACGCTTGGCATCAAAATCTGGCTGGATGATTTCGGAACGGGTTTCGCCGGCCTGTCATGGCTGCGCATGACGGATTTCGATACCGTCAAGATTGATCGTTCCTTCCTGCATGACAGCAAGACCCCACGCGGACGGGCGATGCTGCAGGACATGATCCGCCTCATTCGCAATCGCGGCCATAAAATTTTGATCGAAGGCGTGGAAACCGAGGAACAGCTGAGGCTCGTGCGCCAGATGGAAATCGATTACGCGCAGGGCTATTACATCGGCCGTCCGGTCGTGGCGGAAAGGCTGGGACCCGCAAAAGCACCCTATCCGCGCCCCAGCATGCTTCTTCGCCCCGCCTGAGCGGGCGCTGCGACAATCGTGGAAGCTTAGTGATAAGCGGGCGGGCTGACCGAAAACCTTGCCGCCATTTCCGAAAAGGCCGCGCGTGTGACCGGATCGACCGGCGCCCCTTCCCTTTCCCGCTTCGCCGCCACCGCCCATTCGCGATCGCCAGGCGCCATGACCTTGCAATCCTCGCGAACGGGGGACCCCCGCAGCACTTCGAGATAGCGCTTCATGCCCTCGTCAAACGCGTCGCGCTCAAGGAAGGCTTCCGGTTTCAGCGCCAGAACGAAGGCACCAAGCCCGCGCGGCGTGGAGAAATCCGGCCCGCCCATCGGGGCGATATCGAAGCTCAGCTTCATGCCGGTCAGAACCGCACTGAAAATCTCCACCATTCCCGCCAGCGCCGCACCCTTGAAGCCGAATTCGCCGCCGACGGGGGCAAGCATTTCCGCTGCATTCGGATCCCTTGTATCGACGCCGTCACCATCCGAGGCAACGCCCGCAGGCAATTGCTGTCCGAGGCTGCGGTAAAGCAGCACGCGATTATAGGGCACCGCGCTGGTCGCCATGTCCAGCAGCCACGGCAGGTCATCCGCTGCAGGAACGCCGACGGCAATCGGGTTGGTGCCGTGAAAGCGCATGGCGCCATCATGCAGGCGCACGAAACTGTCCGAATTGCAGAATGCCAGGCCGATATAGCCCTGCCGGGCCGCCTCCAGCGCATAAGCCCCAGCCGGTCCGAAATGCGAGGAATTCCTGATCGCCACCGCGCCGATGCCAAATTTTTCCGCGAGCGCCATGGCGTTTTCCATGGCCGCATAGGTGGCGCGGGCGCCGTGGGCGTTGTCCGCATCCACCGTCTCCACCGCGCCGAAGCCGGAAACGCGGCTGATCTGCGGCCGCGGATTGAGACGCCCGCCTTCAAGTGCGGTGACATAATGAGCGAGCAGGCGCACACCGTGGCTGTCAACGCCAAGCCGCGTACCATGCATCATGGCGCGGGTCGCCGCATCGGCCGTTTCGTCATCCGTACCGGCAGCGAGGAAAACGGCGCGGCAGAACCGATCCAGCTCATCCAGCCTCGCCAGAGCAGGGACGTTTTCATTGCTGTGCGACATGCGGGGAACCCTCCCGATTCCAGAATCCATGCCGCACAGGCTATTCATGGGATAGGTTTTTGCAATCGAATATCACGTGGAAAACATCGATCGGCGCGGCGGCGGCGGAAAGCGGCCTATTTGCGCGGCGGGGCGATACTGCCCCTCAGCACCAGCCGGCAACCGAGTTCCAGCCGGTGCGCCGGCCGGGTGGGATCGGCCGCCACCAGCCGCTGCTCCAGCAGCGACAGCGCCGCCCCGCCCAGCCTGTCGGCGGGCAACTGGATGGTGCTGAGAGGCGGTGTGCTGAAGGCGGCTGGCATGATGTCATCGAAACCCAGCACCGAGACATCCTCGGGCACCCGGATACCGGCCTCCCCCAAGGCCTTCAGACAGCCGAGCGCCAGATTATCGGCGGCGCAGAAAATCGCGGTGGCGTTTCGCAGCGGTCGCTGCTCGGCAAGCAGACGGCGGATAGCCACCTCCCCCCATTCCGGTTCGTAGCTCTCGACCTCGATGACCATGTCGGCCGGAACGGCAAGGCCCGTTGCAAGGAATGCATCGTTATAGCCATCATGACGACGGCGGATCGTTGTGCGGCCCTTCCAGGTCACATGCACAATATTGCGATGCCCGAGCGACAGCAGATGCTCGATGCCGAGGCGAGCGCCGAACCGGTTCTCCGCCGTTACCGTATCGACGATCATGGCCGGATCTTCGCCATTGATCAGCACCACGGGCTTGCCAAGCGCGGAAAGCGCCTCGACCAGCTGCGGCCTGTCGTCATTCAGAACCACGACACCGTCCACATTATCTGTCCTGACGGCTTCGGCAACCGCCACGGGGTCGAGCCGGCTCGTTGCACTGACATAGGGAACGATGCGGATTCCACGCCGCTCGCATTCGCGGCGGAAGCCGTTCAACATTGTCCAGCTGACCATGTTGAGGTCGCTCTGCGGTGCCGCGTCATTGGTCATGGCCAGCAGGACGACACGCAAGGTGGCGATGGTCGCCTTCTGGCGCCGGTTTTCGAGATAACCCAGCGACCGGGCGGCTTCCAGAACCCGCTCGCGAACCTGCGTGGTGAGCGGCGCCGTGCCGTTGATCGCATGCGAAGCCGTGCTCAGCGAAACATTCGCCTCCCGCGCGACGTCCTTAAGCGTCGTTTTCCTGTCTATTTTCATAAAAGGGAATTCAACCACTCTTCTTCGGACGGCCCTGGCGGAAAGACTCACGCAATCGATCTGAAGAATAACCGCGCCGGTCTGCTGCTCTCTCGTTAGCGGAGACTACAGCATCATCCGTAAATGCGGAATTGATTTCTCCGGCTTTGGCGATCGTCCGGTTGCCGCCCGCGCTTCACCGCGGGCGGCAACGCGGTCAGAGCGCGCCGGCGATATGGTCGATGCTGGCTTTCACGGCAGCGGCCGGGTCCTTCAGGTCATGAACTTCCGTCGCAAAGGGCTCGAAGCTGTAGGGCCCCTTGTAACCGGCGGCCTCCAGCGCCCTGATCTGGGCGATATTCTCCAGCCGGTCGGCGCCATCCACCAGGACGCGGTGGGCATCCAGCATGTCGGCGACGGAGACGGCGGGGTCGGTGACGCCGGAAATGTGGACGAGACCGGTGCGTTCGGGGAAAAACGCCGTTTCGCCCGCGAGGTGATGGTGGAAGGTATCGTGCACCAGCCTGTAGACATCGCCACCGCCGGCCACATCAATGGCTCTCACCGCCTCGGTCTTGGTGCGCAGCGAGGAGACCGGGAAGCCGAGCGGTTCGACAAGACCGGTAAGGCCTCTCTCCTCAAGGATCGGCTTCATGGCCTTCAGCGCCGTCACGAGATCGTCGAAGGAAACCGCCCTGCCGTCATTGAGCGGGCACATGACCAGCGCTTTTGCACCGCTCGCCGCGGCGTAATCGGCCATGGCGACGGCGCGCTGCGGCAGGTCGCCCGACCAGACGTTGAAGGGATAAAGCGCGTTGATGGAGATGATCGTCACGCCGACCTTGTGGGCCGCCGCCTTCACCTGCGCCGGTGTCACCGTACCGACAATATCCGGCAGGTCGTTGCGGATCTCGACCTCGGTGAGGCCGAGTTCGCGCGCGGTCTGGAAGAAGTCCTCGAGCGAAAGCGCCGGGGCGGTGATGTGGTTGATGGCAAAACGCATGAAAGACCTCACTGATAAAGGGCGGGACGGGCGGGAAGCCTGATTGCGACGGCTGCTCCGTCCGTCTCCTGCGCGGCGACGCAGGCATCGGAAGTGATCGCGGCCACGTAGCCGTCCCAGGAATTGGGGCCGGAGGCTGTTCCCTTCGCCGCCGCATGGATGAAGTCCTGCAATTCGACGTCGTAGCTCGCGATGAAGCGATCCTTCCAGTCGGTGAGAATATCGTTCTGCAGCTTGGCGCCGAGCCGTGTCTGTATCGCCATCGGCTCCGGCAGGCTGGCAATGCCGTCCTCGCCGACCACCTGGCACTGTATGTCGTAACCGTAGTGGCAGTTCACGAAGATTTCGACGTCGATGATCGTGCCCCTGGCCGTTTCCAGAATAACGATCTGCGGGTCCCTCAGCTTTGCATGGCTGCGGGCGGCGGCACGTGGAAAGAGAACCCGGGCCGACACATAGTCGTCATCGAGCAGCCAGCGCAGCACGTCGATCTCATGGATCATCGTGTCGTGGATCGCCATGGGCGTCACATACTGCTCCGGAACGGTCGGGTTGCGATGGGCGGCATGGACCATGATCGGGGCGCCGATCATGGTGTCCACGGTCTTTTTCAGCGCCACGTAACCGGCGTCGTAGCGGCGCATGAAACCCACCTGCACCAGCCGTTTGCCAAGCGCCACCTCAGCATCGACGATCCGCTTCGCGCCCTCTGCCGTCGTCGCCAGCGGCTTTTCGCAGAAGCACGGCTTGCCGGCGGCGATGGCCGCCAGCACATATTGCTCATGCGTCGCGCCCCAGGAGGTGACAAGCACGGCATCCACATCAGCTGATGCGATGAGCTCCTCGCCGGTGGCGAAAATGGCGGCATCAGGGGCGATGTCTTTTTTGACCGCCTCGGCCGAGGCGCGGTTGACGTCGCTCAGCGCAACGACCTTCGCACCGCCCAGAACCTCATTGATACGTCGGGCGTGATCGCGCCCGATGGCACCGGTGCCGATGACACCAATTTTCACAGTCATCCGAAAAACCTCATTTCCAGTATTTGGCGACATATCGCCGGGTTTCGCTGAGCATGAAACGCGCGCTTTCATCGACACGATCTTCCCAGGCAAAGACGCAATTCGACAGCACACCGTCGAATTTCATGTCGGCCAGCGTGGCGAAGAATATCTCCCAGTCGATCTCGCCCTGGCCGAAATCCGTGTGCTGGTGCACCCTGACTTTGGCGCCGGGCGGATTGACGATGTAGCGCAGCTGCGACGATTTGGTGTGGTCATAGGTATCGGCAAGGCGCACATGCACCAGATGACCTTCGGTCGCGCGCAGGTTGGCAACCATGTCCGGACCGTAAAAGAAGGTGTGAGGCGCGATGAAGGAGGCCTTTACCGCCTTGGAATTGATGGTCTTGATGATGTCGATGGCCGGCGCGATTTCCTCGACCCAGTCTTCGGGATGCGCCTCCAGCGACAGCACCAGCCCCTCCCGCTCGAGGATCGGAACCAGAACATCCATGGCGCGGAAGAACTGCGCTTCGCAGGTTTCCGGACGGTGCAGGCCGGACCGGTCGTTGAGGCTGCGCTCCGGCGAGCCTCCACGACCGAATTCCGAAACGAACATCGGGCACTCCATCTCCACCGCAATCTCGATGGCGCGTTTCCAGTTGTCGATCGCTACCTCCCATTCGTCCGGATACGGGCTCGCCCAGCGATACATGGGCTGCAGCGTGGCAAGGCCGACGCCGTGATCCTTCAGGGCTTTTTTGAATTCGGCGACGCGCTCGGGATAGACCTTCGGTCGCGTCCACCAGGACAGAAAATCCGGACGGGGTGAAAGTTCGACATAGTCGTAACCGAGCTCTGCGACCTTGCGGCAGGTCTCGGCCAGCGAAAGATGCCGGAACATGTGGGGATCGAGCGTATGTTTCATGGCTGTTTCCAGTCGGTGGGATAAGGGACGGGGCCGAAGCCCCGGCTCATTTGGCATAGGCGGACATGTTTTCCGGCGTGACGAGTTCGAAGGGCACCCAGAGCGTCTTTTCGGTGCTTTGACCGGCAGCGGCCTTCACCGCCGTCTGAACGGAGACCTCGCCCTGCTTCGTCGCATTCTGGTAGACGGTGATATCGAGATCGCCCGCCTGCATCGCGGCAAGTCCATCGGGTGTCGCGTCAATGCCGGCAATGACGACGTCCTTCATGGATACGCCCGCTGCCTTCAGCGCCTGCACGGCGCCAATCGCCATTTCATCGTTGTTGGCGATGACCGCATCGAACTGTATGCCCGCCGTCAGCCAGGAGGAAACGAGGTCCTGTGCCTGCGTGCGGCTCCAGTTCGCCGTCTGCTTTTCAAGGATTTCGATCTTGCAGTCCGGCTTGGAGAACACCGTTTCCACATCCTTGGTGCGAACCAGCGCCGCATGGTTTTCCAAAGGGCCCATCAGAATGACGGCCTTGCCCTTGCCGCCCATCAGCTTGCAGGCGGCTTCGGCTTCCATGGTGCCGGAATCAAGTTCGTTGGAGCCGACAAATGCCGTGCCGTCATGCAGCCCGGTTTCCAGCTCAGCCGGCGGATGGTTCACATAGACAAGCGGAATTTTCGCAGCGGATGCGGCCTTGGTGATCGCCGACGTAGCGTCACCATCGACGGCGTTGACGATGATCGCATCGACGCCATTGGCAATGAAATTCTGCACCTGGTTCAGCTGCTTTGAAGGATCGAGCTGCGCATCCTCGACCAGAAGCTCGATGGTCTTGTCGCGCCCGGCCTCGGCCCTTATGCCGTTGAGCAGGATCGTCAGAAACGGATTGTCGAAAGACGTCATCGAGACTGCAATTCGGGTCTCGGCCAGAGCCGGTGTCGCGAAGATACAGAGTGCCGTCGCCATCAATAGTTTTTTCAAGGTTTCCTCCCGCGGAAATCGCTGCTGATTGCATTGTCCAGTTTTTACCGTAGCCGGTCGTGCCCGGCTGCGGCGCGTCAGGCCCGTCCGGCGGCACTCCCCCGGGGAGCGCAGAAGCCAGCAGGGCACGGCCATGCTCAGTTCCCGGCCTGATGTTTTTTGAGATCGGCCGGCGTTACCAGCTCGAAGGGCACGAAGACCCTTCTGTCTGCCGCATCGTTTCTGGCAGGTTTCAGCGCCATCGAAACTCCAACGGCCTGCACCGGCGCGCCCGTCGCCCGCACGGTGGCGAAGGCTGCATTGGCGAAATGTCTCTTCATCTCGTTCCCCTCCAAACCTTGAAAAGAACCGGTCTCACCATCGCTCTCGAATGGCGCCGTCACGGCTTTCCGGAAAAATCTGCCCCCTCGCCGCGGAGAAATATCCGCAGCGTCAAGCAACCCCGACGTAATCTCATGCTGTGAAGGTCGGCCTCCTGTCCGCTCCACAGGCAGGCAAGATTTCCTAGTCCGGTCACCACGTCAACGCGTCAGCAGCAGGCAAAACCATCAAGCATGATAGAAACGGGCGGGCGCGATATGATGTAATCTATCAAACCATCAAAGGCTTTCAGGAACCCATAGATGGGCAGGAAGGAAGCGCTGTCCCGGCGTCTCCGCCATGCCATGTTCGATGGTGTGAACCATGGTTGCGATGAGATCGGCGCACAATTCGCGTAGCGGGGTCTGGAACACGCCGCTGATGCTGCCTTCCAGCAGTGCCTGGCGGGACACGGGGGTCAGTTCGTTGACGAGGCAGACAATGGGTTCCTGCCGCTTTTCGTGTTGAAGTGCCTCGATCACCCCTTCCATGCCGCCGCCCACGCAATAGATGCCGACGAGATCCCTGTGCTTGGCGATAGAGTCCATCACGAGCTCATAGGTTACGCGTCGCGTTTCCAGCGTGATCAGGGCATCCATAACCTCAAATTCCGGCGCATATTCACGCATGTAGCTGCGAAAGCCGGTTTCGCGCAGCGAATGACCATGAAACCGGTGACCGCCAAGCAGCAGAAGCACCTTGCCCTTGCTGCGCGCCAGTCGTGAGATCATCCACGCCGCGGTGCGCCCCACCTTCATGCTGTTGACACCGAGATAAGCTTCCCGCACGCCCTGGGCAAAATCGGAAAGCAGCGAGAATGTCGGAATGCCCTTGATCTTCAATGCCTCGACGGCGGCCGTGACATCGTGGTGGTCCGGCCCGGTAGCGGCCACCGCCTGTACCCGGCCCTTCATGCCCATAAGCAGCGCCGCAAGCTCCGCCGGCTCACCGGATTGCGCAAATTCGATGCGCAGATTGACGTGGCGATCCCGGATGTTGCGCGCCGCAAGCTCCAGCTCGTCGGCAAAGGTCTGATAAAAGGCGTGCCGCTCCTTTCGCAGAATGATGCCAAGGCCATAGGAAGGCATATCCGCCAGCATGCGCTGACGAATGATGTTGGTGGCATGAAATCCGATCTTCTCCGCGGCCTCGAACACACGCCGCGAGGTTTCCTCCCGCACCGGCAGGCGGCCGTTCAGCACCCGGTCGACCGTGGCGACGCTGACGCCGGCGGCCTTTGCAACATCGGTAATGGTCGGACGTTTCATGTTGGCTCCCGCAGGCGGAAAGATTCCTCTCATATCTCGCAAAACATCTCACGGATGATGATGGAATCCAACATGTGCAGAGGGATAAGAGCGTGGAGTACTTTATCAGGGAATAATCGACCGGGGCCTGCATCCCAGGGCCGGCTTGCTTGGCCCAGCACGCCTCATCCCCTCGTCTCTGTGCTTGTGACAGAAACCCAGCCAGCCCAAGTCCTTGGGCTGAGAGGAGTCTTTCCGCCGCGCAGACGCGCGTCAGCTGGATTCCTGTGACAAGCACAGGAATGAGGGAGGTACCAAGGCGAGAGAATAGCCAACCGAGTGCCGGACTAGCGGAAGTCACTCAAGAAGAAATCGAGGCCGCGGCATTCGCACCGTTTTGACGATGCCGAATGCCGGCGGACAATCAGACCCGCTCCAGCGCGACGGCGATACCCTGCCCGACGCCGATGCACATGGTGGCGAGCGCCAGCCGCTTGCCCGTCAAGGAAAGTTCGAGCGCCGCCGTGCCGGCGATACGCGCACCGGACATGCCGAGCGGATGGCCGAGCGCGATGGCACCGCCATTCGCATTCACCCGCGCATCGTCATCGGAAATGCCGAGCTGGCGCAGCGTCGCGAGGCCCTGGCTCGCGAAAGCCTCGTTCAGCTCGATCACATCGAGCTCTTCCTGCTTCAGCCCGAGCCGCGCCAGAAGCTTGGCGGAGGCCGGAGCCGGGCCGATGCCCATGACGCGCGGCGGCACGCCGGCAGCGGCGCCACCGAGGATACGGGCGATGGGAGTGAGGCCATATTTCTTCGTAGCCTCGGCTGACGCGATGATAAGCGCGGCCGCGCCATCATTGACGCCAGACGCATTGCCCGCCGTTACCGTAGCGCCCTCGCGCTTGTTCACCGGCTTCAGCTTAGCCAGCGCTTCGAGGCTTGTGGCCCGCGGATGTTCATCCTTCGAGACGACAAGGGGATCGCCCTTGCGCTGGGGGATCGTTACCGAAACGATCTCCCTGTCGAGACGGCCATTGGCCTGCGCATCCGCCGCCTTCTGCTGACTGCGTACGGCGAAGGCATCCTGATCTTCCCGCGAGACCTGATAATCGACCGCGACATTGTCACCGGTTTCCGGCATGGAATCGACGCCATATTGCGCCTTCATCAGCGGGTTGACGAAACGCCAGCCGATGGTGGTGTCATAGATTTCGGCATTGCGGGAAAAGGCGCTTTCCGCCTTTGGCATAACGAAGGGCGCGCGGCTCATGCTTTCGACGCCGCCAGCGATCATCAGTTCAGCCTCGCCCGACTTGACGGCGCGGGCGGCTGCAATGACCGCATCCATGCCGGAGCCGCACAGCCGGTTGATCGTCGTTCCGGTTACCGACACCGGCAGGCCGGCAAGCAGCAGCGACATGCGCGCGACGTTACGATTGTCCTCGCCTGCCTGATTGGCGCAGCCGAAGATCACATCCTCGACGGCTTCCCAGTCGATGGACGGATTGCGTTCCATCAGCGCCTTCAGCGGCACCGCGCCGAGGTCATCCGCCCTCACGGAAGAAAGCGCACCGCCGAAACGGCCAATGGGCGTGCGGATATAATCGCAGATATAGGCTTCGGTCATCGGTGTTTCCTCAAAGTTCCGGTGCAACGAGATCAGCAACCGTGCCATGCACATGAAGCGGCGCGCCGGTCATGGCCTGCAATTCCTCAAACGTCATCGCGGCCAGCTTTTCACGCAGCACGAAGCGGCCATCGACCACGTCAATCACCGCGTGGCTGGTATAGATGCGGGTGATGCAGCCGACGCCGGTCAGCGGGAAGGCGCATTTCTCAACCAGCTTCGGCTCGCCATTCTTGGTCACATGTTCGGTGATGACGAAGACCTGCTTGGCGCCATGCACCAAATCCATGGCCCCGCCGACGGCTGGCACACCCTTGGAGCCGACGCGCCAATTGGCGAGATCGCCATTCTGGGCCACCTGATAGGCCCCGAGGATCGCCACATCCAGATGTCCGCCACGCACCATGGCGAAGCTGTCGGCATGGTGGAAGAAGGCGGCGCCCGGCTTCAGCGTCACGGCTTTTTTGCCGGCATTGATGAGGTTCCAGTCCTCCTCGCCTTCCGGCGGCGCCTCGCCGAAATTCAGGATGCCGTTTTCGGTGTGGAAGATCGCCTGACGGCCGGGCGGCTGGTAACGCGCCACCATTTCCGGAAAGCCGATGCCGAGATTGACGTAGGCGCCATCTTCGATGTCCTGCGCCGCGCGCCATGCGATCTGGGCGTTGGAAAGCTTGATGTCTTCGCGGGTGTCGATGGTCTGGGTCATGCGTAGGCTACTCCCGCGCGAATGAGGACTTCTTCCTGTTGCGGATCGGGAATTTCCACGACGCCGTTTACGAAAATACCCGGCGTCACGACATGCTCCGGATCGATCTCGCCGGCGGCGACGATCTTCGAGACCTGCGCAATGGTGGTTTTCGCGGCCATGCACATCAGCGGGTTAAAATTGCGCCCGGCCTTGTTGTAGGTGAGGTTGCCATAGGTGTCGCCAAGCTCGGCCTTGACGATGGCAAAGTCGGCCTTCAACCAGCGCTCCTGCACATAGGAGCGGCCGTCAAATTCCGCGATAACCTTGCCTTGCGCCAGCTCCGTGCCGAAGCCGGTCGGGGTGTAGAAGGCCGGAATACCGGAACCGCCAGCGCGGATACGCTCGGCAAGCGTGCCCTGCGGCACCAGTTCCAGCTCGATTTCGCCGGCCAGATAGCGATCGGTGAAGGCGCGCGGATCCGAAGAGCGCGGGAAGGAGCAGATCATCTTCTTGACCATGCCCGCGTCGATCATTGCGGCGATGCCGATGCGGCCGTTGCCGGCATTGTTGTTGATGACGGTAAGGTCCTTCGGGCCCTTGTCAATCAGCGCGTGGATCAGCTCGATCGGCGCGCCGGAGCCGCCAAAACCGCCGATCATGATCGTCGCACCATCGCCGATGCCAGCAAGCGCCTCTTCCGCGCTCTTGATTGTCTTGTCCATTCTCAAAACCTCCATCCAGCCGAGCGGATGGACCGGCAGGGCTGCTTGGCCATGAGGTAAAGCCGAAATTGCCTCGACGGCAAGGATTTTGTGCGTTATATGATTTTTGTTCGTATATCGCACAAATGGAGCGTGGTCATGGCCGTCAGTGAAAGAGACATGATGGGCGGTCTCGCCAAGGGATTGCGGGTGATAGAAGCCTTCAGCGCCGAGCGGCCGCGCCTGTCCATCTCCGATGCCGCCGAGATCGCCGGACTGGACCGCGCCACCACGCGCCGCTGCCTGCTCACGCTATCGGAGCTTGGTTATGCCGCCTATGACGGCAAGTTCTTTACCGTCACGCCGAAGGTGCTGCGGCTCGGCACCGGCTGCCTCGCCACCATGCCCCTGCCGAAAATCGTACAACCGCTCATCGACCATCTCTCGGAGGAGATCGGCCAGAGCACCTCCGTCTCTATCCTGGACGAGACCGAAATTGTTTATGTCGCCCGCGCCGCCCAGCAGCGGGTTATGTCCATTGCGCTGATGCCCGGGTCGCGCCTGCCCGCCTATTGCACCTCCATGGGCCGCGTTCTTCTTTCCGCTCAGCCGCCCGAACGCCAGCGCGACATTCTCGAAGCCTCCCGGCTGGTTGCCCGTACGGAAAAGACCATCACCGATATTCAAGCCTTGCTCAACGAAATCGAGGTGACCGGCCATCGCGGTTATGCGTTGATCGATCAGGAAGTCGAAATCGGCCTTCGCTCCATCGCCGTGCCGCTGAAAAGCGTGCGTGGCCAAACGGTTGCCGCGCTGAATGTCGGGCTCGCCGCCTCGGTCGCTTCGATGGATGATCTGATGGAGCGATATTTGCCCGCACTTCTGTCCGTTCAGCGGGAACTGGCGAGAATGCTGGTCTGAAGCGGCATCTGCCGCGCGCCGGTATCGCCCATCTTGCGCTGCTCGGCGAGCCGCCAGGCGCGCGGCGTCATGCCGGTTTCCCGCCTGAAGAAGCGGTTGAAATAAGCGGGATCGGCAAATCCAAGACCCTCCGCGATCATCTGTACGCTGGAGACGGTGAAGACCAGTTCCTGCTGGGCGATCTCGATCTGGCGCTTGGCAATCAGCCGCTGCAGGCTGAGCCCGGAAACGGAACGGACAAGCCGGTTGAGGTGCGTTTCCGAAAGGCCGAGCTTCCTCGCATAAAAACCGGCTTTCTGCGGCTCGCGGATATGGCGGGCGATCAGCGACAGCAACCGTTCGAAACGCTGCTCCGCCAGGCCCTCACCGCTTGTTTCCAGAAGCGGCCGCGCCGCCCGTGAAAGAAGCGTGACCACGGTGGCGAGTTGGCCTTCTATCATCGCGTCGCGACCGATCTCACGGGCCTCATATTCCGCGGAAATCCGTTCGAACCCGCTGCGCACTCCTTCTCCATCGGCAAAATCCTGCAAGGGCAGAAGCACCGGTTGGGAGAAATTCCGCAGCAGAAGCGCCTGCACCGATGCCGGCAGCGCGCCCTGCAGCATGGTGACGATCACGCCGCCGATATCGCGGGAAAAACGGAAGCCGTGTTCGAAACCGGGTGGCACGATGATGGCGACCGGCGGGCGGATCGGCTCGATGCGGCCATCCAGCAAGGCATCACCCTCGCCGCCAAAAATGTACAAGATCTGCAAAAAAGCAGAATGGCGATGCAGGCCGATTTCAAAGCGATGCAGACTGCTCCGCGAAAAAAGCGTCTCGCAATGGAAGCGAAAATCGCTGCCCTGCGCGGCTTCCTCACCATAGAGCCCTTCATTGGCAGTCACACGCATCTCATCCCCCTCCTGCGCCCGATGGTCGGATTGTGCAATTTACGGACCGGAAAGTCCATTGAGCTTCCGGCAACGCTTGGTCAATTTCTTGACCGGAGACAAGTTCGGGAGGAAACAATGCGTACACAGGTCGTCATCATCGGCTCCGGTCCATCGGGGCTGTTGCTTGGCCAGCTTCTGGCGAAAGCCGGTGTCGAGACCGTCATTCTCGACCGCGTCAGCAAGGAATACATTCTCGGCCGCGTCCGCGCCGGCGTGCTGGAAGAAGGCACGGTACAGCTCATGGAAAAGGCCGGCGCGGATGAGCGCCTGCGCCGCGAGGGTCTGCCGCATGACGGTTTTTCGCTGACCTTCGACGGTCGCGACCATCGTATCGATCTATTCGATCTGACCGGGGGCAAGCGTGTGATGGTCTATGGTCAAACGGAAGTGACCCATGACCTGATGGATGTGCGCGAAGCGGCCGGCCTCTCGACCATCTACGATGCATCTGATGTCGAGCCGCATGATTTCGATGGCGAAAGCCCTTATGTAACCTATCAGAAAGATGGCATAGCCCACCGGATCGATTGCGATTTCATTGCCGGCTGCGATGGTTTCCACGGGGTGAGCCGAAAATCCGTGCCGCAAGGCGCGATCAGGGAATTCGAGAAAGTCTACCCCTTCGGCTGGCTCGGCATTCTGGCCGAAGTGCCGCCGGTCAACCACGAACTCATCTACGCCAACCATCCGCGCGGTTTTGCGCTCTGCTCCATGCGCTCGAACACGCGCAGCCGTTATTACATTCAATGTTCGCTCGAGGACCGGCCTGAAGACTGGAGCGATGAACGTTTCTGGGATGAAATCCGCCGTCGTCTGCCGGAAAACCATGCGGATGCGATGGTGACCGGCCCCTCCTTTGAAAAATCGCTCGCGCCGCTCCGCTCCTTTGTCAGTGAACCAATGCGGTTCGGACGGCTGTTTTTAGCTGGAGATGCCGCCCATATCGTGCCGCCAACGGGTGCCAAGGGCCTGAACCTTGCCGCCAGCGACGTACATTATCTGAGCGAGGCGCTGATCGAGTTTTATCGCGACAGGTCTGAAGCCGGCATCGACGCCTATTCGCAGAAGGCGCTTTCCCGCGTGTGGAAGGCGGTGCGCTTCTCCTGGTGGATGACGACGATGATGCATCGTTTTCCCGATACGGGGGATTTCGGCCAGCGCATTCAGGAGGCGGAACTGGATTATCTCGTCCAATCCCGCGCCGCTTCCACCGCGCTTGCGGAAAATTACGTGGGGCTTCCCTATTAGGGCTGCCCCAGACACGCGGCTTTTATCCCTACCGTTTCCACACCCGTCACCCCGGACATGATCCGGGGTCCAGCGCGATCAAGTCATTGATCGCAAAAGGACTCTTTTCACGGCGCAGACGCGCCGTGGCTGGATTCTGGCTCAAGGCCGGAATGACGGAGGACAGGTTCTCAGACTTTTCCGACCCTCACCCTTATCTCAAGAACCAGCCTCCGCCCTCCCATCCAGCAACTCGCCCGCCGCCTCACGTATGGCCTGCATCAGCAGCGAAAGCGGCAGCGAGGGCTGTGTATCTGCCCGGACCGTCAGTCCCACCGGGCCGCTGGTATCGCCGGTCTCGACCGGCAGAATTTCGAGGATGCCGTCCGCCACATCCGCCGCCACCACGCCCTCCGAGATGATCCAGATCGCGTCGCTGGTGCGCAGAAAGGCGCGGCCGAAGGCGTCGGATACGGTTTCGATGCGGATCGGCAGGGCCGGAACACCGTTGGCGATCAAAAACTGTTCCACGACAGGACCGATGACGGACTGCCGTGTGGGCATCAGCACCGGATATTCATGCAGGTGATCGAACACCGAAACACCGGGCGACAGAAGCGGGTGGCCAGCCCGCACCACGAAGCGCACCCTTTCCGAATAGAGATGCTCGAAGGAAAACCCGGCCATCTTCTGCGGCGCCGCGAGACGGCCGACGACGAGATCGAGATCGCCGACCCGCAGTTGCTCCAGCAGAACAGCGTTTTCGCCCGTCACGATCTTCACCGGGCTGCCGGTCTTTTCCGCCAGAAAACCGGCCATCGCCTTCGGCATGATGCGGACCGAAACCGTGGGCAGAGCACCCACCCGCACCGGGGGACCGGCGCGCGCCGCCTCCTGCGATACCGAGTCGACCGCCTGCCGCAACGCCGTCATCGTCGCGCCGGCGTGGCGCAGGAAAACCTCGCCGTAGCGGCTGATGCGAATGCCGCGACCTTCCCGGTCGAATAGCGAGACACCCAGAATCTCTTCCAGTTCGCGGATCGTTTTTGTCACCGCCGGCTGGCTGACATGCAGGATTTCGGCGGCGCGGATAACGCTTTTCTGCCGCGCAACCTCCACAAAGGTCTGCAGGTGGCGGAACTTGATACGCTGGTCGACCATCGCTCGTATAATCCAGTGGTTATGATTTTCATCGATAATGTCATTTTACTTAACCGGAACCCGCTTGCAATATCCCCGGCAGGAGGAGCCATCATGCATTTTCTGCGCTGCGGCAAGACCGTGATCCATTATCGCGTCAAGGGATTGGACAGCGGCAAGCCGGTCATCGCCTTCATCAATTCGCTCGGTACGGATTTCCGCATCTGGGATGCGGTGACCGAAGTGCTTGGCGATGACTATGCCTACGTGCTGCACGACAAGCGTGGCCACGGGCTTTCCGATATCGGTCGCCCACCCTATTCGATCGACGACCATGCCGGTGATCTGATCGCGCTGCTCGATCATCTCGGCGTGAAAAGTGCCGTCATCTGGGGCCTGTCCGTCGGCGGCCTGATTGCCCAGGGGCTTTACGCCCGCCGGCCTGATCTCGTCCGCGCACTCGTGCTCAGCAATACCGCTCACAAGATCGGCACGGCCGACATGTGGAACGCCCGCATCGACAAAATCTCTGCGGATGGCCTCGGCTCGCTGGTCGATCCCGTCATGGAGCGCTGGTTCACGCCCGCCTTCCGCACGCCTGACAATGCTGCCTATGCCGGCGCACGCAACATGCTGTCGCAACAGCCGGAAGCCGGTTACAGCGGCACTTGCGCCGCCATCCGCGATACGGATTTTACCGCGGCCGCCGGGCGCATTGCCGTGCCGACCCTTTGTGTCGTGGGCGATCAGGACGGCTCGACACCGCCGGAACTGGTAAAATCGCTGGCGGACCTCATTCCCGCAAGCCGCTTTGTAACAATCGCCGGCTGCGGCCACATTCCCTGCCTTGAACAGCCACTCGCCTACGCGCAGGCCGCGTGCATTTTTCTCAAGACCTTGCCGGAGCATTGACCGATGGCGGACCAGAACAACAAGAACGAACGTTTCGAACAGGGCATGAAGACCCGTCGCTCCGTGCTGGGAGATGCCCATGTTGACCGCGCCCAGACCGTGACGACGGGCTTCGACCAGCCTTTTCAGCAGCTCATTACCGAAGGCGCCTGGGGCACCGTCTGGTCCGGCAATCAATGGACGAAACGCGAGCGCTCGATGGTCACCATCGCCCTTCTTGCGGCGCTGGGCCAGGACGAAGAACTTGCCATGCATGTGCGCGCCACCGTCAATACCGGCGCAACCGAGGCGGATATTCGCGAGGCGCTGATGCACGTGGCGATCTATGCCGGCGTGCCTGCCGCCAATCATGCTTTCAAGATTGCCAAGCTTGCCCTGGCCAGCATGAAAGCCGATAGTTCCCTTGATAAAACTGGCGATGGGGAGGAGACGAAATGAGCAACCAGCCACCAGAAACCGGGCCTTTCTTCGCACGCAACCGCGATATTCACCCGCTGGCCTATGCGCCCGGCTACAAGACCTCGATCCTGCGCTCGCCGCAACGCGCCCTGATTTCGCTTGAAGGAACCAAGAGCGAGATCACCGGTCCCGTTTTTGGCCATGGCATGCTGAATCCGCTGGATAACGATCTCATCCTCAACTATGCCCGCCCCGGTGAAATGCCGGTCGGCCCGCGTATTCTCGTTCACGGCCGGGTGCTGGACGAGCGCGGTCGCGGCGTCGACGGCGCGCTGGTGGAATTCTGGCAGGCCAATGCCGGCGGTCGCTACCGCCACAAGAAGGAAAGCTACCTCGCCGCCATCGATCCGAATTTCGGCGGCGTCGGCCGCACGATCACCGACGAGAACGGCTATTACTGGTTCAAGACCATCCAGCCGGGCGCCTATCCCTGGCCGAACGGCGTCAATGACTGGCGGCCGGCCCATATCCATTTCTCCATCTTCGGTCACGGTTTCGCGCAGCGCCTCATCACCCAGATGTATTTCGAAGGCGATCCGCTGATCTGGAAATGTCCGATCGTCAAAACCATTCCGGACGAGGATGCGATACGGAGACTGATCGCGCCGCTGGACATGAATGCGACGCTGCCGATGGACATGTTGGCCTATAAGTTCGATATCGTGCTGCGCGGTCGCCGCTCCACCCTTTTCGAAAACCGCATGGAGGGCAACTGACCATGGTTCAGCCGCTCAACTATTTCAAGGAAACCGCCTCGCAGACGGCAGGGCCCTATGTGCATATCGGCTGCACACCCAATTTCGTCGGCATCGAAGGCGTGTTCGAGAAGGATCTCGGTTCCGGCCCGCTTTATAACGACAAGGCCCGCGGCGAGCGCATCAGCGTGCGCGGCACGGTCTATGACGGCGCCGGCATGCCGCTCAAGGATGCGCTGATCGAGATATGGCAGGCCGATACCGACGGCTATTACAACAGCCCGAGCGAAACGCGCGGCAAGGCCGATCCGAATTTCATCGGCTGGGGCCGCTCGCCCGGTGACATGGATACGGGCGAATTCGTCTTCGAAACCATCAAGCCCGGCTCGGTGCCGTTCCGCGACGGTCGGCCGATGGCGCCGCACATCACCTTCTGGATCGTCGCGCGTGGCATCAATATCGGCCTGCAGACCCGTATGTATTTCCCGGAAGAACAGGAGGCCAATGCCGCCGATCCCGTTCTCGCCCGCATCGAGCAGAAAAGCCGCATCGCCACGCTTGTCGCCAAAAAGGAAGAAGGCAACGTTTATCGTTTCGATATCCGTCTGCAGGGCGAAGGCGAAACCGTGTTTTTCGATATCTGACGCATATCGCGCAAAAGTGTGCAGCGGTTTTGCGACAACGATATGCGCAAAAGAAAGCGAGACGGACAATGAGCCTTTCCCCCTTCGAGCACCCTTTCCTCTCAGGCCTTTTCGGCGACAGCGAAATCGTCGAGCTGTTTTCGGCAAGGGCGGATATCGACGCCATGATCCGTTTCGAAGTGGCGCTGGCGGAGGCGGAGGCGGAGGCTGGCATCCTTGCGGATGAGGTGGCACAAGCGATTGTCTCAGGCCTGTCGGACTTTGCCGCCGACATCACCGCCCTTCGCCACGGCGTCGCAAAGGATGGCGTTGTGGTTCCCGAACTCATCCGGCAGATGCGGGCGGCCGTCGCCGGCAAGGCAGCGGACAAGGTGCATTTCGGCGCCACAAGCCAGGATGTCATCGATACCAGCCTGATGCTGCGGCTGAAAATGGCGACGGAAATCATCGCCATGCGGCTCGGGCGTCTCGTCGATACGCTGGGAGATCTCGCCTCCCGCGACGGCCACAATCCGTTGACGGGCTATACCCGCATGCAGGCCGCGATCGGCATCACGGTCGCCGACCGGGCGGCAAGCTGGATTTCACCGCTGGAGCGCCATTTGCTGCGGCTCCAGAGCTTCGCGCAGACCGGTTTCGCCCTGCAATTCGGCGGCGCGGCCGGCACGCTCGAAAAGCTCGGTGACAATGCCGCAGCCGTGCGCATCGATCTGGCAAGGCGCCTCGGCCTTGCGGATCGGCCACAATGGCAAAGCCAGCGCGACGGCATCGCCGAATTTTCCGGTCTGCTTTCGCTGATCACGGGCACGCTCGGCAAGTTCGGGCAGGACATCGCGCTCATGGCCGAACTCGGCACGGAAATCCGCCTCTCGGGAGGCGGCGGTTCCTCGGCCATGCCGCACAAACAAAACCCGGTCAATGCCGAAACGCTGGTGACGCTCGCGCGCTTCAATGCCGTGCACATATCGGCATTGCACCAGTCGCTTGTGCACGAACAGGAAAGGTCCGGCGCGGGCTGGATGCTGGAATGGCTGTCGCTCCCACAAATGGTGACGGCAACGGGAGCCTCGCTGCTGATCGCCGAGCGGTTGGCGGGGCAGATAGACAGGTTGGGCGCAGGCGAAAACGAGCCTCACGACGATCTACATCGTCCATAGATCAGGGCTTGCAGGAACTGCCAGACGGGCGGCCGGTGGCGACATGGTGACGTGCGGAAAGCGCTTGCGCTCCTTTGCATTAGCCATTGATAAAAAAGACTTTATCGGGAATTTCAAAAAACAAAAAAACAGCGGCAACGCCGCTTTTTAACCGGAGATGACGCTTGACACAAAAATGAACTAACTGGTACAAACATTAATATTGACGAGGCGACGCCGACGAGGGTTCGAAGCCCGCAGCGGCAAAAATCGACAAATGGAGGGCTTTGGCGCCGCACGGTTCCAGAGCGATGCGGACAAGGCACAAAGCCTGTCCGGACCCGAAGGGGTTGGGAGGAAGAATGTCTTACAGTCTCGATTTCTCAGCGGTCATAGACCGGCTGCCCGAGCTGCTTTTAGCCTGTCTGGCGACGATCGGCCTTGCCATTGCGGGCATGTCGCTTGCCACCGTCATCGGGGTTCTCGGGGTTGTCGCCCGACGCTCGCGTTTCAGGCTGCTGCGCGGCATCGTCATCGGCTTTGTGGAAGCCATCCGCAACACGCCGTTTCTGGTGCAGATATTCTTCATCTTCTTCGCCCTGCCGCAGATCGGCATCAAGCTCAATCCCACCGTCACCGCCATCATTGCGCTGGCCCTGAACGGTGGCGCCTATGCCATTGAAATCATTCGAGGCGGAGTCGATTCCATCCCCAAGGGCCAGGTGGAAGCGGGCCTCGCGCTCGGCCTGCACCGGGCGCAGATCTTCCGCCATATCATCCTGAAGCCGGCGTTGCGCGCGGTCTATCCGTCGCTCACCAGCCAGTTCATCATGCTGACGCTGACGACCTCGGTCTGCACTTCGATCGCCGCTTACGAGCTGACTTCGGTCGCGCAGAAGATCGAGGCGGATACGTTCCGATCCTTCGAGGTCTATTTCTCGATCACGCTGCTTTATCTCGTCATTTCCTCGCTGATGATGGCCGTCTTCTCGCTCATCTCCCGCCTTTCCTTCAGCTATCCGGTCAAGTGAGGAGAGAAGACAATGGCATCCATCGGTCCCAACGAACTCTTCTTCCTGCTGCAGGGCCTGAAATGGACCCTTGCGCTGACCATCATCGGCTTTATCGGCGGCGGCATTTTCGGCCTTTGCGTGGCGCTCGCCCGCGTTGCGGACAGCCCGGCAATCCAGCGGGCAAGCACGGCCTACATCGCCATCTTCCAGGGCACACCGCTCCTGATGCAGCTTTTCGTGGTTTATTACGGCGTGGCGCTCGCCGGCCTCAATGTCGATGCCTGGATCGCCGTTGCCATCGCCTTCACGCTGCATGCCAGCGCCTTCCTGGGTGAAATCTGGCGCGGCGGCATCCAGGCCGTGCCGAAAGGCCAGACGGAAGCGGCCAATGCGCTCGGCCTGCATTACGTCTCACGCATGAAGGATGTGGTCCTGCCGCAGGCGCTCAAGATTTCACTGCCGGCCACCATCGGTTTCCTCGTGCAGCTCATCAAGGGCACCTCGCTTGCGGCGATCGTGGGTTTCGTCGAGCTCTCCCGCGCCGGACAGATCGTCTCCAACCAGACGTTCCGCCCGCTCACCGTCTTCGCCCTCGTCGGCATCATCTATTTCCTGATCTGCTGGCCGCTCTCCCTGTGGGGCGCCGGCGTCGAAAAGCGGCTGCAGGCCGCGTCCCGTTAAACGTCAAAACCATCTCATCAGCTTTGTAAGGAGGAGCAAAAGATGAAAACCACCAGCATGAAATTCTCGCGTCGCGCCCTGCTCGCGCTCGCCGCGGCAACGGTTGCGCTGCCTTTCGTGACACCGGGCGATGCTTTCGCCGGGACCGTTGAAGAGGCAAAGGCCAAGGGCAAGGTCGTCATCGGCATTCAGGGTGACAATTCGCCCTGGGGCTTCGTGAATTCCAGCGGCGTGCAGGATGGTCTCGATGCCGATATCGGCAAGGCCTTCGCGGACTATCTCGGCGTCAAGGCCGAGTTCGTGCCGCTCGCCGTCGCAAACCGCATCCCGGCGCTGCTGACCGGCAAGGTCGACGTGCTCTTCGCCACCATGGCCATGACCGCCGAGCGCGCCAAGAGCATCCAGTATTCGAAGCCCTATGTCGGCAACGTGTTTTCCGTCTATGCCCCCAAGGACAAGAAGATCGCCGGTTACGATGATCTGACCGGCATCAATGTCGGCGTGCCGAAGTCGAGCGCCATGGACACGGCGATTACTGCCGGTGCCGGCTCTAAAGCCAATATCCTGCGCTTCGATGACGACGCCGCCAATATTCAGGCGCTGATATCGGGCCAGGTCGAAGCCGTGGGCGGCAACATGTTCTACGGCGACCGGCTGAACAAGGCCGCCGAGGGCAAGTACGAATCAAAGTTCGAACTGACGACCATGTATAACGGCGCCGGCACCCGCCCGGGTGAGAAGGACTGGAACGAAACCGTCAACGCCTTCCTCGACAAGATCAAGTCGGACGGTCAGCTCGCCAAGATTTACGACAAATGGATGAAGCGCGAAGTGCCGGCCTTCCCGGACAGCCTTCCCGACATCCCCTTCACCGTGAAGTAATCCGGAGGTTTCCATGCCGCAATCCGCCGCCGCACAGGTTCCGCTTATCGCCCTTGAAGGGGTCGGAAAGTGGTATGGAGCCTACCACGCGCTTAAAAATGTCAACATGACGGTTCGCAAGGGCGAGAAGATCGTTCTTTGCGGCCCGTCCGGTTCGGGCAAATCCACCCTCATTCGCTGCATCAACCATCTGGAGGAAATCCAGGAGGGCAAGATTACGGTGGAGGGAACCATGCTTTCGGATTCCAGCCGCGCCATCGATGCGGTTCGGCGCGAAGTGGGCATGGTGTTCCAGAGCTTCAATCTCTTCCCGCACAAGACCATCATGGAAAACTGCACGCTGGCGCCCATGCGGGTGAAAGGCCTGTCGAAGGCCGATGCGGAGGCGACGGCACGCAAATATCTGGAGCGCGTGCGCATTCTCAACCAGGCCGACAAGTACCCCGCCCAGCTTTCCGGCGGCCAGCAGCAGCGCGCGGCGATTGCGCGGGCGCTGTGTATGGAACCGAAGGCGATGCTGTTCGACGAACCGACCTCGGCCCTCGATCCGGAAATGGTGAAGGAAGTGCTCGACACCATGATCGGTCTTGCCCGCGACGGCATGACGATGATCTGCGTGACGCATGAAATGGGTTTCGCCCGGCAGGTGGCCGACCGCGTGGTCTTCATGTCGGAAGGCGAGATCATCGAGGAAGGCCCCCCGGAGGAATTCTTCCGCGATCCCAAGCACCAGCGTACCCGCACGTTCCTTGGCGAAATTCTCGCCCATCATTGAGGTTCGCGCTCCGCGGGGAACTCTTGGCGACCTCCCGCGCAGAGACAGCGTCATCCCCGGGACAGCCCGGGGATCCATGGAGCCAGCGGATGACAGATCCCCGGGATCAGGCCCGAGGATGACGACGGCGAGGTTTCAACACCTCGCCAGCAACCCGAAGGCAGGCGATGCACGCCGCCGAACAGATGAACGACCCGAGATCATGACAGACAAAACCGCATTCAAGGTCGGCCTGATAGGCGCCGATATCCAGCTATCCAAGTCACCCGCGCTGCATATGCGCGAGGGCGCAGCCCATGGTCTCGACTATTCTTATGAGCTGGTGGATGTCTCCGCACGCAAATTGCCCTTGAGCGCCCTTCCCGATCTGCTCGATGAGCTGGAGGCGCGCGGTTTTGCCGGCACCAATATCACCCATCCGTTCAAACAGGCCGTCATCGCGCATCTGCACGAACTTTCTGACGACGCCCGCATGCTTGGAGCGGTCAATACCGTCGTCTTCCGCGACGGCCGCCGCATTGGCCATAACACCGACTGGTACGGCTTTTACGAAAGCTTCGTGCGCGGCCTGCCGGATGCAAAGCGTGATCGGGCGCTGCTGGTCGGCGCAGGCGGCGCCGGCGTGGCTGTCGCCCATGCCGCCCTGAAGCTCGATATTATGAGACTCGATATTTTCGATCGCGATTTGCCCCGGGCCGAGCGCCTGGCGAGCGAACTCAACGACCGGTTCGGAGAAGGGCGCGCCTTTGCCGTTGGCGACCCGGCCGCTTCCCTGCCCTTTGCCGATGGCCTGATCCACGCCACGCCAATGGGCATGCCCGCCCATCCCGGCATGCCGGTTTCGGCCGACCTGATCGAACAACGACACTGGGTGGCCGACATCGTCTACATGCCGCTCGTGACCGAGTTGCTCGCGACGGCGGCGAAAAAGGGCTGTCGCACCCTGCCCGGCGGCGGCATGACGGTGTTTCAGGCCGTTGGCGCATTCCGCCTCTTCTGCGGCCGCGAACCGGACGCTGCGCGCATGACCGCACATTTCACCGAGCTGTGCATGGCGGAGGGGGTGGCATGAGCCTTTTCACCATCCTCAACGGCCCGAACCTCAACCTGCTCGGCCAGCGCCAGCCGGAAATCTACGGCTATGAAACGCTCGCCGATATCGAGACCCGTTGCCGCGGGATCGCAGAAACCGCCGGCCACGAACTGTTTTTTGTCCAGAGCAACCGGGAATATGAGCTGATCGACTGGGTTCACGAAGCCCGCGGCAAATCCGCAGGCATCGTCATCAACCCCGGCGCCTTTACCCATACCTCGGTGGCCATCCTCGATGCGCTCAATGCCTTTGAGGGGCCGGTGATCGAGGTCCACATTTCCAACATCCACAAACGCGAGGTCTTCCGGCACCACTCCTATGTCTCGACCCGCGCCGAAGGCGTGATCGCCGGCCTCGGCATCGAAGGTTATGACGTGGCGCTGCGCCACCTCATCGGCCGTCTTTCGCGCTCGTCGTGATATGGGCGGGCGTCAGCACATAACGCAGCACCATGTCGCTGACATGCCGCGACAATGTCTCCTGTCCCGCATCGGTGAACAGGCTGTCGCCGAAGATGAACGAGAACGTCGTGACGTTCGAGACGTTGAAAAAGGACAGCGCGCTGATCTGCCAGTGCAATTCCAGCGCATCGATGCCCTCGCGGAAGACGCCGCTCTGCTGGCCTCGCAGCAGCACGCTTTCCAGCGCATCGATGGCCGGACGGTTGAGCTGGCGGATCGTTTCGGAGGACTGCATATGCCGGCCGTGATGGATATTCTCGATCATCACCATGCGAATGAAAGCGGGATTGCGCCGGTGGTGGTCGAAGGTGAACCGACAGAGCTTGTCGAGCGCCGCAGCCGGTTCCAGATCACCGAGCTCCAGATCGCTCTCGCCGCCGCGCACCTTGGCATAAGCCTCCTCCAGAACGCGCTGGTAAAGGCTCTCCTTGTCGGAGAAATAATAATAGATCATGCGCTTGGACGTGCGCGTGCGCGCCGCTATTTCATCGATGCGGGCGCCGGAGAGGCCATTTTGCGAAAACTCTTCCATGGCCACCGAAAGAATGTCGCGGCGAACTCCTTCCGGATCACGCTTCGCCTGCCGGCTTTCTCGGGTCGCGTTCAAAGTCGCAGTTTTGGTCATCATCCATTCCATCGGTGGGGCGGCGGCCTGCGGTCACGCCCTGCTTATTAACCAATCAGTACATAAGGCTGAAAAGGAAGGCAATATGGCGAGCTATGACACAGCAGGACACGGCATGCCAATGCGCACATCCATTGCAACCGTATCGATCAGTGGCGAATTCCCCGAAAAGCTGGCGGCGATCGCCAAGGCCGGCTTTTCCGGCGTGGAGATTTTCGAAAACGATTTCCTGACCTATGACGCCTCCCCGCGCGAGGTAAAGGCACTGGCTGCCGACCACGGACTTGATATCACCCTGTTTCAGCCGTTCCGCGACTTCGAGGGCATGCCGGAGCCGCACCGCGCCCGCGCCTTCGAGAGAGCGCAGCGGAAATTCGACATCATGGGCGAACTCGGCACAGATCTGATGCTGATCTGCTCGAATGTCTCGCCGGTCTCGCTCGGCGGCATAGACCGCGCCGCCGCCGATTTCCATCAGCTGGGCGAACTTGCCGCAAAACATGGCGTGCGCGTGGGTTACGAGGCGCTGGCCTGGGGGCGTCACATCAGCGATCATCGCGACGCCTGGGAGGTGGTGCGCCGCGCCGACCACGCCAATGTCGGCATCATCCTTGACAGTTTCCACACGCTGTCGCGCAAGATCGATCCCAATTCCATCCGTTCCATTCCCGGCGACAAGATTTTCATCGTCCAGCTGGCCGATGCGCCGCTGATCGACATGGATCTCCTCTACTGGAGCCGCCATTTCCGCAACATGCCGGGAGAAGGCGATCTGCCGGTCGTGGATTTCATGCGCGCCGTGGCTGCAACCGGTTATAGCGGCCCGCTATCGCTCGAAATCTTTAATGACCAGTTCCGCGGCGGCTCGGCCCGGCTGCTTGCCGAAGATGGTCACCGCTCGCTCGTCAACCTGATGGATCAGGTGCGCCGTCTTGAGCCGGATATCCGAATCGACGTGCCCGCCATGCCGGACCGGGTTGAGACGCGGGGCGTGGAATTCGTGGAATTCACCACGGCGCCGGACGAAAAGATCAATCTGGAGGCGCTGCTCGCCACGCTCGGTTTCGAGAAAACCGCACATCACCGCAATCGCGATATCGACCTCTATACCCAGGGCGATATCCGCATCGTCATCAATACCAGTGATGGCGGCGACAGTTTCGCCGGGGCGTCCTATTCCATCCACGGCACCAATGCCTATGCATTCGGCCTGAAGGTTGATGACGCCAAAGCGGCGCTGGCGCGTGCTGAAGCGCTGGGTGCGCCCACCTTCGCCGAGCCGCGCAAGACGGGCGAAGTCGCCGTCCCGGCCATTCAGGGCGTGGGCAACGGAGTCATTTATTTCCTCGACGGTTCGCCGGCGCTTGATTCCATCTGGGACAATGAGTTTGCGACAGTCGGCGATAATAAACCAGCTGGCGATGCCGGGCTGAAGAGGATCGATCATCTTGCGCAAACAACGCATTACGATGAAATGCTGACGTGGCTTCTGTTCTACACCTCGCTGTTTTCCACCCGCCGCACACCGATGATCGATGTGGTCGATCCGGGCGGGCTGGTGCGCAGCCAGGCGATTGAAAGCGTACCCTCGCCGCATTTCCGCCTGACCATGAACGGTGCCGACAATCGCAAGACCTTCGCCGGCAAATTCCTGGCGGAGGGCTTCGGCAGCAGCATCCAGCACATCGCCTTCGCCACCGACGATATTTTCGCCACGGCCAGGGCGATGCAGGCACGTGGCTTTCAGGCCCTGCCGATCTCGCGCAATTATTACGACGATCTGGAGGCCCGTTTTGGTCTGGAGCCGGAATTTTCCGATGCGCTCAGAGCGGCGAGCATCCTTTATGACCGCGACGACAATGGCGAATATTTCCAGATTTACAGCCGCACCTTCGGCGAAGGTTTCTTCTTCGAAATCATCGAAAGGCGCGGGGCTTACGGCGGTTATGGCGCCATGAACGCCCCCTTCCGCATCGCCGCGCAACGACGGCTTGCGCCGCCGGTTGGCATGCCGAAGGAATAGGTCTCGGCAGCGAATCCGAACAGGCCGCAGCCGGCAGGAATGCCGCTGCGGCCTGTTCTCATTTATTCCAATGTCGTTATCTCGTAATCGCGTGGAATGGCGGAGGTCGCCATAAACCACTCCGACGCCCGCGTCCGCTGCTGATGAAAATCAAAGGCGGCACGATCGGCAAAAAGCTCCTCAACCCGCCAGATCAGGGCATCGTCGGTCTCGGATACCTCGAAGGAAATGCAGCCGGGTTCCTCTCTCGTCAGACGAAGATGTTCAGGAAGGTGGCGCCGGACCAGTTGGACATCATCCTTGGACAAGCATCGTAGAAAACCCCTCAGCCTGACTGCGCCCGCCCTATTGTTCATGCACGGCATTCCCATTCCTCTTCGTCCTTCTCAGTGTTTTTAGTGGCGCTACAGGCGGAATACACGCCTCTTTGCGAAGCATTGTGCAGCAACACGCGCTCAAAATCGGTGCATATGCGCATTTGTAGAGCAGTACACAAAAATTGTTCAACACTATGGACATGATTGTTCTGTTTTGTTAGCTTTTTCCATAAAACAAGGGCGGGGGAGAATAAGGTTTCATGCGCATTGTCGAATTGGCGTCCGGCGTTTCGCGTCGGGTGGCTGCCATGGATTTGACCGGCACGGCTGCGGCGGCACTGCGGCTATTAATGCGGGGTATCGCTTGTCGCGCGGCTCCCCGTGAAAAAGCATCCTGAAGATGCGATCTCACCCGACATTTTCGACATTCCCGCCCGGCGTTGCGCGTAGCTCGCCTGCCCATCACCCTTTTCTTTTTCCAGACCACCGCGCCCCTTCACCGGCGCGGCCCACGCCGGAGACGCTGACATGACTGCCGCAAACGCAAACGCCCTGCTGTCCGTCGAAGGCCTGAGCGTCGAGTTTGGCAACAGCCGCGTCGTGGACGATATTTCCTTTCGCGTCGAGCCCGGCCGCACGGTGGCGATCGTCGGCGAATCCGGATCGGGAAAATCGGTCACGTCGCTCTCCACCATGCGCCTTGCGGACATGATGGGCGCGACCTATCCGACAGGCAAAATCCTGTTTGAAGGCAGGGACTTGCTGAAGGCCTCTCAGAAAGAGATGCGCTCGATCCGCGGCAAGGAGATCGCCATGATCTTCCAGGAGCCGATGACCTCGCTCAACCCCGTCTTCACCATCGGCGACCAGATCTGCGAAGTGCTTGTGCTGCATGAGAAGATGGGTAAGCAGGCAGCGATGGCAGAAGCACAGAAGCTTCTCGAAATGGTGCGCCTGCCCGATGCAGCCGAGCTTCTGAAGCGATACCCGCACCAGCTTTCCGGCGGCATGCGCCAGCGTGTGATGATTGCCATGGCGCTCGCCTGTCGCCCGAAGCTTCTCATTGCCGACGAACCGACGACGGCGCTCGACGTGACCATTCAGGCGCAGATCCTCAACATCATGCGCGACCTGCAAAAGAAGCTCGGCATGGGCATGGTCTTCATCACCCATGACATGGGCGTGGTGGCGGAAATGGCCGATGACGTCGTCGTCATGTGGAAAGGCAAGAAGGTCGAGGAAGGTCCGGTCAAGGATATATTCGCCAATCCGCAGCACCCTTACACGCGCGCCCTGCTTTCCGCCGTTCCGCGCCTTGGCAGCATGGAAGGTGAAGCCTTCCCGAAGCGCCTGCCGCTCACGGTGCTGCAGGATGGCCAGCCGGTCGTGATCGGTGAAGAGCGCGTGCAAAATACCGCGAAATACGACCAGAAACCGCTTCTGTCGGTCAAGGACCTGTTCGTGCGCTTTGATATCCGCAAGAACCTGTTCGGCAAGGCAACGCACCGGTGCAGCGCCGTGCAGAAGGTCAGTTTCGATATTCATGCCGGCGAAACGCTGGCGCTGGTGGGAGAATCCGGCTCTGGCAAATCCACCATCGGCCGCACCATCCAGCAGTTGCAGTCGGCCATCTCGGGCGAAATAACCTTCAACGGCCGCAGCTTTGCACAGATGTCGGCGGCGGAACGCTTCCGCATGCGTCAGGAAGTGCAATATATCTTCCAGGACCCCTTCGCCTCGCTCGATCCACGCAAGACGGTTGGTTTTTCGATTGCCGAGCCGATCAACACCCATGGTTTGATCAATGATCAGAAAGCCGTAAAGCGGCGGGTGGATGAATTGCTGGAGCGTGTGGGCCTCTCCTCCGAGCACGCCGCGCGGTATCCGCACGAGTTTTCCGGTGGCCAGCGCCAGCGTGTCTGCATTGCCCGCGCGCTCGCTTCCGATCCGAAGCTCATCATTGCCGACGAGGCGCTGTCGGCGCTCGATGTTTCCATTCAGGCGCAGATCATCAATCTGTTCATGGATTTGCAGGCCGAGCGCGGGCTCGCCTATCTCTTCATCAGCCATGACATGGCTGTCGTGGAAAAGATGAGCCATCGCGTCGCCGTGCTTTATCTCGGCCAGATCATGGAAATGGGCAGCCGCCGGCAGGTCTTCGAAACCCCCACGCATGATTACACCCGCCGCCTGCTGTCGGCCGTGCCGGTGGCCGATCCGACCATCGAGCGCCGCATCGCCATGATCGAGGGCGAAATTCCCAATCCCGTGCGCCGTGTCGGCGATGAGCCGGCCATTCTCGCCCATGAGGAAATCAATCCGGGCCACTTTATCGCGAAGAGCGCCTGAATAACAACCAGAACCACAACCATCTGAAGAGGAACAGGTAGATGACAATGATCAAGAAGGGGATGACGACAACGTTCGTCGCGCTTGCCATGGCCGCAACGGCCTTGACCGCCGCACCGGCTCTTGCCGCCGGCAAGATGACCATATCAAGCCCGCAGGACCCGGGCAGCTGGGACCCGATCGACACCTTCCTCGTTCAATGGGCGGCTGTCGCCACCAACATCTTCGATGGCCTCACCTATCGCGGCCCGGACCTGAAGGTCGTGCCCGGCCTCGCCGAATCCTGGGAAGAGCTGGATGAAGGCAAGCGCATCCGCTTCAAGCTGCGCCAGAACGTCAAGTTCCACAATGGCGAGCCCTTCAACGCCGCCGCCGTCAAGTTCACCTTCGAGCGCCTTCTTGGCGAACAGGGTGCCAAGGGCCCGCAGCGCTCCAACTATGTCGCCATCGAAAGCGTCGATGTCATCGACGACTACACCGTCGACATGAAGCTGAAGGCGCCGGATCCGGTTCTGCTCACCAAGCTTGCCGGTTATGGCGGCATGATCGTGCCGCCGAAATATATCCAGGAAAAGGGTGAGGACAACTTCAACCTCAACCCAATCGGCACCGGCGCGTTCAAATTCGTATCCTATGCACCGAAGACCAACATCAAGCTTGAAGCCAACCCGGATTACTGGGGCGGCGCACCGAAGCTTTCCGAACTGGAATACCGCTTCATTTCAGAGCCGGCGACCGCCGTTGCCGAATTGCAGGCAGGCCGCGTCGATCTCGTCATTCCGCCCACCATCCCGATTGGCATGATCCCGGTCATCGAAGGAGATTCCAAGCTTCAGATCGTCAGCGTCCCCGGCCCGACCGTCGATGCGCTGCGTTTCAACACCCGTGACGGCATTACCGCCGATCCGAAGGTGCGCAAGGCCATCATCATGGCCGTCGACCGCGGCACGATCGTCAAGTCGATCCTTGCCGGCCAGGCATCGGAAATCGCAAGCTTCCAGAGCGCGCTGTCCTTCGGTTACGATCCGGAACTGAAGCCACTGCCTTACGATCCTGAAGGCGCCAAGAAGCTTCTCGCGGAAGCCGGCGTCAAGCCGGGTGCGGCGCTCCAGATCGACATCCGCGGCAATGACGCGACGATGAACGAAGTGGCGCAGGTCATTTCCAGCTACCTCTCCATGGTTGGCATCACCGCCACCATCAAGCCCTATGAAACCAACGTTCTCTTGAACGACATCATTCCGCAGGGCAAGACCGGCGCGATGTTCCAGCAGAAATGGGGCGGCTGGACCTTCGATTACGATAACACCGCCTATTCCATGTATCACTCGGGTGAAAAGTGGAACCCCTATGACAAGGACGAAAAGCTGGACAAGCTCCTGGAATCCCAGCGTCCGCTGACGGACCGCGCCGAGCGCGAAAAGATTCTCAAGGAAATCGGCAGCTACACCGCCGAACGCGCGCTGGAAATCCCGCTCTACAACACCAATGCCATTTACGGCATCAACAAGCGGGTAAAGGGTTTTGTCGCACCGCCTGACAATCGCCTGAAGCTGACCGACGTTACCGTCGAATAATCAGGCTGGTTTTCTGATCAACACGCCTTGCCCGCCGCAATGCGGGCAAGGCCGGGTCTCTCTTCAAGGTAAAAAACGTGGCCGGTTTCCTCATCAAGCGATTGCTGCAGGCGATTTTTGTCGTCATCGCCATCACCCTTCTCGTTTCTTTCGCCATCCGCCTGACGGGTGACCCCGCCGTCACCATGTTTCAGGGCGGCGGCAGCATGACGGAAGATGATCTGGCGCGCATCCGTGCGGCGCTCGGCACCGACCGGCCGTTCTTCGTGCAATATTTCAGCTTCCTGAAGGGCCTTCTGACGCTCGATTTCGGCCGCAGCTTCACCGGCAGCACGCCGGTCTCGCGCCTGATCGCCGATGCCCTGCCCGCCACGCTGCTCTTGGCCTTCATCTCCATGGCGGTGTCGATTGCGCTATCCATCCCGCTCGGCATCAAGGCGGCGACTTCGCGTGGCAAGACGGCCGATCAGGTGATCCGCATCTTCTCGCTCGTCGGCCTTTCCTTCCCGAATTTCTGGCTGGCCACCATGCTGGTGCTGCTGTTCTCCATCACGCTCGGCTGGCTACCGCCAAGCGGCATGGGCGGTTTTGCGAGCTACATCATGCCCGCGGTCACCATGGGTGTGATCCTTACTGCCACCAATGTACGCCTTGTGCGCACGGCAATGCTTGATACGCTGCGCTCTCAATACGTCATGGTGGCGCGCGCCAAGGGGCTCAGTGAAAGCAAGGTTCTCTACAAACATGCGCTGCGCAACTGCGCCATTCCGCTCATCACCTATTTCGGCCTGCAATTTGGTGGGCTGCTTGGCGGCATCGTCGTTATCGAGCGTGTCTTCAACTGGCCGGGCCTCGGCACGCTCGCCTTCGACGCGGTCGGCGCGCGCGATTATCCCGTGCTTCAGGCCGTCATCACCGTGCTGTCGCTGATGATCGTCGGCATCAACCTTCTGGTCGATATCGCCTATGGGCTTGTCGATCCGCGCATCCGCACGGAGTAAGTGACGATGGCTGCCAAAACCTCGCGTCTCGCGCGCTTCACCAATCTCGAATTCGTCCTCGGCGCGTCGCTGACGACAATCATCTGCCTTGCCGTCATCTTTTCCGATGTGCTGTTTCCGGGCGGAGCTGACAAGATCGACCTGATGGCGCGCCTTGCCAAACCCTTCGCCAATGCCGCCCATCCCCTGGGTACCGATCCGCTGGGACGAGACGTTCTCGCCCGCGTCGTCGCCGGCGGCAAAATTTCGCTGCTGGTCGGATTCACCTCGGTCATCGGTGCTGTCATCTTCGGCGTCGCGGTTGGCCTGGTGGCGGGTTATTACCGCGGCTTCTGGGATATGCTGGTCATGCGCTTTGCAGATATCCAGCTCGCCATGCCCTTCATCCTGCTAGCCATCACCTTCATCGCCATTGTCGGCGGCAGCCTCACCAACACCATCATCCTTCTGATCGTCTCGCAATGGGTGCAATATGCCCGTCTCGTGCGCGGCTCGGTGCTGACGCTGCGGGAGCGGGAATTCATCCTTTCCGCCCGCGCCATTGGCGTGAAAGACTGGCGCATCATCCTTCAGCACCTGCTGCCGAACCTCATCGGCCCGGTCATCGTGCTGATGACGCTGAATGTCGCTAACAACATCCTGCTGGAAAGCAGCCTCACCTTCCTTGGTCTCGGCGTTGATCCGACAATTCCAAGCTGGGGCGGCATGCTGGCGGATGGGCGTACTTATCTGCAGACGGCATGGTGGGTTAGCGTCTTTCCAGGCCTTGCTATCCTTCTCACCGTGCTTGGCCTTAACCTTCTCGGCGACTGGCTGCGCGACAGCCTTGACCCAACAGGCAGAACCTCGAGGTAACCCATGAGCCAGATTTTCAACCAGACTTTCGCGCGTACTCTGGATACACTGGTCGCCCGCGCCGAGCCCGGCCAGTCCTTCGAGGCATGGACCTTTGATGACGCCAAAAGCCGCCGCGAGGCTGAAAACAGGCTGAAGAAAAAGGGGGTCAGCGCCCGAATCCGCAACGCCTACAAGCCCCTTCTCTTCACCTTTCTGGAAGAGATCAATTTCGATGGCGTCGACGCCATCGAGGTGCGTTACCCGGTGCACGAAAACGCCCCCGCCAACCGTTTCCGGCTGGAGGCCTATCCGCTGGCGGCGCTGGTGGGCGATGCGAAGCTGGATTTCATCGCCCGCGAGGACGACAGTTTCCATTATGAGGTGACGCTGAGCCGCCGTGGCAGGACGGAAACTCTGAAGGTTCTGGCTCCGAACCGGGTTCATACCGATATCGTCGGCGAAACCAATGTCTCGCCAACCGGCTGGTTCCGGCTTGCCGGTGATGCCTCGGGCGAGCGACTGGAGACGGATTACGAACAGCTTTTTGAAGCGGCAATCAGTGCCGTCGCCAACCACGGCTGGGGCGATGAAGAGCCCTATTTCGAGGAACTGAACATCCGTGTTACCCATCCGGCAGAAGATCTGCCTCTTTCCGTTGGTGATGAGGTCGTCAGCCTGCGCGAAGCGCTGCACGAGGATTTCTATTTCTCGCTGCTGGAGTTCTTTCAGAAAAAATCCGGCCGACCGCTGGGTGACCGTGGCCTCAAGCCCGGCCAGATCGTACCGGAAATCGTCAGAAGCGAAGGCGAAATCTCCCTTCACATCGAGACCCGCCCGCTCACAACCGCCTTCCTCGATGGCGGCGAGCAACCGATCGATGAGGCGCGCGAACCGGTTGCGGCAGGCCAGCTCGCAGGGCTGCTTGAGGAAATCGGCGGCGAGGCATTCCAGGCGCGCTCCCGCTCCGGCCGCATCCTTTCCGCCCGTTATCTCGCCGGCAGCGATGCCGCGGTGATGATCAGCGGCGGCCAGCACCCCAACGAGACGACGGGCATCGTCGGCGCCATCCGCGCCGCCCGCAAACTCGCTGATCGCAAGGGCGCGCATTTCACCATCTCGCCGCTGGAAAATCCTGACGGTTACGCCCTGCATCAGCGTCTGCGCGTCGATAATCCGCGCCACATGCATCATGCGGCGCGGTACACCGCCCTTGGCGATGACCTCGAATATCGCACGCCGGAAAATTCGGCTGCGCATCTGAACGAGAAGGAAATCCGTTTCAAGGCGCAGGAAATGAGCGGCGCCAGTTTGCATGTGAACCTGCACGGGTATCCTTCACATGAGTGGACCCGGCCTCTGTCCGGTTATGTGCCGCGCAATTTCGCCATGTGGACGCTGCCGAAGGGTTTCTTCCTCATCATCCGCCACCATGCGGACTGGGAAAGCCGAGCGGAAGCCCTGCTGGACAAGGTAACCCGCCATCTCGGCGCCATTCCCGGCCTGCTCGACTACAATAACCGCCAGATCGCGCTTTATGAAATCCACGCCGGCGAAACCGGTTTCCGCATCATCAACGGCTTTCCGTGCCTGTCGTCCATCGATGACCGCCACACCGTGCCGATGACGCTGATCACCGAATATCCCGACGAAACCATCTATGGCACGGATTTCATCACCGGCCACACGGCGCAAATGGAAACGGTGCTGTCCGCCTACGATGCCTGGCAGGAAATCCTGTCGCCGCAAGTGGCCTGATACGGCAACCGCCCCGGGCGGGCGGTTCACTTCCCCGGCGTTGTCGCAGCCAGTTTCTGATCGCGCTGTTTTTGCAGCAGCTTCTTGCCCTTGCTGAGAATATGCAGGTTGGCGGCATCAAGCTTGTTATATCCCGCCTGGATAATATCGAGATCGGCCACATGGCCGATGGCGGCCAGCTTGTACATCACGTCGCCAACGGCCACGTCGATGGTCGGTGCAGGTGATGACACGGCGTCCTTGACGGCCGCTTCCACATCCTCCATCGCACCACCCATGGCATGATAAAGCGTCAGCGCCTTGCGCAGAAATGCTTCACGACGCTCGATCCGGTTGTTGAGCCTGTTTTCTCCAACGCGATTGCGCATCAGCTCAACAGCTTTATTCTGATATTCGCCCATCAAGACACCAAATAACGTTCTAAATATGCTTGGGGAGACTACGAAAAATCCCCTTAGAACTGGTTAAAGCTCTGGTTGCGGGACTGCCGGCCGCGCGGTTGCAGGCGACATTTGCCCCGAACTGTTTGACCGCGAAGACCAAGGCCGATGCGGAGCTGAAAAAGGGGCAGGCGCCGGGCTGATTTCCCGATCCGATATGGGCAAGGCGTCAAAGACGCGGTATTGATAACCGTCAGGTTATTTATTACCCCCCTTATTTCATTTTACTTTGATATTCTTAATCATCAATCTGGCAGCCTGGACCGGTGGATGGGAGCCACAGGCGAATTTGGAGGAAACCATGAAATTTCGGATCACCGTGGCGATAGCGGCCATCTGTTTCAGCTCTGCCGCTTATGCAGAAACGATCAAGGTGGGCGTTGTCGGCCCGTTCTCCGGCCCGTTTGCGCTGCAGGGCAAGAACTTCAAGGCCGGCATCGATGCCTGGTTTGCCCTTCACGGCAACAAGGTCGGCAATGACACGGTGGAGGTCGTCTATCGCGATGTGCCGCAGGCCGATCCGGCGCAATCCAAGGCACTGGCGCAGGAGCTGGTGGTGAAGGAAGGCGTGCAATATCTTGCCGGCTTCTATTTTACCCCTGACGCCATGGCCGTCACACCCCTGCTGAAGCAGGGCAACGTGCCGATGGTGGTCATGAATGCCGCCACCTCGGCCATCGTGACCAAGAGCCCCTATGTGGTGCGCACGTCGTTCACCACCTGGCAGACTTCCACCCCCATCGCCAAGGTGGCCTTTGACGGCGGCGTGAAGAAGGTCATCTCACTGGTCAGCGATTATGGCCCGGGCGTCGATGCCGAAAATGCTTTCAAGGCGGCCTTCACCGCTGCCGGCGGCGAAGTGGTTGAAACCATCCGCATGCCGCTTTCCACCAATGATTTCAGTCCCATCATGCAACGTGTGAAGGATTCCGGCGCACAGGGTGTTTTCGCCTTCCTGCCATCGGGCCCGACCACGCTCGGTTTCGTCAAGGCCTTCAACGACAACGGCCTGAAATCCGCAGGCGTCAAGCTCTTCGCGCCGGGTGATCTGACGCAGGAATCCGATCTGCCGGCGCTCGGGGAAGCCGCACTCGGCATGCAGACGACCTTCCATTATGCCATCTCGCATGATTCACCCGAGAACAAGACCTTCGTGGAAGCCGCAACCAAGGCAATCGGCAATCCGAAGGAACTCTCCTTCCCTTCCGTCGGCGCCTTTGACGGCATGTATGTCATCAGCAAGATGATCGAGGCCACTGGCGGCAAGCAGGATGCGGAAAAGGCGGTTGAGGCAGTCAAGGGCCTTTCCTGGACAAGCCCGCGCGGCCCGGTCAGCATCGACCCGGAAAGCCGCCACATCACGCAGAACATCTATCTGCGCGAAGTAGCCAAGGCCGATGACGGCAGCTATTACAACAAGGAAGTCCAGACCTTCGAAAAACAGGGCGATCCGGGTCTCGCCGCCGCGAAGTAACGGCCAGACAGGACAATATTGCCGGGCCGCCAGTGGCGGCCCGTTTCCGGCCCGGACGGGCATTGCAGCACCGGGAGGAGTTTCTTCATCATGCAGACGGTCTTCAGCATCCTCATCGATGCGCTTGCCTATGGCATGGTCCTGTTCATCATCTCCATCGGCCTTTCGGTCACCATGGGGCTGATGCGTGTGGTCAATCTGGCGCACGGCGCTTTCGCCATGATCGGCGGTTATCTCGCCTCCTATGCCGCCCACGGACTGGGTCTCGGTTATGCGGCTGCGATCCTCGTCGCCATCGTCGGCACCATCGTCATCGCCATACCGCTCGAACGTTTCCTTTATCGCCGCATCTATGGCGCGCCGGAACTGACACAGGTGCTGATGACCATCGGCATCACCTTCTGCATCATTGGCATCGCGAACTTCGTTTTCGGCCCGACGCTGAAGACAATTCCGCTGCCGCAGCAGCTGGCCGGCCCCACCGATCTTGGCTTCCGCACCATCGCCACCCACCGCATCTTCGCCATTGCCTGCGGTCTTGCCGTGGCCGGCGCGCTGTGGTTCACCTTTGAAAAGACCGCCTTCGGCATCAAGCTGCGCGCGGCGGTCGATAATGCCGCCATGGCCGCAGCCCTCGGCGTGCGCACCGAAATCATCTATGCCGTCAGCTTCGCCATCGCCGTCGGACTAGCCGCCATGGGCGGCGTCATCGGCGCGGAACTGCTGCCGGTGGAACCCTATTATGCCCTGCGCTACATGGTCACCTTTCTGGTCGTGGTTTCCGTTGGTGGCGCGGGCTCCATTCCCGGCGCGTTGATCGCCTGCCTGCTGCTCGGCGCCATCGATACGACCGGGCGATATCTTGCGCCCGAATATGGCGAATTCTTCTTTTATCTGGCGGTCATCGTGATCATCACGCTGTTCCCGCGCGGCCTTCTTGGAAGGGCGAAATGAGATGGCGGTGCTCATGAACGACGTGACTGAAACGGCAGACATTCCGAAGGCGCGCTCACCGCTGCGCGCGCTCGCGGGGCCGCTCCTCATCATCGCCGCCGCTGTTGCCGGTTATTACCTGTTTCCGGATAATCTGGCACTTCTGACACGCATCATAGCCATTGCGCTTCTGGTGCTGTCGATCGATCTCGTCACCGGTTATTGCGGCGTCGCCACGCTTGGCCATGCCGCCCTCTTCGGCGCCGGCGCTTATGCCGCCGGCATCGCCGCCGCCCATTTCGAAATCACCGACCCGCTTCTCATGACCGCCATCGGCGCGGCTGCGGGCGGCGTGGCCGGGCTGCTTTCCGGCGCGGTGCTGCTGCGTGCCCACGGGCTTCCACAGCTTGTGCTATCCATCGCCGTCATCCACCTGTTCCACGAGGCGGCGAACAAGGCTTCAGGCTGGACCGGGGGCAGCGACGGTCTTGCCGGCGTTTCGCCGGACGCGCTGTTCGGCACCTTCGAATTCGACCTCTTCGGCCGCACCGCCTATATCTATGGTGTCTGCCTGCTGCTTGTCGTCTTCCTCGCCCTAAAGGTGGTCGTCAATTCACCCTTCGGCATGTTGTGCCGGGGCGTCAAACAGGACAGCATCCGCATTCAGGCCATGGGCGGCGCCGTCAATGGCACAATCCTGAAGATGTTCGTTATCTCAGGCATCGTCGCCGGCATTGGTGGTGCGCTCAACGCCATCTCCACGCAGGTCGTCGGCCTGGACAGCCTCAGCTTCACGCTATCGGCCGAGGGGCTGGTCATGCTGGTGCTCGGTGGTGCGGGTTCCCTTTACGGCGCGCTGATCGGCACCGTCACCTTCATGTGGTTTGAAGACGTGGTTTCCGCCGCCAACCCGTTTCACTGGCTCACCATTGTCGGCCTGCTGCTGATCGCCGTCGTGCTCTTCGCGCCGCGCGGCCTTTATGGCGCAGGCGAACAGATCATCGCGCGTCTCCGGGGAGGTCGCAAATGAGCGCCATTTTCGAAGTCTCCGGCCTGCAGAAAAATTTCGGCGGCCTCGTCGTCACCAACAACGTCTCGCTGTCGCTTTCGCCGGGAGACCGGACGGTACTCATCGGCCCCAATGGCGCCGGCAAGACGACCTTTGTCAATCTCGTCACCGGCAATATCAAACCGTCAGCCGGCACGGTGCGCATCGCCGGCGAGGATGTGACGGGCCTTAGCGCCAGCCAGCGCGTGAAACGCGGGCTCGTACGTTCCTTCCAGGTTACCAGGCTGTTTCAGGACATGACGCCAGAGGAGCACGTGGCGCTCGCCATTCTCCAGCGTGAGGGAAAGACCGGCCGGATTTTCGGCCGTTACCGTGCCATGCCTGCGGTAATGGGCGAAGCCCGCGACATTCTCGGCACGCTTGGCCTCACGGCCCTCGCCGAAACAAAGGTGCGCGAAATCGCTTATGGCCAGCAGCGGCTGATCGAGATCGCGCTTGCCATGGCGCTTCGCCCGAAAATCCTCTTGCTCGACGAACCGGCCGCCGGCGTGCCTTCCACGGAAACCGCGCGTATCGAACAGGCGCTTGACCGGCTGCCATCCGACCTCGCGATCCTGATGATCGAACACGACATGGATCTGGTCTTCCGTTTTGCCAAGCGCGTCGTCGTTTTGGCCGCCGGCGCCGTCATCTTCGACGGTTCGCCTGATGATGTCACCAGCAATGCGGAAGTCCGCCAAGCCTATCTGGGAAGTTACGCCGATGCCCGCAGCGCCGCTTGAAATCGTCAACCTCACGGCCGGTTATGGCCCGACGAGGGTCATCGAGGGCCTGTCGCTTTCCGTGCCATCGGGCTCGCGTTTCGCCGTGCTCGGCCGCAACGGCGTCGGCAAGACAAGCCTCTTCGCCACGCTGGCCGGCCAGACGAAGCGTTTTTCCGGCGATATCCGCATCGGGGGGCAGGAGATTGGCACCCTGCCAAGTGCTGCGCGCGCCAAGGCCGGCCTCGGTTACGTGCCACAGACCCGTGACGTGTTTCCGACGCTGACGGTGGAGGAAAACCTGTTCGTGGGCCTCAAGGGGCGACCGAAATCGGCGATCGAGGAAGCCTACACGCTGTTTCCGCGCCTCAAGGAGCGCCGCCGCAATCTCGGCTCGCAACTTTCCGGTGGCGAACAGCAGATGCTGTCCACCGCCCGCACCATTCTCGGCCAGCCGCGGGTGCTGCTGCTCGATGAACCGCTCGAAGGCCTCGCCCCCGTCATCTGCGAAGAGCTGATGGCCGCCTTCTCCAAGCTCGCCCAATCCGGCGAAATGACCATTCTTCTCGTCGAACAACGCATCCAGATGGCCATCGACTTCGCCGACCACGCCATCATCATGGAACGCGGCCGCATCGTCTGGGACGGACCGTCGAGCGAACTGGTGGAGAACCCGGATATTATCGATACGCATCTAGGCGTGGGTGGGCTGCACTAAGCCAACGTATCGCCATTGCGCGTTCATATATAATCTCCGTCATACCGGCCTTGAGCCGGCATCCAGCCACCCAAAGTCTTTGGGGTGAAGAGACCCTTCGTGCCGCGCCGACGCGCGTCGGCTGGATCCCGGCTCGAGGCCGGAATGACGGAGGGTGACCGATCATACAAAGCCCCCGCCGTCTCATTTGCCCTTCCTCCGAAAAACCCAATGGAATAAAAATTCCATTGCAGTTAAAGTGCACACGATTTCAATCTGCACCAGGGAACGACAATGACGGCAATCGAGGCGCCAGACTCCGTAAAGGCTTTTGAGGAGCGGCTGCTCCAGGTGGCGGAGGGTTTGCCGAAACGATTGCGGCAATGTGCCGATTATGTCGCCTCCAATCAGGATCGAATCGCCGTTTCCACCGTCGCCGAAATGGCTGAAGGCGCCGGCGTGCAACCCTCGGCCTTCATGCGGTTCTGCCAGATCATGGGTTTTTCCGGATTTTCGGAAATGCAGCGCCTGTTCCGTGATTCCTATGTCGGCGGCTGGCCGGATTATGCCACGCGGCTCGATCATCTGCGCGAAAAGGGCGATGAAAGCGCGTCCGGCCTGCTTGCCGAATTCGTGGAAGCCGGCCGCTCGTCGCTGGAAATGCTGCTGAAATCGGTCGACACCCGACAGCTTGATGAGGCGGTTTCCGTGCTGGCCAAGGCGCGCACCGTGCATATCGTCGGCCTGCGGCGGTCCTTCCCCATTGCCAGCTATCTGGCCTATGCCTTCGAGAAGATGAAGGTGCCGGCGGTTCTGCATAGCGCCGTGGGCGGGCTCGGCAATATCAGTGCGATTTCCCGCGACGACGCGCTGATCGCAATCACCTTTTCCCCCTACTCCACCGAGACGCTGGAACTGGCGGAAACGGCCCGCGCCAAGGGCGTTCCGGTTGTCGCCATGTCTGATTCCGCCGTCAATCCGCTAAGGAAATCCGGCGCAACGCTGCTGACGGTTACAGAGATCGATTTCGGCGCTTTCCGCTCCCTTTCGGCCACGCTCTGTCTCGCCATCACCCTTGCCGTGGCTGTGGGTACACGCAAGACGGCCTGAATATTTTTATTGAAAACGGAAAAAATAGAATTTATGATCCAAATTCATGAAACGGACATTCCACGACTGTCCTTCTCGTGACGGGCCATGTGAGCGGAGGAGGCTCACCGGAGCGGGGATGGCGATAGCTGGCGGCATGGTTGCCTGATCCGCTCGACACATATGAGGCAGACCGCGCCAGCGTGCGGTGCTAAGGAGGAACCTTTTGAAAAAACTTGATCTCATCACGATCGGGCGCTCGTCTGTTGACCTTTATGGGTCGCAGGTCGGTGGCCGTCTGGAGGACATGGCCTCCTTTGCCAAATATATTGGCGGCTCTCCCACGAACATTGCAGCCGGTGCTGCGCGGCTTGGCCTTAACAGCGCCGTCATCACCCGTGTCGGCGACGAGCACATGGGCCGCTTCATCCGCGAACAGCTGGTGCGCGAAGGCGTTGACGTGCGTGGCGTGAAAACCGACCCGGAGCGCCTGACCGCGCTGGTGCTGCTCGGCATTCGTGATCAGAACCAGTTCCCGCTGATTTTCTACCGCGAAAACTGCGCCGACATGGCGCTGAGCGAAGACGATATCGATCCCGCCTTCATTGCCGAGGCGGCCTGCGTCTGCGCCACCGGCACGCATCTGTCGCATCCAAGAACGGAAGCGGCGGTGCTGAAGGCCCTGAAACTCGCCCGAGAAAATGGTGCAAAAACCGCGCTCGATATCGATTACCGCCCCAATCTCTGGGGTGTGGCCGGCCATGGCGATGGCGAGAGCCGTTTCGTGGAATCGCAGAAGGTCACCGCCAAGCTGCAATCCACCCTGCATCTCTTCGATCTGATCGTCGGCACGGAAGAAGAATTTCACATTGCCGGCGGCTCGACAGATACGCTGACCGCACTGAATGCCGTGCGCAAGGTTTCGAATGCCACGCTGGTGTGCAAGCGCGGCCCGATGGGTGCTTCGGTCTTCACCGGCGATATTCCCGCAAGCCTCGATGACGGGCAGACGGGCGAAGGTTTCCCGATCGAGGTCTTCAATGTTCTGGGCGCTGGCGACGGCTTCATGGCCGGACTGTTCCGCGGCTGGCTGCGCGGCGAAGACTGGCCGACGACGCTGAAATACGCCAATGCCTGCGGCGCCTTCGCCGTCTCCCGGCATGGCTGCACGCCCGCTTATCCAAGCTGGGAAGAGCTGCAATATTTCTTCAAGGCCGGCATTCGCAACAAGGCGCTACGCAAGGACGAGGCGCTGGAGCAGGTGCACTGGTCCACCAACCGCAAGGGCGATTGGGAGACCATGCGCGTCTTCGCTTTCGACCATCGCATGCAGCTGGAAGCGATCGCCGACGAGCTTGGCGTCAAGCATGAGCAGATCGGCGCCTTCAAGAAGCTTTGCCTCCAGGCCGCGCAAAAAGTTTCCGGTGGTGAGCCGGGCTATGGCATTCTCTGCGACGGACGCCTTGGACGTGACGCGCTGTTTGCCGCCAGCGGCTCCGGCCTCTGGATCGGCCGTCCGGTGGAATGGCCGGGCTCGCGCCCGCTGACACTGGAACCCGATCTCGGCAAGGACTTTGGCGGGCTTACCGAATGGCCGCTCGAAAATGTCGTCAAGGTACTTTGTTTCTATCACCCCGATGACACGGATGAGATGCGCGCTGCGCAGGAAGAGACCGTGATACGGCTGTTCGAGGCCGCACGGCGCAACCGCTTGGAAATGCTGCTGGAGATCATTCCCTCCAAGGTCGGCCCGACCGACGATCTTACCGCCGCCCGCATCATCGAGCGTTTCTACGAAATCGGCGTTTACCCGGACTGGTGGAAGCTGGAGCCGATGAAAACCACCGCGGCATGGAAGAACGCCTGCGACGCCGTTAACCGCAACGACCCTTACGTGCGGGGCATCGTCGTTCTCGGTCTCGACGCACCGCAGAGCGAACTGGAAGAAAGCTTCCGCCTTGCGGCTGGCTTCGATCTGGTCAAGGGTTTCGCGGTTGGCCGCACGATTTTTGCCGACGCCGCCCGCGGCTGGCTTTCCGGCAAGATGACCGACGAGGAAGCGGTCAAGGATATGGCGCAGCGCTATACCAGCCTGTGCCGTATTTGGGATGAGGCGCGCGCCAAAAAGGGAGAGGCAGCGTGAAGACAGTAAGATTGACGGCTGCGCAGGCCATGGTTCGTTACCTGGCAGCGCAGATGAATGAACATGGCGAAACATATATTGCCGGCATGTGGGCGATTTTCGGCCATGGCAATGTCGCCGGCATCGGCGAAGCGCTTTACGGCATCAGGGACGAGCTGCCGACCTATCGCGGCCAGAACGAGCAGTCCATGGCCCATGCGGCCATTGCCTATTCCAAGCAGCTGCGCCGCCGCCGCGCCATGGCGGTCACCTCCTCCATCGGCCCGGGTGCCGCCAACATGGTGACGGCGGCAGCGCTGGCCCACGTCAACCGCCTGCCCGTCCTACTGATCCCCGGCGATGTCTTCGCCAATCGTGGCCCGGACCCCGTGCTGCAACAGCTCGAGGATTTCGGCGATGGCACCATGACGGTGAATGACTGCTTCCGTCCTGTCAGCCGCTATTTCGACCGCATCATGCGGCCGGAACAGTTGCTCACCGCCCTCCCCCGCGCCATGCGCACCATGACGGACCCTGCCGATTGCGGCCCCGTCACGCTCGCCTTCTGCCAGGATGTGCAGGCGGAAGCCTATGATTATCCCGAAAGCTTCTTCGAAAAGCGGGTCTGGCGCCAACGCCGCCCCGAGCCCGACGTGGTGGAATTCGAAGAGGCCGTCGCGGCGCTGAAGGCCGCGAAGAACCCCATCATCGTTGCTGGCGGCGGCGTTCATTTCGCCGGCGCAACGGAGACGCTGAAGCGCTTTGCCGAAACCCACTCCATCCCCGTCGTCGAAACGCAGGCCGGTAAATCAGCATTGGCTTGGGATCACGATCTCAATTTCGGCCCCGTTGGCGTTACCGGTGCCGAAAGCGCCAATATCATCAGCGAAAAGGCTGATCTGGTCTTCGGTGTCGGCACCCGCTTTCAGGATTTCACCACCGGCTCCTGGGCGCTATTCAAGAACCCGAACCGCAAAATCCTGGCGCTCAACGTCCAGCCCTATGACAGCGCCAAGCATGATGCGATCAGCCTGACGGCGGATGCCAAAATCGGGCTTGAAAAACTCTCCGCAGCCCTCGGCGCTCACCGTTTTGCAGCGCCGGATGCGGGCCTCAAGGCAGCATGGTTCGAAAAGGCCGATGCCGATACGGCGGCGCCGGGCGAAGAGCACGCAAACAGCCTGCCGACCGACATGCAGGTCATCGGTGCTGTCCAGCGCCAGTCGCGCGACAATACCGTCGTCATGTGCGCGGCCGGCACCATGCCGGGCGAGTTGCACCAGCTCTGGAAATCCAAGCTGCCGCTTTCCTATCACATGGAATACGGCTTCTCCTGCATGGGTTACGAGGTCGCCGGCGGGCTCGGCATCAAGATGGCGGAACCGGACCGGGACGTGATCGTCATGGTCGGCGATGGCTCCTATATGATGATGAATTCCGAGCTTGCCACATCGGTCGCCATGGGCGTGAAGATCACGCTCGTCATTACCGACAACAGGGGTTACGGCTGCATCAACCGTCTGCAGATGGAAACCGGCGGCGCGGAGTTCAACAACCTCTACGCCCATACCAACGTCAATCCCATCGCCATCGACTTCGTCGCCCATGCCGGCTCGATGGGCGCGGATGCACGCAAGGTTTCGACCATAACCGAACTGGAAGAGGCCCTCGCCGCCGCCCGCGCCTCCACCCGCACGACCGTCATCGTCATCGATACCGACCCCTATCCGACCCCGAGAGCCGGTGGCCACTGGTGGGATGTCGCGGTGCCTGAAGTCTCAGACCGCGCCGAAATCGGCCCGGCGCGCGCTCGTTATGAAAACCATGTCAAGGAAAGACAGTAAGATGATCCGTTACGGCACCAACCCCATCGCCTGGTCCAATGACGACGACCGCACGCTGGGCGCCCATATCAGCCTTGAACAATGCCTTGATGAAACCGCCAAGATCGGCTTCGACGGCATCGAAAAGGGTCACAAATTCCCGACCGACCCGGAAGGCCTGAAGGGCGTGCTTTCGCCACGCGGCCTCTCCTTCGTCTCGGGCTGGCATTCGCTGAACCTTCTGACCGACGATATCGAATCCGAAAAGAAGGCGATGCAGCCGGCGCTTGACCTCCTGAAGGCCATGGGCTCGAAGGTCATCATCGTCTGCGAGACCTCCAACGCCATCCACGGCGCAGACGACACGGCGCTGGTAGACCGTCCGCGCCTTGCGGCCGAGGACTGGGCTAAATTCGGCGCGGGCGTGGAAGCGCTTGCGGCTTTTGCTGCTGAGCAGGGCATCACCCTCGTCTACCATCACCACATGGGAACCGTGGTCGAGAGCGAAGATGAAATCGACCTTCTGATGCAGCACACCGGTCCGAAGACGCATCTGCTGCTCGATACCGGCCATTGCCTGTTCGGCGGCGGCGACCCCGTTCGCGTCGCGCAGAAATACATGGGCCGCGTTGGCCATATCCATGCCAAGAACGTGCGCCCGGTCATTGCCGATCAGGTCCGCAATGAGCGGCTCTCCTTCCTCGAAGGCGTTCGCCGCGGTGTCTTCACCGTGCCGGGCGATAGTGAAGGCGGCGTCAACTTCCCGCCCGTGCTGAAAGTGGCGGCCGAGCATGGCTATAGCGGCTGGCTGGTGATCGAGGCCGAGCAGGATCCTGACGTGCGCAACCCGTTCGAATATCAGAGCCTCGGGCTGAAATCGCTGAAGGCGTTTGCGCGCGAAGCGGGGCTGGACAAGGCTCAGGCCGCTTGAGCTGAGCCAAGGAAGGCGGGTGACCTATCCCACCCGTCATACCGGCCTTGAGCCGGTATCCAGCCAGCCCAAGTCCTTGGGCTGAAAAAGTCTTCGCGCCGCGCAGACGCGCGTCAGCTGGATTCCGGCTCAAGGCCGGAATGACGGGTGGGCGCGAAACTACCGAACGACATGTTTGTGCTACACACGAAAAAGGAACGACACCATGACCTCACTTCTGCGCAAGCCGGTCGCGACAAGCGGCAAGGTGCACGATATCACGCCCCAAAGCGCGGATTGGGGTTATGTCGGTTTCGGTCTTTACCGACTGAAGCCGGGCGAGACGGCAGCCGAAAGCACCGGCGACACGGAAGTCATTCTCGTCCTTGTCGAAGGCAAGGCAACGATTTCCGCTGGCGGCAAGGATTTCGGTGAACTCGGTGACCGCATGAATGTGTTCGAGCGCAAGCCGCCGCATTGCGTTTATGTTCCGGCCGGTTCCGAATGGTCACTGACAGCCACAACGGATTGCACCGTCGGCGTCTGCACAGCACCCGGCGAAAAAGGCAGCCGCGAGGCGCAGCAGATCGGACCTGACGGCGTGCAGCTGACCGCGCGCGGCAAGGGCGCCAACACGCGATACATCTTCCCCATCGCCATGGAAGAACGCGACGTCGCCGACAGCCTGCTGGTAACGGAAGTCTTCACACCCTCGGGCAACTGGTCTTCCTATCCGCCGCACCGCCATGACGAGGATAACTACCCCGACATGACCTATCTCGAAGAAACCTATTATCATCGCCTCAACCCGGCGCAGGGTTTCGGTTTCCAGCGCGTCTTCACCGAAGACGGTTCGCTTGATGAGACCATGGCGGTATCCGATGGGGATGTCGTGCTGGTGCCAAAGGGCCATCACCCCTGCGGCGCGCCCTATGGTTACGAGATGTATTATCTGAACGTGATGGCGGGGCCGATGCGCAAATGGCGCTTCAAGAACCACCCGGATCATGACTGGATTTTCAAGCGCGATAATCCGTAAGGCATTTCAGACAAACATCGCAGCCTCCTCATCCCTGTGACAGGCACAGGAATGAGGGAGTGCGCGAAGACACGTCTTGAGACTGTCTTGGCACACAACAAACGCAATTAACGAATTGTATTAATTAAAATAATTTCGGGAGGAGAATACCATGACCGCTCTTGGCGTGGGCCTTATCGGCACCGGTTACATGGGCAAATGCCACGCGCTGGCGTGGAACAACGTCACGAGCGTCTTCGGCGATGTGGAACGCCCCCGCCTCGTGACGCTGGCGGAAGTCAACCCCGAGCTTGCCGCGAAGAAAGCCGCAGAGTTCGGTTTTGCCCGCTCGACAGGCAACTGGCGCGACCTGCTTTCCGACCCCGAGATAGATGTCATCTCCGTCACCACGCCCAACGCCTTCCACCCGGAAATGGCGATTGCCGCGCTTGAGGCCGGCAAGCATGTCTGGTGTGAAAAGCCGATGGCGCCCGCCTTTGCTGACGCGGTGAAGATGCGTGATGCGGCCCGCCAGTCCGGCAAGGCGGCGGCGATGGGTTACAACTACATCCAGAACCCCGTCATCCGCCACATCCGCCGCCTGATCGACGAAGGTGCGATCGGCAGGGTCTATCATGTACGTGCCGAAATGGACGAGGACTTCATGGCCGATGCCACCCAGCCCTTCTACTGGAAGAGCGAGGCGTCTTCCGGTTACGGCGCGCTGGATGATTTCGCCGTGCACCCGCTATCGCTGCTTTACGCCCTGTTCGGCCACGCACAAAGCGCCATTACCGACATGGTCAAACCTTACGAGACCCGTCCGCTTGCCGGCGGCGGCGAACGCGCGGTTGAGACGCATGATCTCGCGAGCGTTCTCCTGAAACTTGAAGGCGGCATTTCCGCCGTGCTCATCGCCAACCGTTCCGCCTGGGGCCGCAAGGGCCGCATCGCCATCCAGATTTATGGCTCTACCGGCTCGATCCTGTTCGATCAGGAACGGATGAACGAGTTCCAGCTTTACACCACGGACGGACGCCCGGAAGAGCAGGGTTTCCGAACCATCCTCACCGCCCCGCACCACAAGCCCTACGACCGCTTCATCCCCGCCCCCGGCCACGGCCTCGGCTTCAATGACCTGAAGGTGATCGAATGCCGGGAACTGATCGCGGCGATCGAAGGGAAAAAGGCGCATATCATCGACTTCGAGGAGGGGCTGAAGATCGAGCGCAGCATTCACGCCATGGCCCGGTCTTTTGCCGAGGGGCGATGGGTGACGGCGGAGGAAATTGCGGAGTAGGACGGCGTGCACGCACGAGGCCGACCGCCGTCGTCACAAAATTCTCTTCCGTCATGCCGGACTAGATCCGGCATCCAGCCACGGCGCGTCTGCGCCGTGAGAAACAAGTCTTTTGCGATCAAAGACTTTATCGCGCTAGACCCCGGATCAAGTCCGGGGTGACGGTGCGCGGGATTTGCGAGCGGGCAAAGCCATTCGCCTCACCAGAGGATATTGGTCAAGGCTTGCCAACAGGCCTTACCCCTTGACCGGCGTCTCCGGCACCGGCGTCAGCACCTTGCCATCCCTGAACCAGCCGAGAATATTGTCAGCCACCAGATCGGCCATCGCATTGCGTGTCGGGATGGACGCAGAAGCGACATGCGGCAACAGGGAAACGTTTGGTAGCGACAGGAAGGCTTCCGGCACCTTCGGCTCAGCATAGAACACGTCGAGACCGGCAGCACCCAGCGCACCGCTTTTGAGCGCCGCAAGAAGCGCTTCCTCATCGACGCTGGAGCCGCGACCGACATTGATGAACACGCCCTCACGCCCGAGCGCGGTCAGGATATCGGCATTGATCGCCTTGTGCGTCTCCGGAGTGCCGGGCACGATGCAGATCAGCGTATCGACGGCCTCAGCCATCTCCTTCAGCGAAGCATAATAGGTGTAGGAGAGTTCGTCGCGCTTGCTGCGGGTGTAATAGCCGATCTCCACCTTGAAGGGTTCAAGGCGCTTCGCGATTTCCTGGCCGATGCGGCCCATGCCGAACAGGCCGACCTTGCGGCCGCGCAGCGAAAACGGCGACAGCGCGAACGGGCCTTCGCCAACCCATTTGCCATCCCGCAGCCACGTCTCGGCCTGATAGAGACGGCGCACGGTGTTGATCAACAGCGCGATCGTCGTATCGGCCACTTCGTCATTCAGCACATCAGGCGTATTCGTCACCACGATGCCACGCGTGGCGGCGTGTTTGGCGTCGACACCATCATAACCCACGCCGAAATTGGCGATGATCTCGAGCTTCGGCAGCGCGTCGATCCATTTGGCGTTGACGGCGCCGGAAACGGCAATGGCGTTGATGCGCTCCGCCGCGCCAGCGGGTAGAACCGGCTCTGCGCCGGCGGGTGCCGTGACAATCTCGACCTTGCCTTCGAGGCGTTCGAGAACGCGCGGATTGATCTTGCCGGGAACGAGAACGACGGCCTTTTTGTCAGACATAAGCGGATATTCCTCCTGATAACATTCCAATAGCCGGAGAGGGTTGCCGGCAAACTACCCGCCATCCTGCTCCATCGGACCGCGATCTTTTCAAACAACGGCTGCCGTGAAAAGGCCAATAAGCGGAAGCTATGGGGACAGAGCGACGTTTCATGCCGATTTTTTTAAGCGCCCGGCAGCATCATGCAGCCTTTGCTGCGGCACTTGCAAGGTTGTCATGCCGGAGTTGATCCGGCATCCAGCCAGCGCAAGTCATTGGGCTGAATGACTGTTTTTCGCCGCATAGACACGCGGCGGCCGGGATTCCGGCTCAAGGCCGGAATGACGGAGGAAGGAAACACCGTAGACGACGAGGAGCATGTAACCTGCCGTATCCAGGCCTGCGAGGGCGATACGCTCACACCCGCGGCCGCACCGGCCCGGTCGATTGCCGGATACGCATTTCCGGCTTGATGAGGTGAATGCCGTCAGGTTCATGGCTTCCCGCCAGCCTGTCCAGCAGTGCGCGGGCCGCCAGGCGCCCGACCTCGGCCTGGCCGTTGGAAACCGTGGTCAGCGCCGGGGTGGCGATGGCAGCTTCCTCCAGGTCGTCGTAGCCGGTCACGGAGATATCGACACCCGGCACCAGACCGGCGCGGGAAATACCGTTCATGAGACCGATGGCGACGAGATCGTTCCAGCACACGGCGGCGGTCGGCTTCTGCGGCAGCGACAGGAAATGCACCGCCGCCTCGAAACCGCCCTGCTTGGAGCGCGGGCCGGGAATGCGCAGGTTCGGGTCGACCTCGATGCCGGCCTTGCGCAGCGCATTGACGTAACCCTGGTAACGGTCACGGCCCGTGGAAGTCTGGTCAGTGCCGCCGACCATGGCGATGGTGCGGTGGCCGAGGCTGATCAGATGGTTGGTGGCGAGCGAAATGCCGTAGCTGTCGTCGCCGCGATAGGTCGGCATATCAACGCCATCCATGGAACGGGCCACCAGAATGGCAGGCATGCCGTTTTCTTCGGCGAGCGTCATGTCCTCGATCGGCGTGCCGATGGCCGGCGACATGATGATGCCGTCGGAGCCGAGCTGCAGCAGCGTCTCGATGAAGGTGCGCTGCTTTTCAACCGAATCATAATGGTTGGACAGGATGAAGGTCTGGCGGCTGCGGTCCAACTCGCTTTCAATGGCTTTCAGGATTTCGCCGTAGAAGGGGTTCATCACGTCATGGAACACGACACCAACAATGCCGGAGCGCGAGGTGCGCAGGCTGGCGGCGCGGCGGTTGTAAATGTAGCCCAGCGCCCGCGCCTGTTCCTTGATCTTGTCCCGCGTATCTGCGGCGACCAGCGGACTGTCGCGCAATGCAAGGGAAATGGTGGCGGTTGAAAGGCCGAGACTTTCGGCGATGGTAGACAGTTTGACCTTTTGGGCCACGGCATTCCTCCCCAAACGCGTGTCAGTGACGGATGGCTCCGTTTAAATCGCAATTAAACAATTTAAACAAAATCCGCAACCCGTTTAAGGAATAACCGCAAAACAGATGGTTCTTTTAAAAATTTCAGCAAAAATTATTGAAGATTGGCGTCTATTGCTTTCAAGAGTTTAACAATGTTGCGAACATCCTTGGCCGAAAGGCCTTCGACAGCTCTCGCGCCACAATTGGCGATGGAAACGTTGATGTGCTCGACGCTTTTCAGGCCCGCTTCGGTCAGCTTCACCAGCGTCACACGACCGTCCCCGTCGTCACCGCTGCGTTCCACGAAACCCTGGGCTTCCATGCGGCCAATGGTGCGCGTCATGGTCGGCGCCTTGACACCCAGCTTCTGCGCGATTTGCCCCGGCGTCAGGCTGCCTTCCTGCGCCAGCGCCAGGATGACGCCGTCCTGTCCGGCATAAAGCCCGCTTTCGGCGAGGCTGTGGCTGAGCGCGGTACGCATGGAGCGGGCGGCCTGGGTTATCGATTGCGCCAACTCCTCCGGGTTGAAGTTTTCATCCCTCTTTTTGGCGTCCTTGACCTTCTTGCCGCCCTTATCCTTCTTGGCGCTTTTGTCCTTGTTCCCGGATTTGTCCTTGCTCATACGCGAGTGCCTTTTACCCTGTGGCGGAACCGATATATGTTGCTGGAAATCCTTACCGAATGCTCGCGCGGACTGCCAGATGCCAAACTCATACACGCATTATCACGACGAAAACGTAACAGACCCTCATCTTCACGCAACAGGCGCGATTTCCGTGCTGCCGCTCGGCGCGCATGAACAGCATGGCCCCCACCTGCCCTTCGAGACCGATACGCTGATTGCCAAAGGCATCGTCGCCCGCCTTGCCGCCGCCTTGCCCGGTCATCTGCCCGTCTTCTTCCTGCCAGCGGAGCCGGTCGGATATTCCATCGAACACATGAATGTGCCGGGCACGAAGACGCTGCGATACGATGAGGCCATCGAGCGCTGGCTCGGCATCGCCGAGTTGGAACATAAAAGAGGTGTGCGCAAATTCGTGATGCTGAACGCCCATGGCGGCAATTCACCGCTGATGACCATCGTCGCCACCGAGGCCCGCGCCCGTTTCGGCATGCTGGCGGTCGCCACGAGCTGGACCCGTTTCGGCGTGCCGGAAGACATCGTGAAGCCGGAGGACAAGGCGGTTGATATTCACGGCGGCGACATCGAGACATCGGTCATGCTGGCACTTCACCCCGAATGCGTGGCAATGGAAAAGGTCGCGAATTTCCCCTCCCGCCAGAGCGATTTCGCCAGCCGCTTCAAACACCTGCGCGCCTATGGCCCGCACGCATTCGGCTGGCTGATGAGCGACCTCAACCCCGATGGCGTTGCCGGAAACGCCGCCGCCGCGACAGCGGAAAAGGGCGAAAGGCTGATTTCCCACGCCGTCAACGGCCTTGTCGAACTGCTTGAAGATATCCACGCTTTTGACATAACGTTATTTCATAACAAAATTTGAGTGAGATGGCCGGATTCGGCCAAAATCTCTTTGAACTGCCCGAGCGTCGCGCCTATATGGACAACGACACATCTTCCTGAGGCCATCGGGCCTCTCTCCACGCGGGGTTTTCCATGACCGAAACAGCAACAGCCAAGCCCATTCCAGTCACCGTCCTGACGGGTTATCTCGGCGCCGGCAAGACGACGCTTCTCAACCGCATTCTCTCCGAGAACCACGGCAAGAAATACGCTGTCATCGTCAATGAATTCGGCGAGATTGGCATCGACAACGATCTGATCGTCGAATCCGACGAGGAAATCTACGAAATGAACAATGGCTGCGTGTGCTGCACGGTGCGTGGCGACCTCATCCGCGTCGTGGAAGGCCTGATGCGCCGCCCCGGCCGCTTCGACGGTATCATCGTTGAGACGACGGGCCTTGCCGATCCGGTGCCCGTCGCCCAGACTTTCTTCATGGATGACGACGTGCGCGCCAAGACCGAGCTCGATGCTGTCGTTGCCCTGGTTGACGCCAAGCATCTGCCGCTGCGCCTGAAGGACAGCCGCGAGGCCGAAGACCAGATCGCCTTTGCCGATGTCGTTGTCGTCAACAAGACCGATCTCGTTTCGCCGGAGGAAGTTGCCCGCATCGAGGATATCGTGCGCGCCATCAATCCTTCCGCCCGCATCTACAAGACCACCCGTTCCGGCGTCGATCTCGCCCGGGTTCTCGATCAGGGCGCCTTCAACCTGGAACGCGCGCTGGAAAACGACCCGCATTTCCTCGAGCACGGCCATGACGACCACGTCTGCGGCCCTGATTGCGATCATCATCACGATCACGACCATCATCATCATGACCATGACCACGGGCATCATCACCACGATCATGACCATGGCCACGATCATCACCACCATGGCGCGGTATCCCCAATCCATGACGTGACGGTCCAGTCAGTCTCGCTGCGCGGCGGCGAGATGAACCCCGAGCGGTTCTTCCCGTGGATCCAGAAGGTCACCCAGACCGACGGCCCGAACATTCTGCGCCTCAAGGGCATCATCGCCTTCAAGGGCGATGCCGAGCGTTACGTGGTGCAGGGCGTGCACATGATCATCGAGGGCGATCACCAGCGTCCGTGGAAGGAAGATGAAAAGCGCGAAAGCCGCCTCGTCTTCATCGGCCGTGAGCTGGACCGCGAGAAGCTGGAAAAGAGTTTTAACGCCTGCCTCGCCACGGCTTGATCTTATCCTTCCGTTACCCCGGTCCTGAGCCGGGGTACGGCTGCGTTCGTCATCCGCCGACGCGCGTTCTTCGACACCGTACACGGCAGTTAAAATCATTGACGCTCCGGTGCTCTCGGCTCACCCCCCTCTGTCCTGCCGGACATCTCCGCCTCAAGGGGGGAGATCGTTCCGTGGCGAGGTTTCGCACCTCTCGACGGTCGAGAATGAAGTGAGAAAAGTGCGTCTTGCCGATCTCCCCCCTTGAGGGGGAGATGTCCGGCAGGACGGAGGGGGGGGAGCCCGGAGCACCGGAGTCTCAATAATTTTCAACCGCTGTGCAGGGATGATTCCCCTACCGCAAAGAATTCTATCTCCTTGATTTCGCGAATCGTCCGAACGTAAAAGCGGTTCCGCTTTTGCCGGAAATGCTCTAGAACCATGCCAGCCGGCGGGAATGACGCTCCCGCCAATGAGACACAGATACGAAAGACCGATGCCCCATGCCGACTGTTGCCCCGCTCGATATCGAAGGCCACGTGGTCTCGACCCATTTTCTCGGCGACATTCCCCTGTTTGCCACCGCCGCCGGCACCATTCACCGGCTCGATGGCGGCGAGAAGGTGACTGAGGCGCATGACGGGCTTTTGACCTGCATTCGTGACCCCTACAGCGCCACGCTGCTTTCCGGCGGCGAAGACGGGCGTGTGCTGCGCATCGGCCATGATGGCAGCCTCAGCGAAATTGCCAACGTGCCGCGCAAATGGGTGGGCGTCGTTGCCGGCGGGCCACAGAAGGCGGTTGCTTATGGTGTCGGCAAATCCAGCTTCGTGCGGCTGCCGGACGGTACGGTCAAGGAATTCAAGGAAGAGCGCACGGTGGAGGCGATCGCGTTTGCGCCCAAGGGCCTGCGCATTGCCGTTGCCCGGTATAACGGCGTGACATTGCATTGGGTCGCCACAGCAGGCGACCCGGTCGATCTCGAATGGAAGGGCGCGCATACCGGCGTCACCTTCTCGCCCGACGGCAAGTTCCTTGTCACCACCATGCAGGAAAATGCCCTGCACGGCTGGAAGATGGAAGCCACCAAGGGCGGCATGGAGGCCCGCCATATGCGCATGACGGGTTATCCCGCCAAGGTCAAATCCGTTTCCTGGTCGGCAAAGGGCAAATGGCTCGCCTCATCGGGCGCACCGGCCGCCATCGTCTGGCCCTTCTCCGGCAAGGATGGTCCAATGGGCAAGGCCCCGGAGGAACTCGGCACCCGCGCCAACATCATGGTCACCAATGTCGCCTTCCACCCCGTGGAAGATGTGCTCGCCATCGGGTTCATCGACGGCATGATCCTCGGCGTGCGCCTCGCAGATGGCAAGGAAGCCCTGCTGCGTCGTCCCGGCAAGGGTGCGATCACATCCATGGACTGGAGCGCCACCGGCAAGCTGCTCGCCTTCGCTTCAGAAGCGGGTGATTGCGGGATTATAGACATTTCGGCTTGAGGGCTGGCCGCCCGCGAGACGGCCGCTTATTCCACGGCCAATCTCGCTGCCTCATTCCTGTGCTTGTCACAGGAATGAGGCAGCCCAAGTCCCTGGGCTGAAAGTAGCCTCCCGTCGCGCAGACGCACGTCGACCGGAATCCTGTGACAGGCACAGGAACGAGGGTCGTCCGCAATGTCGCCGCCAAGCCTTTGTGCAGGATTGCTGCCCCCTGCAATACGCTACTCTCCCACCTGCCGCCGCGTGAGGAACAAGAGCAGCAAAGCCGCGCCCGCACCGACGGAGGCGAGCCGGATCGAGGCCCCGAAGCTGGCATATTGCGATACGAACCCCATTAGCGGCACCGCAAACAGCGCAGCGAGAAAAATCGAATTCATATAGAGCGCCGTCGCCCGCGCCGTGCGTCCACGGGCAAAGCCCTGCACGAAGGTCAGACAGGTGCCGGCGAAAAGGCCGTAATAGGCACCCTCCATCGCAGCCCCCACCAGCATTGCGGGCAGGGTCGTGACCGAAGCGATGATGTTGAAGGCGATTATCGCCGTTATCGCCGCGCCGCTCAGCAGCAGCCGTGCGCTGATCCGGCGCATGATGCGCGGCGCAAGAAGAATAAGCAGAACTTCCATGGCGCATTTGACGCTGAGCGACAGGCCCGGCGCATAGTCCGGCAACCCCACTTCACGCACCAGAAACACCGGCAATGCCGAAGCGCAGAGCGCATGGGCGAAAGACATGCAGAAACTGGCCGCGGCGGCGAGAAGCAGCGGCATATTGCGCCGTGTGTCGCCCTCGCCCTGCGGCCGCCGTTCCATGGGGCTTGTCTGGTTCAACGGCACGACGACGAGCGCAAGACCGCCCCAGATGACGGCCATCAGCATGGCATTCACGAATACCGCCTTCGCACCCGCAAGGTCGAAGATCAGATAGGCGGCGGCGGGGACCAGCATCCATGCCAGCGACACCATCGTCCGCAGGAAGGCATTGTAGGCGGCCGTGTCCAGCCCCTTCATCCGGCCATGATACCGGCCGTAACTGAAAATGAGCGTGCTTGCGGCGTTGGAAAGCCCCATGCCGGTCGCCGTTACGGCCACCAGCAGCGCCATATGCCCAAAGCTTGCCGCCGCGGCCGCGACAAGAGCGCCGCACACCGAAAGCAACAAAAGCGGCCTCACCCGCATCCCGGCATCAACGCGCTCACCATAAACGCGGCTTGCGACAATCGAAGCCAGCGCCGCCGTCACACTGTAAAATCCGACGGTGGCCGGCGGATGACCAAGCACCTGAATGATGTAGAAGCCGATAAATGGCACAACGGCGGCATTGGTGCTGCCGGCAATGAAGACCAGCAACGCGATCATATAGGCCTGGCGATCAAAAGCGCCCGGCAAAGTGCTTTTTTGTTGCATGGGAATCGTCTGAAGGCTGGCAAGCGGGGGTGGCACCCACCATCACATCAAAACGCTCCGCTGTTCAAGCCTGAGCTCAACACTGCATGCCGTTTCGTCGCTGGAAGAAGACGAAACCTCTTCTCGCCACTCAGGATGTCTATCGCCCACGGCTGGACCTGCTTCAGCGGAAAGCAAGCGTCGTTCGATTAAGGGCACCTGCCCGGAGATGTTCTCGCCACCGGGCAGGTTATGGATTGATACTGCTTGACTGTCGCCCGATGCGTTCCGCCGGTACGAATAACCGCCAATCAGAACTTCACGCCGAGACCGACGTTAACGACGTGGTCGCTGAGCTTTCCATCGGCAGAGAGGTTCTGGACAGTGTAGGTCTTCTTGCCGAAATCGTTGTAGCGATATTCGAGACGGCCGAATATGTTGTCGGTGAAGGCGTAATCGATACCCGCACCAATCGTCCAGCCATTCAGCGTCTCGCTCGTGTTGCCGAAAGGCGTCTTGATCTTGCTGTTTGTGGCGGTGTAACCGCCGGCGGTGTAGATCAGGGCGCGGTCGATGGCATAGCCGGCGCGCAGACGTGCCGAACCGTTCAAGCCCGAGGAAACCTTGCTGAGCTCGATCGTCTTTTTGCCCCAGGCGTAACCGAGGTCGCCCTCGACACCGAGAACGACTGACGGCGCCACTTCCGCATTATAACCGGCAAAGCCCGCGAAGCGACCGCCATCAAAACTATGCTTTTCGGTGTCACCGTCTTCCGTGGCTTTCAAACGGTTCCAGCCATAGCCACCGGAAACACCGGCGTAAAAACCATCCCAGGAAAAGGCAGGCGCAACGTCGCTGACAGCAGGCGCCGCCGGAATGTCGCTAACGGCATCAGCAGCAATGGCTGCGCCGGAAAGAACGCCAAGTGCGGCGAAGACGAGAAATGATTGTTTCAACATAAATTGCTCCTTCAAAACTGCCCTACCCGCCACGAAGCGGGCCTCGAATATACCCGCCGCCGAAATCACGGTCACAAACGACGAGTCGGGGACACGTTCTAATTGAAGCATCCAAACGTTAAAAACAAGTAACAATGACGCCAAAGCCAGAGAATAGCAAATTATATTGTATATTTCTACATTATAACTTCTTATTTCATTTGAAGTAAAATTAGAATATATAAACATAAACACACCGGATGCACGCATCTTTCTAAGGCACTTCAAGGATCGGCGAGCGCGACGACGCAGCTGGATCATCCTCCAAAAAAAGGGAGCCCGAGGGCCCCCTTCAGTCATGCGATGCGCCGTTTGTTCTTGCCGGAAATACCATGCGTCACACACACGCAACTCTGGGCTCGTTACCGGCTTATGCGCTTAGCGCATCGTCTGCGTCGAAAATCCCTGATGATCTTCGAGCTGTCCCGTCAGAGCGGGATGGCGAAAGACAATGGTTTCGCCATCCCTTTCTTCATTACTTAGTGCCGGCGCTTCTTGCCGCCGTCATTCTTGTTGTCGATGACATCGACGGACGTCTTGTTGCCATTCAGCACGCCGTTCAGGATGCCGGTCTTGTTGCCATTCAAAATCCCGTTATTGGACAGGATGCCACTGACACCGAGATCGATGCTCGGCGAAACCACGACAAGGGCGCCGCCCTTGTTGCTGTTGCCGGACAGGATGCCACCCAGAAGACCGCCCGCATTGGCCTGACCAACGGAAGCGACAGTAAGAATAGCGGCTACACAAGCGAACTTTGCAATCATTTCTCTCTCCTCTTTTGTTTGATCACGCCATCTGGCGTAACTGAACTGTATATTTAGAGGATTCTAATTCAAGCAAAGGCTAATATTACAATAAACGATTAACACTAATACTGGCGATTTTAATCAAATACTACATATCTCGCCTCCGCCCTTTCGCTCCTTTTCCAACAGTATCGGCAGGCACCTTTGGCGGAGACAGTAAAACCGGGCAGGAAACTTTATTAACCATCCAAATATAAGATATTGCTTAATTAGCGACCGGAGATGCAAATGCGGCTGGGGGGATATATCGCGCTTGTTCTCGGGCTTGCCTGCGCCTGCCGCGGGTGGGCGGGAGAAAAGGCCGATGAGCACACCATCACCTACAAATCCGGCATCTCCTATGACAGCAATTATTTCGCCGACACCAATCGCTTGAGCGCCATTTCGCTGCGCGCCGGCTTCGGGCTCACGGGCAAGATCGCGCTTGAAGGGGCGGAACTGCGTTACTCGCTTGAGCAGGAAGAGGTTCGCCTTCCCCGCTACCGTTTTGCCAATGAGCATAACACCATCGCGTCGCTGGAATTGACCAGACGCTTTTCCGAGAAGCTGGAATGGGCTCTTGAGTTGCGCGGCACCCGCAGCGATGCCGGCGATATTTTCCTGCACCTGCCGGAAGAAAATATCGGATACAGGCAACTGGATCACAAGCTTGAAGCCTCCTCCCAGCTTGGCATCCTCGCCCTTGCTGGCAAGAACAAGCTGACGGCCAGCCTTGCCAGCCTGATGAAAGGCGAGGCGCGATTCCGCCCGGCCTATTTCATCCCCACGCGTCTGGAGGCCAATGAGGCGCTCCTGTCGCTGAAGGCAGAGCATGAACGGCCACTCGCAGGCGGTGAGGCTGGCATCACGATCGCCTATGACCGCGTTCTCGTGCCGGAAGGGCAGCAGGAAAAATATAAGCGGTTTCCGGCCCAAACGCTGCGCGGCTCGCTTGCTTACGGCTACAGGTTCTCGAACCGTCTCGCGGTGCTTGCCGAAGCTGGGCTGACCTCCATTTCCGGAGACGAGATCAGCGACAAGGTGAAGCGCACCCGGCCTTATCTCCGGGCGGAAGCCGAGCTGAAGGCCACGGACCGCATCGCCTTCGGCGTGGGCTTCTCGCAGGATTACGCCCTGTTCGACCCCGACGACCCGATCGCCGAATTTCACCGTCGCTGGCAGTTCGTCGTGAAAAGCAGGCTGGCCGAGAAGGTCGGCCTGGACCTCGCGCTGCAGCAGGTCCACAAGGACTGGATCTATTACAATTACGATACCAGCGAGCGCCGGCTGGTCGCCACCCTCTCTTTCGATACCGGCAAGAACAGCAAGCTGGAGGTGGAGTTCAACCGCCTGCTGCATGACGAGCGCGATACCGACCTTGCCTATGATGGCTCGAGCGTCACCTCGCGTTTCAGCGGCACCTTCTGAACTCCGTCTCAACCTGCGCGAAGGTTCGGACGCATCGGGTCGAAATTCGGTCCCAATTTCTGCTAGAGTCACACCTTCCAGATTCGACGGCAGGACAGACCGGATAATGTACAGACGATTTTTGCTTCTCGCGGCCGGCCTCGCCTGCATCCCCGTCGCCGCCTCCGCCCATCCGCATATCTTTGCCGAAGCCCGGATGGAAATCGTCGAGGGACCGAACCGGACCATCCAGGAAGTGCGCAACATCTGGCGTTTCGACGAGATGTTCTCAGCAAGCGTTGTGATGGATTACGACAAGAACAGCGATCTGAAACTCGACAAGGACGAGCTGGCCGAAATCGGCAATACCGTGCTGGAATCGCTGGCCGAATATTCCTACTACACCTTCATCACCGCTGACGGGAAACCGGTGGAGTTCGGTAAACCCGACGCCATTCATGTGGATTACAAGGACCAGCAGATTCTGATGTTCTTTTCCGTGAAACCGCTCAAACCTCTGGCGGTGAAGGGCAGGCTCAGCTTTGGCGCGTGGGATCCGACGATGTACACGGCGATCGATTTCGCCAAGGACGGCGATATCGCCACCGAGGGCAAGGATTTGAAGGCCTGCAAGCAGCATGTGGTGCGCCCTGATCCGGACGAGGTGATCTCCCAGAACCAGAATACGCTCACCGATGCCTTTTTCAACGATCCCACCGGTACAGACATGACCAAGCTCTTTGCCACGCGGCTGGAGGTCACATGCTGAGCCGCCGGGTCGGCCTGCTTGCCATCGTCATCGGCTTCATTGCCGTGGCCGGCGTGGCCCATGCGCAATCGCCGCTCGGCATAGGCTCGGCCGAACCGTCCTTTTCCGTCGGCGGGCCTTTTGCCCCGTTGATGCAGTGGATCAACGTGCACCAGCAGATGTTCTACCGGGCGCTGACCGGCGCGCTGAAGGCGATGCGCGAGGACAGCTGGGCGCTCGGTTCGCTGATCGGCCTCTCCTTTACTTATGGCGTGTTCCATGCGGCCGGTCCCGGCCACGGCAAGGCGGTCATCTCCTCCTACATGATCGCCAATGAAACGCAGCTGAGACGTGGCATCGTCATCTCCTTCGTCTCGGCGCTCATTCAGGGCGCTGTCGCGATCGGCCTTGTCGGCGCGGCCTGGCTGGTGCTGCGCGGCACCTCAATTACCATGACGAAAGCGACACAGGCGATGGAAATCGCCAGTTTCGCCATGGTTGCCCTGTTCGGCGCATGGCTCCTGGTGCGAAAACTCTGGTCGCTGCGAATCCGGCGCGAGCCGGCCACCGTTTTCGCTGTGGCGGGTGAGGCACCGGCAGCAAGAACCACCGGCATGGGCACGGGGCTGCGGTTTCAGGGCAAACCGGTTTTTGCCGATCACGCCCATGACGGCTCGGGCGACCTCTGCACCACCTGCGGCAAATCCCATGCGCCCGATCCGATGCTGCTGAGGGCAAAGAACTTCAGTCTTCACGAGGCATGGTCAGCCATCATCGCTGTAGGGCTCAGGCCTTGCTCGGGGGCTATCATCGTCATGAGCTTCGCGCTTTTGAACGGGCTTTATCTTGGCGGTGTGCTCTCCGTCCTTGCCATGTCGCTCGGCACCGCCATCACGGTCTCGGTCCTCGCCATCATGGCCGTCTCCGCCAAGGGTCTGGCCGTGCGTTTCGCCGGCCCCGGCAGCCGCAGGGCGGCCGGCATCAGCCACGCGATCGAAATCGCCGGTGCGCTCTTCGTCTTGCTGATGGGCCTGATGCTGCTCGGCGCGTCGCTTCAGTTCTGATCGTTATGGCGGCGCTGGTAACGCGCCCGCAGCCAGAACAGCAGGAAAAAACAGAGCACCGCCACCGTGCCGAAGGCGGCCGCCAGCCAGGGCGAATAATCGCCAAGCCACAACATGATTTTAGGCATGATGAAGAATATCAGCCCGAAGCCGAGGATGATGAGCACCGCGGCAATGGCAGGCGACCAATCCTTTCTGGCAGTTGGCGTCTCGGGCTTTGGCTTTTCAGGCGTTGGCATGGGCAAGCTCCGCGCGAATATCCTCAAGCTTGCGCTTCTGCGTGCCGTCAGCTGTAAAATTGTCCGGTGAAAGCCAGGCCTCGAAGGCCCTGCCGATCAGTGGCCATTCGCCGTCGATCATGGAAAACCACGCCGTATCGCGATTTTGCCCCTTCGAGATCATATGCTGGCGGAAGACGCCTTCGAAGGTGAAGCCATAACGCTTCGCCGTCGTCTTGGAGGGCTCGTTTTCGTTGTGGCATTTCCACTCGTAACGGCGATACCCCAGATCCTCGAACACATGCTTCGCCATAAGGTAATGCGCCTCGGTGGCAAGCGGGGAACGTTTCATCTTCGCCCCATGGGCGACGGAGCCGACTTCTACCACGCCATTGGCGGGATCGGGCCGCATGTAACTCGCCATGCCGACGATTTCGCCCGTTGTGTTTTCGACGAAGACCAGCGTCACCCAGTTAAGCTTTTCGCCAGCGCCAACAAGCCAGTCGCCAAAGGCATCCGCATCGGGAAAGGCGCTTTGCGGGAAATATATGAGCAGCGCATTGGTGCCTTCGCCGCCAAGCGCAGCCCAGAGTTTCTCCAGATGTTTGTCGCGATCGAACGGTTCCGCCGTTACATAACGGCCCTTCAGCACCACCGGCTGCGGCGCCGGACATCCCTTGAATTCACTCAGATCGCGCATTCTCTTCCCCATTTGCTGGGAGAAGGATTAGGGCAAGCCGGGCGGGATGACAACAGTGGATGTGGGGGTGGGATGCGGTGATCTCAGCGGGGCGCTTATCATCCTCGGTGGGCGTGGCTCATCCCCCTCTGCCCTGCCTGGCATCTCCCCCTCAGGGGGGAGATCAGCGGGAGGCCCTACCGCCGCTTCAATCGCAAACGTCGAAAGAGGCGAGATGTAGCCGCTTGTCGATCTCCCCCCTTGAGGGGGAGATGCCAGGCAGGGCAGAGGGGGTGAGCCACACGCTCAAACCTCATGCCCAAGCCCAAACGCCAACCTACACCTTCGCCGCCACCACCGTCGCCTCGATGTGATCCACCAGCGCATCCGGCAACCCAAGGCGCCCGGCAAGAAGATCGAGATACCCCCGCTCCGCCCGCGTATCGGCCTCGATGGCAAGCCGCGAGGCGGTATAAAGCTCCACCTTCTGCTCTTCCGTGCGGGCAGCGGCCACCAGCGCGTCGATGTCGAGCGGATCGGCCAGTTCCTTTTCGAGGAAACGCTCGGCTTCGCTATCGAGGCCGGAAACCTGCACCTTGTCCATGATATTGGCGCGCTCTTTCTCATCGATATGCCCGTCGGCCTTGGCCGCCGCAATCATGGCCTGGATGAGCTTCAGCGCGAAATCATTGGAAAGCGCCGGCGACTGCGGATGGAAAGCGGAATCGGCGGGCGGAGCGAGAAGTTCCGGCTCGGGTTTCGGCGCGGCTTCCGGCGCCTGTCCTGACTTGTAATTCTTGTAGGCGAGGTAACCGAGGCCAGCGATGGCGGCGACACCGCCGATGGTGGCGACGTTGCCGGCGAGCTTGCGGCCGGTTTTGGTGCCCAGGATTGCGGCGGCGAGAGCACCGGCCTTGAGGGGATTGTTCTTGGCGATATCGGCGGCCTGCCCGGCTCTGTCACGGACGCTTCCCGAAAGGCCCGGCACCTGCGAGCCGAGGAATTGTTCAAGAAGCTTCTTGGCGTCGAACATCAAAATCTCCTGTAGAGGTCAAATCTACAGGGGGAGATAGGAAGCCGTGGGCCGAATATAAATGTCAAACCCGCTCACGCCTTCGTGAACGGGTTTGACAGGAGACAAATCAGCCGCGCAGCGCAGCAGCTTCGGCGGCAAGCTTGGTGATGCCCGCCCAGTCACCCGTCGCCACCAGTTCGCGTGGGGCAACCCAGGAGCCGCCGACGCAGACGACGTTCGGCAGGGAGAGATAGTCGTTGGCGTTCTTGAGCGATACGCTGCCGGTCGGGCAGAAGACGGTGCCGGCGAGCGGCGAAGACAGCGCCTTGAGATAAGGTGCGCCGCCAGCCTGTTCGGCCGGGAAGAACTTCAGCACCTTGTAACCCTCGTCGCGCAGCGCCATGACTTCGCTGGCAGTGGCGGCGCCCGGAAGCAGCGGCACCCTGGAGCTGCGCGCGGCTTCCAGCACGCTCTTGTTGATGCCTGGGCTGACGATGAAGGTGGAACCGGCTTCGGCAGCCGCCTCGAAATCCTTCGCATTGAGAATGGTGCCGGCGCCGACATTGGCGCCTTCCACTTCCGCCGCAACAGCACGGATGGCGTCCAGCGCGGCCGGCGTGCGCATGGTGATCTCGATTGCCTTCAGACCGCCCGCGACCAAAGCACGCGCAAGCGGCACGGCGGAGGCGGCGTCATCCACGATCAGCACCGGCACGACCGGCTGAAGTTTCAGGATGGAGAGAAGTTTTTCGGAGTCCTGGGCCAAGATGAGCCTCCTTGCGCGATTGAAACGATTGAAATCCCGTTTACCGATTAGCCTGCCCCGGCTTTGATGTCGAGGCATGGCAAGGCCATTTTTTGCCCTGATACTTCAATCAATTCGCTTCTTCATCACGCTGTCTTGCGATAGTCTGGCGCACCAGTTTGCGGAGACAGCATGGCCAAGGAAATCGAACGGAAGTTTCTTGTTGCAGGCGGTGAATGGCGCGATGAGGTAACGCATAGCATGGCTTTCCGGCAGGCCTATGTCGCCTCCATGGAAAATCGTTCGGTGAGGGTGAGGATCGTCGACCGGCGTGACGCGACACTCACCATCAAGATCGGCGCAAGCGCCCTCGTCCGCGACGAATATGAATATCCCATCCCGCTGGAAGATGCCGAGGAACTGATGGCCAGCGCGCCCGGCGTGGTGATCGAGAAGACGCGGCACACGGTTGATCACGGCGGCTTCACCTGGGAGATCGATGTTTTCGAAGGCCGATATAAGGGGCTTATCGTGGCGGAAGTGGAGATGGATGACGAAAATGCCGATCCGGATCTTCCTCCCTGGCTCGGCAGGGAGGTAACGGGCGACAGGCGCTTTTCCAACCAGTCCCTCGCCACGGACGACCAGAGCGGAGACCTGGCGGATGCCTTTCAGAATTGATCCGAAAAAGCCCTTTGACGATGAAATCCGCCGCGCCGGCCTGGAATTGATCGAAGACACGGTCACCATCCTGCGTGACCGTCCGTCCGGCCCGCACGAGGCCGTGCACGATGCGCGCAAGCGCTTCAAGCGGCTGCGGGCCCTCTACCGCCTCATCCGAAAGGCGGCGCCGGATTTCAGCCGAGAGGAAAATGCACGCTTCCGGGATATTGCCCGTTCGCTCGCCTTCGCCCGTGATGCGACGGCATTGGTGGAAACGGCGGAATATCTGGAGGCTTTCGCGCTCTCCGATACACAGGGTGAGGCGCTGCGGTCCATCACGGCGATGCTGCGCGCGCGTCGGGATCATGCGGTGAAATACGAGGCCGCTCTCGACGAGGCGATTTCTGCGGCCATCACCGGCTGCGAGGCGGGACGTGAACGGCTGAAGACGCCATCGCTGCCGGATGAGCTCAAGGACAGCGCCCGGCTACTGAGGGCAAGCTGGGCGCGGCAGAGGAAACGGGCGCGACGGGCGCTGGCCGATTGCCACGAGCAGGCCGATGTCGAGCATTTCCATGAGTTGCGCAAGGCCGGCCAGACCTACTGGATGCATCTTGGTCTGATGAGGCGTATCTGGCCATCCGCCATGCGCGCCAAGCGCGCCGATACCAAGCGACTGGTCGACATTCTCGGCCACGAACACGATCTCTCGGTTCTCGCCGCCGTGGCCGACCGCGAGCCCGACCGCTTTGGCAACGGCGAACGGCTGGCGCTGCTGCTCGACGCCATCATCGAAAGGCAGCAGGCGCTGCGTGCCGAAGGCCTTGAACTGGCAGATGAGGTCTTTTCCGAATCTGCCCGCACGGAAAGCCGCATCGTCGGCCTGCTGTGGCGGCAGGCGGCGAAGTAGGCCAAACGCCACTTTCGGCGCTCGCTCACCTCCGTCATTCCGGCCTTGAGCCGGAATCCAGCCAGCCCAAGTCCTTGGGCTGAAAAGACTTGTCCCGCCGCGCAGACGCGCGTCGGCTGGATTCCGGCTCAAGGCCGGAATGACGGAGGCGGCATTGCGACATCCCGTTGCCTGCACACGGCAGCAGGAATGACAGGAAGCCCACAAATCCTCCCGATTGACGATTTTCAAAATACCCGAACCCACCGATAAATATTGCTTTGCGGCCGCCGTCGCTGTATCTCACCGGCCATGACCGACACGACCATTCTCCCCCGCCCGGAAGTCTCTGGCGATTTCCTTGTGGCCGCGCTTTATCATTTCGCCCGCCTGCCGCGGTTCGAGAGCCTGCGTGAGCCATTGTTCGAGCTCTGCCAGAAGAACGGCGTGAAGGGCACGTTGCTGCTGGCCGCCGAGGGCATCAACGGCACGATCGCCGGCCCGGATGCAGGCGTTCACGCCGTGCTTTCCTTCCTGCGCGCCCAGCCGGAATTTTCGGCATTGGAGCACAAGGAAAGCCGCGCCTCGCACATGCCTTTCGTGCGGCTGAAGGTGAAGCTCAAGAAAGAGATCGTCACGATGGGCGTGCCTGATATCGATCCGAACCGGATCGTCGGCACCTATGTCGACCCGCGCGATTGGAACGAATTGATCTCCGACCCGGACACGATCGTCATCGATACCCGCAACGATTACGAAACCGCCATCGGCGTCTTCAAGGGTGCAGTCGATCCGAAGACGAAAACCTTCCGCGAGTTTCCGGACTGGGTGAAGAACAACCCCGGCCTGCACAACAAGCCGAAGATCGCCATGTATTGCACCGGCGGCATCCGCTGCGAAAAGGCCACTGCCTTCATGAAGGAGCAGGGCTTCGACGAGGTCTATCACCTCAAGGGCGGCATCCTGAAATATCTGGAAGAAGTGCCGGAAGAAGAAAGCCTGTGGGAGGGCGCCTGCTTCGTTTTCGACGAGCGTGTGTCGGTGGTGCATGGCCTGGCCGAAGGAGACCACCAGCTGTGCCACGCCTGCCGCAACCCGATCACCCCGGAAGTGCGCCTGTCACCCAAGTTCGAGGAAGGCGTCTCCTGCCCGAGCTGCTACGATGAGCGCAGCGAAGAAGACCGCCAGCGCTTCCGCGACCGGCAACAGCAGATCGACCTGGCAAAGAAGCGCGGCGAGCGGCATCTTGGGCGGTAAGCCCAGGTAGCTATAGGACTGTATCTAAATTTGGATAGAGCGGCGCCGCGTGTTTCTTCTCCCCGCCGGGGAGAAGAAACGAGAAGCGACACGTCGAGAACCTCACGCCCCCGCCCGCAGCGCAAAGAGCGGCGCATCCTGTCCGTCCAGCATGGCGGTGATCTCTTCCGCCGCGACCGGTTTTGAGAACAGGTAACCCTGCAATTCGTCGCAGCCGCACAGATGCAGTATGGCCGCCTGCTCTTCCGTTTCCACGCCTTCGGCCGTGACCGGAATGTCGAGTGATTTCGCCAGCGCCACGGTCGCCTGCAGCATTTCCAGCGAGCGGCCTCCCTTGTCGAGCGCCATGATGAGCGAACGGTCGATCTTCATCCTGTCGAAGCCGAAGCGACGCAGATAGCCGACGCTGGCAAAGCCGGCGCCGAAATCGTCGAGCGCAATATGCAGGCCGAGCTGTTTCAGCTTGTCTATCGCCGCACTTGCCCGCTCCGGGTGCTGGATGAAATAACCTTCCGTCATTTCCAGCCGCAGCCTTTCCGGCGGCGTCTTCGTCGCATCCAGAATATCCGCGACATGGCCGGAAAAGGCCGGATTGCGGAACTGCACGGGTGAAATATTGACCGACAGTTTGATGGACGGCCATTGCTGTGCTGTCTCGCAGGCCTTGCGCAGCACCAGCAGGCCGAGCCGGTCGATGAGACCGCTCGTCTCGGCAGCGGCGATGAATATGTCGGGCGGGACGAAGCCATATCCCGGCCTCTGCCAGCGGGCCAGCGCCTCCACCCCGGTAATGCAGCGCGTGGCGGCGCTGACGACCGGCTGATAAACCACCTGTATCTCGTCGTTCAAAATGGCGGAGCGAAGATCGGCCTCGAGCTGCAGTTTTTCCTCGCGCAGCGCATCCATTTTCAATTCGTAGGACACGTAACGACCGCGGCCGTTTTCCTTGGCCTGATACATGGCCATATCCGCGCGGCGCAGCAATTCCTCACCATTGATGTCCCCCGCCCGCGAAATCGACGTGCCGATGCTGCAGCCTATACTTGCCACACGCTCGCCTATGCTGAAGGGTTCGGTGAAGAGTTCCAGCAGTGACATGCAGAGCTTGCGGCCTTCCACCCACACGTCGTCGCCCTGAATGGCGATGGCGAATTCGTCGCCGCCGAGCCGCGCCAGAACCGCGCCTTCCGGCACCAGCACCCTGAGCGCCGCCGCCACGCCCTTGATGAGCCGGTCACCCGCCGCGTGGCCGTAGGAATCGTTGATTTCCTTGAAGCCGTCGAGATCGAGATAAAGCAGCTTGATATCCGTCTTGTCGTGGCTTGCCCTGGCGACCATGCGGTCCAGCCTCGCGAAGAGACCGGCGCGATTATTGAGGCCGCTCAGCCGGTCGCGCAGAGCCTCTTCCCGCGCCGCCGCCTCATCCGCCTTCAGACGATCGAGCGTGGCCGAACCGATGATGAGCAGCACCAGAAAGAACGTGCCGGCGATACCGAGCGCGGTAAAGACGACCGGCCGCGCCTCATGAAAACTGACATCTCCGGGCAGGTGCGACCGCCAGACGAGCCGTGCCAGCACCTGCCCCAGCGGATTGACGATATCCACATGGTTGGCGGCCGTTCCCTCGCCATATTGCAGCTCCAGGCCCTCGATCACGTAGTTGCGGGCGAGTTTGTGCACCGTCGCCTGGGTGAGATGACGGGCAAAAACCAGATAGCGCCGCTCCGCACCGACCGGCGGCAGCGCTCCCGATTTCAGCCGCACCAGCGCAACACCGGCAGCGGCGATACCATCCCCGGTTTTGACGAAACCCGTGACCTGCGAGGTGACGCCGGGACGCATGGACCGCACCCGTTCGATCATTTCCGGAAGGCCGGCGGCGAAATAGGTGCCGGGCACCCATTTCGCCGGCTTGCCATTCTGATAAGCCATACGGACCTTGTCATCCTCGTCGATGATAACGGCAGTATCGAAAAGATCGTTATTGGCCGTCATGTCGCCGTAATTGCTGGCCACCCAGTCGAAGCGATCAGGAGCATAGACATATTCGGCGGCATCGTCCCAGGCGGCGTAATCGTTGAGCGTCGCACCAAGCTGTTCGCGAAAAGTGACGAGAGCTCCCGCCGTCGTCTCGCGTGAACGGGCACTGTCGAGCAGATTGGCCTTTTCCCGGACCTGACTGAGAGCGGAGAGGACGAGCGCCGTAACGATGAGAAGCACCAGCGCGAAGGTGGACAGCACAACGCCGACGGCGGTTCTGCGCCCGACCGGCAAATAGTCCCCAATGTTGCGCGGCGCAATCCGCATAAAATCCCCTTCGAAAGCATCATCTTGCGAAGGAAACATTCAAAAGCCGTTAAGCCGCGCCGTAACACTGACCCAAAAAACAACGGGTACAAAACGACAGTCCGACCGAAAATCTGAAAAATCCTTTCTGAAAGAACGGAGGTTTTTCAGGAAAAGTGGATTTGCGCCCGTCCGTAAAACAAAAAACCTCCCCCGCGCGCGGGAGAGGTCATCATTTTCATCGTGATGGAGCGATTACCAGGACGGGATAACCGTGCCGTTATACTTCTCCAGAATGAAGGCCTTCACTTCCGGGCTGTGGTAGGATTCCACCAGCGTCTTCACCCAGGGCTTGTCCTTGTCCTGCGTGCGAACGGCGATGACGTTCGCGTAAGGGGACTTTTCGCTTTCGATGGCGATGGAGTCCTTCTTCGGGTTCAGGCCAGCCGCCGTGGCATAGTTGGTGTTGATGACCGAAGCGTCGGTATCGTCAAGCGAGCGCGGCAGCTGGGCGGCGTCGAGTTCGACGATCTGGATGTTCTTCGGGTTTTCGGTGATGTCGGCAGGCGTTACCTTGAGGCCAGCTTCTTCCTTGACCTTGATCAGGCCCTTGGAGGCAAGAACCAGAAGGGCGCGGCCGCCATTGGTGGGATCGTTCGGAATACCGACCGTCGCGCCATCCTTCAGCTCATCAAGGCTCTTCACCTTCTTCGAATAAACGCCCATCGGGGTGGTGATGGTGGTGCCGACGCTGACGAGATCGAACTTGCGGTCAGCGATCTGGTTGTCGAGGTAAGGCTGGTGCTGGAAGGAGTTGGCCTGCAGCTCGCCGTCGTTCAGCGCCTGGTTCGGCACGACATAATCGGAGAACTCGACGATATCGATATCGAGGCCCTTGGCGGCCGCGATCTTCTTCACCTGTTCCATGATCTGCGCGTGTTCGGCGGGGGTGACGCCGATCTTGATCGTCTCGGCCAGCGCCTGACCGGCGGTGAAGAGAGCGGCGAGCGATGCCGCGAGGATGAGTTTCTTCATGGGTGTCTCCTTGGGTTGTTATTATGAACGCAGTTAATTCTTCCGTGTACGCTTGTCGAAGCTGCGCGCCAGCCGGTCGCCGGCGCTCTGCACCAGCTGCACCAGCACGATCAGCACCAGAACCACGGCCAGCATCACGTCTGGCATGAAGCGCTGGTAACCGTAGCGGATGCCGAGATCGCCCAGCCCGCCGCCGCCAACCGCGCCCACCATGGCCGAATAACCGATGAGGCTGACCAGCGTCAGCGTGAGCGCCAGCGTGATGCCGGGCTTGGCCTCAGCCAGCAGAACCTTGGTGACGATCTGCAGCGGGGTCGCGCCCATGGCGCGGGCAGCCTCGATCAGACCCTTGTCCACCTCGCGGATCGCCGCCTCCACCAGCCTGGCGATGAAGGGCACGGTCGCAACCGTCAGCGGCACGATGGCGGCGCTGGTGCCGATCGACGTGCCGGCCACGAGACGGGTGAAGGGAATGATCGCCACGACAAGAATGATGAAGGGCGTGGAGCGCGCCGCATTCACGATGAGGCCGAGGATGCGGTTGGTCATGGGCGCGGGAAACAGTTCGCCCTTGCCGCTGGTGGCGAGGAAAACGCCCATCGGCACGCCGATGATGGACCCAACGATTCCGGAAACGGCAACCATGTGAAGGGTTTGCAACAGCCCTTTCAGCAGAAGGTTGAAGATCATATCAGGCGACATAACCGAGCACCTCCGTGTGAAGACCGGTTTCAGCATAAAAGCGATCGGCGCGCGCCGTAACCTCAGCCGAGGCCGGATAGGAGACGACAAGCGAACCGAAGGGCTCGCCGGAAATTTCCTCGATGGTGCCGGCGAGGATGTTCACATCGGGGCCGATTTCGGCGACGAGACGGGCCGTCAGCGGCTGGAAGGCCGTTTCGCCGAAGAACACCAGACGCACCAGAACACGATCGCCTTCCGCTGCCTGCGGCTTGAGACCAGAGGTAACCCAGTGCGGCAGCTTCACGCCGACAGAGGACGACAGCAGGCTGCGGGTGGTCTCGTGTTTCGGCGCCGTGAAGATATCGAAGGTGGTGCCTTGCTCAACGATCAGTCCCCTGTCGATGACGGCCACCTGCGACGCGATGGTCTTTACCACTTCCATCTCATGGGTGATGAGCAGCACGGTCAGACCGAGCTCGGCATTGATGCGCTTCAGCAGTTCGAGAATGGATTGTGTCGTTTCCGGATCGAGCGCAGACGTTGCTTCGTCGGAAAGCAGCAGCTTCGGCTGGGTGGCGAGCGCACGGGCAATGCCGACACGCTGCTTCTGGCCGCCGGAAAGTTCCGCCGGATAACGCTTTGCCTTATCGGACAGGCCAACAAGATCGAGCAGCGGCGCAACCCGGGTCTCGATATCCTTCTTGCCCATGCCTGATATTTCGAGCGGCAGCGCGACATTGTCGAACGCTGTGCGCGAGGACAGGAGATTGAAGTGCTGGAAGATCATGCCGACGGAACGACGCAGCGTGCGCAGGCTCTTTTCATCGAGCGCCGCAACATCGACGCCATCAACGATCACTCGACCGGTCGAAGGCTTTTCAAGGCCGTTGGCGAGGCGGATGAGCGTGGACTTGCCGGCACCGGAACGACCGATGATGCCGGTGATGGAGCCTTTCGGCACGGCGTAATCGATACCGGCTAGGGCTGCGAAGCCGGGCTTGCCGCCCGTGCCGCCAAAGGTCTTGGTCACGCCTTCGAACGTGACCATCGGCTCCTTTGCCGCCCCTTCAGGGACCGCCTGTTCTTGGCGCGCGGGCGAGGCCGCACTGGATGGAAAACTCATTGTGAACTCTGGGAATGCGTGACGGATCGGGTCTCAAAAAATCCTGTTGCGGTGCTGAACCGCTCTCTTCATGCAGCCTTCGGGCACATTCGATGACAGCTGATTTTCCGGGTCATTTCGTCAGGCTTTCACTCAGAAATGCCGGGGATCGGCAATTCGATGGCGCATACTTGCCCGCACACGCCACCTTTTAACAGGGATGTTTTTTCAATTATCTGAAAAGAGAGGAAAAATCTACCGCAAAGCCGCGTGTGCAGCCCTGCGGCAGTCAAGATTTTGCGAGTACCTTGAATCAGACGCGGCTGACGAATTCTTCGGCGGGACGGCGCACCTTCTTCAGGTTCACCAGCCAGTCGCCTTCCGGCTGGCGATAACCGAGCGGCAGGATGGTGACGGAGCGCAGGCCCTTCTCACGCAGGCCAAGGATTTCATCGAGCTTGGCAGGATCGAAACCTTCCATCGGAGTGGAATCCACACCCTCAAAGGCGGCCTGCGCCACAGCCATGCCGAACCCGATATAGGCCTGACGGGCGGCGTGCTCGAAATTCACCTGCTGATCGCGCTGCGGATAGGTGTTAAGCAGCATCTGGCGATAGGCTTCCCAGCCTTCATTCTTGATGCCGCGCTCTTCATTGACCAGATCGAACATATGGTTGATCCGCTCTTCGGTGTAATTATCCCACGCCGCAAAGACCAGCAGATGCGAGCCTTCGGTCACCTGCGCCTGGTTCCAGGCAATCTCGCGGATCTTGGCGCGCACTTCCGGATCGGTGACGACGATGACTTCAAAGGGCTGAAGACCGCTGGAGGTGGGCGCCAGCCGCGCTGCCTCGACAATGCGCTCAACCTTGTCTTCGGACACCGTCTTGGAAGGGTCCATTTTCTTGGTGGCATAACGCCAGTTAAGTTTTTCGATAAGCATGTTCGTTTTCCCTGGGAGGACCAGCCCGCCCTGCCCCTTGACGGCAGGATGGGCGCTACGCTTCGTAGCCCGTCTCACATAGGAGCCGGGACGGCAGGCGCAAGCAGGCACCGTGGGGTAACCGATAAAAAAGTTTGGAAAACTGATAATAAGGAGAGAGAACTTTATTGCGGACAGGCTTCGTGCCCTCGCCCGTCAGGAGTCGACGGTGAATTTCACGCATCAGCCGGCCTCCCACCCTCATTCCTGTGCTTGTCACAGGAATTTAGCCCACACGCGTCCGCGTGGCGCAAAGACTCCCCTCAGCCCAAGGACTTGGGTTGGCTAGATCCCTGTGACGAGCAGAGGGATGAGGAGAGAAAACCTCACCCCTTGGCAACCCCATGGTTCCCCTTCGGAAAACCCGAAGCCAGCGCGCTGTACCACTTGCCGCTATTCTTTACCGTCCGCACCTGGGTCTCATAATCCACATGTACGAGCCCGAAACGCATGCGGTAACCCTCGGCCCATTCGAAATTATCCATCAGGCTCCAGGCGAAATAACCGCGCATCGGGTGACCGTCACGGATGAGATCGGCGACGATGCCGAGGTGTTCGGCGTAATAATCGAGACGCGGCTGGTCATTCACCTCGCCGTTTTCGACGCCCATATTATAGCAGGCGCCGTTTTCGGTGATGTAGCACTCCGGCAGATCGTAACGCCTGTAGAGCGTCTCAACCAACGACTTCAGCGCCGGAGCGTAAACCTCCCAGCCGATATCGGTCTTCACATCGCTGACCGCCGGTGCGGGCATAGTCGCGGGGAATTCCGCGCCCGGTGTCGCGTCGTCGGCAACGCGCATCGGCGTGTAATAATTCAGGCCCCACCAGTCGAGCTTCTGGCTGATGATGCCGAGGTCTTCCGCCTCCACGACGGGCATACGATCACCCAGCGCTTCCATCATCTCGGCGGGATATTCGCCCTTGAAGACCGGGTCAAAGAACGCGCCATTGTGGAACTGGAAGGCCCGCTCGGCCGCCTTCAGATCAGCCTCGCCATCGGAAGCGGCAATAACGGAATGGGCGTTCAATACCAGCCCCACCGGCACTTTCGGCGCGACATGGCGGGAAGCTTCCACGCCGAAACCATGGGCGAGGTTGATATGGTGCATGGCGGCAAGCGCGGCCTCCATGTTGCGCTCGCCCGGCGCGTGGATGCCATAGAGATGGCTGAGCCACACCGCGCACCATGGTTCGTTGAAGGTCGCAACCGCATCCAGCCGGTCGCCGAGGCGGGCCATGACGGTCTTGGCGTAACGCTGGAAGGCATGTGCCGTGGAGCGGGAAGCCCAGCCGCCATCCCCCATCAGGGTCAGCGGCAGATCCCAATGGTACAGCGTCGCAAAGGTCTTGATGCCGCGCGCCTTGCAGCCATCAACGAGGCGGTCGTAAAAATCCAGACCCTTCTCGTTGATCGGCCCGAAACCATCGGGAATGATGCGCGGCCAGGCGATCGAGAAACGATAGGCCTCCACCCCCATCTCCTTGATGAGATCGAGGTCTTCCTCCCAGCGATTGTAATGATCGCAGGCGATATCGCCATTGTGACGCCCGAAGACATGGCCCGGCATATTGCAGAAGGCATCCCAGATGGAGGGCTTGCGGCCATCCGCCTTGGTGGAACCTTCGATCTGGAACGAGGCAGTTGCGACGCCAAACAGGAAATCGCCGGGGAAACGGGCTGCAAGCGTTTTGGGATCGGTCATCGGAGAGTCCATCGGATGTGAAAAGATCAGCAGCGGTTTAGACCATGTCGCCTGCGAGGTACAGTCGGGCTCGGTGGAATCTACAACGTTTCAGGATGCGCGGTGAACAGGCCCAAAGCGCTTTGCATGCGCAAACGTCACCGCAGCGCGTAGCGGCGGCATAGGAGGCAGGCCCGGTGAATGCGTGTGAAATGGGTAGTGGTGGAAGTATCTGCATGCACCGGGCCGCATTATGGAGACCATAATCACGGCCTCTCGCTTACAGCCTTTTCACGACATCTATCCGATCAGCCCTTCCCGCCTCTGGCCGTGCGGGACGCCTCTCCGAAACACGGTCTACCAGAACCATGCTTGTCGATGCCGGCAACCGGTTCGCAAAAGGCGCCGCGCGTATCGCCCTTCCGTTCCGGTTGCGGGAGGAATGATGCAGCCAACGGAGGCAATGGGGACGGGAAAGAAAGAATTTTTTCGGAAGTGACTGAAAAGGATGGAGGGGTGGCGCAGAGTTGTCAGCTTCTTCTGGAGCTGAACTGAGAGCGCCCCCCCCGGCCCTTTGGGCTCCCCCGGCGAAGAGAAGAAATGTGCCGAGCCCGCCGCGTTTGGCAAGGAGCGTGAAGCTTGTTCTTCTCCCCGCCGGGGAGAAGTGCCGGAGCGCAGCGAGGCGATGAGGGGGCAACGTTGCCGTCACCCCCTCCAGCACGTCAAACGTAACGATTGACCACGTTTTCGAGATATTCCTGACGACCCGATTTCGGCTCGGGGTTGATATCCTCGCGCTCGACCAATGCCGCGATCTCGTCGAGCTTCAGCTCGCCGCGCAGCATCTTCTGGGCTTCCGGCGAATCCCACTTGGCGTAGCGCTCCTTGAGCGGCTTCGAAAGCGCACCGTCCTCGATCATCTTCGCCGCCGCCTTGAGGCCACGGGCGCAGCAATCCATGCCACCGATATGGCCGATCAGCAGGTCCTGCGGATCGAGCGACTGGCGACGCAGCTTGGAATCGAAGTTGGTACCGCCATTCTTGAAGCCGCCGCCGGCGAGAACATGGTAATAGGCGAGCGCCATTTCCGGCACGTTGTTGGGGAACTGGTCCGTATCCCAGCCGGACTGGTAATCGTTGCGGTTCATGTCGATGGAGCCGAAAATGCCGAAGGCGTTGGCCATGGCAAGCTCGTGCTCGAAAGAGTGGCCGGCGAGAATGGCGTGGCCCTGCTCGATATTGACCTTCACTTCCTTGTCGAGACCGTTCTTCTGCAGGAAGGCATAAACGGTGGCGACGTCATAGTCGTACTGGTGCTTGGTCGGCTCCTGCGGCTTCGGCTCGATAAGGATCGTGCCTTCAAAACCGATCTTGTATTTGTATTCCACCACCAGATTGAGGAAGCGGCCAAGCTGGTCGAGCTCGCGCGACAGATCGGTGTTGAGCAGGGTTTCGTAGCCTTCGCGGCCGCCCCACAGAACGTAGTTCGCGCCGCCGAGCTTCTTGGTGGCGTCCATGCAGGTCTTAACCGTTGCGGCGGAGAAAGCGAAGACGTCAGGATCGGGATTGGTCGCGGCACCGGACATGAAGCGGCGGTTGGAGAAGAGGTTGGCCGTGCCCCACAGCAGCTTCACGCCGGTATCGGCCTGCTTCTGCGCGAAATAATCAACGATCTCGTTGAGGTTCTTGGTGTTTTCAGCGAAGTTCTTGCCTTCCGGCCGTACGTCGGCATCGTGGAAGCAGTAGAACGGCGAACCCAGCAGCGAAAAGAATTCGAACGCCACGTCGGCCTTCAGTTTCGCGGCCTGCATGCTGTCTTCAAACCATGGACGCTCGAACGTCTGGCCGCCAAAGGGGTCACCGCCCGGCCAGGTAAAGGTGTGCCAGTAGGCCACCGCAAAACGCAGATGATCTTCCATGCGCTTGCCGGCGACGATTTCGTCGGGGTTGTAATGGCGGAAGGCCAGCGGATTGGTGCTGTCGGGGCCTTCATATTTGATCTTGGCGATATCGCCGAAGAAGCCTGTGCTCATTGGGTGGTTCCTCCTTGGTGGGTCTAGATGTTGTTCGAAAATTTCAGCGGCGGCGTTTGCCGCTCACCCCCCTCTGTCCTGCCGGACATCTCCCCCTCAAGGGGGGAGATCGACTCGTGGTTAGGTGTCCACCTCTTGCGAGGCTGAAGATGAAGCGAAGTGTCCGCCGCCTGCCGATCTCCCCCCTTGAGGGGGAGATGCCCGGCAGGGCAGAGGGGGGTGAAGCCGCACCCTCAACACCTCAATGCGATAGCGCCCGAATGGCGGGATAAACCGCGTGATACCGCCGGTAAGCCTCCTCATAGGCATCGGCCAGATCAGCCACCGGCTCAATCGTCCGCGCCGTCTCCGGCTGCGAGCACACCGCCACCGGATCAGCTCCGGTCGCGGCAATCAGGCCGAGACGCGCGGCACCGAAGGCCGCACCGAAATCGCCCTCGGCGGGAATATCCACTGGCACACCAAGCGACGTAGCAATCGACGCCAGCCAATAGGCCGAACGCGAGCCGCCGCCGATGGCGGTGACACGAGAGACCGAGGTGCCGGCGGATTTCAGGGCTTCGAGATTGTCCCTGATCGCGAAGGTCACGCCCTCAAGCACGGCCTGCGTCAGCGCCTTGCGGTCGCTCTCATGCGAAAGGCCGATGAAGGAGCCGCGGATGGCAGCATCATTGTGCGGTGTACGCTCGCCGGAAAGATAGGGCGCGAAAGTGACGCCGGTCGGTGCAAGCAGCGTGTCGCCGAGTTCGCCGGTCAGATCGGCGGCGGATTGGCCTGTCAGCCGCGAATACCAGTTCAGCGCATCCGTGGCGGAGAGAATGACGCCCATCTGGTGCCAGGTATTGGGCAACGCGTGGCAGAAAGCATGAACTGCGCTTTCCGGCTTCGGCAGATAAGAGGCATTGGCGGCGAAGAGCACGCCAGAGGTTCCGAGCGACACGAAGGCATGACCTTCCTTCACCGTGCCCATGCCACAGGCCGAGGCGGCATTGTCGCCCGCTCCGCCGGCAACCACGGCCCGGCCGGAAATGCCCCATTCGGAGGCAAGCTCGGCGCGCAGAACGCCCGCCTCATCCGTGCCTTCCACCAGAGACGGCATGTGTTTTTCATCGAGCCCCGTCGCGGCAAGCAGGTCGGAAGACCATTTGCGAGCGCCGGTATCGAGCCAGGAGGTGCCGGCGGAGTCGGACATTTCCGAGATATATTCACCGGTCAGCCACAGCCGCAGATAATCCTTCGGCAGCAATACCTTGGCGACTTTTGCGAAGACTTCAGGTTCGTTCTTTGCCACCCAGGCGAGCTTCGGCGCGGTGAAGCCGGGGAAGACGATATTGCCGGTTATCTTGCGGAAGCGCGGATCAGCGTCGAGTGCGGCTGCTTCGGCATGGGAGCGGGTGTCATTCCAGAGAATACAGGGGCGCAGCACCTTGCCATCGGCGTCGACAAGTGTGGCGCCGTGCATCTGGCCGGAAAGGCCGATGCCCTTCACCGCGGCAAGCTCTTTCGGAAATTTCTGCTTCAGGCCGGCAACTGCGGTTTTCGTCGCGGCGATCCAGTCCGCCGGGTCCTGTTCCGACCAGCCATGATGCGGGCGCGAGACATCCAGCGAGCCGTTGGCCGAGCCGATGATTTTCTGATCGCCGTCCATCAGCAGGGCTTTGACGCCTGAAGTGCCAAGATCGAGACCGAGATACATGTATTTCTCCATTCCGGCGCGCCATGCGCCAAAGTTCATGCGGTTTTTTAAAGCCGCCGCCAGAGGGGAAACCGGCGGCCACTTTTCCTTCGGAAGAGTTTCTTCAGGGAAGATTGTCCCTGAGGAAGATATCGATACGAATACGTTCCTGCGCGGCGATGACGGGCAGGCCATCGGCGCGCGCCTTCAGGACGCGGATGGCGCTGCGCACCTCGTGACCCGCGTCCTGGTTGAGCACGGCATCCAGCAGCCCTTGCCGCAGCGCATTGGCGGTGGTTTCGGTGAGCTCATGGGCGATGACCGAAAGCGGTCTTTCGTCATCTACCGCTCCAAGCGCGCGGATGAGACCTCGATTACCGGCACCGAGACTGTAAATGCCGGCGAGGGTTGCATTGCCGAGCGCCTCGCGCACCAGCGCCTCGACGGTCAGCGGATCGTCCCTGCCCTCCAGCACCGGCAGCAGCCGCGCCTGGGGAAACTCTGCCTCGATGACGGCGCGAAACCCTTCAAGACGCTCGCGATGGTCGCGCACCAGCATGGAGCCCGCGACAACGGCGACATCTCCGCCGCGCCCGGAAAGAAAACGTCCCATCAGGCTCGCCGCCGTGCGGCCGGCGGCGACGTTGTCCACGCCGGCATAATGGTCGCGCCTCGAACCCGAGAGGTCCGACACCAGCGTCACCGTGGCGATGCCGTCTTCCGCCAGCCGGTCGGCGGCCTCCGCCACATCTTCGGAATCGGTGGCGACGAAGGCCACCCCGGATGGCTTTTCCCGGCGCGCAACTTCCAGAGCCTCGGTCAGAGCCGCAGCATTAAACGGCGGCACCTCAATGACGCGGATCGCCGTCCGCTCCAGATGCGAGCGGCTGGCCGCAGCCCGCACCTCGGCGCGCAGCGTCGCCATGAAGGAATTGTCGTTGCCGGGCAGGATGAAGATCATCGAGTAATTGCGCCCCTTGGCCAGATTGGCGGCGGCGATGTCGCGCACGTAACCCAGCTCGGCAATGGCGGCTTCCACCCGCGCCCGCGTCGCCGCATGCACGCCGGGACGCATGTTCAGCACCCGGTCTATGGTGGCGAGGCTGACGCCCGCCCGCTCGGCGATATCGTGAACTGTCGGCTTCATGGCTCCTCCCGCCTCCTGCATATCCAGCTTTGCCGCCGCCGTAAATCGAAAAATGATGTACGTACCTCATAATTCATCAAATGGCTGCGGAATATCAATCCCGGCATTGGCTGAGGCTAATAGAGGGTCCGGCGGTAGTCCTGCTCCAGCTGCTCATCCATCTTCCGCAGGTCATCCCCATTTGTCGGAGTGCGCGACGTTTCATCCAAGATGATCTTGATAAGCGAGGGCATTTCCGACCGGGACTGGTGATGCGCGGGATCCCACAGGTGGGAGCGCCGGAACGCCTTGGCGCAATGCATGAAGACCTCATCCACCTTCAAGACGATGGCAAGTTTGGGGATACGATCCGCAACGCCCATCAGCTTCAGTAGTTCTGGATCGGTGCTCAGTGTCGCTCGCCCGTTCACCCGCAGGGTGTCGTCGAAACCGGGCACGATAAACAAGAGACCGACAATGGGGTTGGCGATGATATTGCTGAGCGTATCAAGGCGATTGTTGCCCGGCCGGTCCGGGATCGCCAGCGTGCGCGCGTCGAGAACCTTTACAAAGCCCGGCGGATCGCCGCGAGGGCTGACATCGGCCTTTCCCTCAAGGTTTTGGGTGCCGATGCAGAGAAAGGGCGAACGCCTAATGAATTCCTGCGCATGTTCGCCGAGCCTGTCCTGACACTTCTGTAGCGCGAGGGCATGTGTCGGCTCGAACAGGCCGCGAAGCGACTGCTCATCCGTGATTGCGAAGTCTGGATTGAGTTCCAAGGCCGCCATGATCTCCCCCTCTGAACCGCCCTGCCCAAGGGGCCAAAATCCCGGTCAGCCGTCCTCCCGGCCCCGTTTTCGCTCCACTTGCGCCTTTCTGAGGTACGTACCTCATAAATTGATATACATGGCTTGCCCGCTGCGATCAACAGTCGAAATCTGGCAACAGGCGAAATGGGGATTTTGGCCGGATATAAAAAAGGGGCCGTCATTTCCGACGGCCCCAGCTCTGCGGTGGATGGGAGGGGATTGTTATCAGTGCGCCGCGTCTGGTGGCGGCGCTGCCTTGGGTTTCTGGATCAGGATCGTCATGAAGATCAGGCTGGAAAACAGCAGCGTCAGCGCGAAGAACACATCGGCGAAGGCTAGAATCCATGCCTGCTGCGAGACCATGCCGACCATTTTCTTGACCGCGACGGATGCGCCATCGAGCCCGTAGGAATCATAGTTGGCGCCGACACTGTTCAGCCATTCCAGCGCCTTGGGGTTGGAATAGCTGATATGTTCGGCCAGACGCACATAATGGTCGTCCGTGCGCTGCGACAGCATTGTGTTGATGACGGCAAGACCAACGGCGCCGCCGAGGTTACGCGTGAGGTTGAACAGGCCGGAGGCGTTGCGGATACGGGCGGGCGGCAGGGTGCCGAGCGCGATGTTGTTGATCGGCACCATGCACATCATCAGGCCGAAACCGCGCAGGATCTGCGGGATCAGCAGCTCGTAGAAATCCCAGTCGGTCGTCACATGCGTCATGATCCAGGTGCCGCAGCCGAAGCTGATGAAGCCGATGGCCATCATCGCCCGCGGATCGAGCTTGGTGGAGACCTTGCCGGCAATCGGCGCGGTGAAGAACATCGCAAGGCCGGACACGAACATGGTTTCGCCGATCATCAGCGCGTCATATCCCCTCACCCGGCCGAGATAGAGCGGGTAGAGATAGGTCAACCCGTAAAGCCCGATGCCCATGACGAAGGAGAACAGCGAGCCGATGGAGAAGTTGCGGTCCGCAAAGGCGCGGATATCAACCACGGGGAACTCTACCTTGAAGGCGCGCCAGAAAAAGACGACCGCGCCGATAACCATGGCGACCGTTCCCATGACGATGTGCTCATCGTTGAACCAGTCCTTGTTGTTGCCCTCTTCCAGCACATATTCCAGCGAGCCGAGGAAGACGGCCATGGAGATCAGCCCCCACCAGTCGAACTTCTTCCAGAGCGACCGCTCCGGCTTGTCGAAATCGATCAGGCTCCAGGTCAGGATGGTGACGATGATGCCGGGGATGATGTTGACGAGGAACAGCCAGTGCCAGGAAAAGGCGTTGGAAAGATAACCGCCGACCGTCGGGCCGATGGTGGGCGCAAGCGTGGCGACGAGACCGATGATCGGCGACACGACAGAACGCTTCGACGGCGGGAAGATGGTAAAGGCGGCCGCAAAGACCGACGGGATCATGCCGCCGCCGATAAAGCCCTGGATCGCGCGGTAAACGATCATCTGGTCGATATTGGTGGCAGTGGCGCAAAGCGCGCTCGAGATGGTGAAGCCCGCAGCACAGGTGGCGAAGAGCACGCGCGTGGAGAGAATGCGCGCCAGCGTGCCCGACAGCGGGATCATAATGACTTCCGCGATCAGATAGGACGTCTGCACCCAGGCGATCTCATCCGAGCCGGCGCCGAGGCCGGCCTGGATTTCCGCAAGCGAGGCGGAAACGATCTGAATGTCGAGAATGGACATGAACATGCCGAAGACCATCGCGAAAAATGCGATGAGCCTGCGTCTGTCCATCGGAGGATCGGCGGGGATGGACGCCCCGCCCGTGCCGACAACCGTAGCCGCCATGATCTTGCCCTCAACGGTGCGTCAAAGACGCGCCTTACTTGGCCTGCGGATTAGCTTGCGCCGTTCTGGTGGTTTCCGGCGCCGTGCGGGTATCGACATCGACAACAACGCTGAGGCCCGCGCGCAGATTATGCTTTTCGAGGTCTTCCTTGGAGAAGACGATCCGAACCGGCACGCGCTGGATGACCTTGGTGAAATTGCCCGTTGCATTTTCCGGCGGCAGCATCGAGAAGACCGAGCCGGAACCCGGCGAGATCGACTGGACCGTGCCTTCGATCGTCGCGTCGTCAAAGGCGTCGACATGCACGCGCACCTTCGAACCGGGTACGACGCGGGCGAGCTGCGTTTCCTTGAAATTGGCGTCGATATAAAGCTCGTTCATCGGCACCAGCGAAGCCAGACGCTTGCCGACAGACACCAGATCGCCATTCTGTACCGCGAGATTGCCGATAACGCCGTCATAAGGCGCCTTCAGAACCGTGAAGGACAGATCGCGGGCCGCCTTGTCGCGGGACAGCTGCAGCGAACGGATGGTGCTTTCCGCCTCCTGACGCTGGGCGCGCAGGAGCTCCACATTGGCCTTGGCCGAGGCGATGGCGGCATCGCCGGCCACGACATTCGCCTTGGCCTGGTCAAGCGCGACCTGCGCATTATCGGACGCGGCAACCGTGCCGACATCCTTTGCCTGCAGCTGGCTTGCGCGCTTCTGGGTGATTTCCGCACCACGAAGGGCTGCATCCAGCGCGCCCTTCTGGGCAACGGCCTGCTCGAGCGCCGCTTCGCCACCGATGATCTGCGCATCGATACGCTTCAGAGACAGTTCCTCGGTGCGGATCTGCGCTTCGGCCTGGTCAAGCGCGATACGATAATCGCCGTCGTCAAGCGTCACCAGCGGGTCGCCCGCCTTGACTTCCTGGTTCTCGACCACGTTCACCCTGGCGACGTAGCCGGAAACCTTCGGCGCGATGACCGCGATGTCACCTTCGATATAGGCGTCGTCCGTCGACACCAGGAAGCGACCATCGATCCACCAGTTGTAACCGTACCAGCCAGCACCGGCCAGAAGTGCAATGGCAATGACAGGCAGAAGCTTCGAGCGCTTCTTCTGCTTTGGTGCCGGCGCTGCCTGCGGCTGCTGGGAAGGCGCCTCCGCCGGCTTTGCGGGAGAGGTCTCGGCCTTGGCGGAGATATCCGCCTCTTCCGCATCGTTGACGGCGCGAACCGCATTATTCTTCTGGGCCGACATGAGAGAGCTTACCGTGATAGATTGAAGAAAGTTTTTCGAACTGAACCGTTCGGTTCGATTGACATAATCTCTTTCCTGACACATATCAAGTGTTATCGAACCGATTGGTTCGACGTTCGGTTAATTTTTTTTACGCCGTTGTGATGCTATGAGGGCGGTAGCGATGGCAGGTGAAGACAGGGATATGGAGACGGAGACGGAGACGGAGACGGAAACGGAAACGGGCTGTCCGGGCAATGCCGCCGGGCGTTTTGCGGCGGGCGAAGACCCGGCCAAACGCGAGCAGATTCTGGCAGGTGCCTGGCGTGTGTTCAAGCGCAAGGGCTTCGATGCGGCCAGCATGAACGACATCACGCGTGAAGCGGGCGTTTCCAAGGGCACGATCTACGTCTATTTCTCCAACAAGGAGGATCTGTTCGTTGCGCTCGTCGATCACCATCGCAACGAATTCGCCACCTCCATGCGCCATATCCTTGAGGGCACCGAGGAGGTGCGCGAGGGGCTGGAGCAGTTCGGCAAGGCCTTTGCCAACAAGATGATCTGTTCGGACATGATCCCCGCCATGCGTTCGGTGCTCGGCGTCATCGATCGCATGCCAAAACTGGCGCAGCGCTTTTTCCTGTCGGCTCCGAACAACGTACGCACCGTGCTCCTGGATTTCATCCAACATCAGGTCGAGATCGGCCATCTGAAAGTGGACGATCCTGAACTGGCCGCCCGGCAATATATCGAGCTTTCCACCGGCACCTTCTTCAAGCTGCGGCTGTTCGGCGAACTGGAAGGCCCGGTTCCCGACGAGGAACTGGACCGGGTTATCAGCAGCGCCATCAACGTATTCATGGCGGCTTACGGAACAGACAAGGCCTGAGACCATTCAGCAAGGGACGGCCTGACCGGCATCGGGCCGGCAAGGCAATGGCGTCCGATACGCGGTTTGCGCGAAATTTCGATGAAATCTTGCCAAACACAGGAGCTATCTCCTTGTTTCTCGCGTATTGCGCTATAAATTCCACCCACCGAATATATCGGCTGGCCTTGTTGCTGAAAGGAAAACATACCTGATGGAGTCCATTCTCCCTCTTCTGTCGGACCCCGCCGCCTGGGTGGCGCTCGTCACACTGATCGTCATGGAGGTCGTTCTTGGCATCGACAACCTGATCTTCATCTCCATTCTCACCAACAAGCTGCCGCCTGAACAGCGCGAAAAAGCCCGCAAGATCGGTATAGGCCTCGCGCTCGTCATGCGCCTTGGCCTGCTTGGTACCGTCGCCTGGATCGTGCAGCTCACCACACCGGTCTTCGAAGCCTTCGGCCACCCATTCTCGTGGAAGGACATGATCCTCATCGCCGGCGGTCTCTTCCTCGTCTGGAAGGCGACCAAGGAAATTCACCACAATGTCGACCCGGAAGACCACAAGGAAGACCTGGTGGGCGGCCCTGTGGGCATGAATTTCGGCGCCGCCATCGGCCAGATCCTGCTGCTCGACCTCGTCTTCTCGGTGGACAGCATCATCACCGCCGTCGGCATGACCCCTCACCTGCCGATCATGATCGTCGCCGTCATCGTGGCCGTGACAGTCATGCTGCTGGCCGCAACGCCGCTCGCCAATTTCATCGAGCGTAACCCCACCATCGTCATGCTGGCGCTCGCCTTCCTGATGATGATCGGCACGACACTGATCGCCGAAGGCATGGGCTTCCATGTTCCCAAGGGCTACGTCTATGCCGCCATGGCGTTCTCGGCACTGGTGGAACTGCTCAACATGCTGGCGCGCAATGCAAGGCGAAAGAACAAACAGCTGCATTGAGTGATAGCTGCAACGACTGGTAGGGCCCGCAGCATGCGGGCCTTACATAACCGGACCAAGGGGGCCGACACATGGCATCGCCCGAAGGGACGAGAACATGGCTTTCGTCATTAAAGCGGAAATCTCAGACCCCGACGCGGAAACTTTCGCATTCACCGCGCAGAAAACCATGTATGGCGGCAAGACCATCATGGCGGGCGATACTGTTTTCCTGTTTGCCAGCGAAAATGAGGGCGGGCACGGCCTCATTGCGAGCGGCGTCGTGACAGCCACCCGGGCAATTGCCCGCAGACCGGGCATCGCGCGCCAAACGCCCCGGGTCGATCTCACCATAAAGAGAACGGCAACGGCCTGGCGTCCTCTCGGCCGGGCACAGTTGCGGGATTTCCGGGACTGGGAGGACGGGCAGCCTGAGACCGAACTCAATTTCAAACTTTACCGCCAGGCGACAGACAAGATCGTCGGCATATCTGACGAGGCAACACGTTTTATCGAGGCATTTTTCAAGCAATGAAATGATGTGCGCAGGCACGAGGAACTCCCGCCCCGCACTTGCGTTGATGAGCAGGTCCCTGACAAAAAAAGCAAATACGATTCCATCCCCCGCATGCGAAAGTAACCCGCACAAATGACGACAGACCAGATTCTCGCCTTCGTCGTCATCGCCGGCATGATGGTGGCCTTCATCTGGGACAGGTTTCGTTATGACGTCGTCGCCTGCAGCGCGCTGCTGGTGGCTGTAGCACTCGGCGTCGTGCCTTTCGACAAGGCATTTTCCGGCTTTTCGGATGATATCGTCATCATCGTCGGCAGCGCGCTGGTTGTCAGTTCGGCGGTGGCGCGTTCAGGCATCGTCGACATGACGATCAAGAAGTATTTCCCCGAGATGCATTCCAAAGGCCTGCAGCTCGCCTTCCTGATGATCGTCGTCGCCGTCATGTCGGCCTTCATCAAGAACATCGGCGCACTCGCCATCATGATGCCTGTCGCGTTCCAGTTCGCCCGCAAATCCGGAAGCCCGGTTTCCTATTACCTGATGCCCATGGCGTTTGCCGCCTTGCTGGGCGGGCTGATGACGCAGATTGGCACGTCGCCGAACATCGTCGTCTCGCGCCTGCGTGAGGAGATGACCGGTGAGAGCTTCTCGATGTTCGATTTCACGCCCGTTGGGGCTGGCCTCACCTTCATCGGCATCATCTTCCTGACCTTCGGTTATCGGTTGCTGCCGGTGCGCAACCGGGAAAAGGCCTCTGTCGAAGATATTCTCGACCAGTCCGCCTATACCGCCGAAGCGACGCTGCCTGCAGACAATAGCTTTGCGGACAAGCCGCTGCGCGAACTTCTCAAGCAGGCCGATGGCGATGTCATCGCCACCACCATCCTGCGCGGACCGCGGCGCATTTCCCCCTTTCCCGACGTGACGCTGAAGGCCGGAGACACGGTTCTGCTCGAAGGCAGCCCGGAAGAGCTCGACCGCATCGTCTCCCAGGCAAAGTTGCTGCTTTCCGGCAAGCCCCTGATGGAGAACGGCCAGAAAACCGCCGATCTCATTTCCATGGAGGCCGTCATCAGCAACGAATCCGTTCTGAACGGCATTTCGGCGCGGGAACTCGCGCTCTCCTATACGCGTGGCGTCAACCTGATCGCGGTGAGCCGGCGCGGCCAGCGTGTCAGCCAGCGGCTCTCGGAACTGACATTGCAGGCGGGTGACGTCATCCTTTTACAGGGCAGCCGCAAGAATCTGCCGCAGGTGCTGCAGGAATTTTCGCTGCTGCCTCTGGCGCAGCGGGAGATTCTGCTCGGCGTACAGCGCCGCGCGCTTTTGCCGGTCATCGTACTCGCCGCCGCCATGATCGCGGCCGGCAGCGGTCTGGTCCCGGTCTCGGTCGCCTTTTTCGCAGCCGCCTTCATGATGATCGTCGTCGGCGCCATTCCGCTGACCGAAGTCTACAAATCCGTCGATGGCCCGATCCTCGTCATGCTCGCCGCCCTCATTCCCGTCAGCGACTCGCTGCGCACCAGCGGCGCCAGCGAGTTGATCGCCGCCTGGCTCGGCAGCGCGGCTCAGGGCCTGCCGCCCTTTGCCGCGCTCGGCATGATCCTGCTCACCGCCATGGCGGTTACGCCCTTTCTCAACAATGCCGCAACGGTGCTGGTCATGGCGCCGATTGCCGCGGGTTTTGCCACCACGCTCGGTTTCCGGCCGGAGGCCTTCCTGATGGCGGTGGCGATCGGCGCGGGCTGCGATTTCCTCACCCCCATCGGGCACCAGTGCAATACGCTGGTCATGGGTCCTGGCGGTTATCGTTTCAGCGACTATCCGCGGCTTGGCCTGCCGCTGTCGATCATGATCGTCGTCGCCAGCATTCCCATGCTGCTTTACGTCTGGCCGGTCAACTGAAGCCAGCCGGCAGGACCGGCCGACCTCTGGAGACTCCATATTTCCTTGACGCCTGCGGCAGAATATGGCCTAAGCCCAAGCCGAACGGGAATATGAAAAAGGCACTTTCTTTTCGCCTTTCGACATGATGTCCTGCCGCATCCAAACGAAAACTCCGTGGTATCAGGGTGGAACCGCCCCGATGTCACCGCCACGTCACGACGAGTGAAATTCATGACCACTTCCGGCGTTCGCGTCCGCATCGCACCTTCCCCCACCGGCGAGCCGCATGTCGGCACCGCTTATATCGCGCTGTTCAACTATCTCTTCGCCAAGAAACACGGCGGCGAGTTCATCCTGCGCATCGAGGATACCGACGCCACCCGCTCGACCCTCGAATATGAGCAGAAGGTGCTGGAAGCCCTGCGCTGGACCGGCCTTACCTGGTCGGAAGGCCCCGATGTCGGCGGCCCTTACGGTCCGTATCGCCAGTCAGAGCGCAAGGCCATGTACTGGCCCTATGCCGAAGAACTTCTGGAAAAGGGCCATGCCTTCCGCTGTTTCTGCACGCCCGAGCGGCTGGAGCAGATGCGCGAGGCCCAGCGCGCCGCCGGCAAGCCGCCGAAATATGACGGACACTGCCTCAACCTGAAGGCCGAGGAAGTGACCGCGCGCGTTGCCGCCGGTGAAGCGAACGTCGTGCGCATGAAAATCCCGACCGAAGGCTCGTGCGATTTCCATGACGGCGTTTATGGCGATGTCTCGATCCCGTGGGATTCCGTCGACATGCAGGTGCTGATCAAGGCCGACGGCATGCCGACCTATCACATGGCCAACGTCATCGACGACCATCTGATGAAGATCAGCCATGTGGCGCGCGGTGAAGAATGGCTGGCTTCGGTGCCCAAGCACATCCTGCTGTACCGTTATTTCGGCTGGCAGGAGCCGGTGTTCATGCATCTTTCTTTGATGCGCAATGCCGACAAGTCGAAGCTTTCCAAGCGCAAGAACCCGACCTCGATCTCCTATTATTCCGCGCTCGGCTACCTGCCGGAAGCGTTGATGAACTTCCTCGGCCTGTTCTTCATCCAGATCGCAGAGGGCGAAGAGCTTCTGACCATGGACGAGCTCGCCGCGAAGTTCGACCCGGAAGCGCTTTCCAAGGCCGGCGCCATTTTCGACATTCAGAAGCTGGATTGGCTGAACGGCCGCTGGCTGCGCGAAAAGCTTTCGCCGGAAGAGTTCATTGCCCGCACACTGGAATGGGCGATGGAGAATTCCCGCCTGACCGAGGGCCTGAAGCTTGCGCAGAGCCGCGTTTCCAAACTCGGCGAGCTGCCTAACCTTGCCGGCTTCCTGCTCGCAAGCGATGCCGGCCTGACGCCCGCCTCCTTTGCCGGGCTGAAGAGCAAGCCGGAAGAAATCCACGAAATCCTCACCACGGTTGCGGCAGACCTCGAAAAGATGCCCGACTGGAACGTGGAAGCCATCGAGGCGGAGTTGCGCGATGTGGCCGAACGCACTGGCAAGAAGCTGCGTGTCGTCACGCCGCCGCTTTTCGTCGCCATGTCCGGATCGTCGCGCTCGCTGCCGCTGTTTGACTCGATGGCGCTGCTTGGCCGCTCCGTCGTGCGCCAGCGCCTGAAGGCTGCGATCGCCGTTGTGGCCACGATGGTTGGCAGCGGAAGCTGATGATGACGTGCTGGCGGTGACGGCAGCATTTTAGAATACGCCCTTTGCCTGGGGCTCACCCCCCTCTGCCCTGCCGGGCATCTCCCCCTCAAGGGGGGAGATCGACAAGCGGCTGACACCTTGCCCATGGAACGGGCGGGCGCGGCATCTGATCTCCCCCCTTGAGGGGGAGATGTCCGGCAGGACAGAGGGGGGTAACCCAGAGCGCCAAGGGTAACCGCAACGAACAAGCCCGCTAAAGGCGAACACGATGACCGACACCAAGACCGAAACCACCGCCCTCTCCTCCGACGCGACAGAAGTGCGCCGCCAGAAACTTGCGCTGCTGCGCGAGCAGATCGGCGACGTTTATCCGGCGCATTTCCACCGCACGATGAGCAATGCCGAGCTGGCGGAGAAATATGCCGATATCGAAGCCGACGTCGAGACCGGTGATACGGTGACGGTGGCGGGGCGCGTTTATTCCTCGCGCAATTCCGGCATGTTCATGGATATTCATGACGCCTCGGGCAAGGTGCAGGTCTTCTCGCACAAGGATACGACGCCGGAAGCGGCGCGCAACCTGCTGCCGATGATCGATATCGGCGACATCATCGGCGTGACCGGCAAGGTGCGCCGCACCAAGCGCGGTGAGCTGACGATCAACGCCGAAGAAATCACCATGCTGACGAAGTCGCTGCTGCCAATGCCCGAGAAGTGGCACGGCGTCTCTGACATCGAGCTGCGTTACCGCAAGCGCCACCTCGACATTCTCTCCAACGAGGAATCCAAGCTGCGATTCCTGCAGCGCTCGAAGATTCTCTCCGGCATCCGCCGCTTCATGGAGGCCGAAGGCTTCCTCGAAGTGGAAACGCCGATGCTGCAGACCGTCTATGGCGGCGCGACCGCCGATCCGTTCAAGACCTTCCACAACACGCTGAAGATGGACATGTATCTGCGCATCGCGCCGGAACTGTTCCTGAAGCGCACGCTGGTTTCGGGCCTGTCCGACAAGGTTTTTGAAATCAACCGCAACTTCCGCAACGAAGGCGTCTCCACACGGCACAATCCTGAATTCACCATGATGGAGTGCTACTGGGCCTATGCCGATTACGAGGACATCATGGGTCTCGTTGAGCGGCTGTTCGAGACGCTGGCGATCTCGCTCCACGGCACCACAGAGGTGGAATTCCAGGGCCAGACGATCTCGTTCAAGGGTCCGTTCAAGCGCGTGCCGATGCCTGATGCGGTGAAGGAAGCAACCGGTATCGACTTCCTCGCCATCAAGACCGACGAAGAAGCCCGAGCTGCCGCCAAGGCCGCCGGTTTTGCTGTCGAGAAGGACTGGACCTGGGGCGAATGCCTTGCCTTCATCTTCGAAGAGAAGGTGGAAGGCACGCTGATCCAGCCGAGCCACGTCACGCATTTTCCGAAGGACATCTCGCCCTTCGCCAAGGAAGTGCCGGGTGAACCGCGCCTCGTCGAGCGTTTCGAGAGCTATTGCAACGCCTGGGAAGTGGGCAACGCCTTCTCGGAACTCAACGATCCCGAAGAACAGCGCCGCCGCATGGTGGAGCAGCTGGAACAGGCGCATGCGCGTGGCGAAAAGGACAAGCAGCTGGACGACGAGTTCCTCGACGCCATCGACCAGGGCATGCCACCCGCCGGCGGCCTCGGCATCGGCGTCGACCGCTTGATCATGCTTTTGACCAACGCCCCGTCGATCCGCGACGTCATTCTCTTCCCGGCCCGCCGCAACAAGGCGGATTGAGGCACCAAGAGCGCTGCCCGGTTCGAATTTCCGGGCAAGCTGCAGTCCCCTTGAAGTTGGCGCTGAAGGGTGAATATTCACTCAACCTCATCCTCGGGCTTGTCCCGAGGATTTGCTAACGTAGCGATTTTGTTGACGTGCTTAGAGGCGTGGGACAAGCCCAAGGATGACGTTGCGCAAGCATGACAAGGCAGCGTCGGCGGAACCTGCCGCCGGCATAAAACAGGAACGCATCGGCAACAGCCGAATCCCTCTCAATGCCCCGCCTTGGCCTTTTCGCCAGCAGCTTCCTCTGCCACCGCCGCCTCTCCGTCCATCGGTTTTTCCTCCGCCGCCTGCGCGGTGGTCGAACCTTTTCCGAAGATCAGTGACTTCAGATAGGACAGGCTGAAGATGCTGCTGCCCTCGGCTTCCGGTGTCGAGGTCAGAAGCTCGTCGGTGACGGTCTCACCATGCGCTTCGGGAGACGGAGTTTCATCATGTGCTTCCGGAGCAGTTTCGCCATGGCCGGGCTCCGTTGGCGCAGCGTCATGTTCGCCGCTGGCCCCGCCCTTGCTTTCGCCGTGACCTTTGACGGACTTGCCCTCGTGGCCGCCCGCTTCCGGCTCCGCAACCGGCGTCGCACAATCGGCGAAGTCGCTGAGGCTGGCAGCCATGGCTTCGGTATCTTCAAGCGGCAGATCGATGCGCAGACCGTAAAACTGGCCGCTGCCATTTGCTGCGCCGTCATAATAGAAGGCTGAATAACGGCGGGCCTCGGCGCCCTCGGGAATTTTCGCCGGATCCGGAATGAAGACCACCTGTGCGGCAATGGCCCGGCCACGCATTTCCGAGCGCAGCTGCGGGCCGTTCCTGTCAAGCACGGAGACCTGAACCAGATCGGGCTTCTGTTTGTCGTAAAGCGCTTTGGCGACGCGCAGGGCGGTTTTCAACCGCTCCGTGCCGTCTCCGCCTTCGGTGCGAATGAACTTGCGTACCCATAGCGAGCCGTTCTTGCGGATATTCACTGTCTGGACTGCGTCGCAGGAAAGCCCATTGGTGGAGGCATAGGATGGGCCAAGCAGCCGCTCGCTGCCGATGAACACGGCAGCGGAACCGGTCGCGCCTGCCAAAAGCAGGATCCCGCCTCCAATCATAACGAGCTTGCGCGAAAACCGCATTCGTCCGAATACAGCTTTCACCCGCAACATCCTGACATCAAGTACCCCGCCTCTCGCCCTCACCCCGGAAACGTGGCTCGAAGGATGAGGAACACACGCGGGATAAGCTTCGGACCACGCTGTCCGAGCCTTCCGATAGTGCCGCTTTCTCATTGAAAAAAGTTTAATCCCGCAGGCAAGATACCCGCAAAAGCGCATCATCTTCGGACATTTCAGAAATCTCAAGATTTGCGAATGATTTGCAATAGCGTTGACAAAGGTGATTTTATAACAGATGGTATTGCGAATTAGTCGCAACAAAATCTGGTGAGCACGTGAACGTCCAAAAATTCCGCCACGCCATTTTCGCTTTCTCGCTTTTTCTTCCGGGCGTCGCCCTTGCCCAGGAAAAACCTGTTGTCGTGACCACCTTCACCATCATCGCCGATATGGCGCGCAACGTAGCGGGTGACGCGGCCGAGGTGGAAAGCATCACCAAGCCCGGCGCGGAAATCCACAATTACCAGCCGACGCCCCGCGACATTCTGAAGGCCCGCAAGGCCGATCTGGTGCTGCGCAACGGACTCAATCTGGAATTGTGGTTCGAGAAATTCCTGACTAACCTCTCCGGCGTGCCTGATGTGACGGTGAGCGATGGTGTGAAGCCGATGGCGATCAGCGGCGGCGCCTATCAGGGCAAGCCCAATCCGCACGCCTGGATGTCTCCCGATAACGCCTTGATCTACGTCGAAAATATTCGCAAGGGCCTGAGCGAGATCGACCCCGCCCACGCCGATGTCTACGCCGCCAATGCCAAGGCCTATTCGGACAGGATCAGGGCCACGGTGCAGCCGATCCGCAATGAACTTTCAGCCCTTCCGGAAAACAAGCGCTGGTTGGTGACGAGTGAAGGCGCCTTTTCTTATCTCGCCCGCGATTTCGGCCTGAAGGAATTGTTCCTCTGGCCGGTCAACGCCGATAGTCAGGGCACGCCGCAGCAGGTTCGGGGTGTGATCGACGCCATGCGCGAGCATAATATCCACGTCATCTTCAGCGAAAGCACCGTTTCCGCCGATCCCGCCCAGCAGGTGGCCAAGGAAACCGGTGCGGCCTATGGCGGCATTCTCTATGTGGATTCGCTGAGCGAGGCTGATGGTCCCGTCCCGACTTACCTGGACCTGCTGCGTGTGACGAGCGAAACAATCGCCAAGGGACTGTCTTCATGAGAATGGGGAGTAAAAAATCAGGCGGCGGCCTGACGGTTCAAAATGCGACAGTGACCTATCGCAACGGCCACACCGCATTAAGAGATGCCAGCTTCTCCATTCCCCGCGGAACGATCACGGCACTTGTCGGCGTCAACGGCGCCGGCAAGTCCACGATTTTCAAGGCGATCATGGGTTTCGTTCCTTTGGCCGCCGGTTCCGTCTCGATCTTCGACCTGCCGGTAAAGGAGGCGCTGAAGAAAAACCTCGTCGCTTACGTGCCGCAGGCGGAAGAGGTGGACTGGAGCTTTCCGGTGCTGGTGGAGGACGTGGTGATGATGGGCCGTTATGGCCACATGAACTTCCTGCGCATCCCCTCAAAGCGCGATAACCAGATGGTGGAAGAGGCGCTGAAACGCGTCAACATGCTCGATTATCGCAAGCGCCAGATCGGCGAACTCTCCGGCGGGCAGAAGAAGCGTGTGTTTCTGGCCCGCGCGCTGGCGCAGGAAGGGCAGGTGATCCTGCTGGACGAACCTTTCACCGGTGTCGACGTGACGACGGAGGAGCAGATCGTCGCGCTTTTGAAGGCACTGCGCGACGAGGGCCGCGTCATGCTGGTCTCCACCCACAATCTTGGCAGCGTTCCGGAATTCTGCGACCGCGCCGTCTTCGTCAAGGGTACGGTTCTGGCGTCGGGCAAAACAAGCGACACCTTTACAGAGGAAAACCTGCAAAGGGCTTTCGGCGGAAGCCTGCGCCACTTCGTTCTCGGCGGGGCAGAGTTGCATAGCGACGCCGATCCGCGCCGCCTGAAGGTCATAACCGATGACGAGCGGCCCTTCGTGATCTACGGCAAAAATGGCCAGGACAGGCGCGATTCTGAGGCTCCGAAAGAGAAAGCCGATGATTGACACCCTTCTTGAGCCTTTCACCTATGGTTACATGTTGAACGCCATCTGGGTCAGCGCACTGGTGGGCGGTGTCTGCGGCTTTCTCTCGGCCTATCTGATGCTGAAGGGCTGGTCATTGATCGGCGATGCGCTTTCCCATGCCATCGTTCCCGGGGTTGCCGGAGCCTATATGCTTGGCCTGCCCTTTTCGCTCGGCGCGTTTCTCTCCGGCGGGTTGGCGGCCGGGTCCATGCTGTTTCTGAACCAGAAGACACGGCTTAAGGAAGATGCGATCATCGGCCTGATCTTCACCTCGTTTTTCGGGCTTGGCCTGTTCATGGTATCGCTCTCGCCGACCTCGGTGAATATCCAGACCATCGTGCTCGGCAATATCCTCGCCATCACCGCCGAAGACACCATCCAGCTGGCTTTGATCGGCGGTATCAGCCTCCTTGTGCTTTCGCTGAAATGGCGCGACTTCATGGTGGTGTTCTTCGATGAGAACCACGCCCGCACCGTGGGGCTGAAACCGGAAGTGCTGAAGGTGATCTTCTTCACCCTGCTGGCCGCCTCCACGGTTGCCGCCCTACAGACTGTCGGCGCTTTCCTCGTCGTCGCCATGGTGGTGACGCCGGGCGCTACTGCCTATCTCCTGACCGACCGTTTCGAGCGGCTGATCCTGATGAGCCTCATCATCGGCGCGGCCACCAGCTTCATCGGCGCCTATCTCAGCTATTTTCTCGATGGCGCGACCGGCGGCGTCATCGTGGTGCTACAGACGGCGATCTTCCTTGCCGCCTTCGTCTTTGCACCCAAACACGGCCTGCTCGCCTCTCGCGCCAAGGCGCGCAGCGCGCTGGAGGAAACGCCATGAGTGAATATCTCGAACTAGCCATACTGCCGTTTCAGCTGCCTTTCATGCAATATGCCTTCCTGATCACGCTGATGATCGCGGTACCCATGGCAATGCTCTCCTGTTTTCTGGTGCTGAAGGGCTGGTCGCTGATGGGGGACGCCGTTTCCCATGCCGTGCTGCCCGGCGTGGTGGTGGCCTATATCGTTGGCATCCCGCTTTCCATCGGGGCCTTCATCGCGGGCATGATATGTGCCCTCGGCACCGGTTTCATCAAGGAAAACAGCCGCGTCAAGGAGGATACGGTGCTCGGCATCGTCTTTTCCGGCATGTTCGGGCTGGGACTGGTGCTTTACGTGAAGGTGCAGAGCGACGTACATCTCGACCATATCCTCTTCGGCGACATGCTCGGCATCGCGCCCTTGGACATGCTGGAGACGGGCGTGATCGCGCTTTTCGCCACCCTGTTTCTCGGCATCCTGCGAAAGGACCTGCTGGTCAACGCCTTCGATGCGCAACATGCAAGAGCCATCGGCCTGCCGGTGCGTGTGCTGCATTATGGCCTGCTGATGGTGCTGTCGCTCACCGTAGTCGGCGCGCTGAAGGCGGTTGGCATCATTCTCTCCGTCGCCATGCTCGTCGCACCGGGCGCAATCGCCTTTCTGCTGACCCGGCGTTTTTCCGTCATGCTGCTGGTGGCCATTGCGGTGGCGGTCGCCTCGTCGCTTGCGGGCATATGGCTGAGTTTCCTGATCGACAGCGCTCCCGCCCCCACGATCGTGCTCTTCATGAGCGTCACCTTCGTCGCGACATTCGTCCGCACCATCTGGAAAACCCGCCGTACCGACACGGCCCGTGAGACGGCAATATAAAAGAACGATTTTTACGGGCGCGTGGAACATTTTCTCCTTTTGCGCGTCATTTTATCGAGCCTGTCGCGGGGCGGCGGCTCGGGAAAATTTCGCAAAAGGGGAAGCGCCATGCTTAAATGGGCTCTTATTTTCTTTGTCATTTCTTTGATCGCGGGCGTGTTCGGCTTTACCGGCATTTCGGCAGCCGCAGCCGGCGTGGCCCGCATTCTGTTCTTCATCGCCGTGGTGATCTTCCTGGTCTTCCTCGTGCTTGCGCTGATGGCCGGAAGCGCCGTCGTCTGAATGAAAAAGGCGACCGGTTGTCACGCCGGTCGCCCTCCCCTCTCCCTTGAAATCCGTCAGCCCGTCCAGCCGCCATCAATGACATGGATCTGGCCGGTGGTGAAACCTGCTTCGTCTGACGCGAGGTAGGTGACGAGCGCTGCGATCTCTTCCGGCGTGGCGATGCGGCCCATAGGCTGGCGCGCGATGAAATCTGCAAGAGCCTGTTCGTAATTGCCGGTGGCGCGCAGACGATCGTGCAGCGAAGGGCTATCCACCGTTCCGGGGCAGATGGCGTTGCAACGAATGCCCTTTGTCACGAAGTCCGCCGCGATCGCCTTGGTCAGGCCCACAACGGCGGCCTTGGAAGCGGTGTAGGCAAACCGGTTTGGCACGCCCTTTACGCTGGAAGCAACCGAGGACATGTTGACGATTGCGCCCTTGCCCTTCTCCAGCATGCTGGGCAGGAAAGCGCGGCAGGTACGGTACATGGCCTTTGCGTTGAGGTCGAAGGAGAAATCCCAGTCCTTCTCCTCACACTCGAGGATGGTGCCGGAATGAACAAAACCGGCGCAGTTGAACAGCACATCCGCATGGCCGATATCGGCGGCAAAATCTTTTACGCCATCGCCGTCGAGCACGTTCAGGACCCGCGTCTCTGCCCCCTTGAGCGTAGAAAGCGCCTGCTCATTGATATCGGTGGCGATGACGCGCGCCCCGAGCGACACGAACCGCTCTGCCGCCGCCCGCCCGATACCCTGACCGGCCGCGGTGATCACCACTGTCCGGCCGTTAAAATCCTGCACCATGAATAGCCTCCCGCTAAGGCACGCCCGCCTGCCGGGGCCGAGCCGTTGAATTTCAGTGATCTCAAATATGGATCGACAATTCATATGTAAACGCGGTATTCATATGGCGTCAAGCAAACTTGCGTGGACGGCCGGTATAGGGCAAGCCTATTTTCAGGCCCAGCCCGGCGCCGGCGACCATACACACCATCATCATCGAGGCCAGATGACCGACGACGACAGCGAAAGATATCGCGCTCCCGCCCTCGACAAGGGCCTGGACATTCTCGAACTTCTGGCCCGCACCGATGGCGGGCTGACACAGATCGAGATCGCCAAGTCCATCGGAAAGAGCCCCAACGAGCTTTACCGCATGCTGGACCGGCTGGTACGCCGGGGTTATGTGCAGCGGCTTGACGGCGATCGATTCTCTTTGACGCTGAAGATGTTCGGGCTGGCGCATTTCCATGCGCCGATCCGCCGGCTGGTTTCCTTCGCGGCCCCTGTCATGCGCGATTTTTCGGCGAGTGCGGAGCAGGCCTGCCATCTGGCGGTCCATGATCGCGGCAGCGTTGTGGTCATTGCCCAACAGGAATCATCCACCTACTGGGCCATGTCCATGCGTGTCGGCGCGCAGATGAGCCTGTTCCACACCGGCTCGGGCCACGTGCTTCTGGCCTTCCAGACAGAAGCGCAGCGCCAGATCATGATAACCGAACAGGTGCGCGGCAGCGGCGAGACCATACCGCAGGGTCTTGCCGATCGGCTGGCAGAGGTGCGCAAGAACGGCTTCGAATCGATGGACAGCCTCCAGACCGCCGGGGTCCGCAATATTTCCGCTCCGGTGCTGACGCTCGATGGCACCGCGCTGGCCGTGATCACCTGCCCCTATATTACCCCTCTTGGCGGCAAGGCGCCCACACGCGAGGCCTGCGAGGTGTTGATCCGCGAGGCGGCAAAACGTATCTCCGAGATCGTGACGGGCACTATCTGAGCACAAAAAAACGCGACCGGCAGGGACCCGATCGCGTTTCAGTTGACTGGAGATTTATGTCTCGTAAACGTCGGGGGAACGTGGATGGTTCCCCCTTTTTTCGTCAGGCGGCGGCGGCCGTCAGTTCCTTGCGCACCATTTCGCGCAGCGTCACCAGATCCTTGGCGAAGAGGCGGATACCTTCCGAGAGCTTCTCGGTGGCCATTGCGTCTTCGTTCAGCGCCCAGCGGAATGCCTTCTCGTCCAGCGACTGCAGCGGCTCAGCCTTGACGTTGTCTGCCGAAAGCTTGCGCTCCAGCTTGCCGGTATCCTTGTCTAGCTCTTCCAGCAGCGCCGGGCTGATCGTCAGGCGGTCGCAACCGGCAAGCGCTTCGATTTCGCCGACGTTGCGGAAGGACGCGCCCATGACGACGGTGCTGATGCCATTGGCCTTGTAGTAGTTGTAGATGCTGCGCACGGAAACGACGCCCGGATCGGTCTCGGCGGTGTAGTTTTCGCCGGTCGACTTCTTGTACCAGTCAAGGATACGGCCGACGAAGGGCGAAATGAGGAAGACCTTGGCTTCGGCGCAGGCAATCGCCTGAGCCTGCGAGAAAAGGAGCGTCAGGTTGCAGTCGATGCCTTCGGACTGCAGCACTTCGGCAGCCTTGATGCCTTCCCAGGTGGAAGCAAGCTTGATGAGGATGCGTTCACGCTCGATGCCGCGCTCCTTGTAGGCGGCAATGATGTGGCGGGCCTTCGTGATGGAGGCTTCGGTATCGAATGAAAGGTCGGCATCGACTTCGGTCGATACGCGGCCCGGCACGAGGCCGGCAAGCGCTGCCCCCACGGAGATGGCCAGTCGATCGGCAACGGCGGCAACAACGGCGTCGGACTGACCGCCCTGCTTCTTGCCCCAGGCGACGGCTTCCTTGACCGCATCGGCAAATGCCGGCGTGCCAAGCGCCTTCAGAACGATTGTCGGGTTGGTGGTGCAATCCACCGGCTTCAGGCGGGCAACCGCCTCGATATCGCCGGTGTCGGCAACGACCGTGGTGATGGCGCGAAGTTGTTCGAGTTTGGATGTCATATCGAATGATCCTTCATGATCTCTTGAAAACTTGCTCAGCCGTCATTTCGTTGCCGCACCATGGGTGCGCCCAAGGCCGAAATCGCGGTTTCGTCGGCTTCGACTATCGCAAGCGGCACGGTCGAAAGTCAAGACATTTGCGCATCGCAATTGACATAAGTTTCATGCCTGCGATACTCGGCGAACACAATGAATGGCGGAAACCGTGGCGAAACTGAGAAGAGAAACCCATACAGCCTATTCGGAAGCGGCTTCGCTGCGGCTGCGGGCGGCATGGCTCTATTATAACCAGGGCATGACGCAGAAAGATGTCGCCGAAAAACTGGGTATCAGCCGCTCCACCGTCATCCGCCTGCTGGACGAAGCGATGAAGCGCTCCGAAGTGCAGATATGGATCAATGAGGGCATCGAAGATTTCGTCTCGCTGGCCGGCCAGCTTGAGGCGGCTTACGGGCTGGACGAGGCCGTGATCATCCCCTCTCCCGACAAAGCCAGTGCGGAAGGCACCGCCAAGGCCGTCGGGCTGGCGCTGGGGCAATTCCTCTCCGAAGCGGTGCCGAATGGCGCCACCATCGGCGTCGGCTGGGGTCGCACCATGACCGCCTCGCTTTCCAGCTTCCGCCCGCCGCGCCGGGAGAACTGCAAGGTCGTTTCGCTGCTCGGCGGTATCGTCGCCGTGCACCAGACCAACCCGCTCGATTACACCTGGCGGCTGGCGAGCGCGCTCGGCGCGGAATGTTACATGTTCCTCGCGCCGCTGCTGGTGGATTCGGTCGAGACCAAACGGGCGCTGATCGAAAAATGCGGGCTTGCAACGCTGTACGATCTCGCCGAAACGCTCGATCTTGCCATCGTCTCCTGCGGCGATATCGGCCCGCACTCCACATCTTTGTCGGAAGGTTTCATCTCCAGGGAGACGCTGCGGGAACTCATCGACGCCGGCTGCGTCTGCGACACCATGTTCAACTTCATCGATGCCGAGGGCCGCTCGGTCGATCATCCCATCAACCAGCGCGCCATGGCGATCGATCTCGATACGCTGCGCAAGGCCAAACACATCGTGCTTGCCTCCGGCGGCGCCCACCGCGCCATCGCCATCCGCGCCACGATCAAGCGGATCGGCTGCAATACGCTGATAACGGACGAGGCGGCGGCGCGGGCTTTGATGGAGCTGGTTTAGGCGTTGTCAGGCAGCCTACTCAGACACCCCTCTTTCCTGTGACAAGCACAGGGATGAGGGAGACTAGCCTCACAGCTTCCCCGTTTCCCAACCCAGCATCGCCCGCTTGCGAGTGAGGCCCCAATGATAACCGGTCAGCGCCCCGCTTTTGCCGACAGCGCGATGACAGGGAACGACGAAGGATACCGGGTTTGCCCCCACTGCGGCACCCACGGCGCGGGAGGCGGTGGGCTGGCCGATATCGCAGGCGATGTGCGAATAGGTGACCGCGCGGCCCATTGGGATTTTGAGGAGGCTTTCCCATACCCGCACCTGAAAATCCGTACCGAGCAGCACAACACGCAGCGGCCTGTCCGCCGACCACATGGACGTATCGAAGATGCGGGCGGCATAAGGCGCGGTCGCTTCGCGATCCTCGACATAGTCAGCGTTCGGCCAGCGGCCGGCCATGTCCTCAAAACAGGCCTTCTCCTCACCCGGATCGGCAAAAGCGCAGCCGGCAAGGCCACGATCGGTCACCATGACCAGCGCAAGACCGAAGGGCGAGGTGTGGAACCCGTAGCGGATCGTCAGCCCGCCGCCCTTCGCCTTCCATTCGCCGGGCGACATGGCTTCATGCGTGACGAAGAGGTCGTGCAGGCGTCCAGGCCCCGACATGCCGACCTCGATCGACGTTTCGAGCAGCGGCAGATCCTCCTCGCGCAAAAGCCGCTTGGCATGATCGAGCGTTACAGCCTGAAGAAATGCCTTGGGCGAAAGGCCGGCCCAGCGGGTGAAAGTCTTCTGCAATTGCGTCGGTGACTGGCCGAGCCTTGCGGCAATGGCTTCGAGGGAGGGCTGCTCGCGATAATCCAGCGTCAAAAGCTCGATGACCCCGCGCACCGTGTCGTAATCGGATCCGATGGGGGTGATGTCTTCGTTCAGCGTAATATTGGCGTTCATCGCAAATCTCCTAACGCACGAGAGAAAACCATTAAAGTGTGGTGGTCTCCACCCGTTTCTTGCGCCCTGCTTCATTTCTACCGTCATACCGGCCTCGAGCCGGTATCCAGCCAGCCCAAGTCCTTGGGCTGAAAGGAGTCTTTTCCGCCGCGCCGACGCGCGTCGGCTGGATTCCGGCCCAGGGCCGGAATGACGGAGGGAGAGCTGGATTATCCTCTTACATCCGCCGCCGCACCGTCGCCAGCGCACCGCCAAACGCCTTGGCAAAGCTTTCCCGATCATCCGGATTGAGGAACGAGCCGATGTCGGTCGCCCGGCCCTCGCCCGTCACATGCATCGAGACGATGCCGATCTCGTCATGCCGCCTCACCCTGAAACGCGCCCAGAACGGATTGAAGCGATGCTCCACCATTCGTCCGGCAGGGGAGAATTTTCGGATCGACAGGCTGGTGCGCGAGACGCTGACCTCTTCCCGCGCCTTGGCCGCCCGGTAATTGGCGCGGAAAGCGATATAAAGCAGCAGAAAATCCAGTCCGAAAAACAGGCCGATCGGCCACGCTCCGGTGGCGAAGAAAAAGCCGCCATAGATCAGGCAGGCAAATCCCGACAGGATGAGAAGCAGCCGGAAACCGCGGCGGCCAAGCGAACGGTGCGGAACGAGTTCCGCCGCGAAAATCGGCTGGTCGTTGAGCGTATCCACGTTGCTTTCCTTTGGGCGGGCTGGCTATAGATAATCCATGACAATCGCCAAGAAACGATCCAGCACCCAAACCTTGAAAAAGTCAAATCCGGCAGCCGCACGCAGGCCGGCGCGGGTGAAGACGGCCTATTCCAGGGAGGAGCTCAGCGAAATCTTCCGCCGCTTTTCCATCCAGCGGCCGGAACCGAAAGGCGAGCTGGAACATACCAATCCCTTCACCCTGCTGGTGGCTGTGGCGCTATCCGCACAGGCGACGGATGTGGGCGTGAACCGGGCCACCCGCGCGCTGTTCAAGGTGGCCGATACGCCGGAAAAGATGCTGGCGCTCGGCGAGGAACAGCTGATCGGTTATATCAAGACCATCGGGCTTTACCGTAACAAGGCGAAAAACGTCATTGCCCTGTCGCAGATGCTGATCGACAATTTCGGCGGCGAGGTGCCGAAGACCCGCGAGGAACTGGTGACGCTTCCCGGTGTGGGCCGCAAGACGGCCAATGTGGTGATGTCGATGGCCTTCGGCGTGCCCACACTTGCGGTGGACACACATGTGTTCCGCATCGCCAACCGGCTCTGTCTTGCGCCGGGCAAGACCCCTGACGAGGTTGAAGACCGGCTGATCCGCATCATTCCCGAAGAATATCTGTTCCATGCCCATCACTGGCTGATCCTGCACGGGCGTTACTGCTGCAAGGCACGCAAGCCGGAATGCGAGCGCTGCGTGATTGCCGATATCTGCAAATCGCCGGAAAAGACCTTCGATATTCCGGCACCGCTGGTGGAATTACCCGCGCAGCTGTTCGGTTCGGCTGGCGGCGAATGAAGGGTCGCGGCGGCTGACAGCCTTGTGCAGATGCACCATCATGGAGGCCGCAAAAAGCGGCGTCAGCAGGTTGAGGAATGGAACCGCCAGAAAGGCCGCAATGACCAGCCCGGCCATGAAGACGGTGGTGCGGTGTTTTACCCGGAACAGCCGGGCGTCAGCGGGCGAGCGGAAACGCATCGCCGCGAATTCGAAGAATTCCCGGCCGAGCAGGTAACCGTTCACCAGAAAAAACGCGATGAGGTTGATACCGGGAACAAGCAGCAGAAAAAGCGCAATGAGGTTGCCGGCAATGACAACGCCGAAAAACTTGATGGAGGAGAGCACGGCCTCGCCCATCGGCATCGCCTTGCCGGGCGGATCGTCCGGATAGCTCTTCTTTTCAACCACTTCGGCGACATCGTCGAGAAACAGGCCGGCGATGACGGCAGTGACCGGCGAGATGAGCAGCGCCAGTGCCAGAGCCAGCCCTATTCCGGCGAAAATGGCGAAAACGAAGCTCAGCCAGCCCGCCCAGTCCGGCACGCCCGGAATCAGCGCGTCTATCCATGGCAGGGCGAAATAGATGAAGATCGAGCGGATGGCGAACCACAGGGCCGCGAGCACGAGAAGGGTGAGCCCCAGTACCTTCCAGAATACCGACCGGGTTTCGGCGGCAAAGAGATTTTGGAAGGCGAGCCGCGCCGCATCAAAAATCATTCGGAACTCCTTGAAGCTTCTCGGGTTGGGGCACTCTCTCAGGAGGAGATAGGCGATGACCCCATCCTGCGCAAGACGGGGTCCCCAAAGGTAGATTAGCGCGATCTAAACCGGAGATGGAATTTTCTCTTGAATAAAAGGTATCTCTAAAATATAATAATATACCTATCATAATTCGCATTCCGGTCCGGTGGAGGACAAGGCCGGAAAAGCTATCCCCCACCGTCAAATTGCGGTTCGCACGCTTGTCTGCGCGCGCGCATGCATCATCGTTCAATAAAGATAAGAATGAGGCGTTGGTGGAAAAGCTGCTGTTGAACCTTACGCGCGCCATGAAGGCAGGCACACCTTCCGAGCGCAAGATCGCCAAATATCTGATCGAACATCTCGACGAATTACCGTTCGAGACGGCGCAGACGCTGGCTGCGAAGCTCGGCCTCAGCCCGATGACGGTCGGACGTTTCCTGCGCTCGCTGGGATACCGGCAGTTCAGCGATATCCGTGCCGATCTGCGCCATGCCGAAGAAACCGCCGGCGCCGACCAGCCCGCAACGGCGGAAGGCGGCGAACGCCAGTCCAACCCGTTTTCACAGCTTCTTTCGCAGCAGATCCAGGCCGTCCAGACCGCCTTCGACATGACGTCCCAGTCAATCTGGCGGCTTGCCATGAACGAGATCACCACGGCGGGCGATGTCTTTCTGGCAACCTCGCCGGAGGGTCTCGATGCCGGGCGGCATTTCTACGCGCGTCTTCTCGAAAGCCGGGGGCACATCCATTATCTCGGCAGCGACAGCGCCGCCTATGTTGCCCTGTGGGATTTCGACGCCGCGAAGACCCTGCTTGTCATCATGGATTGCGGCGGCAGCCTGTCACCGCTGCAGCGGCTTGCTGCGATGGCGCGCAAGAGCGGCTTTCGCACATTGCTGATCACCACGCGCTTCTACGAATGGGGCCCGGAAAGTGCAGACCTCTGTCTCGCCATGCCGCAGGCGCAAAATGGCGGCCAAGGCTTGCTGCAACTGGTTTCCCTGCTGGAATTCACCCTCTGCGCGCTAAGCGCCGGGGCCGATGACAGCGGCAGAGCAAGGGCAAAGAACCTCACCGCCCTGAAACGCTCGCTGCGTGGCTGATTGCGTTTAGCGGCAGCGGCGGCATATGGATCGAGCGGTTGCCGCTTGTTTCTTCTCCCCGGCGGGGAGAAGAAACGCGCGGCACCTACTCGGCCTTGCTATTTGCCTTCAGAAAATCAAAGGCTCTCGAGTTCCTGACGATGCCGGTACATGGCGAGAAAACGGCGATAATCCCGCTCATAACGTGGTCCCCGCGCCGGATCGCCTGATATTTCCGCGTTGCCGGGATACATGGCGGCGCCAGCAGCCGCGAGGCTTGCATGCACCCCGCCGGCGGTTGCCGCTGTCATTGCGGTGCCCAGTAACACCGCATCGGCGGTGGCGGGAACCACGATGCGCTTGCCGGTCACATCGGCATAAAGCTCCATCAGCAGCGGGTTTTTCACATGTCCGCCAGTGACATGCAGGCTCTCCACGGCATAACCGAAACGCTCCATCGCATCGAGCACATGGCGCGCGCCGAGCGCAATCGCCACGGCGGTGCGCCAATAGAGACGGCAGAGGCTGTCGAAAGACGTATCCAATGTCAGCCCGCTGATGACGCCGACGGCGTGCGGATCGGCAAGCGGCGAGCGGTTGCCGTGAAAATCCGGCAGCACATGCAGCCGCTCGGCAAAGGCCTCGCCCTCAAGCGCCCGCAATTCCGTTACCCGCGCAACGATGCGGGCATGCAGCGCCGTATCCGGCTCCCCGCCCGCCGCATGCATGCGTACCATATGATCGAGCAGCGCGCCGGTGGCCGATTGCCCGCCCTCCACCAGCCAGTGCCCGGGCAGGATCGCCTGCCAATAGGGGCCCCAGAGGCTATGGCCGGGCATCTGCCGCTCCGACACCGCGACAAGGCAGCTCGAAGTCCCGGCGATCAGCGCAACATGGCGGCCAACATCGGCAGACAGGCATCCGCCCAGCGCCCCCAGCGCGCCGGCATAGGCGTCAATCATGCCCGCAGCGACCTGACAAGCGGTATCCAGACCAAGCTCGGCGGCAGCTTCGGGCGAAAGCGGGCCGATGCTTTCTCCCGGCATCACGGTGGTTTCGGGGAGCCCCGCCCGCTCTCTCAAGTCGGCAAGCCCCGCCAGTTCGAGATAATCCGCCTGCCAGCCGGGATTTTCCTGCGCAAGAAAATTCCACTTCGCCGTCTGCGTGCAATTTGAACGTTTTGCTGAACCAGTCGCTTTCCACGTCAGGAAATCCGCCAGATCGAAGGCGAAGGACATGCGCGACCAGCTCTCGGGCATATGCTGCTTCAGCCACATCAGCTTCGGCATCTGCATTTCCGGCGAGACGCTGTTGCCGGCGAAATCCAGCACCCGGTGTCCCGATGCCGTCAGCCGGTCGGCCTCCGATATCGCCCGGTGATCGAGCCAGACGATGGTGTCGAACCGGTCTTCCCCGGTCACGGATACCGAAACCGGCTCACCCCGCCCATCGCGGATGACGAGCGAGCAGGTGGCATCGAAACCGATTGCAGCAATGCTTTGCGGCGGAACACCCGCCTCGGCAAGCGCTGCCCTTACCACGATGCAGACTGCCTTCCATATGTCGGTGGAATCATGTTCGGCGTGGTTTTCCTGCGGCCTCTGCATCAGGATCGGATGGGTGGCGCGGGCAAGCAGCCGGCCGGCCGCATCGAAAATGCCGGCCCGGGCGCTGGCGGTGCCGACATCGACAGCGACGAGATTTTGACGCTTCAAGACTGCAATTCCATCCCTTGCGCAACGGCCCGGCGACAGCGGCGGCAGGCGAAATACGTTTTAGCCTGCATCACGTTCCGCTTGGCCGCCCAAACCGCCTTTCCCCACATAGCTGCCGACAAGTTGGACCAAATCCGGCATCGCGTCAAACACGGCATCCGCGCCAAGCCCGGCGATCTTTTCACGGAATGCGGGAAAACGGGCATGCGAACCACCGGTAAAAGCAAAAACGCCCATGCCGGCGGCCTTTGCCGCGGCAATACCGGCCGGGCTGTCCTCGATCACGATGCAGTGGCGCGGATCGACGCCCATCTGGCGCGCCGCGTGCAGGAAGAGATCAGGCGCCGGCTTGCCGTTCTTCACCATGGTGGCGCTGAAGACATGCGGTTCGAATTTGTCGATCAGGCCGGTCAGCCCCAGTGAATAACGGATACGTTCCGGCTGACTGGAGGAAGCAACACAGCGCCTGAATGGCACAAGCCTGTCGAGCGTTTGCGCAATGCCGTCGATCGGCTGCAACTCGCTTTTGAAGCGCTCGAATAGCGTCGCCCGCATATGATCGAGAAAATCGATATCCGTCTCGACACCGTAATCCTCGAACAACGTCCTTGTCATGCTGGCGACGCTTCGGCCGAGAAAGCGCTCATAGGCTTCCTCCTCCCCCATCGTCACACCCAGATGGGAGAGCATGTCGAGGAGGACGGAGATGGAAACCGGCTCGCTGTCGACAAGAACGCCGTCGCAGTCGAAAATCAAAAGGGGGCCGGTGTCGTCTTCCATCTCATCGTCACTTTTCAGCCAGCTTGTCATCCAGATAAAGCTGCAAGGTCTTCGCTGTACCCTCTTGCCACAGCGTCTTCAGCGCGTGGGCGAAGCGTTTACGGAAAAGTTCCGATTCGGCAACTGCTCCGAAAATATCGTTAAGCGCGAGGAAGGCCATGGGATCGTCCTTGGCCTTGATGGCCGCCGCCTGCAGGCGCTCGGCGCTGGCATCGTTGAAGACGATTTCCTTGCCGCTGTCGGACGTGCCGTAGAAATAGCGGCACCACAAGGCCGAAACCAGCGAAAGACCGATGATATCCTCTCCGCGCTCCAGCCGGTCGGCGGTGGAAGGCAGGATGAATTTCGGCTGGCGGTTGGAACCGTCCTGCGCCAGACGCGGAATGGTGTCGCCAATCTTCGGATTGAGGAAGCGCCGCTCGATCAGCGAGAAATACTCATTGAGATCGGTATCCGGCACCGGCGGAATGACCGGTATGATCTCTTCCTTTTCGAGCTTTGCCAGAAACGCCCGGATCAGCGGATGCTCCATCGCTTCGTGGACAAAGTGGATGTCGAGCAGCGCCGCCGGATAGGCGATTGCCGCATGGCCGCCATTGAGGATGCGGATTTTCATATGCTCATAGGGCGCAACATCGGATACGAACTGCACGCCCGCCTTTTCCAGCGCCGGCCGGCCGGCCGGGAAATTATCCTCCATCACCCATTGCTTGAATTCTTCGCAGAAGACCGGCCAGTTGTCGTCGATGTTGAAGTCATCCCGGGCGATGTTGCGTTCGCGCTCGCCGGTGGCTGGCGTGATGCGGTCGACCATCGAATTGGGGAAGGCAACGTTTTCGCCAATCCAGTTGGCGAAGGCCGGATCGGACAGGGCCGCCAGCCCGACCACGGCATTTTTCGTGACCTTGCCATTATGCGGAATGTTGTCGCAGGACATGACGGTGAAAGGCTGCACGCCCTCCTCGCGCCGCGCCTTCAGCCCGGCGACGATCAGCCCGAACACGGTTTTCGGCGAAGCCGGGTTTCTGCCGTCTTCGGCAATCGCCGGATGCTGCGGATTGAAGGAGCCGGAGGCGTCAATGAAGTAACCGCCTTCCGTGATCGTCATGGAGACGATGCGGATCTGCGGATCGGCCAGTTTTTCGATGATCGCCGCGCTGTCTCCGACCGGCAGAATATCGATCATCGGCCCGGTGACACGCGCACCGGTGCGGTTATTGTCCTGCTCCACAACGGTCGTCAGGAAATCCTGTGCGGCGAGTTTTTCGCGCATCACCGTATCCGACGGCAGGACACCCGCGCCGATGATCGCGAAGTCATGGTCCGCTCCGGTGTTGAACAGGTCGTCGAGATAAACCGCCTGATGGGCGCGGTGGAAATTGCCAACGCCGAAATGCACGATGCCGGCGGAAAGATCGTCCCGGCTATAGGACGGAACCGCCGCCGTTTTTCTGGCTTCGTCAAGCGTTGCGAGGGAAAGTTTGCATGTCATGTCATGATCCTCGAAGGGAAAACGGTGGTCTTGCCAATCGCCCTGTCGCGGGCATTCGGACTATCTGCAAACGGCCGCCACCGAATGGCGAGCCGCTGCGTCTTGAGGGCCAGCCCCGCCTAGATTGCTTTGCCCTTGTCATCGAACCTGTGGATTTTGGTATCGTCGGGCGTGATGAAGACAGTGTCGCCGTGTTTGCAGGCGAATTCGCCGTCGGCGCGGGCGGTAATCGGGCCGATGCCTGGGACATCGATATGCAGAAAAGTGTCGGAGCCGAGATGTTCGGCGACCGTGACCTTGCCCTGCCACAGCCCGCTTTCCTTCGATAGCACCAGATGTTCCGGCCGTACCCCGGCGGTGGTGGCATTCTTGCTGCGGGCGAAGTCGCCGGTGATGAGGTTCATGCGCGGCGAGCCGATGAAGCCCGCAACGAAGAGGTTGGCGGGAGAACGATAAAGCTCCATCGGCGAGCCGACCTGCTCGATATTGCCGCGGTTCAGGACAACGATCTTGTCGGCCATGGTCATGGCTTCCACCTGGTCGTGGGTGACGTAGATCATCGTTGTCTTCAGCGTGTTGTGCAGCTCGGATATTTCCAGCCGCATGGTGCCGCGCAGTGCCGCATCGAGGTTGGAAAGCGGCTCGTCGAACAGGAAGGCGGAGGGTTCCCGCACGATGGCGCGGCCGATGGCCACGCGCTGGCGCTGGCCGCCCGAGAGCTGCGAGGGCCGGCGCTCGAGATAATCGGTGAGGTTCAGCACGCGGGCGGCATCCTCCACCTTCTTGTCGATGACGGCCTTGTCGAGCTTGGCCATCTTCAGCGGAAAGGCGATGTTGTTGCGAACGCTCATATGCGGATAAAGCGCATAGGACTGGAACACCATGGCAAGGCCACGCTCGGCCGGCGCACGCTCGGTCACATCCTTGCCATCAATGACGATCTTGCCGCCGGAGACGTCTTCGAGCCCGGCGATGAGGCGCAGCAACGTGGACTTGCCGCAGCCGGACGGACCGACAAAGACGACGAATTCGCCGTCATTGATATCGAGATCGATCGACGGGATGACCTTTGCCTCACCGAAGACCTTGGACACGTTCTGAAGGGAAATGCTGCCCATGTTTGTCGTTCCTTATTTCACGGCGCCAAAGGTCAGGCCGCGCACGAGTTGCTTCTGCGAGAACCAGCCAATGACGAGAATGGGGGCGATCGCCATCATCGAGGCGGCCGAAAGTTTTGCCCAGAACAGCCCCTGCGGCGAGGAGAAGGAGGCAATGAAGGCCGTCAGTGGTGCCGCATTGGTGGTGGTCAGCCGGATGGTCCAGAAGGATTCATTCCAGGCGAGGATGACGTTCAAGAGCAGCGTCGAGGCAATGCCGGGCACCGCCATCGGTGTCAGCACATGCACGATCTCGTTCCACAGCGATGCACCATCCATGCGCGCCGCTTCCAGGATCTCGCCGGGAATTTCCCGGAAATAGGTGTAGAGCATCCAGATGACGATCGGCAGGTTGATGAAAGTCAGCATGATGGTGAGGCCAATGCGGGTATCGAGCAGGCCGGCATTGCGGAAGATCAGATAGATCGGCACCAGCACGGCCACGGCCGGCATCATCTTGGTGGAAAGCATCCACATCAAAATGTCCTTGGTGCGCTTGGTCGGCGAGAACGCCATGGCCCAGGCGGCGGGAATGGCGATGATCAGCGCGATGATTGTCGAGCCGAGCGACAGCACGACCGAGTTCATGAAGGGCTTGAAGTAATCGCGCTGGGTCTGGACCGTCACGTAATTCTCAAGCGTGCCCGAGGGGATGAGGCTGAAGCCGGCGATCGCCTCCGGCTCGGTCTTGATGGAAGTGAGGAAGGCGTAAAGGATCGGGAAGAACAGCAGGAGCGCGACGATCCATGCAGCGATGGAGAAGCCGATCTTTGCGCGAGTGGTTGTCTTGCGGGCCATGATGTTTCCCCTTTACCGGTCGAGGTTCTTGCCGACCGCGCGCATCAGGAAGATGGCGACGATATTGGCGAGGATAACGGCGATGATACCGCCGGCCGAGGCGCCACCCACGTCATAACCCAGAAGTGCGGTGCGATAGATCAGGAAGGCAAGGTTGGTGGAAGCGTAGCCTGGGCCGCCATTGGTGGTGACGAGGATTTCCGCGTAGACGCCGAGCAGGAAGATCGTCTGGATGAGGATGACGACCGTGATGGCGCGGGAAAGATGCGGCAGCGTCAGATAGATGAAGCGGTTGGCGAAGTTGGCCCCATCCATCTCGGCCGCTTCCTTCTGCTCACCATCGAGCGATTGCAGCGCGGTGAGCAGGATCAGCGTCGCAAAGGGCAACCATTGCCAGGCGACGATGATGATGATGGACAGCAGCGGAAACTGTGCAAACCAGTCCACCGGCTGGAAACCGAAGAAGCGCGACAGATCGGCGAGCACCCCATAGCCGGGATGCATGATCATATTCTTCCACACCAATGCTGCCACCGGCGGCATGACGAAGAAGGGCGAGATGATCATGATGCGCACAATGCCCTGGCCGAAAATGTCGTTGTCGAGCAAAAGCGCAATGGCAATACCGCCGATGACGGTGATCAAAAGCACCCCGCCGACGATCAGAAGCGTGTTCCAGATCGACTGGAAGAAGGCCGGATCGGTGTAGAAATACTGGTAATTGAACAGGCCGGCGAAGCTGACATTGGCTGGGTTCAGGAGGTTGTAGTTCTGGAACGAGAACCACAGGGTCATTGCCAGAGGCACGATCATCCAGACCAGAAGCAGCAGAACCGAAGGCGCAAGCATCACCCGCGCAAGACCGCTTGTGTTTCGTGTTGCCATTTGCACTCACCTCCCCTTGGGCTCGGGCATCAAGAGATGCGCCCGGCATATCCGGAAGAACCGGCTCATTCTTGTTTTGATTTGAAAGCTATCGAAGCCGCATGGCGGTCTTCAGCCCGCAGTCTCGCTGCCCGGCATTGGCGCCGGACAGCGATCTTCGGGAGGATTACTTGATGTAACCGGCGCGGGTCATTTCGCGCGTCGCGGTCGACTGGGCGCTGGCAAGCGCATCATCGACGCTGGACTGGCCGGCGACGACCGCCGAGAACAGCTGACCAACCGTGGTGCCGAGCGCCTGGAATTCAGGGATCGCCACGAACTGCCCACCGGTGTAAGGCACAGGCTTTACAGTCGGCTTGGTGATGTCGGCGGCATCCATGGCGGCAAGCGTCGGCTTGGCGAAGGCGGCGGCCTTTTCATAGTCGGCGTTCTTGTAAAGCGAGGTGCGGGTGCCCGGAGGCACGTTTGCCCAGCCTTCCTTGGAAGCGACGAGTGCGGTGTAATCCTTGCTGGTTGCCCAGGAGATGAACTTTTCCGCAGCTTCAGCCTTCTGCGAGCTCTTCGGGATCGCAAGGTTCCAGGACCACAGCCAGTTGCCGTGGTTCTTCAGCTCGCCATGGGTCGGGAAGAGTGCATAACCGACCTTGTCGGCAACGGTGGAATCCTTCGGGTTGGACACGAAGGAGGCTGCCACCGTGGCATCGATCCACATGCCGCATTTGCCCTGCTGGAACAGCGTCAGGTTTTCGTTGAAGCCATTGGAGGAGGCACCGGACGGGCCGGCATCCTTCATCAGATCAACGTAGAACTGCAGCGAGCTCTTCCATTCCGGCTGATCGAATTGCGGCTTCCAGTTTTCATCGAACCAGCGGCCACCGAAGGAGTTGGTGAGCGCGCTGATGAAGGCCATGTTTTCGCCCCAGCCGGCCTTGCCGCGCAGGCAGATGCCGTTGATATCGGCCTTGCGGTCGGTGATCTTGCGGGCCGCATCGCCGATGAATTCCCATGTGGGGTTATCAGGCATCTTCAGGCCGGCTTTTTCAAACAGGTCCTTGCGATACATGATCATGGCGGATTCGCCATAGAAGGGGGCTGCGTAAAGCTTGCCGTCAGCGGAAAGGCCGCCACGGATCGCCGGCAGAATGTCGTCGACGTCATATTTGTCGCCGAGCTTTTCGAGCGGCAGCAGCCAGCCCTGCTTGGCCCAGATCGGCACTTCGTAGTTGCCGATGGTCATGATGTCATATTGACCGCCATTGGTGGCGATATCGGTCGTCACGCGCTCGCGCAGGACGTTTTCTTCAAGCGTTACCCATTCAACCTTGATATCCGGGTTCTTGGCGGTGAAGTCCGAGGTGAGACCCTGCATGCGGATCATGTCGCCGTTGTTCACGGTGGCAATGGTCAGCGTTTCGGCGGAAGCAAGGGTCGAAAAGGCGAGTGCCGAGCATGCGCCCAGCAAAATGGTCTTCAATGTCATATCTTCCTCCCAGAAGAAAAATGATGAGCATTCGCTTTGCTCTGGGGCATTTACTCACCCGGAGACCAAAAATGTCAAGCGACATCCTGTGCTGCGACGCACATGGAAAAACCAAGCTCTTGATTTTACGTGATTAATTTTTGCTCAGTGCGTGAGCAAATATTCGCTTGTCGCTTCGTCGGTGATGAGGCCGTTCAACAGGCCACCCTTCAGCGCCGCCAGAATCGATGCGTTCTTGCGCGCACCCTGCGCCATGCCGATGACGGTGCAGGTGTCTCGTGAGGGAATGGGAACGGAGGCGACGCGCTCGTTGACAGCGTGATCGAGGATGTGGCCGTTGGCATCATAAATCCACCCACAAATCTCTCCCACCGCCCCGCTCGCCATCAGTGCCTTCATCTCATCGACATCAAGAAACCCATCGACGCAGAGCGGTGCATTTTCGCCGAGCTCACCGATACCGACGAAGGTAACATTGGCAGCGGCCCCCAGCGCCAGCGTGGAGCGCACCATGGATTGGTCGTGCAGCAATTCGCGTTCTTCCGCCGATGAGCAGAGCACCGGCAACGGCATCGGGAAATGCCTGGCCTTGATCGCGTCGGCCATGCTGAAGATGACGTTGTAATAGGCGGCCGATCCGTCTGGGCCGATATTGCCCGTCAGCGAGACGATGCGGTGCTGCGGGCATTCCATCGGCGGCAGCTGATCCACCGCGGCCTTCAATGTACGGCCGGTGCCGATGGCGAGCACGATGGGATCGACATTTCTCAGCCAGCGCTCGATTTCCGCCGCTCCGGCCTCGGCGATCCCCACCGTGGAAGAAATCCCGGCAGGATCGCTCGGCACGACTTCGATATATCCAAGGCCGAATTTTTCCTTGAGACGCTCGGCCTTCTCGAGACAGGCGGCAATGGGGTGGTCGAGCCGAACCTTGATCAGCCGCTCGGCAACGGCCAGCGACACCAGCCGCTGCGCCGACTGCCGGGAAATGCCCATGGCGGCGGCAATCTCGTCCTGCGTGCGACCGGCGACATAATAAAGCCAGCCGGCACGGGCCGCATCATCCAGCCGTCCATGTGCGTCGTTTCGTCTGGCCATGCCGCTGCCCTCTGAGAATTACGTCTGCGCATTTGCTGGCATTTTTTTGCAGCGGCTGTCAAACGGGGGATGCGGAAGAGAACGCTGGGCGGTGCGGCGTAATTCTTCTCCCCGCCGGGGAGAAGGTGGCCCGAAGGGTCGGATGAGGGGGCAACGCCAGTAATATGCGGAGAGCTTGCCCCCTCATCCCGCTGCCGCGGACTTCTCCCCGGCGGGGAGAAGAAATATGCGGGAACCACCCGGTCCCTTTACCTGCGTCAGCCCGAAGCCAGCACTGCTCAATCACGCCGCTTCCTGCACCAGATGCCCCGCCGAAACCTCACGATAAAGCCGCTGCGGCGGCACATAGTCCACCGGCCGGATCGGGCTTCTGATCTCGTCGGTCGCCATGTTGCGCTTGATCTGCCGTCGCGCGGGATCGGGCACCGGAACGGCGGACATCAGCTTCTTCGTATAGGGGTGCTGGGGGTTATCGAAGACGGCAGCGCGCGGGCCGATCTCGACGATTTCGCCGAGATACATCACCGCCACCCGGTGACTGACGCGTTCCACCACCGCCATGTCATGGCTGATGAACAGGAAGGCGAGGTTGAGGTTCTGCTGCAGGTCGAGCAGCAGGTTGCAGACCTGCGCCTTGATCGAAACATCGAGCGCCGAGACCGCCTCATCGGCGACGATGACCTTGGGATCGAGCATCAGCGAGCGGGCAATGGCGATGCGCTGGCGCTGGCCGCCGGAAAATTCATGCGGGAACCGCCGCATCATGTCCGGGCTGAGGCCCACTTTTTCCAGAAGATCGGCCGCCTTTTCCCGGGCCTGCTGTTTGGTTCCGAGGCGATGTTCGATAAAGGGCTCCATGATCGCCGTGCCGACGCTCATGCGCGGATCGAGCGAGGCGAAGGGGTCCTGGAAGATCATCTGCACGCTGCGGCGCATCGTTCGCAGCGTCGTCTTGTCAAGCTTCAGCACCTCGTAGCCATCGAGCATGACATTGCCTGACGTCGGCTCGATCAGCCGGGTGATGGAGCGGCCCGTGGTGGACTTGCCGCAGCCCGATTCACCCACCAGCGAGAGGGTTTCGCCCTCGGCGAGATCGAAGGAAACCTTTTCCACCGCATGCACGGCGCCGGATTTGCGGCCGAACAGGCCGGAGCGGATGTCGAAACGGGTGGTCAGATCCTTGACCGAAAGGATGGGCGTGCGGCCGCCGGAGACAGTATCCTTCACGTCCGCCACCGGCTGACTTTCGCCGGTCTTGATATCGATGATCGGGAAACGGGCCGGCAGCAGCCTTTCCTTCATCGAACCCAGCTTCGGCACCGCGGAAAGCAGGGCACGCGTATATGGGTGGCGGCCACGATGGAAGATGTCGTCGGTGGTGCCGGTTTCCACCACATCGCCACGGAACATGACGATGGTGCGGTCAGAGACTTCCGCCACCACGCCCATATCGTGGGTGATGAAGAGGACCGACATGCCCTCCTCTTCCTGCAATGTCTTGATGAGGTCGAGAATCTGGCCCTGAATGGTCACATCGAGCGCCGTCGTGGGCTCGTCGGCGATCAGCAGCTTCGGTTTGGAGGCAAGCGCCATGGCGATCATCACGCGCTGGCGCATGCCGCCGGAAAACTGGTGTGGATAATCGTCGAAACGGTTCTTCGCATTGGGAATGCGGACTTTTTCCAGAAGCCGGATGACCTCGGCCTTTGCGGCAGAGGAGGAAATATCCTGATGCACGGTCAGCGCTTCGGCGATCTGCTTGCCGATCGGAAAGATCGGGTTGAGGCTGGTCATCGGCTCCTGGAAGATCATCGAAATGTCCTTGCCGCGGACCTTGCGCATCTCTTCTTCCGGCAGCGCCAGCAGATCGCGCCCGCCGAGCATGACCTTGCCTTCGATGCGGCTCGTCTTTTTATCGAGGAGCCGCATGATGGAGAGCGAGGTGACGCTCTTGCCCGAGCCGCTCTCGCCAACGATCGCAACCGTCTCACGCGGCGCGATCTCGAAACTCATATTGCGCACCACGGATTTCCAGCCGCCATCGACGCGGAAGGAGGTGGTGAGATTTTGAACCGATAAAACCGGGCTGACCGAACCGCCGGTCTGTTCCATTGATGTCGCTGCCAAAAGCATGCCGATCTCCTGAAAAGCAGAAGGCGGCCACGAGGGGCCGCCAGATGTCTCATGCAGCAAGTGCGGTTTCGGCCATCGAAACCCAGTAGCTGATGCCGTAAGGCAGCGCGTCGTCGTTGAAATCATAGGCGGCATTGTGCAGCCCGGCGGTATCGCCATTGCCGATGAAGATGAAGGCGCCGGGGCGCGCTTCCAGCATGTAGGAGAAATCCTCGGCGCCCATATGCGGATTGGGATTGGTGTTGACGGCGTTGGCGCCGGCCACACCCATTGCCACGCCGGTCGCGAATTCTGTCTCGTAACTGTGGTTGAACGTGACGGGATAACCGCGATCGTATTTCACCTCCACCGTCGCGCCATGAGCCATGGCGGTGGCGGCGGCCACTTCCTTGAGGCGCTTTTCGGCGAAATCGCGGGTCTCCGGCAGCAGCGTGCGCACGGTGCCGGTCAGCGTCACCGCACCGGGAATGACGTTGGACGCCGTGCCGCCATGGGTGGTGGCCACGGTGACGACGAGTGATTTCAACGGATCCGTCTCGCGCGAGACAATGGATTGCAGGGCGATGATGATATGCGCCGAAGTCAGCACCGGATCGATGGAAAGATGCGGTGCCGCCGCATGGCTGCCCTTGCCGGTGATGGTGATTTCGAAACTGTCCGCAGCCGCCATGGTGGAACCCTTGCGGATGGCGAACTGCCCGACGGGGATGCCCGGCTCGTTATGCATGCCATAGACCTGCGAGATGCCGAATTTCTCCATCATGCCGTCATTCAACATGGCGAGCGCTCCAGCGCCACCTTCTTCCGCCGGCTGGAAGATCACCGCCACCGACCCCTTGAAATTGCGCGTCTCGGCCAGATATTGCGCCGCACCCAAAAGCATGGCGGTATGCCCGTCATGACCGCAGGAATGGGCCTTGCCCGGCGTCTTCGAGGCCCATGGCTTGCCGCTCGTCTCAAGGATCGGCAGCGCATCCATATCGGATCGGAAACCGATGGTCGGACCATCCCCGTGCCGGCCCTTGATGATGCCGACCACGCCTGTTTTGCCAATGCCCGTTTCGACCACGTCGCAGCCAAAGGATTTCAGTTTCTCGGCAACGAATTTCGATGTTTCGTAGACATCGTAGAGCAGTTCCGGGTGTTCATGCAGATGGCGCCTCCAACCGGCAACTTCTTCCTGCATTTCAGCCACACGGTTCAATATCGGCATTCTCTTTTTCCCTTTTTTTGTTCCCCGCCGGGTTGTCGGACGCCATATTGAGTTTGGAATTTCCTCTTTTGCAAGCATGAAATTTGCTGCATGGGCGAAAAATAGGCCCAAAACTAAATGGCTCAAAATTTGTTCATCAATGAGACATTGGGACTTGCTTTTCAAAAAAACTGACAATAGCATCATCGGGAATGGAGGAATATTCCTTAGCAAAGTCAAATAGTTAGAACAACAGACCTTGCAGATGACGACGGGAAAAGCGTCAAACATTCAAACAGATAAAATCCAAAAAGGGGAAAACGACAATGAAGAAGCGCAGCGTTCTCTTTGCCGGCACGGTGGCGGCCATGGCTCTCGCGGGCTCTGCCGCCCACGCCGAGCGCGGCAGTGACGGCGAACTGAAAATCCTGTTCTGGCAGGCCGTATCGACGCTTAATCCCTATCTTTCGGGTGGCACGAAGGAAGTCTACAGCTCGTCCATGGTTATCGAGCCGCTGGCGCGGTATGACGAAAAGGGCGAGCTGGTGCCGATGCTGGTGACGGAAATTCCGACGATCGACAATGGCGGCGTCGCGAAGGATCTGCTCAGCATGACCTGGAAGCTGAAAAGCGACGTGAAGTGGTCGGATGGCACGCCCTTCACCGCCGAGGACGTTATTTTCACCTGGAAATATTGCACCGCACCCGATGGCGGCTGCGCGCAGGCGGCACAATATGAGGGCGTGAAGAACGTCGAGGCCGTCGACGCCCACACCGTCAAAGTCAGCTTCACCGAGCCGAAACCCTACCCCTATTCGGCATTCGTGGGCGCACAGTCGCCGGTCATCCAGAAGAAGCAGTTTGAAAAATGCGTCGGCGCGGCGGCTCCCGGCTGCACCTCCGCCAATTTCGGCCCCATCGGCACCGGCCCCTTCGTCGTCAAGGATTTCAAGCCGAACGACGTCATCAGCTTTGTTGCCAACCCCAATTACCGTGACCCCGCCAAGCCCGCCTTCGCCACGGCGACCCTGAAGGGCGGCGGCGATGCCGCTTCCGCCGCGCGCGCCGTGCTGGAAACCGGGGAATTCGACTATGCCTGGAACATGCAGGTGGAGCCGGAAATCCTCGCCACCATGGTGGCCGCCGGGAAGGGCAAGCTGGAAACCGCCTTCGGCACGCAGGTCGAGCGTATCAATCTCAACTGGTACAATGCCGATCCTTCGCTGGGCGACAAGCGCTCCACCAAACAGGCCGGTCCCCATCCGGCAATTTCCGATCCCGCCGTGCGCCGCGCGCTTTCGCTCGCCATCGACCGTGAGGTCATCGATGAAGCAGGCTACGGAGAAGCGGGCAAGCCGACCTGCAACATCGTACCGGCTCCAGAAGCCGTCGCTTCCACCAAGAATGACAGCTGGTGCCTGAAGCAGGATGTGGAAGGCGCAAACAAGCTATTGGACGATGCCGGCTGGGTGAAGGGTGCCGATGGCATTCGCGCCAAGAATGGCGTGAAACTTTCCTTCCTTTACCAGACGTCCACCAACTCGGTTCGCCAGGCCACGCAGGAACTGGTGAAGGACATGTGGTCGCAGATCGGCGTCGCTTCCGAACTGCGCAATGTCAGCGCCTCGGTCTTCTTCGGCGGCGACCCGGCGAGCCCGGATACCTTCCAGAAATTTTATGCCGACGTCGAAATGTACACCAACAACTTCGACGGTACGGACCCGGAAAAATATCTGGCGGAATGGCTGTGCGACAAGATTCCGGCCCCTGAAAACGGCTGGCAGGGGCAGAATATTCCGCGTTACTGCAACCCGGAATTCGACAAGCTTGTGGGTGAACTCTCCAAGACCGCCGACCTTGCCAAGCGTGCGGAGATTTCCAAGCAGCTCAACGACATGCTGACGGAGGAAGGCGCGCATATTCCGCTCATCCACCGCGGCAGCGTTTCCTCGCATTCGCTGACGCTGGAAGGCGTGCGCATGAATGCCTGGGACTCGGAACTCTGGAACGTCGCGGACTGGTCCCGCAAGAAGTAACACGCAGATGCGCCGGCTTCTCCCCGGAGGGGCCGGCCTTCTGCATGCCCCTGGACCATGTTCTGAAGACACATTTGCCGCGTTAAGGCGAAATAGCTCCCAATTTTCGCTCTGCCGCGCTCTGGGTCTGGAGAGTTTCAGATGTTTACCTTTACGCTCCGGCGGCTAGCCTTTGCCGTTCCGACGTTGCTCGTCATCAGCTTCGTCATCTTCGCGCTGCTTGATCTCGCGCCCAACGATCCGACCGGCGACCTTCCCCTCACCATCCCGCCTGAAGTGCGTGAGCAAATCCGCGCCTCGCTTGGCCTCGACCAGCCCTTCTTCATCCGTTACCTGATGTGGCTGCAGCAATTCTTCATCAACGAGCCGCTGAACCTCTTCGAAAAGCTGACCGGCTGGCAGATCGGCGATGGCAGCCGTATGCGGGTGCTTTCCTGGGCGACACGCAGCCCGGTGGTCGATCTCGTCATCCAGCGCATGCCGCAGACACTGTGGGTGGTAGGCCTTGCCTATCTCTTCGGTGCGCTGCTAGCGATCCCGATCGGGGTGATCTCCGCCTACAAGCAATATTCGATCTTCGACCAGATCGGCACTTTCGTCTCCATGGTCGGTTATTCGGTGCCGACCTTCTTCACCGGCGTGCTGCTGGTCGTCATTTTCAGCTCTTACCTGCAATGGTTCCCTTCAGTCTACGACACCAATCTGAGGGTCACGGACTGGGCGAGCTTCGTGGCGCAGGTGAAGCAGATGTTCCTGCCGGTGCTGGTCCTGACGCTCTATAACGTCTCGCAGATCAGCCGCTTCGTGCGCGCCTCCATGCTCGACAATCTGCATCAGGATTATGTGCGCACCGCACGCGCCAAGGGCGTGAAGGAAAAATCCGTGCTGCTCATTCACGTGCTGCGCAACAGCCTCATCCCGGTCGTAACGGTTATTGCGCTTGGGGTGCCGACCATCTTCTCCGGCGCCATCATCACCGAGCAGATTTTCCGCGTGAACGGGCTTGGCCAATTGCTGATAACAGCCGTTCAGGGGGCGGATATTCCGCTGGTTCAGACGCTGACCTTCATCTTTGCGGTGCTGATCGTGCTCTTCAACCTGATTGCCGACGTACTTTACGGCATTCTCGACCCGAGGATCCGCTATGACTGACGCCACCATTACAGCGCCGACGGTTGCGGCCACCCCCACGCAATCCGCCCTTGCCGATATCTGGAAACAGTTTCGCGTTCACAAGGGCGGCGTGGCGGGGCTCTTCGTCTTCATCTTCATCCTGCTCGCGGTCTATGTCGGGCCTTACATCCACACCGTTGCTCCGAACGCCATCAATGTGAAGGCGCGCAACCAGTGGCCGTCGCTTGCGCATCCCTTCGGCACCGATAATCTTGGCAAGGACATGCTGGCGCAGGTCCTGGCCGGCGGGCGCATTTCGCTTGCCGTCGGCATCACCGCCATGCTGCTGGCTCTGTTCCTCGGCACGCTGGTGGGTGTTCTGTCAGGTTATTTCCGCAGGCTGGACGGACCCTTGATGCGCCTCACCGACCTGTTCCTGGCGCTACCGCTTTTGCCGCTGCTGCTCGTCATCCTGATGCTGTTTCGCGATACGCTGCGTGCGGCCTTTGGGCCGGAGACTGGTATTTTCATCCTGATCGTCTTCGTGATCGGGATAACCAGCTGGATGCATACAGCCCGCATCGTGCGCGGTGATGTGCTGACGATCAAAAGCCAGGAATTCATCATGGCCGCGAAATCGAGCGGCATGCGCGAATACCGCATCATTCTCAGGCATATTCTGCCGAATGTGCTGAGCTCGATCATGGTCTCCGCCACGCTCGGCATCGCTGCCGCCATCATCACGGAATCCGCCCTCTCCTTCCTCGGTCTCGGCTTCCCCTCCGACTTTCCGACCTGGGGACGGCTGCTGTTCGACGGCGCGAACTTCCTGCAACTGACGCCCTCGCGCGTGTTGTGGCCGGGGCTGGCGATTTCGCTGACGGTTCTGAGCGTGAATTACATCGGCGATGCCGTGCGCGATGCGCTTGATCCGCGGGCGCTAAAGAGCTGAACGCTTCCCCTCCCTCATCCCTGTGACAAGCACAGGGATGAGGTTGAGCGTATCGCGGCACAAAAGCGGGACGCGTCCTAGTGATAATTCACCTTTTCAGCATCCAGAATGCTGTCCGCATCCAGCGCCGCAATCGGGATATCGTTCCGCGCCGGAATATCCCCGGAAAGCTGAAGCGCGAGATAACGCCCGCAGCAGACCCGCAGGAACGAGGTGAAATTGCCGAGATCGTGCCCGGCATCGATCGATTCGTTGTAAAGCTTGGCGATGAGCTGCACGCTGTTCATGCCGTCGCGCCGCGCGATCTCGTCCAGCGTCGTCCAGAAAAAGTTCTCAAGCCGGACACTGGTGACCATGCCATCGATGCGGAGCGACCGCGTATGGCTTTCCCAGAGCGCCGGGTCTGCCTTGATGAAGAGCTTGCACATAGTTTCCTCCCTCACCACGCCTGAGATATAGGCGGAAAACGGGGCCGGAAAAAGCCCCGTTCACCGGTCTTATTTACCGAGCACCGCCATGAACTGCGAAAGCCAGGCGGGATGGGCGGGCCATGCGGGCGCCGTTACCAGCTTGCCATCGGTCACCGCCGCATCGATGGCGATATCGGCATAGGTGCCGCCTGCCAGCTCCACCTCGGGGCGGCAGGCCGGATAGGCCGAGCAGGTGCGGCCCTTGAGCACACCCGCAGCCGCCAGCAATTGCGCACCGTGGCAGACGGCCGCGACAGGCTTGTCTGCCTCGAAGAAATGTTTCACCGCCGCCAGCACGTCCGCATTGAGCCGCAGATATTCCGGCGCACGGCCACCCGGAATGACCAGCGCATCGTAATCCGCCGGTTTGATATCGGCGAAGGTGGCATTGAGCGCGAAATTATGGCCGCGTTTTTCCGAGTAGGTCTGGTCGCCCTCGAAATCGTGGATGGCCGTGGCGATGGTCTGGCCCGCCTTCTTGCCGGGGCAGACGGCGTGCACCGTGTGGCCGACAGCAAGCAGTGTCTGGAACGGCACCATGGTCTCGTAATCCTCGGCGAAATCACCGGTGATCATCAAAATCTTCTTCGGCATGTCTGCTCCTCCCGTTTTCGAATGCCTTTGGGCACCCTAACAGGAGGGATCGGGATGCGGGTATTATGGCAATACTACAGGCCCGATAAAGGTGATATCAGCCGGCCGGCGGCTCCGGCCAGCGCCGGACGCCACCACCCCAATCCTCGAAAGACTTGGACAGTTTGAGCACGAATAGATCCTGGTAACGCGGACCGACGATCTGCAGGCCGATGGGCATGCCGGATGTCGAGAAGCCGCAATTGATCGAGGATGCGGGCTGCTCCGACATGTTCCACGGCACGGTGAAAGCGATATGCTCGAAGGGGCGTGCAGGATCGTTGGTGGGAGAAGCCCAGTCAGCAGGATAGGAGACGATGGGGTTAACAGGTGAAATCAACACATCAACGGACTGCATCAACCGCCCGCAAACTTTACGCATTTCCATGGTCTGGTTGAAACCGAAAACGGCACGCGCGCCGGAAACATCAGCACCCTTTTCCGCCCATTCGTGAATATAGGGAAGGATCGCGGCACGACGATCCGCGCTCAACGCCACCATGTCGCCCCAGAACTTCGCCCGCCAAAAATCATCCAGCCCGTCGAGCATCTCACGCGTCAGCACCGGCTCGACCGGGATGACAATGGCGCCGGCTGCCTCGAACAGCTTTGCAGCCGCGACAACGGCATCGCGCACCTCTTCGTCCAGCGGCAGGCCGCAGCCCGCATCCAGCATCAGTCCGATTTTCAGGCCTTTCACATCAATATCAAGGTCCATCCAGTCGATGCTGTTCGGCGGCAGCGATGTGCCGTCGCGCCAGTCCGGCCGCGAAAGCGTTGCCATGGCATAAGCCGCATCAACGACCGTGCGCGTCATCGGCCCGGCACAGCGGCCAGTATAATAGGGATCAACCGGGATACGACCCTGGCTCGGCTTGAAGCCGAAGAGGCCCGTCCACCCGGCCGGCAGCCGCACCGAGCCGCCAATATCCGTGCCAATATGTAAGGTGCCGTAACCCGCAGCACCGGCCGAAGCAGCACCGGCGCTGGAGCCGCCGGGATTCTGGGTGGGGTCCCACGGATTGCGGCTGAGCTTATGGAAGCTGGAAAGGCCGGAAGAGAGCATGCCGTAATCCGGGCATGTCGTCTTGGCATAGATAATCGCACCATCCTCACGGCAACGGGCGGCCACCGGCGCGTCTTCAACCGCGGGCACAAGCTCCACCGCCCTGGTGCCGAGCGGCACAGGATGGCCTTTTGTGGCGATGAGCTCCTTCAGCGAGACCGGAATTCCATCGAGGGCTCCCAGCGTTTCGCCGCTGTGCCAGCGCTCGGTCGAGGCCAACGCCTGCCTGCGCGCATCCTCCGGATCGTAAGCGTAAAGGGCGTTCACAACCGGCTCGAAAGCCTCGATACGCGCCTCCACCGCCTGCCAATATTCCGAAGGCGAGAGCTTCTTTTCCCGGTAAAGCGCCAGAATTTCGAGCGTGTTGAGGTGTATGAGATCGGTCATGGCATCGTCTCGTCAGAAAAACAGGAAATAGCGGCGATATCGGCTTGAAGCGGTCAGCTTGTATCGCGCGGGTCCAGCAGGTCGCGCAGGCCATCACCGAGGAGGTTGAGGCCGAAGACGGCGAGCGCAATGGCAAGGCCGGGCATGATGGCAAGCCAGGGCGCCGCGCCGAGATAGGTTTGCGCGTCCGCCAGCATCCGCCCCCAGGTGGCGGCGGGCGGCGGCATGCCGAGACCGAGGAAGGAAAGGCCTGCCTCCGTCAATATCGCCAGACCCAGCTGGATCGTCACCTGCACGATGATCTGGTTGGAAATATTCGGCACGACGTGCAACATCGTGATCTTGGCGCGGTTCTGGCCAATGCTGGTGGCGGCGGTGATGTATTCCCGCGCCCATATCTGCAGCGCAGCGCCAAGCGTCAGTCGCGCAAAGACCGGCACCATGAAGGTGGCGATGGCGATGATGGCGGTAAAGCGTCCCGTGCCGATGAAGGCGCCGAGCATCATGGCCGACAGGATGGGCGGCACGGCGAAAATGATATCGCAGATGCGCATGACGATGGTTTCGGTAAAGCCGCGCAACGCCGCGACCGTGACGCCGATCGCCGTGCCGATAAAGGCGCCGATGGCGACGGCGGCGATGGCGGTGGAGAGCGAGTTCCACGCACCGGCCATCAGCATGGAGAGCACATCGCGGCCGAAATGATCCGTGCCGAGACCGCCATAAACGAAAGGCGATTTCAGCTTTTGCACGATCTGCATCTTGGTGGGCGAAACCGGCGTCCAGACCAGCGACAACAGCGCGACGGCGACGAGGAAGGCCGTGACGACAATGCCGATAACGAAGGCCGGGCGGCGGCGGATAAATCGCATCATCGCGCACCTGCCCGCAGTCTCGGGTCGATGAAGAGATAGGCTATATCGACCACGAAATTCATGATGATGACCAGCGCCGAGAAGAACAGCACGACAGACTGCATGACGACGATATCCCGCTGGGTCAGCGCCTGATAGGCAAGCCGGCCGAGGCCCGGCAGGTTGAAGACGTTTTCCACCAGCACCGCACCCGCAATGAGGAAGGTGAATTGCAGGCCGATCATGGTGACGACGGGGATCATCGCGTTCGGCACCGCATGCCGCCACAGCGCCACCCGCTCGCTCAGGCCCTTGGCCCGGGCGGTGCGGACGAAATCCTCGTTCATCACTTCAAGCACGGCGGAACGGCAGACGCGGGTGAGAACGCCGGCCTGCGACAGCGCAAGAGCGACCGCCGGCAGGATAAGCGCCGTGAGACCCGCTGCAAAGCTTGGCGACCAGCCGGGAAAACCGCCAGCCGGCATCCAGCCGAGCGTGGTGGAAAAGACGATGATGAGCAGCAACCCGGCCCAGAAGCCCGGCACGGCAATACCCACATGGGAAAACAGCCCGGCCGCGAAATCCAGCGCCCCGTTGCGGTTCCTCGCCGCCGCTACGCCGAGCGGGATGGCGATAGTGACGGACAGGCAGACGGCCAGCAGCGCAAGCGGCAGCGTCACGGCCAACCGCTCGACGATCAGGCCCGCCACCGGCACTCCATAGGTATAGGATTGTCCGAGATCGCCGTGGAAGACGCCAGCAAGCCAGTGGATGTAGCGCAGCAGCAGCGGCTGATCGAGACCCATCTGCTTTTGCAGCGCGGCCAGCGTATCCGGACTGGCCGAGGTTCCCAGCATGATGGCGGCCGGATCACCCGGCAACAGGCCCATGACGAGATAGATGATGAGCGAGACGGCAAACAGCGTGATGACGAGGCTTACGAGACGCCGGATGAGGACGGCTAACATCTGGCATCTGCTCCTTGCTATTCTTTACGCGCGACGGCTGGAAAGCTCCACACTCTCCCGTCATGCCGGACTTGATCCGGCATCCAGCCGACGCGCGTCTGCGCGGCGGAGGGAGCCTTTTCAGCCCAAGCACTTGGGCTGGCTGGATGCCGGATCAAGTCCGGCATGACGGAAGACATGAGTATGGTCAAACGTCACTCTTCCCAATGCACATCCGTCAGCACATTCGAGGGAATGGGCTCGTTTTCCCACAGCCCTTTCACCTTCTTGTCCCAGACCCCGAGCTTCGGCATCACGAACAGGAACAGCGCCGGCACATCTTCGGCGAGGATTTTCTGGGCGTCGCCATAAAGCTTTTCCTGCTCAGCTGCATCCGCCGTCTTTTCGACGCTGGCAATGACCTCGTTGAAGGCCGGGTTCTTGTAGTTGAAATAATAGGGATCACGGGAGTAGATATCGATATCCATCGGCTCGGCATGGGCGACAATGGTCATGTCGTAATCCGCACCCTTCAGGACGTCCGCCACCCATTTGGCCGGAAATTCCGTGGTCTCGATGGTCATGGTGACACCGATTTCAGCCAGCATCGCCTGCAGGATTTGCGAGGTGCGCTGGGCATAGGCCATCTGCGGGGCCTTGATGGCGAAGCTGAAACCGTCGGCATACCCCGCTTCGGCAAGCAGCGCCTTGGCCTTATCGACATCATAGGGATGAACGCCCGTCATATCGATGTATCCGCGATCATTCGGCGTATAGTGACTGCCGATGGCCGTTCCGAAACCGGACCATGCACCCTCGATGACGGTGCCACGATCCACCGCCATCATCAGCGCCTGGCGCACGCGCTTGTCGCTGAAGGGCTTGCGGGCGCTGTTCATGCCCGCCACGACCTTCAACTCGGTATTGCCGACGAAGGTGCCGAGGCGCGCATCGCCGTCAAACGAGCTCATCAATTCCGGCGCACCGAATTCCGGGAAGGCGTCGATATCGCCGGATTTTAGCGCCGCCGCCTGCGCCTGCGGATCGGAGACGAAACGGAACGTCGCCTTTTCCAGCTTTACCGACACGGCCTTGTCCCAATAGGCGGCGTTCTTCTGCAACTCCACCTTGTCGCCCTTGGCCCAGTTCACGAATTTAAACGGGCCGGTGCCGACGGGCGTGGTGCGGTTGGTCTCTGCGCTCTTGGGCGCGACCATGACGGAGGCCGGCCAGCCGAGCCAGTAGATGAGGCTGCCGGCGGGCTGCTTCAGCTTCAGCACCAGCGTGTCGGCATCCGGGGTCTCGATGCTGTCGATCGCTGCAAAGAAGCGTTTCTGCGGATTGACGGAGGCTTCGCCACGCGCCCGGTCCAGCGAGAACTTTGCGACGGAGGAATCGAACGCCTCGCCGTCATGGAAGGTGACACCCTTGCGCAGCCTGAAGGTGTAGGTCTTGCCATCAGGGGAAATTTCCCAGCTTTCGGCGAGCTGCGGCTTCACCTTGCCCTTGCTGTCGATGGTGACGAGGCCTTCGAAGACATTCTGCCACGTCACCTGCCCAATCGCGACGGGAGCGGCAATGGTCGGATCGAGACCGGTCGGCTCCACCGTCATGCCGAGCGTCAAAGCGGTTTTCGCCGCAGCTTCGGCCTCAGCAATCGAGAGCGGCAGAAAGAGCGCCGTGCCGAGAGCAAGCGCCAGCGCGGTACGGCGCGAGAGCTTCGCCGCCTGCGAAAGATAGGTACGTGGCATCCTTTAGTCCCCTGTCTGGCGGCCGGGGCATTTTTGCCCTTCAAAAGACCACCCGTTGCAAAAACAGTGTCATGTTGCAGGCGCACACACAATCATGATTTTTGTGTGCTCCGTGTAGCTGAAATGGCTACACGGGAATGCGGGTGAAAATCAACCTTGGTGGGCAATTCCGGGAACGTCTCCGGTTCCTCGCCCCGCCGAGGAGAAGAAACTATCCCGCAGTCGCCTCACGCATGAAACGCTCGATGAAATCGGCAAGCTTGGAAGCTGCGAAGGACAATTGCCTGTCGGGCGCTACACAGAGGTCAATCTGGGTGTGGATACCCTTCTTGCCCGAGAGCGGAACGGCGACCATCTGGCCGCTACGGATTTCGCGCGCCACCGAAAGCGCCGGCAGCAGCGTGGCCGCGGCGTGGCCCAGCACCAGCTCTTTCAGCATTTCCAGCGAACTGGTGATGAAAACGGGGTCAAGTTCGATATCCGCCTCGGCAAAAAGCGTATCGAAGGCCTGACGCGCGGCAAAACTCTTGTCCGGCAAGGCAAGTGGCAACCCGGCCAGTTCCTTCAGCGACACCTCCGGCTGACCGGCAAGGGCATGACCGGCGGGAAAGATCGCATCGTAATTGATGCGCGTGCGCGAGCGCACCTTGACCCCGGAAACCTTTGGCGCAAACAGGCTGACAACGAGGTCTGCTTCCGCAGCCCCCAGCGCTTCCATGGCCTGGCGCGCACTGGTGATATGGACCTCGAAACGCAGCTTCGGATACTTGAGGCTGAACTGCGCCAGCACCGGCGCCAGAAGGTTGGCCACTGTCGCGCCATTGGCGTAAATGGTTACCCGGCCGCGCTGCAGACCTTTGAGATCGTCGATCAACTGGTGCACATGGTCGAGTTCGCGCAGCGTCTTGCCGGCGCGGGCGGCCAGCAGCTCGCCCGCCGCCGTTAGCTTCACGCCACGGCTGGAACGCTCCACCAGGGGCGAGCCGAAATAATATTCGAGATTTTCGATCTGCCGGCTCACCGCCGTCGGCGCCACATTCAGGTTTTCCGCTGCGGCGCGCATGGAATTGGTGCGGACGAGTTCATCGAAATACATCAAGGCGCGCAATTGCATGGGTGGTACCTTGTTCAGATATGCGGGTTTGGCGGGCCAGCATATCACTGTGGCGCGATGAGAGAATACGTCACCGGAGAAGATCGCGCGTGGAATGAAAGATCGCCGCTTGTTTCTTCTCCCCGCCGGGGAGAAGGTGGCGCGCAGCGCCGGATGAGGGGGGCCACGCCGGAGATATACGGAGAGCATGCCCCCTCATCTGCCCCGTTCGGGGCATCTTCTCCCCCTCGGGGAGAAGAAACGCCCGCACCCTCACGCCATCAAACCCGCTTGAAACCCTCGCTCGCCACCAGCAGCTGCCTTGTATAATCCGCGCTGAACTCGCGGCTTTCCAGCGCCTCGGCCTCCAGCATTTCCACCACCTTGCCGCTTTTCATCACCGCCAGACGGTCGCACATGTGGCTGATAACGCCGAGATCGTGGCTGACCATGACGAAGGTGAGGTTACGATCCTTGCGGGCCTGTTCCAGGAGGTTCAGGATTTCGGCTTGAATGGACGCATCGAGCGCCGAAGTCGGCTCGTCGAGAAGGAGTATCTTTGGTTCGACGATCAGCGCACGGGCAATGGCAATGCGCTGGCGTTGGCCGCCGGACAGTTGGTGGGAATAACGGAATCGGAAACCGGAACCGAGGCCCACCTCGTCCAAAGCGCGGGCAATACGCTGTTCGCGATTGTCGAGACCATGGATGACCAGCGGCTCGAGCAGCAGCGCATCTACCGTCTGGCGCGGGTGCAGTGAACCGTACGGGTCCTGAAACACCATCTGCACATCGCGGTAAAAGCTCTTGTCGCGGTGCTTGCCCGAATAGGAGCGCCCGGCCACCATCAACGAACCTTCATCGAAATGGTTGAGGCCGGCGATGGCGCGCAGCAGGGTCGACTTGCCGGAACCGGATTCACCGACAATGCCGAAGGATTCACCCTCGGCCACATCCACGCTGACGCTGTCGAGCGCGATGTAACCGTCGAAATCCACCACCATGTCTCTGATGGAAAGAACTGTGCTCATGCGCGCCACTCCGGCTTGCGTTCCAGAACGGGCAGCGGATGCCGATGGCCGCCAATTTGCGGCAGACAGTTCAACAGCCCCTGCGTATAGGGATGTTTCGCTTCCTTGAGGTTAGCGGAAGCAAGCTCTTCCACCACCTTGCCGGCATACATGACGAGAACCCGGTCGCAGAAGGAGGAGACGAGCCTGAGATCGTGGCTGACGAAGATCAGCCCCATGCCGCGATCGCGCACCAGCTTGTCGAGAATGTCGAGCACTTCCAGCTGCACCGTCACATCGAGCGCCGAGGTCGGCTCGTCGGCGATCAGCAGTTCCGGGCCGCAGACGAGCATCATGGCGATCATGACGCGCTGGCCCATGCCGCCGGAAACTTCGTGTGGAAAGAGATCGAAGACGCGCTCGGGATCGCGGATCTGTACTGCCTCCAGCATGGCAAGCGTGCGCTGGCGCGCTTCGCTGGAGCCAATCTTTTCGTGGGTACGCAGCGTTTCCATGATCTGTCGGCCGATTGTCATGACCGGGTTCAGAGAATATTTCGGATCCTGCAGGATCATGGCCATACGCTTGCCGCGCATGAGACGCCGCTCTTTTGCCGATGCCTTGAGCAGGTCGACATCGCCGAAACGCAGCGTATCGGCCTCGATCCGGGCATTTTTCGGCGTCAGGCCCATGATGGCGCGGCCGGTCTGCGACTTTCCGGAGCCGGATTCGCCGACGATGCCGAGGCGCTCGCGCCCCAGCGTGAAGGACACGCCGCGCACCGCCTCCACCAACCCGGTGCGGGTCGGGAAGGAAACGCGCAGGTTTTCAACCGTCAGAAGAGACGCACTCATTGGCCCGCCTCCTTGGGATCAAGCGCATCACGCAGACCGTCGCCCAAAAGGTTGAAACCGAGGCTGACGATCAGGATCGCAATACCCGGCATGGCAGCCACCCACCATTGATCGAGAATGAAGCGTCGGCCCGACGCGATCATCGCGCCCCATTCCGGCAGCGGCGGCTGTGCGCCAAGACCAAGGAAACCGAGGCCTGCAGCAGTGAGGATGATGCCGGCCATATCGAGCGTGACACGCACGATCAGCGACGACATGCAAAGCGGCATGACGTGTTTCAAGACGATGCGGAAGGGCGACGCGCCCATGAGCTTCACCGCCGCGATGAAATCGGAATTGCGGAAGGTCATGGTTTCGGCACGCGCGATGCGGGCATAGGGCGGCCATGAGGTGACCGCGATGGCGAGTACCGCATTTTCAATGCCAGGCCCAAGGGCCGCAACCAGCGCCAGTGCCAGCACCAGCTTCGGAAATGCCAGGAAAATATCGGTGATGCGCATCAGAACCGCGTCTACCCAGCCGCCGGCATAACCCGAAACGGTGCCGACGATGAGCCCGATGGGTGCGGCGATGATGGCCACCAGCAACACGACGAACAGGGTCAGCCGCGAACCGTGGATGAGGCGCGAGAGAATATCACGGCCCTGATCGTCGGTTCCAAGCAGATAACCGGCAGTGCCGGGCGGCAGAAGTCGGGCATTGCGCAGATCGCCCTGCACCGGGTTATGTGGCGCCAGCACATTGGCAAAAATGGCCACGAACAGCAGCGCGATGATGATGCCAAGGCCGAGCAGCGCCAGTCGGTTTTCCGAAAAGCGCCGCCAGATGACATAGGCGCGGCCAAGCCTTGCCTGCCTGCGCGAGGCCGGCCGGTCGGAAAGCAGCCATTCGCGGCTATAGGGTTTGAGTGTATCGGTCGAAATCGTCATCGGCTGCGCGTCCTTGGATCGAGCGTCCGGTAAAGCAGATCGGAGAAAAGATTGATGCCGACGAAGATGGCGCCGATCACGATCGTGCCGCCGAGAACGGCGTTCATATCCGCATTCTGCAGGGAATTGGTGATGTAGAGGCCAAGCCCGGGCCAGGCGAAGATGGTTTCGGTCAACACCGAACCTTCCAGCAGGCCGGCATAGGAGAGCGCAATCACGGTCACCAGCGGCACGGCGGCGTTGCGCAGTGCGTGGAACCAGATGATACGCGTTTCCGAAAGCCCCTTGGCGCGGGCCGCAACGACATATTCCTGGGCGAGCTCGTTCAGCATGAAGGAGCGCGTCATGCGGCTGATATAGGCGAGCGAGAAATAACCGAGCAGCGAGGCCGGCAGGATGATGTGGCGGAAAAGATCCCACAACACGTCCCATTGCCGCTGCCAGATGGCGTCGATCAGGAAGAAGCCAGTGACCGGCGTGAAGGTGAATTCATAGACGATGTCCATGCGCCCGGGATAGGCCACCCATTGCAGCCGGGCGTAAAACACCAGCAGCGCCAGCAGGCCGAGCCAGAAGATCGGCACGGAATAACCGATAAGGCCGATGACACGCACGACCTGGTCGGCGAAGCTGCCGCGCTTGACGGCGGCCAGAACGCCGAGCGGAATGCCGAAGACGGCGCCGATGATCGTGCCGATCGTGGCAAGTTCGATCGTCGCCGGGAACACCCGCTTGATGTCCTCCATCACAGGATTGGTGGTGAGGACGGAGGTGCCGAAATCGCCCGAAAGCGCCTGCTTCAGATAGATAAAGAACTGCTGCCAGAGCGGCAGGTTGAGGCCGAGCTGCTCACGGACGCGCTCGACCACATGCGCAGGCGCGCGGTCGCCGACGATCGCCAGTGCGGGATCGATCGGCACCACGCGGCCAATGAAAAATGTGACCGCCATCAGCCCCAGAAAGGTGGTGATGACGGTGACGACGAAGCCGAGAATGGCCTTCGCGCGGGCGTTGGCACGGCGTTTGCCCTGCCTCGCCCGGCTGTTTGCTTCAACGATGCTCAAGAGACCGATCCTTCCGGATCATTCCTTGGAGATCGTATAGACATAGTTGGTGTCGAAGCTCGGGCCGAGCTTCAGGCCCTTCAGCTTGTTCGAGTAACCGGCAACTTCCGTCTGCTGGAAGATGATGACGAAAGGACCCTTCGCCAGAACTTCCTTCTGCAGGTTTTCATAGATGGCGGCGCGCTTGGCGCTGTCCTTTTCCAAGAGAGCAGACTGGGTTTCCTTGGTCAGATCAGGAACATCCCAGGCATTACGCCAAGCCAGCGTCTTGTTCTTACCTTCATCCGAATTGTCGTAGTTGATGGTGAAGGTTTCCGCATTCGAGTTCGGGTCGAAATAGTCCGAACCCCACTGGCCGATGTAGATATCATGCGTGCGGGCGCGGTATTTGGTCAGCGTCTGCTTACCGTCGCCGGGGATGATTTCGAGCTTGATGCCGGCCTGTGCCAGCGTCTGCTGCACGCTTTCGGCAATGCCCGTCACCGGCTGGGTGTTGCGCACATCCATGGTGACGGTGAAGCCGTCCTTCAGGCCAGCCTTGGCCAGAAGTTCCTTCGCCTTGGCGACGTCAAGCTTGTAGGGGTTCTCATCAAGCGCACCAAGCTGGCCCTTCGGCAGGAAGGTCTGGTGAACTTCACCGATGCCCTTGATGATGGTCGCGCCGATCGCGTCATAATCGACGAGATATTTGAAGGCTTCGACGACTTCGGGCTTCTTCAGGTTCTCGTTCTTCTGGTTGAGGCTGAAATAATAAACGGTGCCCTTGGGCGCGGAGGTAACGGCAAGGCCTTCCTTCTTGGAAACGGCTTCCATATCGCCGGGTTCAAGGTTACGGGCAACATCGATATCACCGTTTTCAAGCGCCAGACGCTGACCGGAGCTTTCCTTCATGTGGCGATAGACCACACGCTTCAGCTTCGGCTTCTCGCCGTAATAATTCGGGTTGGCTTCCAGAATGACGGCTTCGTTGGCCTTCCAGCCAAGGATCTTGTAAGGGCCAGAACCGGCGTAACCGGTCTTCAGGAACTCGTTGCCGAAATCCGTGTCGTATTTGTAATCGGCGCTCGGCGTGACCGACTTCGCCTTTTCGGTGATGAGCTTCTTGTCCACCACCGAAGCGACGGTTGCGGTGAGCACGTTCAGCACGAAGCTCGGCGCATAGGGCTTGTCGACGGTCAGAACGAAGGTGTTCGCGTCCGTTGCCTTCGCCTTTTCGGTAACGTTGTCGCCCTTCAGGCCGAACTGCGTCAACAGGAATGCGGGCGACTTGTCGAGCTTGACGGCGCGTTCGAAGGAGAAGGCAACGTCATCAGCCGTGACCGGATTGCCGGAGGCGAATTTCAGGCCGGATTTCAGCTTGAACGTATAGGTCAGGCCATCCTCGGAGGTCGTCCAGCTTTCGGCGAGATCACCGACAACCTTGGACGTGTCGTTGAGATCGATGGAAACCAGCTTGCTATAGGTGTTGCCGGTAACTTCCGCAGCGGAGAGTTCGAAAGCCTCACCCGGATCGAGCGTGATGATGTCGTCGATGGCGAAACCTTCCACCAGCGTATCGGCTGGCGTGGCGGCAAAAGCATGCGGGGCAGACAGCATCATCAGCGACAGGGCAGCGCTGGTGCTGAGGATACGCATGGATTTGTTGAGCGATTTGATCATAGGATCTCCCCTTTTGTTATGAGATTGATTTGGTTCGCTTAAACTGTTTATCAGGCCGCTTCGTGCCAAGCCTGGGACAAGACGCGCAGCCAGTTTTCCCGGCATATTTTAGCAAGTTCTCCATCACCGTAGCCCGCCGATTTCAGCGCCGCAACCAGATTGTGGTTGCCGCTGGCATCAGCGATACCAACGGGTACCGTCGCGCCGTCGAAATCCGATCCGAGCGCCACACAGTCGATGCCCATACGCTCCACCATATAGTCGATATGGCGCACCATATCGGAGAGCGGCGTATCCGCGATGTCACGCGCATCGGCACGCAGCATGGTCACGGCGTAGTTGAGGCCAACCAGCCCGCCGCTTTCCTTGATGGCATCCATCTGCCTGTCAGTGAGATTGCGGGCGACCGGAGTGAGCGCATGCGCATTGGAATGGCTGGCGATCAGCGGCTGGTTGGTGGTCTTGGCCACATCCCAGAAGCCTTTTTCGGTGATATGCGCGAGATCGATGAGAATGCCGAGGCGGTTGCATTCCTTCACCAGCGCAAAACCGGCATCGGTGAGACCGGGCGCGGTATCGGGCGACATGGGATAGGAGAAAGGAACGCCATGGCCGAAAATATTGTGCCGGCTCCACACCGGGCCGAGCGAACGCAGACCGGCGGCGTAAAACACCTCCAGCGCATCGAGATCGGCGCCGATCGCCTCGCAGCCTTCCATATGCAGCACGGCGGCGAAGATATCCTCGGCAAAGGCCTTGCGGATATCCGCCGTGGAGCGGCAGAGCCGCCAGGCACCGGCGCGATCAAGCCTCAGCGCAATCGCCGCCTTTTCCATGGCGATATCAAGGGAAGGCAGGCGCTCCAGCGGCGCAGCGAGCGGCGTGTCATAATGGCCGTTTTCGTCCGGTTCCTGCAGAATCAGATCGCCGGACGGGATATAGATGGCGCAGATGCCGCCGCCGAGACCACCCGCCCGTGCGCGCGGACCATCGATATGACCTTCCCGAGTGCCGTTCTTGAATTCGGCCACGGGATCGGCACCGGCCTTGCTGTTGCGCCACAACCGAAGCAGCACATCATTATGACCGTCAAACACTGCATGCATGGGAAGAAATTCCAGTCATCGAAACAATAAACGGGGCAGGCAGACGCCGGGATGACACCGCGCGAAAGCAAGTCGGCGCGTTATCAGCCGACCGCTATTGTCTGTCAGCCGCGATCTTAGGACGATCTATTCGAGCTTCGCAAGATACAAATTAGGCAGCGGTGAATTTATCACCACTTGCCTTTTGACGGAATTTGCGTTTCGTCAGGCGCGCCAGCCATCTTCCGCTTTGGTGAGCAGTGGCGTCGCGAAAACACCCCTAACCCGCTCCGGCCATTCCGGCCCGAAAGCAGCGATTTTTTCCCGCCAGCGATCCGATTGCAGCATGGCTGTGCCGATGACGGCGGGGTTGATGCCGGAGGCGGTGAGTAGCGCAACGCCCGACAGGATGGAACTGCCGCTGGAGATCACGTCATCCACCAACGCCACCCGTCTACCCTCGATGAGCGGCAGCATGCGCGGATCGACATAAAGCCTTTTTTCCTGCTTCGTGGTGATGGAGGACATCGGCACCGACAGCTCCTCCAGATACCAGAATTTGCGCGAGGTGCCGAGCGGCACGTAACGGGAATGGCCAAGATGGCGGGCAACGGCGGCCGCAAGCGTCAGGCCGAGCGTCGGCAGGCCGATAACGACATCCGGCTTGAAGGGAAGAAGCTTTGCGGCAAGATCGGCGGCCAGCGCCTCCAAAACCTCAAAGGAAGCCTGGTTGACGATGAGCGATGCAAGCGCGTGCTCTCCGTCCGCAAGCGGCCGTATGGGCAGACATATCTGCCTTCCATCATCCAGTTCCGCCGGAAAGAATGTGGAATATGCGCCTGCTGTTTCGAAGCTCCGGGGCGGATGGATCTGCTGCCAGAACTCATGCGGCGCGGAGGGAGACGGGGCGATGGCGGGCGATGCTGGTGACGGCATCTGTTTTCCTTTCAGAACAGGGATGGCGCATGGCGGAGACGGTTTTCGGCCACGCCAATCCCGTTCGGCAGATTCATCATTTTAGCAACCACAGAGACGCTGCGGGTTCATTTCATTGGCTTTTTCCGTTAGAAGAGAAAAAAGCAACAGGCATTTGGACAAACCCACCTATGACGCGGGTTTTTCCCACATTCAAGGACAAGCTTCCCATGAGACTGCTGGACCGGATCGGCGAGGACCTGCCATTCCTGACGGAACTCCGTCATGATCTGCACGCGCATCCGGAACTGGGTTTCGAAGAGGAAAGAACGAGCGCCATCGTCGCCGATCTTCTCGAGCGCGCCGGGCTGAAAGTGAATCGCGGTCTCGGCGGCACCGGCGTGGTCGGCACGCTGCAGGTGGGCAACGGCACGCGCAGCATTGGTCTTCGCGCAGACATGGATGCCCTTGCCATGCCTGAGGTTCCAGACCGCCCCTACAAATCGAAATTCCCCGGCAAGATGCATGCCTGCGGCCATGACGGCCACACCGCCATGCTGCTGGGTGCGGCGCGTTACCTCGCAAAGACCCGCGATTTTTCCGGCACCGTGCATTTCATCTTCCAGCCGGCCGAAGAAGGCCGTGGCGGCGCAAAAAAAATGGTCGAGGACGGGCTTTTCGAGCTGTTCCCCTGCGATGCGGTCTATGGCCTGCACAACATGCCGGGGCTGGGCATCGACGAAATGGCCGTGGTGGAAGGCCCGCAGCTTGCCTCGTCGGACAGCTGGCGCGTCACTTTCAGGGGCGTCGGCACCCACGGCGCCAAGCCGCATCTCGGTCGCGATCCGGTAACGGCGGCCGGCACCTTCCTCGCCTCGCTGCAAACTATCGTCGGCCGCGTGGTCGACCCATTGCAGCCGGCCGTGGTCAGTGCCTGTTCGGTGCAGGCAGGCGACCCCAAGGCACTTAATGTGATCCCAGATCTCGTCGAAATCGGCGGTACCGCGCGCGCCTATGCGCCTCAAGTGCGAGACCAGCTGGAGGCGGAAATCGGCAGGCTGGCCAAGGGCACGGCGGCAATGTTCGGCATCGAGGCAAATTACGAATTCATCCGCCGCATTCCGCCCGTCATCAACGAAACGGACGCGACGAAACGGGCGCTCCGGGCAGCCAAAACCGTCTTCGGCAACAAGGCCCGCACCGCCTTTCCTCCTTCGACCGCCGGCGACGATTTCGCCTTTTTCGCGGGCGAAGCCCCAGGCTGCTATGTCTGGCTCGGCAACGGCCCGGCGGTGGACGGCGCACTGCACCACAACACCTCCTACGACTTCAACGATGCGGCCATCGTGCCGGGCGTGGCTTTCTGGGCGACGCTGGTGGAGCAGGAACTGGCAGCGGAGTAAATCCATCTTGTTCCCTGCTGTTTTTCGACCGGCAACATCTCAGACACTTGTGGCGAATCATCGGGCGCGGTAGCTTTCAGACATAGGCTCGACCCACGCCTCCCCCCTCCTTTCGGGGAAGCATTCGACATGCTGGGTAATCTCATCATCGAACCATCTGTTCGGGCATTCGCATAAGGAGGGATTGCGTTTTGAACCCGCAATAGAGGTTTTGTGATGAAGCTTTCCTCTCCGATTTTCCAATTGAAGCGACGGGCCAAACTTATGGTCCGGAATAACGCCATCCCCCTTCACGAAGCGCTGGACCAGATCGCGTGCGAGGAAGGATTTGCAGCCTGGAGCCTGCTTTCCGCTCACGTTGCGGCTGGCTCTTTGTCCAAAGACCTGTTCTCGCGCATCGTGAATGGCGAGATGCTCCTGCTCGCCGGCCGCCCGGGCCAGGGCAAGACAGCGCTTGCTTTTGAGCTTCTGCGGGCGGCAGCCGAAGACGGACGGCAGTCCATTTTATTCACGCTCGAAATGACCGAGCAACAGGTACGAAAACGCACCGAGCAACACGCAGGCGCTCAGAGAGAAATCGAGATCGTGACATCGGACGAGATATGCGCGGACTACATGATCCGTTACCTCTCGCCAGCCAAATCCGGCACCTTCGCCGTCATCGATTATCTGCAGCTACTCGACCAGCAGCGCCATAAGCCGGACCTGTCGCAACAAGTCACCGTTCTTGCAGAATTCGCAAAAAAGACTGGCGTTATTTTCGCTTTCATCTCGCAGATTGACCGCTCATTTGATCCGCAAATCAAACGAGTTCCCGATATGCGCGATATCCGCCTTCCCAACCTGCTTGATCTGGGCCTCTTCACCAAAGCCTGCTTTCTGCATAACGGCGAAGCGCAACTTCACAATGTGAACTGAGACGCACGGGCTGCTGCGACGTTGCCGTCGCGGCAGCCCGTGGCGTTAGTACCCTAAAACCGCCATCACCGGGCTCTCCATCACCTGTCCCGTCAGCACGTCGGCAATGCCCATATCCGTCTGGTGCGGGCCGATATTGCAGGCGAGCGTGGCCCCGAAGCAGGCCTTGAAAACGAGATAGGGCGGCTGCCATTCCACCACCCTGCCAACGGCTTCGCGCAGTTCTTCGAAAGCCTTTGCAACATCTTCAAGTGCCGCATCGGAAACGAGGCCGGAGAGCGGCAGCGGCAGAAGTGCAGTTACCTTACCTTCGGAGGCGACGGCCATACCACCGCCTGCCACTATCACCGCATTGGCGGCGAGCGCCATGTCTTCTTCATTGCCGCCGAAAACGGTGAGGTTATGGCTGTCATGCGAGACCGTTGTGGCGAAGGCGCCGTTCCAGTCTCCCCAGCCGGTGAGGAAGCCAGTGCGGGTGACCGGTTCGGACTTGCCGTGGCGGTGGGTGACGGAGATCATCGTCGCACCTTCGGGCGGAACGACGAAGCCACCTCTCACCTCGGCCTCCACCTCGCCCCATTGCGTGAAGCGCGGGCGGTCGATGGTGGCGAGGCGCACGCTCGCGCCTTCAGAAGCAACCCGAAAATCATCGGTCACGCGCAGCGGCAGCTTCATCGAGCCTTCGAGCGCCGTCGTATCACAGGCGGGCACGTCCACAAGCATATGTCCGCCTTCCGCAACCATCCTGCCCCCGGCAAGGACGTAACGGGCGGCAAAACCGCTCAGGTCCTCGAAGATAACGATATCGGCGCGACGGCCGGCGGCGATGAGCCCGAGGTCAGGACGCTCAAGCCTTTGGGCGGCATTGAGCGTTGCGGCGCGCAGCGCCCATTCGGCTTTCAGGCCATAACGGACAAGGCGGCGCACCACATCATCCAGCCCGCCGCCATTTAACAGGTCATCCGGGAAGACATCGTCCGTGCACAGCGTCACCGTCTGCGGCAGGTGGCCCAGCGCGTTCAGCGCTTCCACGAAGTCCGGCAGCAGGTGGTCATGCGAGCCGCGCAGCTCGATGGTCATGCCGGCCCGCAGTTTCGCCATGAGGTCTTCGCCCGAGACCAGCTCGTGATCGGAAGAGACGCCCGCCGCCATGAAGGCATTGAGATCGGCGTCCTTGAGGCCGCGCGCATGGCCGCAGACCAGTTTCTCCGAGGCAAGCCCGGCCTGTACGATGCCGCTCATGCGCGGATCGCGCTTGATGACGCCGCGCATGTTCATGATTTCCGCGACACCGCCGACCTGGGGCCATGACAGGATATCGGCGAGAATGGCGGCGTCGAAATCGGCTCCACCGCGTTCCAGCCCCGGTGCGGAAGGCACGCATGAGGGCGCCAGCAGAACGGCGCGCAGCGGCAGGTTTTCGATGGCCTTCGCCGCCCAGCGCACCCCTTCGACGCCATGCACATTGCCGAACTCATGCGGATCCCAGACGATGGTGGTAACGCCGCGGGCGACAACCGCTGCCGCATAGGCGGCCGGTGTGACCATCGAGCTCTCGATATGCATATGCGTGTCGATCAGACCCGGCGAGACATACCCGCCGGCCGCATCGATGACCTGCGCGGCGTCGCTCCGGCTCGCCCGTTCGTGCACGCTGGCGACCAACGCACCGACAATTCCGATATCGGCGGGGCGCAGCTCACCGGTTACCACATCCACCAATGTTCCACCGGTGATGAGGATGTCGAAAGGCGCATCGCCGCGTGCGGCGGCAACGGCGCGGGCGCGGAGCGCATCGTCGCCGAGATCTGCAGGTTCGCGTGTGGTGAGGTTCGCGTTCATCGGGCAGCCTCCCGGCGCAGCGCCTCAAGAATAACCGTCCTCGCACCGTCGGCATCCAGCGTTTCAGCAAAATGCGCGTTGAATGTTTGCGCTTTCTCCGCACGCGGCTCGACCACCGTTCTGCCACGCGTCAGCGTCGCCTGAAGCTCGACATCTATCCGCGCGTGACGCCAGCCGATTAGGCCAGAGGCGGAGCCCGAGGCGAAGGCAACGGCGGCGACGGGATCGTAAAGCGCCATGCCTGGTCTGCCGCGACGGGTGGCGATGCCGATGAAACCATCAAGCAGATCGGCGATCAACCCGGCATTCCTGCCGCCCGCGCTGCGGATAGGCAGCACGTCGGCGGGCGAAGCGGTAACCTTGCGGCAGGCATCCAGATCGATCATACGCAACGGCAGGCCATGGGAGAGCACGATGGCCAGCGCTTCCGGATCGGCAAAGGCGTTGAATTCGGCCGAGGCGGTGTGATTGCCGCTCGTCACGCCGCCACCCATCCAGGTGAGGTCGGAAATGTTCGTGGCAAGATCGGGCCGGGCGAGGCACAGGGCGGCAATATTGGTGAGCGGACCAAGCGCGAGAATGCGCCTTTCGCCCTCCCCCTCCAGCCAGGCGCAGAGCGCGGCGAAGGCATCGCTTTTCGGCAAGGCCGCGGCATCCGGCAGGCTTTGGCCGACGGTCGGGATGCCATTTTCGCCCAGAATGCACTGTGCCGTTTCAAGCGCACCCAATACCGGCATGGCGCGGCCCTGATGGATCGGCATCGACCAACCGAAGGCGGCAACCGCACCCGCGGCATTGCCGCAGACGGCCTGAAGCGTCGCATTGCCGAAGACCAGCGAGATGCCGTCTATGGCGAGACCCGACGATTGCACCACCAAGATGGCGGCGATATCGTCAAAGCCCATATCGGTATCGATCCAAACACCCATGATCAGTTGAATACCTTGAGGCTCGCCGCCCTTTCGACCGGCAGGTCGAAGGCAAGCGTATCGCCGATTGCGTGGGAGGTCAGGGCCGCGTCGGTTTCAGCCTTGATGGGCCCGAGCGGTGTGTCGAGCAGATATTCGCGGCTGTTGCCGGCGAAGGATGTGCCGCGCACGGTTCCCTGGAAAGGACCTGAACCGAGGGTGACCATGCGCGGCCGCCAGGCCAGTCCGGATGCTGAAAGGACTGGTCCGGGAAGCGGTGTTGTGCCGTTGGCGGTCTTCAAAGCCCCGCCTTGAAGGGCGAAGATGTTTTCGAAGCCGACGAAGTCGGCCACGAAGGCGGAAACCGGCGCGTTGTAAATCTCTTCCGGCGTGCCGATCTGCTCAATCTTGCCGCCCTTCATGACGACAATACGGTCGGCAAGCGCGAGCGCCTCGATCTGGTCATGAGTGACGAAGATCATCGTGACACCGGTTTCCTTCTGCACGCGCTGCAGTTCGGTTCGCATTTCAAGACGCAGGCGGGCGTCGAGATTGGAGAGCGGCTCATCGAGAAGCAGCACTTTCGGCTCCATGACCATGGAGCGTGCCAATGCCACGCGCTGCTGCTGGCCGCCTGAAAGCTCTGCCGGCTTGCGGGAGGCGAAATTGGAAAGTCCTACGGATTTCAGGCCGGAGGCGACCTTGTCCTCCAGCGCCTGGCCGCTCATACCCTTGAGTTTTAGGCCGAAGGCGACGTTTTCATAGACCGTCAGATGCGGGAACAGCGCATAGGACTGGAACACCAGCCCGACGGCGCGTTTGTTGGCCGCGACGCGGGTAATATCGGCGCCATCGAGATTGATCCGCCCGGCAGCCACCGGCATCAGCCCGGCGATGGCGCGCATCGTCGTGGTCTTGCCACAGCCTGATGGTCCGAGAAGCGCAAGCAATTCGCCCTTGCGGATATCGAGATCGAGATCCTTGACGGCGACATTGCCGCCATAGGCGAGCGAGATTTTTTGCAGCGAAAGATAATTTGCGTCAGACATAACGGGAGAACCCCAGGAAACGTTCGGCCATGAAAACGATGCCGATGGAAAGGAAGGCGAGCAGCGAAGAAAGGGCGGCCACGGAAGGATCAAAGACGATTTCCATGTAGCCCAGCATGTCGATAGGCAGCGTGCGCACGCCGGGACCGGACAGGAACAGCGACACAGGCACCTGGTTGAAACTCGTTACGAAACCGAGAATGAAGGCCGACAGGATGCCGCCGCGGATATTCGGCAGCACAACGCGGAAAAATGCGCCAAGCCGCGACGAGCCGAGCAGCACCGCCGCCTCCTCAATATCGGAGCGCAGATTGTTAAGGCTGGCCGACACCACCCGCACCGCATAGGGCAGGATGAGCGCGGTGTGGGCGAGAAACAAAGCAAGCGTGATGCCGATGCCGAAGGGCACGACGAAATAACGCAGCAACGCAAGACCCACGATAATACCCGGCACGATGATCGGCGCGGACACGATGGTGCGCACCGTCTCGCTAAAGGGCAGCTTGTAGCGCGACATGGCGTAGGAAGCGGGAATGCCGAGGATCAGCGCCGTGAACGTGCCGCCGATGGCAAGAAACATCGACATCGCAAAGCTCTCGCGGAAGCTTTCGACCGTGAAGACCTTCGCGATCCACTTCAGCGAAAAGCCCTGCGGCGGAAAGGCGAGCGTATCGCCGGCCGAAAACGAGGCCGCGACGATGATGAGGAACGGCCCGATGAGGAAGCCGACGACAAGCAGAAGCGTGAGCGGAATGAAGAGCTGCCGGGTCATTTCTTGTTCCTCGCAGTGGCGATGCGCTTCAAGAGGATATTGGCGGCAAAGCTCATGACGATCAGGATGAAGGCGATGACGCTGGCGGCGACGAAATTGTTGGAGACCGTCACCTGCTGGTAGAGCAGGGTTTCCAGCATCAGCACCTTGGAGCCGCCGAGAATGGCGGGCGTGATATAGGCGGTCAGCGAACCGGTGAAGACCAGCGTGCCACCGACGACGAGCCCTTCCCGGGTGAGCGGCAGGATGACCTTCCAGAATACCTGAAACCAGTTTGCGCCGAGCACGCGGGCGGCCGCGATCGTATCCTTCGGCATGTTTTCCAAGGCGCTGATGAGCGAGATGATCATCAATGGCAGGAACAGTTGCAGAAGGCCGATGAAGACGGCCGTTTCGGAAAACAGGATGCGGATTGGCCCGTCGCTGAGGCCCACCGCCTGCAGTGCCTGATTGACGATGCCGGTTCTGCCGAGAATGACGATCCAGGCATAGGTGCGGGCAACCGGCGAAATCATCAGCGGCAGCACGACGAGATTGACCACATGGCCCTTCCTGTCCGGCGACAGGTTGACGATGGCGAAAGCCGCCGCATAGCCCACCACCGCCGAAACGACGGTGACGAGCGCGCCGAGCTTCAGCGTGCGCAGGAAAACCGTCTGGTTCAGCGGATCGGAAAAGAAAGCGCCATAGGCTGATAATGTCCAGCCGTCAGCGGTGCGAAAGCCCTCCGACAAAAGCATGAAGACCGGCACGAGAAAGACCGCCGCCGCGAAAATTGCGGCGGGCAAGGCAAGCGCCAGCGCTTCGGCCCGGTTCTGAAACATATGGCATTCTCCGGTCTTGAAATTCCGCCGGCTACGTTTGGCGGAGGACTTGTTCATTTGGCGTCAGTGGGTGCCGGCCCCCCTCTGCCCTGCCGGGCATCTCCCCCACAGGTGGGGAGATCGGCTGGGCGAAAGCTCACCGCCCCTATGAAAGATCCAGGGCTGGCGAGAGGGTACCGGCATATCGATCTCCCCCCTTGTGGGGGAGATGTCCGGCAGGACAGAGGGGGGTGACGTGCGCCAGCACGTAACCCATTCCCGCCCCTTCGAGCTTGTTACTGCCCCACCTTGGCGTTCCACTCCGACAGCCACTTGTCGCGGTTATCGAGCGTTACGTCGGAAGGAATGAGCTGCAGGCTGCGGGCGGTTTCGTCACCATAGGTGATGTTGTTCGCCACCTCGTCGGAAACCTTGACTTCCCTGTTGGTCGGGCTGTCCACCAGCTTTTCCGCCAGCGCCTTCTGGACGTCGGTCGAGAGCCAGAAATCCATGAATTGCAGCGCAAGATCCTCGTTCTTCGTGCCCTTCGGCACGACGAGCACATTCATGCCGCCGGTCTGGCCTTCCTTGGGCGTTGCCCAGGCGAGCGGCAGGTCGAGCTTGGTGAAAGGCGCCCAGGAGAAGCGGCCGATCGGCGCTGCCCAGATTTCCTCCTGCTGCATCAGCTGCACCAGCTGCGAGGACTTGACGTAGAAGGTGACGATATCGTCCTTCTTTTCGCCCACGGCCTCGATAGCGCCGGCAAGATCGGGCGTGTCCTTGCCGATAGCCTTGCCCAGCATGTAAAGCGCCGGCGGGCCCTGGTTGGTGGTGACATTCGGGAAAGCGACGTGGTCGACGATACCGTCCTTCAAAAGATCGGCCCAGCTGTCGATCTTCATCTTGTCGGTGCGGTAGACAATCGATGTGGCATAGAAATTGACGCCGACGCTCATGCCATCGCCATTCGGGTCCTTGGCGATGTCATAGAGCTTTTCGATATTCGGAACCTTGGATGCGTCGATTTTCTGGATCAGGTCCTTGCGGGTGGCCGACAGCGCATCGGCCATGGAGACGATGGCGAGATCGACGACCGGATTGGCCTTGTTGGCCTCCATCTTGGCCAGACGCTCGACGCTGTTGCCGGTCTCGACGACGAGCTTGCAGCCGCATTTCTGCTCGAACGGCGTATAGACCAGTTCCTTGAATTCATCCTGCGCGAAGGCATAGACCGAGATCGTCAGAGTCTTGTCCTGCGCTTCAGCGGCCCCCATCGTCAGCATCAGGGCGGCGCCCGATGCAAGAATGATCTTTTTCATGGTGTGAGTTCTCCTGCTGTGGTTTTTTTGGCTTCAATCGCATCATGCTTTGCCTGGCCGGTGGAACCGCGCATGATCAGCGCCATCGGTACTTTCGAAACATCCGCCGTGACGTCGACGGCGCCCCCACTTTCTCCGGCGCCATCGATCGCGCGCAAAAGCGCGCCAACGGCGAGATCGGCGATGCGGCCCATATCCATGCGCATGGTCGTCAAGGGCGGGGTGACCACGGCGGAAAAGATGAGATCGTCGAAGCCGGTGACACTCGCCTCTTCCGGCACCTCGATTCCCGCGCGCTGCAATTCGGTCAGCACGCGCAGCGCGTGCAGATCGGATACGGCAGCAAAGGCCGTGAAACCTTCGGCAACTTTCTCCGCAAGGCCCAGCCGGCAGCCCGCGCCACCGGCCTTTTCAATGCCATCGATCCAGAGTGTCTGGGCCAGGCATGTTTTGCCGAGACCATCGCGAATGCCGCCGAGACGGTCATTCTGAACATTGGAATCCCTGTTCTTGCCGACCAGCACCACCTTTCGATGGCCGAGGCTTGCAAGATATTCACCCACCTGCCGGCCGCCATCCCAATGGTCGGCAGCAACGGTATTTCCTGGTGTCGACGGGCTGTCGATGACGGCCACCGGGCAATCAACGCCGGAAATGCGTGTGCCCCGTCGGGGAACGACCACCATGCCGTCCACCCCGCGCTCGATCAGCCGGTCGATCGCATCCGTTTGCATGGCGATCTCACCGCGGGCATCGGCGATCAGCACGCCATAACCCGCGTTGACAGCCGCCTTCTCGATGGCCTGCGCAATCTGTGGAAAGAGAGGATTGGCAATATCGGGCAGGACGAGCCCGAGCACGCCCGATCTGCCGGTGCGAAGCGCCCTACCCGCCGAACTCGGCACATAGCCCAGCTCGTTTGCCGTCTTGCGGATACGTTCCACCAGTTCGGGCGAAACGCGGCCCTTGCCGGACAGCGCATTGGACACGGTTGCCACCGACACGCCGAGTGCCGCTGCTATCGCGCTCAGATTAGTGGCAGGCCGTGACGACGCCATGATGGTCCGGAAGGGCTGATTAAACGTTTAATCACGATAATCGAGGCGCGAACCGCTGTCGAGTCCTGCGCTGGCAAAATAGGGCGAAAAGCTGGGCACAACGGTTAAATGCCCGAAAAAAGAGCGATTATTTTTACGCGCTCTGGGTACTGGCTGCGCGATAAGCCTCCACCTGACGCACCAGCCAATCCCGAAACAGGACGACCGGGACGTGGTTGGCGCGTGAAAGCGGGGCCACCGCGTAATACGAGCTCGGGCTTCTGGCCTGATGATCGAAGGCTTTGACCAGCTGCTTCGATTTCAGCTCGTTATCGATGAGGAAGAGCGGCATCAGCGCGACGCCGAGGCCGGCGATGCAGGCCTGCGCAACGCTGGAAAACTGTTCAAAGCGCATGCCCTGCGGCAAGACGAGTGACAGGCCGAGGCTTTCGAACCAGTGGCCCCATGCTCCCGGCCGCGAGGCCATGTGCAGCAATGGCAGGGCAGCGATGTCTTCTCCCTTTTCCACCGGATGGGCGCTGAGGAACTGCGGGCTGCACACCGGCGCCACCATTTCATGCATCAGAAAGGTGCTTTCCGCGCCTGGCCAATCGGCCTGGCCGATATGGATTGCCATATCCAGCTGCTCACGCTCGAAATCGAACTGGCCGATGCGGGTCGCAAAATTGATGGTGATCTCCGGGTGGTTCGCCACGAAATCGGGTATACGCGGCAGAAGCCAGCGGGTGCCGAAGGTGGGCAGCATGGCGAGGTTCAGCGTATTGCCATGCGTTTTGGTCATGATCTGCAGCGAGGCTGAGCGTATCTCGCCGAGCGCTGCCGCGATCGATTTTGCGTAGATCTGCCCCTCCGCCGTCAGCGCCACGCCGCGTGCGCCGCGGTCGAAGAGCCGCACGCCAAGCTGTTCTTCCAGTGCCATAACCTGCCGGCTGATTGCCCCCTGCGTCAGCGCCAGCTCATCGGCGGCGGCGGAAAAGCTGCCGAGACGCGCAACGGAATCGAAAGCGGCAAGCGCACTTGTGGATGGCAGGAGTTTGCGGCTGAGAGATGTCATGAGCCATTACTATATGTAATGCAAAAATGAGTAAACATGGCTTGTGCCATCCGGGCTGAATACGAATAATCCGGCCAGCAAATCCGGAGGCATAAAGTGAGCGAACGCGCAGCATTCAATTGGCAGGATCCTTTCCTGCTCGAAGACCAACTGACTGACGACGAGCGGATGATACGCGACGCCGCGGCCGCCTTCGGCAAATCGGAGCTTTTGCCGCGTGTCTCCGAAGCCTATCTTTCTGAAACCACCGAGCCGGAACTGTTCCGCCTGATGGGCCGGCAAGGCCTTCTCGGCGTTACCCTGCCGGAAGAATATGGCGCGGCGAATGCGAGCTATGTGGCCTATGGTCTCGTGGCCCGCGAGGTGGAGCGGATCGACAGCGGTTACCGCTCGATGATGAGCGTGCAGTCCTCGCTCGTCATCCACCCGATCTTCGCTTACGGTTCGGATGAGCAGAAGAAGAAATACCTGCCCGGCCTCGTCTCGGGCGAACTGATCGGCTGTTTCGGCCTCACCGAGCCGGATGCCGGCTCCGATCCGGGGGGCATGAAGACCCGTGCTGAAAAGATCGAGGGCGGTTATCGCCTGCGCGGTTCGAAAATGTGGATTTCCAACGCACCGATCGCCGATATCTTCGTGGTCTGGGCCAAATCCGAAGCCCATGACAACCAGATCCGCGGTTTCGTGCTCGAAAAGGGCATGAGAGGCCTCTCGGCACCGAAAATCGGCGGCAAGCTTTCGCTGCGCGCTTCCATAACAGGCGAAATCGTCATGGATGGCGTGGAAGTCGGCGAAGACGCGCTGCTGCCCAACGTGTCCGGCCTGAAGGGCCCCTTCGGCTGCCTCAACCGCGCCCGCTACGGCATTTCCTGGGGCGTCATGGGCGCTGCCGAAGATTGCTGGTTCCGTGCCCTGCAATATGGTCTCGACCGCAAGCAGTTCGGCAAGCCGCTTGCCGGCATGCAGCTTTACCAGAAGAAGCTCGCCGACATGCAGACCGAGATCGCGCTCGGCCTTCAGGCATCGCTGCGCGTCGGCCAGCTGATGGACGAGCACAGGATGGCGCCGGAAATGATTTCCATCGTCAAGCGCAACAATTGCGGCAAGGCGCTGGATATCGCCCGCCAGGCCCGCGACATGCATGGCGGCAACGGCATCCAGATCGAATATCACGTCATGCGCCACGCGCAGAACCTCGAAACGGTCAACACGTATGAAGGCACGCATGACGTGCACGCGCTGATCCTCGGCCGGGCCCAGACGGGCATTCAGGCGTTTTTCTGAGGGTTATGGACCGTAGCGGTTGCGTCAAGAAAGAGGCCTCCGAAGATCGCTTCGAAGGCCTTTTTCTTTTCGAGCTCAGGTGACGGCTCAGAATGTGCCGCGCACCCCGATGCCGAACATGCGCGGTTCGGTCATGCTCGCCTCGATGCCGCCGATGCCGCGGTTTTCCTTCATAAGGGTCGGCGCGCGCTCGTCGAAGACGTTCTTGACGTAAGCGTAGAACTCGAGTTCGTCCTGGAACTTGTAGCTCGCCCGCACATCCGCGATCGTGTAGGGATCGGTCGCATAGACGGCCTTGTTGTCCGTATCGGAATAATAGCCGTCGAGATGGCGGACCTGCCCGGACACGGTGAACTTATCCGTCACGTCCCAGCTTGCGCCGACGGTGAAGCTGTATCCCGGCGACTTGGCGAATTCCTTGCCGACATAGGCGGCATTGCTGGAAATCTCGTCGATCTTCGTCTTCAGCAGACCGGCGCTGGCTTTCAGCGTGAGATTGTCGAGCACCCGATAATCCGCGCCAATTTCTAGACCATAGGCATGGGCTTCTTCGGCGTTAACGGTGTAGGATTCGCTGATGCCGGTGGAGACGACGACCGGTACGTTAAACTGGGCGTTCTTCATGTCCATGTAGAACAGATTGCCGTTTACCGTCAGCGTGTCATCGAGCAGGCTGGCGCGGGTGAACACTTCGTAGTTCCAGATGGTTTCCTTGTCGAAGCTCCGCCATTTGCTGGTGGTCAGGTCGAATGCGACGCCGCCGGGATTGTACCCGCGGCTGACAAGACCGCCGACAGTCCAATCATCATTGATGGCATAGGCGAGAGACGCCTTGGGCAGGATTTCAGAGAAGGTTTCGTCATAATTGACCGAACTTCTGCTGGTGGCGCTGAGCGTCCGGTAACCGGCGCGCTGAATCTGGTCCTGCTGGTAGCGCAGGCCACCCGTCAGAGTCCACTGGTCGGTCAGCCGATAGCTCAGCTCGCTGAAGAGGCCGAGATTGTCCTTGGTGTCGCTGAAGCGAGAGGTGCCGCGCAGATACAGCACCTCGTCGGCTTTCGTGTGCGCATAAAAAATGCCGGCGACACCGCTCAGAACATCCTCCTGATCGCCGAAGGTGACGCGCGTTTCATGCGACGTGTTCCTGAGATCGACATCGGCGTCGCCGTTGTTGGCGATGCCGACCCGGCGTTTGGCGGTGGAGTCGGAAAACTGGGTCTGGTTGAACAGTTTCACGCCGTTCTCGAAATCGTAATTGATGTCGAGAATGCCCGTATTGGTATACTGGCTGAAATTCGGCATCGTCGTGGTGATGTGGTTGAGATCTTCGAAGGGACGCGACGCCGCTTCCTGGCTTGGCCGGTTGGAGGCATTGTAGGAATAGGTCAGCTTTGTGGAAAGACCGGGAATTTCAGACGGTTCCCAGAGAAGCTTGAAGCGACCGTTGAATTCCTTGAAGTTTTGGTCCGTTCCCTCATGCGCAAAGGCGGAATTGATGTAATCGATGAAGGTATCGCGGCCGGAATAATCGATCGCCATGCGCGCCGCCAGCTCGTCTTCGATCAGCGGGCCGGAAAAGGCGAAGGAACCGCGCTTCTGGTGATAGTTGCCGATTTCCGACTGATAGCTGGCTTCCGGCGTAAAGGTCGGGTCCTTGGTGTTGACAAGGATGGCGCCGGCAATGGCGTTGGCGCCCTGCGAGGTCGTCTGGGGCCCGCGGAACACCTCGATGGTGTCGATATCCCATATGGACGTGGCCCCATAGATGAACTCGTTATACCCGAGATAGTGACCGTCCACATTGATCGTCGCGCGCGGCACCGTACCGGTGAAGAAGGCGATGGAGCCGGTATTCGGGCCCTGCGTGTCCTGTCCGCGAATGATGGGGGCACTGACATTGTCGGTGTAGACGACGTTCGGAATATCCTTGATCGCTTCGGATACGGTCGGATCGCCGGTCTTTTCCTTCTTGATCTCCTCGGCGGTTTTGACCGACACGGACGAGGCCGTGTTCTTCATGTCGCGCGCCACTTTTTCACCGGTCACGACAATCGGCTTCAACACGGTCGTCCCTGCTGTATCAGCCTGCTGATCCTGACCGACAACCGGCGTCACGAACAATGTCGCCAACGTCAGAACACTGACCCCGCTCATCAAACGGCCGTTAGAGCTAAACCCCATCATACACCCCAAATAAACATGAGTATCAAAGTCATATTCAAGTAACGGAAGCGTTATCCGTTTCGCAATAGAGAATGCGTTCCGTATTGCGGACAAGCAGGCTTCCGTAACGAGATGTGCCATATTTACAACAAAGTTTAAGGGACCGCCTTTTCCGCCGTGGCAGCCCGGCCAGAGAAGCCATTGAAAAGGATGAAGTCAGCCATTCCGATTTTCGTCGCAATGGGTTAGGCATTCTCGAAAGAGTGGGGCACGACGTTGAACGCCATGGATGACGAAATCGAAGAACGGCAGGAAAACGAAGGTGAAAAGCGCTCGCCGCTTATTCAATCCGTATCGATTGCTGCGCGGTTTCTTAATCTTCTCTCCAGGTCCGATACGGGGCTGGCGCTTGGCGAACTTGCAAAACGCGCCGGCACCGGTCGCTCCACCGCGCATCGTTACATGCAAAGCCTCGTGCGGGAGGGACTGGTGATACAGGACCCCGCAAGCGGCAGTTACGATCTCGGCCCCGCAGCGCTGGGCATCGGCATCAGCGCCCTCCGACGAATCAACCCGGTCGAAACCGCCGGACGTGAGATGAAGGCGCTTGCCGCGCAAATCGGCGCCAGCTGCGGCGTGGCGATCTGGACCGAGCGCGGCCCGGCCGTGGTGCGGTGGGCGCGAAGCGCCAGCTTTTCCATCAGCACCGTCGCTCTTGGCGATGTTCTGCCGCTGGACAACAGCGCCTGCGGTCTGGTTTTTCAGGCTTATCTGCCACCGGAAAGGGTGGCTGCCGTGCGCAGGCTGCAACCACCCGCCTTTCGTGGCTCTCCTCCTGCTGCCGGCATTCTCGAAACCATCCGCGAGACGGGCGGCGCCGAACTCAATGAACATCTGTTCTCCGCCCTGACGGGCAAGGCGGCGCCGGTTTTCGATGCCCAGGGTGAACTCTGCTGTGTCGTCACCACCGTCTCTTTCGTGGCCACCGCCGAAGCGGAACGGCATTTTTCGCGACTGATCGAGGCCGCCCGGCAGGCAACCGCCGAATCCGGTGGCGGCTAGACACCTTCGGCCAGATGCTCCGCAAAGGTGCGACCGGAATAGGCAGTGCGGAAAAGTCTGGCATCGGCGAGTTTCGGCAACAGCCGCTCCAGCACCAGCCGCATGGATGCCACCGAGCCGCCGGGCACCGCGACAAAACCGTCGATTGCCCCTGCGGCCGCCCATTCACGGATGCCCTTAAAGGCATCTTCAACGGTGCCGACGATCTGCCAATGGCCGGATCCCATCACCTCCGGCCGCCGCAGTAATTCCGCGACACTTAGCGTCTCCCGCTCAATCAGCCTGCGCAGCAGTCCGGCATGGGTGCGGCTTCGCGGTTTTTCGGGCGGCGGCGGCAGGTCGGAAGCGGTGACCACCCGCGTGAGCGGCCAGTCGGTGAGGTCGAGGCCCGTCATGTCGAGAACCGACGCCAGGGTGCGGGCGCGGCTGGCGCGGGCATGGGTCTCGGAAAAGAGTTCCAGCGCCTCCTTGCCGCTATCCGCCAGATATAGGCTGAGGCCCGGCATCAGCTTCACCCCGTCAGGCTCACGGCCATGTCCTTCGGCGCGCCGCCGCAAGTCCGCCCTCAGTTCGATGGCTGCCCGCATGTCCGGCGTGGACGCAAAGACTGCATCCGCCACCGAAGAAGCGAAATCGCGCCCCTCGGGAGACGCACCGGCCTGCACCAGCGGAATGCGGCTGGCGTGGGCTGGCAGGTTGAGCGGCCCTTTCACACTGAAATGCCTGCCCTCATGCGCCACCGGGCGCACCAGCGAGGAGTCGGCAAATCGCCCGCTTTCCCTGTCGAGTTTAAGGGCTTCATTTGGAAAACTCGCCCAGAGCTGCTGCACGACCTGCGTGAATTCGGCGGCGCGTCCATAACGCTCCTGCGGTGACGGCATTTCTCTCAGGCCGAAATTTTCGTGCCCCTCAAGTGCCGTGACGATATTCCACCCGGCCCTGCCATTGCTGAGCCAGTTCAGCGACTGGAGCTGGCGGGCGACTACATAGGGCGGCAGAAATGTGGTCGATACGGTGGACAACAGGCCGACATGGCTCGTCTCCCGCGCAATGGCCGAAAGAAGCATGGTCGGGTCCATGCTGGCAAATCCGCCGCCGGTTTCCAGCCCCTCGGTGCGCAGGAAAAGCGTGTCCGGCCGGAACACGAAATCCACATGCGCAGCTTCCGCGCGCTGTGCCAGATCGACGAAATAATCGCTGGAAAATACCCGGTTTATATCGCTGTCGGCTCGACGCCATGCTTCGCCGCTGAGCCAGGTGGGGGCCAGCGACATGCCCACATGAAGCTTGGCTGCGACTGACATGATGCACCTCGACTGAAATATCCGGGAAGAAAACCGCGCGTTGAATCGGCAAATTTCGATTTGTGGAGAGTTTTACTATAGTTTAGTGTCGCTTCAAGACCAGAGTGTCGCGCCCGCCGGAAAGGAGCCCGTTTCCCGCAGGTTCGATATTAAAGTTCAAAGACTTATAATCCTCATGTGGCGTCTCGACGCATGAGCGCATGACTAACAGGAGTTGTATCCGGTGCTTGACGCCACGGACCTTCACGCCAGCTATGGCCACGTTCCCGTCCTGCGAGGGCTCTCTTGCCGCTTCCACAGCGGTCGCGTCACGGCGCTGGTCGGCCCCAACGGCTGTGGCAAGTCGACACTGTTGAAAACCATCATGGGTTTCGTGCCTTTGACATCGGGCGCGATAAGGCTTGGCGAGCGTTCGCTGGGCGACATCGGACGCAGGGATCTCGCGCGCCGTATCGCCTATCTGCCGCAGGAATGCCATTGCCCCGACTATATGACGCTCGGCGAGTTGATCGAGCTTGCCGGTTATGCACGCTATGGCCTTGCCGGCGGCCCGAGCGAGCGTGACCGGGCGCTTTTCGCCGGGGCGCTGAAGACAGTCGGGCTGGAGGACAAGGCGAGAGCGCAGGTCAACACGCTGTCCGGCGGGCAGCGCCAGCGCGCCTTCATCGCCATGGTGCTGGCGCAGGATACGGACGTGATCCTGATGGACGAGCCGGTCAACCATCTCGACATGAAATATCAATATGCCGTTCTTGGCCTTGTTCGCGAGCTGACCGACAGGCACGGCAAGACCGTTATCGTCGTGCTGCACGATCTCAACCTCGCCGCCACTTTCGCCGACGACGTCATCATGCTGAAGGCCGGGCAGGTTCTGGCATCAGGGCCGGTAGCAGACACGGTCACACCCGAAAATGTCGCCGAAATCTTCGACCTCGAAGCCGATATATTTTCCAGACAGGGGCGGCTCATCTGCGTGCCCCGGCTGGATCGACAGGAACAGGCCATTCCGGCATGATCGCGAAAATAACGCTGATCCTTACCGCGGCGCTGTTGCTGGCCGCCATCCTCGCCGTCAATCTGTTCGTCATGTCCGGCGACATGCCGCCTGCCGAAGTCATGGCGACGCTCTGGCGCGGGGAGGCCGACAGCTATGAACAATCGGTGCTCCTCTATCAGCAAATTCCACGGTCGCTGATCGCCATCTATGTGGGCGCCACAACCGCCGTCAGCGGCTGCGTGCTGCAGGGGCTTGCCCGCAATCCCCTCGCCTCGCCCTCGACCCTTGGGCTGAATGCCGGAGCGACGCTTTTCGTGATCGCCGGCGCGCTGCTGTTCGATCTCTCTGCTGAGGCACAGGGCCTTGCCGCGCTTGCGGGCGCCGGCTTCGGTTTTGCCGCCTGCTTCGTTGTCGCGCGTCTTGCCGGGCGGGTGAACGATCCGCGCGGTCTGTCGCTCATCCTTTCCGGAGCGCTGGTTTCCATGCTGCTGATCGGCGTGACAAACGCCCTGCTTCTTTCCAACCCAACGCGTCGGGCCGAATTCCTGAGCTGGGTTGGCGGCAATATCAACCATGTCTATATCGAACGGCTCACCGATTTCTGGTGGATCGGCGCCATTGCAATGGTGATTTTGCTATCGGTCGCGCGGCCGCTTACGCTCGTTCTGCTGGGCGCGGAAAAAGCCGCTTCCGCCGGCGTGAATGTCACGCGTATTTCCCGGCTCGCACTGTTTGCCACCATGCTGGCGTCAGGCTCGGCGGTAGCGATCTGCGGCCCGATCGGGTTCGTCGGCCTTATCGTGCCACATATGATCCGGCCGCTGGTCGGCGTGAATTTCACGCTTGCTTTGCCGGCCTCCGCGCTTGTCGGCGCGAGCATCTGTGTGCTCGCCGATCTTGGCGCGCAAACCCTGTTTGCGCCCTACGTGGTCAATACCGGGCTGTTCATGGACCTGCTTGGCGGCCTCGTTTTCATCGTCATCGTCAAGCGCTTCTATCTGTCGCCTTCGGCAAGGGGGCTATCATGAAACGGGATTTCGCCACAGACGGAAAAGCCGTTCTCAGGCTGCCCGGCGGGCTGCAGATCGGCATCGGCAATCTGACGGCCGGCCTGACGCTGGTTGCGCTGGCGTTGACGATCGCCGCCGTGTCCGTCAGCCTCGGCAATACCGAAACGGGCCTTATTGATCTCCTGCACGGGTTTGCCGGCGGGCATCTCGGCGATGATAAGGAATATGCGCTGTGGACGGTACGGCTGCCGCGCATCCTGCTCGGCTTCATGGCTGGTTGGAGTGTGGCGCTGGCAGGCGCGATGCTGCAATCCGTCGCGCGCAATCCGCTCGCCGATCCCGGCCTGTTCGGGCTGAGCCAGGGGTCGATGACCACCATCATGCTGCTTCTGGTGCTGGTGCCGACGGCACCCAAGACGCTGGTGGCTCTTGCGGCTGTCGGCGGAGGCCTGGCCGTGGCCTTCCTTTTGATCGCGCTTGTCGGGCGCGAACGCTCGAGCGGCCTTGCCATATTGCTGATGGGCATCGCAATTGAGTCGGCGCTTTCCTCTGTCTCATCGGTGCTTCTGCTCTATACGCCAGCCGAAACCTCGCTCTCGCTGGCGGACTGGATGGCAGGTTCGCTGTTTCAGGCAAGCTGGCCGACCATCATCGTTTTTGCTCCCCTCTTTGCAGCAAGCCTTGCCGGCATTTTCCTCATTGGCCGGGCGCTTGCCGTCTTCGATCTCGGCAGCGAGATGGCCATGGCACTCGGAGAAACCGTCAGGCATTCGCGACCGCTCGTCATTGTGTTTGCGGTAATTCTAAGCGCCTCCTCCGTTACTGCCGTCGGCCCGCTGACATTTCTCGGCGTCATCGCCCCGCATCTCGCCACCTTCGTTTCGCCCGCCGCCGGCCGCGCCAGGCTTTTCCTGTCGGGGCTTACCGGCGGTATTCTGGTGGTCGCAGCCGATACGCTCTCGCGCGGGCTGGTGGCGGATGTGCCGATGCCGATTGGCCTTGCTCTGACGCTGATCGGCGTGCCGCTCTTCATCCTCACGCTGCGCCTGCAGGCGTTGCGCAGAACCAACGCTCACTAATATATCGAATAAAGGGAATGCCATGCAAATTGCCATCCTCGTCGCCGCACTTCTGGCCGCCGGAACGAGTCTCGCCGCCGAGCGCAGCGTGACCGATGCCGCCGGCCGCACCGTCTCCGTTCCGGAAAAGCCGCAGCGCATTGTCGTCATGCACGAGCCGCTTCTGGGCGTGCCGCTGATGGATCTTGGCGCTGAGGTGGTCGGCGCCTATGGCCGCAACAGCGACGGCAAATTTGCAACCGCCGTCGATTTCGTTGATACCGTTCTTGGCGAAGGCCACGCGAAACCGAAGGGTTTCGGCGCTGTCGGCCAAATCGACCTCGAAAAGCTGCGGGCGCTGCAACCGGACCTCATCGTCGCCACGGAAATGGACAGCGGCAAGGCCGTACAGCTCTCCACAGTCGCACCCGTCTATCTGCAAAAGGCAAGCGCCGGCAAAGCCTATGGCTTCAGCGTGGAGGAAGACCTTGCAGATCTGGTTGGGCGAAGCGATGTCTTCGCTGAGCGTCGGAAGATTTATGACACCAAGCTCGCCGCCGTCAAAAAGACGCTGGGTGAAGATATCAACGGCAAGACTTATCTCGCGATCCTGCTGACGGACCAGATCAACGCCGTGGGGAACATGTCCGGCGCGGTGCAGGCAATAGAGGATCTCGGTTATGTCAGGCTGAAGATCGACAGTACCGCCTCTTCGGGCGGAATGGGCTCGACCCTGATGATGCCGCTGAGCGCCGAAGCATTCGGCAAGCTCAATCCCGATCTGCTTGTGGTGATGAACAGTTATACCAGCCCAGCCCGCGGCGAGGCGGGAACCCGCGCCGCGCTTGAAAAGATCATTCCCGGCTGGGAGCGTTTCGTAAAACCGGCACGCGAGAAAAGGATTGTTTTCCTCGATTCCACCAGGGTGACGACGCCTTCCATTCCGAGCGCGCTCCATACATTGGATGAAGTGGAAAGCTGGGCAGGCCGCCGCTGACCACCTTTCTGCCCAACAAATCCCGGCACGATCATGTGCCGGGCATAAACTTGAGTTTTCGAAGAAACTTATATTGCCGGGGCGGAAACCGCCTGTTATGGTCCGCGCATCTTGACGCAACGACGCCGGAATATCGCGCCGGATGAGAACCCCAAGGCGCGATCATCCGGCACGCCGACCCGGGACAGCGAGACCGCCGAACCCGTCGGCGTCATCCCAGGAAAGACAGCAGCATGAGCATGCCAGAAACCATGGATTCCGCCCTTCCGGACCGCACTCCCAAACGCCACCGCCACGCCGTGAAGCTGCGCGCGCTGGACGTGGCGCGGACCGAAAAACTCAGCCGGTCCATGGTACGCATCGTGCTGACCGGGCCGGAACTGGAGGGCTTTACGAGCCTCGGTTTTGACGACCACGTCAAAATGTTCTTCCCCCAGCCCGGCCAAACCGAACCGACCCTGCCGGTGATCGGCCCGAACGGCATTGAATTCCCGGAAGGCGCGCCGCGGCCGCTGGCGCGTGACTACACGCCGCGCAGCTTCGATGCCGAAAAAGGTGAACTCGCCATCGATTTCGCCACCCATCACGATGGCCCGGCCAGCAACTGGGCGAAGAGCGCGAAAGTTGGTGACAAGGCGTGGATCGCCGGCCCACGCGGTTCCTTCACCGTTCCCTTCACCTATGACTGGCACCTGCTGATCGCCGACGATACCGGCCTTCCCGCGCTGGCACGGCGACTGGAGGAGATGCCTGCGGGCACACCCGTCGTGGCACTGATTGAAGTCGAGACGGAGGCGGACCGGCTGGAGCTCGTAACCAGGGCGGACGCATCGATCGTCTGGATAACGCAGAGGCCGGACCACGGAACCGACCACGACGCATTAACGAGCGCCCTGCGCCAGCTCGAACTGCCAAAGGGCGATTTCTTCAGCTGGGTCGCCTGCGAATCGAAGACCGCAAAGGCGGTTCGCGCCCTTCTGGTCGAGGAATTTGGCGCCAACCCCAAATGGACCCGTGCTTCCGGCTACTGGCGGCGCGGCGCGAGCGGCGTTCACGATCATTTCGATGAGTAACCCGGCAATCACGACGGCTGCCATGCGGGATGCGGAAGCGACTATGACGCAACTCAGAGCCCTTCTCGCAAGGGTTCTGGAAGATGAAGTGCGCGATATCGAACCGGGGGACAACCTGTTCGGCTATGGACTTCATTCGCTTGCCCTCATGCGCCTGATGCAGCCGCTTTCACAGCTTGCGGGAGCGCGGCTCGCTTATGACGATCTGGCCCGGCGGCCAACGCTTGCCGCGTGGCAGGCACTCATCGAACGGTCGCGCGCGGGACATTGATCCCGCGAACCGGCACGTTTCGCGCCGGAGCGCGATTTCCGACTATACCAAGGAGAGGACCATGGCAGCAGACAACACACGTATGCTCGCGCGTCGCATCGAAGAAGGCTTCCACAACGAAGGGGAGGCCCCGCCGAGCCAATATGAGGAACGGGTCTGGTTCGAACAGTTTCAGGATCCCGATCAGGTCTTTCGGCAGCTTCTCGCCTATCGGATCGGTGAAGAATGCGATCTGCTGCGTCTAACCTCGGCACTGAAGATGGTTTGTGAGGTCTGGCCCGAGCTTCGTGTGCGCTTCGCCTTTGGAGAGGACGGTACGCTTGCCAAGAGTATTGAGGCTCCATCCGCATCCATCGTGCAGCTGCTGCATGTCCCCTCGGCAGAGGAAGCACTGACTTTGCTGCACGACCTTCAGGCGAGGCCCTTTGATGCCGAGACCGACCCGCCTTTCCAGGCCGTCGTGCTTTTGAGCGAAGGTGAAATCCTGCTGGCATTTCTGGTCCATGCCCTGCTGGGCGAGGTCCTCTCGCCGCAGATCCTGCTGGAAGGCATTACGGCGGCCTATGCCGGTGGAACGCCGAAACCGCTTTCGCCGCGTGCGGTCGAAAGTGACAGCGTCGACCCGCTTCCGCTTGGCTGGCTGCAACGTCCAGCCACCGGCTCGACCGTCGTGGCGCTGCGGCAGAACACAATTGACAGGCCTGCGAGCCATAGCCATGGCGTCGACCTTGCGGCTTCCCTGCTCGGCCTCCACAGCTCCACGGCTGCAAACGCGATCCTCGCGCGTGCCGGATCGCGTTTTGCGCTTTTCCTGGCAAGAAGCGGTGGCCCCGAAACAGTAACCCTTCGCCTGGGGCCCGGCCTCGGCGCAGCCACACCGATTTCAGCCGAGTCCGTGGCGCGGATAGCGATCACCCGCGACCAATCGCCCGAACAGGCTGAAAATGCCGTGCTGTCAGGGCTGGAGCAACGAACCGACAATGGAGGCGCAAAGGTCACCTTAACGCTGCAGGCGCTTGGGACACCTGTGCAGGCCATATCGGAGCATGGTCTTCACTTCGAGCACCTGCCCCTGCCCTCCCTACAATCCGGCCTCGGCCTGACACTTGCCGCCGGTCCGACAGCCGCCGGCGATATCCGCCTCGAATTGACGGGCGGCAGGGAAACATCGCCGCATGCGACGGCCTTCCTCCTGGAGCGCTTCGTCAGCCATCTTGAAGGCGGCACGGATTTTTCCGAGGTCGTCCCTCAAGACGCCGCGCCAGCACCGCGGCAGGCAGCCCTTTCGCCCAGTGCGTCCGCTCAGACGGACGACGCCGTCGCAACGATCCTCGCCGAGTTCCGTGAAGCGCTCGTCTCACCCGACATGGGGCCGGATGACGATTTCTTCGATTTCGGTGGCCATTCGCTGATCGCGACCCGCATCATCGGCCGCCTTCTCGCCAATCACGGCATCGAGCTGCGTTTCAACGATCTATTCAGCTACCCGACCGCCGCCACGCTCGCAAAACAGGCGATGCGGCTCGCAACCGCTGCGCCTGCGCAGGCGGACGCGACGGCGAGCGGCTCGCTGACCGCGCCGCTTTCGCTGGCGCAGATGTCGCTCTGGAAAGCCTATGCCGCTTTCGGTTTCGGCGAAATCTTCAACATTCCCTTCGCGCTCGATTTCCTCGATCCCGTCGATGAGACCGCCTTCGAATGCGCCTTCCTCGATATAATCGAGCGCCATCCCGGCCTGCGGACCCATTTCTACGCCGAAAACGATATGGTTCTGCAGAGGATCGTGCCAATGCATGATCTGCCCGGTTACAAATGGTTCTGGACCAGCGAAGAAAGCGAAGGGGTGGACCGCCACGCCGAGGCTGGCTGGCGCTTCGATCTAGCGCGCGAACTGCCGATGCGGCTGCGCTTCCTGCGCGACCCCCACACCGGCCGTCAGCTGCTTTCCTTCCTCTTCCATCACATCGTGCTGGACGAATGGTCGGTGAACCTGATGATGGACGAGCTGACCGAGGCTTACCGGGCAAGGGCGACGGGCATGGCCCCGGTCTTTGCGACCAGGCCGGCTCCGTTCCATGAATTTGCGAGACAACAGGTCGCGTCAGGCGTCGATTCCAGCCACCTTGCCTACTGGACCGATATGTTGCGGGATGCGCCGAAAGGCCTTACCCTCAACGGACAGGAAAGCACACCGCACGAGGCATCGCAGGACGAAGCACCGGCAGGCGGCTGGATCGAGTTCAAGCTGGAAAAACATGTCAGCGACGGGCTTTACGCCATTGCCAGGCAGAACAGCGCCTCGCTGTTCAACGTGGTCTATGCCGCCATTGCCGCATCGCTGCGCCATCTCGGCGGGTTGAGCGATCTCGTGGTCGGCACCTCGGCTTCGGGCCGCACCGACAGCAATTATTTCGATACGATCGGTTATTTCACCACGGTCGTCGCCCATCGCGTTCGTTTTACGGAGACGATGACCGTCGGCGAACTGATTTCCTCGGTGAAGAACACCATCAATGGCTCGCTGGAACACAGCGAAATCCCGATCGATCTCGTGGAGGAAGCACTGGGCATGACGCCGGGTCGCGACCATTTGTTCGAGGTCTTCATCCAGATCCACGCCAAGAACAAGCTGAACGGCGCCCTTGCGGGGCCCGATGGCAGGGCGGTGGAATTCCGCCAGATCGATCCGGACAAACACGAATCCATGCTGGGGCTGCAGTTCGAGGTAATGGAAGAGACGATCGGCGGCGATCGTTCCATTCGCGTGCTGATGAGCTACCGTTCGGACCGTTACGGACCTGAGGATGTCGAGCGGCTGCGCAGCACCACCAGCTGCATCTTCAGCCGTTTTGCGGAAACCGGCGCTTCGGACCGCATGCTGGCGACGCTCGGCTGAACCGGACCTGCCAAGGAAAACCCGGCTTCGCCTGACGGAGCCGGGTTATTTGTCTTTGAACGCTGATGAGAATGTCCTGGCGCGGCCCCTGCATCCGCACTCCGCCACACCTCAAACCGCCAGACGGAACGCCGTGGACGCCTCCACCGCCGCAAGCGCCAAGGCCTCCTCGCGCAGCATGGCATCGAGGAACAATGGCAGCTCTTTACGGTAGCGGGCGAAGTCTTCAGCTTGTGTCAGCGCCGAGTCCGCATCGATGTGCAGGTTCAGTTCGCTGCCGTCATCTTCACCGCGGAAGGTAAGGTTGAACCCGTCGCCGGGACCATTCGCCAGAATGTGCCTGGCAACGGTGAGCCCGGCAAACACCGGCGCGCTGAACGGCAGGACATTGATGAGCGGCGAGAAGAAGAAGCGCCGGCCTTTCGGTATTTCCCGGTCGGCGGCGATCTGTTCAATACGGTAGCGGCCGTGCAGACGCTGCTTCCGCAGATTGGCGGCGTTGCGCGTCAGAAATGCGCCGACGTCCTCTCCAGGATCGATGGTGAGGTGGAACGGCAGGATGTTGACGAGCATGGCCGGCATATGGGCGCCGACACTGCCCCAGCGGCTCATGAAAGGCAGCCACAGTGTCAGGACATCACGATCCGGACGGGGCAGCACCCGGTGGAGATAAAGACCGGAAAGCAGCACCAGAAGATCGGGCCAGCCAATCTCCAGTGCGCCGGCCAGTCGTTGCAACCGCGTGCTGAAACCGGGCGGCAAGGCCGCATCCGCATGCAGGCCGCCGCCGCCATAATCCTCGCAATCCTTGTCCAGCACCGGCAGATCGGCGGGTGCGGCGAGATAGGCTGCCCAGAAATCGCGATCCTTTTCGAAACGCCGGCTCCGCTTGTAGGCTTCCTCTTCCGCCAGGAAATCGCCAAAGGGGTGAAAATCCGGACCCGCTTCACCCTTGCCGCAGTAGTGCCCGTAAAGCTGGCCGCAGCGCTGCTCCACCAGCGTCAGCCCATAACCATCAACGACGATATGATGGGCGCGGATATACCAAAGGTAACGATCATCGGCGATACGGTAGAGGAGCTGCGCCGAGAGCCTGTCGGCCGTGAGATCGAGCCGCGCTTCCACATCCGCGTTCATGCGCCGCAAAGCCTCCTCCAGCGGAGCGGGATTGCCGCGGAGATCGACAAGTTCCACAACCGGGGCATGGTTTGGGTCGCAGCATTGCTGCGGCGTCTCGCCATCATCGCCGATGCGGAAGCGGATAGACAGGACTTCGGATTCGCGCACGGTGCGTGTGATCGCCTGAAGGAGCGCGCTTTCATTCACCGCACCGGAAAGATCGATGTAATGGGCGACGGTTGAAACCGGTTCGTCGGGATGGAAGGAAAATTCCTCCCAGAAATCGAGTTGCGGCTGCGTCAGTGGAAGCCAGCCGCCGGCGGGATCGATATGCGCCATCTGTTTTTCCTTGCACTATTTTCGTTGCCGGGCGCGAAGTGCCACCCGAAATGACGGGGTTCACGCCGCCCGTACGGCCATGAGCGACGTCACCTGCCTGGCGTTGCGGCACCGCAAAAGCTGCTGCGGTGTCAGGTCAACACCGAAGACGGCGCGAATTTCGGCCGAGACGGTTTTCAGGTGCGATGGCAAAAGTCCGAGCGCCAGCAGGTCGCTGTCTGCATCCACATTTGCCGGCTTTTTACCCAGTACGCTGAGATAGATATCCAGCACCCGGCGGTCGCCGTGATCGACGTCTGGAACCGCAGGGGCGGAGAATTTTGCCGGTTCCGCATCAGCCTTTCCACCGGTCAAGAGTTCACGGGCGCGACGGCGGTCGGGCTTGCCATTGGTCGAAAGCGGCAGATCGTCAACCTTGAGAAACCGGCCGGGCACATGCGATTCCGGCAGATGCCGGCGGGCAAAGTTGCGCAGTTCGGCAGTGGTGAGTTCGAGGCCGGGTGCCGTGACATAAAGCACGCCGATGGCCGCCTCGCCCTTTTGCTCGACACCGTAATCCACAACCAGAACCCTCTGGAGAGAAGGGTGGCGGATCAGCTCGTTTTCCACATCCGGCAGCGAGACGCGCACGCCCCGCACCTTGACGTAACCGTTGACACGGCTCGCGAACATGATCTTGCCATCCGGCCGGTAGCGGCCGCGGTCCCCGGTTCGGAAGGCGCGCACGCTGTTTCCCTGCGGATCGGTAATCGTCACGAAATCCGTCTGGGTAATCGCGCCGTCTTCGAGATAGCCGATCGCGACATTCACGCCGGCCGTATGGATGCGGCCAACGACGCCCGCCGGGCAATGGCCGCCGTGATCGTTGAGGACGAAATAACGATTGGCGGGCAGCGGGTGGCCATAGGGCACGGCCGCCACATCTTCCGCAACAATCTCGTGCCAGATGCTCCAGATCGTCGTTTCCGTTGGCCCGCCGAGCGATATCAGCCGCAGGTCAGGCTTCAGCCGGCGAAGCTCTTCTATGATAACAGGCTTGATGTAGTCCCCGCCCTGCGCCACAAGCCGGAGCGACGATAGCTGGTTACCACGGCGGCAGGCGAGAAGCATTTCGAGGATGGCAGGCACGGAGCACCACAGCGTGACACCATGTTCTGCGACCAGCTCGTTCCAGCGCACCGCATCCTTTTCCTCTCCGGGTTCCGGCAGCACCAGCGTCGCCCCTGCAACGAGCGCGCCGAAAACATCAAAGACCGACATGTCGTGATGCAGCGGGGTGACCGAGATGAATACGTCGCGTTCCGTCACCGCCCATTCCGCCAGCGTGCCGCCAATGACATTGGCCGTGGCGCGGTTGGAAAGCACGACGCATTTCGGTTTGCCTGTCGTGCCAGACGTGTAAAGAAAATAGGCAGGCCCCTCGCTTCGGGAAAGCGCCGCTAACTCCGCCATGGAGACCGGTGCGCCAGCCGGAGCGGGCGTGGACAGAAGCACCGCCGGATCGACAGCTTGGAAACCCTGCGGAACGCGACGGGCGACGATGAGCGCCGGGCGGCAGTTGGTCAGCAGATACTGCAGGCGATCGTCGGGTGAACCGGCGTCGACCGGCACCCAGACCGCCCCCATCAGGGCCGCGGCGAGCGTGATCGCCGTGTGTTCGGGGCTACGCTGCAGGCAGATGGCCACGACATCGCCCCGACCGATGCCGCGCGCCCTTAGGCTCGTGATCACGCGCGCCACCATCTCGCCAAGCTCGCTATAGGCGATGCGCCGCTTGCCGCTGACAAGCGCGGTGCGTGACGGCTCTCCTTCGAAAAGACGGCCGGCGATCCGTTCCAGAAATGGCGGGCAGACGAAGTTTCCTTCATCGCCATTCAGCCGGTAATGGGACAGGTCGACAATATCGCGTCCGTTGAGGACGAAAGCGCCGCTATCCGCGATCCCCGCAATCGCGCGCTCGACGGCTGCGAGAATATCCGCCACCATCGCCGCATCGATCGCCTGCTCCGCATAGTCGATATCGAGCACGAGATCGCCCTTCGGATTCTGCGAAAAGCGAAAATCCAGCGCGACCTGCGGCGTCTGCGTCAGACCGTCCGTCCAGCGCATGGCCGAATCCGGCGAAAGCGTCGGCCATGTGAGACCATTGGTAATCACCACAGGCAGGGCGAGCCCGCCCGCATTCGCATTGAGAAGCACGCGATTGAGATCGATGCCGGAAAAAGCCAGATGGTTCAGCCCTTCCAGCACATCCCTCTGCAGGCCTGCCGCCCGCACGGCAAAATCGTCTTTTGCCGCATTCCATTGGACGGCGATGAAGCTGGAGCGGTTGGCGAAGGCCCCGTCCACCTGCGGCGCAACGGGAATGCCGACCACCAGCGCACCCTCGTTCAGCCAGAGCGACAGCACCTCGAGAATGACCGCCGTAAGCGCCGAATTCTTGAACAGGCGCTCTTTCGCACCGGCCCGCGCAAAGGCGGAGAAGCGCTGCTTTTCGACAATCAGACTCTGGCGGCTATATCGCGACGTAGGAATGGTTTCGAGCGGTGCTTTCCAGGGCAACTGCGAGGGCACTTCAGCTTCTTTCAGCTTCTCGGCCCAATAGGCCGCATCGCCGGCACGGGCGGCTACGATATCCTTTCCTGGCGTTTCAGCCGCAGCGGTGATTGCGACCGGCAGGACACCGTCGAAAAGTTCCGTTGCGAGGCTGGCTATCGCCCGCCCGTCAAGGATGAGAGCGTCAAAACGCAGGAACACCACGACATGATCAGCCTTTGCTTCGGACGCCGGCAGGCGGAAGACCGTGACCCGCCAGGGAGAGGCGGCGAGATCAAAATGGGCGTGGGAAAAATCCCGTCTGACGGCATCGATCCTCGCTTCCGCTGCCGCCGGGGAAATATCCGAGAGATCGATCATATCAAGGTTGATCTCGGCTTCCCCGGACACGATCTGCACGAGGCGCCGCTCATCGATGCGGGTGCGCAGGCTTTCATGTCTCTCGACCATGGCAGAAAGGCGGGTCCGCAGCAGGGCGGGGTCGATGCTGCCGCGATATTCGCGAAACTCCTGCATCGCCACGCCGCTGAGCGGCAGATGTGTGCCGCGACCGAGAAGATATGCCTTCTGCAGCGGTGAGAGCGGACGTTCCATGGCGTTTCCTTTTTTCTCGACCAGCTGTTCGGGCATCGCAGCACCAAATCGCTCCACGCTTTCCTCAACGAGGTCCGGGTGATCCGCGAGCCGGCGAAGGAGACCCACGTAGGTTTTAAACAGGGCGCGCAGCCATGGTTCAGGCAGCGCATCGAGCCGCACATCCCAGTTTATCAGCAGGCCGCCATCAAGCCTCGCGACCTGCGCGTCCAGCGCAACCCCCGGCCCTTGCGATACCGTGTGGACCAGGGAGCCGAACAGCTGCCCAACCCTTTGTGAAAACAGATCGCCGCCCAGCAGGTCGACACCGGCGGTAAAAACCACGGGCGAGGTCTGCAAACCGCCGCGCAGGCGAGAGAGGTCGCGCATGATGCTGACGCCCGGATAGGCCTGATGGGCAAGCAGGCCGTTCATGTCATCGAAAACCCGCCCGAGCAGGGCTTCGACGCTTTCAGCGGGTCTGATATCGACGCCGAGCACCAGCACGTTGGAAAACTCACCGACGATGGAATCAACCCCTTCAACCAGGGGTGCACGCCAGAAAGCCGGGACGGAGAGCCGGAAATTTTCGGAATCGATCGCCCGCGACAGCGCCACGGCAAAAACACCGAGCAACAGGGTCGACATCGTTACCGAGCAACGCCGCGCAGCCCGTTCAAGACCGTCACGTTCAACGACCGTGAGCATCGTGGCAAAACGGTCCGTATGAACGGCGCGTGACGCATCCTCCGGTAAAAATGGAAGCGGCGGCGCGTCCGGAATATCCGCAATATGCTGCCGCCACCACGACCGGTCGTATTCCCGCATGCTCTTGAGGTCAGGATCGGCCGCAAGGCGTTTCGTCCAGTCGAAGAAGGATGGCTGCGCCGGGGGACGCGCGGTCTCATCCTTGTCCGCCTCGTCGTAAAGGCGGGCGAGGTCCTCCATCAATATCCGCACGCTGGCCGGATCGATGGCCAACATGTCCGTGTCCACATGCAGCCGGCTACGGCCATGCGGCAACAGGCTGAGCGCAATCGCCGCGGGCGGCGCAGTGCGAAGATCCGTCGCGCGATGGCTCCACGCGTGGCGCTTGATCTCGAGCCGGCGCGCAAGCGTCTCCGCATCAAGCGCCGTCATGTCCTCCACATCGAGATGCAGCGGGCGACCATCAGGATCGACGGATTGACGCCCTTCCGCATCGATCCTGAGGCTCAGCATCGGGTGTCGCCGGCAAAGCCTGCCGACTGCAACGGCCAGTTTTTCCAGCTCCAGAGCTCGCCCCTCGAACTCGAGATAAAGATGGGGCGTAACTTTTCCGAGCATCCCATCCGTCTCCCGACCGACCCAGTAGGCCACCTGCATCGGAGTTAAATTTAGCATGTGAATTTGCACCGATTGACAAAACATGATTATCATAATCAAGTATAAGCCATCGTCAACCACTCGAACAGGAGGCATCCCATGAAAACGGGAGCACTCAGGACGAATGACGTCGAATCCGACGAAATTGCTGATTTTAATAGAGATTTTCTTTTCACTTCCGGTACCGGGCAATTGCGGGCCAAAGGAATTCGCGAAAGGATAACGCTTCCGGCCCGCGGCGGAGAAGATACGGACAGCCCTTTGCAGCAAGCGATTAAAGCCGCTTTCGAACGGGCCCGCCGGGCTGGTCAGGACAATCCGATCGCCATTGGGGCAATCCCCTTCGATGTCAGCGAACCTTCATGCCTCTATATACCGAACAACCATGAGTGGAGCCCACGAGAAACCGCGCCGGTCGTCGCCGATTCGGCCATGCCCGCGCTTGTCGGCCAGAACAGCCTGCCGGACGAGACCGGCTTTAAACGCGCCGTAGAGCACGCCATCGTCAATTTCCGCCATTCCGATGTCCGTAAGGCGGTGCTTTCCGTCATGCGCGAACTCACCTTCGCTTCCGAGGTCAATGTCGAGAGACTGCTGGCGAGTCTCGCCAAACAGAATCGCGAAGGTTACCAGTTCCGTATTCCGCTGCCCGATGGCGGCGACCTCATCGGCGTCAGCCCGGAACTCCTGATTCGCAAGCAGGGTGAGAACATCATCTCGAACCCGCTGGCGGGATCGGCAAAGCGGATGGTCGACCCCGCCGCGGACAAGGCCAACGCCGAGCGGCTATCGGCTTCGGAAAAGGACCACTACGAGCACAGCCTCGTCATCGAGGATATCCGCTCCCTGCTTTCGCCGGTCTGCGCGGAACTCGATGTGCCTGAAAAACCCTCCCTCATCAACACGGCGGCCCTCTGGCATCTTTCGACCCGCATCGAAGGCAGCCTCGCCGACCCCGAGACCAATGCCCTGCAGCTTGCGTGCCTGCTGCACCCGACGCCGGCCGTCTGCGGTTTCCCCACCGAGCGCGCCCATCGCCTTATCCGCTTCGTCGAGCCTTTCGAGCGCGGCCTCTTCACCGGCATGGTCGGCTGGACGGATTCTAAGGGCAATGGCGAGTGGGTGGTGACGATCCGGTGCGGCACCGTGCAGCGGAAAACCGTGCGGCTCTTTGCCGGCGCCGGCATCGTTGAGGCATCGGAGCCCGAATCCGAATGGGCCGAGGTGCAGACCAAACTCAAGACCATGCTGAACGCCTGCGGTCTTTCTGCCTGATTTCCCGGGGACAAACCATGACAATCGAATTTCAACGCTGGCCCGACGATCTGACGCGCCGGTACCGCGAGCGCGGTTACTGGATCGACAGGCCGCTGAGCGGCATCCTCACCGAACAGATCGAGCGCCGGCCGGACGCGACGGCGCTGATCTGCGGCGACCGCCGCTTCACCTACGCGGATATCGACCGGCAATCCTCCAATCTGGCCGGACATCTCTCCGCCGCTGGCATCGGCAAGGGCGACACCGCGCTGGTACAGTTGCCGAACATTGCCGAGTTCTATCTCGTCTTTTTCGCGCTGATGAAGATCGGCGCGGCCCCCGTCAACGCACTTTTCAGCCATCGCCGGCTGGAAATGACCTCCTATGCGGAGCAGATCGCGCCGAAGCTGGTGATCGGCTCGCGCAGCCACGAGCTTTTCGCCAATGACACATTTTTGGAGGCGCTGAAGGCGGCTTCTCCCGGGCTTACCCTGGCCCTTCTGCTTGGCGAAACAGATCCGCGGTTGAGCCTAGAACGGCGGCTGGCGGCCCCTGCCGAAAACCCACCCGCTTACGCCCCTTCCGCCGCCGATGAAGTGGCGCTGTTCCAGCTTTCCGGTGGCAGCACCGGTACGCCAAAACTGATCCCCCGGACGCATAACGACTATGATTACAGCGTTCGGGCCAGTGCGGAAATCTGCGGCCTTTCGCCTGAGACACGTTTCCTCTGCGCCATTCCGGTGGCGCATAATTACCCCATGAGCTCACCCGGTGCGCTCGGTGTGTTCCACGCCGGCGGTGCGGTGGTCATGGCTGCCAATCCGGAACCACTTGCCTGCTTCGATCTCATCGAAAAACACGGCGTTAACATTGTGCCGCTGGTGCCGCCGGCCGTCGCGCTGTGGCTGCAGGCTGCGCCCGCCCATCGCAAAAGGCTGAAATCCCTCAAGCTGTTGCAGGTCGGTGGCGCAAGCTTTGCCGAAGCGCTTGCGCGGCAGGTGCCGGAAGTGCTGGGCTGCGATCTGCAACAGGTCTTCGGCATGGCGGAAGGGCTGGTGAACTACACCCGCTTCGGTGACCCCGATCATCTCGTCTTCACCACGCAAGGACGGCCGATCAGCCCGGATGACGAAATCCGCATCGTTGACGAGGAGGGCAACGACGTGCCCGAGGGCGACGCCGGCATGCTGGCAACGCGTGGCCCCTATACGTTCCGGGGCTATTACCGCGCGCCCGAACACAGCGCCCGGGTCTTTGACAAGGACGGGTTTTATTACTCGGGCGACGTCGTGCAGCGCACGCCTGAAGGTTATCTCCGCGTCGTTGGCCGGGTGAAGGACCAGATCAATCGCGGCGGCGAAAAGGTCGCGTCAGAAGAGGTCGAAAACCTGATTTTGCGGCATCCGGATGTCACCCATGCGGCGCTGGTGGCCATGCAGGACGAACTTCTCGGCGAAAAAAGCTGCGTCTTCCTCGTGTCGCGCAATCCCGCGCTCAAGGCGCCGGCTATTCGCCAGCACCTCGCCGGCCTCGGCGTCGCGGATTACAAGCTGCCGGATCGTGTGCGCTTCATCGACGCCATGCCCCTCACCGCCGTCGGAAAAATCGACAAGAAACGCCTGCGCGATCTGCTGACGACCCCCGTCGCCGTCAGCGCCTGACATTCCGCACCCATCGAATGGGACGCCAAAATGGCGTCCCCATGTTCCTAAATGCGCCGGCCCAGCCGGCGCAGCACAAACCGAGGTCATCATGACGATCCCCACCATTTCCGATTATCCCATGCCGGTCGCCGCGAGTTTTCCGGCCAACAAGACAAAATGGCAGCCCGATGCGAAACGCGCCGTACTCCTCATCCACGACATGCAGCGTTATTTCCTGCGGTTCTACGAGGCCGACGGCAAGCTGATGACGACCCTCATCGACAATCTCGCCAAGGTGAAGACATGGGCCGTTCAAAACGGCGTCCCTGTCATTTACACCGCCCAGCCGCATAATCAGCCGCCCGGCGACCGCGCTCTTCTGAACGACATGTGGGGACCGGGTCTGACCGTCGTTGATCCCGAACTGCAGAAGGTGGTGGACAAGCTCGCCCCCACGCCCGACGACGTGGTGCTGACCAAATGGCGCTACAGCGCCTTCCAGCGCTCCGACCTTGCCGAACGTATGAAGGGCTGGAACCGTGATCAGATCATCGTCGGCGGCGTTTATGCCCATATAGGCTGCATGATGACGGCAGTGGAAGCCTTTATGAAGGACATCCAGCCGTTCATGATCGGCGATGGCGTTGCCGATTTTTCCGAGGCGGAGCATCGCATGGCGCTGCAATATGTGGCCACACGCTGCGGCGTGGTGATCGATGCCGCAAGCCTTGTTGGCGCGGGAAAGGGCGACGATATCAGCGAATGGCTGAAAGCCCGCGTCCTGCAGATGGTGGAAGATGAGAGCGATATCGACCCCGACGAAAACCTGATCTTCTACGGGCTGGATTCCCTGCAGGTGATGAAGCTTGCCGGAGAGTTGAAGGAACGCGGCGTCACCGTCGGCTTCGATGAGCTTGCGCGTGTGCCCACTCTCTCCGCCTGGTGGACGCTGATCGACCAAAAGCGGCTCGCGGCCTGAGCGGACAAAAAAGATGACGCAACAGAGATTTACCGGGCGGCGCGTGCTGGTGACGGGTACGGCTCAGGGCATCGGCCGCCGCATCGCCGAACGTTTCATCGAGGAAGGGGCCGATCTCATCGGCCTCGACCTCCAGGCCAGAACGGCGGAAGCGCCCTTCCGCCAGATCGCACTCGACATCACCGATGCGGCGGCGGTGGAGACGGCCTGCAAGGCGATCGAGACCGAATGGGGCGGGCTCGACATTCTCGTCAACGCCGCCGGCATATTGCGGCTCGGCGACAGTGAAAGCCTGACGCCCGCAGACTGGAAGGCGTGCATGGATGTCAACGCTGCCGGGCCGTTCCATATGCTGAGACAGTGGAGCGCCACCTTCAAACGGCAGCGGCGCGGCGCAATCGTCAATATCGGCTCCAATGCCGCCGTCGTGCCGCGCATCGGCATGATGGCCTATTGCGCCTCCAAGGCAGCGCTGGTCAGCCTCAGCCATTGCGCCGCCCTCGAGCTAGCGCCCTATGGCGTACGCTGCAACGTCGTTTCACCCGGCTCCACCGATACGCCGATGCTTGCCGGCATGTTGAGCGATCCTGCCGGCAAGGACCGGCTGGTCGCCGGCCTGCCCGAGCAGTTCAAGCTCGGCATTCCGCTCGGCAAGATCGCAAGGCCGGACGATATTGCCGATACCGTGCTGTTCCTCGCCTCCGATCAGGCCGGGCACGTGACGATGCAGCAGATCGTGGTTGATGGCGGTGCCACGCTTGCGGCTTGAATTCGAGCCGTTGGATTGAGAGTCAGGGACATGGACGTTGTAACGGCGTTTCATCGCGACGCCATCTCCGGCGATCCACCCGAGGCCATCTGGCCTTGGCCGGACGACATATGCGGCTGCCATTGCCTTACCCTTCGTTTCAGCGCCGATGAGGGCTGCGGCGGCGAGGTCCCTCCCTTGCCGCCGCAGCTTTCAAGCGCCACGCAAAGACGCAAGGCGGAATTCATCGCGGGGCGCAGATGCGCTGCGGAAGCCATCCGCCGCCTGACCGGCCGTTCCATCTTTCCCGGTATGGGCGAGGACCGTGCGCCCCTCTGGCCCGAAGGGGTGATTGGCGCAATTTCCCACAGCGAGGGTACGGCGATTGCGCTTGTCGGCTGCTGTCGACAGTTTCGCGGTATCGGCGTCGATATCGAAAAAATGCTGACAGAGGAGGAGGCCCGCGATATCGCCCCACAACTCCTGACCGCAAATGAGCGCTACAACCTCGGCAACATTATCGATCCCTTCATCACCGGCTTGATTTTCTCGGCCAAGGAAAGCCTGTTCAAGGCGCTGTATCCCATGGTGGAAAAGCTGTTCCTTTTCGAGGCGGCCGAATTATCCCGCCTGGACGCAAATGGCTCGGGATCCTTGTGCCTGACGGCCGAACTCAGCGAGGAATGGCGGTGCGGAACGGAGGTTCCTTTCCGTTTCTGCCGCTTCGAGGGCCAGCTCCTCACCCGCGTCCTTATCCCGCATTGAGGGAAAAACAGCAGATTCATAACCGCGACAATCATATTTTAAACCTGTCTTCCCGTCATCCGAGTGAAACACTCGGAAGGTACGCAGCCTGTTGGAATGATTCCAAACATTGAACGGTGGAGACACGATATGACCGACATCGATACGAGCAAATTGTCCTGGGACGAGTGGGACGAACTGCAGAACCCGCCGCCGGCCGAAACCGATTTCGACCGCGTGGTCGAAACCGCGATTTCCCGCCGCGGCTTTCTGGGCGGCGTGCTCGCCTTCGGTTCGGCCGCGGCCGCCATGGGCACGCTCGGCAACCTGATGAGCAGCACCTCGGCCGAAGCGCAGGAAGCCGCCGTCGGCCGTTTCCCCTTCAAGCCGGTTGCCGCCGCCACCGACCACACCATCCATGTCCCGGAAGGCTATAACTGGAAGCCGCTGGCGAAATGGGGCCAGCCGCTGTTCTCCAACGTTCCTGATCTCGACCCCGCAAAGGGCGTCAGCGTTGAAAATTCCGACAAGGTCTTCGGCGAAAATACCGACGGCATGGAACTCTTCGTGGTGGGCAACCACCAGCTGATCGCCGTCAATCATGAATATGTGAACCCGGAAACCAACCTGCCGCACGCCGAAAAGGGCAACCCGAAGACGGCCGACGACGTGAAGATCCTGCAGAACATGCAGGGCGTCACCGTTATGGAAGTCGCGGAAGACAAGGACGGCTGGAAAATCGTTCTCGACAGCCCTTTCAACCGCCGTATCCACCACAACACGCCGATGAAGCTTTCCGGCCCGGCCGCAGGCTCCGATCTCGTCAAGACCGCCGCCGACCCCAAGGGTGTCGACTGTCTCGGCACCTTCAACAATTGCGGCGCAGGCCGTACGCCCTGGGGCACCTACCTCACCTGCGAAGAGAACTTCAACGGCTATTTCGGCACCACCGACGCCGCCTTCAAGCTGCCTGACGATTACAAGCGTTATGGCATCGTCGCCGAGACCCGCTACGCCTATGAGAAGTTCGACGCCCGTTTCGACGTTGCCAAGAACCCCAATGAACCACGCCGCGCCGGTTACGTGGTCGAGATCGATCCCTCGGACGCCAAGTCCACGCCGATCAAGCGCACCGCGCTTGGCCGCATCAAGCATGAAAACGCCGCCGTGGTGATCGCCCGTGACGGCCGTGTCGTCGTTTACATGGGTGACGACGAGCGCGGCGAGTTTCTCTACAAATTCGTCTCCAGCGGCATCTACGTGCCGGGCGGCGACACCTCCAAGCTGCTGGACGAAGGCACGCTTTACGTCGCGAAGTTCTCCGATGACGGTGCCGGCGAGTGGCTTGCCCTGACTCCGGAAACCACGGGCATGAAGATCGACGAAATCTGCGTCTTCACCCGCCAGGCTGCTTCCAAGGTGGGCGCGACGACCATGGACCGCCCGGAATGGGTCGCCATCAACCCCGTCGCAATCGAAGCCTATTGCGCGCTGACCAACAACAGCCGCCGCGGCGAAATGAAGGACGGCAAGCTGCGCGCCAATGCCGGCGGCGACGCCATGGCGATCAATGCCGCCAACCCGCGCGAGAAGAACGAATACGGCCAGATCGTGCGCTGGTATCCGGAAAATGACGACCATGCGGACGGCAAGTTCAAGTGGGACCTGTTCTGCATGGCCGGTAACCCCGCCGTCCACAAGGACGCCTATGCCGGCTCGCCGAACATCAACGAAGGCAACATGTTCAATTCGCCTGACGGCATGATGTTCGACTCGACCGGCCTGCTCTGGATCCAGACCGATGGCGAGGACACCAATGAAGGCAACTTCGCCGGCCAGGGCAACAACCAGATGCTGGCGGGCGACCCGGCCACTGGCCGCATTGAGCGCTTCCTGACTGCGCCGAAGGGTTCCGAAGTCACGGGCCAGACCTGGTCCGCCGACAAGCGCACCCACTTCGTCGGCATCCAGCACCCCAACGCCCCCTTCCCGGACGGCGAAGGCAAACTGCCCCGCTCGACCGTCATCGCCATCAAGCGCGACGACAATGTGAAGATCGGCTGACGCACAGGCATGAACGGAACCGGATCGCGAGGGATCGCCATCCGGGTTCACGATAAAACGCCGCGTGCCCGAAAGGACACGCGGCGTTTTGCCAGTGTTCGTGAATCAACGTTCAGATATCGTCGAATGGCGCAGATTTATCCACCTTTCGCAAGAACCTGCATGGCAGGGCTCGCCGGCCAGGTGTAGATGTAGATTATCTCCACCTGCTTGTTGGGCCTCTCTTGGATCAGATACTCGCCATTCGAACATTTGTCCGCGTCGCCGAAGCCGGGTCCTTCGCCAAGGCGGCGGATATGCTGAACCTTCCTCGGTCCTCAGTCAGCAAGCTGGTGCAGGATCTCGAGGCACATCTCGGAACAAAGCTCGTGGAGCGCACCACGCGGTCGGTCACGATGACCACGGAGGGCGTCGCCTATCACGAACGCGCGCTGAAGCTCCTCGCCGATCTCGATGACATGGACGGTACTATTGCCGGCTCCCGCAGCACACCCAAAGGAAAGCTGCGCGTCGACATCGGATCTGTGCTGGCAAACCTGATCCTCATCCCGGCACTTTCGGATTTTCAGCGCCATTATCCAGAAATCGATCTCATGCTCGGTGTCAGCGATCGCCCCGCCGATCTCGTCAGTGAGGGTATCGACTGCGTCATTCGCGGCGGGGCGCTCGGTGACTCATCGATGAAGGCGCGGAAGCTGTGCGAGCTGGACTACGTCATTTGCGCATCGCCCACTTATCTGGCTGGTCTGCAGTTGCCGGAGCGACCTGACGATATCGAGAAGCATCGGATCGTCTCCTACTTCTCCGCGTCATCTGGAAAGAGATTTCCATTGCGCTTTCAGCGCGGTGAAGAGCGAAGCGAGTATCTCCCGGCCTCTGGCGGCGTTTCCGTCAACGAGAGTACCGCGCATCTGAACGCGCTGCTGTCGGGACTGGGAATTGGCCAAAGCTTCGGATTTCTCGCGCGGCCCCATTTCAAGAGCGGAGCGCTGGTTGAACTTCTGCCCGACTGGAAGCCGGACAATCATCCCCTTCATCTTGTCTATCCCGCTGATCGTTTCCCAAATCCGCGGCTACGCGCCTTCACTGAATGGGCAGCGAAGGTGTTCGAAGCGGTCGACGCACGACGCGATGTGATGAAGACAACTATCCATCCAGATGGATAATGTCTCCATCCTGAGCGGCTTCTCTCCACCGGGCTGACGAACTAACTTCTCCTGATCGGACGGTGACAAGGCCAATGGCCAGCGCCGCATTCCGAGCAAATTCAGGACTTCAACAGGCCGTGCATTCGGGCTGAACCATTTCGCGCGCCCAAGCATCAGGAGAGTTAACATGGCCAACAGGCTTCAAAACAAGATCGCCGTCATCACCGGAGCAACCAGCGGCATCGGTCTTTCGACGGCCAAGTTGTTCGCTGCCGAAGGCGCACGCGTCTATATCACAGGCCGCCGCAAGGCCGCTCTGGACGAGGCGGTGGCAGAAATAGGACAGGGCGCGGTTGGTGTACAGGCGGACTCCTCGAGCAACGCTGACCTCGACAAGCTGTTCGCCCAGGTGAAGGCGGAACAGGGCCGCCTTGACGCCCTCATCGTCAATGCCGGTGGCGGCACCATGCTGCCGCTCGGCCAGATCACCGAGGAGCAGATTGACGACACCTTTGGTCGCAACGTAAAAGCTGTGATCCTGACCGTGCAGGCGGCACTTCCGCTGATGGGCAAGGGCTCGTCCATTGTGCTGACGGGCTCGACTGCCGGCACTGAAGGAACGGCTGCCTTTTCCGTCTATTCCGCTTCCAAGGCCGCGGTGCGCAACCTGGCTCGTTCCTGGGCTCTCGACCTCAAGGGCACGGGCATCCGCGTCAACGTCATCTCGCCCGGCGCCACGCGCACACCAGGCCTCGTCGAACTTGCAGGCGACGACAAGGAACAGCAGCAGGGCCTGCTCGACTATCTCGCCTCTCGCATCCCTCTCGGTCGCGTCGGCGAAGCGGAGGAAATCGCCAAGGCGACGCTGTTCCTCGCCTCCGATGATGCGAGCTTCGTCAACGGCGCCGAGCTCTTCGCGGACGGTGGCCAGGCACAGGTTTAACGCTGAACCGCAGTGGCGGGTGGACGCTCCGTTTCGAAAAAAGATCAAGATGCTTGCTGCCGCCGATCGCCTGCACGGGAAAGCCTCAGGACGTTCTTCAGGCCGTCGAGCTGGCTTCTCGAATGACCAAATGCCGCGCTAAAATGCGCGGCGTTGCTCATGTTTGACGGCGTCCATGAAGCTCAAACCGCCGGGACACGCCGATCCCCTCCAGAAACGCCTCGTCGTGGCTGACGACCAGAATTGCGCCGTCATAGGCTTTCAGGCCGGCCTCCACGATCGCGACGGAATCAAGATCGAGGTGATTGGTCGGTTCATCGAGTATGAGAAGCTGCGGCGGCTTCTGGTTGCCGAGGATGCAGGCAAGGCCGGCGCGCAGCATCTGGCCGCCAGACAGATGCCGCACGTCCTGCAAACCGGCGTCGCCACGAAACAGGAAGCGGGCAAGAGCGGCCCGGCAGGCGTTCTCACTGGACCGCGGGTTGAGACGCATGAAATTGTCCCGGACGGATAGCCCGGGTCGCAGCAAGCTGACCTTCTGGTCCAGCAACGCGCAAGCAACCTCAACTCGGACCGAACCAGAAAATGGCGCGAGAGACCCGGTGATGACGGAAAGCAGCGTCGTCTTTCCCGAACCGTTCGGCCCCGCCACCGCAATCCGTTCCGGACCTGTAATCGCAAGCGACAGATCGGACAGGACAGGCGCATTGCGTTCGTAACCCGCAGTTACGTCTTCCAGCCGCAGAACCGTCTTTGACGCCACCAGTCCGGTGGACGGTATGGACAGCATGAATGGTTCAAGCACCTCAATGCGCCCTCGCGCCTCTGCGACGTCTGCCTTGGCCTCCCCCGTCATTCGGCGCGCCGTGGCGGCGTTGTCACCGCTTGTCTGCTCCGCCCGCATGGCGCGCCCTCCGGCCGAAATTCTCGGTATTCCTCCTTCCGCCGCCTTCCTTTTGCCTGCACCATCGCGACGAGCCTGCCGCTCGGCCGTCTCCTGCGCCCTGCGCTCGACGGCGCTGAGCCGCTTCTCGGCCTCGGCCAGTTCATGCCTGGCATTGTCAAGCTCCAGTGCCTTGCGATCGCTGTAGTGGTCCCAGTTTCCGCCATAACGACTGATACCGAGCGATGTCAGTTCAGCAATGCTGTCGACCGTTTCGAGCAATTCACGATCATGGCTGACAATGATTGCGCCGTGACGCCAGCCGCTCACAAGTTCGATCACTGCAGTCCGACCGTCACGGTCGAGGTTGTTCGTGGGTTCGTCGAGGATCAGGAACTCCGGTGCATGATAGATTTGAGCGGCAAGCGCTGCACGGGTGCGCTGCCCGCCGGAGAGTCGGGCGAGCAGTGTCGTCGCGGGCATGGACAGGCCGAAGCGCGCGAGTGCCGCCTCGATATTCGTCTCAAGCATCCAATCAATATCGGCCAGTTCCTCCAACGTCGCGCCACCCGCCTGCGCCCGTTCAAGCACAGCGAGCGCTTCACGCGCGCCAAAGAGATCGGCAATCGTCTCATCTTCGGCCACCTGGACGCTTTGACGCAGGATGTGGATACCCGACGGTGCAGAGACAGAACCCGAAGATGGTGTCAATTCGCCGGCGATCAGCTTCAAGAGCGTCGTCTTGCCGGCGCCGTTACGACCGACAAGCCCGACACGCTCCGGGCCGAACACAATATTCAGATTGGTGAAAAGCGAACGACCGTCAGGCGTGAACCAGGACAGATTGGAGAGTGTGATAAAGTGGGTCATGGACAAGGTTTTCCCGCATGGCAAGGCAAAGTGGCGTTGCTATCGGGTTGAAATCCATTGTCGACCATCCTGTTGTTGCTGCGGACCGATGGAATGTAGCGCTTGCAAATGGGGCATTCAAGGCCGCTTCAATAACGGCCTGCGCTCTTTTCAAGCATCGGCGGCTGACGGTCTTGTGTTCGCTCCACATCCGGCGTCAGGGGGCAATGATTTCGCCGACATGGTCATTCACGGGCACAGTTCAAACTTCTCCGGGGCCGCGAACCATGCGAGCAGACTTTTCAGTCAGGGGCATCAAAGAGCGAAAGATAGCGCTCGCCGCTATCCGGAAACACGACCGCAATCGTCTTGCCGTCGTTTTCCGCGCGGCGGGAAAGCGCGATCGCGGCAAAGATGGCCGCACCGGATGAGGTTCCCACAAGGAAGCCCTCCTCTCTGGCCACCGCAAGCGCTGCCCGCCGCGCCTCTTCGGTGGTAACGGCAATGACTTCATCCACGACGCTCTTGTCGTAGGTCTCCGGCAAGGTCCCTTCCTCCACCTCGGTCACCTTGTGGACGCCTTCGATCGTGGAAGCGTCGGGGTTTTCGGGGGATGGAACGGACTGCGGTGTCGGCTCGGCAACAACGATCCTTATCTCCGGTTTTTGCGCCTTCAGGAAGCGCCCGGCACCGGACACGGTGCCGCCCGTACCAACGGTGGCGACCAGGATATCGACGTCACCTTCGGTATCGCGCCAGATTTCCGGCCCGGTCGTCTCGAAATGAACCTGCGGGTTGGCATCATTTGAACGCTGGCCGGTATAAAATGCATCCGGATTTTCAGCCTTGATCCTGTCGATGATGCGATGGATGGCATGAGGCTGGAAGAGCTCCTCATTTTCGATCAGTTCGATCTCGGAGCCGAACTGCCTGAGGATGTTGATCTTGTCTTCGCTGATGGTATTGCGAAGATAAAATTTCGTGCGGTAGCCGCGTGCGGAGGCAACCGCCGCAATTCCGATGCCTGTATTGCCACTGGTCAAATCAAAAAGAAGATCGCCCGGCTTCAATCGGCCGCTCTTCTCAGCCTCACGTATGATGCCCCAGGCGGTGCGGTCTTTGACACTGCCTGCGGGATTGAGGTACTCGATCTTGGCGAGAATGCGCGATTGGAGATTGTATTTCGTCCGAATTCTGGCGAGTTCCACCAGCGGCGTATTGCCGACGAGTTCTGTGAAATCCCGATAAATCCTGCCCAATTTCACTATCCTGTTTGCACTGCGTGGATACCGAACAACAGGCTCCAATGCGTATCGCCCGTCGGACCGCATGTTTTGATCATGCTTCGGATTTTTCCTTCTGCGTTTGCGGTGCTATCCCCACGCCTCCATTTGGCGCTGGTGAGGCGCCGTTCACGGCGAAATCTCCAACGATACGGTCGTGATAGATACGGGGATTGTGTGAGGTTATCGTGCGGGCGTTTCGCCAGTGACGATCAAGACCATGGCTGCGTTTTGCGGCTGAGGCGCCAAGCGCATCGAAGAGGACAGTGGACGCATCCAGGACAAGGTTGCTGACGACAGTAACCGACTGGCTGACTTCCAGCTCCGCGTCACGGTTCGCAGATGCAATGCGCTTCTCGTCTCCAGAGAGATTGGCATCATAGGCAGCCTGCAGGGCTTCTGCGGCCTTTAACACGATGGCGCCGGCGCTATAGGCCGCACCCCTGATCCGCCCCACGACCTGAAGCACCTGAGGGTCTTCAGAAAAACGCGCGGCGTTACTGCGTTGATAGACGCGTTTGCGCTCCGCAACATGGCGGGCGATTTCCAATGCGGCCGCGCGGCCGATCCCGGCAAGCGAGGCCAGATGGACGAGCTGGAAAAAGCCGCCTGAATAGCTGAAACGAAGCGCGCTCGGCTTGATGAGGTCCTCGGAAATCGCCACGTCGGTAAATCGCGCCGTGCCGCTGGCCGTCAGCGCCTGTCCGAAACCATCCCAGTCGTTGACGATTTCGACGCCTTCAGCCTTTGTGGGAACAAGCGCGCCAACCGGTACACCATCGCCATCCACGGCTCCAAGCGTGATCCAGTCGGCATAGAGCGAGCCGGTCGTATAATATTTCTCGCCATTCAGCCGCCAGCCGCCGCCATCCCGGGTGAGCTGGGTGGAATAGGTTCCAAGTTTGGCATCCCCGATTTCCGAAAAGCCGCTGCCAATGGTTTCGCCACGTCCGATCCGCTCCAGCCACGCATCCCGCCATGGCGAAGGTGGTGCATTCAGCAGATCCTCCGTAAAGCCGAGATGGCTGCGGTAAGCATTGGTGAGGTTGGGATCCGCCTGCGCGAGTTCAATGATCAAGCCAAAAAGCTCGGGAAGCGTCAGGCCCAGACCACCAAATTTCTCCGGCAGGCGCAATCTGGAAAAGCCGGCCTTTTTCAAAGCTTCGTAGTCATCGAAACGAAGCTCGCGTTCCAGATCGTGTCGTATTGAATCTTTGCCGATTTCGGAAAAAATTCCCCGAAACCTCTCGGCGATCGCGTCAAAACGTTTGCTGGGCGCAGAACCCCAGGCATGGCTGGCATTGGTCATTGCAAATTCCTGTCTGTGGAGCAGTCTGGCGAACACCCGGCCGGGTCTAGGCGGCTGCCGCTTCGGCACCCTGTTCGAAGTCGTGTAAATGGGGCGCGATTTCGAATCCTCTGCGTTTCAGCCAGTGGGCCACGACCCTGGCGCGGGCGCCGAGCAGGTCATCCACCAGAATGACCCGGGCACCGCGCACCGCGATCGTTCGATAGGCGACACCGAGAAGCTGCCCGCCTTCCGACGAAATTGAGCCCTGCAGATGGGAAGTCTCGAACTCTTCCGGTGTGCGCACGTCCAGGAAATAGGTCGTTCGTGATGGGTCCTTCAACCATGTCTCGGCAGTCGGACGGTCGATGAAGCGCAGATCGTCATCCCTGGAAAAGGCCTTCAACCGCGCCTCTGCAATCTCTTTCGCTTTGGCGCTGACATGCGAATATGTTCGGGAGCGGCCTGTTTCCAGCTCAAATCCATCATCCGTCCAGCCGCGCGTCCCATCATGCAGGTAACTGACATCGTTTTCGACACCGGCGTCGATCAATGTCTGCGCGCCGAGAATTGCGCGGGGCAGGCCCGCGCAGGAGACGACGACCCTTGTTTTTGGCGAGGGAACGAGATCGGAAAAGCGCAGCAGGAGTTCGGCACCCGGCACACCGATCGCACCGGGCACATGTGCCTTTTCATATTCCGGCAATGTGCGCGTATCGAGGATGACAACATCCTCACCGGCTTCCTGCCACGCCTTGAGCTCACGCGCAAAAACCACAGGCGTGTTTTTCTCGCCTCGCACCTTCTGAACGAAAGGAACGCCAGGAATATCGAATGTCGGCAACGCCTCGACGCCACCTTCGATCCATGCCGGGATTCCGCCACGCAGAAAATGAATGTCGGTCCAACCCTTGGCGGCAAGCCGTTCGGCCGCCTGCTCCGCGCTGCCTTTTCCATCATCCACCAGCACGGTGCGCACGACGGGGCGAGGAATGAAGCGATCGATTTCCGCCTCAAGCCTGTCAACCGGAAGGTTCGTGGCAAATAGCGGTGAAGCATACCCCACTTCCTCGGCGGTACGGATATCCAGAACCGCAAGTTCCCTGCCATCCCGCAGCCATTCGATGAGACGATCTTTTGTTACAGCAAATACGGACATTGCGTTTTCTCCTGACAAATCCGGAATTTTCATGCGGGGTTTCAAGCGGTCGGATCGAGCCACAGATCGCCGAAACTCCAGTTCAGCCCCTGCGCGCCGGTGACATAATTCCTGACCCGCTTGTGCGCCACGATCTGGCTTCCCGCCGCCACGAGATCGACGGAGGCAACGTCGTCATGGATAAGATGCTGGAACTTGCTCCAGGTTACCCAGCGTTTCTTCGGATCCGGTTCGATGGCGGCCGCCTCAAGAAGCGCATCCGCCTCTGGATTGGCGTAGTTTGCCGCATTGGAAAAGGGCAGCCCGATCTTGAAATTCTTGCTCCAGTAGGCGCGCTGGATGCCGAGCGACGGGTCGAAGGTATTGGAGAGGGATTCCACCACCAGATCAAAGGCGCGGTCGGTGTAGACAGTTTTCAGATAGGTCGGCAGGTCGTATTTGCGGATTTCAACGGCAATGCCGATCTTTTCAAGCTGGCTGCGAAGAACATCGGCATAGCCGGGCGTTAGATAGGAATTATACGTCAATCGTACTGGAAAACGCTTGCCGTCCTCCTTGCGCGGATATCCCGCCGCGTCGAGTAACTTTTCCGCTTCTTTCGGGTCGTAGGCATATGGCTTGACCGAAGCATCATACCAGTTGGGAAGGGCCGTGCTGACGGGGCTGGGTGATATCTGCGCATAACCGAAGAGCGCTACATTGACGATCTCATCGAGGTTGATTGCCTTCGCAATGGCCAGGCGAACATCTTTCTTGCGGAAGATTTCGTTATCGTAATTGAAGAACAACTGCTGCTGCGGACCCGCATAGGCATAGGTGTTCGTATCCAGAACGAGATCGGGGTTCTGCTTCAGCCGTTCGAGATCCGCCAGCGGCACGGGGTTGTCGCCAAGATCGACTTCCCCCGTCTCCAGCGCCACTGCCCGCGCAGCCGGGTCGGTGATGATGCGCAGGATGATGCGATCAAGATAGGGTTTGCCAGCATCCCAATAATCGGGATTTCGATCGAAGATCAGATGGCTCCCCGGCGTCCATTCGGTCAGTTTGAAGGGGCCGGTGCCAATAGCAGTCTGCAGCGTCTGGCCATCGGCGGGCTTCAGCTTTTCGAAAATATGCTTCGGCACGATCGGCGATTCCGAACTCGATTGCGCAGCAATGAGAAACGGTGCGGGTTTGGACAGAACGATAATGGCAGTGAGGGGATCAGGCGTCTCCACCGCCTGAACGTTCTGGTAGGTTATGCGGCCGCGCGGGTGTGCTTCTTTCAGGCGGAAAATCGAAAAGGCAACGTCTTCCGATGTAAAATCTTTGCCGTCATGCCATTTCACATTTGGCCTGAGTTTGAACGTATAACGCAGGTGGTCATCGGAAACGGACCATTCCGTTGCCAGCAAGGGCTGCGGCTTGAGGTCGAAATCGAATGTGAGGAGGCCTTCAACAATCTTTGGGCCGATCGCCTGCCCCGTGCCTGACGATGTGTTGATGGCGAAAAGCGCGTTGCCGGGATCGACACGATAGAGCAGCCTGAGCGTGCCGCCGGAGACGGGCCGGCTCGCATCGCCACCCGCCGCGAACACCGAACCAGGCAGGGCCGTTCCTGCCGTTGCCAAAAGAAGCATTTTATTGAACTGCCGGCGTCCGATCGTCATGAAAATCCCCGTTTGAAAACGTCGTTTCGATGACGAAAGCATCGGGGCAATGCGGCGCATTCCTAAGGATAAAATTCTTCCTCCTAGTCGAAGAAATCATTCCTTGCGGAATTTTATTTCAATACTTACGCAAGCAGGCACCAAAACTCGCGCTGAATTGCCCCATCCATCGGGATCTTCGTTGCGCATCCGGAGCAGATGGTGGAATGCGAAGAAATCTCGCCGGCGTTTGTTTCAGCATTCCCGTGGAAATGTTGTTTCATCGCAAAATCGCGATTGAGAAGGACATTGCTCGGCAGATGCCTCGGCCGGCCATATCAAATCACAGGAATTTGCCGCCTTTCTGATCCGCACATTCGAGCCCGACCCTTCCACCCCCAATTATGGAGTTTCATCCGATGACCCCGCCCAGTCCGATTACCAAACTGGAAATCCCACAGCAGCGCGTCGAGGCCCGTTATGGAACGCAGGCCGATTTTTCTCCGCCTTTCTGGAATGACACCATCGACGCCTTGCTGAACCATCGCACCGCCCGCGCCTATCTGCCCAAGGCTCTGCCGGAGGGCAGCCTGGAGCTTCTGGTCGCCGCCGCGCAATCAGCGCCCACATCATCCAATCTTCAGGCGTGGAGTGTGGTTGCGGTGCAGGACAAGGAGCGCAAGGCACGACTGGCGGGTTTCACCGGCGGCAACGCCCATATAAAGGATGCCCCCCTTTTCCTCATCTGGCTTATCGACCTGAAGCGGCTGCGCACGGTCGCTTCACGCCAGGGGAATGAGGGTGAAGGACTGGATTACCTGGAAAGCTTCCTGATCGGCGCCATCGACGCTGCATTGGCAGCGCAGAACGCTGTTGCCGCAATTGATTCAGTCGGCCTGGGCTCCTGCTACGTCGGCGGCATCCGCAACAGGCCGGAGGACGTGGCCCGCGAACTCAACCTACCTGCCGAGACGGTTGCCGTCTTCGGCCTGACGGTCGGCTATCCTGACCCGGCGGTAAAAACAGATGTCAAACCGCGCTTGTCACAATCATCCGTTCTGTTTCATGAAACCTATTCGGAACCCGCCCACGATGACCTCAATTCTTATGATGAGGTATTAAAGGTGTTTCAGGAAAAACAGGGCCTGCCCCAAAATGGCTGGACAGGGCCCATTGCCCAGCGTGTGGAGAACGCCGCCGCGCTGAAGGGCCGTGCGGAACTGAGCCGGACGCTGCGTCGCCTCGGTTTCGCTATCAAATAAATTCCATTGCGGCTGACGGTATAACGAAGGCGCGCCCTTGCCCCGGCGATACAAGGCGCGGGCCGGGGCGGCGCAATCTCTCCCGAAATCACCGGTTTCGGGAACTTATTTTCTATAAAATTAGTAGATATAGAATGACCGGTCTTCCTTTGCCCCGCTCGAAGGCCTTACGATCCGTTCAGAATGCTCCTGAACGCATCCTGCCACCGTCCTCAACCGCCGCCGAAACCGCCGAACCAATCACCACACCAATATCTCCGTAAATCCGGAGCGTAAAAAGACAGGACGAGAAACGACAGATGCCACGTTATGTTATCATTGGCGCCGGCGCGGTGGGCGCGAGCCTTGCAGCACAGTTTGCACTTTCCGGCATTGATTATGCACTTTTCGGGCGGGGAGCCCAGATAAGCCATATCAGGCAGCATGGCCTCACCTTTCAACGACCCGCACAGACGCGGCAGATCGATCTGAAGGTCTTCGACCTGACGGATCTTCCGGAATTGAGACGGGATGATATCCTCCTGCTCACGGTGAAGGCTCAGGATGCCATAAGCGCACTCGCCTTCTGGTCCTGGCAGAACGTCTCCAGCACGACGGCACCGGCGGCTGCACAGCTGCCTATAGTGACTTTTCAGAATGGACTGGCGACTGAAGCCAATGCCCTGAGAACATTTTCCAGGGTCTATGGCGCAAGCATTCTGACACCGGCGCGGTTCACAGAAACCGGGAAGGTGGTGGTTGGCGGCGAGCCGCAACTGGGCATCGTGACGGTCGGGCGTTTTCCGCTCGGACAGGATGAGGTGACGACGCAGGTCACGGCAGACCTCAACAGGGCGGGATATCTTGCCGAGGCCAGCGACGATATCCGCCGCTGGAAAGCAGCAAAGCTCCTTCACAACGTTCGCAACGTCCTCGAACTGTTCGACGGTCCGGCCGATCTGAACGACAAGATCAGCGCGGCGCTGGTGGATGAAGCCCGCCATGTGCTCGACGCGGCAGGTTACACCCTCGCCTCGCCCTCCGAGCGAACCGTAGACATCTCGAACTGGCGAGTAGCGCCGAACAGCGGCATTCACCCGGGCCAGCAATCGACGTGGCAGAGTTTCAGGCGCGGAGCCTCAAGTGAGGTGGATTTCCTCAACGGAGAGATCGTATTGCTCGGCCGGCTTCACAATGTGCCAACGCCCTATAACGACGCTGTTCAGACGCTGGCCGGCAAACTGGCGCAACAGGGCGGGTTTTCAAAGCCGCTGCCGCTCGATGCAATCACGTCGCTCATCGCCGGCCCGGACCAGCCGGCGCAGCCGAATCCCGCCAGCCCTTCGTGACCGGCGGCCTCAAGCAGTGCGATTTATCAAACGACAGTGTGAAACGATATAATGAGAGAAGCCATATCAGACCATATACTCACCGCCGCCGGCACGCTCTTCTATCGCGAAGGCATCCGGGCTGTCGGCATCGATCGGATCATCGAGGAAGCGAATGTCGCGAAGGCGACGCTCTACCGGCATTTCCCTTCGAAGGATCATCTTGTTGCAGCCTATCTGGAAGCGCGTCATGAGCGGGTGATCCACGCGCTTCAGAACGTGGTGGATGCGGACATGGCTCCGAAGGAGCAGATCCGGCTGATTTTCGAGCAACTCCACGAAAAGGCCGACAGCCCGGATTTTCGCGGCTGCGCCTTCGCTCTCGCGGTTGCCGAACATGGCGAATCCGAGCGGGTCGTGTTCGTTGCGCGTACCCATAAGGCGAAGGTCAGGGACCTGTTCGCCGCTATCCTGGCGAGGGCCGGCAGCACAGTGGAGATCGCCGCCGCCCATCTCTCACTTCTCTACGAAGGGGCGCTGGCGACCGTCGCGGTTGGACGCGACCCCAAGGCGGTGCTGATCGCGCGTGACTGCGCTCTCTCCGTTTTCGCCACGGCCGCCGCCTCCACCGATCAACCGAACTGAAAGCAGCAGACAATGACAAAGACGATCGATTATTTCTTCAGCATCGGCTCACCCTGGGCCTTCATTGGTGTTGAACCCTTTGCCGCCCTGGCGAAACAGCAGGGCGCCACTATCCGCCCTCACCTTATTCCGCTGATCGAGGAAAACGGTGGCATTTACTCGAAAAATCGCCCGGAGGCCAGACGCGTTTACTGGATCACGGATCTGAAGCGGTGGGCGGCATTGCGCGGAAAAGTGCTCAATTTCGACAATCGCGCTGCGCTCTCGGATCCGTCCCCGGCAGGCCTGATGGTTGCGGCGGCAATCGAAACCGGTGAAGACTGGCTGAAGCTTGCAGTTGCACTGCAGGAGGCTTTCTGGGTCCGCCGTGAAGACATCGGCAAGGCCGACATCCGCCAGGCCATCGCGACGGCTGCAGGCTTCGATGCTGTAGCCCTCGATGAACATGGCAAAAGCGACGCGGTTGCTGTCTTGCAGAAGGCGAGCTTCGAAGCTGCCAGGGCCGCCGGTGTGTTCGGGGTTCCGACCTATCGCTATCAGGATGAACTCTACTGGGGGCAGGACAGCCTTCCGTTCCTCGAGCGTCATCTCAGGGGCGAAAAACTGGCCGCCTGATGTTCACTGCCAGATGGCGTCGCCGGCCGCGCGCCTCGCCCTCAAGGTTTGTAAGTCTGTCGCAGTGTTTTGCGACCCGCCTACACGGAATGTTTTATGCCTGACCTGTCTCCTTCTCTCATCCGATCCCTGCGAGACCTCCTCGGGGAGCGTCTTTCAACGTCGCCGACATTGCGCGAGCAGCACGGGCGCGGCGAGGCGCATCACGCAGCCGCCTTTCCCGATGCGGTCGCTTTCGCGGAAACCACCTCCGAAGTGTCCGAGATCGTGCGGCTATGTGCGGCGGAAAGCGTGCCCGTCATCGCTTTTGGCGCCGGCACTTCCCTGGAAGGGCATCTGACAGCCGTCAATGGCGGAGTCTCGATCGACCTTTCACGCATGTCGAAAATCACCCGTATCAGCAGTGAAGATCTGGATTGTACGGTCGAGGCCGGGGTAACGCGGGAGCAGTTGAACACATATCTGCGAGACATGGGACTGTTCTTTCCCATCGATCCCGGCGCAAACGCTTCGATTGGCGGCATGGCTGCAACCCGCGCTTCCGGCACCAACGCCGTCCGCTACGGAACAATGCGTGAAAACGTACTGGGCCTGACCGTGGTGCTGCCGACCGGCCAGGTTATCAAAACCGGCGGTCGCGCCAGAAAGTCTTCTGCCGGATACGACCTGACGCGGCTGTTCGTGGGTTCGGAAGGAACGCTGGGGATCATCACCGAAATAACCCTTCGCCTCTATGGAATACCCGAAACCATCTCGGCGGCGCTCTGCTCTTTCGAGAGCGTCGAACAAGCAGTCGCGGCGGCCATTCAGGTCGTGCAACTCGGCATCCCCGTCGCCCGCATGGAGCTCATGGACCGTGGCCTGATCACGGCCGTCAATGCCTATTCCGGGCTGGAGCTGAAGATCGAGGACACATTGGCTTTCGAGTTTCACGGCTCGCCCGCCGGCGTTCAGGAGCAGGTCGATATGGTGTCCGCCATTGTGGAAGACCATGGCGGCAAGGATTTCGAGTGGGCCAACGCCCCCGAAGAACGCAATCGCCTCTGGAAAGCGCGCCACAACGCGTTTTATGCTGTCGTATCGCAAAGGCCAAACGCCAAAGGCTGGTCTTCGGATGTCTGTGTTCCGGTCTCGCAGCTCAGCAACTGCATATTGAAGACCCGCGAGCTCCTGCAGGATTGCAGCGTACCGGCTGCCATTCTCGGCCATGTCGGCGATGGCAATTATCATGTCGTCTTCGCGGTCGATCCCGGCAATGCGGAAGAGCTCGGCGAGGTGGCGGCCATCAACAAGAAGATGGTGCAATACGCCCTCTCGGTCGGCGGCACCTCGACCGGCGAACATGGCGTGGGCACCGGCAAGATCGCCTACCTGCGTGAAGAACATGGTGACGCGGTCGATCTTATGGCGCTCATCAAACATGCAGTCGATCCAGCCGGCTTCATGAATCCCGGCAAAATCCTGCCGAGATAGAATGTTACTTTGCGATCCGCGACCGCTGGGGCGACACGATGAATTCTTTCAAGACTCACAGTTCTCACTGGGGCGCCTTCTCCGGGCGGCTCACAAATGGGCGACTGGAGATAAAGCCTCACTCCGGCGACCCCCATCCATCCCCGCTACTGGGCAATCTTCCGGCGATCGCCGACAGCCCCGTCCGCATCCGACGGCCCGCTGTCCGGCGGGGGTGGCTTGAGCGCGAAACCGACCATGCACAGCGGCGGGGCGCTGACGACTATGTCGAGGTCAGCTGGGCCGAAGCGACGACACTGGTCGCCGACGAACTGAGGCGGGTCTACGACAGTCACGGTCCAAGCGCCGTGTTCGGCGGCTCTTATGGCTGGTCCAGTGCCGGTCGCTTTCATCACGCGCAAAGCCAGATCCACCGCTTCTTGAATGTCCTCGGCGGATATGTCCGGTCGGTCAACACCTATAGTTCCGGTGCGGCCATGGTCATAATCCCCCATGTCCTGGGCCCTTATGACAGCTTCGACCGAAAGAGCGTGACCTGGGATGCCATCGAACGCAGCAGCGAGCTGGTGCTCGCCTTTGGCGGGATGGCGATCAAGAATGCCGATGTCCACGGCGGAGGGATCAGCACGCACACGGTCCGGCAAAAACTTGCCGGCGCGAAGGCTCGCGGTGCGCATTTCACATTCATCAGCCCTCTGGCAGACGATTTCCCCGCTGAGGCGGATGCCGAGTGGCTTCCCATCATCCCGGGCACCGACGTGGCGATGATGCTCGGGCTGGCGCACGTCCTCGTTACGGAAGGGCTGCACGACCGGACGTTTCTGGAGCGTTATACGGTCGGATATGACCGGTTCGAAAACTATCTTCTCGGCAGGGAGGACGGCCAGCACAAGAGCCCGGAATGGGCGGCCGAAATCTGCAACATCGCGCCGGACACAATACGCAAGCTGGCGCGCAGGATGGCCGGTTCGAGAACCCTGATCACCGTCAGTCATTCGCTGCAGCGGGCCGATTACGGAGAGCAGCCGGTGTGGATGGGCATTGTGCTTGCCGCCATGCTCGGCCAGATCGGATCGGACGGCGGCGGATTTTCTTATTCCCTTGGCGCGTTGGGCAATATCGGCAAGAATCTGCTCGCCGTTCCCCTGCCAACGCTGCAGCAATTCAAAAACCCTGTGCCGGACTACATTCCCTGCGCACGCATCTCCGATATGCTGCTCAATCCCGGCGCCGAGTTCCATTACAACGGGCGCACGCTTCTTTATCCTGACATCCGGCTTGTCTATTGGGCGGGCGGCAATCCATTTCACCATCATCAGGATATCAACCGGTTGCGAGCCGCTTTCAGGCGGCCGGAAACGATCATCGTCCACGAGTCCGCCTGGACCTCCACCGCCAGACACGCCGATATCGTGCTGCCCGCCACGACCACGCTTGAGCGTGATGACATCGGTGCCGCCGATCGCGATCCGCTGATGATCGCCATGAAGCGCCTGATCGCCCCCGTCGGCGAAGCACGCGACGATTACGAAATATTCGCCGGCATTGCCCGCGAACTGGGCAGGTTCGAGGCCTTCACCGAAAACCGCAGCAGCGGAGAATGGCTTGCCTTTCTATACGAAACGACCCGTCAGGCACTTGCCGCGTCGGGCCATGAGGCGCCGGACTTTGAAACCTTCTGGGAACGCGGAGAACTGTCCCTTCCAGTCAAGCCGGACGACGGTGGACCGGCGCGCGCTTTCCTTGAGAATCCCGCAACGAAACCGCTGGCGACCCCCTCAGGAAAGATCGAGATTTTTTCCGGGACCGTCGAGGGTTTCGGTTATGATGACTGCAAGGGTCATCCGCGCTGGTATCCACCCAAAATGGAAACTCCAGACGATGCGCACCTCTATCCGCTGCATCTCGTCTGCAATCAACCATATCAACGCCTGCACAGTCAGCTGGACTATGGCGATTTCAGCCGTTCCACCAAGGTCATGGACAGGGAGCCCGTCCGTATCCATCCAGCCGACGCCTCGGCCCGTGGAATATCTGACGGCGATGTCGTAAGGCTTTTTAATCAGCGCGGCAGCTGCCTGGCGGGCGCCCTTCTCAGTGAAGACATCATGCCGGGGGTAATGCAGCTCGCTACCGGCGCCTGGTTCGAACCAGAGGATCCAACTGCCGAAAACTCGATATGCATCCACGGAAATCCAAATATTCTGACCCGCGATATCGGCACATCGAAACTGTCGCAGGCATCGACCGGCCAGATCGCGAAGGTGGATATCGAGCGCTTCACCGGGGCTCTGCCACCCGTGACAATTTTCCAGGCCATGCGATTTGTATCGCGAGACCAGGTCGGCCCAGACGCCGAGCCGTCGTCACTCCACGCCGGAACCCCCGCATTCCAAGGGGCCCTGAAACACCAATCCAAACAGCCGCCGAAATGACGATAAAATAATTCACTAAATCCATAGAAAAAGAATAACCAGTCTTTCTCCCTCACGCCTGACTGCTAGGTTAAGGGCAAGACGGACAGCGCAGAAGGGGATCGCGCCATGACTGGAATATGTAGAAGCGGGCGCGCTCCTCTGCCACGCAGGTTCTCGGGAACCGCTCGCTAGCGTCGCGTCGCCCAATCAGGCCACCAATGAACTTAAGCATCTCCTGCTCGGCCGAGAGGCCGGCGCGGCAACGGTTTGACATGCGTTTGAGCAGCCACCGCAGAAGCACGCGCATCCCAGGAGATGCCGAAATTGCAACGAAAAACTTTGGAATTTTCAGGATCATACAATGACAAAGCGTCCTTTCTCATCGTCTCTTTCGCGTCGTCGGCTGCTTCTTACGGCTTCGCTCGCTGTTTCCGCCTCGCTGTTTTTATCGACGGCTGCACCTTTGAGTGCTGTGGCCGCAGACACGCCACATGATGGCGGTGACATCACGTTTCTGATCGATTCCCTGGGCGACACGTGGATCCCCAACAACAGCGCGATCTCCAGTTTCCAGGGCCATATATGGGGTCATGTCACGGATAAGCTGCTGTACGTCGATGCCGAAGGCAAGGTCAGCCCGTGGATTGCCGAGCGCTGGGAGCAGAACGACACCGCGACGGAGTTCACCCTCCACCTCAAAAGCGGCGTGACTTTCTCCGATGGCGAACCGCTGGATGCCAAGGCCGTCGTTGCCAATCTCGACATCTGGTATGCCGGCCGCAAGAACGAGGGCATCAACCCGATCGGCCTCTTCCCCAAGACCTATGATCACGCCGAAGCGGTTGGTGCGACGACGGTCAAGGTTTTCTTCAAGAAGCCGACGCTCGGGTTCATTCCGACGCTTGGCTACCACGGCTCCATCCTGATCTCTCCCAAGACCATTGCCCAGCCTGCCGGCCAGCAGGCGGACCTCAGCAAGACCGCAGGCAGCGGACCGTATGTGGTGGAGTCCTGGAAAGAGGGCGACCACGTCACCCTGGTCAAGCGCAAGGACTATAATTGGGGTCCCGCCGCAGTCGGCCACACCGGCCCCGCATATCTCGATACCATCACCTACAAGCTGGTCTCTGAGCCATCCCTTCGCGTCGCCTCCGTTCAGTCCGGTCAGGCGGATGTCGCCTACAATGCCTCGCCCCAGGAACTGAAATCGCTCAAGGAGGAAGGCTTCACCATCGCGACCCCGCGTTATCTCGGCTTCGTCAACGGCTGGGCCGTCAACACCAAGCTTCAGCCCTATGATGATGTGAAGGTGCGTCAGGCACTTCAGGCAGGCATTAACCGTCAGGAAATCATCGACACAGTCTATACGCAGGACTGGAAGCTCGCGACGTCCTTCATCCAGAGCAACGTCCCGGGAGCCACGGATCACAGCGATCTCCTCGCCTATAACCCGGACAAGTCGGAAAAGCTTCTGGACGAAGCCGGATGGGTCAAGGGTGCGGACGGCGTTCGCGTGAAGGACGGCAAGCCGCTGGAATTGACGATCCATTCCAATCCTTATCTGGCAACCTCGAAATCAGTCGATGAGCTGATTGCCCAGCAGCTCGGCCGGCTTGGATGGAAGGTCAATATCAGGGCGTATGATGTCGTGACCTTTGGCGAGAAGGTCAAATTCGGTGGCGCCGCCGTTCCGGCATATGAAGTCACCCGCAGCTTTATCGACGCCGGCACGGTCGCAAGCATCCTGACCAACGCCAATAATGGCGAGAACTGGTTTGCGCTGGACGAGCGTGATGCGACGCTCAACGACCTGCGCGACAAGATCGCTGGTGCAGGTTCCGTCGAGGATCGGAAGCCTCTGCTCGATGGCCTGCAAAAATACGTGCTGGAACAGGGTTACTTCATCCCGCGCACGCAAATCGTCCAGCGCATTTACGTGCAATCGCCGAAGCTGAAGGGCGAAGTCTATAACGGCGTCGCTTATGCCAGCTATTACACAGCGTTCATTGCCGAATGACGCCAGCACCCACCGAGTAACGTCAAGGAGGTGACGGCATGAACAATGCCTACCTAACCTACGCCGCAAAGCGGCTCGGCCAGGCGATCGTCGTCATCCTTCTGGCCTATGTCTTCACCTTCGTGGTCGTCAGCGTCCTGCCTGGCGACCCGATCACCAGCGTTCTGCGGAACCCGCAGAACGGCTTTACCGAGCAGGAGATCGCCGAAATCATTGCGGCACAGGGGCTGGACCAGCCGATCATCGTGCAGCTCTGGCACTCCCTGTCGGCCTTCCTGACAGGCGATCTGGGCATCTCGATGCGCTCCAACCGACCGGTCTCGACGCTCATCGCCGAGGTGCTGCCATCGACGCTGGTCTTGGCCACCGCCGGGCTGACCGTGGCGCTGATCCTCGCCTTTGCGGTCGCCTACGGCACGCAGGTCGTGCCGAAGCGTTACGGACAGGGATTGCTGCGCGCCTTCCCTTCCCTGTTCCTGTCGACACCCAATTTCGTCATCGGCCTGTTTCTGATCCACCTTTTCGGTTTTCAGCTCAGGCTGTTCCGGGTCATCGAACCCGACAGTTTCTGGGCCACGCTGTTTGCGGCGATCACCATCGGCATACCGTTTTCCGCACAGATTGCGGAGGTTCTGATCGCCAATCTCGATCATGAGGCAGAGCAGGATTACGCAGCGGTTGCCCGCAGTCGCGGCATCGGGCCAAGACGGCTTTTCACAACACATCTCCTCAAGCCTGCCTCCTTGCCCGTGGTGACGGTTATCGCCCTCACCGTCGGCGAACTTCTGGGCAACTCGCTGATTACGGAGACGGTATTCGGCCGCACCGGTATCGGCAGTCTCGTCCAGCGTTCCGTCAGCACTCAGGATCTGCCGGTCCTGCAGGCGATCGTCTCGCTGGGGGCCGTGGTGTTCGTCGTCGTCAACCTCATCGCCGATCTCCTCTATCCGCTGCTCGATCCAAGGGTAAAAATTATCGTTGGCCGAAAACGCCGCCTGTCGACGATCGATGACACGTCGCTTGGCCTTGAAACGGGGGCCAAACCATGAGCCTTATTTCCAGCCCGGCTTCCATCAGCAATCCGTTGGAGAGACTGAAAACTCTCAACATAACTGCAACGGTCGCCCTCTCCCTGCTTGTCATCGCAATCGTCGTCGCCTGGTCGATTGCACCGCAGCTTTTCACCACCCAAAGCCCGATCAACGGCGTCCCGGCTGACAAGCTTCTTGCGCCAAGTTTTGCCCATTGGTTCGGCACGGATCATCTCGGGCGCGATCTCTATACACGGGTCGTTTATGGCACCGCTTCATCTGTATCGAGCGCTTTGGTCGCTGTCGTCATCGGCGTCGTCATCGGCGGTGTGATCGGTCTGCTTGCCGGATTTTTCGGCGGCTGGGTGGATATCGTCTTTGCACGTTTTGTCGACGTGCTGTTATCCATCCCGAAGTTCCTGCTGGCGGTCATCATCGTCACCGCAATCGGCTTCGAGACAATCAACGCCGCCATTGCGACAGGCATATCGGCGATCGCCTTCTTCGCCCGTGTGGCGCGCTCAGAGGTCATCAAGACGCGTCAGGCGACCTTCGTGGAGGCGTCGTTTCTCTCGGGTGGCTCACGCGGCTACATTGTGCTGAGACATGTGCTGCCAAACGCATCCCGCTCGATGTTGCCGCTGGCCGTCCTGCAATTCGGCGAGTCCATTCTCGTCATCGCCAGCCTCGCCTTCCTCGGCTACGGCGATCCGCCGCCCTCTTCCGACTGGGGCCTGCTGATCTCGATCGGCAAGGACTACCTCAAATGGCCCTGGCTCGTTTATGCGCCCGCGTTCGTTACGATCGTGACCGTCCTCTCTGTCAACAGGATCAGCCGATGGCTTCGCAAATCGCATTGAAAACAGCGCCGACCCCTCCCCGGATAGTGGCAGAGGCTCCGCAGCCCGCCATACCCCTGCTCGGCGTTGAAAATCTTGCCGTCTCCTACGGGCGGCAGGAGGTCGTGCACGGTGTCAGCTTCGAGCTTGGGCGTGGCGAAAGTCTTGCGCTGATCGGAGAATCCGGTTCGGGAAAGTCGACCATAGCAAAGGCTGTACTAAGACTGCTTCCCAACGGCGCAAACGCCACGGGCCGGGTTGTTTTCGACAGGCAGGACATTCTGGCATTGCCGGAACGACGCTTCAGGCCTTTTCGTGGCCGCGAAATCGGCTTCGTGCCGCAGGATCCGGGCAACTCTCTCAATCCTGTGAGAACAATCGGCGCGCAGGCGCTGGAGGCGGCAGCGCTGACGGAAGAGGCCAACCCCGCAATCCGCAAGCTCCTCATTCTGGAAACATTCGCGAAGGTGGGTCTCGACAATCCGCAACGGGTTTACGATTCCTATCCGCATCAACTGTCGGGCGGAATGCTGCAGCGTGTACTGATCGCGCTCGCAATATTACCGCGCCCCGCATTGCTGGTGGCGGATGAGCCGACGTCGGCGCTCGACGTCACAATCCAGAAACGCATTCTCGATCTCCTCTCCCGTCTTCGCGATGAGCTGAACATCAGCCTGCTTCTCATCACCCATGATCTCGCAATAGCGGCGGAGAGGGCGGACAATCTCGTCGTGCTGAAGAACGGCGTCGTGCAGGAAGCGGGCAGGACATCGGCTATTTTTTCCTCCCCCTCCTCTCCCTATGCCAAAAAACTCCATGGCGACGTGCCCGCGCTCAACCCGGAGCGTTATGCCAAATTTCGCGATCCGGGGTTCAGCCTTCTCGATAGTGACAAATCGCCAAAGATCGCTGTCAGCGGCGTTACCAAGCGCTTCACCGTCGATGGCAAAACCCTGACCGCTGTGGATGATATTTCGTTTACGGTTCCGGCAGGCACGACACACGCGCTTGTCGGCGAATCCGGCTCCGGGAAAACCACGACCATCCGCCTGCTGCTGGGGCTCGAGCAGCCGGAAAGCGGCACCATCACGGTTGCCGACGAGAGCGTTACAAGCAAGAGCCGCGCTTCCCTGCGGTCGGTATGGCGGCATCTGCAACTGGTTTACCAGAACCCGTTCACGTCACTCGACCCGACATGGAAGGTGGGCCAGCTTGTTCGTGAGCCGCTCGACAGATTCGAGATCGGTACTCCGAAGCAGCGATCCGAGCAGGTGCGGGAAGCTCTCGCAAATGTCGGCTTGAGCGAGCACCTCATGGAACGCAAGCCATCAGACCTGTCAGGCGGGCAGCGTCAGCGTGTGGCAATTGCCCGTTCGCTGGTCCTCAAGCCTGATGTGATCGTGTTGGACGAACCCACATCCGCTCTCGATGTCAGCGTTCAGGCGGATATCGTCGAGGTTCTGCTGTCGCTGCAGGCGAAGCTCGGACTGACCTATGTCTTTGTTTCGCATGACCTCGCCCTCGTCAGGCAACTTGCGCACAGCGTTTCCGTGATGCAGCGAGGCCGCATTGTCGAACATGGGACCGTCACCGAGATTTTCGGCAATCCGCGACACGAATACACCGCGTCGCTGCTGAACTCCATCCCATCGGGCATCGCCGGAACGGCCCGCACCCATGCAGCCCCGCACGCGCTGCGGAAGGAACAACTCGCATGAATATTGCAGCAGCGTCGCGCGACCTTCCCGCATTGTTCCGGCCGAAAAGCCGGCTGGGTTTCAATACGCGGGTATCATTCAACGACGATGACGGTCCGGCAAAGGGGCTCCGACAGGGCATAGAATTGTTCAGACAGGCGGAAAGGCTGGGGTATCAGTCCGGCTGGGCCTATCAGCGCCATTTCGACCACTATCTTTCTTCCCCGTTGCCCTTCTTTGCGGCGGTCGGCCAGCATACACGGCACATTACGCTTGGCTCCGCCGTCATCCCGATGCGTTATCAGGACCCTATTCTGCTGGCCGAAGCGGCGGGCACGACCGACCTGCTGATCGACGGCCGGCTTGAACTCGCGATTTCAACCGGGGCAAATGGGGCGTTCGATGCCGTATTCGGATCCGTGGATACCGATGCCCGGACAGAGGCAAAGCGGCGACAGTCGCGTTTTCTTGCCGCCATTGCCGGTGATGTTCTGCACGTTGTTACGCCGAACGACGTTGGTGCGCCTCCGGGAGCCGAGTTGCGGGTGACCCCACACAGCCCCACCTTGCGCAGCCGTATCCGACAGGGCTCCGCCAGTATCGATTCAGCGATTCAGGCCGCCGAACTCGGTATCGGCCTGATTTCCGGTACCGTCCTTCACGATCAGGACGAAGGCGAGACGTTTGGCCAATATCAGGCGCGTATCATCGATGCCTATCGCACTCACTGGCTGCGAATCTGGAAGACAACGCCGCCTCCGGTCGCCGTTGCAGCGTCGATCCTGGTCGGCACCACTCCGGAACTGCGGGAAAAATATGCCGCCTATGACCTTGAACGTCGCACAGTCGGCATTGCGGCCTCACGCCCGAAGGGTGCGCTGGCTCCTGCCGGCCAACCGGCTGGTGCCATGATTTCCCCCGTTTTTCAGGGCGCACCGGATACGGTCATTGAGGCGGTACTGAGCGACCCCGGGCTGGCGGCCGCAGATGAGCTCGTCCTCTTTTTGCCTCCGGCTTTCGGATTGACCGAAAACGTAAGATTGCTCACCGATCTTGCGACGACGGTTGCTCCCTCCCTGGGGTGGAAACCCGGCCCTTATGACGCAGATGCAGGCCCGGCGGCAATCGCCGGTTCTAGGCCACCAGAATAGTCAGGCAATATTTTCTACATTTTCCATAGAAATAGAAAGACCTGTCTTCCTCATATGCCACGTCGGCTTTAGCTTTCACTCGACATTAGAAACAGCAAGGAGCTCCCATGGCTGCGGAATTCATCAGCGTCAGCTTTCCCAACGCATCCAATGATCTGAACCCCATCCCTGATGCTCCGGTCGATCCGCTGTTTCTGGAACGTTACGCGCGGGCACTGGATGACTACGGGTTCAACTACACGCTCATTCCCTATTCCTCCTCTTCGTTCGATCCTTTCACGCTGGGTGCGACGGTGCTTGCGCACACGAAGAACATCAAGATCATTGTCGCGCTCCGCCCCAACACGGTTTATCCGACGGTTGCGGCCAAGTCCCTCGCCACACTCGACCAGTTGAGCGGCGGACGCGTGGTCGTCCACTTCATCGCGGGCGGGAGCGACGAGGAGCAGGCACGCGAAGGCGATTTCCTCAACAAGGAAGAGCGTTACGAGCGTCAGGAAGAATATATCCGCATTCTTCGCCTTGCATGGGCTTCGACGGAGCCGTTCGATTTCGAAGGCAAATATTACCAGTTCAAGCAGTTCCGCAGCGCCGTGCGTCCGACCAATGGCCTTATCCCGATTTCGCTCGGCGGCTCTTCGGATGCTGCTTATCGTATCGGCGGCTCCCTTTGCGACATTTTCGGCCTTTGGGGCGAACCGCTGGCTGAAACAAAACAGCAGATTGACCGTATCTACGCCGAAGCCGCAAAAGCCGGACGCACCGACCGCCCCCGGATCTGGGTGACATTCCGGCCGATCGTCGCCGAAACGGATGAACTGGCCTGGGAAAAGGCGCACAGGGTTCTCGACCGTCTGAACGAGAACCGCCAGAAAGGCCTGTCTCGTGCCCCGGTCAATGCAGCACCTCCTGCCAATATCGGGTCCCAGCGTCTGCTGGATATCGCCAAGCGCGGCGACGTCCATGACCGCGCACTCTGGTATCCGACAGTTACCGCCACCAATGCCAGCGGCGCGACTACCGCCCTGGTCGGGTCGCCACGCACGATCGCCGACTCCATTCTCGACTATATCGACCTTGGCGCCGATCTGATTTCGATCCGTGGATACGACAACTATAATGATGCCGTAGACTACGGACGATACATCCTGCCCCTCGTCCGCGAGGGTATTCGCGAACGCGAAGAGGCGAAGAAGAAGGCAGCCGCCTGATCACGGCAGTCCGACCACGCCGTCGGACCGATCCACCTCTCTTCCAAGACCGGGATCATCCACCCCTGTGACGGATGATCCCGCCTGCCGACCATGAGAAAGCCGCTATCCGCATGTCCTATGACCCCACCGCACTCGACGCAGCCGCGCGCGTCCTTTCCGAAGCCGCACCGGATGCGGATCAGACCGGTCAGTTTCCCTGGACCGGTATTCGCGCCGTTCATAAGGCTGGACTTCTCGAAAGCACGGTGGCCACGCGTTATGGCGGACCGGGAGGAACCTTGAGCACCGCAGCCCATATTCTGGCGGCGCTCGGGCGAGGCGATCCTTCTGTAGCGCTTATCAGCGCAATGACGATTTTTACACATCTCGGGCAGGCCACGAAGGGCCATTGGCCGGACGGTCTCTACAGGGAACTTCTTTCACAGGCAAAGCAGCAGCCGCTTCTTCTGAACGCCGCGCGTGTGGAACCAGAGCTGGGGTCGCCGGCCCGCGGCGGATTGCCGTCCACGCGTGCGCACCGGACGGCAAATGGCTGGTCGATCACGGGCCGCAAGCGCTTCGTAACGGGTGCCTATGGCCTTACCCATTTTCTCGTCTGGGCGCATACCGATGAGGTTCAGCCACGAGTCGGCACCTTCGTTGTCCCCAACGGTCTGCCCGGCATCAAGATTATCGAGAACTGGAAAAGCCTCGGCATGCGGGCGACCGGTTCGCACGATGTCGAGTACACCGAAGTTGAAATCCCGGCAGAAAATGTGCTGGAGCTCGTTGATCCCTCGGTCGCCCAGCAGGATAATCGCGGCCACGCGGCAATGACGCTTGCACTCACTGCCATCTATCTGGGCGCGGCCGAAGCCGCCCAAGAAGCGTTCATCCGCTTCGCGCATGAGCGCGTGCCGGCTAATCTTGGCCGCCCGATTGCGCAAACGGAACGTTTCGTTGAACTCTCGGGTGAAATCGACCTTCTGGTTGCCGGCGCCCGCCAGATCATCTTTGGCGCGCTCGCAAACCATATTGGCGATGCCGAACACCTGATAAGGGCCCGCCTTCTCGCCGGGAGGCAAATCCGCGACGCTGTCCAGCTGGCGGTCCGCGGCATCGGCAACCCCGGTCTCAATGCCGATCTCGGGCTCGAGCGTCATTTCCGGGATATCCAGTCAGTCCTCGTCCATGCACCTCAGGAAGACACGTCCGTCGCCATTCTCGGACGCGCCGCCTTTGAGAAGTGGAAGACCGGCGAGAATGATCGATCGGCACATCCGGCCGGGCTGTCAATTCTCAAGACGGCCTAGGGCGCGCAGACAGAAACCGCATTTATGCAGGATCACCCGAAAGAAAGTTCAATGAGCAACAATCTGATCGTCGGTTTCTCCGGCAACACATCGCGGCCATCAAGCACAAAGCGCTTCGTCGAAAGCGTCAGCGAGGCGCTGGCCGGCCAACTGGGCCTGCAACATCAGGTTTTCGACGTTGAGGATCTCGGCCCCTCCCTAAGCTCGGCACGATCCGTAGCGGACCTGGAAGGCAGCGCGCGGCAGGTCGTTCAGACCATCATCGACGCTGAAGCTCTGGTGATCGGTTCACCGACTTACAAGGGAAGCTATACCGGCCTCTTCAAACACGTCATCGATCTTCTCGATCCCGCCGACCTCAGGGGCAAACCTGTCATCTTGACCGCGACAGGCGGCGGAGACCGGCACTCGCTTGTGGTGGAACACCAACTCAGGCCGCTATTTGCCTTTTTCGAAGCCTTCGTGACGCCGACCGCAATCTACACCTCCGGCCGGGATTACGTGGAAGGACAGGTTTCTCCCGTGGTGAACGCCCGGGTAAATCAGGCAATCGCAGAAGCCGCGCTTCTCGTCAAAGCTCGTTTCGGAAACGTAACAATCGCGGCAGAATAATTTAGAAATGGACGGCTTTTGCCAAGGCAGTCTGCAGGCGCGACAGAACACTATCGGAATTTGGCGGAACCCGCCGCGACAGCGCCGGTGGCTTTGCCTTGCATCCCGCTGGATGGTAGTGCAAAGCGTCTAGACGGCGTGCCGGCAGGATCAATCTGCAGGGATCGGCGCGTCACATGTCCGCGACCACGTTTGCGCGTAGCTCGGCGGCACCGCACAAGGGGATAACGACGCCACGGACACGCGTAGCGCCCGTGGATGTGATGATAAACGACAAGCAAGCTGAACTTAATCAGATTCTCCTCGTGGGCTGCTTTTGCTTGAACAGCTTTAGCTAAAGCAAGAGCAACGTACCCTAGATGCGGGCGCCGCCCGTTGCATCGATCATCTGGCCCGTAGTCCAGCGGGCATCGCTGGATGCGAGGAAGGTAATCACGTCGGCGATATCCTCCGCCTTTCCGACGCGCGAAAATACAGAGAGGGCTTCGGCGCCAGCGCGCGCTTCCGGAGACGACAGCCACTCTGCATTCATGTCGGTTTCCGTGACACCCGGCAGCACGGCATTGACTGTGATACCGCGCGTAGCAAACTCCGGTGCCAGCGCCAATGTCAACGTTTCCAGCGCGCCCTTGGACGCGGCGTAAGCGGGATGAGTCGGCGCTGCGATCCGCGTAAACCCGGTCGAGACGTTGATAATACGGCCGTTTTCACGGATGTGGTCGGCCACGGCCTGGATCAGAAAAAACGGCGCCTTGTAGTTGATCGTCATCACCTCATCGAACGCGGCTTCGCTCGTCTGCGTCAATGGCAGTGCGGGCGCGATACCGGCATTGTTCACGAGAATGTCAAGAGCGGTCGAGCCCGTCTCGATCTGCGCTGCTTCGCTGAACTGCGCCCACAGGCTGTCGGCCGCGTCCTTGCCCTGTCTGAGATCGGCCTTCACGGCGACGGCCTTGACGCCGAGCCCTTCGATCTCGTGCACCGTGGCATTGGCCGCATCCGCGTTGGCGGCATAATGCACGCCAATCAGCGCGGCACCCTCCCTGGCAAAGGCAAGGGCAACCGCCCGGCCGATCCCGCGTGAACCTCCAGTGATAAGGGCTGTCTTGTCTGCAAGTCGTCTGGACATTGATCACTCCGTTGCCAATATAAATAGTGACCCCTACAATAAGGAGCGAAACGCATCTGTCAACAATATAATAGGGATCACTATTTTATGGAGACACCAGTCCGCAGACGAGGCAGACCCCGCCTGCTCGATCGCGACGTTGGGCTCGACATCGCGGCACGGCTGTTTTGGGAGCGCGGTTACGAAGGAACCTCAACCGCCGATCTGACGAAAGCGATGGGCATCAATCCGCCGACGCTCTATTCGATGTTCGGATCGAAGGAGGAGTTGTACCGCCAGGCGCTGGATTTCAGCATTGCTCGTGAAAACAGCCGTCGATCCGACATATTGCAGTCCGATCTGCCGCTTTACGAAGCTCTGAGGCTTTACCTCTACGATATTGCCGATGGAGACACCCAGCCGGACAAGCCGCGCGGATGCATGGTCTCCACGGCCGTCCTGCAGCATGCGGAAGAAAATGCGTCCGTAGCGCGTCTGACGGCGACATTGCGCGAGGCATCAATGCAAGCCCTCAAGACCCGCTTCGACCGTGCAGTCGACGAAGGGGAACTGCCGGCGGGAACCGATACCGACACGCTTGCCCGCTTTTATGGTGCAATCATCCAGGGCATGTCCGCCCAAGCCTGCGACGGTGCCTGCAACGCCTTGCTGAAGCGGCTGATCGACCTTGCTCTCGCAGCTTGGCCCGGAACGCGTATCTCCTGACGGGGAGCAGGCCCGCCGGGTGAGCTGACGATCATATCGTTACCCAGATCGGAGCTGATAACTGAAAGCCTGCGGCAGAACGGAGAATTCCGCAGCCCTTCGGGTCGGCACGTTCTCAGATCTGCACTGGCTTGATGGTGTCTATACGGACATCGCCGTCCATCACCCCTCGCGTCAGACCCTGTCGATCGTGTTCCACTTCGATCACCGTATAGAGTTTTTCATCTCTAAAGGCGCTTGCATTCAACGTCGACACGTCTTCAGCGGGAAGGGCGTCGATCTCCATGAAATCGAGTTCCGCGCCTGCAGCGACAATCCGTGCATCACCCGCCGTCCGCGCTGCGACGACCACGGTTCCGTGGGCAGGCGCATTCTGCCAGCGTGGGTCGTCCGGCGCCGCAACAGGTTCAAGGCGATAAACATTGAGGGTTTCGCCGGCGGCCGTTCCGCGCGCTATCTCGGTGGCATCGTCAAACTGAGCCTGGCTTTCAAGCGAGTAGCCGAACCGATTGGCGGTCGTACCCGTGTTTTCGGCGTAACCGCCACCCGTGGATTTTGAGTTAGACATGATATCTCCTCTCTTTTCCGCCTTGACCCTTGGTACAAACCGCGGACCTTGTCGAAGTGTTCCAAGCCCGGTCGGAACTCAGCCATTAGCCAACTGGCAGCAGCGGAAATTTCAATCATCGGTCAGTCCCGGCTCCGGGTCATTGTCCGGTTTCATCGCTACTCTCACGGGAAGACGCAGACGCCAACACCCAACACTGTGTAACCGGAATACTATTCGAGCACCCGGATCCGTCTCGATGCTGCAACCGGCTATTTACCAGCGAGCGACACTGAAAAGAGCCGGCTGGACCCCCGACCGGATCACCGTCGCGGAACCTTGTCAGCCGACGAGGTTTTAAGACGAACTTGGCTGGAGCAAATTCTTGAGCTGAAATCGAGCTTTAAAGAGTTGAACTGGATCCGGTGAGGTGAAGGAGACACAATTTGCCAATCATTGCCACTGCGGCCTGGTCCATCCCGAGAAAGGTGGCCGACCGGTTCCCGGCAGAAGGGAGCGGCCTTCAACGTTACGCCTCGGTCTTTGATGGAGTCGAAATCAACTCCACATTCTACCGTCGGCACAAGGCGTCCACCTTCGCGCGGTGGGCTGAATCCGTGCCCGACACCTTCCGTTTCTCTGCAAAGATGCCCAAAGAGATTTCGCATACGCGCAGAATGAACCATATAGCCGAACCGTTTGAAACTTTCATAGAAGACCTTGCGCCACTGGGTCGAAAGCGTGGACCGCTTCTGTGTCAGCTTCCGCCATCGCTTGCCTTTGATATCCGGGCGTCAGACAGGGCGTTCGAGGCGATGCGTGGGTCTGATAACGGGCAGATTGTCATTGAAGCCCGGCACGAGAGCTGGGCGTCGCAGGACGCGATTGATTTGCTGAAAACATACAAGATTGACCGCGTTTTCGCCGATCCGGCGCTCGTGTGGCCTGCGGAAACCTTTAACGAACCCCCGCGATATGTTCGCCTGCACGGAAAACCAAAGATCTATTATTCCACTTATAGCGACGATGAGATCAGGCACTTTTGCGAACTCGTTGCGCCTGACGGTTGGTGCGTCTTCGACAACACCGCCTCAGGCGCTGCAATCGAGAATGCTCTGAGCATGACATCCATTCCCGCACGCGATCCTGCGCGCAGGGCATCAGGATGATGCAGCCGCACTTGCGATATCAGTTCCGCGGACGAGGCAGGGATGATACACCACGATATTCCCGCAAATTCACTGCAATTCCACCCATCATATTCCGGATCCGAAAAGCTCGCGGTCATCATCCCCTTCCCAGGGAGATGGCGCCGATAGCCCACCGGTATTCGCCGCCGGAACCGGCATCCAGCACTTCAGCTCCGGTTCCGCATATTCAATTATCCGACCCGGTGAGGAGTCTGAAGCTCGCCAGCCTTCTGCTCCGAGCCGGTCGCCATTGGACCAATAAACAAGATCCACCTGTGCCGGGCCTTGCTCCGACGAGCGGATCGTCACGAGAATCCGGGTACCGTCTTTCGGTGCGCTTGTCATGTGACGCCACGGCTGGTCCATTTTTGCTCTCCCTTGCCAATGCCTTAAGCTTTGCCTCGCCGTGAGAGGCGGTCAATTCAAACTTTTTGAAACTCACACAATGCAAACGCTTCGCTTCCAGTCCCGGCGGCAATACGCCTGTGACAATCTTCCGCGAACGGGAAAAAGCGCATCGCGAGCGGGCCGGCGATCATGTTTGAAGAGGTCGTCATCTCCTGCCCTTCCTTCGCGACACGGGAGTGGCCCGAGAGCCATGTCGGCACGCCTAGCGGCAAAGGCTAACGTGCGGATGACGGAGACCTGAAAAATCGTAAACGCGCCATAGGGATTTCCCATGGCGGCCATCGGTTTAGTAAAGGGCTGCTGCTTCACCAGCCCACCCTGCATTTCTCGTTGATGAACGACAGGCTGATCGCAGCCAGCGTCGCTGGCGCACAAATGTTACTGAGGGCGATGATCCACGGGAACCCGTGACGGCCGGCCGCTATATGCCGCCCATGCAGAGATATTTCATTTCAAGATAATCCTCCATGCCGTGGCGCGAGCCTTCGCGGCCGATGCCGGATTGTTTGACACCACCGAAAGGAGCTGCTTCCGACGACATGCGGCCGGTATTGATACCGACCATGCCATATTCCAGGGCTTCGGCAACACGCCACACGCGCTTGAGATTGGAGGCGTAGAAATAGGCAGCCAGACCGTAGATCGTGTCATTGGCTTCACGAACAACCTGCTCCGCATCGTCGAAACGGATGATCGGCGCTAAAGGTCCGAAAGTCTCTTCCTGCGCCACCCGCATCGCGGTGGTGACGCCGGTGAGGACCGTTGGTTCGAAAAAGGTTCCGCCATTGCCGACACGCTTGCCGCCGCACCTTATTGAGCCGCCTCTTGCGCTGGCGTCGGCCAGATGTGCCTCGATCTTGTCGATGGCGTGGCTGTCGATCATCGGACCGATGGTCACCTCGGGATCGAAGCCGTCGCCAACCTTCAATTCTGCCACCCGCGAACCGAATTTTTCCGAAAACTCATCGTGAACCGCCGACTGGACATAGATGCGATTGGCCGAAACACAGGTTTGGCCGCCATTGCGGAATTTCGCCTGAATGGCGCCTTCCACGGCTTCATCAATATCGGCATCGTCAAAAACGATGAAGGGTGCATTGCCGCCCAATTCGAGGTTGAGCTTCTTTATCTGCGGCGCGCATTGGCTCATCAGCAGCCGCCCGACTTCGGTTGAGCCGGTGAAGCTGATCTTGCGTATCCTGGCATTGGTGCACAATTCCGCACCGACATCGGCACCGTGACTGGCATAGATAAGGTTAAGCGCCCCCTCCGGAAAACCGGCAAGCCGCGCGAGCACGAACATTGCCCCTGCCACCAGCGGCGTCTGTTCCGCTGGTTTCAATACGATGGCACAGCCGGCGGCAAGTGCGGGCGAAATCTTGCGGGCGACCATGGATGCTGGGAAATTCCACGGCGTGATGGTGCCGACCACGCCCACCGGCTGCTTGATAACCAGCATCCGCCGATCGTTGGAAGGGGCGGAAATCGTTTCGCCATAGATGCGGTTCGCCTCCTCGGCATACCATTGCACGTAAGCAGCGGCATGGGCGACTTCGGATTTTGCCTCCGTCAGCGGTTTACCCATTTCTGCCGTCAGGATCGTTGCGAGGTCGTCCGAATGGAGAATAATCAGTTGGTGCCAGCGGCGCATCACCGCGCTCTTATCCTTGGCCGGCAGGCTCTGCCACACGCCCTGTGCTTCAGCCGCGCGATCGATCGCGTCCCGGGTTTCCAAGGGCCCCATATCCGGCAGCCGCGCAAGCAGCGCACCGGTCGAAGGATTTAAAACATCGAATTCCGCGCCCGACCAAGCCTTGCCGCCGAGAGCGATGCCTGCAAGATCGGAAAACAGATCCGGCCGGGCAAGCCTGCCGAGGAGAACAGGATAAAGCGACAAGGACGGTTCCCCCTTTGACACGACAACCCGAGCACGCCGACCAGCCGCTATTTCAGCGAATGACCGTCGGCTGACGGGCACCGGCACAGGTGGTAGCGCCGCACCGGAAAAACGTCAATCTTGCGCGTGCATTTCCGACAATCGATCAAGAAAATTCATGAGTCATCACACGCATCGGCGATGAAAACCGCCCTCCCCTACATCGATTATGATTTGAGATATCCAACGGCAGCTGGTTCGACGCTGGCCATCCAACAGGTCGCCGTCCGAATATGGGCGATCCCGTCCAGCGCCAGCGCCGGTCAGCACGTCCGCTGCAGCAATATTGGCGACAGCGTGCTCTCCGGCCCCCGGGGGGCCAATGACGAAGACGTTTTCTTACTTCGTCTTTGCCGACAGGGTGGGCCACTCATGCCAGGCTCCCTCAAGCACAAACCCGCCGAAATCGGCGGGTTTGGCGCGATTTGAAGGGCACCCGGATGGATGCGCCCTTGTGGTTTACGCGAAGCGGAAGTCATCGATGACGAATTGCTTGGTCTTCACACCATCGAAGGTAATCGTCGACCCGTCCTTGAAGGCGATCTCGGCACCGTGGTCGCCATCCGTGAAGACCCCGGAGGCGATAAACGCCTGGTAATCCGCAAAGACGTCCTTCGAGAGTTCGACGACATCCTTGCCGTCAGCGCCGGCCTGGAAGTCCGTCACCACATCCCGGCCGCTGCCGGCCGCGAAAACGAAGGTATCCGCACCACTGCCACCGGTCAGCACATCGTTGCCCGCCCCGCCGATCAGCGTGTCATCGCCCGATCCGCCGTTCAGCTGGTCGTTGCCAGCACCGCCGTGAAGAACATCATTGCCGGCGCCGCCCTCGACGATGTCGTTGCCGTCACCAGCAACAACACGGTCGTTGCCAGCGCCCGCATCCACCATGTCGTTGCCGGCACCGGCCAGCAGCGTTCGTTGCCGTCACCGCCTTCCAGCATGTCTTTTCCATTACCGCCCGTGCACCTGATGATCCGCGCCTCTATGGCGTCAAATTCCTCAGCATGCGGCTTGGCCTGTGCGTGCCCGTCTTTCACACGCTGGCGGCGCGGGAGAGCGTCTTCGTGGCAGAGCTTGAAGGCCTGTCCTTTGTCATGCGAGAGCGGGGATCGCGCACCCGCGAAATCTTCGAAAAGAACCTTGCCGATCACGGCATCTCCATCCAGCCCGTCATAGAAATCTCCTCCCGCGAGGGCGTGCGAGAAGCCATCGCCAACGGTGTGGGATGCGGCGTGGTGGCCGATCTGGAATTCGGTCACGACGCGCGCCTTTCCTTCGTGCCGCTCTGCGATGCCACCGAACTCATCGATGAATATGCGATCTGCCTTGCCGAAAGACGACATCTGCCGCTGGTGCGAAGATTCATCGAGGAAGCGGGGCGGGTTCTATGACATTGGCCGTCCTCTCCCGGCAGCAGCCGGAAGGAGGATCAGCCTATCCTCCCCCGCCTCGGCCGCCATCACTCTGCAGGTTTCGAAGCCGCGCTTTCAATATAGGCAATGAGATTGTCCAGATCTTCCGGCTTGCTGATGCCGGCCAGCGCCATCTTGTTGCCAGGGATTTTCTTTTTGGGCGCGCTCAGGAATGCCCGCAATTCTTCCGGCGTCCAGACGAGGCCTTCCTCGCCCGCTTTTTTCATTGCGGCCGAGTAAGTATAGTCCGGCACGCCGCCCGCCGCGCGGCCGATAATCCCGTTAAGCTGCGGGCCGACCCTGTTTTTAGCGCCCTCACCGATGGCGTGACAGGCGGAACACCGCTTGAAGACGGCCTCGCCCTTGGCAACATCGCCCTCCGAAAAAGCAGGAATGGCGCTTGCAGCAAACATTGCCGCCGCGATGATTGTTATTTTGTGCATCGTGTCATCCTTGTCTTGCCGCTTGAGTACGACCCGTCCGCGGAAGCAGACGGGTCGGCGATTTTCTTCAGGTCGTGCCCCAGGCAGGCGTGCCCTTCTTGTAGGGAACGCGATCCTCGAAGCCACCGGGAATCTCGTCATAGACGAGAACTTCCGTGGCGCCGATCTTCGAGGTGAAGAAACCAAGCAGTGTCAGCTGCTTGACCAGCGTGAAAGCATGCGGTTTTGCCGGCGACTGTTCCGCTTTGGCCTGTTTGTCCAGCACAGAAAGCAGCGCCTGGCGCTGTTCGGCGGTCAAATCCACAAAGGCCTTCCCGTGTTCGGCCTGACTGCGTTTCTCGATGTCGGAAATGGCCGAAAGGAAGAGTGTCCGCTGTTCGTCAGTGTAGCAATCGGCCGCATAGACGGCCATGAATGCACCGACTTCCGCGTCCTTCGCGCCCGGCGTGGAGGTCCGCGGAATGATGGTTTCCGCCACCTCGTCCAGAAAGCGGATTTCCTCGGGCGTAAAGACATGGGCACCCCCGGCGGGCCTGGCAGCGTTTTCGGCGGCTGTCAGGATATCCGCACCGATCAGCGGCAGGCCGGTCGCAACGGCTATGAGTTTCAGCAGTTCGCGTCTGTTCATCACAGGTTCCCCTTCTTCAGTTCGGAAACGGCGAAATCGGCCGCACGCGCGGTCAGCGCCATATAGGTCAAGGACGGGTTGACGCAGGAGGCCGAAGTCATGCAGGCGCCATCGGTGACGAAGACGTTCTGCGCATCCCAGACCTGGTTGTTGCCGTTAAGGACAGAGGTTTTCGGGTCGCGTCCCATGCGGGCCGTTCCCATTTCGTGAATGCCCATGCCCGGCGCATAGCTGCCACGACTGGGCTTGACGTTCTTGATGCCGACCGCCTCGAACATCTCGACGGCGTCATTGACCATGTCTTCGCGCATGTCGAGTTCGTTCTGCTTCATCTCGACATTCATGGAAAGGACCGGCAGGCCCCACTTGTCCTTCTTCTCATGATCCAGCTTCACGCGGTTCTCATGATAGGGCAGCATTTCACCGAAGGCGGTCATGCCGATGGTCCAGCCGCCCGGCTCGGTCAGCGCTTCCTTGTAATCGGCGCCGATATTCAGTTCCGCGATCTCCCGCTCCCAGCGCGACCGGCTGGCGGAGCCCTGATAACCGAAACCGCGCAGATATTTGCGCTTGTCGTCACCGGTATTGCGGAACCGGGGAATGTAGAAGCCCGCCGGACGGCGACCCTTGAAGTAGAAGTCCTCGAAACCTTCCACCTGGCCGGTGGCGCCCATGCGGAAATGGTGATCCATAACATTATGGCCGAGTTCGCCGGAGCTGCTGCCAAGCCCGCCTTCCCAGACATCGGTGGCCGAGTTCATCAGCACCCAGGTCGAGTTCAACGTCGATGCGTTCAGGAAGATGATGTCGGCGGTATATTCATAGGTCAGGTTTGTCTCGGCATCGATGATCTCGACGCCGCGCGCCTTCTTCTTGTCCCTATCATACAGGATTTCCTTGACGATGGAGAAGGGACGAAGCGTGAGATTTCCCGTAGCGACCGCTGCCGGCAGGGTGGATGCCTGCGTACTGAAATAGCCGCCGAAAGGACAGCCCAGCCTGCATTTGTTGCGGAACTGACAGCGCGTGCGTTCCTGATCGGGAAGTTCCTGGGTGATGTTGGCGCAGCGCGAATTGATGAGGTGGCGCGTGCCCTTGAACGCCTTCTTCAGCCGGCTTGCGACATCCTGCTCCACGAAATTGAGAGGAATGGGCGGCAGGAATTCCCCGTCAGGAAGGATGTCCAATCCCTCGCGGCTGCCTGAAATGCCGGCGAAGCGCTCGACGTAGTCATACCAGGGGGACACGTCCTCATAACGGATCGGCCAGTCAACGGCGATGCCTTCTTTTGCATTGGCCTCGAAATCGGTCTGCGACCAGCGATAGGTCTGGCGTCCCCACAGCAGCGAGCGGCCGCCGACATGATAACCGCGGAACCAGTCGAACCGCTTTTCCTCGACATAGGGCGTTTCCTGCTCATCGGCCCACATGCCAAGCGTCGCCTCTTCCAGCAGATAATCGCGGCTGAGAACGGGATATTTCGCCTTCATTTCCTGCGTGGCGCGGTTGCGATGGGGGTAGTCCCAGGCTTCCTTGTCGGCATTCTGATAGTCGGTGACGTGTTCGATATTGCGGCCACGCTCCAGCATCAGAACCTTCAGGCCCTTCTGCGTGAGTTCCTTTGCGGCCCAGCCTCCACTGATGCCCGAGCCGACAACAATCGCATCATAATGATTGTTTGCCATGATAACTCCTCCGATGTGAGCTTGGAAAAAACGACAGGGCAAAGCGCTTCCCGTCGCGGCGCGGCGGAAAATGGACATGCGTCTGTCGAACCTCATGCTCCTCGCCGAAACCGGCCGCCGGGGAGCGGTTCTGGTTTTACTGGCAGCGTTTACTGAATGGTCGGCAGGTGTTCGTTGAGGAACGCGTTGCCCTTGGTTACGACCGCTTCGGCATCGAGCGGAAGGTCGTGCTCGAGGATGAACCATTTTGCGCCGGCATGTTTGGCCGCCGGCAGGATCGTCTTCCAGTCAAGCGTGCCGGTGCCGAGTATGGCGAAGCCGCGTTCGTTTTCCGCCGTCCCCGCCGGTGCATTGTCCTTGGCGTGGATGGCAAAAACCTTGCCCGTCAAGGTACCGAGGAATTCTGCGGGATCATTGCCGCTGCGCGCCACCCAGGCGACGTCGACTTCGGCCTGCAGTTTCGGGCCGGCGGCGTCGAGCAACAGTTCCAGCGCCGTCTTGCCGTCGAACTTGGCCATTTCAAAGTCGTGGTTGTGATAGGCCATGGAAAGGCCCGCAGCGGACAGCTTGTCCGCATAGCCACCCAGTTCCTTGCCGAAGGCGGTCCAGCCAGCGGCGTCCTTCGGTCGGTCTTCCGGCTTCAGGAAAGGTACGGTCACGACAGGGTTGCCGACAGCCTTCTGTTCGGTGATGACCTCGTCGAGATTGCCGCGCAGCTTGTCGATCGGCACATGCGAGGAAATGACCTTGATCTTGTGCTTTTCGAGAAGCGTGTTCAATTCGCTGGCGCTGACCTTCTGCATGTCCACTGTTTCCACCGCGGAAACGCCCGCGCGGTTGAGGATCGTCAGCTGCTCCTCCAGCGTTCCGGAATTGCGCAGCGTATACATCTGCGCGGCAATCGGCAGGGTCTTGCTGTCATCGGCAAAAACCGGATTTGCGAAACCGGCCGCCAATGCTGCGACGACTGCCATGCCTGCGAATTTTGACTTGAACGTTTTCAAACGCGTAACTCCCTTTCCGTTTGATCAATATGACGACACGTGTCCTTTGCCGGGCACCGCCTTCGGCACCCTGTGTCGTCTCCTCCGATAGGCTGCGACCTAGATATCGATATTGATCCAGGTCGAGGTCTGGCTGGAGCGAACGGCGGCATCGATGAATGCGAGACCCGCAAGGCCGTCCTCCATGCCGGGGTAAATCACCTCCCCGGCGGCTGCTTTTCCCTCCCTTTTGGCAATGATTGCATCTGCGGCTTCGCGGTAGATCGTCGCGAAACTCTCGAGATATCCTTCCGGGTGCCCCGATGGCACGCGGCTGACACGGTTGGCCGCGGCTCCTGCGCCTGCGCCGTTGCGGGTTATGAGCCGCTTCGGCTCGCCGTAAGGGGTGAACCACAGCTCATCCGGCACGCGGTGGTGCCATTCAAGCCCGCCCTTTTCGCCGTAGACCCGCAGCGACAGCGCGTTTTCATTGCCGACTGCGATCTGGCTTGCCCAAAGCATGCCCTTGGCGCCGCTTTCGTAACGCAAAAGAATATTGGCGCTGTCATCCAGCTGCCGGCCCGGCACGAAAGAGGTCAGGTCGGCATAAAGACTCTTCGGGATTTCACCGGTAACGAAGGCGGCAGCGTTGAAGGCGTGGGTGCCGATATCGCCGATGGCCCCGCCCGCGCCGGAGCGGCTGGGATCGGTGCGCCATTCCGCCCCCTTCGCACCGGTCTTCTCAACCGCCTCGGTCAGCCAGTCCTGGGCATATTCGGCCTGAACGTGGCGCAGCTTGCCAATGGCTCCATCAGCCACCATCTGCCGCATCTGCCGCAGCATGGCGTAGCCGGTGTAATTATGCGTCAGGACAAACAGGCTGTCCGACGCCCTGACGATCTCGGCCAGCGCCTTTGCTTCCTCAAGTGTCGCGGTCACAGGCTTGTCGCAGATGACGTGAATACCGGCCTCGAGAAAGGCCTTTGAGGGCGCAAAATGGAGGTGATTGGGCGTCACGATGGCGACTGCCTCGATACCGTCGTCTCGACCGGCCTCTGCCGCAGCCATCTCCTCGAATGAGGCATAGGAACGCTCCGGCGCGATGCCGAGCAGGGTTGCCGAAGCGGCCGCACGCGCGGGATCGGAGGAAAGCGCTCCGGCCACGAGCTCGTAACGGTCATCCAGCCGGGCCGCTATGCGGTGCACCGCACCGATAAAGGCGCCCTGACCGCCGCCGACCATTCCGAGACGGATACGGCGGCTGTCGAATTTTTTTGGTGCGGAAGACATGGCTATCCCTTTCAGAGGCCGAGAAGGCGACGATTGGCGGCATCATCGACGCCGCTCTTGGCGAAATCGTCGAAGGCCCGCTCGGTCACACGGATAATGTGGTTTTCAATGAAGGCGACGCCTTCGCGCGCGCCGTCTTCCGGGTGCTTCAGCGCACACTCCCATTCCAGAACCGCCCAGCCATCGAAATCATATTGGGTGAGCTTCGAGAAAACCGCGCCGAAATCGACATGCCCGTCGCCCAGCGAACGGAAACGGCCCGGCCGATCGACCCAGCTTTGATACCCGCCATAAACGCCGGAACGGCCGGTTGGATTGAACTCGGCATCCTTGACGTGGAAGGCGCGGATACGCTCGTGGTAGATATCGATGAAGCCGAGATAATCCATCGCCTGCAGCACGAAATGCGAGGGATCGTAGAGGATGTTGGCGCGCGCGTGGTCGCCGGTGGCTTCGAGAAATCGCTCAAAGGTGACGCCGTCATGCAGGTCCTCACCCGGATGCAGCTCGTAGCAGAGATCCACGCCATTTTCCTCGAAGGCATCGAGAATGGGTGTCCAGCGCTTGCCGAGCCCGGCAAAGGCCATTTCGACAAGGCCCGCCGGGCGCTGCGGCCACGGATAAACGAACGGCCAGGCGAGCGCGCCGGAGAAGGTCGCATGGCTCTTGAGGCCGAGATGCCGCGACGCCTTCGCTGCGCATATCAGCTGATTGACCGCCCATTCCTGCCGCGCCTGCGGCTTTCCGCGCAGTTCGGCCGGAGCGAAACCGTCGAACATCTCGTCATAGGCGGGATGAACGGCAACGAGCTGGCCCTGAATATGCGTCGAAAGCTCGGTGATCTCGACACCGATCTCGACCAGACGGCCCTTGATCTCGTCGCAATAGTCCTTGGATTCCGCAGCCTTTTCCAGATCGAAGAGCTTGGGGTCGGTCGGCACCTGGATGCCCTTGTAGCCGAGCGAAGCCGCCCATTGGCCGAGATTGTCGAGCGTATCGAAAGGGGCCTCGTTTCCGGCGAATTGCGCGAGGAAAATCGCCGGGCCTTTGATCGTCTTCATGTCCTTACACTCCTTGCATTCACAGTCTGGCCGCTACCGGTGCGGCGGTCGGCACGGCGCGACCGAGCCGCGCACCACCAGTTCCGTATCCAGCACGATGGTCTCGGCGGTGCGTTTGCCATTCAGCCTGTCCACCATCAGCGCCATGGCCCTTCGGCCCATTTCCTGCCGAGGCTGACGCACCGTCGTCAGCGGCGGCTCAAAGGCATTGGCGAAGATGATATCGTCGAAGCCGATGACGGAGACGTCACCCGGGACCGACAGACCCCTGCCCCGCAACTCGCTGATCGCGCCAATCGCCATCTGGTCGCTCGATGCGAAGATCGCGGTAAAGACAATGCCGCCTTCGAGAAGGCCCGCAATCGCCTGCCGGCCGGCCTCAATGCTGTAATCACCCGTCACCACCAGTTCGTCGGCATAAGCTATGCCGGCCTCCGCAAGTGCCGCGCGGTAACCATCGAAACGTTCCTGCGCCAGACTTTCCGGTACGGGACCGGCCAGATGCACGATCCTTTCATGTCCCGCTTCCATGAGGTGACGCACGGCGTTCATCGATGCGGCGCGGTTGTCCACCTTGACGGTCGGCAGCTCGAGGCCGGGCACCGTCTCCGACGCGATGACGATCGGCGGCAGCGCATCGCCCTGATCGAGAAGCTCGGACGGGAACTGCCCGGTCATCAGGATGAGGCCGTCGGCATGTTTCTGCCGTACCATATCGATGTGGGTCGCCACACGGTGCTCGTCATTGCGGGCATCGCCCATAAGCACCTTGAAGCCCGCTTCGCCCGCCGCTTCCTCAACACCCTTGTAGATTTCGAGATAGAAGGGGTTGCCGATATCGCGCACGAGAAGGATGACGGTGTTGTTGGATTGGCGGCGGAAACTGGCCGCCTGCGCATTGGGAACGAAGTTCGCCTGCCGAACGGCATCGAAAACCTTCTTGCGGGTTTCTGGGCGAACCTTGTCGGGTTGCTGCAGCGCGCGCGATACTGTCGCGATGGAGACACCCGCGAGAGCTGCAACTTCCCTGATATTCGAACCGTGTTCTTTGCTCATCTGTCACACACGCAACTGCTTTTGGCGGCCATAAAGCAGCATCAGCGCTAGCAACGTGACACCGAATATGATCTGCCGTGCCCATACATCGAGGTTGAGCGTTATCAGTACGCTTTGCAGAATGGTGAGCGCAACTGCGCCGGCCATGGTTCCGACATATCCGCCAGCCCCGCCGGCCAGCGAGGTGCCGCCAATGACCACTGCGATGATCGACGGAAGCACATACTGGTCGCCGACAGAGATGAAGGACGTGCCGGTATAGCCGATGACGCAAACCCCGGTCAGGCCAGCGAACAGGCCGGAAAGGCCATAAAGCAGCGTGCGGATCAGCGGAACAGGAAGACCTACCAGCGTCGCCGCCCGCTCGTTGGAGCCGATGGCGTAAATGGCGAAGCCGAAAGCCGTGCGGCGCAGGACGAAGAGCATGATCGCGGCGATGCCCAGCCAGACGAAGAGTACACCGGGAATGCCGAAGATGAGGGGACGGTTGATGAAGCCTGCGAGCAGCGGAGCCGCCGCACCTGACGGAACGCCCTGCGAATAAACCACCAGCCCGCCCTGGATGACCGCCGTCATGCCGAGCGTCATTACCAGCGGCGGAATGCGCACGAAGGTGATGCCGAGACCGTTGATGAGGCCGATCAGGAACGGAATGCCGCCCGCAACCAGAATGGCAAGAGGAATACCGGCATTCTGGGCGTTCATCATATTGCCGGCAAGCACCGCGCCGAGCGAGATCATCGCGCCGACGGAAAGGTCAATGCCTTCGCGTCCGCCGAGGATGACGAGATTCTGGCCCGCCGCTACGATACCGAGAATGGCGGCAATCGTCAGCAGCCGCACGATCTGCGATCCCTGTGCGAAGCCGGGCGACAACAATTCGCCGACAAGCAGCAGGAAAGCCGATGCGCAGATGGCGATGGTCAGGGGATCGGTGAGAAGGGTTTTGAGTTGCAAGCCGGGATTGGTCATATCAACGCCTCGTCACCAGAACGCCACCGGCCAGAGCCGTCAGCACGATCAGACCCTGCACCAGTGTCTGGTACTCGAAGGGCAGGCCCGCAAAGAAGATCACATTGCCGATCATGCCCAGCACCAGCGCGCCCGCGATCGACCCGGTCGAACTGCCGAAACCGCCGGAAAGCGCCGTACCGCCCAAGACCACCGCAGAGATGGAAGATAGCGCCAGACTTGCGCCGAGAAGCGGATCGCCCGAGGCCGTCTCACCCGTCAGGCAGAGCGCCGCCAGCGCGGAGAAAAGACCAGAGATCATGTAAGCGCCGATACGGATGCCGGAGAGGCGTAGCCCCGTCTGGAAGGCGCCGGTGCGATTGCCACCCACCGCAAGCAGATGCGTGTGAAAAGGAATACGCGACACGATAAGCGTGAAGGCGATGCCGGCAATCAGCACCCAAAGCACGAAGGGCAGGCCGACGAAGCTGCCGGAATAGGTCTGCCAATAGGCCTCCGGCACCGGCAGGCCCGCCTGCGGCAGAACCCAGATCGCCATCCCGGCAAAGATGATACCTGTCGCGAAGGTGGTCACGATCGGCTGGAAACGCAGGCCCGAAATGAAGAGGCCGTTGACCAGGCCGCAGAGTAGCCCAACGGTTACACCCGCTGCCATGCCGGCGAAGACAGCGCCAGTCGTGCCGCCAAGAGCAGCAATGACGCTGACGGTGACGACATTGGCGAGCGCCACGATGCTGCCAACCGACAAATCTATATCGCCCGCCAGAATGACATAGGTCTGGCCGATGGCGACCAGGATCAGCGGCAAAAACGTCGTCAGGTTCGATTGCAGCACGGAGGGCTGAACGAAGGATGGCTGCAAAAACGTGTTCACGGCAACGAGAACGGCCAGAACGACGAGGGTGATGATCCAGGGTTGCCTGCGCAGAACGCCTTGGGAATTCATGCGGCGTCTCCATAGGCGGCGCGGGTCAGGTTGACGGATGTCATGTCGGCTCCGGTCAGTTCCGCAGAGATGCGTCCGCCGTTGAACACAAGAATGCGGTCGGCATATTCGAGGATTTCCGCATCTTCCGAGGAATAAAGAAGGATGGTCGCGCCGGCATCGGCCTGCTGACGCATCAGCGCAAAAAGATCGGCCTTGGCGCCGAGATCGATACCCTTGGTCGGATCATCCAGCAGAAGCAGTTTCGGCGCTGTGGCGAGCCAGCGGGAAATGAAGATCTTCTGCTGATTGCCGCCGGAAAGCGTGCCGATCGCCATATCCAGGCCGGCAAACTTCGTCTTCATATCATCCGCGACCTTTTGCACCCGCGGCTTCAGCGTGGCGGGTCGGACCAGCCGCATCTTTTCGCGCACCATCAGGGCCGCGACGAGATTTTCGAAGATCGAGCGCCCCTGAAGGGAAGCGTCACGCCCGCGGTCGCCAGAGACATAGGCAAAACCGCTGTGAACCGCGTGCGATGGCTTGCCGATGGTAATTTCACGGCCATCGAACCATGTCTGGCCCGTCGCAAAGGGCGTCGCGCCGAACAGCCCCTTCAAAAGCGCCGACTGTCCCTGCCCCTGCAGGCCGGCCAGACCGACGATTTCACCCGGATAGGCTTCAAGACTGACACCGCGCACGCCTTCGCCTGTAACATCCGTCACCTTGAGGCTGGGAGTTGCGGCAGCGCGTCCCTGCTGGCGGGCAGGTGCTGCGCGGACATCGCCGACCATATCGTGCACCACAGCTTCACGCGTGGTTGCCGCCGTATCGAGCTCCGAAATCGTTGCGCCGTTTCGCATCACGGTAATGCGGTCGCAGACGGCAAAAACCTCGTCGAGACGGTGGGAAATCATGATGGTCGAGACACCATCCGCCTTCTTAGCCCGGAGTATCTCAAAAAAGCGCTGGGACTGGCGACCATCGAGCGCTGCCGTAGCCTCATCCATAATCATGAGGCTGGCATTCTGGGCAAAGACCTTGAGGATTTCGACGAGCTGGCGCTGATCGGGCGCCAGAGTGCCAACGATCGCATCCGGCTCCAGTCCTTCGCCGGCCACGCCGTCAAACAGGGCGATCAGCCCTGCCGTCTCGGCTTTCAGCACCTTACGGTCAACAAAAATGCCACGTTTCGGCTCCCGGCCGAGAAAGATGTTATCGGCAACCGAAAGCTGCGGAACAAGGCTGAGTTCCTGGTAAAACAGCGCAATACCGGCGTCTTCGGCGTCACGCGGGCTCTTGAAGCGCACATCTTCGCCCTTGAATTTGATCGTGCCGCTTGTCGGCGCCACCGCGCCAGCAACGATTTTGCAGAGCGTGCTCTTGCCGCAGCCATTGGCGCCCAGCAGCGCGTGAATTTCACCGCGACCAACAGTCAGCCTGCCGTCGGAAAGCGCACGTACGGCGCCAAAATTCTTCGTTATGCCGGCCGCTTCCAAAGCGTTCGCCATCGCATGCCCCCGAATAATGCTTGTCACAGGCGGCCAGCCGACGCGCGGTCCGCACTCGAAATTCCGGTTCGGGCCGGCGCTTCCGCCGGCCCGGGACGGGTCTTATTTAAAGAACTCGCCGGCCTGTTCCGGCGTCACGGTCGCCGTGACGGACCAGTAACCGGGCTTGCCTTCTGCAGCCTTGATATTGTCCGCAAGGTTTTCGTTGCTGACGAAGGGGATCGGAATATAGATGGCGTTGCCATAGGTGCCGCCAAAGATACCGTCCTTGAATTCCTTGCCCTGAAGCTTCAGGACAGCGACATTGAGCGCACTGGCCATCACGCCGGGCGGATTGACCGAGGCGCCGGAGTTGAATCTTTCCTTTTCCCAGCGGGTCATGAAGTCCTTGCGGATTTCACCGGTCGCAGCAATGTCCTTCGTCTTGCCGGCGGCTTCGATGGCGCGCCACGCGCCGTCGGCCATGCCGTCCTGCACCCAGACACCGCTGATGTCGGGATAAGTGGCAAGCAGGTTCTGCATGGCCTGCTGCCCCTGCGCCTGATCCCAGCTCGCATTGGCTTCGTTCAGCACCTTGATGTCAGGATATTTCTTGAACACTTCGCGATAACCGGCGACGCGGGCTTCGTTTGCCGGATTGCCCGCGATACCGTTGATGGCGACGACGCTTCCCTTGCCCTTCAGCGCATCCGCCAGCCATTGCGCCGATTGCGCGGCCCATGCCTTCTGGTCGATGCCGACATAAATCGCATCCTTGGAGGACACTTCGGCGTCGGTTGCGATAACGAGGATGTTGCGCGCCTTGGCCTGCGCGAAGATTGGATCGAAGGCGGTCGGGCTGCCGGGATTGATGAGGATCGCATCAACGCCCTGGTTCATGAAATTGCGGATATGACCGATCTGCCCCTGCACGTCGACATTGCCGCTCTGGACGACAACCTCGACCTTGACGCCCTTTTCGCCCCACGCCTTCGCGGCAGCCTGAGCTTCCTCGATCATCTGCGTGCGCCATTCGCTGCCGACGAAAGAATTGGAAAGACCGATCTTGAAACTCTGTTCCTGCGCGTGCACGGACGTGCCCGCCGCCAGCACCATCGCGGCAGCAGCCAACAAATGTCTAAACATGAAAACTTGCTCCTCCAAGCAACGGATATCGACTATGAAACCGTTTACATCAGCGAATGTAACCGTTTTCATAAGTGAGTCAATCCCGAGATTGATTTTTGTCGAGCGGTCTGAAAAGGTCCCGGAAGCGGCCGGCGCAACTCTCGGAAACACGCGAGAATGAAGCGCGTGGCGGAGACCGGCGGCAGGGCTTCACAGAATGCGGAAAGCGATGACCCCGCCCCGCCCTGTGGGCGACGGCAGGCCACGCGCTTCACGCCGGCCTGGAACATCAGTCAGGAGAATGACCATGGAAATATTGCGCGCAGGAACACGGGCATCGGCAAAAGGCCCCGCGGCCTGGTTCACGGGCACGGTCCGCATCGATCCGCTCTTCAACCCCTTCGATGCAGAGCGGGTGCAGGGCGCTCAGGTTACATTTGAACCCGGGGCGCGAACGGCATGGCACACCCATCCCCTCGGTCAGACGCTGATCGTGGTTTCCGGTCTCGGCCGGGCGCAGCGTGACGGTGGCCCGGTGGAGGAAATCCGCTCCGGTGATATCGTCTGGTTCGCACCGGGCGAGAGGCACTGGCACGGGGCCGCACCTGATGTGGCCATGACCCATATCGCGCTTCAGGAGGTCAAGGACGGCAAGGTGGTGGACTGGCTGGAACAGGTCACCGACGATGAGTATGACGGTTGACCCGGCACCGGACGAGGGCGGCTGCCGTTCAGCAGCCCGCGCCTGTTCAAGGGGATGGCGGAGCCGGGGCTACGGCAGCGCCGCGCTCAGCCCATCCGCTCCGAGACATATTCTCCCGGCGAGGCGGGGAAAACCACGGTCCTGTTGCCATTCAGGAAAACCCGGTGGTGGATATGGGCATGTATCGCGCGCGCCAACACCTGGCTCTCCACGTCGCGGCCGAGTGACACATAATCCATCGCGCTCTGTGCATGGGTTACCCGGATCGTGTCCTGCTCGATGATCGGCCCTTCATCGAGATCGGCGGTGACGTAGTGGGCGGTTGCTCCAATCAGCCGTACCCCGCGCTCATAGGCCTGCTTGTAGGGATTTGCGCCCTTGAATGATGGCAGGAAGGAATGGTGGATGTTGATGATGCGGCCCGACATTTCCTGGCACAGCCGGTCCGACAGAACCTGCATGTAACGGGCGAGAACGACGAGTTCCGCGCCAGTATCCTGCACCACCTGCAGGATTTCCGCTTCGGCTTCCGGTTTTGTCTCAGGCGTGACGCGGATATGATGAAACGGAATGTCGTCGTTCACGACCTGCTTCTGATAATCGAGATGATTGGATATCACCGCGACGATCTTCACCGGCAATGCGCCGATGCGGGAGCGATAAAGCAGATCGTTGAGGCAATGACCGAAGCGCGACACCATGATCACCACTCTGGTTTTGCGGGAAAGGTCGTGGATGTCGTATTGCATGTCGAAGTCGACGGCGACCGGACCAAAACCCTCGGCGAGAGCGTCCCGCTCCAGCCCCTGCTCCGAAACGAAGCTCAACCGCATGAAAAAACGGCCGGTTTCCTGATCGGTGAATTGCGAGCTGTCATTGATATTGCAGCCGGACAGCGCGAGATATCCGGATACGGCCGCAACGATGCCGCTGCGCGCCGGGCACGAGACTTTCATGACATAGGTGGTCAAATCCTGCTCCCCTTGGTGGATCAGCTCCTGGACGGTTGTGAAACTGCAACGCGTTCAGGCGGTTTCGGCGGCGAGCTCCCTGCAGCCGGTTTCAAGCAGATGGCCGAGATGCGACGCGAAACTGTTCCAGACATCCATGCGGAACCGGTGTTCAGCATCTCGCCAAAGCACCACGGTCACGCCGTCGAAAATCGTCCGGCGTCCCTCGCCAACGGCAATGGTGTCAATGTCCCGGGCGCAGCCCAGCGTCAGCAGTTCGGCGGCTTGCGGACCTTCGATCAACATCGTCACTTCACGGCCAGAAATGTCGACAAGGCTATGGGGATGGCCAGCATAAACGCCCGCACATGCGGCAATCGGCCGATCGATTTCGTCCATCGGCGCCACGATGGTCCACTCGTCGGGACCGAGGCGTAGAGCTTCAACGTGACCGGAAGCGGCACGGGCGCCGATCCGCTCAGGCAGGCTCAGGCCGAGGGCGGCATTGAGCGGCGCCAGATCGCCGCGCGCGCGCAGCGAAAACCGGGCTTGTGCGGCCGAGATGCTGACCCGTGCCGCTTTGCTTTCGGCAAGCACGCCGGAAACGGAGGAGGAAACGCGCATGTTCATTGTCGGCTCCGGGTCAGATTTTAAGGCGGGTGTTTTCGGGATCGACAAAGACCATCCCGGTGATTTTCGCGGCGATGGTACGGTCCAGCATCGGGATGTAGACGGTCTCGCCCATCCGCTCATGACCGCCCTCCACCAGCGCCAGCGCGATCGGCTGGCCAACGGCATCCGAATGGTAGGATGATGTAACGTGGCCGACCATTTTCATCGGGATAGGCTGTTTCGGGTCGAAGACGATCTGTGCGCCCTCTTCCAGCTTCGAGCGGTCTTCCGTCAGAAGGCCGACGAGATGGCGGCGGCCCTTGGCGACGAGATCGGGTCGCGCAAGACCCCGCTTGCCGACGAAATCGGGCTTGTTCTTGCCCACGGCCCAGCCCATTGCCGCGTCATAGGGCGTGACGGTGCCATCGGTGTCCTGACCGACGATGATGTAGCCCTTTTCCGCACGCAGCACATGCATCGTCTCGGTGCCGTAAGGCGTGATGCCATATTGCTGACCGGATTCCCACAGGATTTCCCAGAGCTTGCGACCGAGCGGTGCAGGCACATTGACCTCGAAGCCGATCTCGCCGGTGAAGCTGACCCGGAACAGCCGCGCCGGCATGCCGGCCACGGTGCATTCCGCGCAGGACATATGCGGGAAGGCCTCTTCCGTGAGCTCCACACCTTCCACCAGCGGCGCGAGCAGCTTCGCCGCATTTGGCCCGTTCAGCGCAATGGTCGACCATTGCTCCGTGGTCGAGGTCAGCCAGACATTGAGATCGGGCCATTCCGTCTGGAGGTAATCCTCCATCATGTTCAGCACCCGGGCGGCACCGCCAGTCGTGGTGGTGACGTGGAAACGGTCGTCGGTCATGCGGCCGATAACGCCATCGTCGCGGATGAAACCGTCATCGCCGAGCAGCAGGCCATAACGGCAGCGACCGGCAGCCAGCTTTGTCCAGGGATTGGTATACATGCGGTTCATGAACTCGACCGCATCGGGACCGACAACCTCGATCTTGCCGAGCGTCGAGGCATCAAAAATACCCACACTCTGGCGCACCGCCCGGCATTCGCGGCGAACGGCGGCATCCATGTCCTCGCCCGGCTTTGGAAAATACCAGGCGCGACGCCATTGCCCGACCGGCTCGTAGACCGCGCCATGGGCCTCGGACCAGCTGTCGATCTGCGTCTTGCGCGTCACTTCGAAATGCGCGCCGCGGTGATAACCGGCGAAGGCCCCAAAGGTTGTCGGCGTATAGGGCGGACGGAAGGTGGTGAGCCCCACTTCCGGCTGGCGTTTGCCCAGAGCTTCCGCAGCGATGTTGAGGCCGTTGATGTTGGACATCTTGCCTTGATCGGTGGCCATGCCATTGGTGGTGTAGCGTTTGACATGCTCGATGGAGCGCATGCCCTCGCGCACGGCAAGCCGCAGATCCTTGGCGGTCACATCATTCTGGTAATCGACGAAAGCCTTTGCCTTGCCGGCATCGCGGTCGCTCGGCAGTTCCGTGTGGGATACACCGCTGCCAATGCGGTCATGATCGACGGCATGACTGGAAACATTGGCGGTCTTGCCAAGGGCTGCAACGACTTCACGCCCCCGTTCCGCACCGTCCTTCAGTGCGGCCTCGATGCCCCAGAGCCCGCGACCGGCGCCTGCAATCACACAATCCTCATTGGTGAGCGCTGGCAGGAAGGTCGTCCGCTCGTCATCCCAGGCGATCTTACCCTGTGTGTGGGAGAAGAGATGCAGCGACGGCGTCCAGCCGCCCGACATCAGCACGGCATCGCAGGCAATGTCCTGACCTGCGCCGACCGTGGAACCATTCACCGGATTGACGTGAACCGATTTGACGCGCAACCGCCCCGACGTCGCCGTGACCGTATGTGAGAGCTTGACCGGAATGCCGAGCGCACGCGCCTCGTTTACCAGCTCCTCGCGCACCTTGGCGCGGGTATCGACGATGGCCTGAACAGGTGCGCCAGCACCGTGAAGATCGAAAGCGGCATACCAGGCGCTGTCATGGCTCGTCACCACCACTGGCCGGTTACCGACCTTGACGCCATAGCGGTTGAGATAGGTCTGGGCGGAACCTGCGAGCATCACGCCCGGCCGGTCATTGCCGTGGAAAACCAGCGGCTTTTCCAGTGCGCCCTGCGCCAGCACCACCTGCCGGGCTCTTACCCGCCAGAGGCGTTCGCGCGGCACATCCTTCGGTACGGTTTCGAGATGGTCGGTCAGCTTTTCGCAAAGGCCGATCATGTTCTGGTGGTAATAGGCAATCGCCGTGGTACGCGTCATCACCTTGACGCCCCGATCCTTCAGCGCCTCCACTTCGTCAGCAAGCCAGACCCAAGCGGGCTTGCCATCAATCTTCGCCTGCGGTTCCGAGAGCAGCGTGCCGCCGGCTTCGGCATTTTCATCGACCAGCACGACCTTGAGACCCTCGACCGCCGCCGCGCGCGCGGCTGCGAGACCGGCGGGACCGGCACCGACAATCAGCACATCGCAATGCAGGTTGCGCGAGGCATAGGTGTCAGGATCTTCTTCCGTCGGCGAAACGCCGAGACCCGCGGCCGCGCGGATGAAGGGCTCATAGACCTTGTTCCAGAAGCTCTTCGGCCACATAAAGGTCTTGTAGTAAAAACCGGCCGAAAACAGCATATAGGCCATGTCGTTGACAGCGCCGATATCGAATTTCAGGCTCGGATATTTGTTCTGCGAGGTGGTTTCCAGCCCGTCCCAGATTTCCTGCACCGTGGCGCGGGTATTCGGCTCGAACCGGCCGGCGCTACGGCGGGTGCCGATCAGCGCATTCGGCTCCTCGGAACCCGCCGCCACCGGGCCGCGCGGGCGGTGGTATTTGAACGAGCGGCCCATGAGATGCACGCCATTGGCGAGAAGCGCGGAGGCGACGGTATCGCCCTTGACGCCGCGATAGGTCTTGCCGTCGAAGGTGAAGCTGACCGAACGGGAAGCATCCACCCGGCCCCGGCCGGAAACGCGATAGGAGTTCATTTCGACACCTCGGAGCTTGCGGTCAAGCGTGTCAGGGAGGATAGTTCAGGGCGCGGCTCACCCGCACGATAGGTCGTCAGGAAACGGTCGCTCACCGTGTCGCGCACGGCGTTGAAGAAGCGGCCGCAGCCATGCAGGTGCCGCCAGCGTTCGAAATGCGGACCTTTGACGTTTTCGCGGATGAACAGGAATTCTTCCCATTGCTCATCTGTCTGCGACGACGGGTCGGCGGCGCGAACGACATGGGCCTGCCCGGCATAGGTGAATTCGGCTTCGGGCAGCGTTTCGTTGCAATAGGGGCAGCGGATCAAAAGCATCGTTATGTCCTCAGTGCGCCACGGCAGCGGCAGCGGCCTCGTCGATCAGGCGGCCGGATCGGAAGCGTTCCAGCGTGAACGGCGCGTTGATCGGGTGCGGTTCGTTTTTGGCGATGGTCCAGGCGAAGGTGTGGGCAGCACCCGGCGTGGCCTTGAACCCGCCAGTACCCCAGCCGCAATTCACATAAAGACCGGCAACGGGGGTCTTGCCGAGGATGGCCGAGCGATCCGGCGTGACATCAACGATACCGCCCCATTTGCGCAGCATCCGCATGCGGTTGAAGATCGGGAAGATTTCGACGATGGCCGCGATCGTATGCTCGATCAACGGCAGGCCACCGCGCTGCGAATAGGATGTATACTGGTCCGTGCCCGAACCGATCACCAGCTCGCCCTTGTCCGACTGGCTGATATAGGCGTGCACGGCGTTCGACATGACAACACAGGGGAAAATCGGCTTGATCGGCTCCGATACCAGCGCCTGCAGCGGATAGCTTTCGAGCGGCAGGCGGACACCGGCCGTATCCATGACGACAGAGGTGTGGCCGGCGGCCGAAACTGCAACCTTCTTCGCCTTGATGAAGCCCCTCGCCGTCTCGACACCGGCAACGGAACCGTCGGCGTTGCGGCGAATAGCGGTGACCGGGCAGTTCTGGATGATATCCACACCGCGCGCGGCAGCACCGCGCGCATAACCCCAGGCGACCGCATCGTGGCGCGCCGTGCCCGCACGCTCCTGCAATGCGCCGCCCATGACAGGGTAACGGGCGTCAGGCGAAAGGCTTAAGGGCGGGCAATATTCCTTGCATTCCTCAGGCGTGAGCCAGCGATTGTCGACACCGTTCAGGCGATTGGAATGGATATGACGCTTGAAGCTCTGCACGTCGTGCACATTATGGGCCAGCATCAGCACGCCGCGCCGCGAATACATGACGTTGTAGTTCAGTTCCTGGCTGAGATTTTCCCAGAGATCGACGGCGTGATCGTAAAGACGGGCGCTTTCGTCATAGAGATAGTTGGAGCGGATGATCGTGGTGTTACGGCCGGTATTGCCGCCGCCAAGCCAGCCCTTGTCGATAACCGCAACATTGGTGATGCCATGCTGGCTGGCCAGATAATAGGCCGCCCCAAGCCCATGGCCGCCGGCACCGACGATGATCACGTCATATTCGGCCTTCGGCTGGCTGTCGGGCCATTGTTCTTCCCAGTTTTTATTGCCCGTCAGGGCATTCTTCAAAAGACTGAAAGCATTAAAACGCGTCATGATCGGACCCGACGGTTGGAAAATCTGTTGTCGTAAAAGCTAGGATCATTTGCCATCGCCCGGCTGGACAATCGCGTCTGTTTGCATGAATATTTGCGTCATGAAATCGCACGTCGCCAAAAAACGCCTTAGCGTCGCCTTCCTGCTTGCCGACCGCTTCACGCTGTCAGCCTTTGCGAATTTCGTCGACGTGTTGCGCCTTGCCGCCGATGAGGCGGACCGCTCCCGACCCATCCTCTGCGAATGGTCGGTGCTCTCCGCAACGCTCGGCAGCGTGCAGTCGAGCTGCGGCGTGAAAGTGCAGCCGGATACGCGGCTGAGCGATGCCGGTCACTACGACTACATCGTCGTGGTCGGCGGATTGATCAGCGATCATAGCGCCCTGCCGCCGGAAGCACTGCGCTTCCTGAAAGACCGCGCAACGGCAGGCGTTCCGATTGTTGGCCTCTGCACCGGCGTCTTCATCCTCCACGAAGCGGGGCTGCTCGATGGCTATCGCTGTTGCGTAAGCTGGTTCCACCACCAGGATTTTCTCGACCGTTTCGATACGGTTCAGATGATCTCCGACCAGATCTTCGTCATCGACCGCGACCGGCTGACCTGTTCGGGCGGCCATGGTGCCGCGCATCTGGCGGCTTTCCTCGTCGAGCGCCATGTCGGCCAATCCGCCGCCATCAAGAGCCTAAACATCATGATGATCGACAGCGCGCTGAGCGGTGAGAAACCCCAGCCGGGCCAGCAGAGCACACGTAAGGCCAGCGATCCCCTTGTCAAAAAAGCGATCCTGCGGATGCAGCAGAATATCGAGGTTCCCAAGACCGTGCTGGAACTGGCAAGCGACCTCGGCCTTGGCCGCCGCAGCCTCGAGCGGCGTTTCCTCAATGATCTGAAGGCCACACCATCCAAGGTCTATCTGGAGCTCCGTCTCGACCGGGCGCTCTCGCTCCTGCGCACCACGCACGACCCCATCACCCAGATCTCGCTTGCCACCGGCTTTTGCGACGCACCCCATCTTTCCCGTACGCTTCGAACCGAGCGCGGTTTTACGCCCAGCGAATACCGCAAGACGCAGGCCGGCCACACGGCAACTGAGGAAGAATTTGCCGTTGGCGTGCTGCTTCCAAAATCCTGAATGTGGTGCGCCGATCTCACGAACCGCCGCTTTCGAAGGTTGCCCGTCATTGCCGCAAGAACGGCACGACAGGGTTACTTGATAAATTCAAGACACACGGCTGGAATAATCGGGGACGATCATTTTCCGATAAAGGTGCCAAGTAGAATGGCCGAGAACGGGCACGACAACCGCTAAACCGACGAATGCCGGGATCGTCCCGAGAACGAGCAGCGCAGCGACAATCAAGCCCCATAGCGCCACCGGAACCGGGTTGACAAGCGTGGCACGGATGCTTGCATCCACCGCCGCGACCGCGCCGACATCCCGATCAAGCAGCAGAGGAAACGTCACCACCGTTGTCGCCAGCACGATGACGGCAAAAACGAAACCAGCCAGATTGCCCCAGATGACGAGAGAGAGCCCCTGCGGCGTTATCAATACATCGGAGAGAAAGGCGGAGAGCGAAACCGGAGCGGCCGCCTCGAAATTCACGGTGTAGATGTGCTGCGCAACAATCAGCCAGACAGCGAAAAGCGCAAGCAGCATGACGGCGACCGCGATGATCGACGGCAGTGCCGGAGAGTGACGAACCTCCAGCGCGTGCCGCCACGAACTATCCAACCCCTGTTCGCGCCTTCGACTGATTTCATAGAGGCCGATCGCCGCGACTGGGCCAATCAGTGCAAAACCCGACATCAGGGGATAGATCAGCGGCAGCATATTAGCGCCGGCACTCCACATCACCATGAAAACACCGGCGATCGGATACATGAGACAGAGAAAAAAATAATGGGACGGCTTTTCCTTAAAGTCCTCCAGTCCCAGCCTTAACGCGTCGGCTATATCTGCAATACCAATCTTGCGGACTTCCGGGCGGGCAAATTCGCCACTCGCACCGGCCATGACATGGAATGCCGTCATAGCACTTCTCCTCCTGCGCCATGATCCGGCTTGCAGTATGGGAACGCCCGGCGACTTTCACCCGTGCGTCAAACAGCAACCGGCCGACTTGTAATTTATCAAATTTCGTCGCCTTTGTCGCCTGTTCAATCCACCCACTGCTCCCTCTACGCCAAGGGAAGCGTGACAGCGGTTGCCAAGGCGCCTTATCGCCCCCAGCAGCGGGCATTGTCTATGGCGCGTGCGAACCGGGCGTGATCTTCGGCGCCGACCGATCCATCGGGCGCGAATATCTCGGTCTCGCGCCGCATGGCGGCGACATCAATGCCGCACAGTTCGGCCAGCCCTAGCGCCGTCAACTCGCGCATGGCCGGCACGCAAATGGTCCGGCCGCTGGCTGCTGCCAGAAAGCGGACAAAATAGCGGCTGTTCGACAGGCCGCCATCGATGGAGATCGTGTCGCCTATGGGAGCAACAGCCGATGCAGCTTCGATCAGCCGCGCCGTCAGCAGGGCAATACCTTCCAGCACCGCGCGCACCATGTCACTCCGCTCGGTGGCGTGGTTCATACCAATGAACAGCGGCACCGCGTGTCTGTCCCAATAAGGCGCGGCAAGGCCCGAAAACGCGGGTACGAACGCGAGACCACGGCGAATGGCCGATGGCCCCTCAAACCAATCGAGTTCGGCATTTTCAGCGTAGAGGCCAATCTTTTTCGCCCATTCGACCGCCGCGCCGGCATCATAGACGCCGCCTTCAATGGCGAAAACGGCGGGCGCGCCCTGCATCTGCCAGGCAATTGTTGGCAGAAGCTCTCCCGTCGATGGGCGCCCGTTACCGGCAACGGACAACAGAAACGCCCCCGTTCCGAAAGTTATCTTGCAATCGCCTGCCGTGCGGCAGCCGTGGCCATAAAGTGCGGCCTGCTGATCAACGATGGAAACGCGGATGGGCGTTCCCTCGATCGAACCGAAACCGCCGTCGACAGGGCCGACCTTGGGCAGGCAATCCATCGTCACGCCATGCAGCGCGCAGAGCTCCGGACTCCAGTCTCCGGTTGAAAGATCCAGCAGCCCCGTGCGCGACGCCGTCGCAAGGTCGGTGCGGAAACTGCTCGTCAGCCGGTCCAGAAAGAACGCGTCGGTGGTGCCCAGCCGCAAACGCCCGGCTGCCTTCGCCTCTGCCACTGCCGGATTGTGCCTGACCAGCCAGGCCAGTTTGCTGGCCGAAAAATACGGATCAAGCGGCAGCCCGCAAATCTCTTTCGAAAGATGTGTTGCCGAGGGCGGCAGGGCGGCCAGCGTTTGGGCGGTGCGGGCATCCTGCCAGACGATGACCGGCGACAGCGCCTCACCGCTGACGGCATCCCACGCCAGACAACTTTCGCCCTGATTGGCGATGGCGATGGCGTCCACCGGCCCGGCGGCGGCGAGCACCGCGCGGATATTAACAAGCAGTTCTTCCGGATCATGCTCAACATGATTGGCGGCGGGGTAAAATTGTGTGTGACGCCGGCTGGCCACAACCTCCGCCGTGCCGCCATCGATCACCACAAGGCACCGGGTTGACGTCGTCCCCTGGTCGATCGCCGCAATGCGCATCAACTGGTCTCCTGAAAATGAAAGGAAATCTGAGCCGCTTCAAACGCCGCAGCGGGAATGGGCACAAGCACACGGCGTTCAGGGAACCACTGGCCGGTCTTGCTCCACACTTTCTTTCCATCGAGACGAAGCGAAAGCATGCCTCGAACGCGTCTGGTGAAACGAAGCTGGAAGTCGCGAAAAGCCGGTCGTTCAAGCCCGCCAGGCCGCAGCATGGCGGGGACTACCAGCTTGAGCGGTTCAGCGAACGTGACGAGAACGCCCGGCGCGCTGCAGGGTGCCCGGGCGAGATCGTCGGCCACCGCCACGCCAACCCGACGGCCTTCGCGAAACGCCCAGCCGCCCGTTTCCACGGCCCGCAAGACATTTCCGCCGGCGAAGAAGATCGGATTGGCCATTCGCCCGTCCTGGTCGATCAACGGCCCGGCACTGCCTGCCGCCACCTCCACCGGGGATGCATCGAGAAGCGCCGCCTCCGGCGTGAACCGCCCGGTGAGCAGAACACCATCGCATTGAACTGTCAGGATACGACCATCCACCAGACGGATATCCGCCTCCTCGACCCGGCCGCGTCCGCGGATATCCGTGAGTGCGGCGCCACAATGAAAGGGCACCCCAACAACCGGCGGGAAGCATCGAAAAGGCCACCGCGCGAGTGGATAAGGCTCCGGCTCGATCATCGCTACCGGCCGGGCATGATGCGTTAGGCAGGTCAAAAGCGCAGAAAAGGAAACCAGTTCCGAACCGACGATCAGCGGCCGGCGAAATGGCATGATGCCGTGAAAGGCGACATAGGCTTGCAGCGTGCCGGTAGTGAGGACGCCCACCGGCCTGTCACCGGGCAGAAGCCGCGCGGAGCGTGGTTTTTCCCGCGCGCCCGTGGCCAGCACGATACGCCGGGCCTTCAGTGTCTCGACGCCGCGTGCCGATGTCACCAGCAGCGTCCCATCCTGCCCCAGTTCGACGACGGAATGACCGGTGCGGATATCGATACCCGCTTCCTGCGCCTGCCACTGCAGGCGTTGCGCATAAGCCGGGCCGAAATAGACACGTCCGAATTCGCGCATGCCAAAGGGAGAATGCACGCAATGCCGGGTCGCGCCGCCAAGAGCGGGTTCACGGTCGAGGATCATCACGGGGGCAATACCGCGCGCTTTCAGTTCCAGCGCCGCAGCCACGCCCGCCGGACCGCCGCCGACCACGATGACATCTGCATTCTCAAGGTTTTGATGCACGCGCTGAAACGGCTCCCCGGCGCTCATAGGTCCGCTCCCTCGCGGACGGAAAGCGGCGTTGCCAGACGGTCGCCGCTCATCGCGGCCAACCGCGCGTTACAATAAAAGCCCTGACAGCGCCCCATGCCGGCGCGGGTACGCCGCCGCAAGCCTCCGAAATCGCCGGGTGGCACCGCGCTCAAAAATGTCGCCTCGATTTCCCGGCGGGTGACGAGTTCGCAATGACAGACGATTTCGCCGTGATCGGCACGCTGCCAGTCCCGCCCGCAGGTTTCGGTCAGATTGGGCATCGTCACTTCAGGGATTGAGGATGGCGGGTTAAAACGCGTACCGAAACCTTCGTGAAGCCTCAGCGCATGCTGCGCCAGTCCGAGCGCGGCACTGAGGCCCGTGGAGCGAATGCCGCCGAGCGTGATCGCCCGCCGGTCTGGCCGGGTGGAAATACGGTAGTGCTTCTTTTCAGAGGCCGGGCGCAGGCCGGCATAAACAGCGGTCACGGAAACGGAGGCCAGCGCGGGAACGATCTCCGCACCGCGTTCCAGCAGTCCTTCCAGCGTCGCCGTCTCGACCGTCGCGCGTTCGCGATCTTCCTGCTCTTCCGCCGTCGGACCGACAAGAACGTTGCCGAAGGCGGTCGGGCACACCACGATGCCCTTGGTAATTTCGGTCGGAACGGGCAGAACAATGCGCGGCACATGCCGGCGGGCAGCCTTATCAAGCACCACGAACTGCCCCTTGCGGGGCTTGATGGTGAAGTCGGGCGGAAATCCCAGACGTGCGTCGATGATATCTCCGAACAGCCCGGCGGCATTGACGACGCTGGCGGCAAATAGAGTGCCTGCCGTCGTCTCTATCTGCCACACGCCGTCGAATGCACCGGACAGGACCTCCGCGTTGCGCAGCAGCTGGGCACCCAGCGCCACCGCCTGCGTGAGATAGCCGAGCGGCGCGGACCAGGGATCGATGATATGTTCGCCCGGAACGTCAAGTGCGGCGACAAGGCGGCCGGACAGGCCCGGCATGGCTTCACGGGCCTTTTCGGCCGTGCGTAACTCAAGCCCGGCAATGCCATTGCGCCGCCCCTGTTCGGCGATCGCCTGCAGTTTTTCCGCTTCGCCCGGGTTCCAGGCGCAGACCAGTGCGCCCGTTTCGACGATGCTGAGGCCCATCCGGCCATGAATGGAGAGATATTCCGCCCGGCCTGCCTTCACCAGTTCCAGCTCCAGGCTGCCTTCCGGCGCATCGAAACCGGTATGGAGGATGGCGCTATTGGCCTTGGAGGCGCCGGACAGGATGTCGGGGCCTTTTTCGATCACCACCACCTTCGCACCGGAAAGTGCGAAACGGCGGGCGACCGCGCAACCGACGACACCGGCGCCAATGACGGCGACATCAAATTCCGTGGAGGGGGTCTCGGCCATGGGCTTACCTTTGCCTTCGTCGTTCAAAGCGAGATCAACAGGCGTGACGAGTCGCACCGATGCAGCAGCGGTGTTGATAAACGGGAATGAAATCTTCGCTTTTGCCAATCAGGGGCAGCCGGCACCGGCCGGCGACCCCGCAACTTTATTTCACAAAAGTCTTTGTCAGGCCCGCCGTGCGGTCAACGATGAAGACGACGGCAAGTGTGAGCACGATCAAGAGAACGGAAATGGCCGCAACAAGCGGATCCGCCTGGGTCTCCACATGCTGATACATGGCGACCGGAAGCGTGGTGATGCGCGGACCCGTGAGAAACAGCGAAATCACGGCTTCATCGAACGACACCAAAAAGGAAAGCGCCGCCGTCGCCACGACACCCGGCGCAATCATCGGCATGGTCACGCGGCGGAAAACCGTGAGCGGCGATGCGCCCAGGGTGGAGGCGGCCTCTTCGAAGATCAGCGGCAGGCCGGCAAGCGAGGTGGTAAGCACACGCAGCGCATAAGGCAGCACGATGATGAGATGCGCGATCACCAGACCGGTGAAGGTGCCGAGCAGACCGGCACCGGCAAAGACGATGAGGATCGCAAGGCCGAGAACGATTGTCGGCAGCAGCAGCGGCGCGGTGAAGAAGGCGAGAAGCGCGTCCGCGCCGATGACCCGCATGCGAACGATGGCATACGAGGCCGGCAGGGCGATCAGCATGGACAGCACGGTGACGATGATGGCGAGAAGGGTGCTGGTGCCCAGCGCTCCCATCATCTTCGAATTATGCATGAGATCCACATACCAGCGCAGGCTCCAGCCCGAAGGCGGGAAAGCCATGTAGCTATCGGCCGAAAACGAGATCGGCACCACGAGCACCACGGGCGCCAGCAGAAAAAGGAACATGATGAAGGCGACGATTTTCAGCGCCAGTGGAACGGGACGTTCTTCCATCTTCGATCTCCCCTAAAGAATGGCCCGCAGAAGCCGGGAATAAAGCACCAGAGCTGCACCGAAGATCACGAGAATGATCATCGACAACGTCGCAGCGAGCGGCCAGTTGAGCGTCACGATGGCCTGATCGTAAATTTCCGTCGCCAGAAGGAAGACACGCCCGCCGCCAAGCAGCTTGGGGGTGATGAACGAACTGACGGCGAGGACAAAAGAGAGCAGGCAACCGAGCGCGACACCAGGCATGGTGAGCGGCACGATGATGCGCCAGAACACCTTCCAGGGCGATGCGCCGAGTGTTTCGGCCGCCTCCTCGACACGCGGATCGAGCCTGCCAAAACCGGCAAGCAGCGCCAGGATCATATAGGGCATCAAGATTTCGGTGAGACCGATGACAACGCCGACCTTGTTGAACAGCAGCCGCACACCGCTTTCCGCACCGAATGCGAAGAGGATATTGTTGATGAGGCCGTCATCGGCAAGGATCGCGATCCAGCCATAGGTACGCACCACGGCCGAGGTCAAAAGCGGCGAGATGACCAGTACCAGCAGCAGCGTCTTCCAGCGACCCTGCGCCCGGTGAAGATAGAGCGCGATGGGATAGGAAGCGATGAGCGTGAGGACGGTGATCAAGAGGCTGGTCAGAATGCTCTCGCCGATCAGTTCGATATAAAAACCGTCGGTCAGCGTCGATGTCCAGTTGTCGAGTGTGTGGGCTTCGCCAAGACCGCCGCCGCCGATGCTTTCGCGGAAAGAAAGCAGGAGCAGGTTGAAGACCGGCATCACAAAGGCAAGGCCGTTGACCGCAATGATCGGCCCGAGAAGAAGCGTTGCGAGAAACACCATGGAGGATGTACGGCTGCCGGGAGCCGTGATCATGACCGCCGCTGTCATTGGTTTGCTCCGAAGACCAGCGTGTCCTCCACGCGCCAGACGAGGCTGACCGCGCTGCCCGCCGCCACCGGCGTTTCGCCGCCTGATGTGGCACGCTCTACGGACAGCGTCTGGCCGCCCGCGGCGATCTCGTAATGGAGGATGTCACCGGCATAATAGACATCGCGGACTTCACCGGTGATACGATTGACCGGTGCTCCCTCGAAATCGGGCGCGACGTCACCGGCCACCGTCATGGCCATGCGATGCGGCCGGACCATAAGGTCGATCTTGCCGTTGTGCGAACCGGGCGCCCGCAATACCGCATCACCGACCGTGATGTGATCGCCGACCGCGTTTCCGACCAGGCGGTTGGTGCGGCCGACGAAAGAGGCGACGAATGCCGTCGCCGGGCGCTCGTAGAGGTCGTGCGGCGTGCCGAGCTGTTCCAGACGCCCGCCATTGAGAACGGCGACCTTGTCGCACATGCTGAGCGCCTCCACCTGATCATGGGTGACGAAGATCGAAGTGATGCCGAGCTGTTTCTGGATACGGCGTATTTCAGAGCGCATCTCGTCGCGCAGCTTGGCGTCGAGATTGGAAAGAGGCTCGTCGAACAGGAGAATGGAGGGCTGGATGACGAGAGCACGTGCCAGTGCGACACGCTGCTGCTGGCCGCCGGAAAGCTGGGCCGGTCGGCGGTCCTCGCGCCCTTCCAGACGCACCATGGCGATTGCCTCACGGGCACGCCGTTCCGCTTCCGCAGCCGGCACCTTGCGCATTTCAAGACCGAACATGACGTTCTTGAGAACCGTCATATGCGGGAACAGCGCATAGCTCTGAAAAACAAGGCCAATATCACGCTTGTAGGGCGCAAGCCGGGTTACGTCCTTGCCATCGATCAGGATCGAACCCGACGTCACCGGGGCAAGCCCGGCAATCATGCGCAGCGACGTCGACTTGCCGCAGCCGGACGGACCGAGAAAGGCGACCAGTTCGCCCTTGGGTATCTCGAGATTGAGATTATCCACGGCGACCATGGTTTCATAGCGCTTGGTCAGCGAACGAATTGAGAGAAATCCTGGCTGCATGATGTCTGAAGTTCCCATTCTGGCTTTTTGCCTTTCTCCAGAGCATGTCAGACACTTGGCGTCTTGAACATGTCCTGTCCCTTGCGCGCCGACCCACCTCGGCACCGATCCGAGCGTCGATGGGGAAGATGAGCCGAAAGGTTTGGTATGCTGCTTCCGCAGCCGACAAGGGGTGCGGAAGTCTTGCCATTGCTCGCGCCAGGCGCGAAAAGCCTCAGCGGCTGAGCGGAATGACCTTGCGACGCCAGTCCTGCGTGATCTGGTCACGAACCTTCGAGAGGCCGATCCAGTCAACCGGAATGACCTTGTCCATCGCCTTGACGACCGTGCGATCGCTGACATCGGCAGCCACCGTGGCCTTGGCATTGGTCGGCGCATAATACATGGCGGCGGTGAAGGCGGCCTGGGCTTCCGGGCTCAATGCATAATCGACGAACTTGCGGGCCGCCTCGGACGAAGGGCCTCCTTTGACGAGGTTGAGCGTATTGATCTGGAGGATCGTACCTTCCTTCGGAAGAACGACCTTCATCTTACCCTTGGAACCATCGGCGTTCACCTGGCTGCGGGCGTTCCAGCCCACGCCCAGCGATACCTGGCCATTGACGACATTCGGATAGACTTCCGGTTTCGGTTCCCAGGTCTGAACGTTCGGCGCCACTTCCGCCATGGCCTTGATGCCGGCATCGATGTTCTTGATGAAATCAGTGCCGCCATTCATGTGATCCATGATGATCGTGGTGCCGATGCCGACGATGTCAGGGGCGCTCAGCATGGCGACCTTGCCCTTGAATGCGCTGTCCTTCAGGGCATTCCAGCTATCCGGGGCGGTCTTGACCGCATCGGTATTGTAGATGAGAACCAGATTGTCGAAAGTCACGCCAACACCGGCCACACCTTCGAAGCGGGCGTTCGGATAAAGGTCGGCGACATTCTTCGTCACGCTTTCATCGATCTTGTCAAACAGGCCTTCATCCGTGCCGGTTTTGGCAACAGAGACATCCATCAGCGCGATATCGGATTGTGGAGCAGCTTTCTGGGCGCGCAGCGCGCCGAGCATGGCGGCAGAACCCTGCTGCGGGAAATATTCGACCTTGATGTCAGGGTTGGCGGCCATGAAAGGCTCGATGACGGCCTTCGTGTAACGCTCCTGGAAAAGGCCGCTATAGCCGAGGAACGTCACGGTCTGCTGGGCCTGCGCCGGCAGGGCAGCCGCACCGAGCATGAGAATCCCACTCAGAAGTATCGTTTTCTTCATTGTCCTGTTCTCCTCTATTGTTATTGGGAGTGGCGAACGGATCCGCCACCCGTAAGCCTGTGTCAGGCGCTGAGCTTGGCCTGGACGAATTTGTTGGCGCCCGAAATATCCGGCAGCTTCTCGCCGTTGCGCAGGCGCTCCAGAAGCACGATCTCGGCTTCCTGCATGCCGATGGCGCGCTCCGCCATGGCGCGAGCCTGGCTCGGATGAAGGGCGACCACGCCGCTCTCATCGCACAGGATCGCATCACCCGGATTGATCACCTGGCCGCCAACGCTGATCGGAATATTGATCGCGCCTTCCAGACCGAGGATCTTCGTGGTGATCGGCGACGGGCCGCGGCACCACATGGGCATGTCCACCTTGGTGAACTCCGAAAAATCGGTCGCCGGACCATCGACGACACCGGCTTTGACACCGGCCATCTTCATGGTGTTGGTGATGACGCCGCCCCAGCAGGCGTGGCGGGTATCACCGCAACGGTCGATGAGAACGATATCGCCCGGACGCACGAGTTGCGTCAGGTAGTGCAGCATGGTCGAATCCGCATTCGGGATGCGAAGCGTGACGGCGGTGCCCGCCACGCGCTTGCCCGGAAGGACCGCCCGGATTTCAGGATCGACGAAACCGGAATGGAGCACATGGCCGATCGTGGCCACTTCGACCTTTTCAAGAAGTTCGATGATGTCGGGGCCGATCTGTTCCGGCATGGGGTTGACGATAAACATTGGGTCTTTCTCCGATCAGAGAACGTGGTGGTTCGCCACCGGCACGTTGGCGCGCACCTTGGCCGAATAGTCGAAGTCGAGAGCAGCGCCGGCTGTCCCGACAGTGTCGGAGCATTGCGCGACGATGTGACCCCACGGATCGATGACCATGGAATGTCCCCAGCAGGCTTTCTTTCCACCCGCATGGGTGCCGATCTGTCCGACGGCAAGGAAATAGGTCTGCGTCTCGACGGCGCGGGCGCGGGCCAGCACTTCCCAATGGTCCTTCCCCGTCATCAGCGTGAATGCAGCCGGCAGAACGATGACGTCCGCGCCCTTGTCCCGCAGCGCACGAAACAGTTCCGGGAAGCGGATATCGTAGCAGATGCCGCAACCGACCGTCTTGTCGCCAACCTTATAGGTTACGACCTCTTCGCCGCGGGCGACGGAATCGGATTCGCGGTAGCTGATGCCGTTCGGCGTATCGACGTCGAACAGGTGAATCTTGCGATAACGGGCGATCTGCTTGCCATCAGGGCCGAAAACGAGGGTCGAATTATAGAAGCGGTTGCCTTCCTTCTCGACGATGGAGCCGGCATGGAGCGTTATGGCATGCTTCTTCGCGAGCCCCGAAAGCAGCGTATAGATTTCACCGCCAGGAAATTCCTCGCCGCTTTCATGCATCTCCCGAGGATTATCTCCAAGAAATGCGAAGTATTCAGGAAGAACAACAAGGTCAGGATTGTCCGCCTTGACTGCCTTCTCAATCAAATCGGCAGCAACCTTCAGGTTCTCTGCCTTGTCATTCTGGGTATTCATTTGAACAAGTGAGACTTTCACGTTGCTCTCCTCTCATGTTGCGAGGAGAATTAAGAACGGGAACTGTTTTCGTGACAAACGGAAAAACTCTATCGAAACCCATAAGATAAGCTTATAGATTAATCATCTTGCAATGCAGCATAAAAATTAAGCTGCGGCGGTCATCCATTGAATCGTGGTTTCACTGACGATCTCCGTCGCCATGTCGGCGATCGCGCGGGCGAGCGCATTGTCGCCTCGCTCCTGGTAAACCGTGTGAAAGGTCAGGGGCGGCACCGATGGCGTGATGTCGAGAATACGCGCTTCGCCAGATTTGATGATGCCGTCCACCAAGACACGCGGCAGCGCACCGACGCCGACGGCCGTGGCCACGAGGCGTGTCATGATCGACAGTGAATTCGAATTATAAATGCGGCTGTCGGACAGGCCGTGCGAATCCAGAAGCGCCCGCAACGCCTGATGCGGCTGCGAGCCGGTGGAGAAGGTAAGCAACGGAAAATGCGCGATATCTTCAAGCGTCACGCCGGTTTCCGGCAGCGGCAGTTCGACCGCGCCCACCCAGCAGGATTCGAAGGTGCAAAGCGGTGAGTTATAGATGTCAGCAGCCATGATCGGCCCCATGATGAAGCCGACATCCACCTCGCCGTTCTGGATACGCTGGGAGAGTTTCAGGCTGGTATCGATTGTCAGATCCAGACTGACGCCGGGATATTGCTCGTTCATGCGGCGGATGAGAAGCGGCAGCCAGGCATACACGATCGTATCGGCAGCACCGATCCTCACCGTCCCCCTCAGCGCTTCCCGATTGCTGACGATTTGCCGGAATTCGCCGGTGAGATTGACGATCTTTTCGGCATGTTGCAGCGCCAGACGACCGGCGGGAGTCAGGTTGACGCAGCGCACATCACGCGTGAACAGGACGACGCCAAGCTCCCGCTCCAGCGCGGCGATGCGGTTTGAAACAGATGCCTGGGTCGTGTGCAAGCGTTCCGCGGCTGCCGAAAAGCTGCTCAATCGGGCAGCCCAGAGAAAGGTTTCGAGGAATCGGGTATTCATGGCTCAATCTTCTCGGATGGCTGCGCGATCCAGCTTCAAGTCTCTGGCGTCGTCTCGCCCTTGGCATCTGTGGTTCAAGAGGCAGTATGTCCGATGCGCGCGCCCATAAGCAAGTGATCACCGCCGCGTTTGCAGGGGGCGAAAATGAACCTTGAGGTGACGGGATGACGGACAGCCAACAAATCCGCACCATCCGATTCCGGCGCGCTTATCGCGGTCAAGCGGCGCGTTATCGTGTCGTCTATCCGTGCCTTGCAACACTTGGCGGAACTTGGCGTTATAAAGGCATAAAGTTTCTAGATGCCAGGGGCGACATGGACGACAGCGTGACCATTCCCAAGATCAACCGGCTCGTATTGCAAAATCTCGTAACCGGGCTGAGCGACGGGCTGATCCTTCTCGAAAACGACGGAACAATCGCCTGGGCCAACAGGGCGGCGCTTGTGATGCACCGCATAGAATCGGTATCCGAACTCGGCGACGATACCGAAAGCTACCGGCGGAATTTCACGCTTCGGTATCGCAATAATCATCTTCTAGAAGCAGGGCAGTATCCGCTTGAGCGGCTTCTTGCCGGCGAAACCTTTGAAGACGTCACGGTGGAAATATCGCCGAGTGACGATGAAACCGAATGCTGGGTGCACACCGTGCGTGGCCTTATCCTGGAAGATGCCGGCGCGAAACCGGATGTGCTGGTGCTGATCATTCGTGACGAGACGCCGCGCTACGAAGCGGAGGCACGTTTCGAGAGTGCTTTTAACGCAAATCCCGCACCTGGTCTCATCTGCAGGCTTGAAGACCAGCGCTTCATTCGTGTCAACCAGGGCTTTCTGGAAATGACCGGCTTCAGCCGGGAGGATATTATCGGCATCAGCGTCGAGGAACTCGGCCTGTTTTCCGAATGCGATACCGGCGAGGATGCGCTGAAACGCCTGCATGAAGGACGTGTCATACGCCAGCGTGAGGCGCTCATCCCCATTCCCGGCGGCGACCGGCTGGTGATCGTGGCGGGAGAAACCATCGCCGTTGCCGAAGAGCCGTGCATGCTTTTTACCTTCGCCGATCTCGACGGCCGCCGGAAAGCACAAAATGCACTTCGCCAGAGCGAGGAGCGCTTTTTCAAATCCTTCCGACTCTCGCCCGCACCGGCTGCGATTTCGAGGCTTGAAGATTTCGTGCTGACAGAAGTCAACGATGCATTTCTGACGCTGTGCGGACGCAAGGAAGCCGAGGTGGTGGGCAAGACGGCGAGCGAACTGAAATTGTGGGACGATGTGGCAGCACGGCGCGATGTCGAAAAGCGGCTGAAGGACAATATCCCGATCCGCAACGAGAACCTGCGCATGAACCTTGCCGATGGCAGCGCGGCCGAATGTATCGTTTCTGCAGAACGCGCCGAGATCAATGACCAGCTCTGTGTCATCTGGGCGATACAGGATGTGACGGAGCGACGCCGCTCCGAGAACGAACTGATCGAGGCGATCGAGAGCGTCATGGCCGATACATCATGGTTCAGTCGCACCGTGGTGGAACGGCTGGCAGGGCTCAGGCAGAATTCCCGCGGGGCGTCATCCTCCGCTTCGCTCAAGGATCTCACCGAGCGTGAAGAGCAGATATTGTCTCTGATCTGCGACGGATGCAGCGACAAGGAAATGAGCGACCGGTTGAACCTGTCCAGACATACCATCCGCAATCATATCGCGTCGCTATACGGCAAGATCGGCGTCAACCGCCGCACGGCGGCGGTCATCTGGGCTAGGGAGCGCGGTTTTGCCGGCCGCCGGGAAAAACAACATTCGCCACCCGCAAAATAGGTCAATTTGTACCAGTTGAACTAGTAGCTAATGCTCTGCAAGGAGCACTATTCCAGGGCTACCTTTCCATCATGCCGTTACCAACCGCGGCACGCTCAAACGATGGAAGGAGTTCGTCATGGACAATAACCGTATCGAAGGTATCGCCCGTCAGGCAAAGGGCACGATCAAGGAAGCAGCCGGCAAGATCACCGGCAATGACAAGCTTCAGGCTGAAGGCAAGGCCGAAAAACTGGCCGGCCAGGCGCAGGAAAAGCTGGGCCAGACGAAGGATACCGTCAAAAAAGCATTCAAGTGAACCGTCCATGTTCAAGGCAGGAGGTTTCACCATGATGCTTGCGTGCGAAGCAAACCCGGCGGCAAGCTGCCTTCCGCAGGAGGTCAGCCTCTGCGCCGCCCTGCAGGCCGTAATCGCCTATGCTGACGGACAGGAGAAAAGCTCAATCTCCGTCACGTCGGTCGAGGGCCGTATTGTGCTCTCGGGCGAGGTTGAAACGCTCTCTGCCTTCGAACGTGCGGTGATCATCGCGGAATGTTTCGCATCGCGGCCGATCATTGCGGATCTCGCGATCCGGCAGCCGCCCTATCCCTATCTGGATGCCTCTTCCCCACGCATCCGCCTCGTGAATGATAACAGGAGTGACAGACAATGAAAAAACTCGTTCTCGCAACTGCAATTGCAACGCTGGCCATTGCCCCACTCGCTTCCGCCGAGACGAAGCACAACGGCAAGCGCGCTACGGAAACCGCGCAGAAGGAGCGTGTCGGCACGCTGTCGTGTGAAATCGCCGGCGGCGTCGGCCTCGTCGTCGGATCCAGCAAGGCGGTGAACTGCGAATTCCGCCAGCGCTCAGGAAAGACTGAGCGCTACACGGGAAAGATCGGCAAGCTCGGTCTCGACATCGGCGTGACCGGCAAGACCTATATGAGCTGGATCGTGCTGAACACGGCGGCAAGCCGTGTGGGTGACGGCGCGCTGAGCGGTGATTATGTCGGCGCTTCCGCAGGAGCGTCGGTCGGGGTCGGTGTCGGCGCCAATGCGCTGATCGGCGGCAATGCCAAAAACTTTGCCCTGCAGCCGATCAGCGCCGAAGTGGGAACCGGCGTGAATGTTGCAGCGGGTGTATCCCACCTTCAACTGAAGCGCGCGGGTTGACCGTTCATCCGGGGCATTCAAGGAGTGGCCGCGCCTGGCTGGCGCGGCCACAAATTGCGGCCGGCTACTGTATCTTGTCCAGCATCTTGTAATATAAACCCACGAGCGGCAGGAACCAGGGCTTGCCGAAATGACCTGGCACCGCCGGCCACTCAAGCCCCTTTAGCGGGTTGTTGTCCGGCCGCCCCAGAATGGCGTCCGCCACCACCATGCCGAGATGTGTGGAAAGCTGCGCCCCGTGACCGGAATAGCCCATGGCATACCAGACGCCATCGTGATAGCCGGCCCGCGGATAGCGGTCCTTGGTCATGTCCACCAGTCCGCCCCAGCAATAGTCTATCGGCACATGCGAAAGCTGGGGAAAAATGCGATGGAGGCTTTCCGTCAGGATCGCTCCGCTCTTGGCGTCAGAACGCTGGTCCGACGTGGCGGAGAAGCGTGCACGGCCGCCAAAGATCAGCCGGTTATCCGGAGCCAGCCGGAAGTAGTTGCCGATGTTCATGGAATTGACATAGGTTCGATTACCCGGAACCGACGCCTTCACTTCTGCATCCGTCAGCGGCCGCGTGGCGATGATGAAACTGCCGACGGCGATAATGCGCCGGCGAAAATAACCGAAACCGGAGGGCGTGTAAGCGCCCGTCGCAACGAAAACATTGTCCGCGGTCACCTTGCCGCGCGCGGTTTCAAGTTCGTGAAGCCCGCCGTTCTGAATGTGTTTCGTCACCGACGCATTTTCGAAGATCACCGCGCCATGACGGCTGGCAGCTTCGGCGAGCCCTGCCACATAACGGCCCATATGCATCATGGCGCTCTTCTTCGAGAGCATGGCGCCATGAAAGGGCGAACCTATTTCCGTCGTAAGATCGGCGGCGGACAGAAGCGCCGTATCGGGATCGACCTCGGCGTATACAGCTTCGAAATTCCTCGCCAGCCCTTCGAAATGCTGCGGCTTCGAGGCCATTTTCAGTTTGCCCGCCCGGCGGAAATTACAGTCGATACCTTCCTCGGCGATCAGGCTCTCCAGCGTGTCGATTGACGCGTCCAGTGCTTTGTACAGCGCAATGGCTCGTTCCTTGCCAAGCTCCGCCTTGGCGGAAAGATAGGAATGGGCAAGGCCGTTATTGAGGTGCCCGCCATTGCGGCCGGAAGCACCCCAGCCGACCCGCTGCCCTTCCAGAACAACGACGCGCGCGCCCGCTTTCGCGAGCTGGCGCGCGGCACCAAGACCGGTAAAGCCGCCGCCGATGACGGCCACATCATAGTGACCCTCTACAGGACCTTCCGCCGCCCCCGCGAAAGAGGGGGCAGTATCGTGCCAGTAGGAGACGAGCTTCATGGCCTGGTCCTTTCCTTACAGTCCGACAACACCCGCGAGACCGGAAATATCGGCGATCTCGACATAACCATAATAAGGGTTTGCCGGTTCGTGCCCGCGATTGACCCAGACCTTGTTCTTGATGCCGAGATCATGGGCCGACATCAGGTCGTAACGGAATGAGGACGAGACGTGGAGAATGTCTTCCGGACCACAGCCGAGCATGTCGAACAAATATTCGAAAGCCTTGAAATGCGGTTTGTAGGCCTGCGCCTGCTCGGCCGTATAGACGGCATGGAACGGCGCACCGAGCTTTGCGACATTCGACATGATCTGCGAATCCATGGCGTTGGACAGGATGACGAGCGGAATTTCGTTTGCGACCTTCGCCAGACCAGCGGGGACATCCGCGTGCGGACCCCAGGTCGGAACGCGCTCATAGGTCATGATGGCATCGTCGTCCTTGAAGGATACGCCGTTGCGCTTGCATGTCCGTGACAGCGCGTTGTGAACGACTTCAGCGTAGGGCTTCCAGTCATGCATGACCTCGTCCAGACGATAAGCAGAGAAATTCTTGATGAATTCCTGCATCTGCGCTTCATCCAGGCGGTCGCCGTAAAGATCGCGGGCTGCCTCGGCCATCTGAAAGTTAATCAACGTACCGTAGCAATCGAAAGTGATGTATTTCGGGCGGAAGATGGTCATGTCGTCGTCATCCTTGATTGGGGATCGAGTGTGGCCGGAATAATGAGATCATAGAAAGCCTTTGTCCCGTCGGCGCACCGCAATTGCCCGTCGCGAAAGCAGATTGTTGCGTATGTAGCTGCCAGTTTGGCAGAGAGTTGCGCGCGGAGAAACCCGGATCTCCTCGCCCGGCCCGGTTTGCCGCCAGGCGCGCACGACAGGCGGCATAAGATGCGGCAACGGATAAAAGCAACAGCGAAACATATCGAACCTTCCCATTTGTCGGGACAATCTTCTTCAAACCTCAGTCTATCAATGAACCAGCAGAGCAAACGGAGTTTCGGCATGCACGCCAGCCCCATCGACATCCAGTCCTTTCAACCTGACCATCTTGACGCCGCCGTCGAACTCTCGCGCCAGGCCGGTTGGCCGCATCGCAAGGAAGACTGGGCGCTTGTCCTTTCAATCAGCAATGGCTTCGTCGCGCTCGAAAACGGCCGTGTCGTCGGAACCGCAATGGCGACGTTGCTGGGAGATGGCTGCGCCACCGTCAATATGGTGATCGTGGATGAGGCAATGCGCGGGCGCGGTCTTGGCCGCCGTCTGATGGATGCGGCGATCGGCGCCACCGAAAAGCGCGAATGCCGCCTGGTCGCCACGGCCGATGGCCTTCCCCTCTATGAAAAAATGGGCTTCGTCGCCTCGGGGGAAGTGCTCCAGCATCAGGGTGTTCCTGTTCCTGGCGAAAAGCCGGCGGGTGTCGCCTGGCTCGAGACCGTCGTTCCAGGGGAGCTTGCGGTGCTCGATGCGCAGGCGTTCGGCGCGGACCGCACCCCGCTCTTTGCAGCGCTTGTCGCGAGAGCGCGTTTTGCCGAAGTCCGGCAGGAGGGCGTCCTCAAGGGCTTTGCAGCCCTGCGCGCCTTCGGGCGCGGTGAGGTCATAGGCCCGGTCGTGGCAGAAAATGCTGAAACTGCAAAGGCCCTCATCGCTTTCGTCATTGCCGAGCGCCCCGGCATGTTCCTGCGGGTGGACACCACCGCCGATACGGGTCTCGCCCCATGGCTCGTCGAAAATGGTCTTGCCCATGTCGGCGGCGGCATCGCCATGCGCCGACCGAAGACCGACATCGCCCCCGGCAGAAAATTCAGAACATTTGCATTGACCAGCCAGGCACTCGGCTGAATCCGGAGAGAGACCATGTTAAGCAATTCCCTGATCGAACTGGACCGCGCCCATCTGGTGCACCCCGTCTCCTCCTTCCGCGGCCATGAGAAGCTGGGCGTGCGGGTGCTGAAATCGGCAAGCGGCGCCACCGTCACCGACATCACCGGCCACCAGCTCATCGATGGCTTTGCCGGTCTGTGGTGCGTGAATGCCGGTTATGGTCATGACAGCATCGTTGAGGCCGCGGCCAGACAGATGCGGGAATTGCCCTATGCCACAGCCTATTTCGACATTGGCAGCGAGCCGGCCATCCGGCTTGCGTCGGAACTCGCCGACCGAGCGCCCGGCGACCTGAACCATGTCTATTTCACGCTTGGCGGCTCCGATGCCGTGGACAGCACCATCCGTTTCATCCGCTATTACTGGCACGCCAGGGGTGAGCCGCAGCGTGACCAGTTCATCTCCATCGAACAGGGTTATCACGGCTCCACCACCGCCGGTTCGGGCCTCACCGCCCTGCCCGCGTTCCATGCTGGTTTCGGCGTGCCTTACGACTGGCAGCACAAAATCCCGTCGCACTACGCCTATCGCAACCCGGCCGGAAGCGATCCCGCCGCCATCATTGCCTCCTCCCTGCAAATTCTGAAGGACAAGATCGAGACGATCGGTCCGGAGCGCGTCGCCGCCTTTTATGCGGAGCCCATTCAGGGTTCCGGCGGGGTGCTCGTACCGCCGCCCGGCTGGATCAAGGCCATGCGGGACCTCTGCAAGTCATACGGCATCCTTTTCGTCGCCGACGAAGTCATCACCGGCTTCGGGCGTACCGGCCCGCTTTTTGCCTGCGCCGACGAAGATATCGTGCCCGACTTCATCACCGCGGCGAAGGGCCTCACGTCCGGCTACGTGCCGATGGGCGCGGTATTCATGGCTGATCATGTCTACGACACGATTGCCGATTTCGCAGGCGAAGCGGCGGTCGGCCATGGCTATACCTATTCCGCTCATCCGGTCAGCGCAGCCGTGGGTCTGGAAGTGCTGAAGCTCTACGAAGGCGGGCTGCTGGAGAATGGCCGCCGCGCCGGCGCGCGCCTCATGGCGGGGCTGGAAGGGCTGAGAAGCCATCCGCTGGTCGGCGATGTGCGCGGCCGCGGCATGCTTGCCGCCGTCGAGCTTGTGACCGACAAGGAGAAAAAAACCCCGCTTCCGGCAGCGGCCATACCGGCCCGCAGGGTTTTTGACCGCGCCTGGGAGAACGGCCTCATCGTGCGCGCCTTCGCGAGCGGCATCCTCGGCTACGCGCCGCCGCTCTGCTGTACGGATGGCGAGATCGATGCGATAATCGAACGAACGCTTAAAACCCTCGATCAGACGTTAGAGGACCCGGCCGTGCGGGCGGCCATGGCCTGAAGCGGCGACCGGCTCTTTCCCGGCACCTTCGCGAAATGTCGCCACACAGCGCATATTCGCAATATTCTGCCGAAGAGCCGATCCATTTCGGAGAATCCGGCGCGCCGGAACTGCCAAACTATCCCTAAGAAAAAGCACAAAACGCTACTAAAACAGGCGTTTTCAAAAATGGGAACGGGACAAGGATCCCGTCCGGGAACGAAATAAAATGCCGCAACCCTCCCCTAAAAAGGACGTGGCGGCAGAGCGGAGACCGACATTGCCCAAAAAACTGAGCGACTTCAAATATATGAGCTTCGACGTGGTGGGAACCCTCATCGATTTCGAACGGGGTCTGACATCGACGCTGGCCGCAATCGGTGCGGAAAACGGTGTTGAGGTCGATGGTGAAAAGGCGCTCGCGCTCTACCGTGCGGCCCGCTACTCCGACGCGACCGACCTTTTTCCCGATGATCTCGTGCGCGTCTACCTCATCATTGCCCCTGAGCTCGGCCTGCCGGTGGAGCGCGCCTATGGTGAGCGTCTGCGCGACGCGGCAAAGGACTGGAAAGGCTTTGCCGACAGCCGCGCCGCGATGGCCGAACTTTCAAAGACCCACCGCCTGATCGCCATGACCAACGCCCGACGCTGGGCCTTCGACTGTTTCTCGAAGGAACTCGGCAACCCCTTCCACGCCGCTTTCACCGCGGATGACACCGGCACTGAAAAGCCCGACCCTGCCTTCTTCGAGAAGGTCTTTTCCTTCGTGGAAAGCGAAGGAGCGTCGAAGGAGGACATTCTGCACGTGGCGCAGAGCCAGTACCACGATATCGGCATTTCCCGAAAACTCGGCATGACCAATTGCTGGATAGAGCGTCGCCATGCCCAGAAGGGATATGGCGGCACGATCGAGCCGGAAAACTTCACCGAACCGGATTATCACTTCACGTCCATGGCCGGCCTTGCCGAAGCCGCCAGACAAACGGGCGGCTGAGCCGCCCCTGCTGTCGGCGTGGCGCACACCGGTGCGCAGCCGCAGGTAATTTCTACAGACGCATTTCAAGAAATCATACAAAAGGGGAAGACCATGAGTGACAGGATTTCAAACTGGACCCGCTCCGATGATGCTGCCGTTGAACAGGCAATCCGCCGCGGCGCCACACGGCGCGAACTGCTTCACATGATGCTGGCGGGCGGCGTAGCCCTTTCCGCCGGTTCGGCGATCCTCGGCCGCGCGTCGCAAGCCGTGGCGGCTACCCCGGTTTCCGGCGGCACGCTGAAGGCGGCGGGCTGGTCGGCCTCCACTGCCGATACGCTGGATCCGGCCAAAGCCTCGCTCTCGACGGATTATGTCCGCTGCTGCGCGCTCTACAACCGCCTGAGCTTTCTCGACATTTCCGGCACGCCGCAGATGGAGCTGGCCGAATCGATCGAATCCAAGGACGCCAAGACCTGGACCGTAAAACTCCGCTCAGGAGTGACCTTCCACGACGGCAAGGCGCTGACCGCCGACGACGTGGTCTATTCGCTGAAGCGCCATCTCGATCCAGCCGTCGGCTCCAAGGTTGCCAAGATCGCGGCACAGATGACCGGCTTCAAGGCCGTCGACAAGAGCACCGTCGAGATTACGCTGGCCAGTGCCAATGCCGACCTGCCGACGATCCTTGCCATGCACCACTTCATGATCGTGGCGGACGGCACCACCGATTTCTCCAAGGGCAATGGCACCGGTGCCTTCAAGCTCGAAAAATTCGAGCCGGGGGTACGCTCGATCATGGCGAAGAATACCAATTACTGGAAATCCGGTGGACCGCACGTCGACAGCTTCGAGTTCTTCGCGATCTCGGACGATAATGCCCGTGTCAACGCGCTTCTCTCCGGTGATATCCAGCTCGCCGCCGCCATCAACCCGCGCGCGCTCCGTCTGCTCGACAAGCAGGAGGGCGTTGTCCTGTCGAAGGGAACGTCCGGCAACTACACCAATCTCAACATCCGTCTTGATCAGGCACCCGGTAACAAGGCCGATTTCATTGCCGGCATGAAGTCGATCGTCAATCGCGAGCAGATCGTCAAGGCGGCCCTGCGCGGACTTGGGGAAGTGGGGAACGACCAGCCGGTGCCGCCCATGAGCCCCTATCACAATCCGGATCTGAAGCCGAAAGCCTTCGATCCCGAGAAGGCGAAGTTCCACTTCGAAAAAGCCGGCGTCATTGGCCAGTCCATCCCGGTCATTACCTCCGACGCGGCGAACTCGGCCATCGACATGGCGATGATCATCCAGGCTTCGGCTGCGGAAATCGGCGTCAAGCTGGACGTGCAGCGCGTTCCCGCCGACGGCTACTGGAGCAATTACTGGCTGAAGGCCCCGATCCATTTCGGCAACATCAACCCGCGTCCGACGCCCGACATCCTGTTCTCGCTGCTTTATGCATCGGACGCGCCGTGGAACGAAAGCCAGTACAAGTCGGAAAAATTCGACAAGTTGATGCTGGAGGCGCGCGGCCTGCTCGACATGGAGAAGCGCAAGCAGATCTACTTCGAGATGCAGACGATGATCGCCGACGAAGCAGGCACCATCATTCCCGCCTATCTCACCAATGTGGACGCAATCTCCTCCAAGCTGAAGGGGCTGGAAGCCAATCCACTCGGCGGCATGATGGGTTACGCCTTCGCGGAATACGTCTGGCTCGAAGCCTGATAAACCATGGTGCCGGGCGTGAAACAGCGCCCGGCAAGCTTTCCGCAAGATGCGGGAAGCCTCCACCATCAGGCAGGTTGCAGGAGCATGTGAATGAACAGCCGGATATTATCCCTTGTCGCCAGGCGGCTGGTCGTCATGCTGACGACGCTGCTTATCGTCTCATTTATCGTCTTTTCAGCCACCAGCCTGTTACCCGGCGACACCGCGACGATCCTCCTCGGCCAGGCGGCGACGCCTGAAGCCGTTGCGGGCCTGCGTACCGCCATGCATCTCGACGATCCCGCCCTGCTGCGTTTCATCCGTTGGCTTTTCGGCCTGGTGCAGGGAGATCTCGGCACGTCCTATGCCAATAACATGGCGATTGCCGATCTCATCGGCCCGCGTTTCATCAACTCCATGAAGCTGGCTGGCATCACGACCATCATCGCCGTGCCGCTGGCGCTGACGCTCGGCATCAGTTCCGCAATGCTGCGCGGAACGCTTTATGACCGGGCCGTCACCGTGCTGACCATCGGCGTCATTTCGGTGCCGGAATTCATGATCGCGACGCTCGCGGTGCTGCTTTTTGCCGTTTACCTGAAATGGCTGCCGGCGCTATCGCTCGTCAGCGAAGTGCACACGCTTTTCGATGTGCTGCGTGTTTACGCCATGCCCGTCATCACCCTGACCTTCGTTGTCTCCGCCCAAATGATCCGCATGAGCCGCGCCGCCGTTATCGAGACACTCGACACGCCGTATGTCGAAATGGCGCTGCTGAAGGGTGCGCCGCGCATGCGCATCGTGCTGCGCCACGCGCTGCCAAACGCGCTTGGCCCCATTGTCAACGCGGTGGCGCTCTCGCTCTCCTATCTTGTCGGCGGTGTTATCATCGTCGAGACGATCTTCAATTATCCCGGCATCGCCAAGCTGATGGTCGATGGCGTCGCCACCCGCGACCTGCCGCTGATCCAGACCTGCGCAATGATCTTCTGCGTCGGTTATCTCCTCCTCATCACGACCGCAGACATCATCGCCATCATGTCCAATCCGAGGCTGCGCTGATGGCCGATCATGTCAAAACAACTTCGGGGACCTCGCGTTTGGGTTACAAGATCAACGCAGTCGGCGTTTTCGGCTTTCTCGTCATCTTTCTCTGGGCCATGGTTGCGATCTTCGCGCCATATCTCATTCCGCATCCGGTCGGTGAAATCGTCGATTTCGATTATTTCGGGCCGATGACATCAGAGCTCTGGCTCGGTTCGGACTATCTCGGTCGTGACGTGCTTTCCCGTATTCTCATGGGCGCACGTTTCACGGTCGGCATTTCGCTGGCAGCGGTCGCCATCGCCTGCACCTGCGGCGTTGTGCTCGGCATGTGCGCCGCCGTCATCGGCGGCTGGTTCGACGCCGCGCTCAGCCGGTTTCTCGATGCGGTGAATTCCATTCCAAGCAAGCTTTTCGGCCTCGTGGTCGTCGCCGCTGTCGGTTCGTCCATTCCGGTATTAATCGTCACGCTCTCGGTCATCTACACGCCCGGCGCCTATCGTTTTGCCCGCGCGCTTGCAGTCAATGTCAACACAATGGATTTCGTCACAGTGGCGCGTGTTCGCGGTGAGAGCCTCTTTTATCTCATCGGCTCCGAAATTCTGCCGAACATCATCCGGCCCGTGCTTGCCGATCTCGGCGTACGGTTCGTGTTTATCGTCCTGCTTCTTTCTGGCCTTTCCTTCCTTGGCCTCGGCCTGCAGCCACCCAATGCCGATTGGGGTGCGCTGGTGCGCGAAAACATCGGCGGCCTGCCTTTCGCGGCCCCCGCGGTCATTTTTCCGTCACTGGCCATTGCAAGCCTGACGATCAGCGTGAACCTGCTGATCGACAATCTGCCGCAGAAAATTCGCGACAGGAGCGAAGCATGAACAATCTCGTTGAAATCCGCGGATTGAAGGTCGAGGCAACCACCGATTCAGGCCGTCGCATCGATATCATCAAGGGCGTCGACATCGATATCGCCGATGGCGAAATCGTCGCACTGATCGGCGAAAGCGGCTCCGGCAAGACCACCATCGCCCTGACGCTGATGGGTTACGCCCGCCCCGGTTGCCGCATTTCCGGCGGCAGCGTCAAGGTGGCGGGTCAGGATATGGTGCAGCTTTCCGAAACAGAGCGCGAAAGGGTCCGCGGCACACAAGTCACTTATGTCCCGCAAAGCGCTGCTGCCGCCTTCAACCCGGCACAGAAGATCATCGATCAGGTCATCGAAGTCACCCGCATCCATCACCTCATGCCGCCGCAGGAAGCCCGTGCACGCGCGGTTGAGCTCTTCAAGGCGCTCTCATTGCCCAACCCGGAAACCATCGGTGACCGTTATCCGCATCAGGTCTCCGGCGGTCAGCTTCAGCGCCTCTCCGCGGCCATGGCGCTGATCGGCAATCCAAAGCTGGTGATCTTCGACGAACCGACCACCGCACTCGACGTCACGACCCAGATCGAGGTCCTGCGCGCCTTCAAATCGGCAATGCGTAAGGGCGGCATCGGAGGTGTCTATGTGTCACACGATCTCGCCGTCGTTGCCCAGATCGCCGACCAGATCGTGGTGCTGAAAGGCGGCGAGGTACAGGAAACCGGCACCACCAGGGATATTCTCGAAAATGCGCAGCATCCTTACACAAAGGAATTGCTGACGGCATTTCATGACAAGGTCCGCGCGGTCGCCCCGCCAACGCAGGAGCGGGCAGCACCGTTGCTGGATATTGAAAATCTGATCGCTGGATATGGCACCAAGGGCGACGACAGGATGCCGCTCGTGCGCGCCGTGGATTCCGTCAGCCTTTCGGTCTATCCCGGTCGCAATCTTGGTATCATCGGCGAATCCGGCTGCGGAAAATCGACACTGGCACGCGCCATTGCCGGCATTCTTCCGGCGGCAGGCGGCCATGTCATTTTCGAAGGCAAGGAGCTGGATGCCGATGCCCGCCATCGGACAAGCGACCAGCTGCGCCGCATGCAGATCGTTTTCCAATATGCCGATACCGCGCTCAACCCTTCGAAACCGATCGAGGATATTCTCGGCCGGCCGTTGACCTTTTATCACGGCATGAAGGGCAAGGCCCGGGATGCGCGGGTCGATCAGCTTCTCGACATGGTGAAGCTGCCGCGCTCGGTGCGCCACCGTCATCCCTCAGGCCTGTCAGGCGGGCAGAAGCAGCGCGTCAATTTCGCCCGGGCGCTGGCCGCCGAACCATCACTCATCATCTGCGACGAAATAACCTCGGCGCTGGACACCGTGGTTGCCGCCGCCATCATCGATCTTCTCGGCGAATTGCAGCGGGAGCTGAAGCTCTCTTACATCTTCATCAGCCACGATCTCTCGGTGGTGGAGACCATCTGCGACGAAATCGTGGTGATGTACGCCGGCAAGAAGGTGGAGCATCTGGAGACGGAAGCCATCAAATCGCCGACGCATCCCTATTCAAAGCTGCTCTTCTCTTCGGTACCCAAACTCGACCCGACATGGCTCGACAATCTTCAGCAGGATGCGGAGCTGGTGCGGGCGTTTTCCAAGCGGTGAGCTGCTGAAAAACAGTAAGGCGTTGCAAAAACCTGGGTGATTACCAAAGAGGATTGAGACGCTGTCCTCCGTCATGCCGAACTTGATCCGGCATCCAGCCACGGCGCGTCTGCCCCGTGAGAAGAGTCTTTTGCAATCAAGGACTTGATCGCGCTGGATCCCGGATCAAGTCCGGGGTGACGGAGTGTAAGTGCAACCCCCTGTCAAACCCATCGGTTCTGCGGACGTCTGATGTACTACCTCTCACTTCAAAGCGGAAACAGGCTGGTCAGCGGCATATGCGATTTGATAATCGGCGATTTCAGCACCACGAAGCTGAAATATTTGTCGATGCCCACGTCCATATCGGTCAGCCTTTCCATGATCGACTGATATTCGACAATGCCCGACGTGACGAATTTCAGGAGGTAGTCGTAACCGCCGGAAACGAGATGGCATTCCACCACCTGGTCGATTTTTTCAACGACCCCGAGGAAGCGGGCGAAATCGATCTGGCGATGATTCTTGAGTGTGATCTCGGTGAAGACCGTCAGCGTCTGGCCGAGTTTGTTGATGTTGATCTGCGCCGAATACCCCTCGATATAACCTTCCGACTGGAGCTTCTTCACCCGCATCAGGCAGGGGCTTGGCGAAAGATTGACAAGTTCCGCCAGCTCGACATTGGTGATGCGACCGTTTTTCTGAAGTTCATAGAGAATCTTGATATCGATCCGGTCAAGTTTCATCACGTGCGGAACCCCTTTTGTTTTTTCAGACACGCGGCATAAAATTCTGGCGCGGCAATTGAAATCTTACCACATGGACGCGCGCTGTCGACGCAACGATGTTTTTTTCATTCAGCAGAAAGAGTTGCAGAGAGGTCTGCGAACAGCAGAAAATTCCGTCAGAGAGCCCAGTCTGGCAACGTTTGCGCGTCGGCCAAGGTAAATTAGGACGACTATAAGGAGTCAGACCATGCCCGCCCCGCTGCAACAGATAACGACATCGCCGGACCTGCCGAAAGCGGCTGACGCGGTCATCATCGGCGGCGGCATCGTCGGCGTATTCGCTGCTTATTACCTCGCGCAGCGCGGCCTGAAAGTCGCCCTTGTCGAAAAAGGCCTTATCGGCGCGGAGCAATCCAGCCGGAACTGGGGCTGGTGCCGGCAGCAGAACCGCGACGCAAGGGAATTGCCGATTTCGACGCAGAGCCTTACGCTCTGGGAACGATTTGCGGCCGAAAGCGGCGAGAACACCGGCTTTCGCCGCTGCGGGCTGCTTTACCTGAGCGACAACGAGGCCGAGCTTGCTGGATGGGCGCGCTGGCGCGACTTTGCCCTTACTGCCGGCGTGACGACCCATATGTTGAGCGCAGATGAAGCGAGCGAGCGTGGGCATGCGACCGGAAAACGCTGGAGGGGGGGCGTTTTTTCACCGACCGACGGAACAGCCGATCCTTCCATGGCGGCCCCCGCCGTAGCGCGTGCCATCATGAAGCTGGGCGGCACGGTGCATCAGAACTGCGCCGCGCGGGGCCTCGAGACGGAAAATGGTCGCGTCAGCGCCGTCGTTACCGAAAAAGGAACCATCCGCACGAAAACGGCGATCATGTCCGGCGGCGCCTGGGCCTCTTCATTCTGCCGCCAGCTGGGCATCCGTTTTCCGCAGGCTTCGGTTCGGTCCTCTATTCTCGCCGTTACGCCCGGCGCGGAGGGTCTGCCGGATGCGCTGCACACTGCCGCCGTCTCGGTAACGAAGCGGAATAATGGGGGCTATACGCTCGCCATCAGCGGGCTTGGACGCATTGACCCGACGGCGCAGCAGGCGCGGTTTGCGCGTGAGTTCGTGCCGATGTTCCTCAAGCGCTGGCGCAGTCTCAGGCCAGGCGGCCTGGAAGGCGTTCGCGGTGGCCACGAGTCGCTGAAAAACTGGCGCCTCGATGCGCCGACCCCCATGGAACGGGTTCGCATTCTGGATCCGAAACCGAATGCGGCAGCGATACGCGAAACCCATGAAAGAGCTTTGCAGCTCCTGCCTGCTCTACGCAAAACGCAGGTTTCGACCACATGGGCCGGCTTTATCGACAGCACGCCGGATGGCGTACCTGCCATTGGTGAAACCAGCGAATTGCCCGGCTTCATCCTCGCCGCGGGCTTCAGCGGCCATGGTTTCGGCATAGGTCCGGGAGCGGGCCACCTCATTGCCGATATCGTCACTGGCGCCAGCCCGATCGTCGATCCCGCGCCTTATCATCCCAGCCGTTTTAACAGCTCGGCCTGGGGCAAGGTCGCGGATTTCTGACGGACAAATACCCGCGGGGATGACCCAGCGGGTATTGCAGTCCGCCGCATCTCATCTGCAGGTCAGCTTTTCGGCAGTCCGGGAGGATTGGTCCGCGATTCCGGCAGGGCCTCTTCGGAAAGTTGCCAGCGGTCGAGAATTTTTGCATAGGCACCACTCTTGATCAGATCGTTGGTGGCGAGTGTCAATGCATCGGCCAGTCCCGAACCCTTGCGGGTGGTGATTGCAACGTCGGAACGTTCCGGCCATCCGGCGGAAAGGGTCCCGACACGCTTGATTGTCTTGTCTCGCGCTGCGATGAAAACCAGCTGGGCATGCGGCTGAACGATTACATCCGCCCGCCCTGCCGAAAGGGCTACAAGCCGCGTTGCTTCATCGTCGTAATATTGCAGCTCGATCGGCTTCAAACCGGCGGCAACGTTCTCGTCGCTCCATTTCAGCAGGATACGCTCCTGATTGGTGCCGGCGCCGACGATGATACGCAGCCCCGCCGCATCCTTCGGCTCCCTGATAGCGCTTATGCCACTGTCGGACTTGACGAAGAAGCCGTGGAGACCCTGCCGGTAGGTGGAGAAGTCGAATTTTTCCTTGCGCTGCTCCGTGACACCTACATTCGAGATCACCGCATCGTATTTGCCCGACGCGAGCCCCAGCGGCCAGTCCGCCCAGGCGACCGCCACCAGTTCCAGCTCAAGCCCGAGACTGTCGGCAACGGCGAGCGCATAATCGGGATCGGCCCCTACGACAGTCTTCGCGTCGGTTGCGTAAGTGGCCAGCGGCGGGCCGCCCGGTGAAACGGCCACGGTGAATTTGCCTGGTGAGACGAACCGGAAATCCTTCGGGATGGCGGCAATGGCGCCGGCATCCTTCTCGACCCTGACACGCCCAGGCTGATCCGGCGACAGATCGAATACATCATCTGCGAAAGCAGACGCGAAGCCGGCAAAGGAAAGAAAGGCGCCGAGCGTGACGGAGGTCAGGCGAAAGGTGAAAGTCATTGGTGTTTCCCGATATTGATCGCGGGACGGAGGTAGCGCGGGCGGGAGGAGGCCCGCGCTACCGGCTGAGTGATGTCCCACCTTCAACTCAGCTTTTTCGGCAACTTGGCTGTCAGCGATATGCCTTCTCAGCTCTTGGGCAGACCGGGCGGGTTTGTGCGGGATTCGGTGATGGCCTCCGAGCCCAGATTCCAGCGGGCGAGAACCTTGCCGTAGTTGCCGTTCTTGATTTGGGCATTCAGTGCGGCAGTGATGGCTTCGGCAATACCGGCGTCCTTTTTCGAAGCGACGGCGATTTCCGCCGCTTCGGGCCAGCCGCCGGAGAAGGTGCCGACGAGCTTCGTCTTCTTCTGGCTTGCCGCCTGGAAGGCAGAGGTGGCATTGGGGCCAAGATAGGCATCCGCGCGGCCGGATTGCAGGGCGACATCAAGCACCGCCTGGTCGTCGTAATATTGTACCTCGGTGTCGGCCAGGCCCTTGGCTTTGTTGTCCTTGATCCACTTCAAGAGTATCTGCTCCTGATTGGTGGCCGCGCCGACAATCACCTTCAGCCCGGCGACATCCTCGGGCTTGCCGATTGACGTGACCTTGCTGTTGTTGCCCACGTAAAAGCCCAGCAGGTCATTGCGATAGCTGGAGAAATCGAACTTTTCCTTGCGGGCCTCCGTCACCGTTATATTAGACGTCACGGCGTCATATTTGCCTGATGTGAGACCGAGCGGCCAGTCGGCCCAGGCGATGGGGACAAGCTGAAGTTCAAGTCCAAGGCTGTCGGCGACGAGCTGGGCAATATCCGGCTCCACGCCGATCGGCGTCTTCGTGTCGCTCGCATAATCCACCAGCGGCAGCCGGAAAGGTACGGTCGCAACCGTCAGCTTTCCATCGGCAACGAACTTGTGGCCGGCAGGCAGGAGCTTGATCGCCTCCTCCACCTTTTCTGCGCGAACGCGACCCTTCTGCTCCGGCGACAGGTCAACCTCCTGCGCATGCGCTGCCGGGATGAGCGCGGCAGTGGCCGTGAAAAGACCACCGGCGAGAAGGGATAATAATTTCGATGAAAAAGCCATGTGAGTGTTTCCTTGTTGTTGATTAGAGAACTTTGGCGAGGAATTCAGCTGTGCGCGGATGCTCGGGATTATTGAACACCTTGTCAGGCGTACCCGTTTCGAGAATTCGCCCCTGCTCCATGAAGATCACCCTGTCGGAAACTTCACGGGCAAAACCGATCTCGTGCGTGACGATGATGAGGGTGACGCCGGACCGGGACAGTTCCTTGATGACGTCAAGCACCTCGTTGACGAGTTCGGGATCAAGCGCCGAGGTCGGCTCATCGAACAACAGCACCTTTGGCCGTAGGGCAAGCGCCCGCGCAATCGCCACGCGCTGCTGCTGGCCGCCTGAAAGCTGACGCGGATAGGCTCCGGACTTTTCGGCAAGACCGACGCGAGCCAGAAGATCCCTCGCCTCCGCCTCGGCCTGCTCCTTCTTGATGCCGCGAACCACGACCGGCGCTTCGGCTATATTTTCCAGTGCGGTAAGATGGGGGAAGAGGTTGAAGCTCTGAAAAACCATACCCACTTCAACGCGTCGCTTGAGGATCTCCCGCTCCTTCAGCTCGTAGAGCGTGTCGCCTTGCTGGCGATATCCGACCAGTTCGCCGTCGATGGCAATGAAGCCATCATCCACGCGTTCCAGGTGATTGATGGAGCGCAGCAGGGTGGACTTGCCGGACCCGGACTGGCCGAGAATGGTGGTGACACTGCCCGCCGGAATGGAAACGGTGACATCATCAAGGACTTTCAGCGAGCCGAAAGACTTCGAAACACCGTGAATATTGACCGAACCACCGCGATTTCCGAGCTGGAAACTACCGGTCCTGACGGCGGCCGGCCGTTCGGCTCTAGCGTCCGCAGGCGCTGGTGCCTCCACCGCTTCAGGCAAGGGCCGGCGCGGCCGGATTGTGCGGTAGAGCGTTGCAAATAGTGAGGGCGGAGGGTTGCGCAGCGCGCCACGCGAAAAGTGCCGCTCGATGTGATGCTGGACGATGGAAAGCGCGGTCAGGATCACCAGATACCAGACGGTGGCAACCATCAGCAGCGGGATCACTTCCAGATTGCGGCGATAGATGATCTGGATCGTATAGAATAGCTCGGGCAGCGCGAGGATATAGACCTGCGACGTTCCCTTTGCGAGGAGAATGATCTCGTTGAAACCATTGGGCAGAATGGTTCTCATCGCCTGCGGTAGCACGATGCGCGAAAACTGCCGGCGGCGCGGCAGGCCAAGCGAGGCCGCCGCTTCGAGCTGACCTTGTTCGACTGATAGGATGCCGCCGCGCACGATCTCCGATGAGAAAGCCGCAGCATGTAGCGTCAGTCCGAGCACCGCAGCCGCAAAGGGCGTCATGAGCTGCGTCGTGTTCCAGCTGAAGAAGTTGATACCGGTATAGGGAACGCCGATCGTGACGGTCTCGTAGAGATAACCGAGATTATTGAGGATCAGCAGCAGCACAATCAGCGGAATGGAACGGAATATCCAGATATAGGTCCAGGAGATCGCGACAAGCAGGGGAGACCCCGAAACGCGGGCAAGGGCGAGAACGGTGCCGAGCACGAAACCCAGAAAAGCCCCAAGCGCCGTCAGCAGCAGCGTCCGGCCTAGCCCCACAAGCACCGGTTCGGCGAAAAACCATTCCGCAAATACATTCCAGCCCCAGCGTGGGTTACCGAAGACGGAATGCAGGACGGCCGCGATGATGAGAACCGCAAGAACGGTGCCCGCCGTACGCAGTGGATAGCGGGCAGGAACGACGCGGAAATGCGCGTAACCGTCCCTGACCGGCTCGCCCTTGTGTTCACTCACCGAGACATTCGGAAAATCGGAAGCTATCGTCATCGGAAAAGGCCTTTCACGGATGAACTGGAGAGAGTTGCGGCCGCGCGGCCGAAAGCGATGCGCCATCCCTGATGGGCGCAGAAGCTTCAGACAGCCATTTTTCAAAAGGCAGGGACTTGATCGTCTCGGGATCGGCCGCGGTGTCGAACAGGGCGCGGTAGCCGTTGGTCAGATAAAGACCGACCGCTTCTGGCTGACGGAAGCCGGTGGTCAGATAAACGCGGGCGTAGCCCTGACGGATCGCCTGCAGCTCCAGTTCCCGCAGCACAAGTTTCGCGAGCCCCTGCCTGCGATGGGCGGAGTGTGTCCAGACGCGCTTGAATTCTGCCGTCTCGTCGTCGTAGCGCATGAAAGCCCCACCGGCGATCGCCTTGCCGTCACGCAGGAGCAGCAGGAAGTTGCCAGATGGCGGGCTGAAGGCCTCAGGCGGATATTTGTTGAGCTCCGCCTTGGCCCCTTCCGCATTGAAAAATGTGCCGTAGCGGCTGTCATATTCGAACAGCAACTCCTCAAGAAGCGGCGTCGCGAGCGGATCCTTGACCGATGTGTAGAAAAAAGTGTCGCTCATGTCCTTGTCCCAAATTTTGCGTCAGGAGAGGTAGTCTTCCGCCAGACGCACCCAGAAGCGCGCCGCAGGCGCGATGATCGTATCGTTGAAATCGTAGTGAGGGCTGTGCAGCGGCGCGCTGTCGCCATTGCCGACGAAGAGATAGGAACCAGGCCGCTCCTGCAGCATGAAGGCGAAATCCTCGCTCGCCGTTCTCGGCTGAAAGCTCTCGGCGATCTGTCCTGGCGGGAAGTGCCGTCTGGCGACATCTTGGGCGCAAGCCGTCTGCACGGCATGATTGATGACGGGCGGAAAACCCCGTGCATAAGCAACCTCGGCCTTTGCGCCAAAGCTTTCCGCCTGCGCCTTTGCCAGCGCCGGAAGCCGCTCCTCCAGCCTGTCGCGCACGACCGGCGAGAAGGCGCGCGCAGTGATCTGCAGTTCGACGCTCTCGGGAATGACATTCGAAGCCGTCCCGCCATGAATGGAGCCAACCGTCAGCACCGCCATCTCGCGCGGATCGACATTGCGTGAAACGATGCTTTGCAGCGCGGTGACGAAGCTTGCCGAGGCGAGAACCGGGTCGACCGTTTCGTGCGGCGCTGCCCCGTGTCCGCCCCTGCCGACAATCCGCACCTTCGCCTTGTCGACGGAGGCCATTGCAGGACCTTCAACGAAACCGAACTGGCCCGCCTCGACACCCGGCCAGTTATGCAGGCCAAAGACGGCGTCGACCGGAAAGCGTTCGAACAGCCGGTCCTTTATCATCGCCCTCGCGCCGGCGCCGATTTCCTCGGCGGGCTGGAAGATCAGTGTCAACGTGCCGGAAAAACTCGAGGTTTCGGCAAGATAACGGGCTGCTGCGAGCAGGATGGTCGTATGGCCGTCGTGACCGCAGGCATGCATGACACCCGGCGTGTCGCTGGCATAGGCAAGGCCGGTTTCCTCGGCAATGGGCAGCGCGTCGATATCGGCGCGAATACCGAGGCGTTTTTCGCCATGGCCGCGCTTGAGGGTCGCCACAACGCCATGGCCGCCGACGCCCTCCGTCACCTCATATCCGAAAGACAGAAGATAACGGGCGATGAGAGCGGCCGTGCGTTTCTCCTTCAGCGAGAGCTCCGGATGCCGGTGGAGATCGCGCCGGATGGCGATGCTCTCCTCGATGAAGGCAAGGATTCCCCGTTCGGCGTCGTCCTGCGGACGCGCGCCGTCAATGTGGATGTTCATGGTTCTATCTCCTGCACGACCCTTTACGCGCCGCGTCCTGAAAGTCTGCGCTGGCCGGGTCGCCCTCCGGCCGCGATCTTATGCGATGGCCTTGTCCGAACCGCTTTCGCCCCGGGTGTAGACGCTTTCCCGGAAAGGCAGCCCGAGATGGTCGCGCAGCGTCGCCCCGTCCAGATGCGGATCGAAATAACCCCGCCGCTGCAGCACAGGAATGACAAGGCGGATAAAATCATCCAGCCCTTCGGCGATCACGGGAAAACCGAGAATGAAGCCGTCCGCAGCGTCGTGCTCCACCCAGCGGATGATTTCGTCAGCCACCTTGTCCGGTGTGCCGATGAAACCCTCACGCGGGGTCGCCGCCTCCAGTGCCGCCTCGCGCAGCGTCTGGTTCTTTTCCTTGGCGCGACGCTTGATGCGGTCGGTCGTTGAACGGAAACTGTTCTTGCCGATATCGCCCAGGTCAGGGAAAGGCTCATCCAGCGGATAGACGCTGAAATCATGATGATCGAAGAAGCGGCCGAGATAGGCGAGCGCCTCCTCGATTGTGATGAGGTTGCGGATAACGTCGTATTTCGCCTCCGCTTCTTCCTGGGTCTCGCCGACAATCGGACCGATGCCTGGGAAGATCTTCACATCGGCAGCGGACCTGCCCTGCGCGACGGCACTCTGCTTGACTCGCTTCAGGAAGGTCTGGTTTTCCTCAAGTGAAGCGGAATTGGTGAAGACCGCATCAGCGTGCTTGCCCGCAAGACCGATGCCGGCATCGGATGAGCCGGCCTGAAACACTACCGGCTGCCCCTGCGGCGAACGCTGGATGTTCAAGGGGCCTTCCACCTGGAAAAAGCGGCCCTTATGGCCGAGGGTGTGAAGTTTGGTGCGGTCGAAAAATTGTCCCGTCTCACGGTTGCGCACAAAGGCATCATCGTCCCAGCTGTCCCACAGACCCTTGATGACTTCGAGATATTCGTCGGCAATCTCATAACGCAGCGCATGTTCAGGATGATTGCGGCTGTAGTTCTTCGCCGTGCCTTCGAGAGGTGTCGTCACCGCATTCCATCCGGCGCGGCCACCGCTCAGGAGATCGAGCGAAGCAAACTGGCGGGCGATGGTGAAGGGGTCGCTATAGGAGGTCGAAACGGTTCCGGCGAGACCGATCTTCGAGGTCACCGCGGCCAGCGCTGAAAGGATCGTCAGCGGCTCGAACCGGTTGAGGAAATGAGGGATCGACTTTTCGTTGATGTAAAGCCCGTCCGCCACGAAAGCGAAGGCGATACCGGCCGCCTCCGCCTTCAACGCATTCTTCCTGAAAAACTCGAAATTGACGCTGGCGTCAACTGGGCTTTTGGGATGCCGCCAAGCGTTCATATGCCCGCCGGGACCCTGAAGCATGATGCCGAAACGGATTTTCTTTCTCGTCATGTCATTTCCTCCTGAGGACTAAATCACGCCGCCCGGGAAAGGCGGTGCGTGGCCAAGAGTTCGATCGAGGCAAGCCGCTGATCGGCCCCGACATGCGGCGGCTCGATGATGAATTCCTCGATGCCGTGCTCTTCGGAAAGCGCGCGAAGCGCCTTGTGAATATCCTCCGGCCCGCCATGCAGGACATTGGGCTTGCGCTCCTCGATGCGGTAATCGGCATCGCCGGACTGGCGGGCAAATTCCTCCGCCTGTTCACGCCGGCCCAGATTGAAGGCCCTGCCATCACTGAGGAACACCCGGTAAATGCGCTGACCTTCGACCTGCCGCGCGGCATGAGCGGGGTCGCTGGCAGCAAACGCGGACAGGGCAAGGACCGGGGCAACTCCGCCGCTTTCTTCACGGAAAGCCGAAAGGCTGCGGCGGAGAACCTCCACGTCGCCATTGAGATGGCCGGCAAAAACGAAATTCCATCCGCGTGAAGCGGCAAGCCTCGCGCTTTCCGGGCTGGCGCCGAGCAGGAATCGTTCCGCAGCGACCGGCGGTACGGGAGTTGCCCGCAATCCGGCCTGCGCGTGTTCGTGCGGCGCGGCGCCGGACAGGAATGTGGTAAGCTCGCCGAAGGCCGCTTCAAAATCCGGTTTGCGGGCAGGATCATAGGCCTGCTGCAAGGCTGACGTCGCGAGCGGCAGCCCGCCCGGTGTCTTACCGATGCCGAGATCAACCCGGCCAGGCGCGAGCGACGACAAAACGTTGAAAACCTCGGCAACCTTGTAAGGGCTGTAGTGCTGCAGCATGACGCCGCCTGAGCCGACGCGGATGTGGGAGGTCTTCGCCAATATCCACGCAACCAGCGCTTCCGGCGCGGACCCGGCTAGTTCCGGCGAATTGTGATGCTCGGCCACCCAGAAACGGCGGTAGCCCAGCTCTTCGGCACGTCTGGCGAGATTGATAGTGTCGCGGAATGCACTCGCCGCGTCCTCACCCGTGGGAACAGGGCTCTTGTCCAGCAAACTGAGCGTATACATCATCACCTCGCGTGTCTTTGATGCATACTTTGTCTACGGATTTTATATACTAATAAAGGATGATCGTTCCACGTTGCGGCGCGATGAGAGAAAATATTGTTTTCAATGGTGTCGCGGAAAGCCGGCGCAGGCGGGAGCCATCCGCAACGCGGAGGGTCACCTTAAAATAACGTTGCAACTGGCCGCTTTCAGCACCAACGAAGGCGAAACGGGCTTGCGCCGAAATTCGGTAAAAACTACTTAGTAACTCAGGAATAATATGGCGAGGCGCTGTAAAACGTGCCGTTTCTCTTTCGGATCATGTGATGTTGACCAAAAAAGGCAAATACGGACTAAAAGCACTTGTCGATCTGGCGCGGTTGCCCCAGGGCGAAACCGCCTTCGTGACAGAGATTGCGAGCCGTAACAACATCCCGAAAAAATTTCTCGACACCATTCTTCTGGAACTGCGCAATAGCGGGATCCTGCGCTCTAAGAAGGGGCCCAATGGCGGTTATTCACTGTCGAAAATGCCGTCGGAAATCATGATCGGCCAAGTTATCCGCACGCTGGACGGTCCTCTGGCGCCCATCCGCTGCGCAAGTCGCACAGCCTTTGAAGCCTGTGACGACTGCGATGATCCGGAGACCTGTCAGGTCAGACTTTCGATGACGGACGTCCGTGACGCCATCGCAACGATTCTGGACAATATGACGCTTGCGCAATTCGTGGAGAAGGACGGGCAGGACGCCCACGCCATTCCGGCCGGTCAATAGATTTCGAACGGTCGGCCATTCGCGATCTACTCATTGCCTGCGCAGATCGTCCTCCAGCGAAGCGATCAATCCGTCTTCGCTGACGCCTTCGACAAGACCGAGGCGTGCCATCAGGATTTCAAGCGTGATGGCATTGTTGCGAACCGAGCGAAAGGTGACGTTTTCTGCACCAACCTGTGCCGCATCGATATTGGCCGCAAGGCCTGCTATCTGCGCCCTCAGGAGTTCGATGGCGAGAAATACTTCCCCTATGACGGGTCGCGCCGCACTCTTATCCGCCAGCCTGTCGATCAGCAGGGACGAAAGCTCACCCTGCTTTTGTCCCAACGCCACTGCGGCCCTCAAAAGTGTTGAAACGGAAGTGGCCAGATTTCCGGCGCCCTGAGCCAGGAACACAACCTGATCGGCACGCACCAGACCCTCCCACGACGTATTGGGGCGATTGCGCAAGACGATAAGCAAGGGCTGCCCGGACGTATTGACCGCTGGCACGACGATCCAGTCCGCGTCGCCCCTCACCGACCCAACAACGTCGTCGGGAAGCCGCAGGGCATAGTCGTCTTCCGTCACCGTAACCGCTTGGTCCAGATTCGCGGCAGACGTTGCCAGTCCGAATGTCTCGCCAAGATCGAGACGGGCGAAAAGCGCCCTGCGCTGCTCTTCGCTGCCCGCATTCCTGATGAACTCAAGGGCAGTGAAATGTTCAACGAGGCCCTGCGCCGCCTCGGCATCGGCTGCTGAAATAATGGCAAGCGCCTGTGACAGAATGTCATTGGTGATATCCGCTCCACCGAGCTCCGTTGGAACGGAAAGAGCGAGAAGGCCGGAACGGGCAATCCGAGCGTGGATGTGTCCTGGACTTTCAACGCCGCAGTTCGCGGCGATTGCCCGTGCGACGGTCAGCACATCAATATCCGCGCCAAGGCGTGGAGGAACGAAACGAAGTCTTTCGCCGAGAGGCGTGACGGATCCCATGCTCAACTCCCTCAAACAATGACAAAGTAACGCGCCGGCGGCCGACGCTTAACCCAGCGAATGATAACGCCCGTTCTGATAGACCAGCGAGTAGCCGGAGCCGACGCGGATCGCCTCCACCTTGCCGATCACGATGACATGGCTATGCCGTTCGATCGCTTCCTCAATGGTGCAGTCGATCGCCGCGACAGCATCCTCAAGAATAGGCGCGCCGCTCGCCAGCCGGGTCCATTCAGCACCGCGATAACGATCCGCACCCTTCAGGCCGCCGATGCCGGCGAACTGGTTGGCGATGAACTGATGGTTGGGGCCGATAATGTTCACGGCGAGATGGCCGAAACGCTGCACGACCGGCCATGTGGACGAGGAGCGATTGAGCGCGACAAGAATTCTGGGGGGATCGACCGACAGCGCCGTGGCCGAGGTTACGGTCGCACCCGTTCGGGCCTCCCCTTCCCCCGCCGTGATCACGCTGACGCCGCCGCCCAGTGTTCTCAGCGCCGCCTTGAGGCTGTCGGCATCCGGAGCCTTGCCGGCAACGGGGTCACGGAGATTGATGAATTGTTGATCCTTGGCCGCATATTGCAATGTCATCGGTGGCTCCTGAAAAAGCTGATTTGTTCAATAGCTAACAGCGGCGATGGGGTGGGAAACAGGCACCTTTTTCCATAATGACAAAATTCTATAGAAATAATGTTTTATATGCTTCTGCGCCGTTGCAGCCTGCCGCAGGATACGAGGCGTAAGAAGAATGGCCTGCCTTTCGCAGGCCATTCAGGACCCGGATACAAGTTTGACGTTGCCGCCATGGCCACCGCCGCCAAAGACCTGCTTTGTTCCGAATGACGAGCGGATCTGATCGCGCGGTCCGCCGAGCCCGATTTCCGGGAACAACAGTTCGGAAACGCGATAGGCTTCCTCGAGATGAGGATAACCGGACGCAATGACGGTATCGATGCCGAGCGCCTGATATTCCCGCAGTCTCGCCGCAACCGTCTTCGGCGAACCGACCAGCGCCGTGCCGGCGCCCGAACGGACGAGCCCGATGCCCGCCCACAGGTTCGGGGAAACCTCGAGCCGGTCGCGTCGGCCGTTGTGCAACGCCTGCATCCGCGCTTGCCCGACGGAATCCGACGCTTTGGAGAATACTTCCTGAGCAGACGCAATGGTCTCGTCGGAGAGCTTCGAAATCAGCCTGTCGGCATCGGCCCAGGCCTCCTCGTCGGTTTCACGCACGATGAAATGCAGGCGAATGCCGAAGGTTACCTCGCGGCCCTTTTTGGCGGCGGCCGCACGTACCTTGGCGATTTTTTCAGCGACCTGTGCCGGCGGCTCGCCCCAGGTGAGATATTTGTCGGTGATACCAGCCGAAAACTCGATGCCGGCATCGGAAGAGCCGCCGAAATAAAGCGGCGGGCGCGGCTCCTGTACCGGCGGCAGGCCGAGCCTTGCGTCCACCGCCTTGATATATTTGCCGTCCAGGCTCCCTTTGCCGGTTTCGATCAGTGAATTGAAAACCTGGAAGAACTCGTCGGCATGGTCGTAACGTTCGTCATGCGGCAGGAAAATGCCGTCGCCGCCCAGTTCCTGCGCGCTGCCGCCAACCACGATGTTGAGAAGCAGCCGTCCATGGGAAACACGATCAAGCGTGGAGGCCAGCCGGGCATAATAGGCGGGTGACGCAACGCCCGGACGGATGGCAACGAGGAATTTCAGCTTCTCGGTATAAGCCGCAAGATTGGCCGCGAGAATGAAGGATTCCTCGCAGGCGACGCCGGTTGGAATGAGCACGCCGGAATAACCCAGCCGATCGGCAGCCTGCGCGATTTCGCGAAAATAGCCGGGATCGGCAGGACGCGCGAGATCGTCGGAGCCCAGATAACTACCGTCGCCCGACGAGGGAATGAACCAAAGAAAATCGAGGGGTTTGTCGGCTGTGCTCATCGGCTGGTCCTTTGCAATCCGCCCTTCGGGCAATGCGTTCTGATGATAAAGGGTAGCCAATTCCCCGGCGCGTTTAAGAAATTTTGTTCCAATTTCCATTCGGCATGGAGAGTTTCTCTCCCGGATAACCCGCCCTGCGAAGCGAAACGAAGCCTTCGCCAATAGCCGTCAGAAGACCGGGTAAAGGCCGAGCATTGCAAAATTCATTTCGCAGATTTCTTCCCGCTCGAGTTCGAGATCGCTTTTTTCTCGCCTGATACGTCCGGAATGGTCCAAGGGATGAAGGCTGACCCGTTCCTCGTCATGCGGCTGACGCCGGGTCAAACCGAACAGATCGAAAGTAAACGCATGAAGTCCCTGCGGCATGTGCGCCTCCTTTGCTCTACTCGCTCCATCCTCAGGCGATCATCCAAAATCGTCAATATTTCGATAAAATTACTATTCTATAATTAGAGGATCATCGGCAAATGTGGACCAAGCTTGCGGCGTGAGGGAAAAAATCCGTTTCCGACGGCCAATGGCAGTACATGGACCGCAAACGACCACTCTTCTCTTCAAAAATACGCATCACTGAGCGCACTCAGTGTGTTCGACCTCGATCGGGTCCCCGCCTTTGCGGGTGCGTTACCCATCTTCAGCCGTTCGAGCAGAGCATAACCCTCGGGCCATCGTCCGTAGCCGCTGGCAATATTGATATGCCCGACGGCGCCGAGATTGATGAGATCGCTCCCCCACAGGCTGGCACTGCGCGAAAGCTCTTCGGCATCCATGTAGGGATCGTTCATACTGCCCACGACGAGGCTCGGAAAAGCAAGCGGCTGCTGCGGAAATGCGCCGAACCGCACAATACAGGGATGCATCGCCTCCACGCGGTCGAGATGAGCGGGTGCAACCAGAAGCGCGCCCCTGATCTTTGCGGCGGAGGGTCGAGACGCCATATTCGCCACCAACAGGCAACCGAGGCTGTGGGCGACGATATAAGCACTTTCGACGGTCGCCAGCGCTGCCTCCAGACGGTCAAGCCAGTCGTCGAGAACCGGGCATTGCCAATTGTCCTGATCGACCAGTTGGGCATCGGGATCATCCAGCAACCAATGTCGCTGCCAGTGCCCTTCATCCGAACCATTCAGGCCAGGAACAATCAAGGTGGTACACATGCCTGCTCCGTAGGTTGTGTGCGAGTGCACCAAGCATGGTGAATTTTATGATTCCAGTCGACTATCGCCTTGCTCACCTTTTGGATGCACGAGAAAAAACGATCCAGACAAATCCGATAGTTCAGAAAATACGTTCTCGGTTCCCAAGATAATGTCCGTCAGAGGAAATCATTTCCTCAAATTTTTTATATAGAAAATATGTGCAATTTAGGCTTCCCAGACGGAAAGCTTTTCCTCTGCCGGACAACAAAAGAAACGTCGCTGCTTCGCCGGGCCGTCGCCGCTTTGCCATTCTCGCACGTGGGTAGGCTTGCGCTTCCCGTAGCCCAAGTGGCAGAGGCCGGGCTTTCGCAGAGCCGCTCCGCCGCACCACAAACGAAAATTCAGGCGGATAATGTGAGCAGCACGAGCGAATTTCTCTGGTACATCCCCAATGACGTCAAACCCGGTCACCGTGGCGATGCCGTCAGCGATAATCACAACAGTCTCGACACGTTGACGGGCCATGCCAGGGCGCTTGAAACCCATGGCTGGAAAGGCGCGCTGGTCGGCACGGGTTGGGGAAGACCCGACACTTTCACGGTGGCGGCGGCGCTTACTGCGCGCACCACCACATTCGAACCGCTGATCGCCATCCGCCCCGGCTACTGGAAACCGGCCAACCTCGCATCGGCAGCCGCCACCCTCGACCAGCTTTCGGGTGGCAGGGTCAGGATCAACATCGTCTCCGGCAGGGATGAGCTTGCGGCCTATGGCGACGAAGAAGGCGATCAGGCGCAGCGTTATGCCCGCACGAAAGAATTCATGCGGCTGGTGCGGCGGCTCTGGACGGAGGAAAACGTCTCGTTCGAAGGTGAGCATTTCCGGGTGAAGAACTCCACTGTCCTGCCGCGCATCGCGCCGCGCGAAGGCAGGCCGCATCCCAAACTCTATTTCGGCGGCGCTTCCGAAGCAGCCGAGCAGGTTGCCGCAACCGAGGCCGACGTGCAGCTTTTCTGGGGAGAGCCGCTCGCCGGTGTGCGTGAGCGGATAGAACGGCTCAGGTACCTCAGTGAAACGCTCGGCCGCGATCTGCCGCCGCTGCAATTCGGCCTGCGGATCACCACGCTGGTGCGCGAAACGACCGCCGAGGCGTGGCGCGATGCGGAAGCAAAGGTTGCCGAGATGGCCGCAAACAATGGCGTGCGCTGGAACGACCATCTTCAGGCAGTCGCAGTCGGCCAGCGCCGCCTTCTGGACTTGCACCGGCAGAGCGACGTGCTGGACGACAATCTTTACACCGCTCCGGGCAAATTCGGTGGCGGCGGCGCCGGGACGACCTGGCTTGTAGGATCAGCGGAAGATGTCGCAACGTCGCTCAAGAAGTATCGTGAGTTGGGAATCACCCATTTCGTGCTGTCCGATACGCCCTATCTGAAAGAAATTGAGCGACAGGGCGACAGGCTGCTGCCGCTGCTGCGGGATTGATGCGGTGACGCTGCCGGGCGACCCTGCTGAAACAGGGCCGCCCAATGCCTTCTCCGGTCAGCCACCGGCTGCCTTGATGCTCTGGCGGCCAAGGATCGTGCGGATCATATGGCTCTGCGGCGCGTGCGCCCGTGCCGTGATGGCATCGCGGTGATGGCGCTCAAGATGGTAGTCCCGGCGCAGGCCGCGATTGCCGCCCAGTTCCAGAGCCAGATCCGTCACCGCCACCGCATTGTCAATCACGACATGGCGAACGGCCAGTGCATCGGTTCCCACTCTCTCCCCCACATCGATATCCCGGGCGACGGACGCAAGCAGGCGTCTGTTCGCCGCCAGCAATACTTCGATCTGACCGAGACCTTCCTGAATGCGGGGGATGGAGGACAGCGGTGCCCCGAGACTCGCCGGAACATGGCCATTAAGATGGCGCAGCAGATCGTCCCGCGCCGAGAGCGCGACGCCGTGATAGACGGAAGCCAGCAGCACGAAGAAATTGTAACCGTCCACTTCATCGCGCCGCAGCGGCTCATCCGCCGGTTGCTCGGCCACGATATCGGCAAGTGGCACCCTGACGTCCTCCAACACCAGATCGTGACTGGCGGTGGCGTACATGCCGGTCGCTTCCCATGCCTTTTCCTGGGTGATTCCAGTCGCGTCGAGAGGAACCAGAAGCTGGATGAGGCGCGGCGACTCTTCCGTCGTCACGGCAAGCACGATCGCCCATTTCAGGCCCGGCAGGCCAGTCACGAAGCTCTTGCGGCCGTTGACGACCCAGACATCGCCCTCAATTCGCGCCGTTGTTTCCGGCAGGCCGCCATGGGCCGGCGAACCGACACCCGGCTCTGCCTGCGCGTTGTTGAGGAGTGCCAATTCCCGGCCATTGGCGGCCAGCACCCTTGCGGCCAGTACCGCTGGCCACTTGCCGCGCCGGATCGCGGCATGGACGCTATAATGCATGGCGAGGATGAGAGCGGTCGATGGATCGCCCTTGGCGATGGTTGTGATGACGGCATGGGTCGTTTCCATGCCCTCGCCCCAGCCGCCATCCTTCTCAGCCGTGACAAGACCGAGCAGGCCTGATTTGAAAAGCGCCTCGAAATTACCCGCAGCGAATTCACCGCTTTTGTCATGGTCCGCAGCCGTCAGGCTGAAATCTTCGGCCAGCGCGGTTGCCACTGCCACGGGATCCGCTCGCTGCGCCGGCGCCTTCGGAACGGCGGAAAGTGCAACACTCATGCCACCGCCCTTTCGTTCGCCGTAACGAAACGATCATCGATCCAGGCGCCAAGATTGAAGTCGTTTTCAAGGAAGCCCCACTGGTGCAGGAAGTCCTTGTAATGGCCCACGGCACCGACAAGGTCGGCATCAAGACCAAGGCCAAGATGGCGGTGAACCTCCGCGCCGTTGGCGGCCAGAACCTGTTCCTCCGTCGCGCCAGCCTCACGCGCGATGAAACGACGCGTCTCCTCGGGGTGCTGCTCCGCCCAGAGCGAGGCTTTGCCGATGGCAGCAACCAGCCGCTCGACCAGATCGGGACGCTCATCGGCAAGCCGCCCATCCACCGTCAACACCCGGGGCGAACCGGAATTGATGCGTATCTTCGGATCGGGGTGAAAACCGAACTCCGCAACCTGCACCGCACCGATCAGGTTCGCGGCGGCAATGCCAGCCGTTCCCTTGACAAAAATCGCATCGACCTCGCCGCGCAGGAGCGCGATGACCTCCTCGCCGAAGGATTGCCGGCGCTTCAGGCCGAACAGCGACGGCCCTTCCTGCGAGGCGAGCACCGAATCCTTGATGACAATATCCTTGAGTTCGATATCCTCGACCTTCAGCCCTTCCAGCGAGAGCGCCGAAACGATGCCCTTCAGCGCCGTCGCCCGCATGAAATCGACGATGCCCTCCGGCCGGCGCGGCACGCCGAAACGGCGACCGACCAGATCGGCAAGCGAACGGATACCGGTTTCCGGCAGGGTGATGATCGCCTGAAACTCATCCGTCCACGTCACCCCGATGAGACGCGTATAACGCCCTTCCGAGCGGGCACGGATAGGCGGCACATTGCCGCCATGGCGGAACGACCATTCCAGCGTGTGGTTGAAATGGCTCTGGCGAACGGAACGGTCAGGAGAGTCGATGATGGATTTCAGCGCTATGCCGGCCTCTTTGAAGGTCTGCTCGAGATAACCCAGCTGCGCCGCGAGCCCCACTGGCGTGGGCACCGGGCAGCGTGTGTACCAGATTTCAGAAAGTGACGTGCTCATGGAATGGCCTCAATGAAACGATGGCACCGGAAAGCGAAGCTGCGGCGCCCGTCGGCTGAAGGGAGACATCCCGGCCCGCCGCAGGGGCGAGCCGGGTCTGGTGAGACGATCAGGATGCGGCGATATGCGCGAAGGCGAGGCTTCCCGCCACACCTTCGGCACCGATGGTGTGATCGGCGATACGCTTGTTGTAGATGGTGATTTCAGGTGCTGCGACGATGTCGATGGCCGGCACATCCTCGACGAGGATCTGCTGGATCTCCTTCCATTGCGCAACGCGCTTGTCGGGATCGATCTCGATGGCGGCCGCTTCAAGAAGTGCATCCACCTTGGGATTGCTGTAAGCCGCGCCATTGGAGAAAGGCACGCCCTTCTTGAAGTTCTTTGACCAATAAAGCCGCTGCACACCCACGGTCGGATCGAAGAGATTGCTCATGCCCTCATAGGCAAAATCGAAGTCGCGATCCGTGTAGATACGCTTGGTGTAGGTGGCGAAGTCCTGCGTGCGCACTGTCACATCAACGCCGACTTTCGCCAGCGCCTGGCGAATATAATCTGCGCCGCGCGGATAGGCCTCGGTGCTCGGCACGTAATCCAGATTGAGCTTGAAACGGATGCCATCGGCACCACGCTTGTATCCGGCCTCATCGAGCAGCGCTTCGGCGGCCTTCAGATCGATCGGATAGGTCTTCAGATCATCCACGAACCATTTCGTGAGCTTCGGATTGATCGGCCCGGTGATCGTCGCGCCGTAACCATAGTTGACGGTGTTGAAGATGACGTTGCGGTCGATGACATGCGCGAAAGCGCGGCGCACGCGAACGTCCTTGAAGACATCCTTTTCAAGGTTGAACTCCACGCGGCTGATCGAGTTGGTATATTGATAGCCATTGGTCTCGAAGCCGAGGCTCGGAAGCTCCTTCAAACGGTCGAGATCGCTATAGGCAACCGGGGTGCTGGGCGCGAGATCGATTTCGCCTGTTTCAATGGCAATCGCGCGGGCGGAAGCATCAGGAATGAAGCGTACGATGAGCTTGTCGAGATAAGGGCGCGGCGCATCCCAATAATCGGCATTGCGCTCGAAAACGATATGGCTGCCGCGTACCCATTCCTTGAACTTGAACGGGCCGGTGCCAACGGGTGCGAGATTGACCGGGTTTTCGGTCACTTTCGTCCCTTCATAGAGGTGTTTCGGCACGATCGGCGTTTCAGCGGCGGCGAGCGCCGTAATGAGGTAGGGCGCGGGCTTGGAAAGCACCAGCACCGCCGTCAGCTCGTCCGGCGTCTCGACGGCAGTCAGATTGAGGAATGTGTTGCGGCCGCGCGGATGCACTTCCTTGATGGCGTTGATGGAGAACGCCACATCGGCGGATGTGAAGGGCTTGCCGTCATGCCATTTAACGCCGGGTCTCAGCTTGAAGGTGTAACGCAGGCCATCCGCGCTCACATCCCATGATTTTGCCAGCAGCGGCTTGGGATTGAGATCGAAATCATAGGTCAGCAGACCCTCGGTGACCTTCGGTGATATATAGACGGAATTATAGGCCGTGTGCGCAATCGTCGTCAGCACCGGCGGTTCCGACGAGATAAGCAACGTGGCTGTTCCGCCACTGGCAGGCTCTGCCGCGCGAAGCTTCAGCCCAGGCAAAGACACCACGCCAAGGGCGACCGACGCCAGCAGAAATCCCCGCCGCGTCGTCTGGTTGAAAACAGTCATGCGATACCCTCTCCTTGATTGAACCGGCAAAAAACCGGCGAAACTGAACTCTTGCGCTTGGGAAGAAGTTTGTTCCTCGGACGAGAACGAGATTGGGATAGTGAACCAACCATTCTCAATAATGGGAATTATCTTTTCTTTATGGCGCTATTTTCCGTAAATTTCAGAAAATAATTCTATTACTCTTTGACAAATTCCATAAAATTAGTCAACTAATGTCGGTGCCTTCACCAGCGGATTTATGTTTTAACGATTGCGGACTGGAGCCGATGTCAAATTCGAAAAGGATTTTATCGCAGGCGAAACGGGTGGCCATTCAGGCCGTCCCGACGGTTCTCGGTATCGTCATTCTGAACTTCTTCCTGCTGCAGTTAGCGCCGGGCGATGCCGCAGATGTGCTGGCTGCGGAAGCGGGTTCGGCGACCGTCGAAACGATGGCGGAAATCCGCAATCGTTTCGGGCTGGACCTGCCGGTCCTGCACCAGCTGATGAATTATCTCGGCAATCTCGCCCAGTTCAGCCTCGGATTTTCGCCGCGCTACGGCATGCCGGTGGCTGATCTCATCGGTCAGCGCCTGCCGGGCACGCTTGCCTTGATGGGCGCCGCGCTCGGCATTGCGATTTTCGTCGGCGTGTTTCTCGGCTCCATCATGGCGCTTTTCTCCGGCAAGCTGCCTGATCGGATCATTTCCATCGGCTCGTTGATCTTTTATTCCGTACCGGGTTTCTGGATCGGGTTGATGCTGATCCTTACCTTTTCGGTGAAGCTCGGCTGGCTTCCCTCGGGTGGCGACAGCACCATTGGCAGCAGCCTCACCGGGTTTTCCGCCCTGCTGGACCGGCTGCGCTATATTGTCCTCCCCGCCCTGTCGCTGGCACTTTATTTTCTGGCGATCTACGCCCGCCTCACTCGCGCGGCGATGCTGGAGGTGAAGTCGCAGGACTATGTGCGCACCGCTCGTGCCAAGGGCGTTTCACCGATCAGGCTGACCACACGCCACATTCTGCGCAATGCGCTGATCCCCATCACAACCATGGCCGGCATGCATATTGGCGGCCTGCTTGGTGGTGCTGTCGTGGTCGAAACCGTATTCAGCTGGCCCGGCCTTGGCCGCCTTGCTTTCGAAGCCGTCATGGCGCGGGATTTCAGCGTTCTGCTCGGCATTCTGCTTCTCTCCTCCCTCGTCGTTATCATCGTCAATGCAGCCGTGGACCTGTTGCAGGCATGGCTTGACCCCCGCATTGGAGAAAGCCGATGAATTCCTCCCATACATCAGCGGTTCTCGACACGGCCGAACTCGGCGCTGAAGAAACCAGCCCCAAACCGAAGAAGCCCGAAGAAAAGACCTGGCCCTATATCCATGCGCCGGATGCGCTCTCGGCCCGCTCCGTTTCCGTGCCCCGGCGCGGCCTGCGGCGGGAACTGAAAATCTTCCTCACCAATCCCAACGCCATCGTAGGGCTGCTGTTTCTCGCGACCGTCATCGTTACCGCGCTGATCGCCCCCTTGATCTATCCCGGCGATCCCCTGGAAATGGTGGCCCGCCCGTTCCTGTGGCCCGGCCAGAACGCGGCCTATCCGCTTGGCACAGATTCCATGGGCCGGGATGTTCTGGCAGGCATCGTGCATGGTGCGCGCATCTCACTCACCGTCGGTGTCGTGGCGACACTGATCGGGCTCACCATCGGCATCGCGGTTGGCGCTTTCGCCGGTTATTTCGGCGGCATCATTGACGATATCCTCGTCAAGCTCATCGAAATCTTCCAGACCTTGCCGAATTTCGTGCTGCTGGTCGTGCTCGTCGCCATCGCCCAGCCTTCAGTCACCACGGTCACCTCGGCGATCGGCATCATCACCTGGCCACTGGTGGCACGCCTCACCCGCGCGGAATTCCGCGCCATCCGCGAGAAGGACTACGTGCTTGCCGCGCGCAGCCTCGGTTACGGCCATGCGCGCATCGTGTTTCAGGAAATCCTGCCCAACGCGCTGCCGCCGATCATCGTCACCTCCTCGGTCATGGTGGCGGGCGCAATCCTCATGGAAGCAGCACTTTCCTTCATGGGCCTTGGTGACCCCAACCGCGTTTCATGGGGTTCGATGATCGGGTCCGGCCGCGATGTCATCCGTACCGCCTGGTATCTGACCGCCCTTCCCGGCCTCGCCATCGTCTTCACCGTCATTTCGCTGAACCTCATCAGCGATGGCCTCAACGATGCGCTCAACCCCCGTTTTTCGGAGGAACGCCGATGAGCAAACTGATTGAAGTCCATGATCTCTCCGTCAGCTTCGGCTCTGCCCAGCCCGTCAAAGGCGTCAGTTTCGATGTCAGCCCCGGTGAAATGCTCGCGATCGTCGGAGAGAGCGGCTCGGGCAAATCCCTGACGGCGCTCGGCCTGATCGGCCTCCTGCCCTCCCACGCCAAGACGGGCGGGCGGGTTCTGCTCGAAGGGCGCGATCTGCTGCCGCTTTCGGAAAAACAATGGCGCGGCATTCGCGGTCGCGATATCGGCATGATCTTTCAGGAGCCTATGACCTCGCTGAACCCGGTTCTGACCGTTGGCGAACAGATCATCGAGGTGCTGCGCATCCATGAGAAGATCGATCGGCATCAGGCCCGCAAACGGGCCATTGAGCTCCTCGACCTCGTCAATATTCCCGATGCCAGCCGTAGAGTGGATGATTATCCGCACCAGCTGTCCGGCGGTATGCGTCAGCGCGTGATGATCGCCATCGGCGTTGCCTGCAATCCGAAACTGCTGATTGCCGACGAGGCAACGACGGCGCTCGACGTGACGATACAGGCGCAGATACTCCAGCTGCTCGACAATCTGCGCCGCGATCTCAACATGGCCGTCATCCTCATCACCCACGATCTCGGCATCGTGGCGCAATGGGCGGACCGGGTGATGGTGATGTATGCCGGACGCAAGGTGGAAGAGGGATTGCCGGAACCGGTTTTCTCCAATCCCTACCACCCCTATACGCGCGGCCTGCTTGCCGCCTCGCCGCGCGCCGAAGACGGCCAGCACTATCGCGATGGGCCGCTCATCGAGATTCCCGGCTCCATCGTTTCCGCCACGGGGGAACGCGGTTGCGCCTTCCGGCCGCGCTGTCCGAGCGCCCGCGGCTTCTGCGGGCAATATGTACCACCGCTGAGGCAGATTTCAGACGGCCGTTATGCCGCCTGCCCCTTCGTTGCTCCAACATCTCAGGAGATACCCAATGGCGCTCTTGTCGGTGCATAGTCTTTCCACCCATTACACGGGCGGACGCGGCACGGTGCGTGCCGTCGATGACGTGTCGCTCGATATCGAGGCGGGTGAAACCGTTGGCCTGGTGGGCGAATCCGGTTGCGGCAAGTCTTCGCTCGGCAAGTCCCTGATGCGACTGGTCGAACCGTCTTCCGGCAGGATCACCTTCAAGGGTGCGGATGTGACCGCAATGACATCGTCCGAACTGCGCGGTATTCGCCGCCGCATCCAGATGATCTTTCAGGACCCCTTTGCCTCGCTCAACCCGCGCCAGACGGTGCGCACCATCCTTACCGGGCCGTTGAAGGTGCATGGCATAGGAGACCGGGTGCGCCAGCGGGAGATCGTTGAAGCCATCGTCGCGCAGGTGGGGCTGCCGGCGGATTCACTCGACCGTTATCCGCATGAATTCTCGGGCGGCCAGCGCCAGCGTATCGGCATTGCCCGCGCACTTGTTCTGGAACCGGAACTGGTCGTCTGCGACGAGCCGGTCTCGGCGCTTGATCTTTCGATACAGGCGCAGATTCTCAATCTTCTGGTGGAAATGAAGAAGCGGCTTTCGCTGTCCTATCTCTTCGTCTCGCACGACCTTTCCGTGGTGCGTTATTTCTCGGATCGCGTGCTGGTCATGTATCTCGGCAAGATCGTCGAAAGCGCGCCGACCGCAGAACTCTGGGCATCCCCAAAACACCCCTATACCCGCGCGCTTCTCGCCGCCGTTCCGGACCCCGCCCGCCGCAAGCAGGCAGCGCCCATTTCCGGCGATCTGCCGAGCCCCCACAATCCGCCATCCGGCTGCCGGTTCCATACACGCTGCCCGCTCGCCACCGATCTCTGTCGCGAAAAAGCACCTGACTATACCCTTTTCGGCAAGAACCACGCCGTGGCCTGCCACCATGCCCAATAAACTGAAGGAGCAACCATAATGGTCGACTATCGCTATCTCGGACGCAGCGCGCTGAAAGTTTCACCGCTGAGCCTCGGCACAATGATGTTTGGGGGCCCGACGCCGGATGACGTGGCCTTCCGCATCATCGACAAGGCTCGCGAACAGGGCATCAACTTCGTCGACACGGCGGATGTCTATCATGACGGAAAGTCGGAAGAAGTCGTGGGCCGCGGCATCAAGGCCACGCGCGATCATTGGGTTCTGGCCACGAAATTCGTCAATTCCCATACCAAGGGCCCGAACCTTGGCGGCCATTCGCGCAAATGGGTGATCGAAACGGTCGAAAATTCGCTGCGCCGCCTCAACACCGATTACATTGACATCCTCTATTTCCACCGCGCCGTGTTCGATGCGCCGCTGGAAGAGCCGGTGCGCGCCATTGCCGACCTCATCCGCGCCGGCAAGCTGCGTTATTTCGGCGTGTCGAATTTCCGCGGCTGGCGCATCGCCGAAATTTCGCATCTGGCCGACCAGCTCGGCATCGACCGGCCGGTTGCCAGCCAGCCGCTCTATAACATCGTCAACCGTACGGCCGAAGCCGAACAGTTGCCGGCGGCCAATCATTATGGCCTCGGCGTGGTCTCCTATTCGCCGCTCGCCCGCGGCGTGCTGACGGGCAAATACCAGCCTGGCGAACAGCCCGGCGCCGATACCCGCGTCGGCCGCGGCGACAAGCGCGTTTTGGAAACCGAATGGCGTCCGGAATCGGTCGAGATCGCCCAGAAGGTCGCGGCCCATGCCGCTTCGAAGGGTGTTTCGGCGGCGGATTTTGCACTCGCCTGGGTGCTGAACAACAAGTTCGTTACAGCCGCCATCACTGGCCCGCGCACCGAAGAGCATTGGGACGGCTATATTCGCGCACTCGATGTGAAGATCGACGCGGAAGATGAAGCGCTGGTCGATAGCCTCGTCACGACAGGCCATCCCTCAACACCCGGTTTCAACGATCCGAGCCACCCCGTTGAAGGCCGTGTGCCGCGCAATCTTGAAGCCGCGCACCGCCCGGCGCTCAAGCCGCGCGCGGTCGCCTGATCGTCCAGAAGACCATGCCTGCGGCGCGCCGTGCCGCAGGCCCTCACATCCGCTCAGGGAAAACCGCAATGTCCAATCCGAAACTGCAGACAACCACCACCGACAATTCCGGCGTGCCGAGCCGGGAGCAAATTCTGGCCCGGGCCAAGGACATTGCGGCTGTTGCGGCAAAGGATGCCGCCCGCCGCGAACGCCAGCGGGAACTTCCTTTCGATATCTTCGCCCTCATCAAGGAGGCGAAGATCGGTACGTTGCGTATTCCCGAAGCCAAGGGCGGACCGGGCGGCTCGATTGCGGACTATATCGAGGTGCTGATGATCCTCGGCGAAGCCGACAGCAATATTCCGCACGCGCTTCGCAGCCATTTCAATTTTACCGAAAACCTCGCTCTCGCCCCCATCGAGCTGGAAGACCGGCGCCATCTCGAACATGTGCTTGCCGGCAAGCTTTTCGCCGGCGCCAGCACCGAACAGGGCACCAAGCGCCCCGGCGAAATCACCACGCGGCTCAGCGTCGATGGCGACCGTTATCGGCTGAACGGCCGCAAATGGTATGCAACCGGCACCGCCTTTGCCGATTTCGGCACCTTCAGCGCCATTGGCGATGACGAGCAACCGATCGGCGTGCTCATTCCGCTTGATCGCCAGGGCATCACCATCCTCGATGACTGGGACAGCATGGGCCAGCGCATGACGGCGAGCGGTGGTGTCCTGCTTGAGAATGTCGAGGTTCTGCCGCATGAATTGACGACCCGCAAGCTCGGCAGCCAGATTGGCCGGCACAGTTCGGCCATGCGGCAGCTGCACCTCGCGGCTTCGGCCGCCGGCGCCGTTCAGGGAGCGCTGAATGATGGCGTGGAGTATGTTCTACGCCAGGCGCGCACCACGCTCCACAGCACCGCCGAAACCGCCAATCAGGACCCCTTCGTGCAGAAGATGCTCGGCGAAATCAGTGCAGGCGCCTTCGCGGTCAAAACCCTTATCCGCGAAGCAGCCCGAACGCTCGACCGTACCGCGGCCGCTTTTGCCACCGGCGATGAAGAGGCGATCGAGGCGGCCTTGCTGGAAGGCTCGCTCGCCACCGCCCGCACCCAGATCATTGCCTCACAGCTGTCGCTGAGCGTTGCCACCAACCTTTATGAATTGGGTGGCGGCTCGGCGACATCCAGCGACCGGAATTTCGACCGCCACTGGCGCAATATCCGTACGGTCTACAACCACAATCCGCTTGCCCATAAGGCGCGGGTGATCGGTGATTATTACCTCAACGGCACCACGACACATCTCAGGGAAGGCCGAGTGTTCTGAGCATGTGGAAGATGCAGGCGACAAAGGAGAAGCAGCAATGAGAACGGAGTTTATCGCTCCGGCCGGGGGCCGGACGGCTTTTCGCCTGCCCACGCTTTCCCGGCTGCCGCCGCTGACGGCCTTGCGCGCCTTTGTCGTGGCTGCGCGACACGCCAGTTTCTCACGGGCAGCGGAGGAACTGCATGTCTCGACCGCTGCTATCGGACAGCAGGTGCGCATTCTCGAAACCCATCTCGGCCAGCCGCTTTTCAGCCGCCAGCGCGGTGAATTGGTGCTGACCGATGCCGGCAGCGCGCTTTATCCCGGTCTGGCGGATGCTTTCGAGACCATGATCGGCAGTCTTTCCGACCTGATGGTTTCGAATGCGCGGCCGCAGTTGAAAATTCTGGCGGAAGGTTGCTTTGCCGCCCGCTGGCTTGCGCCGCGGCTGGGAAGCATCGTTCCGGCTCTCGGAGACGTCGAGCTTTCGATCGAATCCATCGAGGGCGATACCGTCGATCTCACCCATTTTGATGCCGATTGCGCCATCGTGGCCACCGCCGCCCAAATTCCCGGCTTCATTCATGAACCGCTATTTCCCGACACCGTCAGCGCCGTCTGCACCCCGGATTTTGCAGCCCGCCATGGCCTTGCAGACGAACCGGAGCGGTTGCGTGATATCGGCTTTGCGCTGCTGCGTGGTAATGGCCTTGACCCGGCATTTGAGTGGGCGAACTGGCTTCGCGCCTGCCGCATTCCGCTCAGGCTTTCCGCAACTGGTCCGCGTTTTTCACGCCAGACCGCGCTGATAGAAGCGATCTCATCCGGGCACGGCATAGGCCTGGTGCGTCATTCGCTGATTTCGGAAGAACTGAAAAGCGGCCGCCTGATCGCTCCTTTTGGTTCGCCGCAGCCGACCGCCAGCCGCTATCACCTCCTGACCAGTCCTGACAGGCGGCGGCTGCCGGAGGTCGCATCTCTACTCGCTCTGTTGCGCGAGGATATGCGCGCTCTTGAGGCCGCCGCCTGAACACGCCCGTCCCACCTCAGGCGCGTTCCTTTTGCGGCTCTTTCGCCACGTAAATATTGTCAGGTCGTGGCAGGCCGTAGTGATCACGCAACGTGTCGCCCTCATAATCCTCACGGAAGAGGCCTCGTTGTTTGAGGATCGGCACCACCTCGTCCACGAAGAGATCAAACCCGCCATTCAGCCATGGCGGCATGATATTGAAGCCGTCGGCAGCACCCTCGCGGAACCAGGTCTCAATCCAGTCCGCCACCTGTTCCGGTGTGCCTGATATGACCTTGTGGCCACGCCCGCCGGCGAGCCGGTGCAGCAATTGCCGGATCGTCGGGTTTTCCCGATCGATCACGTCAAGAACCAGTTGATGGCGGCTGCTATTCGCCTGCGCGCGCGTCGCTTCCACGGCCTCCTGCGGCAGCGGCCGGTCGAGATCGGCCGATGACAGGTCTATGCCGGTGATGCGCTGCAATTGCCCAAGCGAAAATGCCGGCTGGATGAGATCGTTGAAGGAGGCCTCAAGGTTTCGCGCCTCCGCTTCGGTTGATGCGATGAAGGGGCTGATGCCGGGTAATATTTTCACATGGGCGGGATTGCGCCCCGTGGCCGCGACGCGCCGCTTGATGTCGGAATAAAAAGACCGCGCACTCTCCAGAGTCTGATGCGCGGTAAAGATTGCCTCAGCATAATGGGCGGCAAAGCCGCGCCCTTCTTCCGAGGAGCCTGCCTGAACATAGACTGGCCGTCCCTGCGGTGAACGAGGCACATTCAATGCGCCCCGCACCCGATAAAATTCGCCATCGTGATTGGCGGGATGGATGCGATCTGTTTCGGCAAACAGTCCGCTTTCCTTGTCGGCGACGATGGCATCATCCTCCCAGCTGTCCCAGAGCTTCGTCACCACATCGACGAACTCGATGGCCTGACGGTACCGATCGGCATGCGGCGGGTGCTTCTGAAGATTGAAGTTGCCGGCCGCGGCATCGGCCGAGGTCGTTACGATGTTCCAGCCCACACGACCGCCGCTGATGTGATCAACAGAGGCAAACAGCCGGGCGAGATTGTAAGGCTCGTAATAGGTGGTCGACGCCGTGGCGATGAAGCCGATTTTTTCGGTGACGGCGGCGAGCGCCGCCAGCATGGTAATCGGCTCCAGCCGGTGGCGGGCGGCGTAGCGGATATTGGCATCCAGCACCGGCGCATCGGCAAAGAAGATCGCATCCAGCTTCGCCGCCTCGGCCTTGCGGGCGATATCCTGATAAAGCCTGATATCGGTGACGCGGTGCGGCTCCGAATCCGGATGCCGCCAGGCCGCTTCGTGATGTCCGCCCGGATAGATGAAGGCGTTGAGAACCAGCTTTTCGGATTTTCTGCTCATGGAAATGACCTCACTGCTCTAAGAACCAACTGCGGCGGCTCACGCCTCCTTCGTCAGCCATGCCCTGGCCAGATTGCCGCCGAGACCTTCGGCCCCCGTCGCATAATCCTTGATGCGCACGCTGCCGACGACCGGCTGGATGGGTGCGACGAGATTGATGACGGGAAGATCTTTCGCGACAACGGCCTGAAACTCCTTGAAGAAGGCAGCGCGTTTCTCGATATCAGGCTCCACCGCCGCCGCTTCCAGCAGCCGGTCCACCTCCGGATTGGCGTAGTGGCTGGCATTGGAGAACGGCAGACCGATCTTGAAGTTCTTGCTCCAGTAGACGCGCTGGACGCCGGCCGTCGGATCGAAAGTGTTGGACAGGGATTCCACCGAAAGGTCCCAGGCGCGGTCAGTGTAGACCACCTTCACATAGGTGCCGAAATCGAATTTCTGGATATCGGCCTCAATCCCGATCTTCGACAGCGCCTGCGCGATGAAATCCGAATAGGTCTGCGGATTGAACGGGTTGGTGGTGACGCGGAGCTTGAAACGCTTGCCGCCATCCTTGCGCGGGAAACCGGCCTCATCCAGCAATTTTTCCGCCTGCGCGACGTCGAACTTGGCAAAACCGATATCCGGATTGTGGAACTTCGCAAGGCCGGGGCTGATCGGCGTCGGCGATGGCACGGCGTAACCGTAAAGCACGGTATCGATGAGCGCCGGAACATCGATGGCGTGGGCAATGGCCTGCCTGACCTTCAGTTCCTTCAGATATTCGTTCTCAAGATTGATGACCAGCTGGTTCTGCTGGCCGGCATAGGCATAGATGCGGTCATCCACCTTCAACGTCGGGATTGCTTTCAGCCGCTCCAGATCGGCGAGCGCCACAGGGTTGGGGCCAATATCCCCTTCCCCGGTTTCCAGCGCCGCCGCGCGGGCGCCCGCATCGTTGATGAGGCGAATGATGACGCGCTCCAGATAGGGGCGCGGCGCATCCCAGTAGTCGGCATTTTTCTCCAGCAGGATATGGCTGCCGGGCACCCATTCCTTGAGCACGAAGGGGCCGCTGCCGATGATCTGGGCAGGCTTGGGATTGTCGGTCGGTTTGAAGGTTTCGAAGATGTGCTTCGGCACGATTGGCGATTCAGACGACGCGAGCGCGGTGATCAGGCCCGGCGCCGGCTTGGAGAGCTTCACCTTCGCGACCAGCGGATCGGAAGTATCGACGCTCTCGACATTCGCAAACGTCGCCCGACCGCGCGGATGGGCCTCTTTCAGCCGCAGGATGGAAAATTCCACATCCGCCGATGTTACCGGTTTGCCGTCATGGAATTTGGCCGTGGGCTGGAGGTGGAAAACATATTCCAGCCCGTCCGCCGAAACGCTCCATTCCCTGGCAAGGCTCGGCTTGGGCGAAAGCTCATAGTCATAGGTCAGAAGTCCGTCATAAATCTTCGAGCCGATGAACTGCGGTCCGCCCGCGCTGGTATTGATGGCCACGAGTTGGGTCGGCTCAGGAAAATAGACAATCTTGAGCGTGCCGCCCGAAACCGGCTCTTCGGCCGCGGCGAAAGACCCGCCCGGAAGTGCCACGAATGCGCCGGCAGCAAGTGCGATCTTATGAAACTGGCGTCTGGAAATGGTCATGTCTGTCTCCGAAAAATCCGATATGCGGGGTGCGGCAACTCAATGCAGCTGCGGGAACCCGTGACGCTCGGCGAGGATGTGCAAAATGCGTTTGGTGTCCTGAATGAAATGCGCCTCGCCCTTGACCGTCGCGTCGGCAGGCGCGTCGCCGGCGAAGATGAACAGCGGCAGCGACTGATTTTCCTCCCCCACGGCGGCGATAACCGCCTCACGCGGGCGCTGGAACCCGACGCGGTGGACGTCGATCCCGGCGGCAAGGTCAGGAAGCGCGGCAAGCAGACCCTCGATCTGGTTACAATGCGGGCAGACGAACCGGACACCGGGGTGCTTGGGGTCCTCGAAACCGGGAGCGATCAAAAAAAGCGTATCCTTGGCCATGGCATCCATCGTGTGAGGGTGAGATTTCCAGCTCACAGTGCAGGCGGCCATAGCGCGGGTCCAGAAAGCAATTCTTGCTTGGAAACGAAGAAAAGCTTCTCGCTAAATTATTGATGAAATTGATTTTTTCGAAATTTTCGTGGATGGCATCGCTGTTTCAACCGATCTGTCTCATGCGCAAAGTTTTTCCCTGAAACGGGCGTGCCGCGCGAAGGTGCAAACAGGATGGAGGGTGGGTTTCGGCAATAAAAAAAACCCGGCAGAATTGCCGGGTTCTGGTGAGATGCTGTTGGCGTAAAACCTCTCCTTCGTCATGCTCGGGCCTGTCCCGAGCATCTGCGAGCCTACAAGGCGTAGGATGCCGTGGCAGATCCTCTGTGCAAGACCGAGGATGACGTTGAATGCGGAGAAAAGTTCGTCATAAATCTCGCGCCGCAGGGTGATCGGATTTCTGTCCTCACTCGCTTTTCCAGGCCGTCGCCAGATCGCCATAGGCAATGTCGATGGTCGTCACGAGCGATTTCAGGCTGGTGTTGCGTAGAATGACGGTCGGCAAAGCAACGATCGAGAAATTCGGCAGGTCATCGCCGACGACTTTCTGGATCTCATGGAACTGCCCGGCCCGCTTCGTTTCATCAACCTCGATGGCGGCCGCCCGGAAAAGATTGTCCACCGTAGGATTGTTATAGTGGGCGGCGTTGACATAAGGCGCGGGGTTCTTGATGCCATCGGACCAGTAAAGACGCTGCACGCCCGCCGTCGGATCGAACAACCGGCTGATGCCGTTCACCGTCAGGTCGAAACCGCGCTCGGTATAAACGCGCTTGATGAAGGTGGCGAGATCGCCTTCGACGATATCCACCTTCACGCCGAGTTTGCCGAAGGATGAGCGGAGATATTCGGACGTTTTACGGAAGACGTCGGACGGCAGAAAAGCGAGCCGCAGCGAAAAGCGGGTGCCATCCGCGCCCTTCGGGTAACCGGCCTTGTCCAGCAACTCGTTAGCCTTGGCGAGATCGAAGGGATAAGTGAAAGGCTTTTCGTCGTTATAGGCGGTGAAGACTGCCGGGATGTTGGAACCGGCAGGTTTCGCCGTCCCGAAGAAGATGGCGTCATTGATGAAATCGCGGTCGATGGCGTGGGCCAGCGCGTGACGCACCTCCTTCTTCGCCAGAATTGGGTTCTCCAGATTGAACTCGAACACGGCCGCATTGTTGAGATAAGCGTCGGTATAGACCTCCACAGCCAGTTTCGGATTTTGCCGCAGGCGCTCAAGATCGCTGTAGGAGACATCGGCGGTGTAATCCGCCTCACCCGTCTCCACGGAAATGGTGGTGGAAGCCGCATCGGCGACGAACCGTGCCACGAAACCATCAAGGTAGGGCAGATCGGCCTGCCAGTAATCCGGGTTCTTCTTCAGCTTCACATAGCTGCCGCGTTTCCATTCCTCGAACACGAAGGGGCCTGTGCCAATTGGCGCATTGCCGTTCGGGCTTTCATTGTAGTTTTCCGAAGCATAGGCATGGGCCGGCAATATGGGCGTCTCGCCGCCCGTCAGCGCGCGCAGAAGATAAGGCGCGGGTTTGGAAAGCACCACCACGGCCGTCAGCGGATCAGGCGTTTCGATATCGGCAACATTGGCGAAGGTGATGCGCCCCCGTGGCCCGACCTTCTTGAAGGCAAGCAACGAAAATTTGACGTCCTGCGACGTGAAATCCTTGCCATCATGCCATTTGACACCCTTGCGCAGCTTGAAAGTATAGCGCAGCCCGTCGGCCGATGTTTCCCAGCTTTCGGCCAGAACCGGATGCGGTTTGAACTCGCTGTCGAACCGCACCAGACCCTCGAGGATTTTCGTGGAAATGGCGCGGGTGCGCGTATTGGAATCGGAAAGCGGCACTAGCGTCGTTGGCTCGCCGAGACCTGCAAAAGTGACGATCCCGCCCTTTTTCGGCGTTTCCGCCGCCAGCGTCGGCAGGGATGGCAGCAATGTGGCTCCGGCCAGGGCGGCACTCAGAAGCAATGTCTTACGTCTTGTAATATCCATGGATGTTTCCTCTTACAGACTTGTTTTTTAAACTTCAGGCAGGTTTCAGCCGGGTTTCCACCAGCCGCGCGAACAGGGTCGCACCGACGGGCAGGATGTCGTCGTCAACGATGAAACCGGGATTGTGGGCAGGCACCGTGCCGGAATGGCCAAGGGTGAAAAACGCACCCGGTGCGTGTTTCAAAAGATCGGCGAAATCCTCGCTGCCCATGAAGCGGCCGGGCTCGGTGGAAACGCGCTCGTCTCCCAGAACCTCGCGCGCCACGCCGGCAACGATTCCCACTGACACGTCATCATTGGTGAGGACCGAGAATATGTCGCGAATATCCACCTCAGCAGTCAGGCCATAGGCAGCAGCGATGTGATCCGAGATGGTGCGGATCCGGCCCCTTATGGTTTCGCGCACGCTGTCCGAGAAGGCCCGCACCGTTCCGGCAATCGCGGCCGTTTCGGGAATGACGTTATAGGCTGATCCAGCTTCGATGCGCGTGATCGACAGCACGGCGGGATCGGTGGGCGATACGTTGCGGCTGACGATGGTCTGCAGAGCCTGGATCAGCTCACCCGTTGCCGGCACCGGGTCGCGGGAGACATCGGGATGCGCGGCGTGAGCACCGCGGCCCTTGAGCCGGATGTCAAAGAAATCCGCACCAGCCAGAATGGTGCCCGGCGAAACCTTGAGGTGATTGGGCGCGGCATGGGTGGAATTGTGCAGCCCGTAAATCTCGTCGACCGGAAAATCCTTGAACAGCCCATCGGCAATCATGGCGCGCGCGCCGCCCAGCCCCTCTTCGGCAGGCTGGAAAATGAACACCACCGTGCCGGCAAAGTCGCGGGTTTCCGCCAGATAACGGGCGGTGCCGAGCAGGATGGTGGTGTGCACATCATGCCCGCAGCCATGGAACTTTCCGGGATAGACGGACGCATAGGGCAGACCGGTTTCCTCCGGCATCGGCAGGGCATCCATATCGGCCCGGAGCCCGATGGAGCGATTGCCCGCATGACGGCCGCGCAGCACGCCAACCACGCCGGTCTTGCCATAACCGCGATGAACCTCGATGCCCCAGGACGCGAGCTTTTCAGCGACGATGCCTGACGTGCGCACCTCCTCGAAGCCGATTTCGGGATGCTGGTGCAGGTCGTGGCGGATGGAGACGAGCTCGGGAACAAAGGTCCCGATCCGGTCGATGATTTTAGGGGCGGGTGTCTTAACGGGATCGACGGCGATATTCACGGTATCTCCTCAGGACAAAAAATATCGTTTTCGCAATCGGACGATTGCGAAGGATTGGCTTCGGATAGGAAAATCAGGGCTGGAAAGGCGTCAGAGCCTCAGGCCCGCCTCCTTCATCAAGGGCAGAATACGCTCGGCGAAATAATCGAGGTCTTCGCGGAAATCGTAGAAATTCAGCTGAACGCCATCGATCCCCGCCTTCTTCAGGCCGACAAGCTGCTCGACCACCTGTTCGGGCGAGCCGATGATTTCGATATTGCCACCGAGATTGCGGCCCTGCTTGTGGCGTGCATCGCCGCGTCCGCGCCAGGCATGGGCATCACTGTCGTAATTGTTGGTGGCGAAAGCACGCGTGCCGGGCTGCGGCTTTCCGGCCTCGATGGCATCGGCATAGGCGATCGCCTCCTTCTCCGTATCGCGACTGACAATGATCGGATTGATGATCGTCTTCACCTGCCGGCCATAGGCTTTGGCGCGGTTCTTGATGGTGGCGACATGATCGGGAAGCGTTTCGAGCGCACTGTCTATATGCGCACCGCCCGGCGAAGTGACAAAAACCAGATCGGAATGACGGGCGGCGAAATCGATGCCTGCGGGAGAACCGGTCGCCGTCACCAGTGGCGGGCGACCGAAGGCGGGCTTCGGCGTGATCCAGCCATTGTTGATCGCCCACGGGTTAAGCTTGCCTTCATAAGAGAAGTTTTCGGTTTCTCCCCAAAGGCGGTGGAGCACATCGAACAATTCCCCCGCCATGTCATAACGCTTGTCATGATCGATCCGCTGCCAGCCGAACATTTCATGTTCGATGGCACGGTGGCCGGTGACAATGTTGATGCCCCAGCGCCCTTTGGCGATATGATCCAGCGTCGCGCCATATTTGGCGAGATGCAGCGGATGCAGGGGCCCGTAAAGAACGTGGATGGTGGAGATCAGCAAAATGCTCTTCGTCACCGCCGCCATGGCGCCGAGCGCAATAAAACTGTCAAGCGAGGATTCCCCGTCATAACCACCCTTCGGCAGCCATTGCGTGCGACTGAAGGCGATTTCGAAACCGAGCTCTTCGGCACGCTTCACCAGTTCGACATTGTAATCGAAGGTCCAGCTGTTGCTGGTCGGCAAGCTGGAGAAATTGATATCCTGCAGATTGAGGAACAGGCCGAGCATCAGGGGCTGCTTTATGGAGCGACTGAGCGGGCTGTCGTCGAAATCGGCCGGGCCTTTCAGCTCAAGACCCTTTAGCTCAGAATCTTCGGGCAATGGAACAGTCAGCGCCATGTCTTTTCTCCCTCGGAATGATCGCCCTGTGGGGCAGTCGTCAGCCGCGCGCGCAGATAATCTTCGACACTGCGGGGCTGGCGGCCGGTGATATGGTAGACGAAGTCGGTGATAGATGCGGCGAAACCTTCGCGGATGAGTTCTCCGAATTCACCGATCGCCGTCTGTTCGAAAGCGCCGATATGCGGCGGAAAGACGGGGGCAGCATGGTGCGAAACGCCAACGGGCCGATGCAGGATACGGGCCGCAATGCGGGCAATTTCCAGCGCCGTCAGCGCTTCGCGTCCGGTCAGCACCAATGGGCCGACGAGCGGTGCGCTTGAAGCCATAGCCTGTACAGCGACATCGGCAATATCGTCGGCATCGATGAAGGAGACCGCCGCATCGCCGAAACGGGCGGGCACGTCCTCGCCTTTGCGAAGCGCGGCGACAACAGGCTCCAGCGCAACCTGCATCCAGGCGTTCGGCCGCAACACCGTATGCGCGATGCCGCTTGCCGCCAGATATTGTTCCACCTCGCCATGCGCCGCTCCCGAAATCGAGCGTGCAGCATTTCCAATAGTCCAGTCGGAACCGGATATTTTCACGATCCGCGATATGCCGGCGGAGAGAGCGGCATCGATGACCGTCTTCTGGTCTGCCGCCAGCGTCTCCCCGATGGGCGAAAGCAGAAACACCCTGTCGGTCCCCCGCGCCGCCGCCTTCAGGCTGGCCCGATCGGAAAAATTACCCTCCGCAATCTCGACCCTGTCGCCCCACAGCTTCAGCGCGTCTTCGCGCCGGCGGGTCAGGACCCGAACCTCCGCCTGACGTTGCAAAAGACGGCTGACGACCCTTTGCCCGAGCTTGCCCGTTGCACCCGTTACAAGAATGATGGCTGCCATGACGTTATCATCTCCCAACAATATGGTGCGCGGTATCCTGCGGTGCACGGAGGGCGCGTGGATCGGCCCAGTCCTGCACATCGAAATCTTCGGGAATGAATTTCCATTGCAGCAGGAAATCCTTGAAGTGACTGAGCGCATCCAGCTCAGCCGGATCGAGATCGAGTCTCAGATTGCGATATACGTCCGGGCCATTCGCAGCGAGAACCGCCTCCTCGCTGACGCCGATCTCGCGAGCGATGAAACGCACGGCCTCCCCCGGATTGTCATTTGCCCAATCCGCAACGCGCTGAACCGTGGCCACCAGTTCCGCTACCAGATCCGGCCGCTCATCGGCAAAAGTGGCGTCCACGGTCAGGGGACGCGGCGTACCGTTATTGATGCGGATCTTCGGATCAGGGTGAAAACCCGTCGATACCACGACCTGCGCGGCGATGAGATTGGCGACAGTGACGCCTTCCGCGCCCTTGACGAAAAATGCATCGATTTGGCCCCGGTGTAATGCTGCGATTTCCTCGCCATAGGGAAGCCGCCGGCGCAGGCCGTGGAACCGTTCCTCCGTCGGGCCGAGCAGCACGGGTTCTTTGGCGGCAAGCTCGACAAGCTCGACATCTGCGATGGAAAGCCCCGAGACCGTCAACGCCGACACGATCCCCTTGAGCGACGTGGCGCGCTGGAAATCGATGATCTCGTCCGGGCGCTTCGGCAGACCGATGCGCCGCCCCTTCAGGTCGCTTCCCTTGCTTATGCCACTTGCGGGCAAGGCAATGACGGCCTGGAACTCGTCGGTTCTTGTCAGCCCCACCAGCCGTGTTTTCCGGCCACCGGATTTCGCCCAGATCGGTGGGATGTTGCCGCCCTGACGGAATGACCAGTCCAGGCGATGATCAAAATGACTCTGGCGAATGGCTGGATCGGCCGCATCGCGAATGGACGAAACGGAGATGCCGTGGTTGGCAAAACTCTGCTCAATCCAGCCCAGTTGCGTTGCGATGGAAAGCGGCGTGGGTGCCGGGCAGCGTGTATACCACACCGTTACGGGTTGGGTTCCCTGGCGAAGAGCGGCGTTGGCCATGGCGTTCGTCCTCGAAATTGCGATCTGGACGGCACGCTACACGCCATAAAACATTTTCTATAGAAAAAGTGTACTATTTCAAACGCGATTGAGGAAATTCGTTTCCATCTTACCAGCTCATGCGCCGCATGGCGGAATATCCTTTCGATAAAAGCAGGATTTCGCTGGGATTTTTGTCGGGCATCGATCAGATCGACCACGCGCGGGTGAAACTGGAGACGAAAGTTTTTCTTCTCCGCACAGCAAGGATTTTTAACTCGCGACCGGCCCCCCGGCTGTTACGCTTCCCGCAATTGCGCGGCCATACAGGCCGATAATCCAACAGACCCGAAAGAAAAAGTGGCAGCATGAGCAAGACCAAACGCCGGCTCAATCTCAACGTCGGCATCAACACGACAGGATATCTCGCCAGTGCCTGGAAATATCGGAGCGGAGACCGGCACGATATAAACGATATCGGATATTACCGACGACTGACGGAACTGGCGCATAAGGGCCGGTTCGACGCCGTTTTCCTTTCCGACCACCCGGCACTGCTGACCGACCCGGCAAGCCGGCCGTTCCACACCATTGATCCGCTCATCCTCTCGACATCGCTTGCCGCACAGGTGCCGGATATCGGCTTTGTGGCAACCGTGTCCTCCACCTACAATTCGCCCTATAATTTCGCCAGACGAACTCAATCCATCGATCTCGTCACCGGCGGCCGGCTGATCGTCAATATCGTTTCTTCCTTTAATCCCAATGTTGCCGCCAATTTTGGCAATGACCCGCTGCCGCCGCGCAGCGAACGTTATGCCAAGGCTACCGAATTTCTGGATGTCGCAAAAAAGCTCTGGTCTAGCTGGGACCCCCGCCGCGAGAGCGACGTGCCGGAGAACCGCTTCTGGGATGCGGCGACAGCCGAAACCATCGATCATGAGGGGCAATATTTCCATGTCAAAGGCCCCCTCAACGTTCCGCGCGGGCCGCAGGGGCATCCCGTTATCGCGCAGGCCGGCGCCTCCGAAGGCGGCATTGATCTCGCGGCACGCCATGGCGAGATCATCTATTGCAATATTCTGTCACGTCCCGCAGGGCAGGCCTTTGGCAAGAAGGTCCGCGACCGCGCCGTCTCCCTCGGGCGCGATCCCTCTGGCATCCGCATCGTTCCCGGCCTCGTCGTCATTCTCGGCGAAACCCGGCAGGAAGCCTTGCGTAAACACGAACTCTACAGCGGCGCCGGTTCGGAAGACGGTCTCCTGGCACGTTTCGCCAGAGAAAACGGCATAGAGCCTCGCGATTTCGACCCCGACGCAAAACTCGATGCCGAGCGTTTCATCCCCGATCAGAACCGGCAATGGGCGGTAGGCATGGGCCTTGGCCTTTCCGATCTTCTGACCCATGAAAAACTGACTGCCCGCGAGGCCGTACGCCGCTCGGAAGGGCACCACCGGCTGCTGCTCGGCACGGCGGAAGAGGTAGCGGACGGCATTATCGACCTCTGGCAGGATGGCACAGTGGACGGCTACACATTACAGCCGCCACGGGCGCCCGATGATATCGCTGAATTCGTCGAACAAGTTGTTCCGGTACTGCAGGATCGCGGGGTTTACCCGCGCGAATATGAAGCCACGACGATCCGCGACCGCTATGGCCTGCCGTACCCCGATTGAAGGACGGATGCGGCAATGTCGCTCAGTCGACCTCCCGCCGGCTTCCATTGAAAGTCGAATGGCGGGAGGTGACGACGTTATTGCCCCGTCGCCACTTTCAAAACCGGCCTTTCGCCGGAAAGCTGCGGCAGGACAGAGGCGAAATCCGCCACGATCTGGCGATAATCGTCCGGCTGGAATTCATAGGGAAGTTCGAGGCGGAATTCCGAGACAAACGGCAGAACGGGGTCGCGAGACAATCTTTCCAGAATCTCATGCGTCGTCCCGACGATATCCGGCAGGAAAAGCGTGCGGCGCGCCCCATGCGGCGAGGTCGTGCGCTTGTCCCGCTCGGCAACGAATTCCTGGTAACGGCGGCGCGTGGCGGGGCTTGCGCTATCGGTTGGCAGGATCACGCGGCCAAGAGCGACACGCGGTTCGCGCTCATGCGCCCATTCCTGCCGGAAGCGAGCAACGAGAGCCGCCTGAGCGGTCAGAAAATCATCGGTATTCTCGCCGCTGACAATATTGCCCGTCAGAAGGTTGAACCCTGCCCTGCCAGCCCAGCGCGCAGAGTTCTGCGATCCACCGCCATACCATAACCGGTCCGTCAGCCCCTTGGCGACTGGCCGAAGCCGCGGCACCTGCGCACCGGCCGCATTGCCCGCCTCCGTCTCGTTCGACAGCGGCTCCGATCGCAGCGCCCTCGCCAGCTTCTCAGCGCGCGCGTGGCTGTAGTCCGCGTCGACAACCGTATCGACATAGTCGGAAATAAGATGGGCGAAGGGCGGTGCGCCCACCGAAACCCCCACATTCAGCCGTCCGCGCGACAGGACATCCACGGTGGCCAGATCCTCCGCCAGCCTGAATGGGTTCTCGTAACCGAGTTGAATAACGGCGGTGCCTAACCCGATCCGTCTGGTTCGTTGCGAAGCCGCAGCGAGGAAAGTCGCCGCAGAGGAAACACCCCGCTCCAGATGGCGCTGGCGGACCCAGGCGCTATGATAACCCAGCGCCTCTCCTGCTTCGAAAAGCTGCAGGGTTTCTTCCAGCCCCTGTCCCGGATCATCGTCATGATAGTTGCCCGGGACAAGAAAGGCGAAATGGGAGATATGGGAAAGGGGCATGGGCGTGCATCCGGAAACGAGTTGAAACTCAGCGACGCAAACGCAGCCATCCTGGTTTGGAACGACCGCCCGATGCGACGCATGCTCACACAGCATGCATGATGACGGCGGCAACTGGCGCGGCATGTTCGTTTATAGTCCCGGCCATTGTTGAAAGATCATTGCGCGATTCAATAATACACTAAAATTGTGGACTATCCCTCCACACAGGCCGCCCTCACGCTTCCTCGGGTCTTTTTTTGGGATGAGGCAAATCCGCCAGTGGCTGTACCTCACCGTCGACCTGCGCACCGTCAAGCACAAATGACCTTGATTTCTCCCTCCAACATGTAATACAAATTATCATACATGTTGACAAATATTGCATACATGTATGACATTGCGGCGACCAACAACGCCGAGACACCTGCATGAGGGAGGAATTATGATCATTACCGACGTCGAGGTCCGTGTTTTCCGCACGACGACCCGTCGGCACTCGGACAGTGCCGGCCACGCGCATCCGGGTCCGGCGCATCAGGTGGAACAGGCCATGCTGACGATCCGGACAGAGGACGGCCACGAGGGCCATTCTTTTACCGCGCAAGAGATAGTTCGCCCGCATGTCATCGAAAAATTCGTCAAGAAAGTCCTGATCGGTGAGGACCATCGAGACCGCGAACGGCTGTGGCAGGACCTTGCCCACTGGCAGCGCGGTTCGGCCGCCCAACTGACTGACCGCACGCTGGCGGTGGTTGACTGCGCGCTATGGGACCTTGCCGGCCGCTCCCTCAATCAACCTGTATACAAGTTGATCGGCGGTTATCGCGACAAGGTACTCGCCTATGGCTCCATCATGTGCGGTGACGAACTGGAAGGCGGGCTGGCGAAACCGGACGACTACGGCCGCTTTGCCGAGGCACTGGTGAAGCGCGGCTACAAGGGCATCAAGCTGCACACGTGGATGCCGCCCGTCAGCTGGGCGCCGGATGTGAAGATGGACCTCAAGGCCTGCGCGGCCGTGCGCGAGGCGGTCGGCCCCGATATCCGCCTGATGATTGACGCCTTCCACTGGTACTCCCGCACCGATGCGCTGGCGCTGGGCCGTGGCCTCGAAAAACTCGGTTTTGACTGGATCGAGGAGCCGATGGATGAGCAGTCGCTGTCCTCCTACAGGTGGCTTTCCGACAATCTCGATATTCCGGTCGTCGGCCCGGAAAGTGCGGCCGGCAAACACTGGCACCGTGCCGAATGGATCAAGGCCGGCGCCTGCGACATTCTGCGCACCGGCGTCAACGATGTCGGGGGCATCACACCGGCGCTGAAGACCATGCATCTGGCCGAAGCCTTCGGTATGGAGTGCGAAGTGCATGGAAATACCGCCATGAACCTGCATGTGGTTGCCGCCACCAAGAATTGCCGCTGGTATGAGCGTGGCCTGCTACATCCCTTCCTCGAATATGATGACGGCCACGACTATCTGAAGTCTCTGTCCGATCCGATGGACCGGGATGGCTTTGTCCACGTTCCCGACCGGCCGGGCCTTGGCGAGGACATCGATTTTACCTTCATCGACAACAACCGGGTGAGGTAACGGGCGATGAAAACGGTGCTCGCCTTCGGAGACAGCCTCACCTGGGGCGCGGACCCGGCAACGGGCCTCAGGCACCCCGCCGCATATCGCTGGCCGGAGGTTCTGGAAATCGAGCTTGCCGGCATGGTGAAAGTTTACCCCGAAGGTCTTGGCGGACGAACCACCTGCTACGACGACCACGCCGGTCCGGCCTGCCGCAACGGCGCGCGGGCGCTGGAAATAGCGCTCTCGTGCCATATGCCGCTTGACCTCGTCATAATCATGCTCGGCACTAATGACATCAAACCGGTGCATGGCGGACGCGCGGAAGCCGCCGTTTCCGGCATGCGCCGGTTAGCGCAGATCGTCGAGACCTTCATCTACAAGCCGCGAGAAGCGGTACCGAAACTGCTGATCGTTGCCCCACCGCCCTGCGTTGCAGGCCCGGGTGGAGAACCGGCGGGAGGGCGGGATGTCGGGCAATCGCTCAGGCTTGCACCGCTTTACCAAAAACTCGCTACCGAACTCGGACATCACTTCTTCGACGCCGGTTCGGTCGCCAGTGCTTCGCCGGTGGACGGCGTGCATCTGGACGCGCCGGCGACAGCGGCGATCGGCCGGGCCCTGGCCACGCCAGTCAAAGATATTCTTGGTTGATCACACGCCGCCCGAGGAGGAACCGGGCACGTGGATCGAAACGTGGAAGGCCGTATGAAGCGGCCGTATTGGGAGGAAAGATGAAACATTTTCTAGCAACAGCAGCACTTGGCGCCCTGCTGATCGGCGCCATGCCGCTCAGCACTTTTGCCGAAACGCCAAAGGACCAGCTCATTGTCGCCACGACCATGAGCAATATCCTCACACTCGACCCCGCCGCCATCACCGGCCGCGAGACCGTGCAGGTTCTGAACAATATCTATGACACCCTGATCGTGCTTTCGCCTGAGGACCGCAGCGTCCAGCCGCGCCTTGCCGAACGCTGGGAAATAGCCGAAGACCGGAAGTCGATCCGTTTCCATCTGCGTGCCGATGCCAAGTTCGCTTCCGGCAATGCCGTGACGGCAAAGGATGTGGCATGGAGCCTCAAACGGCTGCTCGCCCGCAACCTGGCGCAATCATCCTTTCTGAAAACCCGCGGTTTCAAACTCGAAGAGGCCGACAAGCTTTTCGTTGCCGAAAGCGATCAGATCTTCGTGCTGAATATCCCCAAACCCGACGATCCCAACCTTCTGCTGATGATCCTTGCCCAGAACGGTCCCGGCTCGATCATCGACAGCCAGACCGCGCTTGAGAATGAGAAGGATGGCGATCTCGGCGGCGCATGGCTGACGCTGAATTCCGCCGGCTCCGGCCCCTTCAAGCTGACCCAGTGGAAATCCAACGAATATATCATCCTCACCCGCAACGACGATTATTGGGGTGAAAAGGCCAAGATGAAGCGCATCCTGATGCGTCATCTGCCGGAATCGCAGTCGCAGCGGCTCATGCTGGAAAAGGGCGATATCGACGTTGCCTATTCCCTGCAGGCTCCGGATCTGAAATCACTTGAGGCCGACAAGGCCGTCACCATCGAATCCACACCGGGCTCCGGTTTCTATTACCTCAGCGTTTCGATGAAGGATGAGAAATTCGCGAACAAGAAGGTGCGCGAGGCCTTGCGTTACCTGATTGATTACGATGGTCTCGACAAGGCGGTCATGCCCTATTACGGCAAGCTGCATCAGCGCTCCCTCAGCACCGGCGTCATGGGTGCGCTGCCGGATCAGGGCTACAAGCTCGATATTGAAAAAGCCAAGGCGCTTCTGGCCGAGGCCGGTTATCCTGATGGGTTCAAGACAACGCTGCGCGTGCTTTCGGAAGACCCGTTCATGAAAGCCGCAACGGCGATCCAGAACACGCTCGCCCAGGCAGGCATTCAGGCCGAGCTGATCAGCGGCTCCGGCGACCAGATCTATGGTGCGATGCGCGAGCGCAACTTCGAATTGCTGCTCGGCCGCGGTGGCGGCGGCCAGCAGCCGCACCCGGACAACAACCTGCGCTCGATTGCCTACAACCCCAATAATGCCGATGACGCCAAGCTCACCAATTACCAGAGCTGGCGCACCAGCTTCTTCGACGAAAAGCTGAACAAGATGATCGAGGAAGCGCTTGTCGAGCGCGATGCGGCAAAACAGACGAAGCTTTATGAAGACCTGCAGGGTTATATGGATGAAATCGTCATGTCCATTCAGCCCTTCTCCGAAGTGGTCGACACCGCAGCCTTCCGCAGCGACGTCAAGGGCATGATCGTCAGTCCCTGGCTCTCGAGGTTTGAAGTGGTGAGCAAGGAGCGATAATCGGCGCCATATCTGCGAGTAAGAAAAGGCGCGGCTAACCCCGCGCTTTTTTGCTGCCAACGAGGCCTTACAAAGCCGAAATATTCCCCAAAAGTGAGGCATCCGCACTCCGTCACCCCGGACTAGATCCGGGGTCCAGCCCGATCAAGTCCTTGATCGCGTAAGACTCCTCTTATGGCGCAGACACCCCGTAGCTGGATGCCGGATCTAGTCCGGCATGACGGCGGAGAGGCCCCGTTTGTCAGCAGCCCAAGGCCCGATTACCACCGGTCTTTTCTATCTTCGGCCTGCCTCCCAAAAAAAATGCCCGGCGGGGAGGCCGGGCAAGGAAGGGGGCTGTTATTATCCGTGGCGCCCCGGAGGAGGACGGTCACGTTCTTGGAGCCGTCACGCGCCTTCATATTCCAGTGAGGCGCCGATCAGTTCGCGCGCATAAGGATGCGTTGCATCGTTGCCAGCAATGGCCTCGCGCGGCAGGATTTCGGTTATTTCGCCACGCAGCATCACGGCGAAGCGATCGCACATGTGATCGACCACGGCGAGATCATGGGTCACCATGATATAGGTGAAACCGCGCTCTTCCCGCAGCCGCTGCAAGAGGTTGAGGATTTCCGCCTGGACCGAGACATCGAGCGCCGAGGTCGGCTCATCGAGCAGCAGCAGCGACGGTTCCAGGATCAGCGCCCTCGCAATCGCCACGCGCTGCCGTTGGCCGCCGGAGAGTTGGTGCGGGAAACGGTCGAGGAAAGACACCGGCAGGCCGACATCAGTGATGACCTTGCGCATGCGCTCCTCGCGGTCGCCGAGCTTGTGGATCGCAAGCGATTCACCAAGCACGGTGCGCACCGACTGGCGGGGATGCAGAGAGCCATAGGGGTCCTGAAACACCATCTGCAACATGCGGCAGCGCTCGATCAGCGGCACGTCTCGCACCGATCTGCCGTCGATGAGGATGTCGCCTGTCCAGAAATCGTTGAGCATTGAGACGCAGCGCAACACGGTGGACTTGCCCGAACCGCTTTCACCGACCAGCCCGAAACATTCGCCGGGCTCGACACGGAACGACACCGAAGGCAGCACTTTCAGTGCAGTATTGCCGCTGCCGAAAGTGATGGAAAGATCGCGGGTTTCGACAGAAACGGCCATTATGCATTCTCCTCCAGCCATTCAGGGCGGCGGTCCAGCACCGCGAGCGGTGCGCGCGCACCGCCGATACGCGGCTGTGCCGCCAGAAGGCCGCGCGTATAGGGATGCTGCGCCTGATCGAGATCGCGGGCGGCCAGCGTTTCCACCACGCGGCCTGAATACATGATCAGCACCCGGTCGCAGAAATTGCGCACAAGGTTGAGATCGTGGCTGATCATGATGAGGCCGATGCCGCGATCGCGCACCAGACCGTCGAGAATGTTCAGCACCTGCAACCGCACCGTCACATCAAGCGCCGAAGTTGGTTCGTCAGCGATGACGAGATCGGGATCGGCAAGCAGCATCATGGCGATCATCACGCGCTGACCCATGCCACCGGAGATTTCGTGCGGGTATTGCTCGTAGACACGTGAGGCATCGCGGATCTTCACCGCATCCAGCATCGCCAGCGCCTTTTCCCGTGCCTCGGCTTTTGATGCCCTGAAGTGGCGCAGATAGGTCTCCGTCACCTGATCGCCGACCCGACGGATGGGGTTGAGGGAGAATTTCGGATCCTGAAGGATCATCGACATGCGCCGGCCACGAACCTTCAGCATCTCCTTCTCATCGAGGGAGAGAAGATCGAGCCGGTCGAAAGCCAGCCTGTCAGCGGTGATCGTTGCCGAAGGCAGGAGGCGCAACAGAGCGCGTCCGACTGTGGATTTTCCCGAACCGCTTTCACCGACAATGCCGAGCCGCTCCCGACCGAGCGTGAAGGAGATGCCGCGCACCGCCTCGGTGGGTGAGCCACCATAACGGATACGGAGATTTTCAACATCAAGGATTGGTTTTTCCATGTTCCTATCTCCGGTTCATCTGCTTCGGATCGAGCGCATCCCGCAGCCCATCACCGAGGAGGTTGAAAGCGAGACTGACAGACAGGATCGCAATGCCGGGAAAGGTCACCAGCCACCAGCTATCCAGCATGTAACGTCGGCCGGTGGCGATCATCGCTCCCCATTCCGGCAGCGGCGGCTGCGCGCCGAGGCCAAGAAAGCCCAGACCTGCAGCGGTCAGAATGACGGTCGCCATGTTCAGCGTCAGTCTGATGAGAACCGAGGGGAGACACATGGGCATGATCGACTTGACGATGATGCGCAGCGGCGACGCGCCCTGAAGCCTTGCAGCGGCAATGTAATCCGCCTTGCGAAAGGTCATGGCTTCAGCGCGGGCAAGACGCGCAATCGGCGGCCATGAGGTGAGCGCAATTGCAATGATCGCGTTATTAAGGCTCGGACCCAGTGCTGCGACGAAGGCGAGCGACAGGATGAGGCTAGGGAAAGACAGGAAGATATCCGTTATGCGCATCATCACCGTATCGAACTTGCCGCCGAGATAACCGGATGCCGTACCGACCAGAAGGCCGACGGGACCGACGATGATCGATACCAGCGTGATGATGGTGAGCGTGATGCGAGCGCCCCAGAGAAGACGGCTATAGATATCGCGCCCCAGCTCATCCGTCCCGAAGACATGGCCGTTGCCCGGGGGCTGCAGCGTGTTGGCGAGATTCTGTGCGTAAGGATCATGCGTCGCGAGCCAGGGCGCAAAAATCGCCGAGATGACGAGCAGCAGCAAGATCAGCAGGCCGAAAGCCGATGTCGGGCTTTTGAGGAGGAAGATGATAATGTTCTTCAGCGCGTTCAGCGGCACCGGAAGACGGAAGGAAGTTTCAGCACGGGCCGTCATCAGCGGGTCCTCGGATCGAAAAAGCGGTAGAGAATGTCGGACAGGAGATTGAGCCCGATAAAGATGACGCCGACGATCAGTACACAGGTCATCACGGCATTCATGTCGCCGATGATAAGATTGCTGGTGAGATATTGCCCGAAACCCGGCCAGGCGAAGACGGTCTCAATGAGGACCGCTCCTTCCAGCAGCGAACCGTAAGCCAGCGCGATGATGGTGACCAGCTGCACGCGAATATTGCCAAAAGCATGCAGCCACACCGTCTGCCGCTGCGACAGGCCTTTGACACGCGCGGTCGTCACATATTCCTGCCCCAGCTGATCCAGCATGAAGCTGCGCGTCATGCGGGTGATATAGGCAGAGGAGGAATAGCCCAGCAGGGCAGCTGGCAGGATGAGGTGGTTGATGGCCGACCGGAAGACCTCCATGTCACCCGCAAGCAGGCTGTCGATCAGCAGAAAGCCCGTCCGCTCCTCCACCAGTCCGATATAGAACTGGTCCATGCGGCCACCACCGCCAACGAGGCCGAGATGGGCGTAAAAAACGATCAGCGCGATCATGCCGGTCCAGAAGATCGGCATGGAATGGCCGAACAGGCTGAGAACGCGCACAAGATGATCCTGCCAGCGGTCTTTCTTCACGGCGGCGTAAACGCCCATGGGGATGCCGAGTCCGGCACCGATCAGGATGGCGAAGGTCGCAAGCTCGATCGTCGCCGGCATCACGCTTATGATGTCCTCGATGACGGGGCGGCCCGTGCGGATCGACGTTCCGAAATTGCCGGTGAAGACATCTCCGAGATAATAGACGAACTGCTGCCACAGCGGGCGGTCAAAGCCGAGCGCGTGATAGACCTGTTCATAGGTTTCACGGGTCGCATCCTCACCGACAATGGCCCGCACTGGGTCGGCGGGCATCAGGCGGCCAATGAAAAAGGTCAGCAGCAGCAATCCAAGCAGCGTGACCGCAATACTTCCGATCTGGCCGGACAAGCCATAAAGCGAAAGGCGTCTTTTTGACATGATTCCTCCCTTGCCAGTCACCGAACGTGCAAGGAGCACATCCTGTCTGACAACTACGGTAAAGTTGTCACAGGTGTTGCAGGCTGTCAAGCATCCGACGCCAAAATCGATATCGGCAAGCGCGGGGGTATACAGGCACAGCGTTGCCCAGGCGGCGGTTGCGGCGTTCTTCTTTCCCTAAAGAAGCCCACATTGCCACAACCGCAAAACGCTGTATTCTCCCTGCCCACAGAAGGCTGACATGGAAATTCGTGGCGATTTGACCGCTCGTGTCTGCTGCCTCGGGGGAGGAAAATATGATCGACGTGACGCTCCTGGCCTTTGCCATGGTCGCCTTTATCGGCATTGCAACACCCGGCCCCACCGTCTTGCTGGCGCTTGCCAATGGTTCGAAATTCGGCGTGCGTCGCGCGATGATCGGCGTGGCTGGTGCCGTCCTTTCGGATTTCGTCCTGATCGGCGCGGTTGCACTGGGACTGGGGGCTCTTATGGCCGCCTCGGAGTTCTGGTTCGGTGTCGTCAAGTGGGCCGGGGTCTGCTACCTTGTTTACCTTGGCATCATGCTTCTGCGTTCAAGAGGGACGCTTGACGGCGCTCTCGGCTCTGCAGAGGCAAACAGGGCCGCATCGGCGCGCTCGATCTTCCTGAAGAGCTTTCTCGTCGCCGTGACCAATCCCAAGGGATACCTGTTTTTTTCGGCCTTCCTGCCGCAATTCATCGATGCCGCCGCGCCGCAGATTCAGCAATATACCGTACTTGCGCTGATCTTCGCTGGCATCGATTTCATCGTGATGTTCGCATACGCCCTGTTCGGCGCGCAGGCAGTCAGGATATTGCGCAAGTCCGGAGCATTATGGCTCGACCGCATCTGCGGCGGCGCGCTGTTGACGCTTGCTGCTTCCCTGGCCTTTTACCGACGGGCCAACGCATAATTTACTGCCATATCAGCTATTTCTGCCTTACTCAGCCACGGTGCGGGACCGCAAGAGCACCTTGTATCGCTCGAGACTGCCGCGCAGATGCGAGGCCATATATTGGCGCGCGGCATCGGCGTCTCCCTCGATAATGGCATCGACGATCTTGCCGTGCTCCTCTTGAAGGTGGAGGTTGTAATCCTTGGGGCGCGACCCCGGCGCGGCACCCTGTAATTCGCCGCGGGGAATGATACCGGACCGAATGAGTTGAAGAAACTCCGGAAACCGCCTGTTCTGCGTGGCCTGCGCGATGGCGAGATGGAATTCGAAATCGGCGTCCCGCGTTGGTAGCCCGGCGGCGAGACAGTCACCGACACGCCGATGCGCATCCACGATCGATTCCACCTGCACGGCGGAACGGCGCGAGGCCGCCAGCCCGGCGGATTCCACTTCGAACACGGTCCGCAGTTCCAGCAGTTCGATGACCGAGGAAATGCGACCCACGGCGAGATCGTTAAAAGGCAGTTCCTTTGCCGGCTTGGCTTCGACAGCAAAGACCCCTGCGCCCTTGCGTGCTTCAACGAGGCCATCGGCACGAAGAATGGCGATGGCCTCGCGCACGACCGTTCGGCTGACTGAATATTCCCGCGTCAATTCGCTTTCGCTCGGAAGCCGGTCACCCGGGCGGAATACCCCTTCCGCCAGATCCCGTCGCAAGGCCGAACTGATTTTCGCCGCAAGCGATACTTGCTTGGTGCTGCTCTCGACGTCCATTCCGGCCCACCTGTTTTAAACTTGTCTGGCATGTTAGCAAACACCGGCCACATTGCAAGTGCCGGGTACCACCACCCCCATCGGATCAACCTCAGGCAGCAACCATGGCCGAACCGCTGGAAAAGCGGCTTCTATACTCTCCCGGTGAGAGGCCGAGAATGCGGTGAAACACCCGACGAAAGGCGGCAGCATCCTCATAACCCACCGACCAAGCGATCTGGTCGACCGAACGGCGGGTGAATTCCAGCAATTCACGCGCCTTGCCGACCCGCAGGTGCTGGACATATTCGATGGGCTTCATGCCGGTCGCCACCTTGAAGCGGCGCAGGAAGGTTCGCTCCTCCAGCCCGGCATGGCCGGCCATGTCGGTAACGCTTGTCGCCCGCCCGGCACGGGCCTGCAACCAGTGCTGCACTTTGAGGATCGGCTCATCGCCATGTGTCAGCCTTGGGGCGAAACTACTATAATGACGCTGTTCCCGTCCTGACGGGTCGATCAGCAGAAACTTGCCGGTCTCGATCATCACGGAAGGGCCGAGCAGCCGGTCGACGATGCGCAGGCCAAGATCGGTCCACGCCATCAACCCGCCGGCCGTGATGATATCGCCGTCCTCGATGACGATCTTGTCTATCTCCAGCCGGACATCGGGAAATCGGTTCCGAAAACGTTCCGCAAACAACCAGTGGGTCGTCGCCGGCCGGCCAGCCAGAAGCCCGGTGGCCGCGAGCATGAACGACCCGCCGCAACTGGCAGCCAGCGTCGCGCCCTGGGCGTGCCGGTTCAGCAGCCAGCGGGCGTAAGGCTCGGCTTCCTCGATTTCAGCCGGCCCGGTCAACCGGCCGGGCACAACGAAGATATCGGGATGCCCCGGCCCGCCGGGGTCCGTGTCATAGGAGCGGGAAAATTCACCGCCTTCGCCCATGCTCCAATGGCTGACCCGCAATTTAGGCCCGCCGCGATCCTGTGAAAATACCGACGCGATGGCGAAAAGATCGGTGATGCCATGCACCATGGCGATCTGGCAGTCCCGATAGAGGACCAGCCCCACTTCCAGCGCGCTTCCCGTTACACCCGCCATGCCCAACCCCCGTTTTTGTCAGTTTCGGCTCGCTTTCTGTCAGAAGCGCCAATCCAGCCCCGGCTGCGTCAAGAGTATCTCTATTCCCACGGGACGCAAGCAAGCTCCCTGCAACAGGAGAGAGAGCCATGACAACGATCACCACCAGAGACGGAACGCACATCTTCTACAAGGACTGGGGCCCGAAAGACGGCCAGCCCATCATCTTCTCCCACGGCTGGCCGCTCAGCGCCGACGCCTGGGACGCACAGATGGTGTTCTTCGCCAATAACGGTTTCCGCACCATCGCCCATGACCGCCGCAGCCACGGCCGCTCCGATCAGGTCTGGCATGACAACACCATGGATCAATATGCCGACGATCTGGCCGAGTTGATCGAACAACTCGATCTTCACGACTTCATTCTGGTTGGCCATTCCACCGGCGGCGGCGAGGTGACACGTTATATCGGCCGCCACGGCACCGCCCGCGTTGCCAAGATCGCTCTCATCGGCGCGGTGCCGCCCCTGATGCTGAAGACGGAAAGCAACGCCATCGGTCTGCCAATCGATGTTTTCGACGGCATCCGTAAGGGCACCTATGACAATCGCAGCCAGTTCTTCAAGGATCTGACCATTCCCTTCTACGGCTACAACCGCGAAGGCGCCGTCATATCCGAAGGTATCCGTGATGAGTTCTGGCGGCAGGGCATGATGGGCGGCCTGAAAGGTCAGCTCGACAGTATCCGCGCCTTTTCGGAAAGCGATTTCCATCAGGACCTGAAAGCTTTCGACAAGCCGACGCTGGTTCTGCACGGCGATGACGACCAGATCGTGCCGGTCGGCGCTTCCGCGCTTTCCACGGTCAAGATCGTCAAACATGCGGTGCTCAAAATCTATCAGGGAGCCGATCATGGCCTGACACAGACCCATCAGGACCGGTTCAACGCCGACCTGCTCGCCTTCGTCAAGGGCTGAAACCACCGGATACAGGAGATACGGACATGACACAGAATACATTTCTCATCACCGGCGCATCCGACGGCATCGGCGCGGTTTATGCCGAACGTCTGGCAAAACGCGGCCACGATCTCATTCTGGTGGCGCGACGCGCCGAGAAGCTGAAGGCATTGGCCGCGCAGCTGGAAAAGGATCATCATATCACCGTCGAGGTTCTCTCCGCCGATCTTTCCAGGGCGGAAGATCTCGAAAAGGTCGAGGCGCGGCTGCGTGAGGACGGGCGGATCACCGGCCTCGTCAACAATGCCGGTATCGCTGGCGACGGCGCGATCACGGCGCTGGACCCGGCCTATGTGACGACGATGATCAACCTCAACGTTCTCGCCGTCACGCGGCTTGCGGCGGCCATCGCGCCGCGCCTTGCCGCCGATGGAAAGGGTACGATCATCAACATTACATCAGTTACAGCACTGATGCCGGCAGCGTTCACCGCAGTTTACCCGGCCACCAAGGCTTTCGTACTCGCTTTCACCGAGGCGCTGCAGGCACAGCTTTCACCCTCTGGCGTGCGGGTTCAGGCCGTTCTTCCAGGTATAACCCGCACGGCCATCTGGGAGGAAGAACGGCTCGATGCCATTCCGGCCGCGATGGTCATGGATGTCCATGACATGGTGGATGCTGCCCTTGCCGGTCTCGACCTTGGCGAAGCGCTGACCATTCCCTCCCTGCCGGACACTGCCGATCTTGAAAATTTCCTTGCTGCGCGTGCAGCGCTGCGGCCCAATCTCTCCCATGCACTTGCCGCCAGCCGGTATCGTGCAGCCAAACCCGAATAGAGGGACACGTATCATGATCCTCGGACTGACCATTCCCCAATTCACTGCACTGCATGTGGGCTTGAGCTTCATCGGCATTGCTACCGGACTGATCGCCCTGCCCGCTTATGCGGCAGGGCGATGGATGCCCCGCGTGATGGCGCTATTCCTCGTCACCACGCTTGCCACCACGCTCACCGGCTTCCTGTTCCCAATCGGAAATTTCACGCCGGCACTCGGTGTCGGCGTCATATCGACCCTCGTTCTGGCAATCGCACTTGTCGCGCTTTACGGATACGGTCTGAATGGCAGGGCGCGCATCATTTACACGATCACCGCCACGATGAGCCTCTATCTCAACATGTTCGTCCTGATCGTGCAGGCCTTTCTCAAGGTCGAAACGCTCAACAAGCTGGCGCCGAACGGCAATGACCCACCGTTCCTGATCGCCCAGACGGTCCTGCTTGTAGGAGCCATCTGTCTCGGCTGGAAGGCGACGCGCCGCAGGCTTGCCGTCTGAGGCCAGTGTGAATTCTAATCGATGCCGCACACATGCCTTGCGCCCTGCCACTCGGGCGCAGGGGATGTTCCGCTAACACGCCACAAGCCGCAGATAGCTGCGAAGGCACCTCGCACTCTTGCCATCGATCAATATACATTATACAATAATATATATTGATTTGTTGCCACAGGAGATGTCGATGAAAGTCGTTAAGATCAACGAGCGCTTGACCGTTGCGGGGCAGCCGATGACCGCCGATTTCCAATCGCTCTCCGCGCAGGGTTATAAAAGCGTCATCAATGCCCGGCCGGATGGCGAAGAGCCGAGCCAACCGGGCAATGAGCAGGAAAGAGGCGCCGCCGGGGCGGCAGGCATGGACTATGGCTTCATCCCGGTCAGCGGCCCTGCCATCACTGAGGCCGATATCCGCGCCTTTCAACAGAAAATGGCGGAAGCGGCAGGCCCCGTTTTTGCCCATTGCAAGGGTGGCACCCGTGCGCTCACGCTTCATGTGCTCGGGGAAGCGCTCGACGGACGCATGGAACGCGGCGACATCGAGGCGTTTGGCAAGGCGCATGGCTTTGATCTTTCCGGCGCCACCCGCTGGCTGGAGCGACGTGCGGCAGCGGTTCCGCACGTCAAGGCATTCTTTGATCCGCGCACCTGGAGCGTGCAATATGTCGTTTCCGATCCAGTGACCAAACGCTGCGCCATTATCGATCCGGTCTATGATTTCGATGAGAAATCCGGCGCAACCGGAACGATGAATGCCGACGCCATTCTGAACCATGTGGAAAGCGAAGGCCTGTCGGTGGAATGGATTCTCGATACCCATCCGCATGCCGACCATTTCTCCGCCGCCCATTACCTGAAGCAGAAGACCGGTGCGCAGACCGCCATCGGCGCGAAGATCACCGGCGTACAGCGGCTCTGGCAGGAAAAATACAATTGGCCTGACTTTGAAACCGATGGTTCGCAGTGGGACAGGCTGTTCGAGGCGGGCGACAGGTTCAATATCGGTTCGCTTGAAGCGCGCGTGCTGTTTTCGCCCGGCCACACGCTCGCTTCCGTAACCTATGTGGTGGGAGATGCCGCCTTCGTGCACGATACGCTTTTCATGCCGGATTCAGGCACAGCGCGGGCTGATTTTCCCGGTGGCAGCGCCAGAGAACTCTGGGCGTCCATTCAGGACATTCTCGCCCTTCCGGACGAAACACGGCTGTTCACCGGCCATGATTATCAGCCCGGCGGCCGCGCGCCGAAATGGGAAAGTACGGTGGGCGAACAGAAACGCAGCAATCCACATCTGGTCGGCATGACGGAGGAAAGCTTCATCCACCTCAGGGAAACGCGGGATCGGACCTTGCCGATGCCAAAGCTCATCCTCCATGCCCTGCAGGTCAATATTCGCGGCGGACGCCTGCCGGAGCCGGAGGCAAATGGCAGGCGTTACCTGAAATTCCCTCTTGATGTGCTGGAGGGAAGCACGTGGTAAAGGGAAAGACGCCCGGAAAGCCCCTTCATACTCCTGACATTCCCCTTCCCGCCATGGAGGAACGGGCCGTGGAAGTCGCGCTGCTTTTGAAGACCCTTGCCCACCCTGCGCGGCTGATGCTGGCCTGCACGCTGGCGCAGGGAGAATTCTCCGTGGGAGAGCTGGAAGCCAGGCTGGATATTCGCCAGCCTACACTCTCCCAGCAGCTGGGCGTCCTGCGGGAAGCCGGTGTGGTTGAAACCCGGCGTGACGCCAAGCAAATTTTCTACCAGCTTAGCGAAGCGAAAGCGGCGCAGCTGATCGAGGCGCTTTACACCATATTCTGCGCGCCGGAGGAGGAGACCGCGTGAGCCCCTACTGGTCTTCTCTTTTCGGCGGCATGTTGCTCGGCCTCGCCTGCGTTCTCCTGTTTGTCTTTAACGGCCGCATTGCCGGTATCAGCGGGATCATCGGCAGAACTCTTGGCAGGCAGCGGCGTCTTGCCGATCTCGCCTTCATCGCCGGCCTGCTGGCGGGACCTTATATCCATGCCGCAGCATTCGGCCGGCTGCCCGCAATCACCGTCGCTGCCCCTTGGCCCCTCATCCTGATTGCCGGTCTGCTGGTAGGTTTTGGCACACGCATGGGCTCCGGCTGCACCTCCGGCCATGGCATCATGGGGCTGGCGCGGTTTTCCCGGCGCTCGATCGCCGCAACCGCCACCTTCCTGATCGCCGGCATCTTTACTGCGACGATAGCGGGAGCCCTGTCATGAAAAATCCGGCCGTAGCGCGTATTGCACTTGCATTGCTTGCAGGAGCGTTGTTCGGATTCGGCCTTTCGCTGTCGAGCATGGTCGATCCGGCGCGTGTTTCCGGCTTTCTCGACATCGCAAGCGGCCATTGGGACCCGAGCCTGATGTTCGTTCTTGGCGGTGCCGTTATGGTCGCGGCGCCGGGCGTGCTGCTCAGCAGACGTCTCGCCAAGCCCGTTCTCGCCGACGATTTCCGCCTTCCAGCAAAGACCCGCATCGACGGGCCGCTGATAACCGGCTCGGCAATTTTCGGCATCGGTTGGGGGCTTGCCGGTTTCTGCCCCGGCCCGGCACTCTCCGCTGTCGGCCTTGGGCTGATGCCAGTCGTTCTTTTCGTCTGCGCCATGATTGCCGGCATGCTGGCGCACGACCGCCTCTACGCGAAGCAGTCATAGCTTAAAACGCTCGTTCGGAACCTGAAACAGACGGTCGCGCGGGGGTGAAATGCTGCCGCGCGACGACGTTTGATTAAAGGTCGATCAGGCTCTTGCCCGTCATTTCCGGCGGCAAGGGCACATTCATCAGCTGCAGCAGAGTGGGCGCGACATCGGCGAGAATACCGTCATGCAGCTTCGCACCTTCAGGGCCACCGAAAAGGATCACCGGAACCGGATTTGTGGTGTGCGCCGTATGCGGGCCGCCGGTCACCGGGTCGACCATGGTTTCGCAATTGCCGTGGTCGGCAATCACAAGCATTGCGCCTCCCACTTTTTCGAGTGCGGCAACCACCGCACCGAGGCCACGATCCACGGCTTCACAGGCCTTGATTGCGGCCTGCAGATCACCGGTATGGCCGACCATATCAGGGTTGGCGTAATTGGTGACGATGAGATCGTAACCCTTGCCGATCGCCTCGACAAATTTTTCCGTTACCTCGGGCGCGCTCATTTCCGGCTGCAGGTCGTAGGTCGCGACCTTCGGGGATTTCGGCATGAAGCGATCTTCACCGACTTCCGGCTCTTCCTTGCCGCCGTTCAGGAAGAACGTCACATGCGGATATTTTTCCGTTTCGGCGAGGCGGAACTGCGTAAGTCCCTGCTTCGCCACCCAGGCGCCAAGCGTGTTGACGATATCGCGCTTCGGGTAAGCCGTGGTCATGAAATCATTGTGCCGGGTAGAATATTCCACCATGCCAAGCAGCGCCGAGAGCACTGGCTTTTCGCGCGCAAAACCGTCGAAATCATCGGCACCGATGGCAAGCAGGATTTCACGCGCGCGGTCAGCACGGAAGTTCAGGCAGAACAGGCCATCGCCGGCCTTGAAGCCTTCATAACCGTCGATCACGGTCGGCAGGATGAACTCGTCCGTGACTTTATTCGCGTAGCTCTGTGCAACGGCGCTCACCGCATCCCGGGCGTGCTCGCCTTTGGCCAGGACCATCGCGTCATAGGCCTTTTCGACACGCTCCCAGCGGTTGTCGCGGTCCATCGCATAATAACGGCCGATCACGGTGCCGATGCTGGCGCCTTCCGGCAGGCTTGCCACAAGCGCAGCCACAAAATCTTCAGCGGATTGCGGCGCGACGTCACGACCATCGGTGATGGCATGCACCACGACCTTCAGGCCGTGGCTGACCATCAGCTTCACCGCCGCCTGGCCGTGGAGGATATGGCCATGAACGCCGCCATCGGAAACGACGCACATCAGATGCGCCACACCGCCTGCGGCCTTCACCTTGGCGGCGAAATCAAGCATCGCCGCATTGCGGAAAAAGCTGCCATCCTCGATTGCAAGATCGATCTGGCCGAGATCCATGGCGACGATGCGGCCCGCACCGATATTGGTATGACCGACTTCGGAATTGCCCATTTGTCCGGTAGGCAGCCCCACCTTAGGACCAAACGTGGTGAGCCTCGCATTCGGGCAGGTGGCGAAAAGCCGGTCCATGGTGGGCGTGTTCGCCAGAACAGGCGCGTTGCTGGATGTATCCTCACTCAGCCCCCAGCCATCGAGAATAGTCAGGACAACGGGTTTGGGAGTTTGCATGGGAGGACCTTTTTCGTTCTGTTGCCGGCGGAGAGCGGACCGCCGGGCACCGGAGCGCCCTCGTCCGCCACTGTGATCGTGATGAGAAAACATGCTTCTCGTTCTTCTCTTCTATACCCGAAGATGACGAACGCAAGCCTATACCGATAGCGAAACAGTTCCGTGAAGGCTGAAAACGCGGGCTAAGAAATGCGGTCATGACACCCATACGCCCTTATCCCTGTGCTCGTCACAGGAATCCAGCCGACGCGCGTCTGCGCGACGGGACGAGTCCTTTCAGCCCAAAGACTTGGGCTGGCTGGGTCCCTGTGACGAGCACAGGGAGGAGGGAGCACGGATCGCCTTCAATCGATGAAGATCAGCGCGGGCTTTTCCAGAAGCGCCTTGACGGCCTGTATGAAGACTGCCGCATCCCAGCCGTCCACGACACGATGATCGAAGCTCGAAGACAGGTTCATCAGCCTGCGCGGCACAAAGCGAATTCCGTCCCAGACCGGCCGCGTCACGATCTTGTTGACGCCGATGATCGCCACTTCGGGGTAATTGATGATGGGCGTCGAAACGATACCACCCAGCGCCCCAAGCGAGCTGATGGTGATGGTGGAGCCCATCAGTTCTTCCCGATGCGCCGTCCCGGTGCGAGCGGCTTCGGCAACGCGTGCGACCTCGTCTGCGCACTCCCAAAGGCCGAGCGCTTCCGCGTGGCGCACAACCGGAACAGTGAGGCCTGACGGTGTCTGCGTGGCAATGCCGATATGAACCGCCTCATAGTGGCTGACGACACCTTTTTCATCGTCGAAAATCGCATTCATACCAGGATGATCGGCAACGGCTTTGACAAGCGCGCGCATCAAAAATGGCAGGACCGTTAGTTTCGGCTGCCCGGAGCGGCGTTTGCCGTTCATCGTAGCGCGCAGATCTTCCAGATCGGTCACGTCGACTTCTTCGACATAGGTGATGTGGGGAATGCGGGAGGCGGAAAGCACCATCTTCTCGGCAATCTTGCGCCTGAGCCCGGTCACCTTCACCTCTTCGACAGCGCTATCGTGGAGTGCCATCGGTTCAGTGCGTTCCGGCCGCCCCCGCACGGTTAAGAACGCGTCGAGATCGGCATGGGTAATATGCCCGTCGGGACCCGTTCCCTTGACCTGTGCAAGATCGATATCGAGATCGTCAGCACGCTGGCGAACGGCCGGAGATGCCAGCGGCTTATGGTGCAGTTCGACCGCAGGCGCCGTGTTGGCCTCCCCGGCTTCGCGTGGCACCGGCTGGGTTTCAACGGGTGGCGGCGTGTCCGTCATGTCGGCGGGCGCTTCCTCTTCCGTCATGCGGGTCGGCGCCTCCCCTTCCGGCGCGCTACCATTGGCAGCGACGGCAGCGACATCGGTTTCGATGCGCAGGAGCGGTGCTTTCACCGGCACCGTATTTCCCACCGTTACCGCGAGCCAGGTGACGACGCCCGCCACCGGCGAAGGGATTTCCACCGTCGCCTTGTCGGTCATCACCGCGGCCAGCACCATGTCCTCTTGGACAAGATCGCCCGGTTTGACGTTCCATTCCACGAGTTCGGCTTCCGCCACACCTTCACCGACATCGGGCATGGTTAGAATAAATTCTGCCATGATCAGGCCTCCATGACTTCGACAAGAGCCCGCCCGACGCGGGCTGGCCCCGGAAAATAGTCCCACTCCTGCGCATGGGGATAAGGCGTATCCCAACCTGCGACGCGCACGACGGGAGCCTCAAGGTGATAAAAACAATGTTCCTGCACCAGCGACACGACTTCTGCCCCGAAGCCGGAGGTCAACGTCGCCTCATGCACCATGACGCAGCGGCCGGTCTTGGAAACCGACTTCACGACGGTATCGAGGTCGAGCGGCAGCAGGCTGCGCAGATCGATGATCTCGGCGTCCACTCCCGTCTCTTCCGCCGCTGCCAGCGCCACATGCACCATGGTGCCATAAGCGATGACCGTGACATCGGTTCCGGGGCGGCGGATTTCGGCCTTGCCGATAGGAATGGTGTAGTGCCCTTCCGGCACCTCCCCCTTCTCGTGTTTGGACCATGGCGTTACGGGTCGGTCATGGTGGCCGTCAAAGGGGCCGTTATAAAGCCGCTTCGGCTCCAGAAACATTACGGGGTCGGGATCTTCGATGGACGCTATCAGTAGTCCCTTGGCGTCATAAGGATTGGAAGGAACCACCACTTTCAGCCCGCAAACATGGGTGAAAAGCGCCTCCGGGCTCTGGCTATGCGTCTGGCCTCCGAAAATGCCGCCGCCGGTCGGCATGCGAAGAACGATCGGGCAGGTAAAATCCCCGTTTGAGCGATAACGGATACGCGCTGCCTCCTGCGTGATCTGGTCATAGGCGGGATACATGTAATCGGCGAACTGGATTTCGACACAGGGCCGCAATCCATAAGCGGCCATGCCGATGGCGGTGCCGACAATGCCGGATTCGCTGATCGGCGCATCGAAACAGCGGGTTTTACCGTATTTCTGCTGCAGCCCCTGTGTGGCGCGGAAAACGCCGCCGAAATAACCCACATCCTCACCAAAAACCACGACATCGTCGCTGCGTTCCATGGATACATCCATGGCGCTGCGGACGGCTTCAATCATCGTCATTCTTGCCATGTCTTACCATCCTGCCTTCTGGCGCTGGCGGACGAGATGCGCCGGCATCTCGGCGTAAACACCTTCGAAAATATCCTTCTTCGGCGGTTTTTTGCCCTCGTGCAGCGTGCCGTGGCTTTCCGCCTCGCGCTGGGCTTCCAGCACCTCATCGGCGATCTCCGCCTCCGCCTGCCGGTGCCGCTCTTCCGACCAGACGCCACGCAGGATGAGGTGTTTCTTCAACCTCAGGACAGGGTCGCCCAGAGGCCATGCTTCGGACTCGGTCTTCGGGCGGTAGGCGCTCGGATCGTCAGAGGTGGAATGCGCGCCGACACGATAGGTGACGTATTCGATGAGCGTCGGGCCGAGATTGCGGCGCGCCCGCTCCACGGCCCAACGGGCCACGGCATAAACGGCCAGATAATCATTACCGTCGACCCGCAGTGCGGGAATACCGAAACCCAGCCCGCGTGACGCGAAGGTCCCGGAGCCCCCGCGTGCAATGCCCTGAAAGGTGGAAATGGCCCATTGGTTGTTGACGATGTTGAGAACGACCGGCGCCTTGTAGGTCGATGCAAAAACCATCGCCGAATGAAAGTCCGACTCCGCCGTCGAGCCATCGCCAATCCAGGCGGCCGCAATCTTTGTATCACCCTTGATGGCCGACGCCATCGCCCATCCCACCGCCTGCACATATTGCGTGGCGAGATTGCCGGATACGGTGAAGAAACCGTGTTCTTTGGAAGAGTAGAGGACCGGCAGTTGCCGCCCGTGCAGCGGGTCGAGTTCGTTCGAATAGATCTGGTTCATCATGGTGACGAGCGGATAGTCGTCGGCGATCAGCAGACCTGCCTGCCGATAGGTCGGGAAGTTCATGTCGCCCTTGGAAAGCGCCTTGCGGAAGGCGCAACTCACTGCCTCCTCCCCGAGATGCTGCATATAAAAAGAGGTCTTGCCTTGCCGCTGCGCCATCAGCATGCGCGCATCGAAAGCCCGAAGCCTCATCATGTTTTTGAGGCCCACCAGCAGGTCGTCATCCGAAAGCAGCCCGGCCCAAGGTCCGACGGCCTCACCCTGATGATTAAGGACGCGAATGATCGAATAGGCGAGATCACGCATGCTCTCGGGCGCGGCATCCACCTCCGGGCGCGGCACGGAACCGGCCTTGGGTATCTTTACATTGGAGAAATCCGGCTCCCCGCCGGGCCGCACGGCGGGTTCCGGAACATGCAGGCTGAGATGTGGCGTTTCTGATATGTCCATTCTACTCCTCCCGTCGCGGTCTCCTCCAGACCGTGAAAAAACTCTCAAAGGTTTCTTGCGATCACCATCCGCTGGACATCGCTTGTCCCCTCGTAAATCTGGCAGATGCGCACATCGCGATAGATCCGCTCCACCGGATAATCCGCTATGTAGCCATAACCGCCGTGAATCTGGATGGCGTCCGAGCAAACGCGTTCGGCCATTTCCGACGCGAAGAGCTTGGCCATCGAGGCCTCCGAAAGACAGGGTTCACCCGCTTCCTTCAGCGCCGCCGCGTGCAGCACCAGCTGCCGCGCCGCCTGAATGCGTGTCGCCATATCCGCGAGACGAAACGCCACCGCCTGATGTTCGATGATCGCCTGCCCGAAGGCCTTGCGCTCACGGGCGTAATCCCGCGCCGCCTCAAACGCCGACTGCGCCATGCCCACCGCCTGCGCCGCGATGCCGATGCGGCCGCCTTCCAGATTGGCGAGCGCAATGCGGTAACCCTGCCCTTCCTCACCGAGCCGTAAATCGGCAGGAATGGCCATGTCGGTGAAAGCGATCTGGCAGGTATCGGACGAGTGAAGGCCGAGCTTTTCCTCCACCCGGATAACCTCATAGCCCGGCGTATCGGTGGGCACTATGAAGGCGCTGATACCCTTCTTGCCAGCCGCTGCATCCGTAACGGCAAAAACAATGACGACATCGCCGTTCTTACCCGAGGTGATGAACTGCTTTGCGCCATCAAGAATATAACGATCGCCATCGCGACGCGCCCTGGTCTTGAGATTTGAGGCATCGGAGCCAGCCTGTGGTTCGGTCAGCGCAAAGCCACCGATCCATTCGCCGGTGGCAAGCTTCGGCAGAAAACGCTGCTTCTGGTCCTCGGTCCCGAATTTTAGGATCGGCACGCAGCCGACCGAATTATGGACGCTCATGATGGTGGAACAGGCACCGTCCCCCGCAGCGATTTCTTCCAGCGCCAGCGCATAAGCGACAGCACCGGTTTCCGCCCCGCCATACTCTTCGGACACCAGCATGCCGAGGAAGCCGAGCTCGCCCATCGCTTTCAATTCTTCCTTGGGGAAACGGCTTTCCCGGTCACGCGACGCGGCGCCAGGGGCAAGCCTTTCCCGCGCGAAGTCGCGGGCCATATCTCTGATCTGCTGCTGGGATTCAGTGAGCACCATCGCCGCCTCCCGCCAAAAAGCAGAAGCGTATCAGGCGCGTCGCCAGCTGGAATTGGTCGCGAGGGCTGCCCTTGAAAGCACGGGCGGCCCCATCGATCACGACAGGGTCATGCACAGCCAAATTCACCTCCCTTGGCCAGCCCTGACGTGAGGAACCGGCCCGCCGCAAATCTCCTCCAGACCGCGACTGACGTGAACGCTATCACTATCTCGAATTCATTTCAAAGCTATTTTGATTGACAGTTTTTTGATTGGCGATATCTTTGATCCAACAAATAGTCATATCATAGAGCAAATGATCCATGATTGAGCTCGATAGTTTCGACCAGAAGATTCTGCATGTTCTCGGCGATGACGGGCGGGTCAGTTGGCGGGATCTTGCGGCTCGGATAGGCCTTTCCTTCACGCCAACGTTGCGCCGCGTGCGCAAGCTGGAAGAGGAAGGCATCATTCGCGGCTATACCGCCGTGTTCGATGAGAACCGGCTGCTCGGCAATATGGGTGTCTTCATCTCCGTCACGCTGGAGCGGCAGATCAAGGAAGCGCTGACGACATTCGAACATCATGTGGCCTCCATTCCCGAGGTGGTGGGTGGTTACCAGACGAGCGGCAGTTCCGATTACCTGATCCACGCCATGGTGCGGGATTTGCCGCATTACCAGCAGCTGCTGGATTTCCTGACCACCGTTCCCGGCGTGTCGCGCATCCAGTCCAACTTTGCCATCAAGACATTTGTGCGCCGTTCCGCCGCCTTCACCGGGGGTGACACGCCGTAAATAAGGGCTGCCGGCGCGGAGGAGGTGCCGGCTGCTGACAAAAGGGACGGCCTGCCGTCCGGAGGAGGAGACGCGATGAGTTTGAACCTCGCCGCCATTTTCGATGCCGAACTCGGCCCGGAAATCGCAGCATTGCGCGGCAGCGCAAGTGCATTCGCAGATGATAAAATCGCCCCGCTGGCGGCCGAGATCGACAGGGACGACCGCTTCCCGCGTCAGCTCTGGCCTGAAATGGGCGAGCTTGGCCTGCACGGCATCACCGTTTCGGAAGAATTCGGCGGTGCCGACATGGGCTATCTCGCCCATTGCGTGGCGATGGAGGAAATAAGCCGGGCTTCGGCTTCCATCGGGCTTTCCTATGGCGCCCATTCCAACCTCTGTATCAACCAGATTCACCGCTGGGGAACGCAACAGCAGAAGCAGAGATATCTCCCGAAACTCGTCTCCGGCGAACATGTCGGTTCGCTTGCCATGAGCGAGACGGAGGCCGGTTCGGATGTCGTCTCAATGCGGCTGAAGGCGGAACGCAGGGGCGACCGCTATGTGCTCAACGGCGCGAAAATGTGGATCACCAACGGCCACGAGGCCGATACGCTGGTCGTTTACGCCAAGACCGACATGTCCGCCGGCCCCCGCGGCATCACCGCCTTCCTCATTGAAAAAGGCTTCAAAGGGTTTCGTCCGGCCCAGAAACTCGACAAGCTCGGCATGCGCGGTTCCCCCACCTCGGAACTCGTGTTTCAGGATTGCGAGGTGCCGGAGGAAAACATCCTCGGGCGGTTGAATGACGGCGTGGCGGTGCTGATGAGCGGGCTGGATTACGAGCGTGCCGTGCTGGCCGCCGGCCCTGTTGGTATCATGCAGGCGGCCATCGATCTGGTGCTGCCTTATGCCCGCGAGCGCAAGCAATTCGGCAAGCCGATCGGTGAATTCCAGCTCGTGCAGGGTAAGCTCGCCGACATCTATTCGGCGATGAACGCATCGCGCGCTTATGTCTATTCCGTGGCCCGGGCCTGCGACAATGGCCGCATCACGAGGCAGGATGCAGCGGGGGCTATCCTGTTCGCCGCCGAGCGGGCGACGCAGGTGGCGCTGGATGCAATCCAGCTTCTCGGCGGCTCCGGTTACGTGAATGACAGTCCGGCCGGGCGGCTGCTGCGCGATGCCAAGCTTTACGAAATCGGCGCTGGCACCAGCGAAATCCGCCGGATGCTGATCGGCCGCGAACTGGTGAAGGGCAACGGGTGAGGACACGCAATGAAGCTACCATCCAGTCTGAACCGCGACCCCACCTTCGCCGCCAATGTCGATTTCATGTCGGGTTTGGTGGATGACCTTCGCCAACACGTCGAAAAAATCTCCAGAGGCGGCGGCGACAAGGCCCGCGAACGGCATCTCTCCCGCGGCAAATTGCTGGCGCGCGACCGCATCGAAACACTTCTCGATCCCGGCAGTCCATTCCTCGAATTCTCGCAATTTGCAGCTTACGAGGTTTATGACGAACCTGTTCCGGCCGCCGGCATTGTCACCGGCATCGGCCGGGTCTCGGGCCGCGAATGTGTGATCGTCGCCAATGATGCGACGGTAAAGGGCGGCACCTATTATCCGCTGACGGTGAAGAAACATCTGCGCGCGCAGGAGATTGCCGCCGAAAACCGCCTGCCCTGCATTTACCTCGTGGATTCCGGCGGCGCGAACCTGCCCAATCAGGACGAAGTGTTTCCCGACCGCGATCATTTCGGCCGCATCTTCTACAATCAGGCCAATATGTCAGCCGCCGGAATTGCCCAGATCGCGGTGGTGATGGGCAGCTGCACGGCGGGCGGGGCCTATGTGCCTGCCATGAGCGACCAGTCCGTGATCGTTAAAAATCAGGGCACCATCTTCCTTGGCGGCCCGCCGCTGGTGAAGGCGGCAACCGGTGAGGTGGTGAGTGCGGAAGATCTGGGCGGCGCGGACGTGCACTCCCGGCAATCCGGCGTCACCGATCATTTTGCCCATGACGACCGCCACGCGCTGGCGCTGACCCGGCGGATTGTCTCAACCCTCAACCGCCGCAAGCAGGTGGAGTTGGATATTCGCGAACCGCTGGAGCCGCTTTATCCGGCAGACGAGCTTTACGGCATCGTGCCCGCAGATACGCGCAAACCCTTCGAGATACGCGAGATCATCGCCCGTCTGGTGGACGGTTCCGAATTCGATGAATTCAAGGCGGTTTACGGCACGACGCTGGTCTGCGGTTTCGCCCATATCCATGGCTATCCCGTCGGCATCATCGCCAATAACGGCATCCTGTTTTCGGAATCGGCGCTCAAGGGCGCGCATTTCATCGAGCTCTGCTGCCAGCGTGGCATCCCGCTGGTTTTCCTGCAGAACATCACCGGCTTCATGGTCGGCAAGGCCTATGAGGCTGGCGGCATCGCCAAGGACGGCGCCAAGCTCGTCACCGCTGTTGCGTCGGCGAAAGTGCCGAAATTCACCGTCATTATCGGCGGCTCCTTCGGGGCCGGGAATTACGGCATGTGCGGCCGCGCCTATTCGCCCCGCTTCCTCTGGATGTGGCCGAATGCCCGCATTTCCGTGATGGGCGGCGAGCAGGCGGCCTCCGTTCTGGCACAAATCCGCCGCGACGGCATCGAGGCCGATGGCCGGCACTGGTCGAAGGACGGCGAAGAAGCGTTCAAGCAGCCGATCCGCGAAAAATACGAGCGGGAGGGCCATCCCTATTATGCCAGCGCGCGGCTTTGGGACGACGGTATCATCGACCCAAAGGATACCCGCCTCGTCCTCGGCCTCGGTCTGTCCGCCGCGCTCAACGCACCCATTGAACCCACCCGTTTTGGCATATTCAGGATGTGAGGCGACGATGTTTTCGAAAATACTCATCGCCAACAGGGGCGAGATCGCCTGCCGCATCATCCGTACCGCCCGCAAAATGGGCATTCGTACCGTCGCCGTTTATTCCGATGCCGATCGTGACGCCATGCATATGGCGCTTGCCGACGAAGCGATCGCCATCGGCGCTGCACCCGCGCGTGCCTCCTATCTCGATGGCGAAAAGATCATCGCCGCGGCGAAGACAAGCGGCGCGGAAGCCATTCATCCGGGTTACGGTTTTCTTTCGGAAAATGCCGGTTTCGCCGAAGCCTGTGCCGCCGCCGGGCTGGTGTTCATCGGCCCACCGGCCGCGGCGATCCGCGCCATGGGCGGCAAAAGCGAAGCAAAGGGACTGATGGCCAAGGCTGGCGTGCCCGTGGTTCCCGGTTATCACGGTAAGGACCAGGCGGAGGAACGGCTGGGGAATGAGGCGGAAGCCATGGGCTATCCCGTCCTGCTCAAGGCTTCGGCCGGCGGCGGCGGCAAGGGCATGCGCATCGTCAGGCAAAAACGTGAATTTGCGGCGGAACTTGCCGGGGCAAAACGCGAGGCGTCGGCCGCCTTCGGTGATGACCGCATGCTGATCGAAAAATATCTCGAACGGCCGCGCCATGTGGAGGTGCAGATCTTTGCCGATAGCCACGGCAATTGTTTTTCCCTTTTCGAACGTGACTGTTCGATCCAGCGCAGACATCAGAAGGTCATGGAAGAAGCCCCTGCCCCCGGCCTGCCGGATGCGCTCAGGCAACGTATGTATGAAGCGGCAACAGCCGCCGCCCGCGCGATCGACTATCGCGGTGCGGGAACCGTGGAATTCCTGCTCGATCCTTCCGGCGCATTCTATTTCATGGAAATGAATACGAGGCTTCAGGTCGAACACCCCGTGACCGAGTATATTACCGGTCTCGATCTGGTCGAATGGCAGATCCGTGTTGCGGATGGTGAAACGTTACCGCAGGACTGGGCCGATCTCAGCATGAATGGTCATGCAATCGAGTCCCGTATCTATGCCGAAGACCCGGCGCATGATTTCCTGCCGTCGGTCGGCACCATCAGCCATCTCGTTTTCCCCGATCAGGGCCCTCACGTCAGGATCGACAGCGGCATCCGCGCCGGCGACGCCATCACCGTGCATTACGATCCGATGATCGCCAAGCTTATCGTTTGGGATCGGGACCGAGCCTCAGCCGTGCGGCGTCTGTCGCTGGCGCTGGAAAAGCTGGCGATCTGGGGCGTCACTAGCAACGCCGCCTTTCTGACACGGCTTGCCGGATTGGAAGCTTTCGCCTCAGCCGACCTCGATACGGGTTTCATCACCCGCAACGAGGCTTCGCTCTTTGCTCCAGCCTCGAATGAAGGAAGTGTCATCGCCCTCGCCGCGCTTGGCCTGCTGCTCTCCCGCCGGACAAACGGAATGTCGCAATCAGAGGTGGATCCCCATAGCCCGTGGAACGCGAAGGCCGCATTCCGCCTCAACGCACCGGCGCGGGAAACGCTGAATTTCATGTTTGAGAACCAGCCGTTAAGCGTCGGTGTCACGCATGAGGGTGATGACTTCACGCTCGCAATCGAGGGGCGGACGATCCGGGCCTACGGCAGCCTTTCCGGTGACGGCCAGCTCCTTGCAACCTTGGACGGCCGGAAAAGCCAGGGCTATTTCTTCGCCGAGACCGGCACCTATGCGCTTTTCCTGCATGGCGAGACTTACCACATCAGCCAGCCAGATCCCGTCGAAATCGCGGATTCTTCCGTTCACACCGGTGGCCTGGAAGCTCCCATGCCGGGCGTGATCCGCGCGGTGCTCAGCCGGAACGGTGCTGTCGTGGAGGCCGGCGACGCGCTTGTGGTGATGGAAGCGATGAAGATGGAGCATACGATCCGTGCGCCGGCGAAGGGCATCGTCACGGCCATCAATTGCAATGAGGGCGATATGGTCGCGGCCGGCGCGGTGCTGGTGGATTTCCAGTCGGAAGGAGCATGAGATGAGCTTGCCCCGAACCGTCAGGATCGTTGAGGTCGGCGCACGCGACGGCTTGCAGAACGAGATCACCGAGGTTCCGACCGCGACAAAAATCGAGCTGATCGAGCGGCTGGCTGCAGCAGGACTGAGAACGGTGGAAGCGGGCGCTTTCGTCTCACCCAAAAAAGTGCCGCAGATGGCGGGTTCGAAAGAGGTCTTTAGAGGCCTCGAAAGGCGAGCGGGAACGGCCTATCCGGCGCTTGTTCCCAACATGAGAGGTTTCGAAGCCGCCATTGAAGCCGGTGTGACGGAAATCGCGGTTTTCGTGTCCGCCTCCGAAGGTTTCAGCCAGCACAATATCGGCTGTTCGCGCGCCGAAAGCCTCGACCGTCTGCGCGATGTCGCGGATGCCGCTGCCGTGCGAAATATCCGCATGCGCGGTTACCTTTCCTGCATTGCCGGTTGCCCCTATGACGGAGCAGTTGCGCCCGATGAAGTGGCGGCGATGGCCGATGCCCTTGTTGCGCTCGGCTGCCATGAAATCTCGCTGGGTGATACGATCGGCATCGGCACGGCGGGCCAGATCCGCAAGGTCATTGAGCGGGTGGCGACCGGCATTTCGCGTGAAAAAATCGCCATGCATTTTCATGATACCTATGGGCAGGGCGTCGCCAATGTGCTTGCCTCGCTTCAGGAAGGCATCGTCGTTTTCGACAGTTCCGTTGCCGGGCTGGGTGGCTGCCCCTTTGCGCCGGGGGCGAGCGGCAATGTCGCAACGGAAGATGTCGTTTATCTGCTGGCGGGACTTGGCATAGAGACCGGCGTCGACCTGCTGGCCGTGGCGACAACCGGTGACTGGATAAGCAGGCATCTGGGCAGGTCCAATGCAGCGCGTGCCGGCAAGGCACTTCTCGCCGCCGCGAAACAGAAGGGTGAAGCCCATGGCAAATGAGGTGTTGAGCGAGAAACGCAAGGATGTTCTGTGGCTGACGCTCAACCGACCGGAGGTGCATAATGCCCTGAATGCCGCGATGACCGATGCGCTCACCCATGCGATCCGCGCAGCCTCCGGCGACCATGGCCTGCGCGCCGTTGTGATAACGGCAGCGGGAGAACGCAGTTTCTGTTCGGGTGCAGATCTGAAGGAAAGTGCGGGCGGCATGTTCCTGTCCCGGGACGGCACGAACCCTATAGCCGACGTCATGCGCGCCATAGAAGGCTGCGACAGGCCCGTCATCGCCCGCATCAATGGCCGGGTTCTGGCGGGCGGGCTTGGCCTCGTTGCCGCCTGCGATCTCGTCTATGCAGCCGATCATGCCGAATTCGGCCTGCCGGAGGTGAAGGTCGGTGTTTTCCCCGCCATGGTCGCAGCGAAACTTCTGGCAAAAATCCCATTGGGCGGGCTTCAGGAAATGGCTTATCTCGGCCACACGGTCAGCGCCAGTGAGGCGACACGTCTCGGGCTCATAAACCGCGCCGTTCCCCTCGCCAGCCTCGACGGCCTGATCGAAGAGGTTCTTGCAACACTGCGGCACAATGCACCGGGTGCCATCGCGGCCGGAAAGGCGACGCTGCTCGCCATGCGCGACATGCCATCGGCGGAACGGCTCGTCTTCGCCGAACGCATCATCGCCGTCGTCAGCGGCAGTGATGAGGCGCAGGAGGGACGTCTGGCCTTTGCGGAAAAACGTCCCCCGCGCTGGACCGGCAAGCCCTGAGGCCAGACAGGCAGGGTGTGTCGATCGCCAACTCCGTTAATCGATATAATGGGTTTGACCGCGTTGACCCCGTTTCACAAATCGCGTTCTATCCAGCACCTTTCGCCGGAGGGTGATCGAGAAGCCGGAGGAGACCTTATGCGCCTTGTAAAAACTGTCGCCGAATTGCGCGATGCGATCGCCGTCTTTCGCCGCGCCGGCAAAACCGTCGGCTTCGTACCGACGATGGGTTTCCTCCATATCGGTCATCTCACGCTGGTTTCCAGGGCGAAGGCAGAAAACGACGTGACGGTGGTTTCCATCTTTGTCAATCCGCTGCAATTCGGCGCCAATGAGGATCTGGCCCGCTATCCGCGCGACCTCGCCCGCGACAGCGCGCTTCTGGAGGAAGCTAGCGTCGACATTCTTTTCGCGCCCGAAGTCTCGGAGATGTATCCGCGTCCAATGGCAACCGTCGTTGACGTGCCGGAACTCGGCAGCCAGCTGGAAGGCGCGGTTCGGCCGGGGCATTTCGCCGGTGTCGCAACCGTGGTGACGAAGCTTTTTAATCTCGTTCAGCCAGATTCGGCCTATTTCGGTGAGAAGGACTATCAGCAGGTAACGTTGATCCGCCGCATGGTCGAGGACCTCGCCCAGCCGGTCAGGGTCGTTCCCGTCACAACCGTGCGGGAGCCGGATGGGCTCGCCTGCTCCTCACGCAACGTCTATCTGAGCGCCGAGGAACGCGCCGCCGCCGTAATCGTCCCGCGGGCGCTGAACGAGGCGGAACGGCTTTATGACCTGGGATTGGATGACCCCGCCGCGTTCGAAGCGGCTCTCGAAACATTTATCGCCGCCGAGCCTTTGGCATGTCCCGACGTCGTTGCGGTACGCGATCCCGATACGCTGGCACCCGTTGCTTCCGTGCAGGCAGGGCCAATATTGGTGGCGCTGTTCGTGCGCCTCGGCAGCACAAGGCTTCTCGACAACCGCGTCATCGGCCGCGAGAGAACAGAGAAAAGGGAGGCCGCCCAATGAGCGCCCATGGAAAACAAAAACGGCTGACGACGGCCTCCATCCGGCAGATGAAGGGCGAGGCGCGCATCGTTTGCCTGACCGCCTATACCACACCGATCGCCCGCCTGCTTGACCCGCATTGCGACCTGCTGCTGGTAGGCGATTCCCTCGGCATGGTGCTCTACGGCATGGATACCACAGTCGGCGTGACGCTGGACATGATGATCGCCCATGGCCGCGCCGTCATGCGCGGCGTCGAACATGCCTGCGTCATCGTTGATCTGCCCTTCGGAACCTATCAGGAATCCAAGGAACAGGCCTTCCGCAACGCGGCACGGCTGATGCAGGAAACCGGCTGCGACGGCGTGAAGCTCGAGGGAGGCGAGGAAATGGCAGAAACCATCGCCTTCCTGGTAGCCCGCGGCATTCCCGTCTTCGGCCATGTCGGTCTGATGCCACAGCTTGTTCACACGGCCGGCGGCTTCCGCTCGCTGGGGCATTCTGATGCGGAAACGCAAAAGATCTGGCGTGACGCGATTGCGGTGGATCAGGCGGGCGCCTTCGCCATCGTCGTAGAAGGCACAGTCGAGCCGCTGGCACGCGAGTTGACGGAAAAACTTGCCGCGCCCACCGTCGGTATCGGCGCATCGCCAGCCTGTGACGGGCAGGTGCTGGTTTCCGACGACATGCTCGGCCTCTTCACCGACTTCAAACCAAAATTCGTCAAGCGTTTCGCCGATCTGGGCCCGACGATCTCCGAAGCGGCGGCGGCCTATGCCGATGAGGTTCGCGCAGGGGCGTTTCCCGGGCCCGAACATACGTTTCAGGTGCGCCGACAATCGCCTTCTGGGACGTAATGAAGGCGCGCAGCGGGCGGGGGCGCTTCGTGACCAACACTTCACCTTCGTCATGCTCGGGCCTCTCCCGAGCATCTATTACCGATCGATTTTATGCGACGAAGGCAGATCCTCGGCAAAAGGCCGAGGATGACGTCGAGATAGAGGCAAGGTGTGTAGTCAGCCTTGGCTCCCCCCCTGTTCCAACGACACCGAATTTACACAATCCCGCCGCTGCCGCCGACCGAAGCGGGCCGTTGCGCCGCAACCTGCTTGCGATAGCCGCTTGCCCGATAGGCCGCAATCGGATCGATCGCGCCGCCTGCCAGTTGCCGCGCCTGGGCGAGAATCGGTTCGACATCGGTGCGGTAGGCCCGCTTCAGCGCATCTGAAGCCATCAATGCATCATTGTCCTGCTGGTAGCCGTCAAGAGCCACACGATCCACCAGCAGCGCCTGCGCATAGGCGCGACGGATTTCATTGGCGCTGGAGATCAGGCTTTCGATCGGGTCCGTCACATTATGCGACTGATCGATCATGTGGGCGGGATGGAAACCCTTCACCCCGCGATGTTCGGCGTCCACAAGTTCGTTGAAAACCAGGAACAGGCGGTAAGGGTCGATTGAGCCGGCATCCAGATCGTCATCGCCATATTTGCTGTCGTTGAAGTGGAAACCGCCGAGCTTGCCGAACTGTATCAGCCGGGCGACGATCATTTCGATATTGGTGTTGGGCGCATGGTGACCAAGATCAACGAGGCAGAAGGCCTTGTCGCCGAGCGCGTTGGCGATAAGATAATTGGTGCCCCAGTCCTGCACGACGGTGGAATAAAAGGCCGGCTCATACATCTTGTGTTCGGAAAAGATGCGCCAGTCATCCGGCAACGCCTTGTAGATATCCGCCATGGCTGCGAGATAACGCTCGAAACTTCTGGTGAAATTGCTCTGGCCGGGGAAGTTGGAGCCATCACCCACCCACACCGTCAGCGCCTTGGAACCGATGGCGTTACCGATTTCGATACATTCGATATTATGCTCCACGGCCTGCCGGCGCGTCGCGGCATCCGTATGGCTGAGGGAGCCGTATTTATAGGAGTGGCCCTGGCCCGGCGCATCTGAAAACGTGTTGGAGTTCATGGCGTCGAAGCCGAGACCGAGCGCATCGGCATGGGCCTTCAATCGCTTCGGGTCTTCCTTGTCCCAAGGAATATGCAACGAGACATTCGGCGTGGCGCGCGTCAGCTGGTTGATGACGGCGCAATCATCGAGCTTGTCGAAAATGCCGCGTGGCTCGCCCGCGCCGGGAAAACGGGCAAAACGGGTTCCGCCGGTGCCGACGCCCCAGGAGGGCACGGCAACGAAAAATTCGGCGACCCTGGTTGTGACGGCCTCGATATCGATATTGCGGCGCGCGAGCTGGTTGCCCAGCGCCTCATAGTCGTCTTTCTGTGCGCCGGCGCGCTTTTCGTTTTCAGCCGCGATCACATCAGCGGCGATTTTCGTCTCGGTCATTTTTTCCTCCCGAACGATGAACACAACAGGTGCTTCGACCCGCGACACCGCCACCCCGTCATTCCGGCCTTGAGCCGGAATGACGGGGTGGGACCTGCCGGACGTCTACCGGGTAAAGCTCTGCGCATTGCCCGCATCGACATTGATGATGTTGCCGGTGGACTTTGCGGAGGCGTCGGACGCCAGGAAGTAGATCGCCTCGGCGATATCTTCCGGAAAGACATTGAGTTTTAGCATGGAGCGCTTGCGGTAATGTTCCTCCAGATCGGTCACTTCGATCTTGGAAGAGGCCGCGCGCTGCTCGCGCCATTCGCCGCTCCAGATCTTCGAACCGCGCAGCACGGCATCGGGATTGACGGTGTTGACGCGAATACCGGCCTCCGCCCCCTCAAGCGCAAGGCAACGGGCGAGATGAATTTCTGCCGCCTTCGCGGTGCAATAGGCCGAGGCATTGGGCGAAGAGGCAAGGCCGTTCTTGGAAGCGACAAAAACGACGTTGCCGCCGAGATTCTGGCGCCGCAGCAGCCGGAATGCTTCTCGCGAAACGAGGAAATAGCCTGTCGCGAGAATGTCGATATTCTTGTTCCACATGGCAAGCGTCGTCTCTTCCACCGGAGCGGAAGAAGCGATACCGGCATTGGAAACGAGGATGTCCACGCCCCCGAATTCCACACTCGCTTCCGCGAAGGCGGAAATCACTGCATTCTCCTGCGTCACGTCAAGCTTGACGGTACGCACCGCATCCGCGCTGTACCGCTTGACGAAATCGCCCTTCGCAGCCTCCAGCGCCGCTTCGTCAATATCGGCCAGCACCACACAGGCACCCTCGCCCGCCAGCCGCTCCGCCGTCGCCCGGCCGATGCCGCCGGCGCCGCCCGTAACGAAGGCCACGCGGCCCGCAAGGCTCTTCGGCTTCGGCATGCGCTGCAGCTTCGCTTCTTCCAGCAGCCAATATTCGATATCGAAGGCTTCCTGCTCGGGAAGACCCTGGTATTCCGACACGGTGGACGCGCCACGCATAACATTAATGGCGTTGACATAAAATTCGCCAGCGATGCGGGCCGTCGCCTTGTCTTTAGCGAAAGACAACATGCCGACGCCGGGGATGAGGAATATCACCGGGTTCGGATCACGCATTTTTGGCGAATTATCGTGGCGGCAAGCTTCATAATAGCGCGTGTAATCCGCGCGATAGTCCTCCAGCGCCTTGTCTAGGCTGGCCGTCAGCGCATCCACATCTGGATTTGCGGTATCGAGATCAAGGATCAGCGGACGAATTTTCGTGCGCAGGAAATGGTCAGGGCAGGATGTGCCCAGCGCACCGAGCGGTTTCAAATCCTTCGAATTGACGAATTCCAGAACGGCATCCTGATCGTCAAAATGGCCGAGCTTGCGTTCTTGACGGCCGATGCGGCCACGGATTTCCGGCATCAACCGGGCGGCGATGGCCCGACGTTCGGCAACCGGCAGGCTTTTGGTCACCGCCCCGCCGAAGATCACCTTGCCTTCGGTCTTTCCCGCAAACCATTCGATCGCCTTGTTGATGATGGCGAGCGTCAGTTCGTAACACGCCTTGGCGTCGTTATCCCAGGTGAAGAGGCCGTGGCTTTCCAGCACGACGCCCTTGGCTTTCGGATTGGCCTTGACGAAAGCTTCCAGATCGAGGCCCAGCTGAAAACCGGGGCGACGCCAGGGCAGCCAACCGATGTCGTCGCCGAAAATCTGCTGCGTCAATTCCTTCGAGTTTTTCGAGGCGGCGATAGCGATGATCGCATCGGGATGCATATGGTCGACATGATCATAAGGCACGAAACCGTGCAGCGGCGTATCGATGGAGGCCGCGCGCGGATTGAGGTTGAAGGTGCAATGCGGCAGGAAGCCGACCATGCGGTCCTCATCCTGAACACCCTTGTAAATGCCCTTCAGCGCTTCCAGCTTGTCGAGATAAAGCGTTGCAAAACCATCGAGCTTGATGGTGCCGACATCGCCGCCGGAGCCCTTCACCCACATGACGCGGACCTTCTCGCCCGTCAGGGGATCGGTTTCAAGCACCTTTGCTGATGTGTTCCCGCCGCCGTAATTGGTGATGCGCTTGTCGGCACCGAGCAGGTTGGAGCGATAAAGAAGCTTTCCCGGCTCATCGAGCGTTCTGGCATAAGCGTCGTCCCAACGGCTTTCGAGAAGGCGGGATGTTCCCGTCATATCTTCCTCCCACATGGTCTTCATTCGCGAACCGACACCGGCCCGCCTCCTTTGACGGCAGGTATCGCGCATCCAAAAGCATAATGTCAATCAAAAACGATCATAAATTTTCATTTTGCAGCGCGATATTGATTAATTTGATCGTTGTTGATTGACAACGTAAAGAGATTGCGAATAATCACGATCAGGAGGACCAAATGCACGAACGCGAACGCCATCGCATCATCTTGAGCGCCATACAGGAGAAACCTGTGGTGACGGTGCAGGACATTGCGGAATTGACGGACGCGTCGGAAGCGACCATTCGGCGGGACATTGCGTCTCTGCACGTGCAGGGCAAGTTGCGGCGCGTGCGCGGCGGTGCGGAAGCGGTGCATCCGCCGCAGCTCGGCAATCTGGCCGCGCGGCCTTTCCGCGTGTCCGAATCAGTCAATATCGATAAGAAACGCGCAATTGCGCGCAAGGCGGTCGATCTCTGCAATGACGGCGATGCGATCATCCTGAATGGCGGCACCACGACATTCCAGATGGTGCATTATATGGCGGCGCGCCGCCTGCAGGTGATGACCAATTCCTTCGCCATCGCCGAGCATCTGGTCAAGCATTCCAAATGCAATGTCAGCGTGCCGGGTGGCGCGATCTATCGTGACCAGAGCCTGATCCTGTCGCCCTTCGAGAATGACGCAATCCGCAACTTCTATGCACGTCGGATTTTTCTCGGGGCGCAGGGCGTGGGTGCGCTCGGCATCATGGAATCCGACGCGCTGGTCATACAGAGCGAGCAGAAGCTGATGCGGCAGGCGGAAGAGCTGATCGTGATGGTCGATTCCTCGAAATTCAGGAAACGGTCCAGCCTCATTCTCTGCCCGCTCGAGAACGTCTCGACCATCATCACCGATGACGGGATTTCTGACGAGGCGGCAAGGATGGTGGAAGGTGCCGGGGTAGAGCTGCTGATCGCCGGCGCAGTGGCGGAAGCGAAAACGGCCGGTCCGCCGGATGAGGAGAATTCTTCGTCGGTCGCTTGAGGAGCGCCGGCAGGGAAGTTGCAAGGTTCAAAAACGGGAGGAAAAGGGACATGAAACTTACACGCAGAACATTGACGAGCGTACTCGCGCTCGGCGCGGCACTCTCCGTCGCCGGCCTCGGCGGCGTTGCACAGGCCGCCGACGTGAAGATCGCGCTGGTGGTGAAATCGCTTGGCAACGGCTTTTTCGAAGCCGCCAACAAGGGCGCACAGGAAGCCGCAAAGGACCTCGGCGGAGTCGAGATCATCTATACCGGCCCGACCAGCACAACGGCGGAAGGCCAGATCGAAGTCATCAATTCGCTGATCGCGCAGGGCGTCGAAGCCATTGCCATTTCCGCCAACGATCCCGACGCCGTGGTTCCAGCGCTGAAAAAGGCGGCCCAGCGCGGCATCAAGGTCATCTCCTGGGATTCCGGTGTTGCGCCGGAAGGCCGCATACTCCAGCTCAACCCCTCGTCCAACGCGCTGATCGGCAAGATGTGCCTGCAGCTCGCCGCATCGCATCTGGAAGGCGGCAAGGGCGATTTCGCCATTCTTTCGGCCACCACCACGTCCACGAACCAGAACATCTGGATCGACGAGATGAAGAAGCAGCTGAAGGACTTCCCCGGCCTCAACCTTGTCACCACGGTTTACGGTGACGATCTGGCCGACAAGAGCTACCGCGAAGCGCAGGGCCTTCTCTCCTCGCAGCCGAATGTGAAGGTCATCGTCGCGCCAACCACGGTTGGCGTTCTCGCCGCTTCGCAGGCCGTGAAGGATGCCGGCAAGATCGGTCAGGTCTATGTCACCGGTCTTGGCCTGCCTTCCGAAATGGCCGGCGCCATCAAGTCGGGCGCGACCAAGGAATTCGCGATCTGGAACCCCATCGACCTCGGCTATTCCGCCACCCAGATCGCCTATCGCCTCGTGAAGGGCGAAACCGACGGCAAGCCGGGTTCGGAAATTGAAGCCGGCCGTATGGGCAAGATCAAGGTTGGCGAAAACAGCGAAGCGGCGATGGCTGATCCGTTTGTTTATGACGCGAAGAATATCGATCAGTTTTCGAAGATTTTTTGATCGGAGAAATTGCTGACGGCGGGTGGAGGGTTACCCCCCTCTGCCCTGCCGGGCATCTCCCCCACAAGGGGGGAGATCAGCCAGACTATAACACTCGCTCACTCTCAACTTTAGTGATGGCCTCAACGGTGCCGCATATCGATCTCCCCCCTTGAGGGGGAGATGCCCGGCAGGGCAGAGGGGGGTGCCCTTCACCGCTTCAATTAAACTGACCGGTAAGATGGATGATGCGTATCGAAACGAAAATTTTAGATGTCGTCGAGGCTTCAAATTCAACGCCCATTCTCGAAATGCGCGGCATCAGCCAGATATTCCCGGGCGTCAAGGCGCTGGATGGCGTCGATATTGCGCTTTACCCCGGCAAGGTCACCGCGTTGATTGGCGAAAACGGCGCGGGCAAATCCACGCTCGTCAAGATCCTCACCGGCATTTACCGCCCGAACGAGGGCGAAATCCTTCTCGACGGCCAGCCCGTCAATTTTCACGGCGCACAGGATGCCATCGATGCCGGCGTGACGGCCATTCATCAGGAAACCGTGCTGTTCGATGAGCTTTCGGTCGGTGAAAACATCTTTCTCGGCCATGCCCCGAAGGGCCGTTTCGGCCTGATCGACTGGAAGACCATCAATACGCGTGCCAGAATTCTGCTGGAACAACTCGAAAGCGCCATCGATCCGACGATCCGCCTGAAAGACCTGTCGATCGCGCAGCGCCACCTCGTCGCCATTGCCCGCGCCCTGTCGGTCGAGGCGCGCATCGTCATCATGGACGAACCGACCGCCGCCCTTTCGCGCAAGGAAATCGATGATCTCTTCCGCATCGTCGAAAACCTGAAGCGGCAGGGCAAGGCTATCCTCTTCATCAGCCACAAATTCGATGAGGTCTATGAGATTGCAGAAAACTATGCCGTGTTCCGGGACGGCAGGATGGTGGGCGCCGGCACGCTCACGACCACCCCGCAGGATGAAATCGTTCGGCTGATGGTTGGCCGTGATGTAACGAATGCCTTTCCAAAGCAAGCTGTTACGCTGGGTCCCACGGTTCTTTCAGTCCGCGATTACTCTCATCAGACCGAGTTTCGCGATATTTCGCTCGAGTTACGCAAGGGCGAAATTCTTGGCCTTTACGGGCTGATTGGCGCCGGGCGTTCGGAGCTTTGCCAGTCGCTGTTCGGCATCACCCGCCCGGCTTCGGGTGAAGTGATGTTGAACGGCCAACCCATCACAATCCGCTCGCCGGAAGATGCCATCCGCGCCGGTATCGTCTACGTCCCGGAGGAACGCGGCCGCCACGGTCTGGCGCTCGACATGCCCATCTACCAGAACATGTCGCTACCTTCACTCACACGCACCTCGCGCAAGGGCTTTCTGGCCGCCGCCAACGAATTCGCGCTGGCGCGCAAATATGCCTCGCGGCTCGATCTGCGCGCCGCCGCCCTTTCGGTGCCGGTCGGTACGCTTTCAGGCGGCAACCAGCAGAAGGTGGTGATCGGCAAATGGCTCGCCACCCAGCCAAAGGTCATCATCCTCGATGAGCCGACAAAGGGCATCGATATCGGCTCCAAGGCAGCGGTGCACGGCTTCATCAGCGAGCTCGCGGCCGAAGGCCTGTCGATCATCATGATCTCGTCCGAACTTCCCGAAATCCTCGGCATGTCCGACCGCGCCATCGTCATGCGCGAAGGCCTGATGGCGGGCCAGTTCGAACGCGCCGATTTTTCCCCGGAAAAGCTGGTGCGCGCCGCCACCGGCAATGCCTGAGAGGGGCTAACATGCAACGTCTACTCAAAAACCGCGAATGGCTGCTGGCGGGTATCATCATCGTCATGATCGCCGGTTTTGCGATGCGCGCCCCCGGCTTCGGCCGGCCCGGCAATCTCGTCAACATCTTCAACGATACCTCCATTCTCATCATTCTGGCGCTGGGCCAGATGGCGGTCATCCTTACAAAATCCATCGACCTCTCGGTCGCAGCCAATCTTGCCTTTACCGGCATGGCGGTGGCGATGACCAACGCTGCCTTTCCGGGCATTCCGCTGCCGCTTCTTATCGTCATGGCTGTCGGCATCGGCGCGTTTCTCGGCTCGCTCAACGGCGTTCTGGTCTGGTGGCTCGGCATTCCGCCCATCGTCGTCACGCTTGGTACACTCACCATCTATCGCGGCATGGCCTTCGTGCTTTCGGGCGGCGGCTGGGTGAATGCGCACCAGCTATCCCCCACTTTCCTCAACGTGCCGCGCACCATGATTCTCGGCATGCCGGTCCTTTCCTGGGTGGCGATCCTCATCATCGCCGGCGCCTGGCTGGTGCTCGGCCGGACTTCCTTCGGCCGCTCCGCTTATGCCTCGGGCGGTAATCCGAGTGCAGCCGTTTATGCGGGCATCGATGTCGGCCGCACGCGCTTCTTCGCCTTCGTGCTCTCGGGCGCGCTCGCCGGTCTCGCCAGCTATCTCTGGGTGTCGCGTTACGCGGTTGCCTATGTCGACATCGCCGCCGGCTTCGAACTGGACAGCGTGGCGGCAAATGTGATCGGCGGCATCTCGATTGCGGGCGGCATCGGTTCGGTGGCGGGTGCCGTGCTCGGCGCGCTGTTCCTCGGCGTCATCAAGAACGCGCTCCCCGTCATTGGCATCTCGCCCTTCGCGCAGATGGCGATATCAGGCGTCGTCATCGTGCTCGCCGTCGTCTTCAACGCCCGCGCCGAAGCCAGGAAAGGCCGCATCATCCTGCGGGACCGCGCCGCAGGTGATCAGCCCACGGAGGCCGCTACATGAGCACGCCATCCCATTCAACACAAAGCCCGCGCATCATTCCCGACAAGCTGGGAACACCTCTACGGCGCATCATGGGCAGCTGGGAAGTGCTGCTGCTCGGCGTCGCGATCCTGATCTTCATCGCCAATTCGCTGGCCTCGCCCTATTTCCTCAATGCCTGGAACCTGTCTGATGCGACCTTCAATTTCACGGAAAAGGCCATCATCGCATTTGCCATGGCGCTGCTGATCATCGCCGGTGAGATCGATCTCTCGGTCGCCGCCATCATCGCGCTCGCGTCCACCGCCATGGGCGCTGCGGCGCAGATGGGCGTCGGCACACCGGGCCTTGTTGCGATCGGCATCGGCACCGGGCTTTTGTGCGGCTCCTTCAACGGGTTCCTGGTCGCCGGGCTGAAACTGCCGTCCATCGTCGTCACCATCGGCACCATGAGCCTGTTTCGCGGCATTTCCTATATGGTGCTGGGTGATCAGGCCTATGGCAAATACCCCGCCGATTTCGCCTATTTCGGTCAGGGTTACGTCTTCTGGGTGATTTCGTTCGAATTCGTCCTGTTTATCGCCATGGCCATTCTCTTCGCCATTCTGCTGCATGCCACCAATTTTGGCCGGCAGGTCTATGTGATCGGCAACAACCCGTTCGCCGCCCGTTTCTCCGGCATCCCCGTCGAGCGGGTGAAGTTCATCCTCTTCCTGCTCACGGGCCTGATGAGCGGCATTGCCGCCGTCTGCCTCACCTCGCGGCTCGGTTCGACGCGGCCGTCGATTGCTCAGGGCTGGGAGCTGGAGGTCGTGACGATGGTTGTGCTGGGCGGCGTGTCGATCCTTGGCGGCTCCGGCACCATCGCAGGCGTCGTCATCGCAGCCTTCGTCATGGGCCTCGTTACCTTCGGGCTTGGTCTTTTGAATGTGCCCGGCATCGTCATGTCGATCTTCGTCGGCCTGCTGCTGATCATCACCATCGCCATCCCCATCGTTGTCCGCCGCCTTCGGTCCATGAGAAGCTGAGCCATGACGGAACTCGAAAAATACGCCTTCAAGATGAAACTCTTTCCTGGAAAAGAGGCCGAATATAAAAAGCGCCATGACGAGATATGGCCGGAACTGGCGACGCTGCTGCACGAGGCAGGGGTGAGTGACTATTCCATTCATCTCGACACGGAAACCAACATCCTTTTCGGCGTGCTGACGCGCCCGAAGACCCATCGCATGGCTGCTCTGCCAGAGCATCCCGTGATGAAAAAGTGGTGGGCCCACATGGCCGATATCATGGAGAGCAATCCCGATAATTCGCCGGTCGCAAAAGACCTGGTGACGGTGTTCCATCTGCCATGAGCAAGAGCACCAGACCGGACCGCGTCGCGGTCATCGATATCGGCAAGACCAACGCCAAGGTCGTCGTCATCGACACCGGCAGCGGCGAGGAGATTGCCAGCAAAAAACAGGCGAACCCTGTCCTCCGCGATGGAATTTATCCGCATTACGATGTGGAGATGCTCTGGCGCTTCATTCTCTCCACGCTTCAGCGTTTCGGCCAGAAGCCCGGCTTCGATGCGATTTCCATCACGACCCATGGCGCTTCGGCAGCACTTCTCGATGGGAACGGCGACCTCGCCATGCCTGTGCTCGATTATGAACACAGCTATCCCGCAGCCATTGAGGAAGCCTATCGCAACATCCGGCCCGATTTTGCCGAGACCGGTTCACCACAGCTTCCCGCCGGGCTGAACCTTGGCGCGCAAATCCATTTCCAGAAGACGGCCTTTCCGAACGATTTCGCCAGGGTGCGCAGCATTGTTACCTATCCACAATATTGGGCGGGACGTCTGACCGGCATTCGGGCCACGGAAACGACCTCGCTCGGCTGTCATACCGATCTCTGGAACCCGCGCCGGAAGAGCTTCTCCTCGCTCGTCGAGCGTCTCGGTATCGAGACGTTGATGGCGCCGGTTCGCTCCGCTTTCGATGTCCTGGGTACAATCCACCAATCACTGGCAATCGAAACCGGCCTTTCGCCGCATATGCCGGTCTATTGTGGAATCCACGATTCCAACGCCTCGCTCCTGCCGCATCTTCTGCGCCGCGACGGTGATTTTTCGGTCGTCTCCACAGGCACCTGGGTGGTGAATTTCGCCATTGGCGGCGCGGCGGGTGCGCTCGATCCCATCCGCGACACACTCCTGAATGTCGATGCTTTCGGCCGTCCCGTTCCCTCCTCCCGCTTCATGGGCGGCAGGGAATATGAAATGCTGGCACAGCAATTCGGAGAAGCGAAAGACGAAGCAATAGAAGCAGCTCTCGGCGGCGTTGTTGCCAGGGGCATGATGCTGCTGCCGAGTGTTGTCAGCGGCTCCGGCCCGTTTCCCGACAAGACGGCGCAGTGGCTCGGCGATAAAAACGCCACGGCTGCAGAGCGGCACGCGGCGACATCGCTTTACCTGGCGTTGATGACGGAATTCAGCCTTTCGCTCATCGGGCGGAAAGGTCCCATCCTTGTCGAAGGCCCCTTCGCCAGCAACGCCCTTTATCTGAAGGCGCTGGCCGGCTTTGCAGAGACGGACGTAACGGCGGTCGAAGGATCAACCGGCACCAGCGCGGGCGCGGCCCTGCTCACCGGCATCAAACCGCTTACCGGTCGAGAGCGCCATTTCACGCCGGACGACATTCCAGGTCTCACCTCTTACCGCAATGTCTGGCGAGGCCACCTCGCCTGATGCGAAACGCAAAATGCGGCCGAATGATCGGCCGCATTCTGATGTCGCAAAAGTATCAGCCCTTGATAAAGGCCAGGAGATCGGCGTTCAGCACATCGGCATTGACGGTGAGCATGCCATGCGAGAAGCCGGGATAGGTCTTCAGTGTGCCGTTTTTCAACAGCTTGACCGACTTGTGAGCGGAGTCGGCGATCGGAACGATCTGGTCGTCTTCACCGTGCAGAACAAGCGTCGGAACGCTGATATTCTTCAGGTCCTCGGTCTGGTCGGTTTCAGAGAACGCCTTGATGCCGTCGTAATGGGCCTTTGCGCTGCCCATCATGCCCTGACGCCACCAGTTCTGGATCACGCCTTCATGCACGGTCGCGCCATCGCGGTTGAAGCCATAGAACGGGCCGGCCGGTACGTCGCGGAAGAACTGCGCACGGTTTGCGGCAAGCGATGAGCGGAAGCCGTCAAAAACCTCCATCGGCAGGCCTTCCGGATTGGCTTCGGTCTTGACCATGATCGGCGGCACGGCGGAAACGAGAACCGCCTTGGCGACACGGCCGGCGGGTTCGCCATGCTTGGCGACATAACGGGCAACTTCGCCGCCGCCGGTGGAATGGCCGATATGCACGGCATTCTTCAGATCGAGCGCTTCAACGACGGCAAAGGCGTCGGCGGCGTAGTGGTCCATGTCGTGACCATCGGCAACCTGGGCGGAACGGCCATGACCACGGCGGTCATGGGCGACAACACGAAAACCCTTGGAAACGAAGAACAGCATCTGCGCATCCCAGTCATCGGACGAGAGCGGCCAGCCGTGGTGGAAAACGATCGGCTGGGCATCCTTCGGGCCCCAGTCCTTATAGAAGATTTCGGTTCCGTCTGTCGTCTTAACAAAGCCCATGATCGTTTCTCCTTTGGTTGCGTTGGCATTTCCGGCGCGTCCTGTTGTGCGCCGGTTTGATGGAGGGATGATGACGCAGGATAACGGTTGCGACAATTGCAACAATAATTGAGAATGAATTGCTGTTTATGAAATTATCCTCGACTGCATGCCGCTTCTGGCACACGCAGCGAGCCGACCCACGCCCCTCACGCCCTGGTGAGAACGAGATCAAGGGCGGCCGGTTCCGTAAATTCGACGTATACTGGCCTCAGTCTACCTCGGGATCGTATTCTCTCGGGCCGTCGTCCTTCGAAAACAGCACGCAGGGTCCGCGTGAGCCCCGGGGATCATAGGCATATCCCTTGGCGGTCAGGGCCTGTATGATATCGCGAACGCCAGCGAGACCGTAGAGGTGGTCATGCAGCTCCACGAAAATCCGCTCCACGCCGCTCAGGTCGGCCCTGCCAAGCAGATCGCGTTCCGCACCCTCGATATCCATGACGAGCGCCGTGATGCCGCGGCTCGCGATGAATTCATCGATGTTGGCGGAGGAAATTTCGATGCGTTTTTCATAGGGACCCTGATTTTCGTCCATGGACGACATCCAGAGATCCCTGCGAACATAAAAAGAATAGGAGCTCGGCTCGTCGGCGGTGAGAAGCCCCTGGGAAAACACGACGTTGCCCCGGCAATTGGCCTTGATCACCCGCTCGGCCAGCGTCGCAGTCGCGGGGTTGGCCTCGAAAGCCCATACGGAAACGTCCTTGATGCCTGCAATGATCGACGTGATGATCCCGATACCGGAACCCAGCTCCAGCACCCGATCACCGGGCTTGATGGCTTTCAGGACGCTGCGGGCCTCCTTCGCCTCGTAGCTACCGTCGGTCAGCGCCTGCCAGATGACGGGCGACACCTCATCGGAAGAAAGAGGCAGGGCAACTCCATGCACGTCCAGTATTTCCATGTCTCAAGCCTTTTCGCAAAATCCGGTCGTCTCGCCGCAACGATCCCGTATCAACCGAAAATGCTCTACAGCATCGTTGCGGTAACCGGTATCGGTTTTCGCGCGCGACAGTATCACTTGGTAAAAATTCCAATGGCCGCCAGGACAGGCGCGTCTCAGGCAGAGCTCCAGGCGACGAGTTCCTTGGCCGGCAGCGGCCTGCTGATCAGATATCCCTGAACCTGGTCGCATCCCAGACGCCTGACGCATTCATATTGCTCTTCCGTCTCGATACCTTCCGCAATCGTCGTCATTCGCAAACTGCGGCCGACGCCGACCACGAATTCCACGATCGCCAGCGCATCCCGGTCGCTGGTGATATCGCGCAGAAAGGATCGGTCGATCTTGATCTTGTCGAAGGGGACGCCGCGCAGATTGGCGAGCGATGAATAGCCGGTGCCGAAATCATCCATGGCGATCTTGATGCCGACAGCCTTCAATCGCGACAGCGTGTTGATCGTCTGATCGCTCTTGTTGAGCAGGATCGATTCGGTGATCTCAAGTTCGAGCCGGCTTGGTTCCAGTCCGCTTTTCTCAAGCGCGCCCATGACGTTTTGAATAAGGTTGGCACTGTGGAACTGAACGGGTGACAGATTGACGGCCACCTTCATGTCCTCGTCCCAGCCCATCGCCTCGCGGCAGGCGGTTTCCATCACCCACTTTCCGAGCGAATGGATGAGACCGGTTCTTTCCGCGACGGGAATGAACACGCTGGGAGGTACATCGCCGCGCACCGGATGTTTCCAGCGCAGCAAAGCCTCGAAACCGCAGAGCTTGCGCGTCTGCGTCGCCACCTGCGGCTGGTAATAAACCTCCATCTCGTCGTTCTGCAGTGCCGTCTGCAGATCGGCTTCGAAGGATTTCTTCTCGGTCAGCTGCTTCTGCATCCGAACCTTGAAAACGCTCGCACGGCCTGGACCGATGGCTTTCGCCTCGTAGAGCGCCAGATCCGCCCGCTTGAACAATTCATCCGCATCCACTGCACCGTGCGATATGGCGATGCCGATGCAGGTGCCGATTTTGACCTCCTGCTCACCCAGCTGATAGGTGCGGCTGATCTGATCGATGAGCTTGGTGGCAAGACGGCGCGCGGCGTCCTCATTCAGATCGTCGGAGACAACCGCGAACTCATCGCCTCCAAGGCGGCAAACCATGTCATAATCGCCGCCGATAGCCGAGAGGCGCTGCGCCACGGCCTGAAGCAGCGCATCGCCTGCATCGTGGCCGAGCGTGTCGTTGACATCCTTGAACCCGTCGAGATCGAGCAACAATATGGCTGTCGTACCGGTGCCCCCGAAGGATCGGCGCAGCCGCTCGATCAGTTCCTGCCGGAACAGCGCCCGGTTCGGCAGGCCCGTCAGCGCATCGTGATAGGCATCATGCTCCAGGCGGACATTCTTTGCCTGCAACTCCAGCGTCGCGGCGCGCAGATCGTCCGTCAGCCCGCGCATGCTTTTCTGCGCGCGATTCAGGAGATCGTTCTGGCGAAGCAGCAATATGACAAGCGCGATGCCACACAGGATGAGACCGCCGGCCAGCGCCGTATAGACGATGTGGAGCTTGCGGACATCCTCATGGGCGGTATCAATCAGATTCACATCATACGCAACGGAAGACGAGGCGAGCGTCGTCATCGGCGCATCCAGCGCGCTCATCGCGGCAAGAAGATCCGGCACGTCGCTCGAATTCAAGCTGTTTATCTGCTGTTCGAGACGCGCCAGAACGGCGTCAAGGCGGGTCACCAGATCCCGCCATTGCTGCTTTTCATTGATGAAAGCGCCGAGGTTGCCCTGCTTCAACAGCTCCAGGCGACTGAGCATGATATCCAGACGCAGCTGCAATTCATCCCGGTCAACCCTGCCGGGATTAAGCGCGAACACAGCGAGTTTATTCTGGAGGCGCAGATATTCGGCTACGGTCTGGCTGACGGCCCATGAGTCATTATAGCGGGCGAACTTCTGCAGAGCGGTCTGCCGCTCGGCAATGACGAAAGCGATATAGCCCGTTGCCAGGACGAAGCAACAGATGATCACCGCCACAAGTTTTCGCAAACGGCACCTTTATTCCACTATCAGTTTGGCAACTTGCCATGCGGACCGCGAATAATAAGTCTGCTTCTGCAGTTCCGGGTCGCTGTCATAGGGATAGATGACAAACAACGGGCCCTTTTCGCGTACTGTCATATAATTGCCGTCCAGTTTGATGGCGAGGATAACATTGAATTTCTTAAAGTCTTCAACTGGTATCGTGCTCACATAATCGTTGAGAGCCACCGCAGTGACACTGGTGCCCTTTGCACCGACGACATCCATCAGCTTGGCAAGCGACACACCGTCAAAGCGGACACGGCCGTCGTGCCACGGCGTCGTCGTCTCCACGGTGTCCATGCCGAGCGCTTCCAGCATGTCGCGGTCAAATTCCGCAGCTCCATCGGTATTAGTGTTGGTGATGTTGCCGGATATGGTTAATATCGGCTTGCCCTGCGGCTTGGCTATGTCTCCCGCCTCGGCACAGGAAAGCCACACGAGCGACATGAACGCACTGAGAAGTACCCGGGCGAAATTCATAATTTTTCTCCATCGATAACGTTCAGGTCGAGGGTTTTCGCCAACCCTGGAAGGTCAAGGGAACCGCCAACAGCATATATATCAGGAACCGATGTTATATCCTCACTGAGATTTTATCCGTATTTTCTCTAGGTATTGAGTAAACCCTTTGGATAATTTTTCCGTCTTATTGTACTTTTTGACGTTGCGCGCCCTGTTATGACGCAACCGGCAACGCCGCGCACCGCCCGCCCCTGATCCGTCCAGCGTGGCCACGGCCGAATTTCCACCGTTTCCTTACGGAGCAACGTGATTCGCGCCCGCCGTTGCGGCCGGAAAACGGCATCGACTTCCATGGCGGCACAAACGGCGAATGATGGTTCCGCGTCACATAAAAATCATGGCATTACCTCGGGCAAGCGGTTGAAACATACCGCCCGGAACTTAATATAAGCACTGTCGTTTCCGTTTCCGGCAGTCCACGACCTCCACCGGAAAAGCCCAGACACCTGTTCCACGCTGCGAAAGCTGCGGCGCCGGATTTCGTCCGGCCAGGAAAATTCTGTTCACCTCTCCGGGCCGGGCGGCATGCGCCGCATCGGCCGCATCATGAAGGTAGCCCCTATGCACACCTATCCCGACATCAAACTTCTCATTGGTGGCGAATGGCGCGATGCCGTTTCCGGCAAGACAATCGCCGTCTCCGATCCGGCGACGGACGAAATCATCGGCGCGATTGCGCATGCCGAGAAGGAAGACCTCGATCTGGCGCTCGCCGCCGCCGAGCGGGGTTTCAAGGTGTGGCGTGACACCTCGCCCTTTGAGCGCTCCAAGATCATGCGCAGGGCGGCCGACATATTGCGCGAGCGCAAGGACAAGATCGCCTACATCATGACCCGCGAACAGGGCAAGCCGCTGGCGCAGTCCGCCACTGAAATCATGGGTGCAGCCGACACCACCGACTGGTTCGCAGAAGAGGCGCGCCGCACCTATGGGCAGGTCATCCCGGCGCGGGCAACCGGTGTCTCACAGCTTGCCATCAAGCTGCCGGTCGGACCCGTTGCAGCGTTTACGCCATGGAATTTCCCGATCAACCAGATCGTCCGCAAGCTTTCCGCCGCGCTTGCAACCGGCTGCTCCATCATCGTCAAGGCGCCGGAAGAGACGCCGGCGTCGCCTGCCGAACTCATCCGCGCCTTTGTTGATGCCGGCGTTCCGGCGGGCGTCGTCGGCCTCGTTTATGGCGTACCGTCAGAGATTTCGGAATATCTCATTCCGCATCCGGTCATTCGCAAGATATCCTTCACAGGCTCCACGCCCGTTGGCAAGCATCTGGCTGCACTGGCCGGCAGGCACATGAAGCGCGCAACGATGGAACTGGGCGGCCATGCGCCTGTCATGATCTTCGACGACGCCGATATCGACAAGGCCATCGAAGTCACCTCGCTTGCCAAGTTCCGCAATGCCGGCCAGGTCTGTGTCGCCCCTACCCGCTTCCTTGTGCAGGACGGTGTGGCCGATCGGTTCCTTGAAGGTTTTGTGGAAGCAACCAAGGCGATCAAGGTGGGCAATGGCCTGGAAGATGGTGTCGTGATGGGCCCGCTCGCCAATGAGCGTCGCATCCCGGCGCTGGAAGGCCTCATCAACGACGCCGTTTCGCATGGCGGCGAATTGAAGACCGGCGGCCGCCGCATCGGTAACAAGGGCAATTTCTTCGAGCCGACGGTTCTCGCCAATGTGCCGACATCAGCCAAGATCATGAATGACGAGCCCTTCGGCCCGGTCGCCATTATCAACCGGTTCTCAAGCTTCGATGACGCCATCACCGAGGCGAACCGCCTGCCCTTCGGCCTTGCATCTTATGCCTTCACCGGTTCGGTCAAGACCGCGCACGCGCTTGGCCAACAGGTCGAGGCCGGGATGCTGACCATCAACCACAACGGCCTTTCTCTTCCCGAAGTCCCCTTTGGCGGCATCAAGGACTCCGGTTATGGCACGGAAGGCGGCTCCGAAGCGGTCCAGGCCTATCTGGAGACGAAGTTCGTCAGCCAGATGAGCTGATTTTCCCAGAAAATTCTTCTCCCGCCGCGGAGAAGGTGGCCCGAAGTGCCGGATGAGGGGCAAGCTCGCGACTTTTCGCTGACCTTGCCCTCTTCATCCCGCTACCGCGAACTTCTCCCCGGACGGGGAGAAGACGTTTGTGGCACGCGCTCGGTCCGTCAGCAGTATTCGAAAGCGACTCAGTCTTCCCTTGCCTCGCCTCTCCTCCTGCCCTAAAAGAACAAAGAGTGAACCTTGAGGACATTATGAGCGACACGGCGGCACCGGCACTGAAGGAAATCTTCAACCACGAGAAACTGCAGCATATCGCCGATCAGACCAGGGCCGTCCATCCGCCCTTCGACGCTTCCGCCTTCATGGCGCTCGCCACCGAAAACCTTGAAGCGCTGGGCATCATGCAGCGCATGCGGCAGGTGGCAACAAGCCTGCATGCGACGCTTCCCGGCGACTATGCCCGCAATATCGAAATCCTCACCGCCGCAGCGCCCGGCATCGGCAACGGTTTCGCTTCGATTTCGCTTCCGGAGTATGTCGCGCTTTACGGCCTTGATGATTTCGATCTTTCCATGGACGCGCTGCAATATTTCACCCGCTTCGGCTCCTCGGAATTCGCCATCCGGCATTTTCTGCAAAAGGACCTGACCGCCACCCTTGCCGTGATGGAAACCTGGTCACGGCACGAAAATGAGCATGTGCGGCGGCTTGCCAGCGAAGGCTGCCGGCCTCGCCTGCCATGGTCATTCCAGCTCAAGCCCCTGATCGATGATCCCTCGCCGGTTACCGCGATCCTCGACACCATGAAAGCAGACCAGGCGCTGTATGTGCGCAAATCCGTCGCCAACCACCTGAACGACATCACCAAGGACAATCCCGCTTTTGTGCTGGCGCTCATCGATGAATGGCCGAAGGACAACCCCCATACACGCTGGATCATGCGGCAGGCCTTGCGCACGCTGATCAAGAAGGGCGACGCCGCAGCGCTTGCCCATCTCGGGGCGCATGAGGAGGCGCAAATTACACTTGCAGCGTTCGAGGTGTTGCCGGCGAAAGTCGCTCTCGGTAATCCGGTGCGGATTTCCGCCTCTTTCAGTTCGACGGCGAAGAGCCGGCAAAAGCTGGTGATCGATTACGCCGTGCATTATGTGAAGAAGAGCGGCGATGCCTCCGCGAAGGTCTTCAAGTGGAAGGAAGTCGAGCTTCCGCCCGGCGAGACATGTACATTGTCAATCAGCCGCGCCATACGTGATTTTACGACCCGCAAACACTATCCCGGTGTCCACCGGGTCGACCTTGTGATCAACGGCAGGCTGATAGCCGAAAGCGCATTCGAACTTCTGTTTTAAGCGGGCGAAGGCCCCGGCGCCTTACGACGCCGGGAAAATCTTCGCCCGGCGAATGATGACGGAACCACGATCTCCGGCGGCGACGTCGTTTTCGGGCGGCACGTCGAATTCCAGAATATCGCCGCCGTCGGTACTGGCGATCACCCGGCGCTCGCCGGCGCGGTCAAGGACGCGCTCCACGGAGGCCGGTATGCCGTCATGCAGGTCTTCCCACTCCAGATCGCCGGGACGCGCGTAAATATCAACCGCGCCATCGCCCTGAGCATAGGAGAAGGGCAGTTCATTCTCACCCACATACACCTTTCCGCCGCGCGCCACACCGGCAACACGGTTGGCGTCTCCCAGAAAGCGCATGACGAAGGCACTGTTCGGCTGGCGGCAGACCTCCTTCGGCGTGCCCTGCTGCACGATTTCGCCCTGATTGAGAATGACGACCCGGTCGGCCAGATCGAGCGCCTCTTCCTGGTCATGCGTCACGAAAATCGTCGTGATGCCGAGCGAATCGTGGATCTCCCGCAGCCAGCGGCGCAGGTCGCGACGCACATTGGCGTCCAGCGCTCCGAAAGGTTCATCCAGCAATAGCACCTTGGGATCGACCGAAAGCGCCCGCGCCAACGCCACGCGCTGCCGTTGGCCGCCGGAAATCTGCGCGGGAAAACGGTCGCCCAGGCCATCGAGCTTCACCAGTCGCAGCAATTCTTCGACGCGCGCGGCGATAGCGGCCCTGTCCCGGTTCACCTTCGAGACCTTCATGCCGAAGGCGATGTTTTCGTTGAGCGTCATATGCGGAAACAGCGCATAATGCTGGAACACAAATCCAACACCGCGGTCACGCACCGGAATATTGGTGGCATCCTCCTCCCCGAAGAAAATCTGGCCGCCATCGCTATATTCGAGGCCGGCGACCATGCGCAAAATCGTGGTCTTGCCGGAGCCTGAAGGACCGAGCAGCGCCAGAAGCTCGCCGCTTTCGATATCAAGAGAAACATCGCGCACGGCACGGAACGTATCGAAGGTCTTCACCACATTTTCGAGGCGGATTTTCATGGGAATCAGGTCTCCGTGACGATGGCGGCATCGCCGTTGGTCTTTTTACGCCCGCGCCCTGCGCCGCGCCGTTCCAGCGCTACCTTTGCGATGATGGTGACGACGGCGAGGGTCGCGAGGATCGACGCCGCGGCGAAAGCACCAGCCGTCTGGTAATCGTGATAAAGCAGCTCGATATGCAGCGGCAGCGTATTGGTCTGACCGCGAATATTGCCTGACACGACCGATACGGCGCCAAATTCCCCCATTACGCGGGCGTTGCACAGCACGACACCGTAAAGCAGCGCCCATTTGATGTTCGGCAACGTCACCGAAAAGAAGGTTCGCCAGCCGGATGCGCCAAGCGAGGTCGCCGCCTCCTCGAGATCACGACCCTGGGCCTGCATGAGCGGAATGAGTTCACGCGCCACGAAAGGTGCAGTCACGAACATTGAGGCGATAACGATGCCGGGAAGCGCAAACAATATCTTGATATCATGCGCGTCGAGGAACGGCCCGAACAGGCCCTGCAAACCATATACGAAGAGATATGCGACACCGGCAACGATCGGTGAAATCGAGAAAGGTATCTCGATCAGCACCAGCAGGAAGCGCCGGCCTGGGAAATCGAACTTGGTGATGGACCATGCCGCTGCAACACCGAAGGCCGTATTCACCGGCACGGCGATCAGTGCGGTCAGCACCGTCAGCATGATGGCGTGACGAGTATCCGGATGGGTAATGGTGGCCGAATAGGCCTTCCAGCCCTGCGAGAACGCTTCGACACCGATGATGACGAGCGGTGCCACAACGAGAAGCGTGCCGATGATGAGCACGAAGGCGATCAGGCAACGGCGCACAAGAGGTGCATCGCCGACACGGGGCGGTTTGCGGTGTGAGGAAACGCCGCTCATCTTCTCAGCCCCTCGCCGTATATCGAAGCGCGCGCGCCTGCAGATAATTGGTCACCGCCAGCATTACGAAGGCGGTGATAAGCAACACGGAGGCGATGGCCGCTGCCGCCTGATAATCATATTCCTCGAGCCGGATGAAGATCAGCAGGGCCGTGATTTCCGTCGAGAACGGCTGATTGCCGGCGATGAAGATGATTGCCCCGAATTCACCCAGGCTGCGGGCGAAAGAGAGTGAAAGACCGGCGAGCAGAGCCGGAGTCAGGAGCGGCAGGATGATCTTGCGGAAAATTTCAAGATCGGAACCACCGAGCGACTGCGCCGCTTCTTCCAGCGCCGGATCGAGGTCTTCCAACACCGGCTGCACGGTGCGCACGATGAAGGGCAGGCTGGTAAAAGCCATCGCCACCATGATGCCAAGCGGCGTATAGGCCACCTTGATGCCGAATTGCGCCAGCACCGAGCCGAACCAGCCATTGCCGGCAAACAGCGTCGTGAGGGCGATGCCGGCGACGGCGGTGGGAAGCGCGAAGGGAAGATCGACGATCGCATCAACAAAACGCCAGCCGGGAAAGCGGTAGCGCGTCAACACCCAGGCGAGCGCAAGTCCGAAGATCACATTGAACAGGGTTGCGGCCAGTGCGCAGAGCACGGTGACACGGTAACTGGCGACGGCCCGCGGCGAGGAAATGATGGACCAATACTCGGCGGGCCCGAGGCTTGCCGCCTTGAACACAAGCGCCGAGAGCGGCAAAAGCACAATGATGGCGACGTAAGTGAGGGTAACGCCAAGGGACAATTTCAGCCCCGGCAGAACATTCCGCTTCAAACCCCGCCCCCATCAATCAAAAAGCGACCCGGCAGTTTCCCGCCGGGTCATTCAAATGTTGCTGTCGCTGTGATTAGCGGCTGCCGTAAAGCGTATCAAGCGTCGCGCCGGATGCAAAATGCTCTTTCTGGATTTTAGTCCAGCCACCGAAAACGTCATTGACGTTGACGAGGCGGATGGCCGGAAACTTGTCCTTGAACTCACCGACAACCTTTTCATTATGGACACGGTGGCCGAATTCAGCGGCGATGCGCTGCCCCTCTTCGGTATAGAGGAAGTCGAGATAGCTTTTCGCCAGATCGCGAGAGCCACGCTTGTCGACGACCTTGTCCACCACGGCAACCGGGAATTCGGCCAGCAGACTGACGGAGGGCACGACGCCTTCCACCTTCTGGGCGCCATATTGCTTGGCGATGCCGCGGGTCTCTGCTTCAAAGGTAATCAAGACGTCACCGATTTCACGCTCCACGAAAGTGGTGGTGGCAGCGCGGCCTCCGGTGTCGAAAACAGGCGTATTGTCGAAGATTTTCTTGACGAATTCCTGGACCTTCGCGTCGTCGCCCTTGAACTTTTCCTTGGCGTAGGCCGTGGCGGCGAGATAGGTGTAACGGGCGTTACCGGAGGTCTTCGGATTGGGGAAAACGACCTTCACGTCGTCGCGGACAAGATCGTCCCAGTCTTTGATTCCCTTGGGGTTGCCAGCGCGGACAAGGAAGGAGGGGAAGGAATAGAAAGGCGATGCGTCATTCGGGAAATCCTTCTGCCAGTCAGCGGAAACGAAACCCTGCTTCACCAGAAAATCGACATCGGTCACCTGGTTGAAAGTGACGACATCGGCTTCAAGACCCTCGACGATGGCACGCGCCTGTTTGGAGGTGCCGGCATGCGACTGATCGACGGTTACGCCCGGATGCTGCTTGATGAAAGCCTCGTTCTCGGCCGCGAAGACCTCGCGGGCGACATCATAGGACGCGTTGAGAATGGTAGTCGGAGACTGCGCCTGCGCCGCAACTGAAAAAAGAGCGGCGATGGCAGTTCCGATAATGAGAAGACGTTTCATCAATACCCCCGGCAATTCGAACGGTGCTCAACATAGCGGGCGGCAGCAACGCCCGCGAGAAACAACTATGCCTTGCCGGAGGACGGATTGGAAATTTCGCCCAAATAATATTCAATTGGAAGGCGAGGATTTCATATAGGCCCCGAACCCGGATTTCTTTTGCGCCTCACTAAAGGCGATGATCGGGAAACAGGTTGCCGGAATGCTTGGCGAGATAGGGCGCAAGGTCCTCCTCCCGCACCTCTTCCAGCCGCGCCGGGGACCAGCGGGGATTGCGATCCTTGTCGACGAGGGCAGCGCGCACGCCCTCATAAAAATCACGTTGGCGCAATGTCTCCGTGCCGGCAGCAAATTCCCGCTCAAGGCATTCGATGAGGCTCGCGCTTTCCCGGCCCAGGCGCAGCAGCTTCAGGGTCAGCTTCAGGCTGGTGGGAGAGCGCTTTTGCAGAACCTCGAGGGTCTCGCGTGAAAATGCATCTTGGCGCGCCGAAAGCGCGGCAAAAATCTCCTCGACCGTGTCAAAACGGAATGTCGCGTCGATGATCTCCCGATTGAGGGATAAGATACCTTCGCCGGCCTCAATGGCGTGCGCCGTGATGGCCGTCTCAACACTGTCCGTATCCGCCGATCGCGATAGATCCTGAACCAGCCTGCCAAGGCGATCCGAAGGAACAAGATAATCGGCAAAGCCCGCATAGATGGCGTCGGCGGCAGTAACGGCGTTGCCCGTCAGCCCCAGCCAGGTGCCGCATTCGCCCGGCGCCCGTGGCAAAAGCCAGGACCCGCCAACGTCAGGAAAATAGCCGATGCCCGTCTCCGGCATGGCGAGTTTTGTGCGCTCCGTGACGACACGATGGCTGCCATGGGCTGAAATGCCAACGCCGCCGCCCATGACAATGCCATCCATCAGCGCCACGTAGGGCTTGCCGAAGTGGGCGATACGATAATTCAGCGGAAATTCTTCCCGCCAGAAATCAAGGACCTGTGGGTCGCCCGCCTTGCCGAGATCGTGAATGATGCGGACATCGCCCCCGGCGCAAAGCCCCCTGTCCCCTTCTCCGGTCAACACCACGCAGGCAACGCCGGGTTCCTCCTCGAAACGCTGAAGCGCATGGAACAGGTCGCGCACCATCGGCAAGGTCAGGCTGTTGATGGCCTTCGGCCGGTTGAGGCGAATGATGCCCGCCCCTCCCTGTTTTTCGACGATGATCTGCGCATCCGTTTCCATTCTCCGCTCCAAGACCGCCTCCTCCGCTGCCCGTTCGTTCGGCCATCTTGGCGGCCTTGGCGCAATCACGCAACGTTGATCTTGCGTGGCAGGAACGTCTTTCGCTCAAACCGCTTTAGCAGGCAGAAAATGCCAGAAATCGGTTTTCGCAATGCAGCATGTTTGCTTGACGCCCGGAAAATCATGGCATGTAATGGCCTCTGGAAATGCCGGCATTGATTCCTGTCGAGCGTGTGCCGGACCAAAGCGGAATGTAGCCTTCTCATAGGCGCTGTAGACAGCAACGGGAGACGAGCATGCAGGTTTCGGAACACGAATGGATCAGTAAACGCGCATATACACTCTGGGAAAAGGAAGGCCACCCGCACGGGCGCGATGGGCACCATTGGGAACAGGCCAAACATGAATTTTCGCTGCTGAAGACGTCGGAAGCGACGAAGCCCGCAACGCGCAAGAAGGCCGCTCCCAAGGCCGCTGCGGCAGAGGCGGCACCGGATGCGCAAGCTTCCGCAAAACCCAAGGCCCGTGCCCGCAAGGCTGCCACCACGACGTAGCAAACACCTACGCATCGATCAAAAGTATGGAAGAAACCAAGTAGTGCGCGGGTGTGCAGCATCGCCAGATGCGTTTTACGGAGGCATACTGGAAGCGCTTCCCACACGTGTAATGTCCCCGGCGACAAACCGGGGACATTTTTTCACAAATCACGTATTCCCGCCAGTCCAAGCTTTATTGTCTCGACAGGCATTCCGTATCCGCCGGATCACAAGCTCGATAGCTCCGGGGTGCCTGCTCGGGCGGACGAACCTGCTCCTGTGACGGAGCGCGGCCTTCGGGACGTCGTTGTTCTTCAGGTTGAACACGACGCTCGGGGCGACGCTGACCATCATCCTGATTGAACTGACGGTCGCGGTCGCGATTTTCATCTTCCCAACGGCGGCGGTCGTCGTCGCGACGCGGCCTGTCCTGATTTCTGTCGCCCTGGTTCCAGTCGCCGTAGCGACGTTCCCAACGACCATCGTTCGGACCACCGCCCTGGCGGGGATCACGCCACTCATCGCGGCGACCATCACGCCAGTCGTCCCGGCGGCCATCGCGCCAGTCGTCACGCGGACGTGGGCGATCCCATCCACCACTCGGGGGCGGGGCGTTCCAGTAGCCGCCTGATGGCGGCGGGCGACGCCACCGGTCACGTTCGCGGTAAAAGTCGCGATCGCGATAATAACGGTCCCAATAACGGCCAGCTTCGAAGGTGATTATGGGAACGCCGAGATCGCGATAATAACGGGGCTCGACGTAGACCCGGTTTTGCCGGAATGTCGTCTGGATATAGCGGCCGGCCACCCAGCCTCGACCGTTCACGAAAGACACGTCACACCACGGCGTATCGGAAAGGCAGCCGTGTACCGTCAATGGTGCGCCGACGGGGATCACGACAACAGCCGGATAGGCCGTGCTGGGACCGGAGCGCATATTCACATTCGCGGTGGCGAATCCTCGCGTCGCAGCTTCGGCAAGGGCCGGCGCGGCGAGCATGGCCACCAGCGCAATTGCGCCAAACAGTTTTTTCTTCACTTCTTTCTCCTCAAGCAAAGGCCCGCTTTGCCCTTGTCGGCATCCATCCTGTTCGATGGACGAGTATGCGTTCCGCATACTGCCACGATCGGAAAATACGCGTTCTTCCATGAACGCAGCATGAAACAAATAAGCGGCCGCATCAGTTCCCCTGCGGCAATGAGCGCCCGATAAATCGCTGCCGGTGAAAGCCTCCGGTCTTGACTTCGGGGGGCAATCGTCCGACTTCAATGCAACAGCAATATGGAGCAGAACCATGAGCGAGACCGCACAGACGACCGTCGACCAGAGCGAAGTGGATCGCTTCTCCGCGATGGCCGCAGAGTGGTGGAGCCCGACCGGCAAGTTCCGCCCGCTGCACAAATTTAACCCGGTGCGTCTCGAATATATCCGCAACCGCATCTGCGACAATTTCGGTCGGGACCCGAAGGCGCACCGCCCATTGGAAGGGCTGCGCGTTCTCGATATCGGCTGCGGCGGCGGTCTTCTCTCCGAACCCGTCGCCCGCATGGGCGCCGATGTGGTAGGCGCGGATCCCTCGGAAAAGAACATCGGCATCGCCTCCACCCACGCCCGTGAAAGCGGGATCAGCGTCGACTACCGCGCAGTGACGGCCGAACAGCTGCAGGAAGCCGGCGAAACCTTCGACGTCATCCTCAACATGGAGGTGGTCGAACACGTGGCCAATGTCGATCTCTTCGTCACCACCTGCGCGAAAATGGTACGCCCCGGCGGCCTGATGTTCGCGGCCACCATCAACCGCACGCTGAAAGCCCGGGCATTGGCGATCTTTGCCGCCGAAAATGTTTTGCGCTGGCTGCCGCGCGGCACACATCAATATGAAAAGCTGGTTCGCCCGGAAGAGCTTGAGCGGCCGCTGGTTGCAAGCGGAATGGATATCATCCACCGGACCGGCGTCTTCTACAACGTGCTGCAGGATCGCTGGAACCTCTCGCCGGATATGGACGTCAACTACATGATGCTGGCAAAGCGCCCGGCGCAGGGGTAACGCCGGGCGCTCCGTTAGCGATGTCCCTGAAATTCAGTTGACGTCGTCAGGCAGCACCGGCAGCGGTGCGATCTCTATGCCCTCTTCCAGCAAGGCCCTGGCGTCCTGCACCGAGGCATTGCCGATGATGCCCCGCTCGTCGGCTTCGCCATAATGGATCTTGCGGGCCTCCTCGGGAAACCTGTCGCCGACATCCTCGGCATTGGCGCGAATATTGGCGACGGCCTCGCGGATTTTTGCAAGCGCCTCTTTTCTGGCGGCATCCATGGCGAGCGTCTGGCGTTCGTCCTTCTTGCGGGCGGTGGAAACCGACGGCGCCATCAAAAGCTTGGAGACCTGCACGGAATTGCAAACCGGGCAGGACAGGAAACCGCGCTGCAACTGATCATCGAAATCGTCGCTGCCGGCAAACCAGCCTTCGAACTCGTGGCCCTTTTCACAGGCTAGCGCATACCGGATCACGCTGCCTCACCTCCCACAGGTTTGAGTGGAATGACCGTATCCAGCCCGAACTCCCGGGCATTGCGCAAATTGGGAATCTTTCCACGGGCGGTCGCCACCAGCGATGTATCGATCTCGGCGAAGATGATCTCCTCGCCAGCGCCGCCGGCGACTGCCAGAACCTTGCCCCAGGGATCGATGATGATGGAATGGCCGAAGGTTTCACGCCCGTCCTCATGTACGCCAGCCTGAGCGGCGGCGATGACGAACGCGCCGTTTTCAATGGCGCGGGCGCGCAGCAGAATTTCCCAATGGGCTTCCCCGGTCTGGCGCGTGAAGGCAGCGGGAACCGTCAGAATCTCAGCGCCGGCAAGAGCTTCCGCCCGGAAAAGCTGCGGAAAACGGACGTCGTAGCAGATTGCGAAGCCGAATTTACCCAGCGGCAGTTCAACGATGCGCGCCACCTCGCCGGGCTCGTAAGCCGCGCTTTCGCGCCAGCTCTCGCCATTGTCGAGATCGACATCGAACATGTGGATCTTGTCATAGCTGCAGATGCGCGAGCCGTCCGGCGCGAAGAGGAAGCCGCGATTGGCGATCTTGCCGTCCGGGCGGGCAATAGCCGTAGAGCCCACATGGACGTGAATACCGAGCTCGCGGGCAAGGCGTGCAGCGGTCGCGACGATGATATCGCCGTCATCGTCGCGCAGCTGGGCGCGCAGCGCCTGCCTGTCTTTCTGGATTGCGCCCGTCATTTCCGGGGTCTGAACATAAACAGCCCCTTCTGCCGCGGCGGCGCGCACAAGCCGATCCATATCGGCGGCATTCCTCACCGTATCGACACCGGAGCGCATCTGAATGGCGGCAGCCTTGAAACTCATGATTTCCTCCGTCGGTCGGGCAGATCAAGCCGCCAGCATCGCGTCCAGCTTGCCGGCGCGGTCCAGCGCATGCAGATCATCGCAGCCGCCCACGTGCTGGCCATTGATAAATATCTGCGGGAAGGTCGTCCCGCCCGATTTCTCGATCATCTCCTGCCGGTATTCGGGCGTCGTCGTGGCGTTATATTCGGCATAATCCACGCCCTTGCTATCCAGCAGCGCCTTGGCGCGCGCGCAATAACCACAAAAATCCCGCGTATAGATTGTCACCGGTGCCATGTTTTCAAAGCCTCGCAAACGTGCGGTCAAGCGCACGGTTTCCTCATGTCATTACGGCTTCATATAGGACCGGAAATGGCCATTGCAAAGGTCAAAACTGTCACTTCCGCAGCACCCGCTTTTCGGAGGGCCCGGCTTGCCGCACGCACCGTCGCGCCGGTGGTGTAAACGTCATCCACCAGCACCACGTGCTTGCCTGAAACATCCGCTTCCCGACCAGGGGCGAGAGCGAAAGCGCCCCGCAAATTGTCACGCCTGGCGATTGCCGAGAGCCCAACCTGCCGCTCCGTCGATTTCACCCGCAGCAGGGTGGCGGCGAGCAAAGGCTTGTCAGCCGCCCGGGCCAGATGCCGCGCAAGCTCGGCGGACTGGTTGAAACGGCGGCGCAGGAAGCGGTAACGATGCAGAGGAACGGGCACGATGCAATCGCAGGCGCTGACCGCTCCGTCGTCTGCGCGCAGCATCCACAACGCCATCAACCGCGCAAGCTCTGTCCGGTCCTGATATTTCAGACGGTGCACCAGCTTGCGGGCGACGCCCTGATGGCTGGCGGCGGCACGCAGACGGTCAAAAGGCGGCGGGTCGGCAATGGCCTCGGCGCTGACAATGTTTTCGCCATGGTCGCGGACAAAGGGAATGCCGAGAACTTCGCAATAAGGACGCTCGATAAAAACAATGTCCCGCCAGCACTCGGGGCACAACGCTCCTTCTGCGCCGATCATGCGGGTGCAGCCGGCACAGGTCGGCGGGTAAATCATGCGGAAGACCGAACGAAACATGTCTCGTGCGACCCGCGGTACGACCGCAGATTTCGACAGCATCCCCGAAAACAGACCTTCACCAGCACCCATGAGGTTGACTTTAGCGCCGAACGGGTGCCTTTGCGAGACAGATCATTCCGGCCGGTGCCGGAAAAGCAATGCCTGAAACGGCATGACACAGAATGCGGCCCGCCGTACCCGATGGCGCCAGAGGCCGAGCAGGCAAGACGATGGACATTCTTTTTGACCAGGCCGTGATCGAACAAAACCGTCGCCGGGCGTGGAACCGGCGCGACGACAAGGCCCTTTTTCTTCTCGACATGGCGGCTGAAGAACTGGCAGACAGGCTTGCCATTGTCGAACGCCAGTTCGAGACCGCCATCGAGCTGCATGGCGGCACCGGCGTTGCCGCCCGGCGGCTGGCACAGACGGGAAAGGTGAATTCCATTCGCCGCATAGAGACGGAAAGCCGTTTCACCACGGATGAAAATATTCCGGAGGCGGCATCCATGGAGCATCTTCCACTGGAAGAGGCCTCCGCCAATCTCATCGTTTCACCGCTTGCCCTGCATTTGACCAACGACACGCCCGGCGCGCTGATCCAGATTCGGCGGGCATTAAAGCCGGACGGCCTGTTTCTCGGCGCGATTCCCGGCAGCGGGACGCTGCAGGAACTGCGCGACGTGTTGTTGACGGCAGAGGCGGAACTGACCGGCGGGGCAAGCCCGCGCGTCATTCCCTTCGCCGATGTGCGCGATGTCGGCGCGCTTCTGCAACGCGCCGGTTTTGCGCTTCCCGTCACCGACGCGGAAACCTACACGGTGCGTTACGATTCGATTTTCCCGCTGATGCGCGACCTGCGTGCGATGGGCATGGCCAATCCGCTGGCAGGCCGTAGCAGACGACCGCTCACCCGTGCCTTTTTCATGCGCGCGGCAGAGCTTTATGCCGAACGTTATGCCGACCCGGATGGGCGCATAAGGGCGACATTCTCCGTCATCTATGTCTCGGGCTGGGCGCCGCATGAGAGCCAGCAGAAACCGCTGAAGCCCGGCTCCGCCAAAGTGCGCCTGGCGGACGCCCTGAAGACCAGGGAAGTCAAGCTATCCTGAACGCAAGAATGGCCGTTTCAGACACTGGCGAAAGTGTCGGCGATGAACTGAAACAGGGCATTGATGTTGCTGCTGATGGCGCTCGCGCCGCCGACAAGGGCGACGGAAATCACGGCCACGATCAGGCCATACTCAACGGCGCTGGCGCCGTCTTCATTCCTGCAGAAATCGATAAATGAACGCAGCACAGAATATGCCCAATCCGCCAGCCGGCAATATGACCTATTGAAGTCGGCTTATTCTAGACGGGCTATGTGAGAGATCGGTTACCGACAATGGTAAACGATCAGCAACCGCTCTCATTGCTGTAGCCCGTCACCACGCAGGGCATTTCCGGCATCGGCTGTGTTATGCTACGGCGGATGGAGTATGTCTTGCCCACATCTGTCTTCTTGATGGAGCCGGTGCTGATCATGTCGTAATTGTCGGGGAACTGCGCCACACGGGTGGAAGACTTTCCGGCGAGCATGGGCGTGATGATCAACGACAGGGCGATGACGGCCGTGCCGAAAAGCAATGCGACGTTTAGAACGCCGGTGCGACTGGATTTATCGGAATAAGAGTGACGACCTTCCACCGTCTTCCAGAAATCCTCGTTCATGACCAACCTCGTAACGCGCAGTTTACCGCTTCTTTAGCTTAACAATCTGCCAGAGGGTGCTGAACGATCTCTTAACACAGACCCGTTTTGGCACGGCAAAGCGCTGGCAACCGGGCATTTTCACGAAGCTGTGACGGGATCATAAGCGAGGGACGCCGGCGATTGCCTGTTCTAAAGCAGATCCTGCAGGAAGGGGATCAGCGGCTCATCGGCCGGCGGCATGGGATAATCGCGCAACGCTTGCGGTTTTACCCATTTCAGCGCCTGTCCTTCCCGGCCATGCGCAATGCCCTCGTAACGACGGCACACGTAAAGCGGCATCAGAAGGTGGAATGTCTCATAAGTGTGGCTGGCAAATGTCAACGGCGCAAGGCAGGCGATCTTGGTTTTGATACCCAGCTCCTCGTCCAGTTCGCGCACGAGGGTTTCCTCGGGCGTCTCGCCCTGCTCCACCTTGCCGCCCGGAAACTCCCACAGGCCCGCGAGCGACTTGCCTTCCGGACGTTGCGCCAGAAGAATGCGGCCATCCTGATCGAGAAGGGCGCAGGCGGCGACCAGCAGGATTTTTTTGCCAGCCTCGCTCATTCTCCTGAACCCTTGCGCCAATAGCGATAGCGATAGGCCTCGGAGAAGCCGAATTTCTCATAAAGTGCGATTGCCGGCGCATTGGCGGCTTCAACCTGCAGCCACGCGCTTTTTGCGCCGCTGATCCTGGCCCAGCGCAGTGCGGATGCCAGGATTTGCGTACCGAGGCCCTTCTTACGCTGCGACTTTTCGACATCGAGGGAAAGGATGCCGGCAAGATCGTTGTCCTGCACGCAGATGACGGTTGCGAGCGGATTGCCTTCCACTTCCTCATTGATGAAGAGACCGAGCGTCGGCTTGATGGAACTGACGATTTCGGCAATTGCCGGGCGCAGCGCCGGATCGCCGTCGCTCACCTTGATGCTCGCCTCTACAAAACGGCCGATATCGTGGCTTGGAAGGCTGACCAGCGTTTCCGGCAACTCCATGTCGGAAAGATCGGCCGTCATGACCACAACCTCTTCGAACATCGACCAGCCGTCATTGACCAGAAATTCCACAAGCTGCGGCGGCATCAGCGTCGTTTCGCGCACCACCAGCGGCCGGCCGAAATCATCGAAACGCTTGCGCGCCTTTTCCAGCCGCACCGCGCTGTTTCCGTAATCGGACGGATCGAGCGGCACTACGCAGTTGATACGCTTGGAGGGATGCGAACCCGTGAGACGGATTTGCCAGCTGCCGTCATAAATAACCGACGAGGCTGGCCACGCCCGGAAGCTGACGGCTTCCAGACGGCGAACCAGCGGCAGATTGACGGCCTTGTTGTCCTGCATTCTCTTCGGCTCCAACGGTCAGCTCCGGTAGTCGCCGTTGATCGCAACATATTCTTTCGTCAGGTCACAGGTCCAGACGGTAGCCGTTCCCTGACCGAGGCCAATATCGACCGTTACCGTGATGTCTTCCAGTTTCATGACGGCACTGGTTTCCGCTTCGGAATAGTTCGGGTCGCGTTCGCCGTTGACGGCCACACGCACGCCGCCGAACCAGATGGCAAGACGGTCGCGGTCCGCCATTTCGCCTGATTTGCCGACCGCCATGACGACGCGGCCCCAATTCGCGTCCTCACCGGCAACCGCGGTCTTGACCAGCGGCGAATTGGCGATGGAAAGGGCAATCTTCTTGGCGGCGGCATCGTTTTCCGCGCCGGTTACAGTGACCTCCACCATCTTGCGCGCGCCTTCGCCATCACGAACCACCTGCAACGCGAGATCTTTCAGGAGATCGTTGAGCGCGGCGCGGAAGGAAGCAAGACGCTCGTCATCGGCGCTCGTCACCTTCACCTGGCCATCTTCCGCTGCTGCACCCGTGGCGAACAGCATCAGCGTATCGGACGTGGAGGTATCGCTATCAACCGTCACGGAATTGAAGGTCGGGCCAACACCGGCAGATAGCAGGGATTGCAGGGCCGCGGGCTCGATATCGGCATCCGTCACCACAAAGGAGAGCATTGTCGCCATATCGGGGGCAATCATGCCGGCGCCCTTGGAAATGCCGTTGATCGTGACCATCACGCCACCAATCTCGGCGGTGCGGGTCGCGACCTTCGGATAGGTATCGGTCGTCATGATCGCCTTGGCGGCTTCCTGCCAGAAATCGGCTTCTGCCCTGACGTTCATATCGCTGAGAACGCCGGCAAATTTCGAGGCATCCAGCGGTTCGCCGATCACGCCTGTCGATGCCAGGAAAACCTCGCCTTCGGAGCAGCCGACGGCCGCGGCAGCGGATTTCGCCGTCAGCTCGGTCGCGGCCTTGCCCTTGAGGCCCGTAAAGGCATTGGCATTGCCGGAATTGACCACTACGGCGCGCGCCGCGCCGCCGCCGAGATTGGCGCGGCAGAAATCAACGGGAGCCGAGGGGCATTTCGACTTGGTGAAAACGCCCGCCACACTGGCCGGCTTGTCGAACACCATCAGGAGAACGTCCGTGCGGTTCTTGTACTTGATGCCGGCAGCGGCCGTCGCCATGCGAACGCCGCGGAGCGCAGGCATGTCAGGATAGGATTTCGGAGCGAGCGGAGAAACGGCAACGGACATGGGAAGCGCCTGAAATTCTGGAATGGATGTCTGGAGATGGCCTGAGATGAAACGGGGCGGCCGTTAAGCCGCCCCGTAATCCGAAATTTTACTGCTGCGGCTGTGCCTGCTGTTCCTTCGTGGCTTCGTCATAGCCCTTCTTCAGCGTCTCATCCATGATTTCGATCTTCTGGTCAGCCTTGGCCTTCTCGATGAGGGCAACGTACTTGTCGCGCATGACAAGCTGACGAACCTGCGGCTCGACCTGCTCGAAAGCCGGCGGTGGCGCGATGCGCTTGTCTTCCAGCTTGATGACGTGGAAGCCGAACTGGGTCTTCACAGGCGTTTTGGTGTAGGCGCCCTTTTCGAGGCCGAAGGCGGCTTCTTCGAATTCCGGCACCATGCGGCCCTTGCCGAACCAGCCGAGATCGCCACCGTCATCCTTGTTGGAATCGGTGGATTTTTCCTTGGCGAGCGCTGCGAAATCCTTGCCCGAATCAAGCTGCTTGATGATGTCCTTGGCTTCGTCCTCGCTGGCGACGAGGATGTGAGCTGCCTTGATCTCTTCTTCCTTCGGCAGGGCTGCGACTTCCTTGTCGTAGCGGGCCTTTATTTCGTCATTGGTGACGGCGTCGACCACGTGCTTGCGGAAATACGCGTTATGCAGCTCACGGTCCTGGATGAATTCCATGCGCTTCTTGAAATCTTCAGTCTTTTCGAGACCTTCGGCGCTGGCGTTCTTCACGAGAAGCTTGACATCGATCGCGCCGGAAAGGGCTGCGACCTTCTTCTGCTCGTCGGGAAGCTGCGCGAGTTGCGGATCGAGGTTGCTCATGGCGAGGTCGAGTTCGGACTGGTGGATTTCCAGATCGCCGACCTTGGCGACGACCTTGTCTTCCTGTGCGAAAGCCGGAAGCTGGAGGCCGAGCGTGGCCACAATCACCGCAGCCGCAATTTTATTATAGCGCAACATTTTGAACCTTTCGGGGACAATGCCGGCTCCAGACATGGTTTCCGGCTCTGAAAAAACTTCCAAACACCGGAATGTGGCCATTCTGTAACGGGCAGAACCGTTGACATCATTTGCCCCCCCTCTTATCTGTCACGCAACCTCGCGTCCAGATACGTTGAAGGGCGAAGTCCGTCATTTGTGCTGAAAACAGCGTGACGGAGCAAAGCGCCCGGTAAAACGGAATTTCAGAAAGGGCCAGTAAGATGGTCAGTCTCGGCGGAATAGCCCGCAAGTTGTTCGGTTCGGCAAATGATCGCCGCGTCCGCTCTTATAAAAGCAAGATCGCAGCCATCAATGCGCTGGAAGAAGCCACCAAGGCGCTTTCCGACGAAGCGCTGGCAGCCAAGACCGCCGAGTTCCGCCAGCAGCTGGCAGACGGCAAGACACTCGACGACCTGCTGATCCCGGCCTTTGCCGTGGCCCGCGAAGCATCGCGCCGCGTTCTCGGCATGCGTCCCTTCGACGTGCAGCTGACAGGCGGCATGATCCTGCACGGCGGCGCCATCGCCGAGATGAAAACGGGTGAAGGCAAGACGCTGGTGGCCACTCTTGCGGTGTACCTCAACGCGCTCGCCGGCAAGGGCGTGCACGTCGTCACCGTCAACGACTACCTCGCCCAGCGCGACGCCGCCACGATGAGCCGGCTTTATCGCTTCCTCGGACTCACCACCGGCGTCATCGTTCATGGCCTTGACGACGACCAGCGCCGCGAGGCCTATGCCTGCGACATCACCTACGCGACGAATAACGAGCTCGGCTTCGATTACCTGCGCGACAACATGAAATATGAACGCGCCCAGATGGTTCAGCGCGGCCACAACTACGCGATCGTCGACGAAGTCGACTCGATCCTGGTCGATGAGGCGCGCACGCCGCTCATCATTTCCGGGCCGCTGGACGACCGCTCCGATCTCTACAATACCATCGACGCCTTCATTCCGCTCTTGACGCCGGAAGATTACGAAATCGATGAGAAGCAGCGCTCGGCCAACTTCTCCGAAGAAGGCACCGAGAAGCTCGAAAACCTGCTGCGGCAGGCGGGGCTGCTCAAGGGCGAATCGCTTTACGACGTCGAGAACGTCGCGATCGTCCACCACATCAACAATGCGCTGAAGGCCCACAAGCTCTTCACCCGCGACAAGGACTACATCGTCCGCAACGACGAAATCGTCATCATTGACGAATTTACCGGTCGCATGATGCCGGGCCGTCGTTATTCCGAAGGTCAGCACCAGGCTCTCGAAGCCAAGGAAAAGGTACAGATCCAGCCGGAAAACCAGACGCTGTCCTCCGTCACCTTCCAGAATTATTTCCGCATGTATGAAAAGCTGGCCGGCATGACGGGTACGGCAGCGACGGAAGCGGAAGAATTCGGCAACATCTACGGCCTCGATGTCATCGAGGTGCCGACCAACCTGCCGATCCAGCGTATCGACGAGGACGACGAGGTTTATCGCACCGGCGAAGAGAAATTCCAGGCGATCATTACCGAGATCAAGGCAGCGCATGAGCGCGGCCAGCCGGTTCTGGTGGGCACGACGTCGATTGAAAAATCCGAGCTTCTGGCACATCTCCTGCGCCAGTCCGGTTTCTCCGACTTCCAGGTCCTGAACGCCCGTTACCACGAGCAGGAAGCTTATATCGTCTCGCAGGCCGGTGTGCCGGGCGCTGTCACCATCGCCACCAACATGGCGGGCCGCGGTACCGACATCCAGCTTGGCGGCAATGTCGAGATGCGTCTGGAGCGCGAGCTGGAAGGCATGGAGCCTGGTCCGGAGCGCGATGCGAAGGAACAGGCGATTCGCGCCGAAATCAAGGTGCTCAAGGAAAAGGCGCTGGCCGCCGGCGGCCTCTACGTCATCGCTACCGAACGCCATGAAAGCCGCCGTATCGACAACCAGCTGCGTGGCCGTTCCGGCCGTCAGGGCGACCCGGGCCGCTCGAAATTCTACCTGTCGCTTCAGGATGACCTGATGCGCATCTTCGGTTCCGAGCGCATGGACTCGATGCTGCAGAAGCTGGGCCTCAAGGAAGGCGAAGCCATCGTCCATCCGTGGATCAACAAGGCGCTGGAACGCGCCCAGAAGAAGGTCGAAGCCCGCAACTTCGAGACGCGCAAGAACCTTCTGAAATATGACGACGTGCTGAACGATCAGCGCAAGGTGATCTTCGATCAGCGCCTTGAGTTGATGGAAGCCGATAATATCGGCGAAACCGCAGCCGATATGCGTCATGAAGTCATCGAAATGCTCGTCACCAAGCATATTCCCGAAAATGCCTATGCCGAACAGTGGGATATTGCAGGCCTGAAGGCGGGCATCGCCCAGTTCCTCAACCTCGACCTGCCGGTGGAAGAGTGGGCCAAGGAAGAAGGCATCGCCGAAGACGATATTCTCCAGCGCGTCACCGAAGCCGCCGACAAATACGCCGCCGAGCGTGCGGAACGTTTCGGCCCTGAGATCATGACCTATGTCGAACGCTCTGTCATCCTTCAGACGATCGACCATCTGTGGCGCGAGCATATCGTCAACCTCGATCATCTCCGCTCCGTCGTCGGTTTCCGCGGTTATGCCCAGCGCGACCCGCTGCAGGAGTACAAGGCGGAAGCCTTCGAACTCTTCCAGGCGCTGCTCGCCAATCTGCGCGAAGCCGTGACCGCCCAGCTGATGCGTGTGGAACTGGTTCAGCAGGAGCCGCAGCAGCCGGAACTGCCGGAAATGACTGCCCATCACCTTGACCCGAACACGGGCGAGGATGAAATGGCTCAAGGCTTGCAGGCGGCCCCTGCCGCCTTCGTGCCGGCCGAGGAGCGCGATCCGAACAACCCCGCCACCTGGGGCCGTATCGGCCGCAATGAAATGTGCCCCTGCGGATCCGGCAAGAAATACAAGCACTGCCACGGCGTTTACGAACAGGCCTGAACGCCGCGCATATCCGATGAAGACCATCGCCCGTAACCCAGGTTGCGGGCGATTTTCTTTGCGCAATTCATTGTTATTGACGGGCATGATCGGTTTCCAATATGGGAGCTGGATCATCCTCCGGAAAATGCAGCCATGGCCCCTCGCGATCTTGCCGCCTATGTTTTTCTCGCACTCGCATGGGGCGCGTCCTTCCTCCTGCTTCTACAGGTTGTGGATGCATTCGGCTGGATCGGCGCAGTGACGTTGCGGTCACTGGTGACCGCCACCACTCTTTTCCTGATCGCGAGAACTGCGCGACGCAAACTGGCGTTTTCGGCAAGCTGGCAAGCCTTTGCCATTGTGGGCGCAACCACCGTTGCCGGCCAGTTGATCGGGCTTTCTTATGGCACGCCGCTTGTCGGGACCGCCATGGCCGCAATATTGGTCGCGACCATCCCGCTTTTTTCCATGCTCATCTCGCAGGTCTGGGGGCTGGAGCGACTGACGAGGCAAGGTGTCGTGGGGCTGGTTTTGGGCTTTGGCGGCATTGTGCTGCTCGTGGGTTTTCCCGCCGTACCCGTCACGACCGGTTTTGTCATCGGCTGCATCGCCTGTGTCGCCGCCTGCATCTGCGCGGCCTTCGGCAGCAATTATGCCAGCCGGTATCTCAAAGGCGTGGGTTCATGGGAAATTACCATCGGCTCATTCATGACCGGCGGCATCATGACGCTGCCACTGCTGCTGGCAGTTCCGATTCCCCGCATTCCCGCGCCGATCGACTACCTATACCTGCTCATCCAGGCCATCGTCATGAGCGGCCTCACCTACATAACCTATTTCCGCCTCGTCTCCGTTATCGGCGCGACAAAGGCCATCAGTGTGGAGTTTGCGGTGACCGTTGTGGCGGTGCTTATCGGCGCCCTCGTGCTGGATGAGCCGCTGTCGCTGCCTCAGCTCTTCGGCGCGGGCATCATTATCCTCGGCTGCGCGCTGGTGCTCGATCTTCTACCCAAAAAGAAGGCTCCGCCCACACCGGCCGGCGCATGAAGGGTTTGTTAGCGTTTTCCACCAATAGTCGTGTCGGCTACAGCAGATCACGCGTGATCGCATGTGCGACGCGAGGAGAAAATGCAACCGAGCAGTTCAGATTATGAACATTACTGGGACCCGTTGCGAGCGCTTCTGATGCTGCTCGGCATTCCCTATCATGCCTCGCTGCTCTATAGCTACGCCCTGCCCTGGGACATCAAGGATTTTGAGACCAGCACGCTCCTGACCGCGCTCGGTGCCGGGCTCGTCACCTTCCGAATGCCGGCTTTTTTTCTGATAGCCGGGTACTTTTCCACTATGGTCATCGGCAAAAAAGGCAAAATGCCTTGGCTCAGACAACGTTTCCTCCGCCTCGGCGTGCCCTTCGTCGTGACGCTCGTTCTGCTCGGGCCGCTGCAGCTTTTACTGCTGCGACTGGCCGGTATCGCCAAAGGCGAGCTTTCAGCCGAAGGACTGATTGAGAGCCTGCCGGGCTTGCTGCGTCCGAGTGAACAATGGATCATGCATCTGTGGTTCCTGCCCGCTCTCATCGCCTATTCCGTGGTGATTGCCGCTCTCCTGTATCTTCTGAAACGTCCGCCATTTGCGCGCGCAGTAGACAGGCTCGACAGGCTGCGGCGGCGACATGCCGGGGTGTTTTTCGCCGCACTCTGCATCCTGCCCGTTTTATGGGAGCTGGCGATATATGGTTCCAGCCTGATTGCGGCAGAAACCGAAAGCAGCCTGCTTTCTTTCTATGAGCGCGCTTCCGACCCCTATGGGCGCTACCTGCCCTTCTTCCTTGTCGGAGCCCTGCTCCACCGAGACCGGACCCTCTTTCACCGCTTTCGCCAGACCGGTATTCTCACGGCAATCGTAGCGACGGCCGCCATTGCGGCGGCAGTGACAATCAGGCTGCAAAGCCCGTTTTCAAATTCAGCCCTGCTGGTGCTGGTGTCGGCAATTGCCGCAGTAACGGTGAGCCGCCTGCTGATCGACCTCGCCTGCCGGTATTTCGACCGGCCAAGCCGGTTTGCCAGACGGATGACGGATGCGTCCTTCACTATCTATCTGTTTCACCACCCGCTGATTTACACTCTGGGTACGCTTTTTATTCTCATCTCCCTGCCGCCACTCGTTGAATTCACCTTCATCATCGCAGCTACGACCATCACGGCTTATTCTCTGCATCAGGCGCTACGCCGCAGCCCGTTAGCTCTGTTTCTCTTCAACGGCATCCGCAAGCCGCGGGAAGCGGGTGGCATCAGGACAGGCGCAGCCGCCTCCCAAACGCTTCGTTAAGGATGAAGGGCTTACAATCGGCCTGCCCATTCAACTGGAAATAATGGCGTGTGGATCATGGCTATCCTCAGCACGGCGGAAAAAGCCTTACCCGCAGGCCTGCGCGCGAAGATTTCGCCGCTGGGCGATAAAATCGCCCTCATTGTCTCCGCGAGGGACGAGGTTGCACGGGCACAGCGCATGGCGCTCGTCGCATTCGCGGTGCGCATCGTCAGCGCCGGCATCGCCTTCATATCGCAGATCATCCTTGCCCGCCTGATGGGCGAGTTCGAATATGGCCTCTTCGCCTTCGTGTGGGTTCTGGTAATCCTGTTTGGCAATCTTTCCTGTCTCGGCTTTCACACCACCGTCATCCGCTTCCTGCCCGGCTATCGTCTGGAAGATGCCCATGACAAGATCATGGGGCTGACCTCGACGGCCCGCGTGTTCGCCATGCTGTCTGCCAGCACGCTGGCGCTTTGCGGTTTCATATTTCTGTATTTCTTTGGCGAGCGCATCGCCGCCTATTATCTCATTCCTGTCTCGCTAGCGCTTTTCACCCTGCCGATGGTGGCGCTGGGCGATGTGTTGAACGGCACGGCGAGGGCCAATGGCTGGGCCATCTCTGCCCTTAGCCCCACTTATATCGTACGTCCCGTGCTGATCCTCCTGTTCATGCTGGTGGCCATTGCCCTGGGAGCCGAAAAGACTGCGACGACGGCCATGCTGACGGCGCTTCTCGCAACTTATGTCACCACCATTTTTCACTTCGTCTTCCTGAACCGCCGGCTCAACCGACATTTCCGCAGCGCCGCCCGAAGGGTTCATTTTCGTCACTGGATCAGATTTGCCTTTCCGGTCTTTCTGATCGACGGCATCGGTTTTCTGATGACCAATTCCGATGTGGTGATCGTCGGCCTTTATCTGCCGCCGGATCAGGTCGGCATCTATTTCGCCGCGGCGAAAACCATCGTGTTGATGCAGTTCGTGTTTTTCTCCGTCCAGGCGGCGGCCGCACCACGTCTCGCGGCGCTGATTTCGGCCAATGACAGGCCGGGGCTTGCAAGCTTCGCCAGCCAGGCCGCACGTTGGGCCTTCTGGCCGTCTCTCGCCGTTGGCAGCGTGGTGCTTCTGGCCGGGCCATTCCTGCTGTCGCTGTTCGGTCCCGGCTTCGTAGAGGGTTACGAGCTGATGTTCTTCCTGTTTGCGGGGTTCCTGGCAAAAGCGCTCATCGGCCCCGGAGAGACGCTGCTGAATATGGCCGGCAAACAAAAATTGTGCGTGATGCTTTATATTATCATCTTCGGTTGCAACATTGCACTCAACATGGCGCTCATTCCGGTCTATGGTCTGACAGGCGCCGCGGTAGCGGTGGCGATAGCCATGTCCATAGAGGCTGTGCTATTGCATGTTGCCATACGCCGTACACTCGGGATCGTCCTTTTTGCCTTCAACGACCCCCGGGCGAGTCAAAACACTGGTAAGGCGGTGTAACGATAAGCATGTCCAGCGATCCAAAGAATCCGGATTTTCAGGACCCGCGCATCGCGGCGCTCATGGCGTCTGCGGAGCGTGATCGCCCGGTGGCGGACAGCAGCCGGCGTGTGGGCCGGGAAGGCCGTGAATTCTGCATCTATCCGGGCCAGCTCGGTTACGACATGCAGGAGGAACTCGACTTCCTCTCCAACCGCGTCATGGAGGCAAACGTCTTTTTCACCGGCCGGCTTCTTGCTCCGGCCATGCCGCGTATCGACGACAAGACCGTGCGCTTCGCCCTCATTCGCGATGAGAACGGCGCCCGAAGCCGCATGCGGTTTCTGATGCCTTTTACCGTTGAAAAGCCGGGTTTTTCCATCGGTCCTTCCATTATTCGCGTCTGGGCCAATCCTTTCGGGCCACTCGGGACGCCGCTGGTGGATACCGAAGGGGCGGCCGAGACCCTCGATAACCTTTTCGACGCCCTTTCCGACCGGGACATGCGGCTGCCGAATGTTCTGGTTCTGCCGGATGTGCGGCTGGAGGGGCCTTTTGCCCGCATGTTCCGAGCCATCGCGCTCAGCCGCAACCTGCCGGTGACGACGACGGGCCATTATCACCGGCCGATGCTGGAAAGCCTGCTCGATGGCCAGGCTTATCTGCAAAAAGCCCTTGCCCCGCATCATTTGCGGGAAATGCGCCGGCAGTGGCGACAGCTCGAGCGGTTGGGCGCGTTATCCTACACTGTCGCCCGCCAGCCGAAGGATATACGCTACCGCATGGAGGAGTTTCTGGCGCTGGAAGCAAGCGGCTGGAAGGGCCGCAAACGCACCGCGCTGGTCAACGACCGGTATCGCGCGGCCTTCGCCCGTGAGGCGATCACCAACCTGGCCGAAGCCGATGCCGTGCGTATCCACACCATCGATCTCAACGGAAGCGCCATTGCCTCCATGATCGTCTTCATCACCGCCGGCGAGGCCTATACGTGGAAAACCGCCTTCGACGAGAGTTACGCGCAATTCTCGCCCGGCAAGCTGCTGGTACAGAAACTGACCGACTGGCATCTGGACGACGCCAATATTCTCCGCAGTGACAGCTGCGCCGTGCCCGATCATCCTGTCATGAGCCGCTTCTGGCAGGAACGGCAGGAAATGGGCACGCTTGTCGTGGGCCTCACCCAGAACAGTGACAGGGACGTTCGACAGGTTTCCACGCAGGTGGACATGTATCGCAACACCCGTAACCTCGCCCGCAGCCTGCGGCAGAAAATCCTGTCCTTTGGTCGCAAGGGCAACTGAGGCCGGAGGACGCCAACGGCATCCTCCGGATTGTTCGGGTCCAGTTTCAGCGCGAGGCCGTCCGGATCATCTTGCACAATTGCGTCAAAGCTGCATCGTATCCGCCACCCAGAATATCGATGCAACGCCGGGCAAGCCTGATCTGCTCGGTGCGCGACATGTCGTTATAAGCCTGGATGGCATTACGCATGGCGCCAGGCGTTACCGGCCCCGATTTGCCGGGATTGTTCGGATTTCCCGGACTGCCCGGGTTTCCAGGATTGCCCGGATTACCGGGATTGCCCGTGGAACCTGAACCGCCAATGCCGAGACCGACATCAACGCCCAGGCCGCTGGATCCGCCGACATTGGCGCCGACATTGGCATTGACGCCGTTGGAGCCGCCAACGGAGGCGTTCACGCCCGCATTGACCCCGCTGGAACCGCCGACGGATGCGTTGACATCCGCATTGACCCCATTGCTGCCACCAACCGAAGCGTTGACATCCGCGCCCAATCCGCCGCCGCTTCTGCCGCCGACATCGGCACTGGCGTTGACGCCGCCGCTGCCACCAACGGAAGCATCGACACCGAGCCCACCGCTGCCATTACCACCCACGCTCGCATTAACCCCATTCTCTCCACCGATCCCTATATCCAGCGCATGGGCGTTGACCGGCAGGATCAGGCAGGCAGACAATAATAAATTGCGAGAAAAAGCCCTCATAATTTCCTCCCTATGAGTTGGCTACTCCCGCCCCGCGTGGAAACTCCACCCGGCCATTATAAATTCAATTAGCAATTGCGTACATACTAATTTATTAGAACTATCTAAAATTATCATGAAAACGCAACCGCGGATGTATCATTTCGAGACAGCGTGGGCGGTAAAATCGTCCACGCTGCCCTCGTCAGTTTCCGAACCGTTCGACAAGCGTTGCGAGATCAACATGGCCCCGGCAGCTTCCATTGCCTTTAGCCGGTTCTCCACGTTCCAGACCACTCGCATAGACAACAGCGGGATCAGCCTCGAGACGCCTGCGCAACGCGGCAAGCTTTGGCCACCGGCCCGGGTCAGCCACATCGTGAATCTCCAGCCAGCGGGCGACACCGACCAGGATTCCATCCGCGAGGCTCGGCCTGTCGCCGATTGCAAAGGGGGTCACGCCAATCATCTCCTCCAGCAGGTCGTGCCGTCTGATGACGGCGTCCGTTCCATACTGCCGAAGAGCCGATTGCAGGGCCGGGTTCGGCGGCTCCATCTCAAGCGCAACCCACAGCGGGGTGAAAGCGCCGGTGAAGCCGGTGTTGATGAACGCCATAAGCTGGTGCATCAGCTCGGCCTCCCGTGAATGGAGATCGAAACTGATACGCCGCTCGGTGTCGCGTGTTTCCAGCCATGCAGCGATCGCCATCGTCTCGGTCAGTATCTCGCCCCTGTCCGTGATAAGGACGGGCGTTTCGACGCGTCGATTGATACGCTTATAGGCTGCCTGCCGCATTTCACCGAGCATATCCACCCGACAAAGCCTGTACGGCTTGCCAAGCCACTCAAGCGCCGCGACAAGCCCCATCGAACTTCCCGCCGGGAAGCCATAAAGTAAAATCGGTTCCATTTTTCCATACTCTCAGTTTCGAGGGCGCTGCGCAGCGGGTTGAACTTAGCGCCGGGCAGCGCCAAGTAAATTACGAACCTTTTTGTAACCACGAGGCATTGATGAAGGACCTTGTATCCCGTTGCCCCATCGAGGAGGTCATGCAGGTGCTGAGCGGGCGCTGGCCGACGCTCCTGATCTACTACCTGAAGGATGGCACAAAACGCTTCAGCGATCTGCGCAGGGACAACGCGACGATCTCGCATAAGATGCTCGCACTGGAATTGCGCAAACTGGAAGACGCCGGCATCGTTCAACGGACAGAGTTTCAGGGTTATCCGTTGCGCGTCGAATACGACCTGACCCCCGCGGGCAACACGCTTGTACCGCTGATCGACTCTCTCGGCCAATGGTGGGAAACGACGAGCGCCATACCAGAAGCCAGCGGCCCGCCCGGCCACGCCCTACCTGGTGCCAAGGCACAGCGAAACGCTTAAAATTCCAGGGAATGGCAACGATGAGCTGCCATTTGAAAGGCGCGAAGTTACACGCTCAAACGCGCAAATTTCCAGCTTTTGGGGTTGCACGCAGGGTCTCGCCCGTGATAGACGCCGTGACATTACCACCGTTGCCCCAATGGCGGAATTGGTAGACGCGCCGCACTCAAAATGCGGTTCCGAAAGGAGTGCTGGTTCGATCCCGGCTTGGGGTACCATTACCTACACATCTCAATTTTCCCTGCTCCAGATGCTTTTTTCATAGCGGCTTCGATGGGTAGCGTAGAGGCTGGTGTCCTCACGAAAGCTTGCTCATCCGCCTCCGTTTCTTACCAGGCTTTCATTTGCCAGTTGCAGAGGACTGGATTAGACGAATCCCGTAACATTCATCGAGATCGGCGACTTAATTTCGCCATCACGCCCGCCTTTTTGAAAGCCCATTCGGGATATCTGCTTCTTCGCGAAGTTTGGGGAAAATTACATGGCCAATGCGACATCCGCCGATAACAGCCGCACACTCGCCGCTCTCGGCGTCACGGCGGGAATGATCTTTACCGTCGGCTCAGCCCTCGGTTTCCAGCATATTGGCGGTTACACGCCCTGCGCGCTGTGCCTGCTGCAGCGCGATCCCTATTATTACGCCATTCCGCTTGGCATCTTGGCCATTGCATCCAGCATTTTCAAATTGCCGGTTCAAATAACACGGCTGCTTCTTGCCCTTATCGGCGTGGCCATGCTGATTGGGGCCGGCCTCGGCGTCTATCATGCGGGTGTGGAATGGGGTTTCTGGGCGGGGCCGATTACCTGCGCCACCGGGGCGCCTTCCATCACGACCAATGCCGGCGACCTGTTGGGTAACCTCAACGCCATCAAGGCGCCTTCCTGCAATGATGCGGCACTTCGTGTCCTCGGCCTGTCGTTCGCCGGATGGAACGTCATCGCAAGTCTGGCACTTGCGGCAGTCGCCTTTTTCGGCGCAAGCCGTAAAAGCCGCTAAGCGGAAAACCGCGTCGCAGTCCTGAAAGCTCAGGGCTGCAGCTCGGTATCCCAGTAAAGATAGTCCATCCAGCTTTCATGCAGATAATTGGGCGGAAACAGACGCCCATTATTGTGCAGGTCCTGAACCGTCGGCTGGAAAGGCTTCTGCGCCGGGAACATGCCCGCCTGTTTGGGAAGCTTGCTGCCTTTTTTAAGGTTGCAGGGAGAGCACGCCGCCACGACATTGTGCCAGGTGGTTTCGCCGCCATGCGCGCGGGGAATCACATGGTCGAAGGTCAATTCGTCCCGTGTCCCGCAATACTGGCATTCAAACTTGTCCCGCAGGAAGACGTTGAAGCGTGTGAAAGCGGGGTTGCGGGTGGGCTGCACATAGGTCTTGAGGCTGACGACGCTCGGCAGCCGCATGGAAAAGCTGGGTGACGACACCGCATGATCATATTCTGCAATGATGTTCACACGGTCTAGAAAGACGGCCTTGATCGCGTCCTGCCAGGACCATAACGACAAGGGATAATAACTCAGCGGCCTATAGTCTGCGTTCAGAACGAGCGCCGGCAGGGCCTGTGGTGAAACTGCAATCGTCAAGGGCTTCTCCTGAGCGATTCGGCATCTGCACTTGTATATTAGGTCCGTTGTTACAGGATTGTGAAGCCTATAAATGCAGCGGAGAAGAGCTTAATTTTTCAGCGGGAAAAAGGCCCTTTTATGTTCCGGTGAGGCAGGCAGAGGCCGATGGAGCAGCCGGTCGCACGACGAGACAGCGGCGGGCGATTCCATGCGCCGGAACCGTCAAATCCTTCTCACGATAGCTGCAGCATCAATGATATGATCAGCGATACGGCGAGATGAAAACGGCGCTGCCGGCGACGACCATTCGCGCGCCCCGGAGGAAACGGAATGACCGCGCATCGGCATCCAACAGCAGCATTTCGGACGGCGAGCGGCGCATGGATCTTTGCCATTTGCCTGGCGGGTTCGGCACCCGCCCAGCAATATCAGAATTTCGAGATCGCGCCGGATGGCCGCGGCGGTGCGCAGGGAACGATAGGCGGGCGAAATTTCGAAGTGCCCCGCAGTTACGACAGGCCGCCCGCCGGCCGCGTCTCCCCGGACACGCGGCGCGACCGGAGAACCAGCGTGCCGCAGCAGACATGTATCGTCGACGCCGAAGGCCGAACACGCTGCAACTGATGGCATTGCCGCGAGAAAAATGGGATTTCACTAAAAAGCAATCTATCGACTTAAATGGCCTGCAAGAAAGCATCGCTATGTTCCCGGGCATAAGGAAAACAACTGTGCAGGGGCAAGAACATGGCGAAGAAAACAACCCGTGTGGCGGCAAGTCTGGCCATTGCCATCGGCGTGGCGGCAGGCGTGGCGACGACGGCACCGGCCGTTCAGCTCGGCGGCCTCGCGAAAAACCCGGCGGCGTCGCGGCCCGGCCTATTCATGACGACAAGCCGTCCCACGATCGCGCCGATCGCCTTTGCCAAATTCTGCGACAATGCCGCCGACCAATGCGTGCGCATTGGTGATCGTGACACGATCGAACTGACCAAACAGAAACGCGTGGAGCTTCAGCGCATCAACTCCGAGATCAACACCGCAATAACCTATGTTGGCGAACTGGAGGGCGAAGACGAATGGAAGCTGAACCCGACAAGCGGTGATTGCGATGACTATGCGGTGAGCAAGCGGCAGCGCCTGCTGCGTGCCGGCTGGCCTTCCGGCGCCCTGCGCATCGCCACCGCGCGCACCCCCAGCGGTGTCGGCCACGCGGTTCTGGTGGTCAGCACCACCCAAGGGGATTTGGTGCTGGACAATCGTACCAATGTCGTCAAACCGTGGAAGTCCGTGGATCTGAAATGGATCAAGATCCAGTCGCACGAAGACCCGCGTGTCTGGCTGAAACTCTAGGTCTGAAGCAGACATAGTCTTTGCAGGCGAAAAAGAGTATCCTGCCGCTCGCCGATCGAGGCCCCGCCGCGCAAAAACCGCTTCTGGCGAAGCCTTCCGGCAGGGGCCGGGAGCGAGATTCTGAGCGGGCACGACCTGTCTCGGGCGGGTGACGTGGCATCAGCTTCCAACGCTCTTGACCTCGTGTAAGGGAGACAGTATCGGCAGCTATGCCCAAGGTGCTCAACTGGATTCGCGGTCGTAAACAACCAGCCCCCCGCGAGGCGCGGAGACGGCGCAGAGTTGAGCTTGGCGACAGGCTGACATCCTTTCCGATCTATGCTATCGGCGATGTGCACGGCAGTCTCGACCTGCTTTTGCAGGCAGAACAAAAAATCATTGCGGATCTGGCCGGCGACCGCTCTCCCGCCCTTGTCGTGCTGCTCGGCGATTATGTCGATCGCGGACGCGATTCCTGTGGGGTTCTCGAGCATCTGCTGCGGCCGCCGCCTGCGCCACTGCGCCGCATCGCGCTGTGCGGCAATCACGAGCAGCTGTTCAGCGACTTTCTCGAAAACCCGCACGAAAACATGCATTGGCTGGATTTCGGCGGTCGCCAGACGCTTCTGTCCTATGGTGTGGATATTGATTATTTCATTGAAAAGGGCCGCCTGAGGGTTCAACCCTTCAAGGATGCCCTGCTGGGCGCCATTCCCCAGACTCACCGCCAGCTTTTGGCCAATTTGCCGATCTACGCCCGCATCGGGCCCTATATTTTTGTGCATGCCGGCCTGCGTCCGGGTCTGCCGCTCGAAGCGCAGACCGATGAGGACATGCTGTGGATCAGGGAACCTTTTCTGTCCCAGGGCGCGGGACTGGACCTCCTTGTCATCCACGGCCACACGCCGGTGACGGAACCGGAAACCGGGCCGCAACGGGTAGGCATCGATACCGGTGCTTTCACAACCGGCAGGCTGACAGTGCTGAAGATCGTGGAATCGGGTCTTTCGATTATCGTGTAACCCCGTCGCTGTCACCGCCATACAACATGTCGTTTGAATATCCGTTTATTGTTTTGACGAGAGAAATTTCACTTTATTCCTGAAGAAAATTGCCTTTAAAAAAGATGGATACTTAAAATGACTGCAGCATATTTCCGGGAAAAACCGGCCAAAATTTAAACATTCAGGACGCCCCGCCAGCGCCGATACAAACAGGAACACTTTCCCTGATCCCCGATGAAGCTCCGCGGGCGTTTCCCACAAGCCTCGCACGCGAAACCGCAGCGGCAGATAACCCGCTCGGTCGTCGCTTCAGGTCCAGGGCCAGCCAACTGCAAGAGGCTTCATGCGTTATTCCATTCTCGTTCCGGCCTTCAACTCCGAAAAAACCCTGGCGCGCGCACTAGACAGCCTCAGCCAACAGAGCTTCGGTGACTGGGAAGCCCTGATCATCGACGACGCTTCCACCGACGGTACGGCGGAGATGGCAGAAGTCCATGCTGCGCGCGACCCGCGCTTCCGGGTCTTGCGCCAGCCGAAAAATGCCGGCCCGGCCGCATCCCGCAACGCCGGCATCGAGTATGCACGGGGAGAATGGATCGCGCTTCTCGATGCCGATGACACCTACCTTCCCGATCGCCTGAAAAGGCTGGCGGAAATATCCGACCGTGTCGGCCTCGATATGATCGCTGACAATCTCCTGCTTTACGACCTCGGGGCCGATACCATCGTCGGTCCGGCCTTTGCGATGGAGAACGCGCTTTCGAAATGGACGATCCGGACCCTCTGCGAAAACGATGGCCCCGGCCGACACAGCCACGCGGGATGGCTGAAGCCTGTTTTTCGCAGGCAATTGCTTACGGAGAATAATCTTCGCTACCACGACACATTTCGCGTCGGCGAGGATTTTCTTCTTTATGCCGAATTGATTCTCACCGGCTGCAGGGCAGCCATTCTTGATGAGGCGCTCTATCTATACACCACGCCCACCGGCGCAGTATCGGGTCAGCGTTCGACATCGCAGACAATCGTCAATAATGCGCACTTACTCGCCTCGAGTGACATGCTCATCGAGCGGCTGCAGCAGGGGGACGGCGGGCGCAACGCTCTTCTTGAGCGAAAGGCGCGTCTTAATCTGTCGCAACGCCGGGAACCGGTGAAAGCCGAGATGGTAAAGCTCTATAAAAACAGGCAATTGCTGGCTCTTGCCCTAAAAACCATCCGTCACCCGGCCGCATTCCGGGATATTCTGCGCCCGCGACCCGTCTTCCCCGGTCCTGAAAAATTGCGGGCGCTGCCCTTTTCCTGATGGGAGACGACGGCGAAATAGTCTGCAATGCCCCGCTTCAGCGGCGCGACAGAATTTTGCGCAACTCTACCACCGAGGTTTTCGCGACCGCGGGCATGGCCGCGAAAATCAGCGCCGCGTAGATGCAGGCGCCCACCACGACCAGACATGCGAGAGAGATGATCGGAGGCAATCTACCCTCGATGACCTGCTCCAATCCAAATACGGACGCTCCCATGACGATCGATGCACCGAGCGGGATGGCAATGACCCTCATGATTTTCTGGAATTCTACGCCGCCGTAACGCTGGGTATAAAAAACACCCACTGGCCAGACGCCGTATACTTTCGCGACATGCGCCCAGGCGACAGGATAAAGACCGAAAGGGGCGGCAAGGAAACTCAGTCCGATACCGGCGAGCAATTGCAGGACCGAAATTTTGAGATTGAGCCCTGGCCTTTTGATCGCCGCCAGAACACCCCAGGTGAAGGATTCCACCACAAAGGGTATGGCAATGAGGCAGAGAATTTGCAGCACCGGCACCGCGGGTTTCCAGTTTTCGCCAAACAATACTGGAATGAATATAGGCGCAACCGCTGCCATGCCGGCAAAACAGGGAAATGCGAGAAGGCCCGAAAAGCGGATGAAACCGAGACAGGCCTCTTCCACCGAGCCTTTCTGTGCATGGGCCTGCGAGTAGGTCGCCATGGCCACCGAACCGAAAGGAATAACGGCGAACTGGCTGACAAGATCGATACAGCGCCAGGAAAGCCTGATGTAACCCACGGCAGCCGGCGTCAGGAACATGGCCGCGATCAGTTCCTGAAGTCTGAGGTTCATGGCGAGCAGGAAGCTGGCCGAGAAAATTCTGGACCCGAAACTCCATTGGTCAGCCGCGTAATGCCTGACGAAACGGCGGCGCGGCACCCAGCCTGATGCGAGCCAGTTCATGATCGTCGTTGCGATACTGGCCAGCAGGCGCTGGGCCACCATGGCCCATATCCCCCATCCCTGGAGGGCAAGAACTATGGCAATGGCCCCGGCGAGCATGTTGGAAAAAATCGCCCGCATTGCCAGCTTTCGAAACGCGAACGCCCGCTGCAGCCGGGCCTCATGGATACTGCCGGCACCCATGATCAGGAGCACCGCGGAAAGCGCCATCAACACGGGGCCGAGTTCCGCGAGCCCGAACAGGCCGGCGAGGAACGGTGCCGCCACGGACAGCGCAACGCATAAGGCAGCGCCCCAGCCAAGGGAGAACCAGAAGGCTGTATCCGCATAGTCTTCTTCAAGTTGAGGCCGCTGCACCACCGCCTCCGGCAATCCGCCGCGCGCGATGACGAGAATGATATCGACAAAAACCGTGGCGATGGCGACGAGGCCAAACTCATCCGGCGTCAGCAGACGCGCGAGGATAAGAAAAACTGCAAATGAGAGGAAGACATTGCCGTAACCGCCGACGGCGCTCCACAGGGCGCTCGTGACCGACCGCCTCTCAAGGCCCGGGGTATCGTCCTTCGTTTTCAACATGGCCGGCTCCAGTGCGGCCTGTTCAACCCTTCACCCACGGCATCGGGAGCAGGCTCGCGCCGTCGGCGGCCCGTCATGCCGCCGCGGCCCTGCTTTTTGCCAGGACGTCCTCATAGAGTTTCACATAATTCTCGCCTACCCGACGCGAAGTGGATTCCTCGACAATATTTCCGAAGTCGGCTTCCGTCGGCAATTGCTCGCGTGACAGTGTCAGCACCCGACGGATACGGGCAGCCAGATCGGCAGCATTGCCGGGTTCGAACAGCCAGTCATGATTGGTCTCGCCGATCAGTTCCGGAATGCCGCCGGAGGCGGCGCCGATGACCGGCACGCCCATCGCATAGGCCTCATAGATCGTGCGTGGTGAGGGTTCTGCCCAGAACGAGGGAACGATGAGAACATCGATCTGTTCGAAAAACTCCTTCGGTTTCGCCCAGCCGATGAATTCGATCGGCAGATCGCCGGCCTGCGCCTTGAAGCGCTCAATGGAATCGTCCATCGCGTGGCCCGCCACCAGACAGCGCCAGTTGCCATGACCGATTTCCCTGAAAGCATCGACCATGTTGCCGACGCCTTTCTCCGTATTGATGCGGCCTATGTAACCGAAGGTCATGGGCTGGCCGCTGCGGTCGATCTGTCGTCGCGCCACGGGGTCGCCTTCCGGTACGGTGCAGGAATAAAATATGACGCGCCGCAGGCTTTCCGGAATATGATGGAAAAGCCCGTGATTGACATGCGTCCTGAGGATTTCCGTACCGACGCTCGCGACCGCGCCGATATAACGCTGTGTGAATTTCTTTGTGAAATTCACCACCTGACAGCCCAGATGAATATGGTCGCACGGTTTGCCACCCTTGAACATGGCGGCGTTGCCGCATAGCAGGTCATATTCGCAAATCGTATGCACGATCGGAATGCGGCGCTTATGCGCCGCCCGCCACACCAGCGTGGTAACATCGAGCAACGAATGCGTGTTGAGGACATCGGGCCTGAAATCGTCAAGAACCGCCTCGAATTGCTTCTCGACGTTGAAATTCCATTGTTGCCTGATCTTCTGCATCCGCCTTTGCTGCGGCGTATATTGCGGCCAGTCTTCCAGCCAGAAATCATTGTTGTGGAACATGCGGTAGACGCTGACGCCATTGCGCACCGACTTCGCCTCGGCCTGGCGCTCTATGCAGGCGGCACCCACCGTATGCCCCATGGCAACCAGTTCCTCTGCCAGATGCTCGACCGAGCGTTCGCATCCACCGACGATATGCGGCGGGTAAAGACTGCTGAGATGGAGGATTCGCATGGGGCTACGCTCAATATCCTTTAAAATTTATATTTCCGCACCGGTACCGCTGAACCGACCAAAAGGAACGGTCGTGAAAGGGCGGCGACCAGGCCGAAGGAAGTAACAATTTAAAAATCAACATCAGAATATCGGGCTTAAAGAGCACCGAAAACACCGCCGTTTCAAGTGATTTTTTGCGGCGCCGCGGAATTCATGCCGTATTGCAAAAAAGAATCTCAGTTGCTAATTATATTCGAATATAAAACCTAACAATATGCAGCCCCGCCGCTGCACCATTGATATTATTATTTTATTTTAGAAAATTTCGATTCCCATGTCTTCTCAAAGTAGCGGAAAGCTTCCGAGAAACTATAATCTCGACATGTTGCGCGGTCTTGCCGCAGTTTGCGTTGCTTATTCTCATTTGGCCCTGAAGATGCACAATCGCGGCGATACTGATGGAGTGACCCGGGCCCTTTTCGATGTCACCAAGGTTTTTCTCGATGTCGGCAAATTCGGCGTGATCGTGCTGTTCGCGCTCGGCGGTTACTTCATTCTCTCATCGCTGCAAAATGCCGCCATGCGGTATCGGAAACCGCTTACCGCCTTTGTACTGCATCGGTTTTTCCATCTTTATCCCGCCTACTGGCTGTCACTTTTTTTCGGCGTGCTGCTGCCCTGGGATGACCCGGGCAAGATATTCCCGGCCCATGTCGTCGCCATCAACGCCACGATGCTGCAGGGCTTTTTCATGACGGAAAATGTCATGGGACTCTACTGGACCCTGCAGATCAACCTGACTTTTTACGCGCTGTGCGTGCTGCTGTTACTGATGGGACGAGCAGCCGATTTGCGGGTGGTGACGGCTGCAACAGTTGCGCTTTTTGGTTTTGCGGCAATTCTTTCCCTCGTAAGATACAAGCTCGGCATCAAGATGCCGGTTGCCCTGCCGCTGATGGTGGGTGTGTGCTTTCTGGCATCGCTGTGGAAGGCGTCAGATGCCGGGCGCAACCGTGACAGTCGATATTGTGCCTGGATTGCGGTCGGCACTTTCTACGCAACGCTTCTCCCCATCTGCCTCCTGGCCTATTCGCATGACTACGGCTTCGAGGAGACCTGGTATCGCTACGCCATCAGCTACGGCACAGGCATGACGGTTTTCCTTGTGGTTTCGGCGATGAAGAGGCCTGTCCTCAATCGGCTGGCGCCCCTCGGCGGTGCAAGCTACGCCATTTTTCTGTGTCATCCGTCCGTCTATGCGGCTCTCGACAGGATCGGGTTTACGCCAGCCAATACATCGCTGTCCCCATCCATCGTTATGGCTATTTCTGTCCTCTTGGCCATCACATGCGGCCTGGCCGCCAATCGTTTTGTTTTAGCACCCGTGCTCGCCTGGGGAGAGAATGTCGTCAATTCGGCATCACGCAGACATTTAAGTGCAACCTTGGCCCGTTAAATTGAGATAGGAACATAGTCAGCACGAATAACGGCAGGAGATGTTGATGAAAGAAAACAGGCCTGTCGGTGCTCGCTCCATGACGCGACGCACATTGCTGTCTGCAGCCTCTTTCGCCTTCGCCGCAGCCGGTGGTCTGCGTGCCGCACCGGCGCAGGTCAAAGCCGATTTTTCTGCCAATACCGAGGCATTTCTGGACAGCGTCGGAGTGTGCGGCCATTTCACCCGCACACGTGGTGTCTATCCGGAACAATTCGACCGCATCCTTCCGGAACTCAAGGCTCTCGGAGTGCGCCATTTACGCGACGAAGGCATCATCTTTCCTGAAGACCGCCGGGAAAGCGCCTCCTTTAAGCGGCTGCGCCAGATCGTTGCGTCAGGCCTGCGCCTCACCGTCATCTGTTTTGACGATCTCAACCCCTATCTGAGCACGCCATTGGACAGGCTCGTGGATTTCTACGACTGGTGCGATGGCGGCATCGAGGTTTTCGAAGGCAGCAACGAACCCGTGCTTACGTCCGATCCGCAAAATGCGCCGCGCCTTTCGGCGCAACATCAGACGGCATTGCACGACGCGATCCGCGCAAACCCCGCGCTCAGGGATCTTCCCCTCGCCGCGCCAAGCTACGTCCTCAGCAACCGTGCGCTGGCGTTTGATCTCGCCAAGGTTTGCCAATATGGCAATATTCATCCCTATGCGGGCATGGAACACCCCGAAACGACCGGGCCGGGCGCCCTCTCGAAGTCTCTTGCCGCTTCTGCGCACATAGCAGCAGGCAGGCCGACGCTCGCCACCGAAATCGGCTACCATAGCGCCCTGAAGACCCAGAGCTTTCATTTTCCTGTCACCGAAGGAATAAGGGCGCGCTACATGCCGCGCACGCTCCTGTGGTGCTTCATCAATGGTATCCGCCGGACATATATCTATGAAATGGTGTCAAGCTTCGCCCGGGATGACACCAATCCCGAGTCCTCCTTCGGCCTGCTGCGCCACGATCTGAGCCGCACCGCCGCCTATGAGGCGGTGCGCGCCCTGCTCTCGCTCCTGACGGCAAGACGCCAGACCGCGCCCACGCAATGCCAGCTCGAATTCGTCGAAAGCGCCTCCGAAAGTGTTTCCCTGAGACTGTCGCGACCGGATGGCGCGCTGCTTGTGCCGGTGTGGCTTGCAATATCGGGCTGGCAATGGCCGGCGCAGATCGAAAACCCGCCAGCCGAACGTGCAGCAAGCTTTATCGTTACCGGTCCACACAGCCAGGTGATTGCCCACCGGTTTCAGGACGACGGCTCCGTTATCCAGCGCATTATTCCGCAGGAAGGCGGGCAATATCGGCTTGCCGTCAGCGACCAGCTGACGGTGCTGGAAGTTTTTTGAACGAAAATGTTGTAACGCCGGATTTTGTGCATTGCATGAAACTGCTATTTGGCATGATAGTAGCTCCATGTTTTTTACTCTTATGAGCGTCATGTTTTTTATAAATTTGTAGAAAGATGAGAACACAAATATCTCAAACCTCTTTTGTAGGCGGATCAAGACGCCTCGATACCCTTCAGTTGATGCGCGCGGTGGCGGCCACGATGGTCGTTGCGCTGCATGCCCATGCCAACTGGAAATTTTCTCTTTTTCCGCTGCCAACGGAGAAGTTGGGCGCCGGCGTCGACTTGTTTTTCGTCATCTCCGGTTTTGTAATCGTCTATGCTTCCCAGTCCAATTTCACGAAATCAGGGGGCAGATTGGCCTTTCTGCTCCGTAGACTTATACGCATTGTCCCCCTTTACTGGTTCGCTCTTACCTTGCGCCTTGTAGCACTGGGAGCAGCGGCCATTCTCGGTATTAAGTCCTTCCCGTCACTCGAGTCTATCCTCACGTCTTATTTCTTCATTCCCTATGACAGCATGGGATATGGCGATAGGTATCCGTTCCCAATACTCGATCTTGGGTGGACACTGAACTACGAGATGTTTTTTTACGCAATATTCGCACTGTTCATCGTTCTACCAATGGAACGTGCCGTCTTATATGTGGCGGCGGCCTTGGTCAGTGGCGTCCTAGTGGGCTTGTTCTTCAATGTGGCGTTGCCGTTCAGCTTTTGGCTTCAACCCATCGTTCTCGAATTTGTTGGCGGGATGTTCCTGGCCGTCGCCTACCTTAGAGGGGTCAGGCTCAACCCGGTAATCGGCGCTGCGGTCGGCCTTTGCGGGCTGGCCGTCTGGAGCCTCATAGATCTGCGCATTTTCGAATCCTATGGTAACCCTGGTTTCTATTCCTTTCCTCGCCTTTCCGTTCTCGGCGGCGGTGCCTTTCTTTTGATGGCTGCAGCCACGTTGACACGAGAGATCGGTCTGCCTCGTTTCGCGCGGCCCATTTCGGCGCTCGGAGACTCCTCTTATGCGCTTTATTTGCTTCACCCGTTTATTTTTCTAGTTTTAAAGGGGATTCTCAACGTCGTGGAGATTCAACAGCAATGGAGTAGCGCCATCTATATTTCCGTTATCGGAATAACGGTCACCACCGCACACCTCTTTCACCTCTTCGTAGAGAAGCCTACAACAGAATGGCTCAGAAGCCAGTTTAAAACGCGGCGGGCAAAAACGGTCACGTCTTGATGGTGAACGTGGGAGTCGGTGAAGGCAGCCGTTAATTGTATTCAGAGTTACTGCGCCCATAGTATTTTAGCACTTGATCCGCCGCCTAGCCTATGCGATCTAAGAAGAACATTTTAAGTGCTGAATAACCATATCGGCATTGCGCGTAATTAAAGTCGTATTTTAAAAATTTGGAGAGTTGTGATGTCTCGCCTTCTTAATGGCTCGGCGCTCACCGGTGCGATATTGATTATCGGCACGGTTATAGTTTCCGCCTCAGCCCATGCACAGAATGTCGAACCTGCGCCAGGCGCGCCGCAGCAGCAGGCCGCGCCCGCCCAGAGCGTGGCGACAGGCGCACCGGTCAAATCCCCCGATGAAAGCACCGCCGCCTTTCTGGGGCGGGTGAACACAACCAGTCCGGACATGGTTCCCCTTGCCGCCGCTGAAGCGTTCAAGCAGTCTCCGACGTCGCCAACGGTCAGGGACCTGATCGCCGTCGCTTCCAGCACCGATGCCGCCACGGCCGAGCTGGCGGCGAAGGTGACGGGCGGATTTCCGATCATCGCCGTCTCCACCAGTGCCGCACAGTTTTCCGAGCAGATTTCCGCACTTGTACTGAGCGACTCCAGCCAGTTGCCCGCCGTCGTCGCATTGGCACAGAAGGTCGGCAACAAGGATTTCTCGGAAGTGGTGGGCGAAGGTCTGGCGCTTGCCTATTCCGCGGCGATGCAGAACAACAACACGATCCTTGCGGCCGCCATTCAGCTGCAGACGAAGGGCGCGGGCGTGCCTTCCGATCTGCTGATCGCCTTCAGCGAAAACATTGAAGGAACCGCGGCCGGCCCGGCGGCGGCAGCAGCACCCGCGGCCGCAGCAGCCGCCTCGCCGATCGGCGGCGCAGGCTCCACGCCTGCGAGCGGCAACAGCGTCGGTGGTTCGGCGGGCGGCCAGACCGGGGCGGGTACCGCGCAGTCCGGTGGAACAGGCGCGCCTGCCGGCCGTGGCAGATCGCTTTCCACCGGCAGCACCAGTACGCCGGTCAGCACCAGCCCCGTTTAACAAAGCCCGGCCTTGCCGATCCCTACGGGAGCGGCGATCGCCCGAAACGTGATGCAACCGGGACTTTGGCAGGCCCTGTGCCTGCCTAAAAAGCGAGGCTGACAGTTGTTGCAAAGGCACGATCCACTGACAATGGCCGATTTCGATAAAAACGGCTTTACGGCTGACTTTATCGATATAGATGCCGCACTTGCGACGGTTCGCCGTCAGTGGCGCATCGTGCTGGCGGCCGTCGCGGTTGCCGGGGCAATCGGCCTTGCTTTCGCAGCCACAGCCGTTCCGATCTATTCGGCTACTGCAACCCTTTTGATAGACCGCAACAACAGCCAGGTTGTCGAACAGCTTTCGACGATCGGGGGCGTGATCGAGGACGAGGCGTCCATTCTCAGCCAGGTCGAGGTGCTGCAATCGGAAACCATCGGCCTCGCCGTGGTCGACAGCCTCAACCTGACGGAAAACCAGGAATTCAGGGCGACACGCGCCTCGTTCCTAAGCTCCGTGCTGGGCACCATCCGCTCACTTGTCAACGTATCGCAATGGTTCGCGCCGGCGACAAAAGAGGCGGTAGTGGATGACGGAACCCTGAAAAGGGGTCTTTCGGACCGGTTGCTGCAGGGTCTCAGCGTCAAGCGTATCGGCCGGACCTATGCGCTGGAACTCACCTATAATTCGACGTCGCCGGTCCTTGCAGCGCAGATCGTCAACGCGGTCGCCGCAGCCTATCTGGTGGACAAGCTGAATTCCAAATATGAGGCAACGAGGCGGGCGAGCGACTGGCTGTCCGATCGCATTGCCGAACTGCGCCAGAGGGCGCTCGACACCGACCTCGCCGTCCAGAAATTCCGTGCTGAGCATAACCTGATCTCGACCGGCAATAACGGGCTGCTTTCCGACCAGCAGCTGGCGGAGTCGAACAGCGCGCTTATCCTGGCGCAATCGGAAACCGCCAGGGCGCGGGCAAGAGTGCAACGTATCGAACACATCCTCGCTACCGACGATGTCGATGCGGTCGTGACGGATATTCTCGACAGTTCGGTCGCAAATGACCTGCGGAAGAAATATCTCGAATCCTCGAAGATCGAAGCCGAGATCACCGGTCGGCTGGGCGCCAACCATGTGCAGGCGGTGCGTCTGCGCAACGAGATGCAGGAATATCGCAGGCTGATGTTCCAGGAAATCAGCCGTATCGCGCAAAGTTATAAGAGCGATCTGGAAGTTTCCGAAGCAAGGGAGAAATCCCTGGCCGAAACCGTCGCCAAGGCCACCAATATCAGCAACTCCGCCGGCGAGACGCAGGTTCAGCTTCGCGAACTGCAGCGCGAGGCGGAAACCTACAAGAACATGTATCAGACATTCCTGCAGCGTTATCAGGAGGCCATGCAGCAGCAGTCCTTCCCGGTGACGGAAGCGCGCGTGATCTCCAAGGCCGTACCGCCGAGAACGCCGAGCAAGCCGAACAAGGCGCTCATTCTGGCGCTGTTCATGATCATGGGCGCGGCCGCGGGGGGCGGCGTCGCCATGTTCCGCGAATTCCGCGATCGCTTTTTTCGCACGGGGGAGCAGGTCCGCGACGTGCTTGGCCTGGAATTTCTGGGCAATACACCGCTTGTGCCGAACAAGCTGGCCGCAGACACGGAACCGAGAGGGCAAGATGGCGGCCCAACCGTCACGCGCCCCTCCGGCGTTGCCCGTTATGCCGTAGACCACCCGCTCTCCTCCTTCGCCGAAACACTGCGCAGCACGCGGCTGGCGATCGATCTCGGCATAGCGGCAAAAAACGGCGCCAGGGTCGTCGGCGTCGTCTCCGCCCTGCCGAGTGAGGGAAAATCGACAATTTCCATCAATCTCGCGCAGCTTCTGGCCGCACAGGGCGCAAGGGTGCTGCTGCTCGATGCGGATATTCGCAACCCGGGCGCCACCCGCGCCCTTGCCCGCCACGCGACAGCAGGCCTGCTTGAAGTGCTGCTGGAAGGTCGCTCCATCCGCGAGGCGCTTGTGCATGATGAAAAGACTCGGCTTGCTTTCCTGCCCACGGTCGTCAAGCAGCGTGTCCCGCACTCCTCGGAACTCCTGACTTCCGCGCAGATGCACCGCCTGCTGGCCGAGGCAAGCGGTGCCTTCGATTACATCATCGTCGACCTGCCGCCACTTGGCCCCGTTGTTGATGCGCGGGCGATGGCCGGCCGGATCGACGGCTTCGTTTTCATCACGGAATGGGGCAAAACCGCACGGCGGGCGGTTCGCAACACCATCGAAAACGAAGTTCAAATCCGCAAGAAATGTCTGGGCGTCATTCTCAACAAGGTCGACACGGAGAAGCTCAAGCTTTACCGGGCTTACGGTTCAAGCGAATATTATCATTCCCGCTACACGCGATATTATCATGACTAGGACCGCTGGCGTGCCGAGCCTGCGCAGGGTCCTGACGGTCACGCCGGTATTGATCGTTTCGCTATTTGTGTTGTTGCTCGCGGCCCAGGCTTTTTCCGAAACACGACGGTTTTCCGATATCATCGCTTTGGCGCGCATTGCCGACGAGGACAATGGTCTCTCTCCCGATCTGCTGACGAAAACCGTCGAGGGTCTGCAGCCCGTCATTGCCGAAAAAATCTGCCGTTCGGATATCATCAAGGCCGGGATGCGGCTCGTGCTTGCCGATATCGACGCCCATGCCGGGGATGCATCGCCAGAAGCGGATGCCATGCGCCTCGGTTTTGCCGAAACCTATATGCGCCACGCCCTGTCGTGTCTTCCCGCCAATGGCGATGTCTGGCTGCGCCTCGCCATGGTTCGCTCGTTGCGCAACGCATCTGCCATGGAAATCGCCGTGCTGACGAATTTCTCCCAGCTTTATGGCCCCGCCGATGCCAATCTGATCCGCGGGCGCTTCGTCATCTGGCAACAATTTACCAAAAGCGCCCTACCGCAGGCTGAGGCGGCCCGTGAAGCCGATACCGCGATTGTCTGCGGCAGGCAGGGCGAAATATTGCGATGGTCGTTGCGGCATGTCTGCTCCCAGGAGCTTCAGACCGGCATGCAAAGCGCCAAACCACGGCCCTGAGATACACGGAAGCGCCAAGTACTTTCTTTAGTTCATCGTCACCACAACAAGCAGATCTCAAAAGCCGAACATCATGCAGATCCTCGACGCTCCACCGGAATTGCTGTCATCCTCGCCGCCCCGGCCGGCATTTGTTCTGCATCGCGCCCAGGCAATCGTCACGATCGCTTTCTGGACCATATTCCTGCTTGCCTTGCTCAATCGCGGCGCAACCGACATCGAAAGCCGGATCGTCATCACATTCGCCGCCTATCTGCTGCTCCTTGCCGCCCTGCCTCTCTTCGGCCCGCCCCAGCCCGCCATAGGGAAGGCCCTGGCAGCGGCCTGTCTTCTGCTCGGCGCACTGATGCTTCAGGTCTTGCTTCAGACATCCGCCAGGCAGGGCGTACTGCCGTCCAACCCCGCCTGGTCCGCCGCCGCGATGTTTACGCAGGTGGCGCCCGCAGCCACGATCTCGCTCACGCCGGCAGATGACTGGCTGGGCCTGCTGAGCGCCGCCTTGCCCTTTGGCGCCTTCATGACCGGGCTCGTGATCTTTAATACGGACGAGCGTGCAGCAAAAGCACTGCGATGGTTCGCAATCGCCGGCGGCTGGCTGTCGCTGGGCGCGATCCTGCAATTTCTCCTGTTTCCCGATATGCTCGGCCTTATTCAAAAGCGTTTTTATCTCAGCAGCCTGACGGGGCTCTTCGTCAACCGCAATACGGCAGCGACTTTCTTCGGGCTTATCCTGCTCACGCTTGTGGTGCTGCTGAGTAACAAGCTGGCGGCTCCGGATTGGGGAAGGGTGAGAGCGCTTGTGGCAAACCGCCTGACGGTGCCGGGCGATCAAAAACGCCTCATCCGCCACGCCGCCTTCATCGGCCTTCTGACCGGGTTCTGTTTCATCGCCCTGATGCTGACGGGATCACGCGCGGGCATCATGTCCAGTTTCGCGGCGCTGCTTTTGCTCATCCCTCTCATCGTTTTCAACTCACCCGGGCCCGGCCGGAATGTCGCGCCCTCACGGCGCAGAAGACGCGGCTCCAGACGACGCGCAGCAATCCTGCTCGCCATCGCCATCGGCCTCTTCGCCCTTTTTGCAAATCGTGTAGCGCTGCGTATGGAAACACGTCTCGAAGACGACATGCGCTTCTGCTATATGCCCGGTATTGCACGCGCGATAACGGATAACTGGCCCCTGGGCGCGGGGCTGGCCAGCTTTTCAGAAACCTACGCTCCCTATCATTCCGCGCAATGCGGCGTCGATGCCGTCGTCACCCATGCCCATAATGTGTATGCCGAGGGCTTGCTGACCCTCGGAGCCGCTTTCCCGTTTTATGCGGCATTTTTCCTGTTCGGCCAGTTGCTTATTTTCATTCGCGGGGCCCGCAGGCGCAAAACTTATCGTTATGCCTCGCATCTCGGCCTCGCCGGGCTGCTGCTGGTGGCGCTGCACTCGTCCCTCGATTTTTCACTGCAAGTGCCGGGCTTCGCCATGGCTTACGCCGTTTTCCTCGCACCCATCGTCACCCTTTGCCTGCACCCACCAGGAGCAGATCGGCGCAGACAAACTTCGGCCAATGCCGCTTCCTCCGTCTCGGCCGCCGGCACAGGAACTTAAACATGCGTATCTTGCAGGTGACATCACTGTTTTCTCCCGACCGCGTAGGAGGCGCGGAGATATTCGTCGAAGACCTTGCCCGGGGTTTGGCTGGGAAAGGACATACAATCGAGGTTGCCGCCATTTCCCGGGAGCGCCAGACCGCAGAATTGCGAGACGGTTTCGCCATTCATCGGCTTGGACATACCACGCCCTTTTTCATTGGGGATTGGGAGCGGCAATCAGAATGGAAACGCAAATATTACAAGGTCGCCGTCCAGATCGATCCCCGGCTGGTGCAGCGGCTGGCGCGCGTCATTGAGGATTTTCGCCCGGATGTGGTCAATACCCATTCCCTCTCGGAACTGACGCCGCTGATCTGGCCGATGATTGGCAGACGCGGTATTCCGCTTGTGCACTCCCTGCATGATTTCACCAGCATGTGCACCAATGGCTCCCTGTTTCACGAAGGGCATATCTGCGATGGCAGGAGCAAAAAATGCCGGGCCTTCTCCTGTCTGCACCGGCGCTGCCAAGGCGCGGTGGATGCTGTCACCGGCGTTGGCAGCGACATTCTGAAACGCCATCTGGAGGCCGGTTTTTTCACGCACGTTCCTGAAAATCGCCGCGCGATAATCTGGAACGCCATCGCACAACCAGAATCGTTGAACCCCCGCAAGGCCCGTGTTGCAGGAGAACCGCTGGTTTTCGGTTATCTCGGACGTATCGAAGAACCCAAGGGCGCCGATCTCCTTATCGGGGCCATGCGGCTCCTGCCCCCGCAAGGTTGGCGAATGACCATGGCCGGTCGAGCGCCCGGCGGCATCGAAACCTATAAGCGAAAGGCATCAGGCCTGCCCGTCGACTTTCCCGGATATGTCGAGGCCGACAGTTTTTTTGCTGGCATAGATTGCCTCGTCGTGCCGCCTTTGTGGCCGGAGGCTTTCGGCAGAACGGTAGCGGAGGCCATTTTGCGCGGCGTCCCTGTCATTGGAGCCAATCTCGCCGGAGTTGCCGAACAGATTGGCCGCGGCAGGCCGGACCGCCTTTTTGCGCCAGGTAATGCCAACGAACTTGCCGCCCGTATGATCGAGGCCATGAAAAATCCTGCCGTTCTCACAGAGTTGCCGCAAACCAGAGAGCGGATTTCTCAAGGCGTCGCGCCGGAACGGGTGATTTCCGCGTATGAAAAACTTTATGCTGATCTGCGGCGGCCGATCACGGCATAGTCAGGCCGTCTCGTGGAAAAGCTGCGCATATGTCTCCGCCGCCTTTTCCCAGGAATAAAGGCTGCGGTTTTCGTAACCCGCCTGGCGCAGCGTCTCCGCAAGCGCCGGCTCGCGAATGAGCCGCTCCAGAGTTGCGACGAGACTATCGGTGTCCGAGGGATCGAAGGTCAGCGCGCCCATACCGGCAATTTCTGGTGTCGCAGAACGATTGGAGCAGACGACCGGGCATCCCAGTTGCTGCGCCTCCAGCACCGGCAGGCAGAAGCCCTCATAAGTGGAAGGCACGCAAAGGCAGGCTGCATGACGATAAAGTTCCGCCAGTTCCCGGTCATCTATGCCTGAAAGCCGGATAAGCCGGGCCTTCAATCCCAGATCGTCAAGCGTGTTGGCGATTTCTTCCGCCTCGTCGCGGCCCACATGGACAATACGCAGGTCCGGCATCGTCGGGCCCAATCGCGCAAAAGCCTTGCCCAGGAGGGCAAAATTCTTGTTCGAGGTCGCGTTTCCAACCGCCAGTATATAACGCCCCGCAATCGGCGGCGGCGCGGCCGTGGCCCCTGCATCCAGCTTCAACGTGCTGTCGGAATGAATGGTCACGCTCTTGCGGGCAGCCCCGGGATAAAAACGCGCAAGATCCATTCGCGTCGCGTCGGATACACAGGCGATCCGGTGCGAACCGGCCAGTATGAGGCGAAAAATGAAATCGGTGGTCAAGGCCGCCCGCCAGCCGATCTGCTCAGGTATGGTCTTGAAATAGAGATCGTGAACAAGGGTGATCCGACGCCTGCCGCCCAGCGGGCTGCCAAAAGGATCGGCATTAAAAAGCACGTCAATGCCTTCCCGGCGGCAAAGCACCGGCAGCGTTATGGCCTGCCGCAGCACGTCAAGCACCATGATGTGCGGCCGAGCCGTCTCTATCAGCCGCAGGCGGCTGTCACGTAATTCCGCGGGCAATTGCACCCGCGTCCAGGGCGAGCGCAGTATATAATCATCATCAGTCTGCTCCAGAAGCCGCTCCAGCAGGCTGAAGGTTACGCGGGCAACGCCGGAAGCTTTCCCGCCATACTGGCTCGGCATGTTCACGAGAATGCGCATTCCAACCTTCCACCCGTTTGGGATTGCCGCCTGTGAGCAGTGGCAGACCGCAACGTCACGCTACTTCAGACAAAAGCGCGGAGATCGTCCTGCAGGTTTCCTCGAGCGAAAAACGCCGCATCACATCTTCCCGCCCCTTCTTCGCCAGTTTTTCAGCCAACGTCGGGTCCGCCAGGATGCGGCCCAGCGCCGCGGCCAGTGCCGGCGCATCCGCAGGCGGCACAAGCAAGCCGGTTTCACCATCACGGATGATCTCGGTGACCCCACCGCCGCGAGTGGCGACAACCGGTCTTCCGCACATCATGGCCTCCACCACCACACGACCAAACGGTTCGGCAACAACTGAGGTATGGGCAACCGCGTCCATCGCCGCCATCAACTCCGTTACATCCGGGCGAAAACCGAGAAATCGGACACGGGAATCAAGACCGAGACTGGATGCCAGCGTGCGGATGCGGGCTTCGTAAGCCTCCTGCCCGAAAAGAGCGCTGCCGACGATCACGGCCTGGACCCCCTCCATTGCAGCAATCGCCTCCAGGAAAACATGCTGCCCCTTCCATTCGCTCAACCGGCCGAACAATCCGATCAGTGGCTGTGGGCCAAGGCCGAGCTCCCTGCGCAATTGCTGAGCCCTTGCGGGGTCATAAACCGACGCTTTGGCTGGGTCGAAACCGTTATAGACGATGCGGACCTTGTCCTCCTCGCCTCCCGCCTTCACAAAAGCCCTGCCCGTCTCTTGCGAATTGACGGCAACCAGCCTTGCGAAAAGACGCGAGAATGTCAGCGAAGCGCGGCGGTTTGCAGCGCTGAAGGCGGGATCGGTGACGATATCATGCAGGATCCAGATCAACGGCCGACGACTGAGCTTCGCCGCCAACGCGCAGACAAAAAGCGCCTTTTGCGAATTGGCGCAGATCACGTCATGGTTTTTTGCCTGACGGCTGAGCTGCCAGGCAACGGCCAAAACATCGACGGCCCCTCGCAGCATCGCACCGAACGACGAATCCCGCCGGATCGACAGCATTTTTTCTCCCGCAGACAGCAGAAGAGGCGGCCTGCCGCATTCCGCCAGATCGTCTGCTGCCCCACCGCCACTGAGGAAGCAGGCTCGCCAGGAGCGCGGCCCGGCCTTGACGATATCCGCCAGAAAAAGTTCGGCACCGCCCTTTTCCCCCGTGTGGCTGACGAAAAGCGCCGATGTCATGCCTTGAGCTCCACGGCATGCAGACACCAGGGATAGCACCACTCCGTCTTGCGGGCATCACCGGGGTCGGGGTCAGAACGACCGCCCCCTCCGTCAGTGGCGGCGGGATATTCGGCGGAGACAGCAATTGAGAAATAACAATACTTGATCGCGCGGAAAAAAAGTGACATTCAAACCTTCGTGCGGATCACAAATCCGACCCAGATAAAATAAAAAATCTATTTTATTTATATGATTTAGTTGAAATCGAAGAAAATTCGTGACGTGCAGTTTTATTGCGATTCAGCGTCCGGCTCCCTGTGTTTTCCCCGGGCCTCACCGCGAGGTTATTCTCAAGGGGCAGACAAGGAGACCGAAATGATGCTGCTCGAAGACAAGATATGCATATATATGACCGGAACGGAAGAGGTGCCGGTATGATCGGCGTATCGCTCGGCATTTCCCAACAAAACCGCACGGCGATGGCGGGATCAGTCGATGCGTTCTCCCCCCTGCGGGCCCGTCTTGTTGCGGGCAAGAACGCCACGATCTTTGTGAATGGCGACAGCACCGCCCACGCGGACGACGGGCCATTCCAGCAATTCGCCATCATGCTTGGCGGCCTGCATGATATCAAGGTCGTGCTTTACCACTGGGCGGAATGGCAGACCCATGCCGCGACCGGTCCCAAGGCCTATGCCGAACCAGTTATACTGCGCGCCGGCACGGGCGCGACGCTGACTGTCTATCTTGCCACGCTGCCGGTTGGCAGGCCGGGCTACATGCTTGCCGAACAGCGCATCGCGGCGCTGCAAATTCCACGCCCCGACCTTTGCATCGTGCATCACGGATATAATATGCAGAGCTTCGAAACGCCGGGCGGCATCCGAAGCCCCGGAAGGGCTGCCCTGCTTGGGCCGCTGGGCATGACCGAATGGCATTGGCCGGGCGCTGCACAGCTCATCACCACCCAAAACCCCTGGAAGGATGGAACGGGCTACGACAAGGTCTATCACACCATACTGGACGTCGCCCGGGCGCACCCGAACCTGACGCTGGTGGACACCCATGCGGCATTTATCGCAAACGGCAAGGACGCCACGCTTTACAACGACAATATTCATCCCAGCAGCACAGGTTCGGCGCTCATCGCCAGAACCTTGTTCGCCGCCTATCTGGCGTCAGCGCCGAATAGCGGCTTCGAAACTCCATGCTGGCCAAAACTATCCGCCACCAACCTGATCGCCAACGGCGATTTCACCGAATGGTCCGGGCCCGCTCCTTCAGGCTGGTCCCTTGCAGAGTCAGCCTCCGCCACCAAAAGCACGGAGGTCACCTTCTCCCCCTCGTTCGCCTATAGCCTCGCGTTGCGAGCGAATGGCAGCGAGTTCAGCGGGCTTTTCCATTATTTCCGCAACGAAGAAGCGGCCGCGATGATCGGCAAGACTCTCTCCTTTGCGGTGCTCTATAAGAACAGCGCAGGACAACGCAGCCCGTTCGTGGAGTTGGTTGCAAAAAGTGGCGGCGACCTCAGGACAATTATTTGCGCCGCCTTGCAATTTGGAGGCTCGGGCATTCTGGACGATAGCGGATGGATGTGGGCCACAGCTAACGGAATTACGGTGGATGCCGATGTCGATCCAAACGAATACAGTCTTTATCTGCGAATCCTTCCGGCCTTTGGCTATAGTGTCCCGACGTCCAATGCACCGCTTTACCTTCAAAGGATAATTGCGGTGGAAGGAGATTTGCCGAAAGGTAATCTCACCGGCTGAAGAATAAAGGAAAGGACTTGCACGCCGACGTCATCAGGATCACTATCCAACGCCTCACCACATGGTCGCGGCGCCCAACAACCTCAGGACAATTTCATTGTCTGCAGCGAAGAATAAAGGCCGCGAATGACAAGTCATGCAAATAACGGGGCTGCTTATCGATCATCGATACCAGGTTTCGTCGTGGCGATGCCGTTTTATCCTTCCAAAATCATCGGTGTGCCTGGCGTGATCCTAGCGATCTTCGTTTTTTCCATTGGCTTTTTTATTCAATGCAACATCGTGACGAGCAATATCGGACTGCGCTTCCTGAACATTAGCGACATGCTGGTGTTGGTAACGCTTCCTGTTATCGCCATTCTCTATATTCGCTGCCTCACCCCCTCAATCATTCTTCTCTATCTCGTTCCGCTGACCGTTTTTTTTCTACTTTCTACTTTCTTCGCGGATGATCGTGGCGAAGGCGAATTTTATACGACAGCGTTGACATATTTTTACGCGATTTATTTCCTCTTTTTCGCCTATATGCTTTTCAAGGAGAACCTTCTCGAATTATTCTCTTGGGGCATGTTCATCGGTTTCATCGCGGTGACTATCCTGTTGTTCCTGGATGTCGTCATTCATGACAGGCTCGCCTCGCTTGGCCTATCCTTCATGTTCGATGAGGCGTCGGTGCTGGAGTCCGCGGCTCGAGGTGAAATAAGCCCGCTATTATTACGTTTGGAGAAGGCGGGGGGAATATGGCCGGTGGGCAATACGGCCGGGCCGGCTTTCGCTCTAGCCGGTGCGGCAGCCGCTCATCTTGCGGAGCGCTACAAGCGCCCAATGCTCTTTGCTATATTTATACTGGTATATTTGGCCAGCTTCACGCTGACGCTCAATCGATCGGGCCTATTTGCCGTAATCGCGATCGGACTCTATTTTTACTTTAGAAATTTTTCGATACGAATGCTGTTCAGCACCTATTTCGGTTTCGCTCTATCTGCGCTCGTCATCGCTGCCGTTTTGCCCTTCGGAATTCTCGATTTCGCAGAACAGGCGTTCTCGAAACGCTTTGTGGAGGACAGCCACAGTACCGACAACGTGCAGGAACGATGGACAACCATCGCAGGCGGCTTCCAAGTGATGCTCGATCACCCTTTCGGCGTCGGTTTCACGGCACGAATTCAGGAGCTTACGCAGGTCGCGGGTATCGGCACGCCGCATAACGGCTTTCTGGCTACTGCCTACGCCTCCGGCATCCCGTTTTGCCTTCTAGCTGCCTTCGCACTCGTCTATACGATCCTTAGGAAACGCAAAGTCGGTTTTTTCGCCTATTCCGCGATAGCGGTCATTATCGGTTACCAATTTGAAGAACTGAATTTTAATCCCGTCTTCATGGCGCATGTGGGACTAGCACTGGCGTACGCCTCTATCGACCTCGATTTCAGGTTTTTCCTGAAGAACGCCATGATGCGGCTGACGGCAATGGCCAGCGGTGGAGGCAGCTCGGCAGTGCCATTTTCCCGGTGATAATGTTGGTGCCAATGCCAAGGAGCCGGTCACGAAATGTCGACAATTTCAATCTCCCTGTCAGCCAGTCCGACAAAGTCTCCGACCGCTCGTCCCATCAAGGCCCGCGCCACAGGAGAAACATAGGACATCGAGCCCGTGGCGGGATTGGCCTCATCCTCGCCAACGATCCGCAACCGCTGCGTGCGGCCATCGTCGCGGCGGAAGGTTACCAGATTGCCGAATGCCACAACGGCATTTGTGGGCGGATCTGGCATCACCTGAGCCGTACGGACTCGCTCCGCAAAATAACGCATGTCTCGCAATGGGCCGGCGGAAGCGCGCCGCCTTTCATTTACATCCTCGATCGCGCCAGCGGCTTCACAGGCTTCACGGGCCAATTGTAACTGCCCTTCCAGAGCTTTCAGCCCTGTCTTGGTCACCAGATTGGGATGAGGTGAAATCACCCGATCCGGCAGAACCGTTTCGGCTGCGGTCTCCGCACTGTCTTCCTTGGTAAAGGCTACACTCAATCCTGCAACTCCATTGCGACGGAATGCTGACAACAACCCCCAATCCGGAGCGATTTTGCCACTGCCGGCAGCAACGCAGCAAGAGCACAAATCCAAGAAACGATCTTTCGATGTCGATCGAACAGGAACAAGCCATCTCTCTGCGTAATATCTCCCGTCCGTCCGGAACGGAACATACCCCTCATTTCTGGCTCTAACAGGAAGCTTTTCGCGCTGTTAGGCTGTTGTTCAGGAGGAGGAAGGAAGCGACGCGAACGGACAGGAGAAGGTTTATGGCCAGAACAGTTGTGAATGCGCTTGGAGACACACTCTATTACAGCGGCAGTTCCACCGGATTTTTCTCCGCCACGGGCTCCGGCCCGCTGCTTGCCGGCACAGCCGGCAATGATTCCATGTGGGGCGACAGCTCCGTCAATGTGACAATGGCGGGCGGCACAGGGGACGATATTTATTATCTTTATTCCAGCATCAATCGCGCCGTCGAAAATGCCGGAGAGGGTATCGATACGATCGACACCTGGATGAGCTATACACTTCCCGAAAATTTTGAGAACTTGCGGGTCACCGGCGATGGCCGTTATGCCTTCGGCAATTCGCTCGACAATATCATCACCGGCGGATCTGGCAGCCAGACGATTGACGGCGGTGCCGGCAATGATGTGCTGATTGGCGGCGGCGGTGCGGATACGTTCGTATTCACGAGCGGCAATGGCACCGATCTCATCATGGATTTCAGCGCCAATGACACGATCCGCCTCAATGGCTACGGCATTACCTCCTTCGATCAGCTTGCGAGCAATGCCACGCAGCAGGGCAATGATCTGTGGCTGAATTTCTCGAATGGCGAAGCCGTCGTTTTGGCCGGAACGACCATAGACGATATCCAGTCCGATCAGTTCGAGCTCAGCCTCGACCGGTCATCCCTGACACAAACCTTTGCAGACGAGTTCGATACGCTGTCACTGCGCAACGGCGATCAGGGAACCTGGGATGCCAAATATTGGTGGGCACCGGAGAAGGGCAGTTCCCTGACGACGAATGGTGAGGAGCAGTGGTATATAAACCCGGCATATACCGGTACGTCGGAGGTAGACCCGTTCAGCGTCAGAAACGGCGTCCTGACCATAACGGCTGCCGAGACCCCGCAATCGATCGCCCACGAGGTCGAGGGATATGATTACACCTCCGGGATGCTGAACACCTATTCCTCCTTCAGCCAGACCTATGGATATTTTGAAATTCGCGCCGATATGCCGACCGATCGCGGTGCCTGGCCGGCCTTCTGGCTTTTGCCGGAAGACGGGTCGTGGCCGCCGGAACTGGACGTCATCGAAATGCGCGGCCAAAATCCCAATACGCTCATCATGTCCACACATTCGAACGCGACCGGCGAACAGACTTCTGTCATCAACAATGTCAGCGTGCCGAGCACGGAGGGGTTTCACACATACGGCGTGTTGTGGGATGCCGAACACATCACCTGGTATTTCGATGATGTCGCCGTTGCGCAAACGGATACACCTGACGATATGCATGATCCGATGTACATGGTCGTCAATCTTGCCGTCGGCGGCATGGCGGGAACACCCTCGGCAGGTGATTTCAGCGACGGTTCGCAAATGATGATCGACTACATCAGGGCCTATTCGCTCTCCGACTGGGCAGCGTGAACAGAATGCCGGCAGCCGCGTCCGCAACTGCCGGCGTCTCCGGCGTCAGCCGATCGCGGCCGTGCGCAATTCGGTTACCTCACTCTGCTGCGAGCAGTGTCCGTTCGGCGTTAAGCGTCATCAGACGCCGCGCCGTTTCGAGGCTTGCGGGCTGCTCGGCCCGATAACGACGGCCGATTTCCATCATCAGAACGGTGTCAGGCAGGAAGGTCAGTTCAGAGAAGATGCTCTCCCATTCAATGTCGCCCCAGCCGAGCGGCATATGCAGATCGCCGATGCCGAGCGCTGTGTTTTCCTGCGGAAAATAGGGCTGGTAGAAACCCTGCGGCCGGCCGAAGGAATCGTGGACATGGAGATGGCCGGCGACCGGCGCCATCGCACGAAGCTGTTCACGGAAGTCCAGGCCACGATAAGTGGATTCGAGATATGCATGGCTGAAGTCGATCAGCGCCACGACATTGTCGTGGCCGACAGCCTTAACGGTCGCTGCCACCTCAGCCGGTGTCTGGCGGTATTGGCCGGGTTCGGTGGTGAAGATATTTTCGAGCGCAATCCGCACACCATAGGGCCGGCAGAATTCCGCGAGTTCGAAAAGCGCGTCGCGTTCACGATGATCGGCTTCTGCCCGCTCGGCGATCTGGTCAGCGCGCAGCGCGCCGCCGTGCTGGACAAGAATACCCGCGCCGATGCGGTCACAGAGAACGGCAAGCGCCTTCGCGGCATCGATCTGGTAACGGCAGGTCACCGGATCCATGAAGTTGGATGAAACCAGGCCGTGCACCGTGTAACGGAAATCAAACTGCCTTGCGAGTGACACGAGACGGTCCGCGCGCTCCTCGATGATACGGCCGCCGGCAATCACGTCGAGGCTGGTGGCGGCGATTTCGACTGTGTCGCAGCCAATATCGGCAAGGGCCCGCAAATCGTTTTCAAGCGTGGCGAACTCGCCATCGTCCGAGCCGGCGTTAAAACCGGTACCAATAAGATTGCTCACTTCGTCATCTCCAGAGCTAAGAAAGTCATGCGAATTCGCGCGACCGCGCAGCGCGTCATGCCGCATCGAAAGATCAGGCCGGCCAGCACAGACATGGTCTGTCGCGGCCGAAGCGACGTGATAAGAAAAGCCCTCGCCCGCCGGCGAGGCCAACGGGTGGACCGTGGTGATGCGTCTCCATCGAGACCGATCACTCAATTAGGTTTGTTCATTTACAGCTTTATGACATTCCGCTGTGCGAAGTCCGCAAATCGACGTGGCGGAAGCGGCGCTACAGGGCTGCGGAGGAGCCGGACTGGATGTCCACCCAGTTTCGGGGGTGCGACACTCTCCAAGTTCCGATGCCCGAATTAGTGGCGGACGATATCGGCGGTTGAAGCCCGTTTTGGGCAGGAGGAGTCAACCGAGATTACGCACCATGAAATAGATCAGCAGACAATGCCCAATCGCAAGCACTGCCCATGCCCATTTCGCGACCCTGATATCGGCGTCGACGACCATGTTGCTGATTTCCGCCCGGCGTCCCGCTTCTTCCCCCTCGCGCACTTCCAACGGGCGCGGCGGGAACGCCACCCTGGCCTCCGCCTCCTCCACGACATGAAGCCTGTCTTTATGAGCTTGCGGACGTGGTTCCCCCTCGGCGCGCTCCGTCGAAAACGCACGGCTGTCGGAAGCGCTATTCACCGCCAGAAGTTGCGATGACACTCGCCTGTTGCGCATGTTACCTTGATTGGGCATCATAATTTTCCACACAATAAAAATAAAAATATGCACCGGTATTCCCCGACCAAGCCTGAGCTCTGCCAGGTGAACTACCGAACCCCCTCTGCCCGCGCGCCGCGTTCTCCCCTGAACGCGAAGCACCCCGCAATCAGCGCGCCGCGCCCGCGGGAAAACTCCGCCCGCCCGGGTGAGGTTTCGCCTCCCGCTGGATCAGGAAAACTGATTTCTCCACCGGCAGCGGCTCCACCGTCCGGTAACGCTGAAAACGTCTGGAATATTCGAACCGGATGAGCCTGTCGTCGAATTTACCCGCCAGAACGCGATAGCCGTTGACCACCTCGTTCAGGATTTCCAGTTCCTCTCCCCACAGCCAGCCGCCATAGAAAGTGCCTTCGTTCGAACGCAGCACGATCTCGAAGAAGTGTCCGCCCGCCACGGCCGGCATGCGGAAGAGAATGTCGAGATTGTCCTCATCCTGATCATCGCACTTTTCCGCCGACAGCCTTGCATGCGCGACCTTCGCGTGAACCAGCGCCGAGACCGGATAAAACGGGCGGCCCTTGAACCACATGAATTCACTAACCGCGTATCCGACGTCATCAGCACGCTGGTAAGGCTCAATACGCGGCTCGAATGCCATGTAGCTTCCGTTGAACGCTATCACTTTCGATGATCCCCGATACCTGTCGCCTGCCGGTTCCGCCCGTCATTCACGCTTCTGTTTGCGACAATAGGCAGGCGGCGTCACACCAGCGTCAAATCGAATGCTATGATGACTTTCAATTTCCCGGGCACGTTGTTAGATGGTGATTCAAGGGGGACGAAAGTGGCTGGGAACGATGAACTGATAGCGATCCGGCTTTTTGGCACCCCGCGCTGTGAAGCGGTGCGGGAGGCATTTTTTCCGTCCAAGGGTTTTGCCCTCACGGCCGCCCTGATCCTTGCTCCCAACCAGTCCCTGTCGCGCCAGCACCTCGCATCGCTGCTGTGGGAAGATGTCGAGCAAAAAAGGGCGCTGGGCAATTTGCGGCAGCTCATTCTGCGCCTTCAGAAACTCTTCAGCAACGACGAGGCCATTCTGCTGACGGAAGGGAATGATCTGAAGGCCGGAAAGCTGGCGCAGCGCACGGACCTGGCGCTTTTTCTCGCCGATGCGAGAGCCGAAGACCCGATGCGGCGGCTGAAGGCCCTTCTGGAGTTCGGCGGCGACCTTCTGGAGGGACTGGATGCCGGCCAGGACCATCTCTACCTTTGGCTGCTTTCAGAGCGTCGCCGTCTCAAGGACCTGTTTTTTTCGAGCTACACGCAGCTTCTGGAGGAGCTGACCCGCTTCGGTCGCGCCAGCTCGAATGATATCGCCAGACTTTCCGAGCGCGCGCGCAATATTGAGCCGGAGCGCGAAGAAACCTATCGTGCCGCCATGGCCTCCTATGCGCGGATCGGCAATATCAGCGGTTGCGAGAGCATGTACCAGCTGTTGCTGGAACAGCTCCGCCAGGAGGGACGCCCGCCGGAAGCCGAAACCGTCGCGCTGAGGCGGCGAATACAAAGCCTTACCGCGACAATCGCGACCCCCGCCGAGCCGGAGGAAAGCAGTCGCCGGCAATCGCTGGCAAAACCGCGCGTGGCTTTCGGCCGGCCGGCGCGGGTGGACGGGCTATCCGTTTCACCGGTGATGCAGGCCTTTGTCGAAGACGTCGCAAACAGCCTTGTGCGGTATCGGACCTTCACCGTCCTTTCACCACACAGTACCTTTGCGCTCTCGCATGACCGGGCGGATGACGGATATGCCATGTTGCGGGCCGATTATCGCATCATGTCGACAGTTTTTGACGATGCCCGCATGTCCGTGGCGCTGATTGAGGAAACGACCGGTGAAATCGTCTGGTCGCTGGAGGCGGTGCTGACCGAAAGGCACATCCACGCGGCCTTCCGGCTGCTGTCCAAACAGGTGGCTGCTGCGCTTGCGCGGGAGATCGAGCGGCTTCAGGTGGAACCGGATCGCAACCACAGTGGCGAGGCTTACCGACAATTGCTGGAGGGCCAGCAGCTTCTGCGCGGCAAATGCGACCTGCCGCTCCTGCGCAGGGCCCGCTCGATGTTCCGCAAGGCTGTCGATCTCGATCACGGAATGGCCGTCGCCCGCGCCCGCGTTGCGCAAAGTCTGCAACTGGAGTGGCTCATGCTGGGCGGTAATGACCCTCACCTGCTGCACCGCGCCAAGGCCGAGGCTGACGCCTCTGTGGAGATTGATCCGGCCCTCGGCGTCGGCCACTGGATGTGCGCGGTGGTGGCGCTTTATCAGCGGGACTTCGACATGTCCGCCGAGAAATTCTTCGAGGCGGAAGCGCTCGCCCCAAACTCAGCCGACCTGCTTCTCCAGCATGCCGATGCGCTCGCCCATTTCGGTGAGGCGGAAGTCGCGTGGGAAAAATTTCAGCAGGCTATCGACCTCAACCCGCTCGCTCCCGATATTTACTGGTGGGCTGGCGCCAGCATCGCATTCAAGCGCGAGGATTATGGGGCCGCGGTGGAACTCTGCGGTCGCATGGAAAACGATGAGCCCGCGCTGCGTGTTCTGACCGCAAGTCACGCGCTCCACGGTGATCTGGCCGCCGCCCGGGAAGCCGGCAGCAGGCTACAGGAAAACTATCCGGGCATGACGGCAAGGGAGATCAGCAGCCTGTCTCCGGACCGCGACCCGGTAGCAAACGAGAAATTTTATCAAGCGCTTCGTTTAGCCGGGATCAAATAGGAGAGAATATGTCGTCGCATTTCTTTATCGTCGGGAAAAAGGGTTTTGGCGTTCTGTTCATTCGCACCACGCCGCTCAGGGTTGCTTCGGTATCGCACGAAACGATCAACGCCTATGAGGCGAGCCACCCCGGTGTGGATGGTTACGCCCGCGTGGCTGCAGCAGCCAAGGCCATGCTTGTCCGCCAGGACGGCCAACCTGAAGCCGAGCTGGACCAGGTCCAGATTCAAGGAATCGAGGCGCTAGTCTCAGGCGGCGCCGTCGTGTCCGAAGCCGATTTCGCCTTCATCGGTGAAGTGATCGATGCCGGCTGGGATTTCAACCGCATGGTGCTGACGCCGATCGAAGCGGCACTGAAGGCAGTCGGGCCCGCGGGTTCGATCACCGGCGAATTGTTCGACGCGATCCTTGCCGACGACCCGAACGCCGCGCCCTGACGGCGATTGTGAAGCCTTGACCGCTCAAGGTCCTTCCATGTCAGCGACAACGGCCAAAGGTGATGCAGACGCTTCCATCTTCGATCCCGAGCTGCTCCGGCGGTTCGGGATTACCCGTGTCGGCGACGTGACCGGCCTCGATATTGTCGGCATACCCGTCTGGTTTGCGGTTCGCCCCAATTCGCGCGGTTTATCGGTGTCACAGGGCAAGGGACTGGTTCCGGCGCAGGCGAGGCTCTCTGCCGTGATGGAGGCGATCGAAGGCGCGGTTGCCGAGGATACCCGCAGACACACGGCCGCTTTCGGCTCAATCCAGGATATGCGCGACAGGGGTTTTCCCATAATCCCCTTCGAGAGCGTTGGCAGGGTCGATATGGACATGCTCAACCCCCAGCGTGAACGCGCGTGGGTGAAGGGAACATCGGTTCGTCGGCAGCAGGAGATCTACGCTCCCTATGAGCTGATCGGCATGGATTTTCGAGCGGATTTCCCCTGGGACCGGCAAGCCTTCCTCATGAGTTCGCAGGGCCTCGCAGCCGGTTTCAATCATGACCACGCCGTCCTCCATGCACTGCAGGAATTGATCGAAAACGACGCCTCCTTTCTCGTGGACGCTTTCGAAACCCGCGCCGTCAGCCCCAGACCTATCCTGTTCGCGACAGGCGTCGAAACATCATTCGACAGGCTTGTCCGGCATCTTTCGGACATCGGTCTGCCGCCCTCCTTCTTTGACATGACAAATGCGCTCGGCGTGCCGGTGGTGATGGCAAGCCTGCCGCGGTCGCTTCATGCGCAGGATGGACCGGCGACCCGCAGTGCTGCCGGCGCGGCCTGCCGTCCCGACGTTTACGACGCCGCGCTTGCTGCGCTACTGGAGGCGGTCCAGTCGCGGTTGACGGATATAAGCGGCGCCCGCGACGATCTCTCCCCGCTTCGTTATCGGCGTGACGGGGTTGCTTCCAGGCCCGTGGCCCACGCAGCAAATCAGGCAGAACAGGCACCGGGCAGTCTCGACTTATCGCGTTTCGAAACCTCTTTGCCGCCATGGCGCCAGCTTGCGGAACACCTTTTTGCGCGTGACATCGACGATATTCATGTTTTTACGCTGGAAACGGGCCTCTCCGGGCTGCACGTCGTGCGCGTCCTGGCAAGCGGGCTGGCCCCGCTCAGCCGCGGAGTGCAACGCCTATCGCAACGAACGCTCGAGGGTTTTCTGAAGGCCGGGGGAACGACATGAAACCGGTGGTTTTCGCGGGCCCATCCATCCACGGCATTGCCGGCCAGTTCGCCGGCCTCGATCTTCGCGGTCCGGCGGCATGCGGCGATATTCTCGATGCGGTCCGTCAAGGCATCAAGGCCATTGGGCTGATCGATGGGCTTTATGGCGATTGCGCCGCCGTCTGGCACAAGGAAATCCTTTACGCGCTTTCATCAGGCGTCACGGTTTTCGGTGCTGCCAGCATGGGCGCGCTGCGCGCGGCGGAATGCGCCGCCTTTGGCATGATCGGCATTGGTCACGTCTTCGAAGACTATCTGGATGGACGGCGTTTTTCCGATGCCGATGTGGCCGTGAACCACGCCCCAAGAGAGCTCGGTTACAGCCCGCTCACTGTCGCGCTGGTTGACGCCGAAGCAACGCTCGCGGCGTGCGGAACCTCTTTCGAGCCCGCAGAGCGGAACGCCCTGCTGCATGCCGCCCGCTCTCTGCATTTCACCCGCAGGACCTGGCGCTCCGTCACCACGGAGGCCGGTCTCGAAGCCGAAGCGACAATTCTTCTCGCCGCTCATGCTGTTTCCGTCAAACGGAACGACGCCGCCCTGCTTCTGGCCATGCTGAACGGCAGCGCGTTACCGACCCCGCCACCGCCAGGCTGGAAATTCCAGAATACTCTCTTCTTCCAACAATTGACGACCGGACGGACCGCGGGAGGACCACGCGGTGACCACTGATCGGCCTTCGCCTCTGATGGCCGATTGTGGTGGCCTCATTGAGACGATCGCGCTCTCGCTGCCCGCCGCTTGGTTTGCCGACGCCGGGATGGGCTTTACCGTTTCACCTCTTGTTCCCATCGGTAACCTGCTTTTGACCCTGCCGCGAGATGTCGCGGTTTCTCTGCTGGTTGATCGTCCGTGCCTCGCAGCCGCGCGGTGCTGGCTCGATCGTCTCGCTGTCACGTGCCAGGTGGACTTGGTGACGCTTGATGAACCCGCCACCGTTCCGCACCCGTGGATACAGGATATGTTCCATGTCCGGCTGCGCACAGACGCCCTGACACCGGAATTGGTCTCAAGCGAGGAGAGCGCTATAAGCCAGGCGCTTGCAGCTCGTTTAGGGTTCGCGACCGCAATCTCCGATGTCATCTTGCCCGGCGGCAACCAACTTGTCGGCCCGGATTACCGGCTGGTCGGCCACGCCAGCCTGCGGGGCGGCGCAGAAAGCGCGCGAAGCGCGCCGGCCACCCTTTCACGTCGTTGGCTGCAAATCGAGGCTCTTGACCCACGGGCCGTCTTCAGCTTCGGCTATAGGCCAGAAGACCTCGGCGAAACAGTCCAACCCGACCTTTCGCAGACGGGGTCCGGACCGGCAATGGCCGCCCGGAACATCCACCAGTGCGGTTTCCACGTTGATCAGTTCGTTTCGATAACCGGACTTCGGCGCGACGGGCGGCCGCTTCTGCTCGTCGCCGATCCGGAAGCCGGTGACATGCGCTACCCCCGTGCGGCCGAGGAGCTGAAACGGAAGCTGGACGCGTCTGCTCTTTCACTCGCGCGCCAGGGTTTCGCCATCCTGCGAAATCCCGTGCCGGTTTTGCCTACCATGGACACCAACAAATGCCTGCCGAGGCTCTACAACAACGTCCTCCTTGAAAACGTGACGCGCAACGGCGAGACCCAGCCGTTGGTCTGGGTTCCGCATTTTGACGATCTGGAACTGCTCGCGGACTTCGATGCGGAAAATCGGCGGATATGGGAAAGCCTTGGCTTTCGTGCGATCGGTGTTTCGGGTTTCAGTCATCTTGCAAGCCGCAACGGGGCGTTGCGGTGCGCTACAAAGGTTATAATGCGGGGCCTCTGACAATCGATTCCAGATGAAATACCCTGTTCTTTTGGCAATAAAGGTTCATAATACCCGTGGAAATTGTGTTGAATGTATACCTTCGACAATATTAATTGACGATCATCGAATTTAGCCCTCACAGCCGGAGGAATTTGTAATGCAAGCGAAACTACCCAGCCCGATCGATGTGCATGTGGGCGCGCAAATCAGAATGCGCCGCAAGTCGCTCGGCATGAGCCAGAGCGCGCTGGCCGGGCGATTGGGCATCACCTTTCAGCAGGTGCAGAAATACGAAAAAGGCGCCAATCGCGTCGGCGCATCACGCCTGCAGGCCATAGCATCCATCCTCGGTGTAGAGGTCAGTTCGCTATTCGCCAATGCCACGCCCGACGGCGGAGAAGCCAATCCGGCCCTCGGCTCGATCAACGCCATGCAGACATTTGTCGCCTCCAACGAAGGTTTTTCGCTCAACCAGGCCTTTTCGCGCATCAGGAGCGCCGCCGTGCGCAAGAGTATTGTTGCCCTCGTCACATCATTGGCAGCTTCCGAAGCCATTGAAAATGCTGGCACCGCGGAAACCAAAAACGACGATTGACGCAGGTGTGACGCTCGCGTGACGCTCGATGTGGTCGAAAATGAACAACGCGGTTTCACGCGTTCTCATACTGTCGACTGTCGAGAGGGAATCATGGTCACGCCTACCACAGCAGTACTTGAACAGGACGATGCAGACGAGATTCTGGCGCTTGGGCGGATGGTTTCCTACTTATGCCAGCGGTCGAAATCTCTGGAACTCGGCATGTCGACCTATTTCCTGGAAATGGCCTTGTTATCGCTCGCCCAGGACATCGATCAGCACGGCCTGCCGCTCACAGCCGCCGAGGCGAATGGGGGTGGTTTCGCTCCGGCCGACCTGCATTGAACAGGCGGCTGGCGTAATCTGCAGGATTGAGCGCCTCCATCTCGATCTCCGGTCACGAGACGTCGGTCCGCTTTTTTCCTGCTGCTCCGGCGCGGCCGGTCCGTCGGTAGCGCTTCCGGTTTTCTGCAAATCCAATGACAAAGGCCCGGCTTACCACCGGGCCTTTGTCATCAACAAGCGCTGCGAAAGGAAGCCCGAAGCCGCTTCGGATTTTGCGCGTCTTCGGCCGGAATATTCGACAGTCAGGATACGACCGCGCCGGGGCCTGCCACGGCACCCGCAGGCACCTTGCCCAGAATGATCATCCCGAGCACTTCGTCCTTGGTCACATCCTGGGTGCGGGCATGGCCCACCACCTTGCCGTTTTTCATCACGAACACACGATCGGCGAGATCGAAAACGTCGTGAATATCGTGGCTGATGAGAAAGATGCCGATGCCCTGCCGTTTCAGCTCCTTGACGAGATCGCCGACCTGCGCGGTCTCCTGCGGACCGAGCGCCGCCGTCGGTTCGTCCATGATAAGGATGCGGGCGTCAAAGAGAATGGCACGGGCAATGGCAACGGACTGCCGCTGGCCGCCGGACAGCGCCTTTACCGGCTCCTTGAACCGCCGAAAATTCGGGTTGAGACGCCCCATGACCTCACGCGCGGAGGCTTCCATGGCGACATCGTCCAGCGTGCCCCATTTCGTCTTCAGCTCGCGGCCGAGATAAAGATTGGCTGCCGCATCGACATTGTCGGCCACGGCAAGCGTCTGGTAGATGGTCTCGATGCCATATTTCTTGGCGTCACGGGGATTGCGGATATCCGCCTCTTCCCCATTGATGAGGATATCGCCGCTATCGCGCCGATAGGCGCCTGAGAGTATCTTGATCAGGGTCGATTTGCCTGCGCCGTTATGGCCGAGAAGGGCGACAACCTCGCCGGGGAAAAGATCGACAGAGGCGTTTTCCACCGCGTGGATGCCGCCGAAGGAAATGGAAATATTGCGCATTTCCACGAGGGGCGTGACTTGGTCCGTCATAGGAGTTCTCCTCGGTTCTTACTTGGCGCGGGCGCGGTAGATGGTGTCGAGCCAGACGGCGACGACCAGAACCACACCGACGACGATGCGCTGGAAGGGCGTATCGATGCCCACCAGCACCATGCCGGATTGCAGCGACTGCATGACGAGCGCGCCGAGCATCGCACCCGCTATGGTTCCGACGCCGCCGGCAAGCGAGGTGCCGCCGATGACGGCTGCCGCGATGGTGTAGAGCTCATCGAGCTCACCCTGGGCATTGGTAGCCGCATTGAGGCGAGCGGTTGAAATCGCCGCGGCGATGGCGCACAGAACCCCCATCAGCGTGAAGATCTTCACCGTGACCCAGCGGGTCTTGATGCCGGCAAGTTCGGCAGCTTCCGGGTTGCCGCCGATGGCGAAGACATACCGTCCGAAACGAAGCCGTGTAGCGATGAAGGTCATGACCGCACCGACGGCAAGCGCCATCAAAACAGGAATGGCGATGCCGTGCGGAATGAACAGGCCGCCATCCGGCCACGCGATGCCGTTGGCATCGGCATAGTTGCGGGCAATGTTGACCGGCCATGGGTAGCTGTTGACGACGGCCACGAAACCGATGACGACAAGGCATCCGAGCGCAGCCAGAAAATACTCCGCCCAGACGGGCCGTAGCGGAAAGCCGAAACGTCGGCGCTGATGACGTGAATTCAGGATTGCCGCCACAATGGCGACACAGGCGACGGCCGCGGCTATCCAGCTCCATGTCGCACCAATCGATCCGCTGGTGCCGCCCCCCATCAGGCGGAAGGTGGAATCCATCGGCGCCACCGTGCGGCCGCTGGTGATGAACCACGTGCCGCCGCGCCAGACGAGAAGGCCACCCAGCGTGACGATGAAGGAGGGTACGTTGAGGAAGGCGATGATGGAGCCCTGCAACATGCCGATCGCGCCGCCGACGAGAATGCCGACCGCAAGCGTGACAATCCATGTGGCCCAATGTTCGAAGCCAAGGATCTGCGGCAGGATTTCCGCCTGCATGACACCCATGATCATACCCGAAAAACCGAGGATGGAACCCACCGAGAGATCGATGTTGCGGGTGACGATGACGAGGACCATGCCGGTTGCCATAACGGCCACGGACGCGGTCTGCACGGAAAGGTTCCAGAGGTTTCGCGGAGTCAGGAACAGGCCGCCGGACAGGATATGAAATCCGATCCAGATCAGAAGAAGTGCGCCGACCATACCGAGCAGGCGGGTATCGAGTTCCGTGGCGCTGATGAAGCGCGCAATCGAGCCGGTCTTTTCCGTCTTGGCGGACGCTGTGGAATTGGATTGGGTCATATCGGCCATGAACTGCCGGTGCTCCTCACATCTTAAAGGGCGCCGCGCCATGAACCATGGCGCGGCGCCCGAACCGGGACATATTCGATCAGTCGCAGGCCTTGACGGACCCGGCCTTCACACCCTGGCAGGCGGTTTCCTTCTTGATCCAGCCCGCATCGATAACGACGTTCAGATTGTCCTTGGTGATGGCGATCGGCTTGAGGAACACCGACTGCATCGTCACCTTCTTCGGACCTCCGTCAAAAGCGGTGACGCCCTTGATCTCCGTCATCTTCTTGCCACCGGCCAGTTCCAGCGCGATGCCGGCTGCTTCCTTGCCGAGTTCGCGGCTGTCCTTCCAGACTGAGACGGTCTGTGTGCCGAGCGCGACGCGGTTCAGCGCGGCGAAATCGGCATCCTGCCCGGAAACCGGGACCGACCCCGCCAAGCCCTGCGCGGCGAGCGCGGCGATTGCGCCACCGGCCGTGCCGTCATTCGAGGCGACGACCGCATCGACCTTGTTGTTGTTCTTGGTCAGGAACTGTTCCATGTTCTTTTGGGCATTTTCCGGCTTCCAGCCATCGGTATAGGCTTCGCCGACATTCTTGATCTTGCCGCCGTCGATGGCCGCCTTCAGCACTTCCTGCTGGCCCGCAAAGAGGAAATCCGCGTTCGGATCGGAAGATGAGCCCTTGATGAAAACATAGTTGCCTTCTGGCTTCACCTTGAAGACTTCGGCTGCCTGCAGACGACCGACTTCCTTGTTGTCGAAGGTGATGTAGAAGGCGTTCTTGTTTTCGATCAGGCGGTCATAACCGACAACCGGAATACCCTCGGCAACTGCCTTTTCAACAGCCGGGCCGATGGCGTCGCTGTCCTGCGCCAGGATGATCAGCGCGTTGGCGCCCTGGGAAATCAACGATTCCACATCAGTCAGCTGCTTGGCCGCGGATGACTGCGCATCGGCGGAGATATACTTTGCGCCTGCCTTGTCGAGGGCTGCCTTGATGGCCGCCTCATCGGTCTTCCAGCGCTCTTCCTGGAAATTCGACCAGGATACGCCGACGACGAGGTCAGCCGCAATAGCGGCCGTATGCAGGGAAACGAGTACGGCTGTACCCGCCAGAAGCTTGGCAAATGAATTCATGATGTCCTCCCGGTAAGAGCGCTGCCCCACACCTCCATGCGGGGAAAACGCCTGAAAAAGCTGCCGGTCGCTGTGGTTTCACAATTTTCTCGACAGTCGAGAAAATTAATGTCAGAGATTCCCCATGCTGTCAACAACGGCTGCGGGCAGCATCCGGGTGCCTTGATCTTGTCCAGCACATGCGCCATGGACAGGTCTAGCACGACAGGAAAAAGGCCGTTCAGGGAGCATGCCCCAGCCCATGTCCGCCATTGCAAGCACGGAACTGGTGCGCCAGAAAAACAGCCTGTCGGTGATGGCCGCACTGCGCCTGCACGGCAGTCTCTCCCATACGGACATGTCGACTTTCACCGGGCTTGCTTCAGCAACCGTTTCCGCCATCACCACCGAGCTTGAGCGGGCGGGCCTCATATTACGGAAAGAACAGCTCGCAACCGCCGGTCGGGGCCGGCCGCGCATTCTCTTCGGGCCACGCGGGGCTTTCTGTCACGTCGCCATCGTCATCATTTCTTCCGATAGCGTGCAATATTCGCTGGTCGATTATGCCGGCAAGCTGGTGGACCGCTTCACCGAACAGAGGATCGCCGCTGAAAAAGGCACGTTCGGCGGCGCGATCCTTGGCGGCCTTGCACGGCTTGCCGACCGCTCACGCATCGACAGTCATGATATTCTCCAGGTCTCGATCAGCAGCAAGGGGCTGGTGGATGCGGGTGCGGCAACGCTTCTCTGGTCTCCGGTTCTCGGCGACGAAAAGATAGATTTCCAGCAGCTTGTTTCGCAAGACGGGCGCACCCGCGTGACGTTGAACAACGAGACGCTGCTGGCCGCAAAAGCCATCTGGATGGGAGAGCATGCGAAGGGCAATCCCGCGCCGGATGCCCTCGTTACCCTGTCGCTCGGCCATAGTATTGGCCTTGGCGTCGCCCGCGCAACGGGCGGCACGATCGAGGTCAGCGCCCCCAACTTCGGACATATGCTGCATCTGGCCGACGGCGCCTTGTGCCGCTGCGGCACCAAGGGCTGCATCGAGGCTTATTCCGGCTTCTACGCCATCCTGCGCTCGGCTTTCGAGGCCCCACCTCAGGCAGAACCTGCGAAGTTCGTGCCGATAGCCGAGGTTGACAAGATCGCCGCTTCAGCCCGCGCCGGGGGACGCATGGCGCGGTTTGCGTTCCGCACTGCTGGGCTGGCGCTCGGCAACGGCCTTTCACGCCTCTTCAGCCTGCATGGCCATATGCCGGTTTTCATCACCGGCCCCGGCACACGTTATTTCGACCTCCTGGAAAGCGGCCTGCGCGACGGGCTGGCGCAATCGCAAGCGGTGCGTTTCGGCGGCATGCCGGAAATTGCGATAGCACCGAACGAACCGGAACTGGTGTTCGAAGGGCATATGGAACACGCCCTTTCCGCCGCCGATGACTATATATTGAGTGCAGAAAGCTTTCCGAAACCGGCGAGGAACTCCACAGCCTGACACTAGCGGAAGACGTTCAGGCTCGCTCCACCGCAGCTTCAGCCTTTTCCCTTCCGCCCGTCAGCTTGGATACGAAGTCATCCAGCTCGGCGGCCTCGGCCTTGCTCAGGCGAAGGCCCTGTTTCGTGCGCCGCCAGAGAATGTCCTCGGCCGTGCAGGCCCATTCCTGCTCAACCAGCCAGCGCACCTCGCATTCATAGAGCGTGCCGCCGAAATGCCGGCCGAGCCCGGCGGCATCGGTAACGCTGCCCAACAATTCCGCAGCCTTCGTACCGTAGTTTCTGACGAGCCGCTCGGCATGGTGTCCATCGAGGAAAGGATATCGGGAGACAAGCGCCCGCACCTGCGTCTCATATCTCTCCGCGCCGAAATCTCCGCCCGGCAGGTGTGAGCCCGCCGTCCATGGCTTGCCCTTTTCGCCGATCGCCGCGCCGATCTTTTCCAGCGCATGTTCCGCCAGCCGTCGATAGGTGGTGAGCTTGCCGCCGAAAATATTGAGGAGTGGAGCTTGCCCGTTGCCCTCCTCAACCTTCAGCACGTAATCGCGTGTGGCTTCCTGCGCTTTCGAAGCACCATCATCAAAGAGCGGCCGCACGCCGGAATAGGTCCAGACGATGTCTTCCGGCCGAACCGGCTCGCTGAAATAGTCGCTGGCGGCGTTGCAGAGATAGGAAATCTCTTCTTCGGAAATGCGAACCTTGGCCGGATCGCCCTTGTAGTCGCGGTCCGTGGTGCCGATCAGCGTGAAATCCCGCTCATAGGGAATGGCGAAGATGATGCGGTTGTCAGGGTTCTGGAAGAAATAGGCGCGCGGATCGGAAAACTTCCGGCGCACGATAACATGGCTGCCCTGCACGAGCCGGACATTGTGGACGTCGTTGCGCCCGAAGACGCCGGAAAGCACCGTATCCACCCAGGGACCAGCGGCGTTCACCAGCATACGTGCCTTGTGCACGCCCGCACGGCCGGTTTTTTTGTCCAGAGTTTCGATGAGCCAGAGCCCACCTTCGCGTCGTGCGGAAACGACCCGCGTGCGGTTCATGATCATCGCGCCGCGATTAGCGGCATCGCGCGCATTGAGAACCACGAAACGGGCATCATCCACCCAACCGTCGGAATATTCGAACGCCCTGGCAAAAGCCGGCTTCAGAGGCTTTCCAGCCGGGTCCTTCCGCAGATCGAGCGTTCGGGTGGCTGGCAAAAGTTTCCGGCCGCCGAGATTGTCATAAAGAAACAGGCCAAGCCGGACCATCCAGGCCGGGCGCACCCCGCCCTTCTGAATGGGCAGGACGAAACGCATGGGCCAGATGACATGCGGTGCCATGACCCAGAGAATTTCCCGCTCCATCAGCGCTTCGCGCACCAGACGAAACTCGTAATGTTCGAGATACCGCAGGCCGCCATGGATGAGCTTTGTGGCGGCGGAAGACGTGCCGGAAGCGAAATCGCCTTTTTCCGCAAGCGCCACGGAATAACCCCTGCCCACCGCATCACGGGCAATGCCGCAGCCATTGATGCCGCCGCCGATGACAAAAAGATCAAAAATGTTTTCGCTGGACATGAAGCCTCCGCGTCAATGCAAGGGAGAAACCCTTCATGGAAAGACAATTACATAAAAACGAAAACAAAACGAATGTCAAAAGAAAACAAACGAACCACGAAAGCACGTGTGAAAGCGCCGCCGTGAGCATTGCCTCACAGGGTCAGCCTCCTAGGAGATTTATGTTTCAGCCGTGTGTCTGAGAAACCTGCTCGAGCTCGTAAAGCACCCCGCCCATATCCTTCGGATGCAGGAAAAGAACGGGATTGCCGTGCGCGCCGATCTTTGGCGTGCCATCGCCGAGAATACGGACGCCTTTTTGAATGAGGTCGTCGCGCGCCGCCAGTATATCCGGCACCTCGAAGCAGAGATGATGTGTGCCGCCGCCCGGATTGCGTTCAAGAAAAGTGGCAATCGGCGAGTTTTCCCCGAGCGGGTGAAGAAGTTCGATCTTGGTGTTATCAGCCTGAATGAAAACAACCGTCACGCCATGTTCAGGCAGGGCTTGTGGTTCCGAAACCGCCGCGCCAAGCGCCCTGTAACGGGCAATGGCGGCATCGAGGTCGGGTACCGCGATGGCGACGTGATTCAATCTTCCGAACATGGCCGCCTTCCCTCACACGTTCCGCCTGATGCCTTCGAGCAGGTCGAGCACCTTGTTGGCCGCATCCATGACATTGGTACCGGGGCCGAAGATGGCCGATACTCCGTGGTCGAGCAGGAACTGATAATCCTGGCGCGGAATGACCCCACCGACAACAACGATGACGTCTTGCGCGCCTTTCTGTTTCAGCGCCTCGACCAGCTGCGGCGCAAGCGTCTTGTGCCCTGCGGCGAGCGACGACATGCCGACCACATGCACCTTGTTCTCAACGGCAAGCTCGGCCGCCTCCGCCGGTGTCTGGAACAGGGGACCGGCCAACACGTCGAAACCAATATCGCCGAAGGCAGACGCAATAACCTTTGCGCCACGATCATGCCCATCCTGCCCCAGCTTGGCGACCATGATTCGCGGTTTTGTGCCGATCCGTTCAGCCACACCTGAAAGGCGGGCGGCAAGCGTAGCGAGTTCCGGCTCATCCTTATAAGCCTCGCCGTAGATATCGCTCACCACCTCGGGCACCGCAGCGTGGTCTCCGAAGGCCGCGCGCAGCGCATCGGAAATCTCTCCCACCGTGGCGCGTGCACGGGCCGCGACGACGGCGGCTTCGAGAATATTGCCCCTGCCGCTGCGGGCCACCTCCGAGAGCGCCTGCAAAGCGGCGGTCACGTCCTTGCCATCGCGGCGCCGGCGCGTGTCTTCGATGCGGCGGATTTGCGCGGCCCGCACGGCGGCGTTATCGATATCGAGAACATCGATATCCTCTTCATTCTCGAGACGATAGCGGTTGACGCCGACGATCACCTCCTCGCCCTTGTCCACCGCCGCCTGCCGGCGTGTCGCGGCCTCCTCAATCAGCCGTTTCGGCAGGCCTTCCGCCACGGCCTTTGTCATGCCGCCAAGCGCCTCGACCTCCTCGATCAGCGCCCAGGCCTTCTCGGCCAGCTCATTCGTCAGGCTTTCGACATAATAGGAACCGGCCAGCGGATCGACGACCCTGGTGACGCCGGTCTCATGCTGGAGGATCAGCTGGGTATTGCGGGCAATGCGGGCGGAGAATTCCGTCGGCAGCGCAATCGCCTCATCGAAGGAATTGGTGTGCAGTGATTGCGTGCCGCCGAGCACGGCGGACATGGCCTCGAAGGCAGTGCGGACGATGTTGTTATAGGGGTCCTGCTCCTGGAGCGACACGCCCGATGTCTGGCAATGGGTGCGCAGCATCAGCGACGACGCCTTTTGCGGCTTGAATTCCTCCATGATGCGTGACCAGAGCAGGCGCGCGGCGCGCAGCTTGGCCGCCTCCATGAAGAAATTCATGCCGATGGCGAAAAAGAAAGACAGGCGGCCGGCAAAATCGTCAACATTCAGCCCCTTGGCCAGCGCTGCCCGCACATATTCACGGCCATCCGCGAGTGTGAAGGCAAGTTCCTGCACCAGCGTCGCCCCGGCCTCCTGCATGTGATAGCCGGAAATGGAGATGGAGTTGAATTTCGGCATCTCTCTCGCCGTATATTCGATGATGTCGGCGATGATCCGCATCGAGGGTTCGGGCGGATAGATATAGGTGTTGCGGACCATGAACTCCTTGAGGATGTCGTTCTGGATGGTGCCTGAAAGCGCTGCACGCGGAACACCCTGTTCCTCCCCCGCGACGATGAAACTGGCAAGGACGGGGATGACCGCGCCATTCATCGTCATGGACACCGAGACCTTGTCGAGCGGGATGCCGTCGAACAGGATTTTCATGTCCTCGACGCTATCGATCGCCACACCCGCCTTGCCGACATCGCCCTCCACGCGCGGATGGTCGCTGTCATAACCGCGATGGGTAGCGAGATCGAAAGCCACGGAAACGCCCTGCTGACCGGCGGCCAGCGCCTTACGGTAAAAGGCATTCGAGGCTTCCGCGGTGGAGAAACCGGCATATTGGCGGATGGTCCAGGGCCGTCCCGCATACATGGTGGCGCGCGGGCCGCGGGTGAAAGGCGCAAATCCCGGCAGGCTGTTCAGATGGGAAACATGTTGCAGGTCGTCGGCCGTATAGAGCGGCTTGACCTCGATACCCTCGGGCGTGTGCCAGACGAGTGTGTCCGGTGAGCGCTTCAGCTCCTTTTCAGCAAGGTGAAGCCAATCCCGCACCGTTTTTTCACCCGACATGCATCTCTCCCCGTTTGCATTTCGCTCTAGCATTCTGGCGGGAGATCAAGGCAAGATTCGCCCGGCCCGCCCGCAGGTCCGACCCCGTAAACCGCCCCGGCCGGTATCCGTTCCGGAAAAACCGGCAGCGACCTTCACTCGAACTCGAGAATAACCTCATCCACAGCGAGACTATCGCCGGGTTTCGCCGCCACTCTCGCAACACGACCGCGTTTTTCGGCACGCAGGATGTTTTCCATCTTCATGGCTTCCACCGTCGCCAGTGCCTGCCCGGCCTCTACCTCGTCACCCTCACCCACCGAAATACCGGTGATGACCCCCGGCATGGGGCAGAGCAGCAGTTTCGACGTATCCGGCGGCAGTTTTTCCGGCATCAGCAGCGCCAGTTCCGCCACGCGCGGGCTGCGCACGCGGGCGAGAACATCCATGCCACCCCAGCGCAGACGAGCCGCTGCGCCTGCAAGATCGACCTTGACGGCAATGACCTCGCCCGCCACCGTAAACAGGCCAAGGCTTTGACCGGGAAGCCAGCCGGTATCGATGGTGAGCGCTGTCCCGTCTTCAAAACGGACCGCCGCGCCATCCGCACCGGTTTCAATGCTGAGCCGGTGGCGAAACGCACCAAACGAAACCATCCAGTCTTGCCCGATAATGCGGCGATGATTGCCGATGGTACCGGAAATTTCCACCGCTCGGTTCTGCACACGCTGATTGACGATAGCGGCAATGGCAGAAAGCTTGCGTGCTGCGGCTTCATCCGGCTCGACGCCGGAGAAGCCTTCCGGAAACTCTTCCGCGATGAAGCCCGTCGTGAGCCTGCCAGAGCGAAAGCGCTCATGCTGCATGACGGCGGAGAGAAACGGCAGATTGTGGCCAATGCCTTCAACCTCAAAACGATCCAATGCCTCTCCCATGGCATGGATGGCGGTCGTCCGATCCTTGCCCCAGCTGCACAGCTTGGCGATCATCGGATCGTAATACATCGAAATTTCGCCGCCTTCGAAAACACCGGTATCGTTGCGGATGACCGTTCCGTTCTCCTGCGCACCTTCCTGCGGCAGACGATAACGCGTCAGCCGGCCAATGGAGGGCAGGAAGTTGCGATAGGGGTCTTCGGCATAAAGCCGGCTTTCGATCGCCCAACCGTTGAGCTTCACATCCGCCTGTCCGAAGGACAGTTTTTCACCCGAGGCCACACGGATCATCTGTTCCACCAGATCGATGCCCGTGACCAGTTCCGTCACCGGATGTTCCACCTGCAAACGGGTGTTCATTTCAAGGAAATAGAAGTTACGATCGCCATCGACGATGAATTCCACCGTGCCAGCTGAATGGTAACCGACGGCTCTCGCCAGCGCCACGGCCTGCTCGCCCATGGCATGCCGAGTCGCTTCATCCAGAAAGGGCGACGGCGCTTCCTCGATGACCTTCTGGTTGCGCCGCTGGATCGAGCATTCGCGCTCCCCGAGATAAAGGATATTGCCGTGCTTGTCGCCTAGCACCTGAATTTCGATATGCCGCGGCTGGGTGACGAATTTTTCGATGAAGATGCGATCGTCACCAAAGGAGGATTTCGCCTCGTTTTTCGAGGACTGGAAACCCTCGCGCGCTTCGGCATCGTTGAAGGCGATGCGCATGCCCTTGCCACCGCCGCCGGCAGACGCCTTGATCATGACGGGATAACCGATCTGGGACGCGATCTTCACCGCCTCATCCGCATCCTCGATCAGCCCCATATGGCCGGGAACGGTGGAAACGCCGGCTTTCGCAGCCAGTTTCTTCGACGTGATCTTGTCACCCATGGCCTCTATCGCGCCGACGGGCGGACCGATAAAAACGACACCCGCCTTTTCCAGCGCCTGCGCAAAGGCGGCGTTTTCCGACAGGAATCCGTAGCCCGGATGGACAGCATCCGCTCCGGTCTTCTTGATCGCCTCAAGGATCCTGTCGATGACGATATAGGACTGTGACGAGGGTGCCGGGCCGATATGAACGGCTTCATCTGCCTGTCTCACATGCAGCGCATTGGCATCGGCGTCCGAATAAACCGCAACGGTGGCGATGCCCATCTTCTTCGCCGTCTTGATGACCCGGCAGGCAATCTCGCCGCGATTGGCGATAAGGATTTTCTTGATCATGCGGTTGTTGCCCTCTCCCTCAGCACAAACCCTTAAACAGCCCTCAAATCTCGAAAAAATTCTCGAAGGATTCCGGGAAATTCTGCCGGGCGACGCGTTCGTCTATGACGAGCATTGCCTGATAGGAAACAGGGTCGAAATTTTTCTCCGCAGGTACGACCTCGCGGCCGAAAAGCAGGTTGAGGCGGGCGGCGTCGAGATTGCCGCGCTCGAAGGGCTCGGCACCGAAATGGTGCCAGAGCGAGTGCAGAAAGGCGGCATCGATGCGATGCTCCTTGGTGTCGTTGCGCGCCCGGCGGGGTATCATCTTGATCGGTGTTACCCCTTTGGGATTGGCGCGGCGGATGGTGAACTGGACGCCCGTGCTCGGCATACCGGAGGGAAATCCCTTGTGTTTGGTCATTTCGGGCAGGTTCGCCATCTTTAGTCCTTCTCGTATCTGTTACGCCTTGCCGATCTTGTCCTGCGTCTTCGTGTCGAAGTCGGAGGCATCGTGGCGTTCATGCAATTGTTCGGACGGATCGCCGGAGGTCTTGTTGACGATCACGCCGCGTTTTACAGCAGGGCGTTCGCCGATTTCCAGCGTCCAGCGCATGACGTTCTTATAACCGTCTGCTTCAAGGAAAGCACCCGCATCGCCATATGCCTGGCCAAGCGCGATCTTGCCATACCACGGCCACACCGCCATGTCGGCAATCGTGTATTCCGAACCGGCGAGATAACGGTTTTCGGCGAGATGGCGATCCAGCACGTCGAGCTGGCGTTTGACTTCCATGGCGTAACGATCGATGGCGTATTTGATCTTGATCGGCGCATAGGCATAAAAATGGCCGAAACCGCCGCCGAGGAAGGGTGCGGAGCCCATCTGCCAGAACAGCCAGTTCAGCGCCTGCGTGCGGGCATTGCCCTCCTTCGGCAGGAAAGCGCCGAATTTTTCCGCGAGATAAACGAGAATGGAGCCGCTTTCAAAGACCCGCGTTGGTTCTGGGGTCGAGCGATCCAACAACGCCGGAATCTTGGAGTTCGGATTGACCTCGACAAAACCGGAACCGAACTGGTCGCCCTCGCCGATCTTAATCAGCCAGGCATCGTATTCGGCGCCCTTGTGGCCGGCAGCCAGCAATTCTTCCAGCATGATGGTGACCTTCTGGCCATTCGGCGTCGCCAGCGAATAAAGCTGCAGCGGATGCTTGCCGACGGGAAGTTCCTTTTCGTGGGTCGGGCCGGCGATAGGCCGGTTGATATTGGCGAACTGGCCGCCATTGCCCTTTTCCCAGGTCCAGACCTTAGGTGGCTCATACCCGGCGGGGAAATTATCTGCTGAGGATTTTTCGGCCATGAAAATGTGTCCTTGTGCGTTTCGGGAGGACATCCGGACATCCGGGCGCCTGAACATCCATATAGTAAGGTGGCCAAAGCATTTTTCCAGCCCTTCAGCAGATCAGAGCGGAATGGTGTCGTGTTTCTTCCAGCGGGTTTCCACGTTCTTGTTGCGCAGCGACGCAAACGCGCGGGCGATGCGGCGGCGCGAGGAATGCGGCATGATGACCTCGTCGATAAATCCGCGCTCCGCCGCGACGAAGGGATTGGCGAAACGCTCCTCATATTCTCTTGTGCGCGCAGCGATCTTTTCTGGATCGGAAAGCTCCGAGCGATAGAGGATTTCCGCCGCGCCCTTGGCACCCATCACGGCAATTTCGGCCGTTGGCCAAGCGTAGTTGACGTCCGCCCCGATATGTTTGGAGGCCATCACGTCGTAAGCCCCGCCATAGGCCTTGCGGGTAATCAGCGTCACCATCGGCACGGTTGCCTCCGAATAGGCGAAGAGAAGTTTCGCGCCGTGCTTGATGACGCCGCCATATTCCTGGGCCGTGCCGGGCAGGAAACCTGGCACGTCCACCAGCGTCAGCAGCGGAATATTGAAGGCGTCACAGAAGCGCACGAAACGTGCCGCCTTGCGCGAACTGTCGATATCGAGGCAGCCGGCGAGCACCATCGGCTGGTTGGCGACGACGCCGACCGTCTGGCCTTCGAGACGGATGAAGCCGGTGATGATGTTTCGGGCAAAGGCCTCCTGCAACTCGAAGAAATCGCCCTCGTCGGCCAGCGCGTGGATCAGCTCCTTCATGTCATAGGGCTTGTTGGAACTGTCAGGGATCAGCGTATCGAGCCGCGACTCCAGCCGCGCCGGGTCGTCGTGAAACGGCCGCACCGGCGGCTTTTCGCGATTGTTGAGCGGCAGGAAATCGAACAGCAGCCGCACATGTTCCAGCGTCTCGATGTCGTTTTCGTAAGCGCCATCGGCGACGGAAGATTTTTTGGTATGGGTCGAGGCCCCGCCCAGTTCTTCGGCCGTGACGATCTCGTTCGTCACCGTCTTCACTACATCCGGCCCTGTCACGAACATGTAGGAGGTGTCACGCACCATGAAGATGAAATCGGTCATGGCCGGCGAATAAACCGCACCACCCGCACATGGCCCCATGATGACGGAGATTTGCGGCACGACGCCGGAGGCGACGACATTGCGCTTGAAGACATCGGCATAACCGCCAAGCGAGGCCACGCCCTCCTGAATGCGCGCGCCGCCGCTGTCGTTGAGGCCGATAACAGGCGCGCCGTTACGCACCGCCATATCCATGATCTTGCAGATTTTCTGCGCGTGGGTTTCCGAGAGCGAGCCGCCTAGAACGGTAAAATCCTGCGAAAACACATAGACCTGCCGGCCATTGATGGTGCCCCAGCCGGTCACGACGCCGTCGCCCGCCACCTTCTGCTCCGCCATGCCGAAATCCACCGCCCGGTGGGTGACATACATGTCGTATTCTTCGAAAGAACCTTCATCCAGGAGCACGTCGATGCGCTCGCGCGCCGTCAGCTTGCCCTTTGCGTGCTGCGCCTCGATGCGCTTGACGCCGCCACCGAGCCGAGCCTCTTCCCGCCGCGTTTCCAACTGCTCCAGAATGCCGGGCATGTATCCTCCATGCGTTATGCCACGATCAATAACCCAGAAAATACTCTGCCAGAAGCCTTGATCGTGCGCGTATGCATGCCATAAATATTTGCAATATTTAATTTTGCAAAGTTGCAACATGGCGACGGAAAAACTCTTTATCGGCCGCAAGGTGCGCGGCCTTCGCGAAAATGCCCGCGCCACGCAGGCGCAATTTGCCGAACGGCTGGGCATCTCCGCGAGTTACCTGAACCAGATCGAAAACAACCAGCGCCCCGTTTCGGCCAGCGTTCTGGTGACGCTGGTGGAAAAATTCCAGCTCGACATGGCGGAACTGGCGACAGGCGAAAGCGACCGGCTGGTTTCCGCCGTGCGCGAGGCGCTGAAGGACCCGCTGTTCATGAATTATGAACCGGGGCTTCAGGAGTTGAAGCTGATTGCCCAGAACGCACCTGGTTTTGCCCATGCGCTGCTGCGGGCCCATCAGGCCTATCGCCAGAACAGCGAACAGCTGGTGCAACTGGATGACCGGCTGGGTCGCGGCACCGCGCAGGTGGAAAGAACCCCCTATGAGGAGGTGCGAGACTTCTTCCACTTCGTCGACAACTATGTTGCCGAGATCGATCTTCTGGCCGAGGAGCTGGCGCAGGAGCTGGAGATCGAGGGAGGCGAGACCGACGGCATTCTGTCAGCGCATCTCAGGAACCGTTACGGCATCCATATCACAAGAACCGCGTCGGCAGGCGGGCTGATCCGGCATTTCGATCCTGTGAGCAAAACACTCGCCCTCAGTTCCTACATGGCCGCATCCACCCGTTGTTTTCAGCTTGCGTTGCAGATCGCCCAGCTTCACGCCGGCCCGACGGTGGACAGGGTGCTGGCCGGCGCCGGTTTCCGCAACACGGAAGCGGCCGAAATCTGTCGTATCGGACTGCACAATTATTTTGCCGCAGCGCTCATCCTGCCCTATGGGCAATTTCACCGGGCGGCACAGGAACTGCGCCATGATCTCGAACTTCTCGCCGTGCGTTTTGGCGCGAGCCTTGAGCAGGTGGCCCACCGGCTGAGCACCCTGCAGCGGCCGGGTATGAAGGGCGTGCCGATCTTTTTCGCCAAGATCGACCGCGCCGGCAACATCACCAAACGCCACAGCGCCACGCGGCTGCAATTTGCCCGGTTTGGCGCGGCCTGTCCGCTGTGGAATATCCATCAGGCTTTCGAAAGCTCCGACAGGATCGTGCGGCAGCTGGCGGAAACACCTGACGGCGTGCGCTATCTTTCCATCGCCACCCAGATCGAAAAGGCCGGCGCCGGATTCAATACGGAAAGACCGCGTTACGCCATCGCACTCGGCTGCGAAATTTCCCATGCGCAGAATTTCGTCTATGCCGACACGCTCGATCTCGGCAATGCGGCGTCCTTCAAGCCGATCGGTATTTCCTGTCGGGTTTGCGAAAGAGTGGATTGCGTGCAGCGCGCCGTACCGCCGCTGAAACGCAAGCTGCATTTCGATCATCTTTCACGCGGCGCCCTGCCCTATCGGATTGCCGATTTTTGACCCCGCTCAGGGCAGTGGCACCATCGCGCGCCGCATGATGTTGGCATAATAACCCCAGAAAAGCCGGGCGGCGACGGAGCGCCATGGCGACCAGAGTGTCGCGCGTTCCGCGAGCCATTTCGCTTCCGGCCTTATCGCCAGATCGAGCGCATGTGCCACCGCTGATCTCAGCGCCACATCGCCAACGGGAAAAATATCCGGATGCCCGCCGCAGAACATCAGATAGACCTCGGCCGTCCATGGGCCTATGCCACGAAGCGCCACCAGTTCAGAAAGGGCTGCACTCCCCTCCTTGCGCACCACGCCGTCAAGGTCGATCTGCCCTTCGGTAACGGCGCGAGCCAGTCCTTCCAGCGTCGTCGCCTTGGCGCGCGAAAGGCCGAAAGTAGCCCGCAATTCCTCCGGTGCGCCGAGATAATTTTCCGCCGTGACCGCGCCGCCGGTGCCGGTGAGAATACGCGCCCAGATGGCATTGGCACTGGCGCGCGACACCATCTGCGAGACGACGATATGAGCAAGGCCGGCAAAGCCCGGCTCGTGGATGCGCAGTTCCAGCGGACCGGCTATTTCAATGACAGGGGCAAGTGCGGGGTCGAGGCGGGCGAGATGCTCCAGCCCTTCGCTGATGTCATCCGTCCCGGTGATGATTTTCATGTCGGTCATTCCATATGCCGCCAGCCCGCTGGCGGGGTGCATTAAAACATGGCAGAAGAAACCATGCCTTCATCCATCCGTCAAAAACCGGTTTACCGTTTCGCGCCAAGCCCCAACGGCCCGCTGCATCTCGGCCATGCGCTTTCCGCATTCCTGAACTATGACATGGCGCTGGACAATGGCGGCCGCTTTCTGCTGCGTATAGAGGATATAGACCAGACGCGCTGCACGCCGCAGCTGGAGCAGGCGATCTATGATGATCTCGGCTGGCTGGAACTCTCTTGGGAAGAGCCAGTGCGGCGACAATCGGAGCATTTCGATGAGTACCGGATGGCGCTGCACAGGCTGATCGAGGCGGATCTTGCCTATCCCGCCTTTCTCAGCCGTGGCGAAACCAGGGCCATTGTCGGTGCCTTCGAAGCGGAAGGCGGGATATGGCCGCGCGATCCTGACGGAGCGCCGCTCTATCCGTCCGTCGACCATAAGAGGCCGAAGGCGGAACGGGCGGCCCTGCTCGCGTCCGGCCGGCAACACGCGTGGCGGCTCGACATGGACAAGGCGATCCGCGCCGCCCGCACCCCCCTGTTCTGGCAAGAGAGCGGCGACGGGGCAACGGGGCAGATCGAGGCCCTGCCCGCGCTCTGGGGCGATGTGGTGCTGTCGCGTTCCGACGCACCTTCGAGCTATCATCTTTCCGTTGTGGTTGACGATGCACTGCAGGGGATCACCCATGTGGTGCGCGGCATGGATCTCTTCCATGCCACCGCCATCCACCGGCTGCTGCAGCAGCTGCTGGACCTGCCGCAGCCCGTCTATCATCATCACCGGCTGATTTTGGGCACGGACGGGCGCAAGCTTTCGAAAAGCGAAGGCAGTACCGGGCTTTCCGCCCTTCGCGCCGAAGGAGCGACGCCCTCAGATATCCGCCGGCTTGTCGGCCTCCTCTAGAGCCTGCCCGCGGCGCGTGCCATTGCCGCCGATGTTGCGGCGGATGATCTGCCGGACCTTGTATTTCATCAACGCGGCATTCACCTCCGCGCCGAGCATGAAGATGACTCCGACCATATAAAGGAACACCAGAACCACCATGACGGAGGCGAGACCGGCATAGGTGGCTGCATAATTGGCGAATGTGGAGAGATAATAGGCGAAGATTGCCGCGCCGATGACCCAGAATATCATCGTCAGCAAAATACCCGGCCAGACATCCCAGATGCGGCGCTTGCCTGCGGGTAACCACAGATGCGCCGCCACCAGCCCCGCCGTCAGCACCACGATGGTGCCATAAAGGCCGAGGCTGGAGACAGTGTTCAATATATCGGTCAACCACGGAAAGCGCTGCTCGGCAAAGGAAGTAGCGACCGGCACTGCAACCAGCACAATGCTGATGCCGGTGAAGACCACCACCGCAATCAGCACATAAAGCAGGCTCAGCAGACGGGTGACATACCACCAGCGCGTTTCGGTGACACGATAGGCGCGGTTCAGCGAAATGCGCAGCGCCTCGACGCCATTCGAGGCGAAGTATGCGGCCGCCAGCACCGAAATCGTCAGCAGGCCGCCGCGGGGGATGGTGAGAACCTGCTGCACCTGCGCTGCCAGCGGCCCAGCAATCGCCGCTGGCCAGGTGTCGAAAATCAGATGCACCGCCGTTTCTGAGAACTGGTCGGCGCCCAGAAAACCGGCCAGCGCCGTGCCAAAGATCAGGAACGGAAACAGCGCCAGCAGGATGGACAGCGCCATATGGCTCGCCATCGCCCAGCCGTCATCCTCGGCGAAATGGGAATAGGCATCGAAGGCAACCTTGCCTGCCAGGCGCACTGCGGCAACCATGTCGCCTCCATTCATCGGCATTTCATTTGTAACTTCGCCCCGAATATGGGAAATCAGCTTCGCTTTGTACAGCGCGCAAAGCCGGCTTTCGGTTCCATGACCGAAAAGGATTTCGCGCAATTTAATTTTGTGAATCTGAGTGCACCTTGGCGCAAAGACCATTGGCGGGGCGGAACATGTCTGAAAGACCGGTCATCATCATCACCGGCTGCTCCTCGGGCATCGGCGCCTATTGCGCCGGCGCTCTCCATCGGGACGGCTGGCGGGTCTTCGCCACCGTGCGGCGCATCGCTGACATGGCAGCCCTCGAAAATCAGGGCATAGAAACCCTGATCATGGATTACACAAAGCCCGAAACCATCGCCGCGCTGGTGGACACCGTCGCCGCCCGCACCGGCGGCCGCATCGATGCGCTTTTCAACAATGGCGCCTATGGCCAGCCGGGCGCGGTGGAGGACCTGCCGGTCGAAGCGCTGAGAGCCCAGTTCGAAACCAATGTCTTCGGCTGGCACGATCTGACGCGGCGGGTCATTCCCTTTATGCGGGCGCGTGGTGCGGGCCGCATCGTGCATTGCTCGTCCATTCTCGGGCTCGTGCCCTATCGCTATCGCGGTGCCTACACCGCTTCGAAATTCGCGCTTGAGGGGCTGGGGGTCACCCTGCGCATGGAGCTTCAGGACAGCGGTATCCATGTCAGCCTGATCGAACCCGGCCCGATCACGTCCAAATTCACCGCGACGGCGCTTGCTCATATCAATGAGCATATCGATCTCGAAAACTCGGCCCATGCGGCAGAATATAAACGCCAGCTGGCGCGTATGGATGGTTCCGGCCCCGTCAACCGTCACAAGCTCGGCCCGGATGCCGTTTATGCCGTGCTGAAACACGCCCTGACGGCTGCAAGGCCGAAACCACATTATCCCGTTACGGTTCCGGCCAAACAGGGGCTTATGCTGAAACGGCTCTTGCCTGCCAGACTTTTCTATCGTCTGCTGCGCAGATTCGATTGAGGAGGAGTAATACCGCATGTCCGGCTTCACCACTGTTCTGGCCCTTATCGTCATGGGGCTTGTCGTCATCGTGTTGATACGCGGCCTCTTCAACATGCTGAAGGGACAGGACGCCAACCGGTCCAACAAGCTGATGCAGCTTCGCCTGCTTCTGCAGGCCATTGCCATCGCTCTGATCATGCTCACCCTCTGGCTCACCGGAGGCGGCCGCTGACATGGTGAAACTGAACAAGATCTACACCCGCACCGGCGACAAGGGCACGACGGCGCTGGTTTCCGGTCCGCGCCGACCGAAGCACGATCTGCGCGTCGAAGCCTATGGCACGGTGGACGAGACCAATTCGGCCATCGGTGTCGCGCGGCTTCACACGGCTGGGCTGGAAAAGCTGGATGCCATGCTTTTCCGCATCCAGAACGATCTTTTCGACCTCGGCGCCGATCTTGCCACGCCTGACGATGGCGAACCGCTGCCTTACGAACCGTTGCGTATAGTCGAAAGCCAGGTCACACGGCTGGAAAGCGAAATCGACGACCTCAACGCCACCCTCGAACCGTTGACGTCCTTCGTGCTGCCGGGAGGCAGCGCCGCGGCGGCGAATCTGCATTTGGCACGCACGGTTTGCCGGCGCGCAGAAAGGCTGATGGTGGAGCTTTCCGTCACCGGGAATGAGATCGTCAGCCCGGCCGCCATCAAATATGCCAATCGCCTCTCCGACTTCCTGTTTGTCGCGGCCCGTTTCGCCAATGATGCCGGCAAGGCCGACATATTGTGGGTTCCGGGCAAGAACCGCTAAGGCGTTTCAACGACGCAACCAAAGGGCGTTCGATGTTCATACCGCTGCACGATGCGAATTCCCTCAAGCATATCCGGCTGCAATATGTCACCATCGGCCTGATCGTGGTCAACGTGCTGGTCTGGCTATTTACCGGCGTGCTGGCCAGCGACACCGAAGCCAATGCCGCTGCCCTCGGCCTCGGCTTCATTCCCGCCGTGGTGTTCGATTACGCCTATCTGGAACCCGCCCTGCAGGTCGTGCCTGATGACCTCACCGCCATCACCTATGCCTTTCTTCATCTCGATTTCTGGCATCTGGCCGGCAACATGCTGTTTCTCTGGGTCTTCGGCGACAATGTCGAGGATGCGCTCGGCCATTTTCGTTTCCTGATCTTCTATCTCGCCTGTGCCATCGCCGGCGCGCTGTTTCACGGTTTCGTCGCACCCACCTCGGAAGGACCGCTGATCGGTGCCTCGGGTGCGGTTTCCGGCGTCGTCGCGGCCTATTTCCTGCTGCATCCGAAAGTGCGCGTCTGGGTGCTTGTCCTCATGCGCATTCCGCTTCCCCTGCCCGCCTTCATTCCCCTGGCGCTGTGGATCGGCCAGCAGTTCCTGATGCTGGCGCTCGGGCTGGAAGAGAATGTCTCCTGGGGCGCGCATGTCGGTGGCATCTTGGCGGGCGCCATCATGGTAATTTTCATGCGCAGACGGGGCGTTCCCCTGTTTGATCGCACCATTGTCCCGCCGAGGGCGGCGCAGTTCAAAAATACGTCGCAAACGGCGGGGTTGTCGCAAATCGAACGCGGCTATGACGGGGGTAGATGAGACGTCACGTCAGAGATAGACTATTTACGTTAACGTCAACGTAAGATATGCCTTGTGTGCATGCGATAATGAAGATTGCTCCGTTGTAATTGCGGGAAAAATGCTTATCCATGTCGCCAACCTGTTTTTGGAGGTCCGCTCGGCATTGCCAAGCGGACATTTGAGGAAAGCCGCCGATGAAAATCCTTGTCCCCGTTAAACGAGTCGTCGATTACAACGTGAAGATCCGCGTGAAGGCGGATGGTTCTGGCGTTGAGCTTGCCAATGTGAAGATGTCGATGAACCCGTTCGACGAAATCTCGGTGGAAGAGGCCCTTCGCCTGAAGGAAGCTGGCAAGGCTGAAGAAGTCGTCGTCGTCTCCATCGGACCTGCCAAGGCGGAAGAAACGCTGCGCACCGCGCTTGCGATGGGTGCCGATCGCGCCATCCTGATCGAGACCGATGAAACGGTCGAGCCGCTCGCTGTCGCCAAGCTCCTGAAGGGCGTGGCCGAGGCTGAGCAGCCCGGTCTCGTCATTGTCGGCAAGCAGGCGATCGACGACGATTCGAACCAGACCGGCCAGATGCTGGCAGCCCTCCTCGGCTGGGGCCAGGGCACCTTCGCCTCGAAGGTCGTGCCTGCCGACGGCAAGGTTGCGGTGACCCGCGAAGTCGATGGCGGCCTGCAGACGGTGGAACTGAAGCTTCCCGCTGTCGTCACCACCGATCTTCGTTTGAACGAGCCGCGTTATGCCTCGCTGCCGAACATCATGAAGGCGAAAAAGAAGCCGCTCGACAAGAAGGCTCCGGCCGATTTCGGCGTCGATGTTTCGCCGCGCCTGAAGGTGTTGAAGACTGAAGAGCCCGCGGGCCGCAAGGCCGGCATCAAGGTTGGCTCAGTCGCCGAGCTGGTCGAAAAGCTCAAAGCCGACGGCGTCCTCTAAGGTTTCGGAAAAGGGAGATATTCTCATGGCCATTCTTCTTCTGGCAGAACACGACAACGCAACCCTTTCCGACCTGACGGCAAAGACCCTGACGGCGGCAACCCAGATTGGCGGCGACGTCCATGTGCTGGTCGCCGGCTCCGGCGCCAGGGGCGCTGCCGACGCCGCAGCAAAACTCTCCGGCGTTTCCAAGGTGCTGCTTGCCGACGACGCATCCTATGCAAACCAGCTGGCGGAACCGCTGGCGGCGTTGATCGTTTCGCTTGCCCCGTCCTATGACGTCATCATCGCTCCTGCGACCGCCTCGGCAAAGAACGTCACGCCGCGTGTTGCTGCGCTTCTCGACGTGGCTCAGGTCTCGGAAATCATCGAAGTTGTCAGCCCGGATACCTTCAAGCGCCCGATCTATGCCGGCAATGCCATCCAGACCGTTCAGGCAACCGATGGCAAGAAGGTCATCACCGTGCGCCCGACCGCCTTTGCGGCAGCGGCAGAAGGCGGTTCGGCTGCGGTCGAGACGATCACGGCCGCTGAAAACCCCGGCGTCTCCTCTTTCGTTTCCGATGCGCTTGCCTCGTCCGACCGTCCGGAACTGACCTCCGCCAAGATCATCATCTCGGGTGGCCGTGCTCTCGGTTCTTCAGAAAAATTCAAGGAAGTCATCCTTCCTGTTGCTGACAAGCTGGGTGCGGCCGTTGGTGCATCGCGCGCTGCCGTCGATGCCGGCTATGCGCCGAATGACTGGCAGGTGGGCCAGACCGGCAAGGTCGTTGCCCCACAGCTTTACATCGCGGCGGGAATTTCCGGTGCCATCCAGCATCTGGCCGGCATGAAGGACAGCAAGGTTATCGTCGCCATCAACAAGGACGAAGAAGCGCCGATCTTCCAGGTTGCCGATTACGGCCTTGTGGCGGACCTCTTCGAGGCCTTGCCGGAACTGCAAAAGGCCCTCTGATTTCAAATAGATGATGAAGGCGGCGCGTTTTTTGAACGCGCCGCCTTCTCTTTTTCGGCGATATGCGTAACATCGCCAGCGAATTTGCACATGCAGCACATGGGAGAACAGCATATGACCGCCCCCTTTAAGAACATCGGTGTCATCGGAGCCGGTCAGATGGGGTGCGGCATCGCACATGTCTCTGCGGTTGCCGGCTACAGGGTTCATATCTACGATCTTTCCAAAGACGGCATCGAGGCCGGCCTTGCCACCATCAACGGCAATCTCGCGCGCCAGGTCACCAACGGCAAGCTTTCCGACGAGGCCCGCAAGCAGGCCCTGGCGCTCATCAGCGGTTCGACCGATGTCAACGATCTCGCACCCATGGACCTCGTCATCGAGGCTGCCACCGAGAACGAAGAGATCAAGCGCAAGATCTATGCGCAGATCTGCCCGGTCCTGAAGCCGGAGGCACTTCTCGCCACCAACACGTCTTCACTTTCCATCACCCGGCTTGCCTCTGCCACCGACCGTCCGGAACAGTTCATGGGCATCCACTTCATGAACCCGGTGCCGGTCATGAAACTGGTGGAACTGGTGCGCGGCATCGCCACCAATGAAAAGACCTTCGATGCGGCCAAGGACTATGTGCGGACGCTCGAAAAGGCGATCACCGTCGCCGAAGATTTCCCGGCCTTCATCGTCAACCGCATCCTGTTGCCGATGATCAACGAAGCGATCTATACGCTTTACGAGGGCGTCGGCTCCGTGGAAGCCATCGACACCGCCATGCGCCTCGGCGCGAACCACCCGATGGGTCCGCTGCAGCTCGCCGATTTCATCGGCCTCGATACCTGTTTGTCGATCATGCAGGTGCTGCATGACGGCCTGTCCGACAGCAAATACCGCCCCTGCCCGCTGCTGGTCAAATATGTCGAAGCCGGCTGGCTCGGCCGCAAGTCCGGCCGCGGTTTTTATGATTATCGGGGTGAGACGCCGGTTCCGACGCGATAAAGGTCGACTTCGTGCTGAGGGAGAGTATCTCTCCCCAAGCCGGAAGCTCAAAACTACCTGGATGTTGCGGCCGATATCAGCGCCTTCGCATCTTCGCTATCCCACGCCGCCGGGCCGTTCATGGCGCCGAGCAGGCAACCGTTTTCGTCCAGCAGCAGGGTTGCCGGCAGGCCAAAGGCGAGGCCTTCCTTTTTGAGAACGTTGAAAACGCCCATGGAACTGTCGCGATAGTGCTTCAGGGAATCGATCTTGTATTCGTCCATGAAGGCTTTCGGCTTGTCATCCCCGCCCGTATCGATGTTAACAGCCACGACTTCAAAGCCGTTACCGCCCTTTTCCTTCTCCAGCGCGTTGAGCGCCGGCATTTCTTCCCGGCAGGGCACGCACCACGTCGCCCAGAGATTGAGCAGCACCGCTTTACCCTTGAGATCGGCAAGGCTCATATCTTTCCCCTCCGGCCCTTTGAAGGAGAGCGGAATAACGCGCGGGGTGTCTGCCGCCGACATAGCCGCCACCTGGCCCTTCAGAAAGGGTTTCAGCGTCGCAATGCGGTTCGCCGCACCTTCACATAAACCGGCGTCGGCCACCGCTGCCCCTTGAACCGGGCTCTCAGACCCAATATGCCTGAACCAGACCGCGCCTGCACCGGCGAGCACACCGGCAACGGCAGCAATTGCAACCAATTTGGCGGAAGGAAGCCTGAACGGCCTTTTCTCTGTCATCGAATACTCCAGGGCATCACACATGGCTGACGGCACAGATCAGAAATCCTCCAACCAGATGTGGGGCGGGCGTTTCGCTTCCGGGCCATCTGCCATCATGGAAGAGATAAATGCCTCCATCGGCTTCGACAAGAAACTTTACGCCCAGGATATCCGCGGCTCTATGGCGCATGCCGCCATGCTGGCATCTAAAGGCATTATTTCGCCTGAAGATAAAGACAAGATCACCGAAGGCCTGAACACGATCCTGTCAGAGATCGAATCCGGCAGCTTCGAATTCTCCCGCAAGCTCGAAGATATTCACATGAATATCGAGGCGCGGCTTGCCACCCTCATCGGCCCGGCCGCCGGCCGTCTGCACACCGCCCGCTCGCGCAACGACCAGGTGGCGCTCGATTTCCGCCTGTGGGTCAAGGAAGAATTGCAGAAGACCGAAGGCATGCTGACGGCACTCATCGCTGCCTTCCTCGACCGCGCCGAGGAAAACGCCGATACGGTCATGCCCGGCTTCACGCATTTGCAGACGGCGCAGCCTGTCACCTTCGGCCATCATTGCATGGCCTATGTGGAAATGTTCGGCCGTGACCGCGCCCGCGTACGCCACGCCATCGAGCACATGGACGAAAGCCCGATTGGTGCGGCTGCCCTTGCCGGCACCGGCTATCCGATCGATCGCCACATGACGGCCAAGGCGCTCGGTTTCCGCGAGCCGACCCGCAACTCCATCGACACCGTGTCCGACCGCGATTTCGCACTGGAGTTCCTGTCGATCGCCTCCATCTGCGCCACGCATCTGTCGCGTCTTGCCGAAGAGATCGTCATCTGGTCGACGCCGCAATTTGGTTTCATCCGGCTGTCGGACGCCTTTTCCACAGGCTCGTCGATCATGCCGCAGAAGAAGAACCCTGATGCCGCTGAGCTGGTGCGCGCCAAGACCGGCCGCATCAACGGCTCGCTGATCGCTCTCCTCACCGTGATGAAGGGTCTGCCGCTCGCCTATTCCAAGGACATGCAGGAAGACAAGGAACAGGTTTTCGACTCCGCCGAAAGCCTGGAACTGGCTATCGCCGCCATGACCGGCATGATCCGCGACCTCGAAGTACGCAAGGACCGCATGCGCGCAGCGGCGGGTTCAGGTTATTCCACCGCGACAGATCTTGCCGACTGGCTGGTGCGCGAAGCGGGACTGCCCTTCCGCGATGCTCACCATGTGACCGGCAATGCCGTGGCGCTGGCGGAAAAGAAGGGCTGCGATCTCGCCGATCTTTCGCTGGAGGAATTGCAGGCCATCCACCGCGGCATCACCGATAGCGTTTTCGATGTTCTTTCGGTGGAAGCATCGGTCGCTAGTCGCACAAGCTTCGGCGGCACGGCTCCTTCGGAGGTACGCAAGCAGATCGCCTGGTGGCGCGGACGCAACTGATAAATCTGCGTTAAGCCGCGATCACAAGAAACAGGGTGCACAAGCGCCCTGTTTTTCGTTATCAGAGAAGCAAATATTTCCTTTGGACAGGCCCATGCTTTCAAAATCCGTGCGCAAACTCATCGTTCCCATCGGCATGACGCTTGCCGTAAGCCTCGCTCTCAGCGCCTGCGGGCGCAAGGGCGACATCGATCCGCCGAGCACGCCGGTCGAAATGCGCAACAAGCGCGCCGCCGATGGCAGTGAGCCGAAGCCGGCAACGGCGGAACGGCCCTTCATTCTCGACAAGCTTCTCTGACGGGTAAAAAGCCGTGAACCATTTTGGCTATATCGACGGCGTGCTGCACGCCGAAAACGTGCCCGTGCCCGAGATCGCCAAGGCGGTCGGCACGCCCTTCTACGTCTATTCGACCGCAACCCTGGAACGCCACTACAAGGTGTTCTCAGGTGCGTTTGCCGATGTGGACGCCATGGTCTGTTATGCCATGAAGGCCAATTCCAACCAGGCCGTGCTGAAGACGCTGGCAAAGCTCGGCGCTGGCATCGACGTCGTCTCCGGCGGTGAATTGCGTCGCGCTCTGGCTGCTGGCGTGCCGGCAAACCGCATCATGTTCTCCGGCGTCGGCAAGACGGTTGCGGAAATGGATTATGCGCTGGATGTGGGCATTTATTGTTTCAACATCGAATCCGAGCCGGAGCTGGAAGTCCTCAATCTGCGCGCCATCAAGGCGGGCAAGCGGGCGCATGTCTCCTTTCGCATCAACCCTGATGTGGATGCGCGCACCCACGCCAAGATTTCCACCGGCAAGAAAGAAAACAAGTTCGGCATTTCCTATGAGCGGGCGCGCGCCGTCTATGCCCATGCTGCAACCCTGCCCGGCATCGAAGTCACGGGCATCGACATGCATATCGGCAGCCAGATCACCGAGTTGCAGCCTTTCGAGGACGCCTTCCGGCTGCTGCGCGAACTGGTGGAAGCGCTTCGCGGCGATGGCCATGCGATCAGCCACGTCGATATCGGCGGCGGCCTCGGCATTCCCTACCGCGACGACAACAATCCGCCGCCGCTGCCGGATGCCTATGCGCATATCGTCAAGAACGAGTTGAAAAGCCTCGACTGCAAGATCGTCACCGAGCCCGGCCGTCTGATCGTCGGTAATGCCGGCATTCTGGTAACGGAAGTCATCTATGTGAAGGATGGCGGCGAAAAGACCTTTGTAATCGTTGACGGCGCGATGAACGACCTCATCCGTCCGACACTGTATGAGGCCTATCACGGCATCCGCCCGGTGGTGCAACCGGCAGAGGATACGCCGCGCATCAAGGCCGATATCGTCGGCCCGGTCTGCGAAACCGGCGATTATCTGGCGCTGGACCGTGAGATGGCCGCACCGCAACCGGGCGACCTCATCGCCGTCAGTTCCGCTGGCGCCTATGGTGCGGTGCAGGCAGGAACCTATAATTCCCGCCTGCTGGTGCCGGAAGTGCTGGTCAAGGGTGACAAATTCCACGTCATCCGCCCCCGCGGCACTTATGAAGAGCTGATCGCCCTCGATTCCGTGCCCGCCTGGCTCGACTGATCCGCTTGCAGCCGATCACAATTGAGCGAAGCTGCCTAAAAAATGGGGGTGAGGGCTTGGCTGCCCTCGTCTTCGCCACAAAGAATGTTATCCTTGCCTCTGTGATATGGAGAACTCGCCGTTCCGGGAATGGCGTTGACGTGGCCAGAACCGGGAGAACGGATTGATGACCACAGCCGGAGAGGACAGGACAGGCAGAAAGCGCTCCACTGGCGCATTCGTGCAGCGGCCGGACCTTGCCCGCCGGGTTGCCGCCAAGCGTTTCTTCGCAAAAATCGTTCTGCTTTCGGAGAAGATCGCCCCTAAAACGCTATGGCCGCTCTCTATTGCCGCTCTGTTTCTGGCGCTTGCCTGGTTCGGCCTTTACCGGCACATGCCGGATTTTCTGCGGCTCGGCGTCGTTTTCGTGCTCGTGTTCGCCTTCATTGCCACTCTCCTGCCGATCGCGCGGCTGAAATGGCCGACTGACAACGACGCTTCCCGCCTGCTCGAAGATCGCAACGGTCTTGCACACCAACCTGTTGGAGTACAGGAAGACGAACCGGCCTTCGACACGCCTTTTTCCAGAACGCTCTGGAAGGAACACCAGATCCGCATGGCGGAGCGTATCGCCGCACTGAATGCCGGTCTGCCGAAGCCCGATATCGCCCGTTATGACCGTCTCGCCCTACGCGCCGTTCCCGCCCTTCTTCTGGCCGCTGCCTTCGGTTTTTCCTTTTCCAACGGCGCAGGCACGATTGCCGATGCCTTCCGCAGCCAACCGACCGTGGGTCCGCTCAATCCCGATATTCGACTGGATGCCTGGGTTACGCCGCCCTCTTATACCGGCCGCGCACCGATTTTCCTGACTGGGCGTGACGCGACCAACCGCGACGCGGTTTCCGTGCCGCAGTCCTCCAGGCTGACGATCCGCATGACCGGTGGTGATGGCGGCGAAGAAGTGACCTTCGAACCGGAAATGGCGGGCGCCCTGCAAAAGCTCGCTCCCGAGACAACCCGGGCCGACAGCGCGAGCGGTGATGTCGCGGTTCCGGCGCAGGCTCCTTTGGCGGATCAGCCCTTGGCACCGCGCACCTTCGCGATGGATGTCACCGAAAGCGGCATGATAACCGCCAATGGTGAGCAATGGTTGTTCAATGTCATCCCGGACCAGCCGCCCAGCATCGCCTTCGACAACATGCCGCGCCGCGCCGTCAACGGCGCGCTGGAAATCGGCTTCACCGCCAAGGATGATTACGGGTTGAAGGAAGCTCACGCAATTATTGAGCCTATCGGCGTTGCCGAAGGCGCGACAGCGCTTTACCCGTCACCGGAATTCAAGCTCGATCTGCCGCGGCAGAACAATCGCGAGATCAAGGGGCTGACCAGCCGCAACCTGACTGAACATCCGATGGCCGGGAAACGCGTGCGTATTACACTGGTGGCGACTGACGGTGCAGGCCAGACCGGCCGCAGCCCTCCGCATGAAATGGTGCTGCCGGGCCGCAATTTCTCCGAACCGCTGGCTGCTTCCATTGCCGAACAGCGGCAGATTTTTTCGCTCGACACACGCCAGATGCCGAAGGCGATCGCCTATAACGAGGCGGTTGGAATGCGTCCGGAAGAGACCATTCCCAACACGACGCATTATCTCCTGCTGCAATCGGCGCAGACCCGCATGCGGCTCGCCTATAATGAGGAAATGCTGAAGGACACGGCGGATTACCTCTGGGAGATCGCACTGGGCATCGAGGATGGTGATCTTTCGCAGGCGGAAAGGCGCCTGCGCGATGCACAGACCGCCCTTTCCGAGGCGCTTCAGCGCAATGCCTCCGATGAAGAAGTGGCCAAGCTCATGCAGGAGCTGCGCGAGGCGATGCAGCAGTTCATGAGCGAGCTTGCGCAACGCATGCAGAATGCGCCGCAAGCCAACATGAACCAACAGGCACAGAACGTGCTGCGCCAACGCGATCTGGAAAACATGATGAACCAGATCGAGAATCTCGCCCGTTCCGGAAACCGCGATGCCGCGCAGGAAATGCTCTCGCAATTGCAGCGCATGATGAACAATCTGCAAGCCGGCCGACCGCAGCGTCAGGGGCAGCAAGGCCAGCAGCAGAGCAGCAAGATGCGCCAGCAGATCGACAAGCTTGGCGAAATCCTGCAGCAGCAACAGAAGCTGATGGACGAAACCTTCAAGCTGGATCAGGCATTGCGCGACCGGATGCAGCGCGGTGATCCGCAGCAGGGCGGCGAAAGCGACGACCAGCAGATGGGCGAAAACGGCCAGCAACCGCCTCAGGGCCAGCAAGGCCAACAGGGTGAGAATGGCCAACAGGGCGGACAGCAGCAGACTGACCAGATGACCGCCGAGCAATTGCGCGAAGCGCTGAAAAACCTGCGAGCCCAGCAGGATGCCCTCGGCAAGCAGCTCGGCGAATTGCAGCAGGGACTTCGCGATCTCGGCATGGAGCCGGGCGAAAATTTCGGCAAGGCGCAGCAGGAAATGCAGGGCGCCGGTGAGGCGTTGGGCAAGAGCCAGGGTGAACAGGCTGTCGAGGGCCAGGGCAATGCGCTGAATGCGCTGCGCCAGGGCGCACAGGACATGATGGGCCAGATCATGCAGGCCATGCGCCAGCAGGGCCAGCAGCCTGGTCAGGGGCAGGAGGGCATGGCCGGTCAAGGCGGCCAGAACGGCCGCGATCCGCTCGGCCGTCCGCGCAGCACCACCGGCCCTGACTTTGGCGATCAGGTGAAGGTGCCTGACGAAATAGACGTGCAACGCGCCCGCGAGATTCTTGACGCCATCCGCGAAAAGCTCGGCAACAATCCGCCGGGTGAGGTGGAACGGCGTTATCTCGAGCGGTTGCTGGATATCAGGTGAGGGTCCGCACAGGTAATGGTGCGCCTCGTTACATCCTTTTTCAGAAGCTAAAGTTTCCGTCATGCCGGACTTGATCCGGCATCCAGTTGACGCGCGTCTGCGCGGCGGAAAGAGTTCTTTCAGCCCAAGGACTTGGGCTGGCTGGATTCCGGCTCAAGGCCGGAATGACGGAGGTAGGGAACTGCGCTGAGCCAGGGGGCTGACCAACAAAAAAGGCGGCCCGACGGCCGCCCTTTAAATCTCTGCGCCCTTACCACTCAGGCCGCAAGCGCCCGTGCCACAGCCTTGCGAATATCCGGAAGTGCAAAGGGTTTGGAAACCACGTCCACGATCTTTGTCGCCAGATCATCCGCCCGTTCGCGCTGCTCGGCGTAACCGGTCATCAACAAAATACGCATGGCCGGGAAGCTTTCGGCGGCGCGGTGCGCCAGCTCGATGCCATCCATGACCGGCATGCGGATATCCGAAAGAAGAAGATCGAAACTGGTTTCCTGAAGCTTTTCTAGGCCCTGCTCGCCGTCTGCCGCCTCATGGGTCTCGTGACCGTCGAGACGGAGCGCCCGCGCCACGAAAGAACGCAGCGCATCCTCGTCTTCGGTAATCAGAATCTTCGCCATTACTCATTGCTCCTGGGCATCATTTCCAGCCGTGAGCAACATCGCAGGCTCCTCTTTTCAATAGGTAAACACCCAGGCTTTGGCTGGGTGAATGGTTAATGAGGCGTCTCTTCGCTGTGCCGTTCCGGCACGGGAAAACTGCTCAGGCGTCGCCGGTGACGACGCCGACGAAGGGCAGCTCGCGGAAGGCATAGGCCACATCCATACCGTAACCCACAACGAAATAGTCAGGGCATTCGAAACCGACATAATCGGCTTCCAGATCTTCCTTGCGCTTGACTTTCTTGTCGAGAAGCACGGCGATGGTGACGTTGCGAGCGCCACGTTCGTAAAGCAGTTCCTTGGCGAAGCGCAGCGTGCGGCCAGATTCGAGAATGTCGTCAATCAGCAGGACGTCGCGGTCTTTAACATCGCTGTCGATATCCTTGACGATCCTCACGCCCTGCGAAACCGTGCCGGTGCCATAGCTCGACAACGTAATGAATTCGACTTCGGGGGCAAGACCACTGTCATGCAGCGCGCGGATAAGGTCGGCCGCGAAAATGAACGATCCCTTGAGCACGGCAATGACGAGCAGATCCTTGGTCGGGCCGCTGGCAATGTGCTTGGCCATGTCGCGATTGCGATCTGCAATCTGCTCGGCGGTATAAAGCGGCTCGATATTTTTTCCACGGACGACGGGCATTCTTACTCCTGTGCTGCGCCTTGCCGATTTTACCTTTCAGTAAAAATAGAAGACAGGCGTTAGCACAGTCAGCGTCCGGACGCACCCGCCTCAACGAAGGAAAGCTTGATCTCGGGCGTTTTTCCACCGGGATGGCGCAGTTTTGCCGAAAAACCGTGGCTGAAACCGGGCTGCATCTGTTTAACTGGCGGTTCAATGACCATGCTGGCCACCAGTTGTCCCTGGGCGGCAAAAAGGTCGGCGCGAAGGGCCGGCACCTCTTCAAGCTTGCCGCCGTTGTTCTCCACGATGCCATTGATAAGCAGGATATCCATACCGCCCGCCTCCTGCGGCGTCACGGTGACATGGGAAATGGCGAGGGGACTGACCGACGCTGCTACAGCGGTCTTTTCCGGAACCACCACCGAGAGGCCGCCTGAACAGACAAAAACAAGAATGGCGAGCCCCGCCACCAGCGCGGAATAAGCGTCCGCCGAAAGGAGGGATAATCTGCGATCCAGCCAGCCGATGAAGGCGAGGCCGAGCACACCGATGGTGACAGGTGGCTTTGCACCGTCCAGGGGCCTCGCGCCGCGATTGTCGTTTCCGGGCTGGCGCGGACGGTTTTCCTTGATGGTGACAAATTCCGCGTCTACCACGTCAACTGTCGGGTTTGCCCCCCGCGCCGTGCGGCGCAGCGGCGTCTCCGGCATCAGGAGGTCAAAATCGAATGCCGCTTGCCGGCGAGATGAACGGAACATAGCCATAGAATTCCTTGGGTGAGGTTTTCCGGCCCGCAAAACTGGGCATTGCAACGAATCCTGCCAAGTTTTAAATTTAAATGGTTAATGCTTCGCAAAAACCGCTCGCCGGGCGTCCCGAACCGGGGTAGACCGCGCCCTCCGGCTTCATCCCAGCGGCTTGCGAACCACCACGAAACGAAGAGACTGGAAGTCCGTTGATCCATTTCGAAAATGTCGGGTTGCGTTACGGCATGGGACCCGAAATCCTGAGGGACATGACCTTCGATATTCCCAAAGGGTCGTTCCAGTTTCTGACCGGCCCCTCGGGTGCCGGCAAGACGACGCTGTTGCGCCTGCTACTGATGTCGCTGCAGCCGACCCGCGGCAATATCCGCATGTTCAATCGCGATGTGTCACGCATTCCGCGCGGCGAGCTGCCGATGTTGCGCCGACGCGTCGGCATCGTGTTTCAAGATTTCCGGCTGCTTGATCATCTGACGACCTATGAGAATGTCGCCCTGCCGCTGCGCGTGCGTGGCAAGGAGGAAAGCGCCTATCGCAATGACGTGATCGAGCTTCTGAAATGGGTTGGGCTCGGCGAGCGCGTCAACGTGCTGCCAGCGATCCTTTCCGGCGGCGAGAAGCAGCGCGCCGCCATTGCCCGCGCGCTGATGGACCAGCCGGAAATATTGCTGGCCGACGAGCCGACCGGCAATGTTGATCCGCCGATGGCCAAGCGCCTTCTCAACCTGTTTCTGGAACTCAACCGGCTGGGCACCGCCGTCGTTATTGCCACCCATGACTTCGGCCTGATGGACCAGATCGATGCGCGCCGGATGATCCTGACCGAAGGGCGGCTTGACATCTATGAATGAGATCACCCGCAAACCGTTGAAGCCGGAAGCGGCGCAGCCGAAGCGTCCGCCCATGCGCATCCGCCCGATGGCACCCATTCTGCCGCCGTCAAACATTCAGGGCAATGCGCTGATGGTGGTCATCGCCATCATGGCTTTTCTCGCCTGCCTCACGCTCGGCGCCGTTTCCATGGTGCGCGCCACCGCCGCCACGTGGCAGAGCCAGATTTCCCGTGAGATCACCATCCAGATCAAACCCGAGGACGGGCTGGACATGAATGCAGCGCTGAACAAGGCGCGCAATCTGGCGCTCACCTTCGTCGGCACCCGCGATGGCACCATTCTTGACGATGCGGCGACATCGCGCCTGCTGGAGCCGTGGCTCGGCAGCGGGCTCGATCTCTCCGAACTTCCCATACCGCGTCTCGTCGTCATCACCATCGACGAAAACAATCCGCCCGATTTCCAGGCGATGCGGGACATGCTGAAGGCCGAGATTCCACAGGCATTTCTGGACGACCATCGCACCTGGGTCGACCGGCTCGTTTCCATGGCAAGAACCACTGTCATGATCGGCGTTGGCGTCCTCATTCTCGTGTTCACCGCTATGGTACTGACCGTCGTATTTGCCACCCGCGGCGCGCTTTCCGGCAACCGGCACATTGTTGAGGTGCTGCATTTTGTCGGCGCGGAGAGCAGCTTCGTGGCGCGGGAATTCCAGAAACACTTCCTGAAGATCAGCCTCAAGGGCGCGGCGGCGGGCAGTGCGCTGGCGGCCGCCGTGTTCCTCGTCGCCGGTTTCTGGCAGTCGAGCACGGTCGCCACCCCCCAGAGCGACCAGGCAAGTGCGCTTTTTGGCTCCTTTTCCGTCGGCCTTGGCGGTTATTTCGGCATTGCGATGACGATGATCATCATCGCACTTCTCACCACCATCACCGCACGCGTCACCGTCATCCGTACCATCGACGATATCGATCGTGTCCGGTCCGATCCGTCGAAAAGCGACGGCCTGGCGTCGTGATGATACGATGAATCTAGCGGAAAAACTGAAACCGTCACGAACGGGATGTAACCTGCGGACGGTGGACAAAAATGCCTGTTCCTTGCCTTAATCGGCGAGTAATCAGGAGGAATGTTTGTGAGTCGGACGGACCAGGATCAGGCAGCGACGCGACCGGCCCGAAAGGGGCTTTTGGCGCGGCGTGGTCCCTTGCGCCGTTTTATCCGCGGCCTCATCCTGCTCTGCGTCATCGCGCTCGGCGCATTTTCCGGTGGTTTCCTGTGGTTTGCCGATTCTGTCGCCTCGATGCGCCCGCCCGAGGGTGCCAGAGGTGATGCCATCATCGTGCTCACTGGCGGTTATCAGCGCATCGAACAGGCGGTCGGTCTTCTGAGAGACGGCGTGGGCAAACGGCTTTTGATTTCAGGCGTCAACCCCGCCACAACCCGCTCGCAGATACGCAAGATGACGCAAGGGTCGTCCGACATGTTCACCTGCTGCGTGGACATGGGCTACAAGGCGATAGATACGATCGGTAACGCCAATGAGGCGGCGAGCTGGATACGCGATCACAACTACTCGTCCATCGTGGTCGTCACAAATAATTATCACATGCATCGCAGCCTTCATGAATTGCGCAGCGCCAGCCCACACACGCAATTCATCGCCTATCCCGTCATCAGCGCCGATCTTGCCCGCACGAACTGGTTCGTGGAACCGGATGTGGTGAGAACCATGCTTTATGAATATCTGAAATTCGTGGCGGCGGCCGGGCGTGACCTGACGGGCTTCGGCAAGGGCGATGGCCTGCGCAAGGCCACTGCCGATCACACTGCACCTAAAGTCACTGCAGCTTCCTCATAAGCATCCAGAAACACGCTTGCTGCCGCCCCTTGTTTTCGTGTAGGCGTCTGACATCGGCATCCGGCATCGAAACGCTAAAGACTTCGAAACGGCTGCGTCCCGGGAAGGCTGTTGATGCTCAAGCTGCGCTCTTTTCTTTTCAATACGCTGTTTTATCTCAACCTGATTGTCCGCATGATCGTGCTGACGCCGATTTATTTTATCCTGCCACGCAAGATCGCCTACGAAATCCCGAAGAACTGGGCGCGCTCCAATCACTGGCTGATGAAAACCATCGTCGGCACCACCTTCGAGATCGAAGGGCTGGAAAACATTCCAGAGACTGGCTGCATCTTCGCGCCGAAGCACCAGTCCTTCTGGGACACCTATGCGCTGCTGCCCAACCTTCCGGATCCGGTCTATATTCTCAAGCGCGAACTTTTGTGGATCCCGCTGTTCGGCTGGTACGCGATGAAACAGAGGATGATCCCGGTCAACCGCGCCGCACGCGGCAAGGTGATGCTGAAGGTGATGGAGCGCGCGAAAGAGGAGATGGCCGCGGGCCGCGAACTCATCATCTATCCCGAAGGGACACGCCGGCCGCCGGGTGCGGAGCCTGAATATCGTTACGGCATCGCGAGGCTGTACCGTGACCTTCAGGTTCCGGTCATTCCCGTCGCCATGCATCCGGGCCTGTTCTGGCCGCGCCGTTCCACCATGCGTTATCCCGGCCATTTCAAGGTGCGTATCCTGCCCGCCATCGAACCGGGGCTCGACCCCGATGTGTTCTTCAAACGCCTGATCGATGTCACGGAAAACGCGAGCGACGAATTGCTGCTGGAAACCGTGCGCAACAATCCGCATTTGCCCTTGCCGCCGACTGCGGTGAAGCGGATTGCCGAACTTCAGGGCAAGGAATCAACGGCTGGCTGAGCGACAAGCGCGCCGACATTGGCAGCGATGCTCTCCAGCAAGGAATCGCGTATGCCCATGTCCTGCAGATGCTGCACGGTGTTGAAGACGTAATCCGTGTTCGGACCGGAGCGTCCCGTTGCAGCCGCAATGATGGTGGCCGATTCAGCGACACCGAGACCGCCGATATATTGCTCATGTGCGGGATCTGCCACGTAGGTCACGGCGCTGCCGCGCCGGCCGTCGGAAAGCGCGATCGAAACCACGCGCTCCTTGTAGACGTTCGTCACCAGTTCGCGCTCGCGCAGATAGGCCATGACGGGATCATGATCCTTGCCCCGCACGCGAAAAGCGACGCCATGACATGAGCCACCACGTTCCAGCCCGAGAACGAGGCCGGGCTTTTCTTCCGTGCCTCTGTAAAAATTGGAGCTGATGCAGAGCGAGCGCCGATAACCGTGCAATCGTGCCTGCTGCCTCTCTTCAAAGGCGAAGCCAGGGTTCCACATCAACGAACCGTAGCCAAAGACCCAAAAATCGTCCATATCCCAAGCCAAATCAAAATTCCCTGAAGTCTGTTCATCGGAGATCAATATGGCAGCGTCAAGCCAATCCGGCACGGCCAAAAAATTCCTCTGGCTCGCCATCGCCATCCTCGTGGTTATCGGACTTTATACCGCCGGGTGGTTTTACGCCGCCGACAGGCTGAAGCAGACTGTCCTGAACGTAATTTCCCCCTCGCAGGCCCGCAGCGTCAGCGGCGAATGCAGCGATATCGCCTTCAAGGGTTATCCCTTCCGCATCGGCCTCTTCTGCTCGAAGGTGACGGTGGATGACAGCCAGAACGGCGTCTCCGCCTCCTTTGGCGAATTGCGCTCGGCGGCACAGGTCTACAATCCCGGCCATATCGTCTGGGAACTCGATTCGCCTGCGGAAATCCGCTCGGCCCACGGCCTGACCATTTCGGCAGAATGGAAGAACATGCAGTCCAGCATCGTCACCAGGCTGAAGGGCATTGACCGCAGCTCACTCATCATCGACGGGCTGAAGGCGCAGGCGGTTTCCTCGGTCACCGGCCAGACCATCGACTTCGATGCCGTCAAGACGGAGATGCACCTGCGCCAGAACGGCGCCGACCTCGATGGCGCGATCACGCTCACGGACTCCACGACCGTCATCAAGGACTGGCCGCAGATTCTTCCACGCCTCAACGCCATTGCCGATGTCACGCTCGCCGGCAAAGCGGGCATGGTGGATGGCAGCGATACAGCTGGCCTTTATGGCGCAAGCGGCGAGCTTCGCCGGCTGGTCGCCGATATCGGTGAAGGCCGTGTCATGCGCATCAGCGGCCCCTTCTCCTTCGATAACGAGGGTTATCTCTCCGGCAAGTTCAAGCTGGAGATCGAAAAGCTCGGCGCGTGGTCTGACAATGCCAAGCAGGCGTTTCCACAGCTGCAATCCACCATCGACACGGCGCGCAAGCTGCTCGGCGCACTCGCCGGCGGTGGTGACAGGGCCTCCGTCGATCTCGTAGTGGACCGCGGCCGCGCCACGATCAGCGGCTTTATCCCGCTGGGCAAGATTCCGCCGATCTGAGGGTTAGCCCGTAATCGACGTCACCCTCGGCTTGTCCCGAGGGTCTGCAACCGATCGATTGTGTTGATGTGCTGAGATCCTTGGACAAGCCCAAGGATGACGAAAGCAAGGCTTTGACACTTTACCAGCGGTTTGACGGCCGGATCAAATCCGGCCTAGACTATCGCCAGCGGCGCCCTACTTCTTCTGATCCAGCGCGTGACGACCGAAGTCGGGCGCATCGACGTCCTGACCTGCCTGCACGATGGAGCGACGAATAGCGCGGGTGCGCGAGAACAGCTCGAACAGCTTGTCGCCCTCTCCCCAGCGAATCGCCCTTTGCAGGGAGGCGAGGTCCTCGGAAAACCGGGCCAGCATCTCAAGGATGGCGTCCTTGTTGTGCAGGCAGACGTCGCGCCACATGGTAGGATCGGAGGCGGCCAGACGTGTGAAGTCGCGGAAGCCGGAGGCAGAATATTTGATGACTTCCGATTCGGTCACCGTCTCCAGATCATCCGCCGTGCCGACGATGTTATAGGCGATGATGTGGGGCAGATGCGAAACAATGGCCAGAACCTTGTCGTGGTGCTCGGCATCCATTTCATCCACGCGCGAACCGAGCGCCCGCCAGAAATCCTTCAGCTTCTCCAGCGCTGCCGCGTCCGTGCCCGGCAGCGGCGTGAAGATGCACCAGCGGTCGCGGAAGAGGCCGGCAAAACCCGCATCCGGGCCGGATTTTTCCGTACCTGCCAGCGGGTGGCCGGGAATGAAATGCACGTTGTCAGGCATATGCGGCGCCATCTGTGCGATGACCGAAGCCTTGGTGGAACCCACATCGGTAACGATGGCGCCCGGCCTCAGATACGGTGCGATCTGCCGCGCCACGCTTTCAGACGCGCCGACAGGCACGGAAACGATGACGAGATCGGCATCCTTCACCGCTTCCGCCGCCGAGACGGTATAATCCGTGCCAAGCGCCAGTTCTTCCGCCCGTTTCAGCGTATCTTCGCTGCGGGTGGAAATAGTCACATGGCGGGCAAGCCCCAGTTCTTTGATATCACGGGCAATTGACGAGCCGATCAGGCCGATGCCGATCAGCGCGATGCGTTCAAACATGATCTCAGTCATCACGCCTGCCCCATGAACTCGGTGAGAGCAGCGATGACGCCAAGATTGGCCTCTTCCGAACCGATGGTCATTCTGAGCGCATTGGGGAAACCGTAACCACGTACCGCACGCAGAATGTAGCCGCGGCGGCTCAGGAACTCGTCCGCATCCGTTGCCCGCTTGCCGTCCTGATCCGGGAAATGGATGAGGATGAAGTTGGTGACTGACGGCGTGACGGTGAGGCCGAGGCCGGTAAAGGTCGTGACCAGCTTTTCCATCCACACCGCGTTGTGCGCCACGGCCTTTTCGACGAAAGCCTGATCACGGATGGCAGCGGCACCCGCTGCGATGGCCGGCGCGCTCATGTTGAACGGCCCGCGCACACGGTTCAGCGCGTCGACGATGGCGGCCGGACCATACATCCAGCCAACCCGCAGAGCAGCGAGGCCATAGACCTTCGAGAAGGTGCGGGTCATCACCACGTTGCGGTTGCCGGAAACCAGCTCCAGCCCGGCCTCGTAGTCGTTCTTGCGCACATATTCGGCATAGGCCGCATCCAGCACCAGCAGAACATGTTTCGGCAGGGCGGCCTGCAGGCGGCGAATTTCCGCAACCGGAACATAGGTGCCGGTGGGATTGCCGGGATTGGCGATGAACACCATCTTCGTCTTCAGCGTCACGGCGGCGAGGATCGCATCCACATCGACAGCGCAATCCTTTTCCTTCACCGTCACCGGTGTCGCGCCCGCGCCCATGATCTGGATCTTGTAGACGAGAAAACCGTGTTCAGTGATGATCGCCTCATCGCCCGCACCCAGATAGACGTGGCAAAGCAGGCCGAGAAGCTCGTCCGAGCCATTGCCGCACAGGATATTTGCGATGTTAAGGCCATGTACGTCGGCAATGGCCTGCCGCAGCGCAATCGCCTGCCCGTCCGGATAGATTTCCAGATGGCTGGCCGCCGTACCGAAAGCCTCGATGGCTTTCGGGCTCGGCCCAAGCGGCGTTTCATTGGAGGAGAGCTTATAAACCTTCGCAACGCCATCCACATGTTCCTTGCCCGGAACATAAGCGGCGATATCCAGAATACCCGGACGCGGAACAGGTTGGCTAAGCTCTGCACTCATTTGATCGACCTTTGGAAAGCGCCGGAGAACCCGGCAACAGCAATGCCGGAGGCATTAGACCGGAATGGCCGCTTTGTCGAGGGTCAGCGCGGCTTTCCCTGGCTTGCGGCCGCGCGGGTGGTGGGCACACCCTGTGGCGCGAGTACCGGAACGAAAACCCGGCGCGAGGCACGTTGGGTTACCGGCAACCCTTGATAGAGGCGCTTCTGCGCTTCCACCACGATGACGCCGGAAAACAGCGGCCAAAGACGACGACCGGTATGTTCGAGGTAACGGCGGAATTTTAGCACCGGCCGGCTTGTAGTGGGCGGAAAGAACAGCGCCTCGGCGGTGGCGCCCGGCGTGAAATTGGTTTCGCGCAACAGCGCCGTCAGCTGCCCGCGCGAATAGGGCCGGCCGGAACCGAAAGGCGTGTGTTCCATGCGCGCCCAGACGCCGCGGCGGTTCGGCACCACGATGACCAGGCGGCCGCCTGGCGCCAGTACCCGCCATAGTTCCTTGAGGCTTTCCCGCGGATTTTCGGCAAATTCCAGCGCATGCACCATGAGAACCCGGTCTATCGACGAATCGGGCAGCGGCAATTCCTCATCGAACACCAGCGCGGTGGAGGAAAGCTCTCCCGCCGGCCAGTTCACCGCCCCCTGCCCGGCCGGCATGAAGGCGAAGGTGCGCTCCGTATCGCGGCGGAACCGGTCCAGAAACGGCACGGCATAACCGAGGCCCACCAGCCGCTCTTCCGGCAAGGGAGGCCACAGCGTCGAAAGCGCCATGGTGATCGCCTGCTCGGCCGAGCGGCCAAGCGGAGAATGATAGAATTCGCGCAGATCGACGATATCGGTATTCATGGGTGAGAATGTAGCATCAGGCGGTTGGACTTCAAGGCGTCTGCCCTTACATTGGAAGTCAGTTGGGAAAGTCAGGCAGGCGAATGCGCCGGTTTGGGCCGGCAAATGGAGAGGATACGATGAAACCTTTGGAAATAGACGTCTTTCTTTGCCGCAGCGACAATTTCGGGGTTCTGTTGCACGACCCCGAAAGCGGGGCGACTGCCGCCATCGACGCGCCGGAAGAAGGCCCTATCCTGCACGCTCTCGACGGCCACGGCTGGAAGCTCACCCATATTTTCACCACGCATCACCATCAGGACCATGTGGAAGCCAATCTTGCGCTGAAAGACAAGTTTCAGTGCGAAATTTACGGCCCTTACGATGAGGCCGTGGCCATACCGGGGCTCGACCGCTCGCAGGCCGACGGTGACGAATTCGAATTCGCCGGCCGCCGCGTTCAGATCATCGCCACACCCGGCCATACGGCGGGGCATATCTGTTATTATATGCCGGATGACGGGCTGCTGTTTGCCGCTGATACGCTTTTTGCCATGGGCTGCGGCCGCCTTTTCGAACGCCCGGCGGCGGATATGTGGCATTCCTTCCAGAAGCTGATGGCTTTGCCGGATGAGACCAAGGTCTATTTCGGCCATGAATACACGCTGAGCAATGCCCGCTTTGCCCTCACCGTCGACCCCGACAATGCCGCGCTGCGTGACCGCGCGGAAAAGGTGGAAAAGGCACGGCAGGCGAATGAATTCACCATTCCCACCACCATCGGGCTCGAAAAACAGACCAACCCTTATATGCGGGTGGCGGATACCGGCATTCGCAAAAATCTTGGTCTAGAAAGCGCCACCGATGCCGACGTCTTCGCGGAAATCCGCGCGCGCAAGGATAATTTCTGATGGGAACGGATATATCTGCGCAGGCGATCATTCGTGAACTGGGGCTGGAGCCGCATCCCGAGGGCGGTTTTTACCACCAGACTTTCCGTGACAAGGCCGGCGGCGATCGCGGTCATTCGACGGCCATCTATTATCTCCTGGAAAAAGGCGATCGCTCGCACTGGCATCGGGTAACCGATGCGGTGGAAGTCTGGCACCATTATGCCGGCGCGCCGATCGCGCTGCATCTTTCGCAGGATGGTCGGGAAGTGCAGACCTTCACGCTCGGCCCTGCCATTCTGGAAGGCGAGCGACCGCAGGTCATCGTTCCCGCCAATTGCTGGCAGTCGGCCGAAAGCCTGGGTGATTATACCCTCGTCGGCTGCACCGTCTCGCCGGGCTTTGCCTTTTCGAGCTTCGTTATGGCAGACCCCGGCTGGTCGCCGGGTGATGCGCCGTAACTCCCTGAGTTATGTCGGTGGGGTGAGCGGATGCCACTTGTTTCTTCTCCCCGCCGGGGAGAAGTCCGCGGCAGCGGGATGAGGGGGCAAGTTCTCCGCATATTACTGGCATTGCCCCCTCATCCGACCCTTCGGGCCACCTTCTCCGGCGGGGAGAAGAAATACGCCGCAACTTCTGCTTTTCTTACACTACCATCGGCCTTAGTCAGCCGCCGTATTTCGTGGCGGTGATGTAGACCTGTCCCACCCGCGTCGGGATGATCGCATAAACAGGCGCATAGACATCCATGTTGTTCGACTTGGCGAACCAGATCTCCATCGAAATGGATTTCAGATATTCGATATCCTTGCGCCCCTGCCGGTAACCCGACTTCGGCACATAACGCGCCTTGCAGACGATGGCATCGCCATTAAAACCATTGGTCTTGAACGGCTTGGTGCCGCTGGAGCTCAAAACCAGATCGAGTCGCGACTCGCCATCATAGATTGGCAGACGAGTCGGGCAGATGCGGCCGCCCGCGGGAATGATGAGACCGGAAATCGGATCGAGAACCGAGCGCAGGTCGCGGTCCTTCACATCCACCCAGTTGTCCGGCCGGGCTTTCGGCTCAGGCTTCACCGTCGTCGATGTGACATTACCGTTGCGATAGACAACGTCATAGGTGCGCACGCGTTTGCCGTCCTTATAGACCAGCGAATACTCGTTGGCCTGCAGCCGGTGGCCACGTCGGGCGCCGGAAACGGTCGTCTTGCCGGAAATATCCTTGAGAATGCTGGCAAGACCGGCTGCACTGAAGGACCCGGAGATCGAATAATTTGGTCCATCCATGCGAGTCGAAAAACTCGCTTTGGCAATCGGCAAAATGCCGAGATTGATGCTGTATTCGCTTGTGTGGCGCGCTTCGGCAGCCAGCGAGGGGGAGACGCCCGCTAACGCCATTGTCGCGGCCATGAAAATGCTTTTTCCTCTGGCAATCATTTCGATATCACCTTAAAAGAGGCGCGGAAGCGGCCTTATCGGGCGATGATATACGCCGACTTGTGGCAATAAAAAAGCGGATGCCGGTTGAAAACACCGGAATTTCCTTTCATTTGCTCGCGAGCGGCTTGACTGTTAAGTCTCGTCTGACTATAGAACCGCAACTTTCCAATCATGGCCAGTTGGATTGCCACCCCGGTTTTTGCCGGTGGCGAGCCAGTGGTGAAACAGACGAAACGAAATAGGTGTACCCATGTCCCGTGTATGCGAATTGACCGGCAAGGGCGTCCAGACGGGCAACAACGTCAGCCACGCCAACAACAAGACCAAGCGCCGGTTCCTTCCGAACCTTTGCCAGGTCACGTTGATCTCCGATGCTCTCGGCCAGCGTTTCCGCCTGCGTGTTTCCGCAGCCGCTCTGCGCTCGGTTGAACACCGTGGCGGCCTCGATGCCTTCCTTCTGAAGTCCGGCGAAAACGAACTGAGCATGCGCGCTCGTCTCCTGCGCCGCCAGATCGCCAAGAAGACGGCTGAAGCTGCTTAATAGCGGTTTCAACATCATCGGCATTCGGAAGGCTTGACTGGCTTTGGCCGCTCAAGCCTTTTGCTTGTTTAATCCGGTTCCAACTGGTGGCATCACCCAGGATAAAAAAATGCTCTACCTGCGCTATACGCTTATCTACGTCGTGCTGATGACCCTCGTGGTCGTTGCGTCCAATATTCTGGTGCAATATCCGCTTTCCGGTTCGCTGTTCGGCATCAATCTCGGCGACCTACTGACCTGGGGTGCCTTCACCTATCCAATCGCCTTCCTTGTCACGGACCTGACGAACCGACAGTTTGGCCCATCCATCGCGCGCCGCGTCGTGCTTGCTGGCTTCGTCGTCGGGGTCACGCTGTCTTTCTGGACGTCCATTCCACGCATTGCGGTCGCTTCCGGCACCGCCTATCTGATTGGCCAGCTGCTGGATATTTCCGTGTTCAACCGCCTGCGCCGCCAGCGCTGGTGGCATGCGCCGCTGGCCGGCTCCATGCTGGGTTCGGTGCTGGATACGGCCCTCTTCTTCTCCATCGCCTTTGCGGCAAGCTTCTCCTTCCTTGGCCCCAACGATGCCTTCGCCATCGAAAACGCTCCCATCCTCGGTGTCTTCGCCGTGGAAGCGCCCCGTTGGATTTCCTGGGCACTGGGTGATCTTTCGGTGAAGGTTCTCGTCGGCCTTGTCATGCTCCTGCCTTACGGCGCGCTGATGAACACGCTGAAGCCCATGCCGGGCGCCGTCAAAACCGGCCGCGTTTAAGAACGTCAAGCGCGGATCAAATCGCGCTTGCAAGCCAGCCATCAGCATTGCAGTCTGTCGTCCGTGGCACAGCGCGGAGGCAGCTAGACATGCAGATCAAGGACGTTATCGACATTGTAGAGGCTGCCAGCGCTACGCTTTCGGGCTCAACCTTCAATGACGTCAATCTATCCGGCACGGTCTTCGACAACGTCAATCTTTCCGGTGCGAGCTTCAACAATATTAATTTGTCAGGTGCGTCGTTCACGGATAACAACATGTCCGGCTGGTCGATCGATGACGTCAATTTTTCCGGTCTGAAACTGAGCAACTCCAACCTGTCCGGTGCGCAGATAACGTCATGCCGGATGACCGGCATGAAGATCGACGGCATTCCCGTCGAGGATCTGATGGCTGCCTACAAGGCGGCACAACAGCAGACTTGATTTTACTCCACTAGTCTGAATTCCAGCATCAGGTTGCGCTGGAGGAACGAGTGATTGTCATCGGAAACGATGACGAGCCGCGTCGAACCATCCGGCCCCTTCACTACATCCATGCCTTCCATATTGTCGATCTGGTAGGCCATGCCGGCTTCCATGAGGATTTCACCATCCACCACCGCGCCCGGCCGGATATCAGCACCATGTATGCGGCGGATGCGCATGCCGACGCCTTCGGCAAAATTGAAGCGGCGCTCGAGCAGCAACAGGTCGCCATTGGGCAGGAATGCGCCATCAGTCACGTCGAACGAGGGATGGTGGGTAACCGCAAATGTGCCTTTCAGCGGCCCCTCAAGGATCGCGGCGAGAAGATTGCCGTCCGCATCAATGCTTTTCTCCGCAACGACGACGAGAGCACCGGCGAGCGGCGAATCGGCTGGCGAGACCGCGAGCGCCTCCATGCCGCCATTGTGGCGCAGCTCATTATTGGGAATGAGATGCGGCAGACGGCCAAGTGGCTTTGAGGTGGCAAAGCCCGGATCGGGATAGACACCGATCCTGTGGCGTTGCTCGTAACTGACGTAAACCCTGCCGCCGCGCAGCGACAGCCCTTCCGCATCCATCTCCATCTTACGCGGCGGTTCGAGGCCGTTCATGTCCAGCATCGGGGTAATACGGACTTCAGCAAGACCAGACAGCGCCCCGACAGCGTCACGTGTGACCCTACCGGTCAGCCAGTGGCCGGTATCCAGCACCGCAACGAAGTCTTCCCCGTTGGGGCGGAACCGAATGGAGGAGATAGCGCCGAACAACTTTTCCGGCGCACTCATCACCATGCCGCCAATGAATTCCAGCTTGCCGAAACGTTTTTCGCTGGTGCCGACCTCGAAACCGGAGAGCTGACGGACGCTGACCGGCACATCGATGGCGGACGCGCCAATGGAAACCGGACAAAGCGATACGGCCGCCAGAATGGCGGCCATCAAGAGCGTTTTGCGGGCGGAGGACGCCCCGCCCTGCTTATCCCGCACGACGGACCCTGCGGGACGAACCGGCAGCGCCGCTCGTATCTTCAAAGAGCGCCGCGAGCTGTTCGGTCATTGCGCCAGCCAGCTCGTCCGCATCCACAATGGTGACCGCGCGGCGGTAATAACGTGTCACGTCATGACCGATACCGATTGCCAGCAGCTCCACCGGCGAACGCGTTTCGATCTGCTCGATAACGGCGCGCAGGTGCCGCTCCAGATAGTTGCCCGGATTGACCGACAGGGTTGAATCGTCCACCGGCGCACCATCAGAGATCATCATCATGATCTTGCGCTGCTCGGGGCGGCCGATCAGGCGATTATGCGCCCACATCAGCGCCTCGCCGTCGATGTTTTCCTTGAGCAAGCCTTCGCGCATCATCAGGCCGAGATTGCGGCGTGCGCGCCGCCACGGCGCATCCGCCGACTTGTAGATGATATGGCGCAGATCGTTAAGGCGGCCCGGCGAAGCCGGCTTGCCGCTGGCGAGCCATTGCTCACGCGATTGCCCGCCCTTCCATGCCTTGGTGGTGAAGCCCAGAATTTCCACCTTTACACCGGAGCGCTCCAGGGTACGCGCCAGAATATCGGCGCAGGTGGCGGCAACCGTGATCGGACGGCCGCGCATCGAACCGGAATTGTCGATGACCAGCGAAACCACGGTATCGCGGAATTTGGTGTCGCGTTCCTTCTTGAAGGAGAGCGGCTGCATGGGATCGATGATGAGCCTGACGAGGCGGGCCGGATCGAGATAACCCTCTTCCAGATCGAAATCCCAGGAACGGTTCTGCTGCGCCATCAGGCGGCGCTGCAGACGGTTCGCCAAGCGCCCCACAGCGCCCTGCAGATGAGCAAGCTGCTTGTCGAGGAAGGCGCGCAGACGGTCAAGCTCGGCCTCGTCGCACAGTTCCTCGGCGTGGATTTCCTCGTCGAATTCCTGCGTGAAGATGCGGTAATCGACTTTCTCGTTGAAATCATCGAAGGGGCTGTTGGGACGGCGGGTCTCGCCGGGCGTTTCGGAATCCTCGTCGAGATCGTCGGACATTTCCTCGTCCGACATCTCGGCGCCGTCCATCTCGCCTTCTTCCATTTCCTCCTGCGAGGCCTCGTTCTCATCGGCGGGCGTCGCGTCGGAGCCGGCCTCTTCCTCGACCTGCTCTTCTTCGGTCTCGTTGGTGCGCGGCTGGTCCTCGTTGGATTCCGCTTCCTGACTTTCCGGCTCGTTATCCTCGTCGCCGAAATCCTCCGCCATCTGCATGGAGGTCAGCATCTTGCGCACCAGACGCGAAAACGCCTTCTGGTCGCCGATCACCTTGGAAAGATCGTTCAGGTCGCCGGCAGCCTTGTCCTCGATGAAGTCGCGCCAGAGGTCGAGAACCTTGCCGGCACTTTCCGGCGGCTTTTCGCCTGTCAGCTTCTCGCGCACCAACAGCGAAACGGCTTCGGCAAGAGGAGCATCATCCTGTTTTGTAATACCGGCAAAATTCGCCTTGGCGTATTTTTCCGTGTTCATGGCATGGATATTGGAAGCCATGCCCGGCATGCGCAGCGCACCGATCGATTCAACGCGCGCCTGCTCCACCGCATCGAAGATCAACCGCGCTTCAGCGCCCTGCGGAGACATCACCGCATGGGTATCCGCATCGTGACAGGCGAGACGCAGCGCCATGGAATCGCCGAGGCCGCGGGTTATCGCGATTTCCTGCGCGGTGGGCTTCTTGGAAATTTCCGGCAGGCGCATGCGCTCGCCGGCAAGACCCGGCCGTTCATTGGCGAAAACGACTTCGACTTCGGCATCGCCAGCGACGGATCGCACGCATCCGGCAATCGCCTGACGCAACGGTTCCGTATCGACCGCCGTACCCGATTTCGCTCTGGAATTGTCGCCGCGCGCTGCCATTGTCTTTCCTGTCGATTGTCGACGCCTACGGCCCACGCATCTCTGGATGCGCGATCCGCCGGCGTCCTCAAGTCATGGATGATCTTTTCCGGGCAAGCCGGGAACGATCAGGCGCTGAGAACGATGTTCGCAGCGCTTTCCTTCAGCTCGACACCAAAGGCCCGCTGATACTGTTCGGCCACCAGCGTGCGCTCCAGCTCGTCGCACTTGTTGAGGAAGGTCACGCGGAAGGCAAAGGCGAGATCGCCGAAGATTTCCGCATTTTCCGCCCAGGTGATGACGGTACGCGGGCTCATGACGGTGGAGAGATCGCCATTGATGAAAGCCGAACGGGTAAGATCCGCCACGCGCACCATCTTCGAGACGGTTTCGCGTCCCTTCGGATTGTCGAAGCTCTTCACCTTGGCGGCGATGATGTTCACTTCCTGCTCATGCGGCAGATAGTTCAGCGTGGTGACGATGGACCAGCGGTCCATCTGCGCCTGGTTGATCTGCTGCGTGCCGTGGTAAAGCCCCGTCGTATCACCAAGGCCGATGGTGTTGGCGGTCGCGAAAATGCGGAAGGCCGGATGAGGACGGATAACGCGGCTCTGGTCGAGCAGGGTCAGGCGGCCAGACGATTCCAGCACGCGCTGGATCACGAACATCACATCCGGGCGACCGGCATCATATTCATCGAAGACAAGCGCGACATTGTGCTGGTAGGCCCAGGGCAGGATGCCGTCCTTGAATTCGGTAACCTGTTTGCCGTCTTTGAGCACGATAGCGTCCTTGCCGACGAGATCGATACGGCTGACATGGCTGTCGAGGTTGACGCGCACGCAGGGCCAGTTGAGACGGGCAGCCACCTGCTCGATATGGGTGGATTTACCCGTGCCGTGGAAACCGGAGACCATGACACGTCGGTTGTGAGCAAAACCGGCAAGGATCGCGAGCGTCGTGTCGCGGTCGAAAAGATAGTCGGGATCGAGATCAGGCACATAGGCGTCGCCCTGGGAATAGGCGGGAACCCGCAGATCCGTATCAATGCCGAAAACCTCCCGCACGGACACCGTCGTGTCGGGCAGGTTGGAAATATCAAGGTCGATTTTGCTCATCACGTCTCCAAGGCGGGCGGCAGCCACCCGGCCACATCATCAATCAGGCGGTAAACACAGAAGTTGGCTTAGCAGAAACCTGACTGCTTTAACAATTGATATGCTTGAACAACAGCCCGAAAACGTTCTTCCGAACCACGATCGCCACCATTAGCATCAGGATGGTGCTTTTTGACAAGCTCCTTATAGCGCCTTTTTATGTCTTCCTGCTTTGCACTGGAAGAAAGTCCGAGCGTATCGAAGGCTTTTGCCTCCAGCGTCTTCAATTTTCGGTCCTGCTGCATGCGGGTGCCGCCTGCCTTCGAGCCACCCGCGAAACCGCCGGCAAAGCCGAAAGGATCACGGATACGGGCATTGCCGCTCGCCGTGCCGGAGCGCAGCGTGGAATGCAGCGGGCTGTCGCGGGCGGTCTTGTTGACGCCAACCGTCCAGGTGGGGCGATGGCCGGTGATCGCTTCCTTCTGGTAACGGGCGATCTCGCTGTCGGACAGGCCGGAAAAATAATTATAGCCTTTATTATATTCCTTCACGTGCTCAAAACAGAACAGGAAGAATTGCCCCTCGGCATTGCGGCCGACGGGTGCCCGGTGAATGCCCGGCTTGTCGCATCCGTCCCACTGGCAGGTTGGGGCCTGAACCTCAGGTTCCCGCTCCCTTTTCCGGCGCGTGCGGATGCGGTCGAAATATTTCGAATCCAGTTTCATGATGCCCTGATTATGGGGTGCGAAAAGCCGCACAACAAGAATTGACAAAGCGGAATGTTACAGGCTTTTAGGGAGCCCCCTTCAAAGACCGGCAAACAGAATTGGAGCCCTTCGAATGTCTCTGCGAGAGCGCATAGAAACCAAGCTTCGGGAAAGCTTTTCACCGGAGCGCCTGAGGGTCGTCGATGAAAGCCAGATGCATGCGGGCCACCAGCCGGATATCACAGGTACCGGCGAAACGCATATGCGTGTTCAGATAGTGTCGGAGAGCTTTTCCGGCAAGTCCCGCATCGAACGGCACCGGGCAATCAACGCGCTTTTGAAGCCCGAACTCGATGCCGGGCTGCATGCTCTGGCGATAGAGGCCGCGGCACCGGGGGAAGCGGTGCGGTTTTAAGTAAAGGTTGTCATCAGAACCGAGAGCAAGCCCCCTTACCCGGCCCTTCGGCTACCTTCTCACCGGCGGAGAGAAGAAACCGGGCGGCAACGCCTTGCTCAACGCGCCAGCAACTTTTCCCCGTAGAGCATTGCCAAAACAGCTTGTTCTTTTCCCCGCCGGGGAGAAGTGCCGGAGCGAAGCGAGGCGATGAGAGGGCCCCTCACCGTACCTCTCAGCGCCAGTTCACCCCGGATGCTTCTCCGACAGGAAGGACTGCACCTCGGATGCCGCAACGTCATCCGCCACGAAGGACTGGCCAATGCCGTGGGTGAGGATGAAGGTGAGCTTGCCGCCCTTGACTTTCTTGTCCTGCGCAATTGCCGTCATCAGCGTTTCGACGGGCGGCAATTCTCCAGGAATATCTTTCATCGTGGTCGGCAGGCCGACTGCCTTCAGGTGCGCTTCGACGCGCGCGGCATCGTCAGGACTTGCGAGGTTCAGGCGGGCAGAGAACTGGTGCGCCAGCACCATGCCGATGGCGACACCTTCACCATGCACCAGCCGCTTGCTGTCGTAATTGGTCGCCGCCTCCAGTGCGTGACCGAAGGTGTGGCCGAGGTTCAAAAGGGCGCGTACGCCGTTTTCCTTCTCGTCCGCCACCACCACGTCTGCCTTGGCCTGGCAGCTGGTCGCAATCGCCTGGATGCGGGCAGGGCCGCCGGTGCGGATGTCGTCCCAGTTCTTTTCCAGCCAGAAGAAAAAATCCGGCTTGTCGATCAGGCCGTATTTCACCACTTCGGCGTAGCCGGCGCGGAACTCGCGCGGACTGAGCGTATCGAGCACTGCCGTATCCGCCAGCACCAGATCAGGCTGGTGGAAGACGCCAATGAGGTTCTTGCCGTGGCGGGTGTTGATGCCGGTCTTGCCGCCGACGGAGGAATCGACCTGCGCCAGAAGCGAGGTCGGTATCTGCACGAAACGGACGCCGCGGCGGACAATACCGGCTGCAAAACCGGCGAGATCGCCGATCACGCCGCCGCCAAGCGCGATCACCGCATCATTGCGCTCCACCCTTGCGGCTAGAACCGCATCGCAGACAGTGACGAGATGCTCGAAGCTCTTGGTCTTTTCACCGGCCGGCAGGGTCAGGGAAACAGCCTCGATGCCGTCCGTCTGCAGTCCATCCATCAAGCCTTCAAGGTAGAGCGGCGCGACATGCTCATCAGTAATGATCGCCGCACGCCGGCCCCTCAGCCGCGCCGAGATTTCGCCGCCAGCCCGGCCGATGAGGCCAGGCCCGATCAGAATGTCATAGGCGCGCTCACCGAGCGGCACATGGACGAGACGTTCATCGGCGTGGATTTCAGAAGGCGTCATGGGAATCAGTCTTTCTGTTCGATGCCGGCAATGGCGGCCAGCACTTCGGTCACGATGATTTCCTTGCGGACATCACGGGATTCGATGGTGAGATCTGCTTCCGAATAGATCGGATAGCGCTTCTCCATCAGGGCCGCCAGCGTGGCCCTGGGGTTTTCGGTCTTGAGAAGCGGGCGGTGATCACGCTTGTTCACCCTCTCCCACAACACCTCCAGATCCGCCTTCAGCCACAGCGAAATCCCACCACGGCTGATGTGCCGGCGCGTATTGTCGTTTATGAAGGCGCCGCCGCCAGTTGAGATGACCTTGGGCCCGCCGCGCAGCAGCCGCTTGATGACCCGCGTTTCCAGCGCCCGGAATTCTTCTTCACCATAGGTGGCAAAAAGTTCTGATATCGTCATGCGCGAAACCCGTTCGATTTCGACATCCGTATCGATGAAGGGAACCCTGAGCTGCTGGGCAACCATGCGGCCTATTGCCGACTTTCCGGCGCCCATCAGTCCGACAAAGACGATATTGCGCCGTCCGAGCTTTGCCCGCGCTTGCTCCCCGAGTGTGGCCGGGACGGATAAATTCGTTTCACTCATAAATTTGAAAGCCCGTTTGGCATGGATATCTGCAAATGTTTACGAAGCGTCAAGCCAAATTGCTGACTGAATTGCGGTGAATCACAATGATCGCCGCATGCGGCGGTGACAGTGGCAGGCTTTTTCAGCTTGCCGCCGGTTTCGCCGCACCGCATATACGTTTCGACCGCCACCTTCACGGAGCCGCCATGCCCACCCTCTTCCGCTTCACGATGATACTGGCGACCATCGCGGGGCTGGTCTATGGCGGCATGGTGCTGCTTGTCATGGTCGTTCAGCCCCGCGACCGCGAAGTAACGGTGCGCATTCCCTCGGAAAGGCTGAACCCACCGGGGGCAGAACCGGCAAGGCGCACCCCATGAGCGGTCAACCGGCGGCGGGGCGCGATAGCGCGCGGCTGGAGAGTTTTCTGGAGATGATGAGCGCCGAGCGGGGTGCAGCCGCCAACACGCTCGCATCTTACGAGCGTGATCTGACGGATCTGCGCGAATTCCTTGGGAGCCGCGGCCAGTCTCTGACAGAAGCCGCAACATCGGACCTTTCCGCCTATCTGACCCATCTTTCCGCGCAAGGCTTCGCTGCGACCTCGCAGGCGAGACGCCTCTCATCCATGCGGCAGTTTTATCGCTTTCTTTATTCGGAAGGCCTGCGCAGTGACGACCCGACCGGCATCATCGATGCGCCCAAGAAGGGCCTTGCCCTGCCGAAAACGATGAGCGTCGCCGATGTAAACCGTCTCCTTGGGCTCGCGGCGCAGGAAGCGGCAACCGAAGGTCCCGGCCAGCTCGCGCGCATGCGCATGCATCTGCTGCTCGAGCTTCTTTATGCCACCGGCATGCGTGTCAGCGAACTCGTCTCGCTTCCGGTCAAAGTGCTGCGTCAGGAAGGACGTTTCCTGATGATCCGCGGCAAGGGTAACAAGGACCGGATGGTTCTCCTTTCCCGAGCGGCCATCGAGGCCATGGAAAAATATGAAGCCGCCCGAAAGGCGCTTGTCTCAGAAAAAGGCAAGGCAGCGAAAAAGGCCGAAACGACGGATAGCCCGTGGCTGTTCCCATCCAACAGCAAGGAAGGCTATCTGCCCCGTCAGGTCTTCGCCCGTGACCTCAAGGACATCGCCATTCGGGCCGGGCTGCACCCATCGGCAGTGTCACCGCATGTGCTGCGCCATGCCTTTGCCAGCCACCTCTTGCAGAACGGTGCGGATTTGCGCGCGGTGCAGGAACTGCTCGGCCACTCCGACATTTCCACGACACAAATCTATACACATGTGCTGGAAGAACGCTTGCAAGAGCTGGTACAAACACATCACCCCCTTGCCAAACAGGGCAAAAACCTTGATTAGAGCGACCGGAACCGCCGGATAATCCGGTCAAACCTTGCGCAAAACGATCGGAAACGGATCTCATGCACAATTATCTCGACTTCGAAAAACCTATCTCGGACCTTGAGGGCAAGATCATCGAGCTGAAGAAGCTTGCCGATGAAGACGAGAGCATAGACACCTCGGAGGAGATCAACCGCCTGGAATCGCGCGTCAACGATGCGATGCAGGACATCTATTCCAAGCTGAACGCCTGGCAGAAAACGCAGGTCGCGCGTCATCCGCAGCGTCCGCATTTCGTCGATTACGCCAAGGCGCTGTTTACGGATTTCACGCCGCTTGCCGGCGACCGCAAGTTCTCCGAAGACGCCGCCATTCAGGCCGGCCTTGCCCGTTTCAACGGACAGCCCGTCGCAATTATCGGCCAGGAAAAGGGCAACGACACCAAGAGCCGCCTGAAGCACAATTTCGGCAGCCCGCGCCCGGAAGGTTATCGCAAGGCTATCCGCGTGCTGGAATTGGCCGACCGCTTCTCGCTGCCGGTCGTCACCCTGATCGACACCGCAGGTGCCTACCCCGGCGTCGGTGCGGAAGAGCGCGGCCAGGCCGAGGCCATCGCCCGCTCGACGGAAATGTGCCTGAACGTGAAGGTGCCGATCGTCTCCGTCGTCATCGGCGAAGGCGGCTCGGGCGGAGCCATCGCGATTGCCACCGGCAACCGCGTCTACATGCTGGAACATGCAATCTACTCTGTAATCTCGCCGGAAGGTGCGGCCTCCATTCTCTGGCGCGATTCGACCCGCGCCAAGGAAGCCGCGACCAACATGAAGATCACCTCGGAAGACCTGAAGTCGCTCGGCGTCATCGATGGTATCATTCCCGAGCCGATCGGTGGCGCGCATCGCGCCCCGGAAACCGTGATCAGCGCGACAGGCGACGTTATCGCCAAGGCGCTGGCCGATCTTTCCCAGCGCTCGGGCACGCAGCTTAGGGCCGAACGCCGCCAGAAGTTCCTGGATATCGGCCGTAATCTCTGAGGCGGCCTTAATTTCCGCCGCTATCGCCCCAACTCGGCCATAGTCCGGTCACATCAAAAGATGGATCGGCGGCCGCGGGGGCGGATCCGATTTGAGTTAAGAAGATGTAAACGGTTAATACCGTATTTAAATTGCACACGGAACGGTATAGAACTGCCGCCACCTCGTGCCATCGTCTTTCGGATCAGATCATGCGTTTGACACATTTTGCACTTCTTGCCTGTACCGCGCTCGTTCTCGCCGGTTGTAACGATACACTCGAAACCGTCGAACGTGATGTGTCGCACATCAAGAACAAGGTTGATTACCCGCTGTCTCCGTCCATTCTGGCCGAGATCGACAAGAAGGGCATGGACCGCACGTCGCCGATCATGATCCGTATCTTCAAGGAAGAAGGTGCGCTGGAAATCTGGAAGGCCAAGCGTGATAACCGTTTCGACAAGATTGCCGAATATCAAATCTGCGCATGGTCGGGAAAACTCGGCCCCAAGGTCAAGGAAGGCGACCGGCAGGCGCCGGAAGGTTTCTACAACCTGACGCCAGCCCATCTCAATCCGAATTCGAAATATTACCTCGCCATCAATACCGGCTTCCCGAACCGCTACGATGCTGCCAATGGCCGCAACGGCACCAACCTGATGATCCATGGCGCCTGCTCATCATCAGGCTGTTACTCGATGACGGATGCGCAGATTCTTGAAATCTACGGTTTTGCCCGCGATGCCTTCAAGGGCGGCCAGAAGACAGTTCAGCTGCAGGCATTTCCTTTCCGCATGACGGCGGAAAACATGGCCCGTCATCGCAAGAGCGAGCACCTCGAATTCTGGAAGATGCTGAAGGTTGGTTACGACAATTTCGAAGTCACCAAACGTCCGCCGGAAGTGAATGTCTGCGAGAAGAAATATGTCTTCAACCAGCAGGCGGAAGGCGGCAGCTTCAACGCGTCGGCTCAGTGCCCGCCCATGAGCACGCCGCCTGCACTCGTCAGCGCGCTTTCGAGCTATGAGAAGACCTACGATCTCGCCTATGAAAAGGCGATGAAGAAATATGAAGGCATGGCCTGGTACGACCCGAGCGAAGCCGAGCGCAAGGCGCTGGTGGCCGAAAAGCGCAAGGGCCGCGAACCCGCCTATGCCCCGACGGGCTCGGCGCTGAAGGCCGGCAAGCTGATGAAGGAAACGGAATATGCCGCGCTGATGGAGAAGAAGGCGCAGCAGGTGACATCGTCTTCGCCAGCGACCACCGCAACCGCCTCGGCGCTGCGTGGCCCTCGCCCTTCGGCTAACCAGCCGGCCACGGCGCCGCAATCGAACCCGGCACCAGCTGCCCCGACAATGGTTGCCTCGGCTACGCCTGCAGCAGGCCAGACTGGCGCTGCTGCCCAGAGCGTTCCGGTGCCAGCCATGAACCCGCTTGCCTATTCCGCAGCCCCGGCGCCGGAAGCACCGGAGAAGAAGCCATTCTGGAAGTTCTGGGCCAAGGAATGACCGCAACAAGCGATATCGTCTATGATTTGAGGGGGCTTAAATGCCCCCTTCCGGTTTTGAGAAGCCGCAAGAAACTTGCAACGCTGAAGACGGGGGCTGTTCTCACCGTCGAGACGACCGATCCTTTGGCGGTGATCGATATTGCACATATGTGCAATGAGGATGGGCATCGTCTGGTGGAGACGACGGCGCTGGATAAGGGCCATCGGTTTCGGATTGTGAAGGGCGGGTAAGAGCGACTCGCAATGACGTTGCCCGTGGTTTACCCCCTCTGCCCTGCCGGGCATATCCCCCTCAAGGGGGAGATCGGCGAGAAGGTCTCCCGTCGCTTCGTTCTCAAATGTTGAGATGGCCGAAACCTCGCCTCGATTCAATCTCCCCCCTTGAGGGGGAGATGCCTGGCAGGGCAGAGGGGGTCACTCCAAGCGCCGATCTCAACGGCGTCGCGCGACCTAAAACCGCAACCCAGAAACCGCCAAAGGATTATCCGTCAGCGCCTGCCGGTCAGGTCGATCGATACCCGGCGCGCTGGTGAAGGCAGCGAAGAGGTCCTTCACGAAAGCCTCCGGCAAATCCTTCGTAATCAGCACCATGCGCGTGCGCTGATCCGCCGGGTCCGGCCAGGCCGAGAGGCGTTCGGGCCGGTGGAAAATGCTCTGTACCCCATGCAGCACCAAAGGCCGGCCCGGATTATCCGACAGCTTGACGATGGCCTTCATGCGAAGAAGCTTTTCACCATGCGCCGAGCGCAGCAAATCCACAAACATGTCGATGGCCATTGGGCTTATCGGCTCGTCGTGTATGATCGAAAAGGAACGAATGGATGCATCGTGGCGGTTCACGTCGTGGTCATGATGGTGGTGGTGGTGATCATCGTGGTCGCCATGATGGTGATCATGTGCATGATCATGGTGGTGGTGATCGTGCAGCGCCTCTTCGCCTAACCAACGGCTGACATCGGCAGTTTTATTGCCGGCATCGTAAAGGCCGTTATTGAGAAGCCCCGCAGCACTCCAGTCGGTTTTGTCACCGTCTTCGATGATCGCGCGCGGATTGAGCGCCTCTAGGCGGGCAGTCAATGCCGCAATCGTGGCGTCATCGGCGAGCGCTCGTTTCGTCACCACAAGACGATCGGCCACAGCCACCTGTTTCACAGCTTCCTGATGATTGTCGAGTGTGGAGAGGCCGTTCACGGCATCCACCACAGTGACCATGCCAACCAGCACGAAATTCTGCGCAATGACGGGGTTACCCATGACCGACTGCATGACGGGAGCGGGATCGGCAAGGCCGGTCGTTTCGATGACCACGCGCTTCACCGGCTTCAGCTTGCCGGTCTGGATACCGTCCATCAGTTCCGCCAGCGTGTCCACCAGTTCGCCGCGCACGGTGCAGCAAAGGCACCCTTCCGCCAGTTCTATAATGCCCTCGCCCGCGCTTTCGACCAGCATGTGATCGATGCTGACATCGCCGAATTCATTGATGATGATCGCCGCGTCGCTCATGTCAGGATCCTTGAGGAGCCGATTGAGCAGAGTCGATTTTCCGGCGCCGAGAAATCCGGTGATAATGGAAACCGGGATACGATCGCGAGACATGTCTGGCCTGTATGTTGATTGCCGCTTTGGGGAAGTCAGTTCAGGACGTAAAACCCGCAACGGCATGAAGCTAAAACAAATCGCCCGAGGCTGGAAGCCGCGAGCGACATTGTAATATCATAACATGATCGATCTGCGAATAGCCAAATGGCAGGGCGGCCGGGAGACCTGTCCCAGCACCTTCGCCTGTCCGTCAGAATGTGGGGCGCGGGATCGGGATCGGCACATTCGCCAATTGGCCCTTTGCGGCTGCGCCCTTGGGCGCATTAACCGCGACCGTCTCGCTGCCCGGTATAAGACCGGCGAAGGAATATTCCGGCGGACGGGTCATTTCCTGCACATAGGGCGAATGGATGACCATGCGGCCGGCATCGTCGCGTCCCTCACTGCGGATTTTCGCCGCCTTCGGGTTGCATATTTCGGCGCTGATATCGTTGACCTCTGCGGTATCGCCATAAGGGGCAAGCGAGGCGAGCGAGACACCCTGACCGGAAGGAGACGTCAGGCCCATCTGCAGAAGATCGGCCGACTGGTCGGTTCGACCCGCGAGACTATCGGCACCCAGCACCACAGTGATGATCGAGCGGCCATTGCGCACGGCCGATGCCACCTGGTTGAACCCGGAAGCGCAGATAAAGCCGGTCTTCATGCCATCCGCGCCATCGAAGCGGCCAACCAGCATATTGAAATTGGCGTAATTCTTTTTGCCCGTGGTGACGCCCTCAAGCGAGAAATAATGCGCATATTCGGGAAATTCCCGCTTGATGATCAGCGCCAGCAGCGCGAGGTCGCGGGCCGTCGTGTATTGGCCCTTCCCCGGCAGACCGTTGGGGTTCACGTAGTGCGTGGAATTCATGCCGAGGCGCTGCGCCTGCGCATTCATCTGCGCCACGAAATTATCCGTGGTGCCGCCGATGGTCTCCGCAATCGCGACTGCAATATCGTTGGCGGACTTGATCAGCAGCAGCTTCAGCGCGCTGTCCATCGTCAGTTTCTGGCCGGGCTTGAAATACATCTTGGAGGCGGGCTGGTCGGCGGCCTTCTTGCTCATCACCACTTCGGTCTGCGGGCTGATCTTGCCAGCCTTCATCTGCGAAAAGGCGATATAGGCGGTCATCAGCTTGGTCAGCGAGGCCGGATACCATTTGCGGAAGGCTTCCTGGTGCGAGATCACCTTGCCGGTTTTGACATCGACCACCATTTTCGGATTGGCATTGGCCACCGGGGCCGCGGCGACGACACCTGCGGTGATGATGGCAATGGCTGCGGAAAGCCGGCGGGCGGCGTTTGGCGATTTGAAAGTCTGTGGCAAGGCTAGTCCTCGAATTCCCGTCTTCAGTCGGGGAATGGCAATATTCACCATATATGTCCTAGCAATGGCAAAGTACATTGATTACGTCAATTATGCGGCGCACTATCCACCACGGAGGATGGAGTTTTACGACACGCCGTACCGATGAACCCAGGAATGAACGAATGCCGATTTTGAACAGAGCCGCCGAACTCCAGCAGGAAGTCAGCGAATGGCGGCATCACCTGCATGAAAATCCAGAGATTTTGTATGATGTCGACAACACCGCGGCCTTCGTCGCGGAGAAGCTGAAAACTTTCGGCGTTGACGAAATCGTGACCGGTCTCGGCCGCACCGGCGTCGTCGGCATCATCAGGGGCAATCTTCCAGGCAATCGCACCATCGGCTTCCGCGCGGATATGGACGCGCTGCCCATAGTCGAGGAAACCGGCAAAGCCTGGGCATCGAAAACGCCCGGCGCCATGCACGCCTGCGGCCATGACGGCCACACCGCGATGCTTCTCGGCGCGGCGAAGTACCTCACCGAGACCCGAAATTTCGCGGGCTCGATCGCTGTCATTTTCCAGCCAGCGGAAGAAGGCGGCGCCGGCGCGCTCGCCATGGTCGAAGACGGCCTGATGGAGCGTTTCGGCATCGACGAAGTTTACGGAATGCACAATATGCCGGGCATTCCGCTTGGCGCCTTCGCCATCCGCAAGGGCGGCATCATGGCGGCACCGGACAAGTTCTCAATCACGGTCAAGGGCCGAGGCGGCCATGCGGCCCAGCCGCATCGCACGATCGACCCCATCACCATCGGCGCGCAGATCGTTGGCAACCTGCAGATGATCGCCTCACGCAATGCCGATCCGATCCGCTCCGTTGTCGTCTCGGTCACGCGCTTTCATGCGGGTTCCAGTCACAACATCATTCCCAACGAGGCGCTGATCGCCGGCACCGTGCGCAGCCTCGATGAGACGGTGCGCGATCTCGCCCAGGAACGCATCAAGCAGATGGCGGAAGGCATTGCGCTTGCCAATGGCGCGGAAGCCGAAGTCGTCTATGAGCGCTATTGCCCGGTGACCTTCAACCACGCCGCTGAAACCGACCACGCTATCCGTGTGGCCCGCGATGTGGTTGGCGAACCGAATGTAGACCCCGATGTCGATCCCTCCATGGCAGGAGAGGATTTCTCCTTCATGCTGAAGGAAAGGCCCGGCTGCTTCATCTTCATTGGCAATGGCGATTCGGCCGGGCTCCACAATCCTGGTTATGACTTCAACGACGAAGCCATCGCCTACGGCATCTCCTATTGGGTGAAACTTGCAGAACAGCGCCTAACGAGCTGATGTCAGGCCAACGCGAAGAAAGCGGAGGACGAGATCAACCGCTATGAAGAACGCGGTTGATCCGCCGGCTGGGTCAGGTTAAAGAGCAATTCAGTGTCCACGTAGCTCAGCAGGATAGAGCACAGGATTCCTAAGACAAATTGGGGGTTGCGCCCGGAAACGACGCAATCGATCTGCTCAAAGTCGGGGAAAGCTTCGCTGGTCTTCCAGCATGCCAATCCCGAGCCAAGCTCCGGAGAAATCCGGTGAAGGTGTAGAGACTGGATGGGCAGCACCTAAAGGCCTCACGGCCCATGGTGAAGGGACAGTCCAGACCACGAACGCCCTTCCCGACAAGGCAGGGCGGCGGCGAAAGCCGAAGCGGTATGAATCCTGGGGTCGGAGGTTCGAATCCTCTCGTGGACACCATTTCCTGAAAATTATTTAAAATCAATGACATAATCGGATAACGACCAGCAGACAGCTGGTCCGGGCGCGAGAAGTGGTGCGTATTCTTTGCCAGCCTGGCCGCCTGCAATTGGCAAATATCAGATCGACCGACATAATAGCGTTTCCTCCTAGAACACAGAAAGTTCAAAGCTTCGTAAGGGAACGTTGAAAGCCCGCGATCGCTTCCTATTTCCTATCAGTGACGATGAGGCGCCTGTCGAAGTGGGTCGCGCGAGACGAGGGAGATTTGATGATCGACGAATATGGTCCATATGTGCAGATGTCCACGCTTGGAGAACAGATGGCTGCCTGCTACCAGACGGATGCAAATCTCGCGCTGGAACCGCATCTGGCGCATTACATGGACGAGGTGGAGGTGAATATAGCCGCCGACAGCTTCAACCATGTTGGCTTCCTGAACAGGATCAGCAGCCGGTTGCAGGTGACGCTGGCGGCAACGACCAATCAAAGACGCCGGGAGTTTCTGCAAGCGGTTGTGGCTTCGCTTCAGGAGCGGATCGACCGCCATTCGTTCGATGTGGCTCAATAGGATTGGACTGGTCATCTCCCCGCGGTTGACCGGCTTGCCGCACTTGGTTGACGAGACGGTCACAAGGCCTGTCTTACAGGAGCCCTCGGCAGCGTTGTTGACTTGGACGCGCCGTCGTCATTCGACGAAAATCCGGACACTCGACGCACGGCCATCGGCGTCAATCACCGTGAGTGTGGAAAACCCCTGTCCTTCCGGGCGCCATTCACTGCTGCGACGGTGGGATGCATCCGGCAGAGGCAAACCGTTGGCGAGCCAGCGGAAGGGTGCGCGCCCGCCCTGAAGCTTCAGCACCAGTGGCGAGATGCCCGACTGGCCGGAAAGCTCCACCCGCGCGCCCTCGGGCGGATAAACGATGCGCGGGGCGCTTTCACGTCTTGAAGCCGAAAGCAGGCCGTTTGCGGTCGTCGTAAAACGCCGCTGGTTTGCCGGAAGGTCGGCCACGCTCACGCGCGCCACGCCGGAGGGTGCTGCCGGCATTGGCGTGATCGCTACGCCCGATTTTTCAAAGGCGTCGAAGAGGATGGGAGCCGCCGTCGCGTAACCGGCAATACCCGGCACGGCGCCGTTATCGGCGCGGCCGACCCAGACGCCGACCACGTGCCGCCCGTCATACCCGATCGACCAGGCGTCGCGGTAACCGTAGCTGGTGCCGGTCTTGTAGGCGATGCCGCGCTGTTTCATGCCGAGTGGCGGCAGCACGCCGGACAGGATGTCCGAAACGTTCCAGATTGCGGCATCGGAAAACAATCGGTCGCCTTCCAGCCGTTCCGGGGCGGAGCGGACGCCATCACCGAGGCGTACGGGACCGTCGCCACCTGTTAGCCCGGCATAAAGCTGGACAAGATCGACAAGCGAAATACCGGCGCCTCCGAGAGCAATGGCGAGCCCGGGTGCTTCGTTGGCGGGCAACGCGAGTGTGACACCAGACCGCCGGAACCGCACCATCAACGCCGATGGGCTCACCGCGTCGAGCAATTTCACGGCGGGCACGTTGAGCGACAGTTGCAGCGCCTGCCTGATGCTGACATCGCCCTGATAATGCATGTCGAAATTGCGCGGCCGGTAACCGGAAAAATCAGCCGGGCGATCCTCGATGATGGTCTCCTGGCCGATCAGGCCATCCTCAAAGGCGAGGCCATAAATCAATGGCTTGAGGGTCGATCCGGGCGAGCGCACCGCGCGGCTCATCTCCACGAAACCCCTCCTCGCGGTATCGAGATAATCCGCCGAGCCGACCTCCGCCAGAATACCCCCGCTCTCTGCATCGGCCATGACGATGGCGACGGATACCTTATCGCCGATTTTTCCTGCTGCATGGCGCGCCACGCCTTCCAGTTCCCGCTGGATCGACAGCTTCAGCGTCGAGCGTATTTCTACAGCATTGGGGAATTTCGCACGCGCGGCAGCAGCCATGTGCGGTGCTAACGCCGGCAGATCGCGCCGGCTGGTCGGAACGCCCGCAAGCGTTGCCCGTTCCGCTTCGCCCTCACCCACGACACGTTCGACGGCAAGCCTCTGCAAGACCCGTTCCCTTGCCTGTCTCGCCGCCTCGGGATACCTGTCCGGGCGACGCCTTTCTGGCAATTGCGGCAGGGCGACCAGAAGGGCCGCCTCGGCCGTGTCGAGCCTTCCCGGCTCCTTGCCGAACCAGGCAAGGCTGGCCGCGCGTATTCCTTCGAGATTGCCGCCATAGGGCGCGATATTCAGATAAAGATCGAGGATATCCGCCTTGCTGAGCCGCCGTTCGATTTGAATAGCCCGCAGAGCCTGAAGAAGCTTTGCCGAGAAGGAGCGATCGGCGCGCGGCTCGACCAGCCTCGCCACCTGCATGGAAAGCGTCGAGGCGCCGGATACGATCCGGCCGTTGCTCACCAGTTGCCACGCGGAACGCAGCAAGGCCCAGGGATCGATACCGTGATGGTCGTAAAAGCGTTGGTCCTCATAGGCGACCAGCATCCGCAGGAACTGCGGATCGACCTCGGCCGCCCTGGTGTCGAGCCGCCAGCGGCCATCCGCTGTTGCGAAGGCACGCAGCAACTTGCCGTCGCGGTCCAACACCTCGAAGGATCGCTGCCGCGCTGTCTCGAGCGGCGGCGGGTAGGCCTTGTCCAGCGCATCCAGACCGAAGGCCGCACCGCTGATAAGCAATGCGGCCATAACGAAGCCGACGATGACAGCTTTTTTCCGCCTCATGGGGTCGCCGAACGCACCTCCATGCGGCCGGTTGCGGTGCGGGCGGCAAATTGCGGCCGGTACATATCCTCAACAGACGCCGCCGGATGATCATAAGTACCGGGAGTGACCGCGCGGACGACATAGGCCAGCGCAATTTCCGAACTGTCCCCTGCCGAGCGATCGAAGGCCGCGACAAAACGGTCGTAGCGAAATTCGGTATGCGCAGCCTCCGTTTCCGGCAACCAGTCGAAATTCGACAGTTCGGCCGAATTGACGAGGCTCGGATTGTCGATCTCGAAACCGGAAGGCAGTAGATCCGTCACCAGAATGCGCGACTGCCAGTTATTCTGCGGCACCACGTTCAGAACCACGACATAACGTTCGTTCTGTGTGACGTCGCTCGGGTTCACCTCTTCACCGTCCATGGAGTAATAGGTGCGGGTGATGGTGAAGCCTTCGCCGCCGGCAGCGAGCGGCTGAGCCGGCGGGGCCACCGTAGTGACAACGGCCGTGACCGGATCAGCCGAGGCATTGGCGATCTTCAGCGGTGCGGCCAGCAACTCGTCGCCGCTCATCCGCTTCCCGAAACCGCCGGTCTGCAGATCACCGTTCACATCGAGACGGATATCCTTGTCCTCGCCTTTCACGGCCCGGGCGGCCAGCAGCATCCATGCCTGCTCCTGTGTGCTGGTATAGGGCTTCTTTTCCCATTCCTTTGCCACGGCACCGGCAAGCTGCGGCACGACGGCCGGAACCGGACGGCTTTCCGCCGCCAGCGCCAGCGCCGCCGCGCCATCGCGAAGGGCGGAGCCGTAATCGGCGCGGGCGAAGCTGACATTGGTGGCGCGGCTGGCCATGTCGAGCGAGGCACCGAACACGGTCTTCGAACGGGTTTGGTCGCCGTAAAGCGAAAGGGCTGCGGCAACCTGCGCCTTGGCAAGCGGCGTCGGGAAATCGGCAAGCGCAGTATCGGCGTAATAACGCAGATCGTTGATCGCCGCCTTGCGGTTGCGCGCCAGCACATAAAGCGAATAGGCGATCTCGTTTCCGCGATCCTTGACATTGCTGTCATAGGACAGGCCGTTCTGCAGGTTGTTCAACGCCTGCACCATGGCCGCTTCGGGGACATCGTACTTCTGCTCGCGCGCGCGGGTCAGGAAGTCGGTAATATAGGCATCGAGCCACAGATCGCCGTAACCCGGCGACCAGAGGCCGAAGCTGCCGGAACTCGACTGGAAGGACAGCACGCGGTAGACCGCTTCCTGAACCCTCTTACGGGTGTCGGGATCTTCAGCCATGCCGCTGTCCTTCGTCAGTTCCGAGACGTAAAGCAGCGGCAGCGCGCGGCTCGTCGTCTGTTCGGCGCAGCCGTAAGGATATTTGTCCAGCATCATCACCAGCGCCGGGATATCGAAAGCGGGCGAGCGCGTGACATTAACGGCGACGGAGGAGCCGAGGAGCATGCTATCGGCCAGAAGATCGCCATTGATCGTCAGGCTGCTGTTCGGCGCAATCTTAATTTCGCGCCGCGTCGTGACTGGAAGAACGGCCGGGCGAACCGGAACATTCAGAACCTGCTCAAGCGAGACACCTGCCGCATTGGAGACCTTGATTGTGATCGCCCCATTGCCGGGCTGTTCGCCCGTCAGCGGAACGGTCAAAGACGACTTGCCGCCCTTTTGCAGCGCAAGTGTCTGCGACACTTCACCCTGATCGACCGTCAGAGCCGTATTGCTAGTCACATCCAGCCGGTAATCGCCGGCGTCGCCATCCGTATTGGCGATATCAAGCCGCAATTGCGAGATATCGCCGGGGGCGAGGAATTTCGGCGCGCTGGCCGTTACCACGACGGGATCGCGAATGATGGCATCGGAAACCGCATGTCCCACGCCGGTCTTCGTCCAGGCAACCGCCATGATGCGGGCCGTCCCGTTGAACTGCGGAATCTCGAAGCTCACCGTCGCCTTGCCGTTAGCGTCAAGTTCGACCGGACCGGCAAAGAAGGCCACAAGCTTTTCCGTGGGCGGGCTGCCCTGAAGGGCCGCCCCGCCGCCATCACCACCGGTGCGCAGCCGGCCGGTGGCGCCAAGCGAGCCGTCAATCAGGCGGCCATAGAGGTCGCGGATTTCCAGTCCCAGCCGGCGCTGGCCGAAATACCATTCATCCGGCTTCGGCGGCTCATAGCGGGTGAGGTTCAAGATGCCGACATCGACCGCCGCAACGATGGCGTAGGCCTTTTCGCCCACACCAGCCCCCGCAACCGTGATCGGAATTTCGAGCGGCTGGCGCGGCAGCGTCTTCTGCGGCGCGCCGAGTGTGACGGCAAGCTTGCGCTCGGCCGGATCGACGGCAAGCCACTTGATGCCGATGGCGCGCATCGGCATACGGCTTTCCTGCGCGTCGCCGGGGCGGAACAGCGTCGCCGTCACATAAGCGCCAGCGCCCCATTCCTCGGTGACCGGAATGTCGATCTCGCCGCCCTCTTCGCCGATCTCGGCATTCTGTACCGCAATCAGCTTTTCCGAACCGGACGTTATCAGCAATTCACCGGCGAAACGTGAGGAGACCTTGAGTTTGGCCGTATCGCCGATCTTGTAGCTCTGTTTGTCCAGCGCGATTTCCAGCGCATCCGGCGTTTCCGTCGAGCTTGCCTCGACATAGAAACCGGCATCGAATTCGACACTGGAAACCGGTGCGCCATTACCCGCACCCTCCACTTCAAGCCGGTAGCGGCCCCAGGTGACCGGCACGGAAATTTCGCCGCCATTGGCGTCGACCGAAAGCGTGCCGGTTTCCTGCTGCTTGGTGTATTCCACGGGCTCATAACGCCAGGAATTACCCTGGCGATACCATTGATAGTTACGCTCTACCTTGATGAGCTTCCAGGTCAGGCCATTCATCGCCTGTTTGGCACCATCGGCACTGACACCGATGATATGGAAACGTCCAACGGAGTTCTGGGCGAGATCGCCGGAAAACTGCGGCTTGATGCCAATGACGGATGCTTCCGCCTTGATGGGCAGCGCCAGCGAGCGTTCCACGGCGCGGCCGCCGGCTTCGCGCATGCGCACGGTGATGTTGGCGGAGAGAAGCTGCGTTGTGGATGGCAGATCGGTGAGATCAACGTTGAATCTCGCTTTGCCCTCTTCATCCAGGACCGGCAGATCGGCAAGCGTCGTGCGGTTTTCCTCTTCGCTTTCCTCATCGGCCAGGCCGAAGAAATAACCTTCGAAATCGGCGCTGGTGCGCGTCGGCTTGATCGCGACCTCTCCTTCCAGCGTCAGGCCGGCAGCGGGCGCGCCATAGAGATAACGGCCATCAACGTCGATTGCCGTTTCTGCGCCCGGATCGATCTGTTTTGCCTTGCTCGAGAGGTCAAACTCGGTGCGGTCAGGCACAAAATCATCGACAAGGAAGCTCTTTTCGCTGATCGCAGCCGTTTTCGGGTCGGTATGGATGCGCAATGTCCAGGTGCCGCGCATGGCATTTGCCTGCAACGGCAGATCCACCGCATGACCGCCAAGCGCCTTGCCGTCGCTGACAAAGCGCCGGTCTTCCACCCCGTCAGGGCGTGAGAAAATGAAAGTGAGCGGCAGGTCCTCGATTGCCTTGCCGTCAACGTCACGGGCCAGGGCTGCGGCATGCACGGTCTCGCCGGCACGGTAGATGCCACGTTCGGTCCAGCTGAACACGTCGATAGCACCGGGTGCTGCACGTCCCGTCACGCCGCGATCCGAGAGATCGAAGCCTGCACGGGTCATATCGAGGAACACGTAATCCTCATCGCCGTTGCGCGCGGTCAGGATGGCAGGCGCCTGAGCCGCCGTGCCGCGCATCAGGCCGGCAGAGAACACCGCGCGTCCGTCCGCATCGGTTTTCGCGGTGCCCAGCACCTCGTTGTTCTTGGCCAGGAGCTGCAGATCCACGTCCGCAAGCGGTTTGGCGCTGCCGAGTGCACGGACAAATACATTCAAACCGTCCGTTCCGGCATAGGTGGTGATGCCGGTATCCGACACGAGGAACCATTGGGTGGCGCGCGAATCCCAAGTTTCCGGCGCTGTGCCCGGCGGCACGGCAGTCAGCACATAGATGCCCGGCTTGCGCTCCGGCAAGGCCTCATCCACTGGAAAACTCGTCACCACGTCCTTGTTGAGATCGGGCTGGATATCAATCGAGCCCTGCCAGACAAGCTCGCCGATTTCGTTTTCGATACGCTCGGCATTGTAACCGTCCATCTGCGTCAGAAACTGCGAATTTGCGAGCAGCGCGGTGATATTGCGGTCACCGACGCGATAAAGCTTCAGGTCGGCCTTGTCGGCATTCACAGAGACAATTGGAATGCCACGGCGCGCACTGCCCGGCAGCACGAAATTCTCGCCGGTGAAGCGCACGCTGGCCGTGCGGTCACGCACGTAAATATCGAGATTGACCTGTTTTTCCAGCGGCTCTTCCACGGAAGACGGCAGGCCGGCGCGCAGTGCGATCTTGTAGCGCTGGCCATGGGTCAGGCCTTCGACGCAAATTTCGCTGCCCTTCGCCTCGATGGCCTTGGGAGCTGCCCCATCCAGCGTGATGAAGGAAGAATAATCGACGCCATTCTTCACCAGCGGTTCGGAAAACTGCACGCAGGCGCGCGGGCTTACGCTGTCCGTATCCACCGTATTGTTGATGACGCGAAAACCCTGGCGCGTGCGCAGGTCGGCATAGGCCGCCTTTGTCTGTGCATCGTCGGTAAGCGCAAGGCTTTCTTTATAGGCATTGAGGGCTGCGCGATAATTCTGAGTTCTTTCAAATGCCTTCGCCAGCCGGTTCAAGGCTTCGGTGCGGGCGCTGACTGTTCGGCTCAGCTGATAGGCATTGATGGCGGCAGACGCCGCTTGCCCTGCGATCGAATAATTATCGGTGACCTGCGCCGCCTTTTCGGAAAGCTCCGCCCAGAGCGCGCCGTCGTCTGGCGTGATCGCAAGGGCCTGCTTATAGGTCGTAACCGCATCGGGAACATTGCCCGCGGCCGCCTGCTGCCGCGCCATCTGTACGAGGGCTTCCACGCCTTGCCCGCCCTCACCGTCATTCGCCGCAAGGCCGGATTTCATTCGGCGCGCTTCCTGCTGCAGACTGTCAGTGACGAAGGACAGGCGCTGCGGCGCGCCGATATCGGCTTCCGTCGCCACTTCGACAATCTTGCCGGCAACCGCACCGGGGAAGGCGTTCAGCTGATTGAAATCAGATTTGAGGAAGCACCATTTCACCTTTGGATTGTAGGTAAAGGCCTTGCAGGATGTGTCCCCGGCGCAAATCTCGCCACATTGCTCCAACGAGACGTTTTGCTCCGTCCTGAGATCGAAGCCGAAATAATCGCCATTTTGGGTGGTCACGACCTTGCGGGAGGGTTCCGCCGCCATGGCTGGCGCAAAAATCATGGCGGCTGAGACCGCAACCAGCGAAATCCGGACGAGCGCGCGCAACGACATCAGTTTTCTCCCCGCAACAGACATGTCGGGCGGGACTCTGGTCAAATCCACGCATGGTTGTCAACGCATCTTCGTCAATTCGCCTCATGACAATCTGTGGAGAGGAAAAGAAGCTGCGTTTAGTCCTCTATTTTACGCGCTTCCGAGATGAGCATGATCGGCACACCGTCACGAATTGGATAAGCAAGCCGCGCATTTTCGGAGATGAGTTCATTGCGGGCGCGGTCATAGGAAAGGCGGCCCTTCGTCAAAGGGCAGACAAGCAATTCGAGAAGCTTCGGATCGACGTTGTTCATCCTGTCGTCCATGGCGGCGATCCTACTGCAGCACGTTGCCGCCCTCACCCGATCCCTGGGCAAGAACGATCTCGGTGATTGCGATCAATGTTTCGGCCCGCGTCTTGAGATCGGGCGCTTCCAGCAGCGCCTGTTTTTCGGCGGGTCCAAAGGGAGACATCATGGAAAGCGAATTGACCAGAACACGGTTGCCGGCCCTTTCCACACTCTCCCAATCCGCTTCCAGCTGGTTGGCCTCCAGAAACGAGCGGAACACCCGCAGCAGGTTTTCACGGTCCACGGCCTCCTCATCGTATTCGCCGGAGAGATCGGCGATGAAGGGCGCGTGACGGAAACTGCGATAGGGCTTGCCGGCCTCCACCTCCTCCAGCAGACGGAAACGGCACACACCGGTGAGCGAGATGATGTAACGGCCATCGCCGGTTTCGGAAAAGGAGGTGATGCGGCCAAGGCACCCAACCGCACTCAACGGCCCGCCTTCCAGGCCCGATTCAATGACATGAAGGGCTGGCTGCACCATGCCGATGAGACGGTGACCCGCCAACGCCGTGTCGATCATGGCAAGATATCTTGGCTCGAAGATATTGAGTGGAAGATGGCCTTCCGGCAACAGAAGAGCACCGGGAAGGGGAAAAACCGGCACGGTTTCCGGCAGGTCGTCGCTCTTCACATATCTTGCATTTCCGACATGCATGGGAATCAAGCCCCCTGTTCACTGCTGCCGGCCGGCGGATCAACCGCCTGGCCGGGATATGCCCGCATCACGAAAACAGTATCGACGAAAGCTTCCGGCGGCCGGCGACGGTCGCCGGATCCTTAAAGCCCCAGGCCTCGAAAAATTCGAGAAGCTGGCGGCGCGCGCCGTCGTCATCGAAGGTCCGATCCTTACGCATAACGTAGAGCAGATGATCCGCCGCCTCGTCGCGCCGACCCTGCGCATTCAGCACCTTTGCAAGCTTAACCCGTGCCTCGTGTCGATCCGGGTCGGCTGCCAGTTCGCTTTCCAGCGCCACTGGATCGCCGATCTTGCGGGCTTCCTCATATTGAGCGATCTTTTTCGAAACGAGCTGAATGCCCGCATCCTCATTGAGTTCCGCCGGCAGTGACGACAGCAATTCACTGGCCCGCTCATATTGTCCGGCGGCGATCATGCATTCGGCAATGCCGGCAATCGCTGCGGGGTTTTCCGGATCCGCCTGCATGACAGCGCCAAAGAGCTGTGCTGCGCCGTTAAAATCGCCATCGGCCAGAAGCTGTTTCGCTTCGGTCAGAACGGCCTCGATCTCCGCCCTGGGATCGCCCGCATCAGGGCCGGCAATCTTTTCGATGAATTGCTTGATCTGGCTTTCCGGCACCGCACCCATGAAGCCGTCGACCGGCCGGCCATCCGCAAAAGCCACGATTGCCGGAATGGACTGGATGCCGAGCTGGCCGGGAATGGACGGGTGGTCGTCAATGTTCAGCTTCACGAGCTTCACGCGGCCATTCGCTTCGTTGACGACTTTCTCGAGCACGGGCGTCAGCTGTTTGCACGGGCCGCACCAGGGTGCCCAGAAATCCACGAGAACTGGCTGACGACGTGACTCTTCGAGAACGTCCTTGGAGAAACCAGCCGTCGTTGTGTCCTTGATGTGTCCGGAGGACGCACCATTCAGCTCGCCACTATAGTGCGCGCTTGCGGACATCTGCCCGCCGTAGGAACCGCCGTAAGGATTATTCGTGTCGCTCATGCCGGTCTCCCGTAACCTCTGTCATATGTCTTGATTGAAGCAAAGATCGTATCTCACTCGCTGACTTTCAAGACAAGCGGCGTATGTCCGGTCGCCTCGAGAAAGCGAATGAGATCCGCGGATGCGATTGTCGTCGTCTGCTCGTTGGAGAGCGGGTGGCCATTGACAAGTTCGTTTTCCAGAAGCGCGCTATCCAACACAAAAGTGACCTGCCGGTCCGTGTCGTTGATTGCGCCGAACACCGTGACCGAACCCGGCACCACACCCAGATATTCGAGCATTTTTTCCGGCCGGCCGAAGGACACGCGGCTTGCCGCACCGATGGTCTTATGGACGCTTTTCAGATCCACGACCGCGTTTTCTTCCACGGTCAGAACGAAGTACTGGTCCTTCTTGTCCTTTACAAAGAGGTTCTTTGTGTGGCCGCCGGGGATGAGGTCGCGCAATGACTGCGATTCCGCGACGGTAAAGACAGGCTCGTGCTGTTTCGTGGTGTGCGAAATTCCGAGCCCATCGAGAAATTCGAACAGCTCCGCTGCCGTCTTGCGAGAATTCTCCGCCATATGCTGCCGCCTGCCTCTGCCGATTCCATTGTCGTTGCCTCATGATTAAGGGGGCAGCCGCCGATTGGCAACGCGGGAAAAATCGGCTGCAGGAAAAATTATCAATCTTTTCCGCCGCTTGTCGCATTTCTCAAAGAAATTTTCGCGTTTTCGTCATTTCCCTGTTGCATTCCAAAATCGATTGAGCGATATAGCGCCCGTCGCCGCTTCGGCGGCCCACGGTTCAGCATACTACCCCGGACCGGTGGATTTGAGCGGGTGTAGCTCAGGGGTAGAGCACAACCTTGCCAAGGTTGGGGTCGAGGGTTCAAATCCCTTCGCCCGCTCCAGTTTCCCAAGTCATGATCTTCCGGATGTTTATTTTTTCGCAGCGGCGGTTTTCGTTCCGGCGTCATCGGCTTCATATTGTCTGTGTGCGAGCGGTACAAAAATTGTCCCCCGGGCGGAACCTATATCGAGGATGGCCGTTTGAACGCTGAGGCTCCTAACCTCAGTTCCCTCTGACTGCCCGCTGCCAGCGGGCATTTTTTTACCCTCTTTAAAGTCGCCTCCTGCGCCCGCCCCTTTAAAACTACGGGTGAGAGCTCCGTCATACGCGGCTGAATGGCAGAACAACCCTGTCAGCAGCAACAATATGATGCCTTGATCTTGCCATATTTCATTCAGTGTGCTTTTGTGCAGCCGCCCTTGTGGGAGGGGGTAGAGGTCGAGGCCCGCTGGCTGCATTTTAGCAGTAAGCGGGTTTCCCTTTTTTTGGGCGAAACTCGCCGGCAACGCCGCCTTATCCATTGCTATTTTCCGCTGAGACAAGCAACGAACTCCCGCGCTACACGGTAAGGTATGGTTTTTTCGTATGAAGGAAAGTGGTAGCGGGAGAGGGACTTGAACCCCCGACACGCGGATTATGATTCCGCTGCTCTAACCACCTGAGCTACCCCGCCACAGGGGAAACGTGACAGTCATGTGACCGGCCGTTCCATCAGGATGAGCGGCTTATAAGGTGCCGCTCCCCAAAGTGTCAAGCGCAAGATGCGCAAAAAATTCGCTTTCCGCATCGCTGCAAAAAGCGAGTGGTTTCAGGCGGCAACCGGCTTTTCCAAGAGCGCCTTGAGCGACGCCTCGGCCTCCGCCGAGCGCTCGGACCGTTCAATGAAACCACCACCGTACACGCGGGCATCCGCGCCCGGCGCGGAATAAAGCACGCAGGCCTGACCGGGCGCGACACCCGCTTCTCCGGTCATCAGGTCCACATAGATGCCATTCTCATCCGCATGCAGCACTGCCTCCGTCGGAGGACGGGTGGAACGCACCTTGGCGAAGCAGGCGAAGCCCTGCCCGGCGTCGACGGCCAAGTCGCCATCACCCAACCAGTTCATGTCACGCAGATAGACGCGGCGGGTTTCCAGCGCCTCACGTGGGCCAACGATGACCCGGCGGCCACGCGCATCGAGATGCACGACGTAAAGCGGCTCGCCCGTCGCAACGCCGATACCGCGGCGCTGGCCGATCGTATAATGCACGATGCCATCGTGGCGGCCGAGCACACGCCCGTCGAGATGCACGATATCACCCGCCAGAGCCGCATTCGGCTTCAGCTTGTTGATGATATCGGTATATTTTCCCTGCGGTACGAAACAGATATCCTGGCTGTCGGCCTTCTTGGCAACGACAAGCCCCATTTCTTCCGCCAAAGCCCGCGTTTCGGCCTTGGAGAGGCCACCGAGTGGAAAGCGCAGATAATCGATCTGTTCCTGCGTGGTTGCGAACAGGAACCAGCTCTGGTCGCGGTCGCTGTCGATCGGCCGATAGAGCGCGCGGCGGCCCGGCTGGCCGGGAACGGGGTTGGGCCGCGAACGGATGTAGTGGCCCGTGGCCAGCGCATCGGCACCCAGTTCCTGCGCAGTCGCTAGAAGATCGGCGAATTTTACCGTCTGGTTGCAGGCAACACAGGGAATGGGCGTCTCACCCATCGCATAAGCTTCCGCAAAGGGGTTGATGACGGTTTCACGGAAACGCGCTTCATAATCCAGCACGTAATGGGGGATACCCAGCGTTTCGCAGACCCGGCGCGCATCGTCGATATCCTGGCCGGCGCAACAGGAGCCGGCGCGGTGCACGGCGGCGCCATGGTCATACAGCTGGAGGGTGATGCCGAGGACATCATAGCCCTCGCGCTTGAGGATACCGGCCACAACAGAAGAATCGACGCCACCGGACATGGCGACAACGATCCGGGTATCTTCCGGCCTCTTGTCAAAATCGAGCGTATTCACGTTTTTTCCCATCGTCAGTCATAACGGGGGTAAAGGCCCCGCCGCCTGTCGGTCATCCGCCGCGAGAAACCCTGCCCACAAAACGGGGCCGTCCTGTCTCGCATACTGCGGATTTAAGGGCTGCATATAGAAAGGAATGGCTTCACACGCAAGTACGGGGCGGAAAACCGCCCCGTAAAGCCGTCTGATTCCCTCTGTGGAGGACTTCAGGCGCCAGCTGTCTTCTGGCCGCTGCTGCCGAACCACTTGTCGCGCTCCCGCCACAGGGCGGGCATGGCCAGCAATCCGATGGCCGTGAAGGCGATCAGCGTCTTGTTCAGCTGCGACAGTTCCGCCGTGCGGCCATCGAGATAATAAACGCCGTAGACGATCGCCACGTGCCAGACATAGACCTGCAGCGAGTGGCGGCCGAGCAATTGCAGGAACTTCAGCGACAGCACCCAGATAACGCCTTCGGCGATGGAGCGCACGAGCGGGCGGTGGTGATGCGGTCCAGCAATCACGAGCCAGGTGAGGCCAACGCCGACGGCGAGGAAGTTGATGAGATAGACCGGGCCGAAATCGGCGCGGATTTCCATCGTCGAAAACTTGCCCATCATGAATTCCGGCATCAGACCCCACGCGGTAGCGATGCGGAGCGGCATGAAGAACAGGCAGATAACAAGCGCGGCCTTCGGCAGCCAAGTGTGCTCCGGGGAGAAAATCTTCTTCCACGGAATGCGGTTCTGCGCCGTCATAGCACCCATCACCAGCGCCGAGTAGAACACCAGCTGCCAGCCGAGCAGGTTGAAGCTAACGCGAATACCCTGTTCGTCCGCGCCCTTCACAAGTTCATTGAGAGGCGTCGTCAAGATCTGCTGTAGGCCAAGCTGTCCCGCCATCCACAACAGCAGCGAGCCGGCCATGACATAGGCCCACTTGCCATCGAGGCAGAGCTTCACCAGGACAGGCGCAAAAATCATGTAGACAATATATTGCGGCAGAATGTCCATGAAGGTCGGCTGGAAGAGAAATGTCGCAATTGCCGCCAGACGCAGCGGATCGTCGAAAGACGTCATGCCGAGCCAATTGTACCAGATATAGGGCGCATGCGGGATGATCATACGGAAGAACAAAACGGCAATGACGAGACCCATCGCATAACGATAGAGTTCCAGCGCGCGGTTCCAGATCATCTGTTTACCGGCGTCATAGCCATATTTCATCATCTTGCGCGCGTATACCATGCCGATCAGCAGGCCGGACAGGAATACGAAGCCCTGCGCGTCCTCGACAAAAGCGAACTGGCGATGATTGATTTCCACCAGCCAGAAGCCGCCGGCAAACACCAGATGGTTGATCAGCATGAAGACGAGGAAGTAACCACGCATCCCGTCGATCAGGTCAAAGCGTTTCATTTCGATAGCTCTCCGTTCTCGCGGGCCGTGCATTGCCCGGCCACCCAGCCCGGCCTGCGAGATGCCGGGAATTGGATTGTCAACGCGTTTTTGCGGCTGAGGTTCCGCTCCCAAAGCGGTTTAGAACCGGCACGAAAAGTCACATTGACGTGTACGCCCTGTGGTTAGGACGCGGGGACTGAATGACGGATGAATGAAAAAAGGCAATTCCGTGAAGCGGATGAGCCATGCGCCCGGGACATACCGAGGCAAACAAGCCTCAAGGCCTTGCATGGCAGGGGAAAGCCGAATCCGCCGCGCGTGGTTGGCGGATATATCACCCGTAAGATCTCCCAATCTTTTTTGGCGGCATCCCGCCATGCTTTTTAGGAAGCTTATCGAACGAAACGGATAAGGCCCGGCGGTGAAGCGACCGCCGGGCCTTATCCGTTTAAGAGGCTCTGATTCGTCAGGCGGCGGCCTGGATGGCGGCGACCTGCCAGTTGTCGTTGCCGGGGCGGCGGACAAAGGTCCACATTTCCACCGACTCGGACGGATGTTGCTCGTCACCTTCGATCACCTTGCCGGAGGTGCGGTCGCGCATCACGTCGATGGCAGAGTAACGCATTGCGACTGTCGCGTAGTCCTGCCCTTCTTCGTGCCATGCTTCGGCGACATCGCCCTGCAGCAGCGTCACCTCGCGCACGTCGTTTTTCACGCCGCTTGTCGCGTTATCGCTGAGTTCTTCAGCGAGATAAGACATGGCTTCTGGCGTCGTCAGTTTGCGCAATGTGCCATAATCTTCGGCGGCGTAGGCAGCCTGCACGTCTTCCAGCATTTTCTGGAACGTCTCGAGGTCGCCCTGCGTGATGCCGATTTCGTCGCCTTCCGAGATGGCGTTGGCGTGGGCTGTGGGCTTTGCCGTTGCGGCAGCAGCAGCCGCTCCGCCCGCAGCGCCGGCCATCGCGCCGATCTTCGGGATCTTGAACGAGGATGCGGCCGGACCCGCCTGCGAACCGCTATTATAGGAGGAGCCGGAGTGATCCGTGCGGGGCGAGCCGTTGGCCGATCCATAAGCGGGCTGGCCCTGACGGCGCGACGCGAAGAAACGCATGGCCAGCATGACCAGAAGGCCGATCAGCGCAACCTGCAGCAACATGCCGAAGAAACCGGCCATGCCGCCGAAACCACCACCCAGAAGCATGCCGAACAGACCGCCCATCAGCAGCCCGCCCATCAGACCGCCCATCATGCCGCCAAACAGACCGCGATTCTGCTGCGGCGCCTGCGCGCCGGGACGAGCTGGCTGAGCAGCGCTCGGCGCTGCCTGATTGGTGTTGGGCGTCATGCTGCGGTTAATCGGCGCGGTCTGGCCGGGCGCAGTGCTGGTCGAAGGGGGAGCGGAGTAAGTCCGCGTGCCACGGCTGCCAAAACCGCCGCTGGCGCGACGTGCTTCTGCCATATCAACCGCCACAAAAGACACCGCGATACCAAGCGCGGCGACTGCGAACAAACCCTTGAAGCGCCGAAAGGCAGCAAACATCGTTATCTCCTGTTGGCCGCCCTCCCATGAGCGGCATCTCAACAGGCGATATAGCAACTCATGATCATCATTTTTAGACCGCTCGGCTTAAATTTTTTGTGATATGCAACCAAGGCGTGAGGCGCGTGAAATCTGCCGCAATTCGAAAGCTGGAAAAACAAAAACCGGCACAGGGTTTCCCCTGCACCGGTTCCTATTGTCCCCTTGGGAGGAACGATAGATCAGTCGACGTTGAACGTCAGCGGCTTGACGTGGCGGATGGCCGGGTTGGCGCGCAGCTTGTCCAGCACCTCTTCGGAAACCGGACCGTCGACATAAAGCAGGGCGATGGCGTCGCCGCCTTCCTTTTCACGTCCAAGCTGGAAGTTGGCGATGTTGACGCCAGCCTCGCCGAGCGTGGTGCCCATGAAGCCGATCATGCCGGGAACGTCGGTATTGGTGATGTAGATCATGTGCGATCCGACATCGGCATCCATGTTGATGTTCTTGATCTGGATGAAACGTGGCTTGCCATCCGAGAACACCGTGCCGGCAACCGAGCGGATCTGGTTTTCCGTCTTCACCGTCAGCTTGATGTAACCGTCGTAAACGCCGGTCTTGTCGCGCTTGACCTCGGAAAGGATGATGCCTTTCTCCTTGATCATGACGGGGGCCGAAACCATGTTCACGTCGGCAACCTGACTGCGGATGAGGCCAGCCAGCAATGCACTGGTCAACGCCTTCGTGTTCATGTTGGCGGTTGCACCGTCGTAAAGGATTTCGATTTCTTTCGTGGCGCTTTCCTGGACCTGACCAACGAAAGAACCGAGAACATCCGCCAGACGAATGAAGGGCTTCAGGCGCGGTGCTTCATCAGCCGTGATCGACGGCATGTTGATGGCGTTGGAGACGGCACCCTTGACGAGATAATCCGACATCTGCTCGGCAACCTGCAGGGCAACGTTTTCCTGTGCTTCCGTGGTCGAAGCGCCAAGATGCGGCGTGCAGACGACGTTCGGAAGGCCGAAAAGCGGGCTCTCGGTGGCGGGCTCGACTTCGAACACGTCAAAACCGGCACCGGCGACGTGGCCGGACTTGATGGCTTCCGCAAGGGCAGCTTCATCCACAAGACCACCACGGGCGCAGTTGACGATACGCACGCCCTTCTTGGTCTTGGCAAGGTTCTCGGCGTTCAGGATGCCGCGCGTCTTGTCGGTCATCGGAACATGCAGGGTGATGAAATCGGCCTGGGCTAGCAACTCGTCCAGTTCAACCTTAGTGACGCCCATTTCCTGCGCGCGCTCCGGCGACAGGAAGGGGTCATAGGCGAGAACGTGCATCTTGAGGCCAAGTGCACGCGAGCAGACGATGGAGCCGATGTTACCCGCACCGATGACGCCGAGCGTCTTGCCGGTGATCTCGACACCCATGAACTTGGATTTTTCCCACTTGCCGGCCTGCGTGGAGCTATCGGCTGCCGGAAGCTGGCGGGCGACGGCAAACATCAGCGCAATCGCGTGTTCCGCCGTTGTGATGGAGTTGCCGAAAGGCGTGTTCATGACGATGATACCGCGGCGCGAGGCGGCCGGGATGTCAACATTGTCGACGCCAATGCCGGCGCGGCCGATGACCTTGAGGTTGGTCGCGGCTTCGATCAGCTTTTCGGTTGCCTTGGTGGCAGAGCGGATAGCCAGGCCATCGTAATTGCCGATGATTTCGGCAAGCTTGTCCTTGTCCTTGCCGAGCTTCGGCTGGAAATCAACTTCGACGCCACGATCACGGAAAATCTGGACGGCGGTTTCCGACAGTTCGTCGGATACGAGTACGCGAGGTGCCATGGTTCACGGGCTCCTTGAAAAACGGTGCAGTTTTGAAAGCGGGAACTATGCGGCCCTGCATCAGCGCAGGGCCGGTATCAAATCAGGCGGCAGCCTTGGAAAGTGCTGCCTTCTGCGTCTGGTAAGCCCAGATGAGCCAGGGCATGACGGCTTCCATATCGGCCGTCTCAATGGTGGCGCCGGCCCAGATGCGCAGACCGGACGGGGCGTCACGGTAAGCGCCGATATCGAGGGCGACATTTTCCTTTTCGAGCAGGGCGACGACGCCTTTGGCGAAATCGGCCTGTGCCGCGGCATCCAGCGCCTGGACCTCGGGATCGACGATCTTGAGGCAAACAGACGTGTTGGAGCGGGTTTCCGGCTTCACGGCTAGGTTGGCGATCCAGTCGTTCTTCTCGATGAAATCGTAAATCACCTTGGCATTGGCATCAGCGCGGCCGATCAGCGCCTTCAGGCCACCGAGGTTCTTTGCCCAGAGCAGCGCGTCGATATAATCTTCAACGCAGAGCATGGACGGCGTGTTGATGGTTTCACCGCTGAAGATGCCTTCGATCAGCTTGCCGCCGGAAACCATGCGGAAGATTTTTGGCAGCGGCCATGCCGGTGCGTAGCTCAAGAGACGCTCAACGGCGCGCGGCGACAGGATGATGACGCCATGGCCGCCCTCGCCGCCCAGAACCTTCTGCCAGGAGAAGGTGACGACGTCGAGTTTCGTAAAGTCCATATCCTGCGCGAAAGCCGCCGAGGTGGCGTCGCAGATGGTCAGGCCCTTGCGGTCGGCGGGAATGAAATCGGCATTGGGAACGCGAACGCCGGAGGTCGTGCCGTTCCAGGTGAAGACCACGTCGCGGTCGAAATCGACTTCGGCAAAGTTCGGCAGCAGACCGTAATCGGCCTCGAACTTGCGAACGTCCTTCAGCTTCAGCTGCTTGACGACGTCGGTGACCCAGCCGGCGCCGAAGCTTTCCCAGGCGAGCATATCGACGCCACGTTCGCCGAGCAGCGACCAGAGCGCCATTTCAACGGCGCCGGTGTCGGATGCGGGAACGATACCGATGCGATAATCGGCAGGAACATCAAGAACTTCACGGGTGAGATCGATTGCCTGCTTCAGCTTGGCTTTGCCAACCTTGGCGCGATGCGAGCGACCGAGCGACGCATCGGAGAGAGCATCTAGCGACCAACCGGGACGCTTCGAGCAGGGACCAGAGGAAAAATGCGTATTGCCCGGACGGACGTCCGGCTTCACGATATCTGTCATTTGACTACCCTTCCAGATAGGCGCTCCACGTTAGGGTGGAGTGTCCTGACGCCGTTGCTATTCCTGTCGCCGATCCCAGTCAAGCGGAATATGTCGCTACGCAGAAGATTCTTGGTCCATATGCGTCATGTCCCTTGCCACATGCCGATAAAACAAAACCGCCCGCACCCGGAGGATGCGGACGGCCCGAAACTATCAGGTTGGCGTGACGTTTATTTATAAACGGCAGGCTGCAGAGGAATATCGGCGGGCGGCATGTATTGTGCGGTATCGCAGCCGTTGAAGACATAACGGCCACCGACGCGCACTTCATGCGAATAGAGGCCCTTGTCACGGCCGGGGCCGCCGCCATTCTCATAAGCGAACATGTCGCCCTTGTTGATGTGACGGAAACGGTAACCGATATCGGCCTTCAGATTACAGGTGACATCAATGGATGCGCCGGCCATAAGGGCGTAAGCGAAACGCCACTTGCCCCTGCCGCCGTGTTCGGTGGTCGGGTCGCAGCCAAGACCATTGACACTGCAGGATGTGTTACGCAGCTTGTCCCACTTGACGTAGGAGCCGCCGATACCACCGCCGACATACGGTGTCACGCGTCCGTAAGTGCCGAGATCGACGTAGGCATTTGCCATCAGAGTATAGGCGCGAACCGAGCTAAGGTCCTCCGAGACGCAGCGGCCGGGAACGGAACCGCAGAAACCGCTCGTGGAGCCACGAAAATCCGACTTACCCATATAGTCAAAGGTCACGTCACTGCGGAAATAGTTGTTGAACTGATAACCGACGCCGGCGCCAATGACATAGCTATCGTCGATCTTCGCAGTATCGAAATCAGCGAGATAGCCACCAGGGCCACCCTGATAATAATTGGCACCACGCAGCTTATTGAAAGAATAACCGACGTCGCCACGCAGATACCAGCCGCTTGCCTGGGTGATCTCCACTTCGGGAGCATAGGTCGGCGCAGGCTCAGCTTGATAAAGATCGGCGGCAATGGTGCTGGTGCCGGTCAGCAGGACGGCCAGAAATCCGGCCAGGGCGTTTTTCATGACTTCCACTCCAGAAGAGGCACGTGCGTTTGCGGCAGCAGATGCCAGTGAACTGTTCAGTCATGGAGATTGACGTAAAATGGTTAAGTCCCGATTAACCACGCTCATTCACTATATTTATTAGTAAATACTCAAAGAAAAAGCCGGCGGAAGGCCGGCTTTTTGCTGATTTATTGTTGCTATGCCTCACGCGGCAGAGCGTGCATTCGCGATGATGCCGACAAGATCATTGACGATACGCTCCACCTTCGCGCTATCGTCGCCTTCCGCCATCACGCGGATCAGCGGTTCGGTGCCGGAAGGGCGGATGACGAGACGGCCATTATCGGCAAGCGCACTTTCCGCATCCGCAATTGCCTGTTGCACGACCGGGTTTTCCAGCGGTTTGCCACCGGAGATACGGACATTCTTCAAAAGCTGCGGCACGGGCTCGAACTTGCGGCAAACCTCGCTCACCGTGCGGCCGGAGCGCTTGACCTTGGCGAGAACCTGCAATGCCGCAACGAGGCCATCCCCCGTCGTGCCGTAATCCGACAGCACGATATGGCCGGACTGCTCACCGCCAACATTGAAATTGTGGTTGCGCATGTGTTCGACCACATAGCGGTCGCCCACCTTGGTGCGGGCAAGGGTGAGGCCCTTGTCACCAAGAAAACGCTCAAGACCGAGATTGGACATGACAGTTGCGACGATGCCACCGCCGCGGAGCGTGTTGTCTTCGGCCCAGCTGTCGGCGATGACGGCCATCAGCTGGTCGCCATCGACGATCTCACCGCGTTCATCAACGATGATGACGCGGTCCGCATCACCATCCAGCGCAATGCCGATATCGGCTCGCACCTCGTGGACCTTTTTCTGAAGGGCTTCGGGGTGCGTGGAACCACATTCGAGGTTAATGTTGATGCCGTTCGGCTCGTTGCCGATGGTGACGACTTCCGCGCCCAGTTCCCAGAGCGCCGCGGGCGCCACCTTATAAGCCGCGCCATTGGCACAGTCGATGGCGATTCGCAGGCCGCTCAATGTCACGTCGCGCGGCAGGGTGCGCTTCACGAACTCGATATAACGATAGATGTCGCCATCGACGCGCTTCGCCCGGCCGATTTCGGCAGGTTTCGCCAGTTGGGCGTAGATATCCTTGTCGAGGAGGTCTTCGATCTCCAGCTCCAGCTCATCGGAAAGCTTGTAACCGTCAGGCCCGAAAAGCTTGATGCCGTTGTCGGAGAAGGGATTGTGCGAGGCCGAGATCATCACGCCGATATCGGCGCGCAGCGAGCGGGTCAGCATGGCGACGGCCGGCGTCGGGATCGGGCCAAGCAGGAAGACGTCGAGACCGGCGGCGGTGAAGCCGGCAACCAGGGCGTTTTCCAGCATATAGCCGGAAAGGCGCGTATCCTTGCCGATGACGACACGATGGCGATGATGGCCACGGCGGAAGATCGTCCCGACGGCAATGCCCACCCGCATCGCCAGATCAGGCGTCATGGGGAAGACGTTCGATTGTCCGCGGATACCATCGGTTCCGAAATAACGGCGTGCCATTTGAACTCCAAATCTTTTCCAGCATTCCGGCATAAACTGAAAACAGCCGGAAGCGTTTTTGGCTAGATGCCACAAACCACGATAAACAGCACGTAAATTACCGCAAAAATGGCTTATATCTTGTTACCAAAATGAAAAGGCCACCCGGAACCCGGATGGCCTTTTACAATTTCTAACAGGCGCGGTCGATCAATGTGGCTGCGGCTCCATGCCGCCTTCGGCCTCGCCGTCGCCCTTTGCTTCGCCGTCACCCTTCACTTCGCTAGGGCCGTCCTTCTTGGTGCCGGCTTTTGGCACTGCGGAACCACGGCTGCCCGGAGAATCGTCTCCCAGGTCGCGGGCGGGTTTTTCGCCCTTCAGCAGGGCCTTGATCTCGTCACCCGTCAGGGTTTCGTATTCGAGCAGACCTTCGGCAATCGCAACGAAACCATCGTGATTTTCCGTCAGAATGCGGCGGGCCTCGGCATAAGCCTCGTCGATCAGGCGGCGAACTTCCGTGTCGATCGTCTGGGCTGTGGCTTCGGAGACGTTCTTCGATTGCGAGACTGAATGGCCGAGGAACACTTCCTGCTGGTTTTCACCATAGGAGACCTGGCCGAGCGCATCGGAAAAGCCCCATTGCGTCACCATGGCGCGGGCAAGCTTGGTTGCCTGCTCGATATCTGAGGAAGCGCCCGAGGTAATGTTTTCCTTACCGAAGGTCAGTTCTTCGGCAACGCGGCCACCCATCATGATGACGAGGCGCGACACCATCCACTTGTAGCTCATGGAATAGCGGTCGCCTTCCGGCAGCTGCATGACCATGCCAAGTGCGCGGCCGCGCGGGATGATCGTTGCCTTGTGCAACGGATCGGCCACGGCAACCTTCAGAGCGGTGATGGCATGACCGGCTTCGTGATAGGCGGTCAGCTTCTTTTCGGCCTCGGTCATGGCGGAAGAGCGGCGCTCCGCACCCATCATGATCTTGTCCTTGGCGTCTTCGAATTCCTGCATGGTGACCACACGCTTGTTGCGGCGGGCGGCCATGAGGGCGGCTTCGTTGACGAGGTTCATCAGGTCCGCACCCGAAAAACCGGGGGTGCCGCGGGCGAGAACCTTGAGATCGACATTCGGAGCCAGCGGCACGTTGCGGATATGCACCTTGAGGATACGCTCGCGGCCGACAATGTCCGGGTTCGGCACAACGACCTGACGGTCGAAACGGCCGGGACGCAGAAGTGCTGGGTCGAGAACGTCGGGACGGTTGGTGGCGGCGATAAGGATGATGCCTTCATTCGCCTCGAAACCGTCCATTTCGACCAGGAGCTGGTTCAGCGTCTGCTCGCGCTCGTCGTTACCGCCGCCGAGGCCGGCGCCACGATGACGACCGACGGCATCGATTTCATCGATGAAGATGATGCAAGGCGCATTCTTCTTCGCCTGCTCAAACATGTCACGCACACGGCTGGCACCGACGCCAACGAACATTTCCACGAAATCCGAACCGGAAATCGTGAAGAACGGCACGTTTGCCTCACCTGCGACGGAACGCGCAAGAAGCGTCTTACCGGTGCCCGGAGGACCAACAAGCAGAACGCCGCGCGGAATCTTGCCGCCGAGGCGCTGGAACTTCTGCGGGTCACGCAGGAATTCCACGATTTCCTCAAGATCCTGCTTGGCTTCGTCCACACCGGCAACGTCGTCAAACGTTACGCGGCCATGCGCTTCCGTCAGAAGCTTGGCCTTGGACTTGCCAAAGCCCATCGCGCCACGCGAACCACCCTGCATCTGCCGCATGAAGAACAGCCAGACGCCAAGAATGAGAAACATCGGCAGAAGCGTGCCGAGATAGCTCAGGAAACCGGAGGATCCATCGCTTTCGGGACGCGCCACGATGGTGACGTTCTTGCTCTGCAAGCGCTCCATCAAGCTGTCGTCGATAACGGGGGAATAGGTCTGAAAGGCCGTGCCGTTTTCGGTATAGGTTCCAAGAACCCGGTTACCGGTGACGGTCACGTCGCGAACTCGCCCGGAATCCACGTCGCGAATAAACTGGGAATACGGAATCTCCCGCGAACCCGTTTGCGTCGGCGACGTCTGGAACATGCTGAACAGCGCGATCAGCAAGAGGGCGATCACGGCCCACAAGGCGAAATTTCTGAAATTTGGGTTCATCGAACTCCCCGAACTCACACGGGCACAACTACTGCCCGCTATTACGTGCCCTTAACATAAGGACGACATCTGCCCTTGCCAAGGCAAAGCGCATTATCTGATGCGTTTTGGTGTAAAAACTGTTCCAAGGCAATTCACGAAAATGAGGCCCGATTTAAACCGGGGGCTGTGGGTAAGCGGCGCGCAGGAGGCGCGTGGCAATCACATTGGCCAACTCAAGGTCGAAACGCGGCAGAAAAAGATCATAAGGCGCAAGCAGCGGGCGGATCGCCGCCACGCCTGACCCCGGAAATGCGAGATCGTGATTTTCGCGCACGAAGACGGGCATCGTCTGTTTGGAGCGCTTCAATATCCCCGGAGGAATGAAACCGGAAGGCTTGATAGGAATACCCGTTGGGTCTCCGGCGCCAAAAGCGCGGACGACTATCTCTGCATCGGAATGGTTGAACACCTCGAAGCGCTCGTCCCAAACCATCCTCGCGCCCGGCGGCATTTGCAGTGATGGAATGTTTCTGTTTTCCCGCATCAGGTAGAGGGCATCCTTGCGGTAATCAAACACGACGCGATTCGCCGTTGTCCTCCCCGGTTCGCGCTTCGCGACAAGCGCCATCACTCTGTCCATCGTGTCGGAAGCCATTGGATATCGTCGACCGCCGACAACGCCTGATAGCGCCGACAGCGCATACCGGATGATGGTAGGGTCTTCGCCAAGGCTCTCAGCATTGATCCTGATTAAACCAAGGAGAAAGAAGTGAGAGTTAAGCTGTATAAACCGCGCTGCGCGTGCGGATAATTTCGACCTTATGTCGGATGTCACATTCTGAAAAAGACATGGCGTATCCGCCAGCGCCTGCCGCACCCGCACCCGCTCATTTTTGCGATTTTCGTTGCTTGGATCATCGATCCAGCCTTGCGCCCTTTCGAGAAGATAATCGCGAATGGCTTGGCGGTCGCAGTGAAGAAATGGCCGCACGACCCAGTGACGCCCACCATAGAGCACGGCGTCTGCCATACCTGATAAGCCGAGATTATCAGCCCGATTGCCGCGGGCGGCGCGCATCGCAACCGTTTCCCGTTGGTCCCCCTTTGTATGTCCTGTCACGATGACATCTGCGCCGATCGTATCCGCGACATCTGCGATCAGCCGGTAACGCGCCTGCCGCGAGGCATCGGACAAACCAGATGCTGGTTTTGGATCATCCCAACGGCGGATTGCGTGAGAGACTCCAAGCCCGGCACACAACGAGGCGACTTTGTTTGCCTCGTGGGATGACTCGGGCCTAAGCGCATGATCGACCGTGACGGCCGACAATCGCACTTCATCCCTTGAACACATGGAGGCTTCTTGCAATGCGAGCAACAAACCGGTGGAATCGCTGCCGCCGGAAATTGCCACGAGAATATGCGCGGGCTTGTGCAATTTTGCGACGAATAGTCGCGCAGCCTCAAGCGGGACAAGCCCGGTTTCGTCTGGAATGCTGGTCGTGGCAGGCATGGACAGACCGCACCATCAACGAGAAAAGGGATCAGCAGCTCAGCCGCTTCTGCTCACTGGCGACTTTGTTCAGCACGGTCTTCGAAGCATTGGGGTAACGCTTCGGCACCTCGCGCAGCGTGGCGCAGGCCGTTTCGGTATTATCGAGAGCGGCAAGGGACATGCCAAGCTTCATCAGCATTTCCGGAGCCTTCGGAGACTTGCCATAGGCCTGGTGGCCGTTGAGAAAGGTCTTCGCGGCTTCGTTGAACTTGCCTTGGGAATATTGCGCTTCACCCAGCCAGAAGCTCGCATCCGCGGCTTTCGTGCCCTTGGGGTAACCCTGCAGATATTGCTGGAACCCCTGCTCCGCCAGCTTGTAATCACCGGAAAGGACATGACCGTAAGCGGCCTGATAGATATCGCCTTCGCTGGTCAGCGCCGCTGTATTGACGGGATCGGTCTTGCGCGTGCTGTTGCCTGTCGTCACGCCGGGAAGGCTGCCTGAAGAATTGTTGGCGCCTGAATTGAGCGTGCCGCCAATAGGCATCCCCTTGGAATCAAGTTCGATCGAACCGAGCGTGGTCTCACCCGGCGCGCCTGTCGGAGCACTGGAGGGAGCAGACGGTGAAACGGAAGCGCCACCCTCGGGTGGCGTTTCGATGATCGTTGCAACGTCGTCGGTCGGGAGCGTCGCCGGACTGACCGGACTTGCCTCCGCCTTCTTTTTCGGCGTTGCTGCAGGACTTCCGCCCTTTCCGCCTTCCAGTTCCTGGAAGCGGAACTCATTGTCTTCCTGCGCCTTGCGGATCGTTTCCTGCATCTGCAAAAGCTGGAAGCTCATTTCCTCGATACGGCCGTTGAGTTGCCGGATCTGTTCTTCAAGCTGCTGAACCCGATAGGCTTCATTGGCCTGAACCCGGACGACCGGGGGCTGCTGCTGAGAATTGATCGTGCCGAAGCTACCCCCCGCACCGAACAGCGGACCCGAAACGGCTGTGCCGCTCAAGCCGGTGCAGGCTGCAAGCCCCAGCATTCCCGCCACGACAAGTTTCTTCATCTCATTCGTCCTGCCTTAACTGATTTGCACCGGAATAGTGCAAGCCGGAATTTTTTCCATATCGACCGAAAAAGCAACTTAACTTCGGCCAAACTATGAAAAAAACAAAAGGCGGCCCGAAGACCGCCCTTTATTTACGTTCACAAAAACGTCAGGCGATTACATGCCTGCGCCGCCGAGAACCGTGACCGCGCGACGGTTCTGCGACCAGCAGGAAATGTCGTCGCAAACCGCGACCGGACGTTCCTTGCCGTAGGAGATCGTCTTCATGCGGCTTGCCGGAACACCCTGGGAGGCCAGGAAGTCGCGGGTTGCTGCCGCACGGCGGGCGCCGAGCGCCAGGTTGTATTCACGCGTGCCGCGCTCGTCGGCATGGCCTTCGACCGTGATGGCGTAGTTCGGGTAACGGGCAAGCCACTGTGCCTGGCGCTGCAGGGTCTGCTGGGCGTCGGCGCGGATCGAGGTGGAGTCCGTGTCGAAGAAGATGCGGTCGCCGACATTGACCGTGAAGTCCTGCTGGGAGCCCGGCGTTGCAGAGCCTGCGCCACCAAGGCCGAGTTCACCGGCGCTGTTCGGCATGTTCTTCTTGTTCGCGCAGCCTGCGAGAGCAAGCGCGAGCGTCATGGCGATGACAGCCGGGTTACGGGCCAGTTTCTGCATGGGGCTGAGTGCCGAAATATGTGTACGGCTCATCGCCGGTCTCTCCTTAGGATTTCAATAACGTTGCCGGACACTAACTGATCGCGGTTAATAGCCGGCAAACGCTTATGGTTAACAGAAAGGAAATGTCCCGGTTTTTTGCTCCCACACAACACTTTGCGGCAAGAAAGAGGCACATTTCCCTGTGGTATGCGTAAAACATCACGGCACCGGTTTAAGCCGGCGCCGTGATGGCAGTCATATCAGTCCAGAAGCGGCGACCAGGCCGGGTCTGAAGCGAAGGTCGGTGTCTTGATGAGCTGTTCATTGTAGCCCGTCAGATCGATCGAATAGAGCTGCGGACCGCCGGCACCCGCGTTCTGGCGGAAGAACATCAGTACGCGGCCATTCGGTGCCCAGGTTGGCCCTTCATTGTGGAAGCCGCTGGTCAGGATGCGTTCGCCCGAACCATCCGTCTTCATCACACCGATCGAGAACTTGCCGCCGGACTGCTTGGTGAAGGCAATCAGATCGCCGCGCGGGGACCAGACCGGCGTGGAATACGAACCATCGCCGAAGGAAATGCGCTGCTGGCCGGAACCATCGGCATTCATGACGTAGATCTGCTGGCGGCCGCCACGGTCACTTTCAAAGGCAACACGCTGACCGTCAGGCGAATAGGAAGGGGCCGTATCGATCGCCGACGTGTTGGTCAGGCGTGTCGTGGTACGAGAGCGCAGATCCATGGTGTAGATATTGGCGTTGCCATCCTGCTGAAGGCTCATGATGACCTTCTGCCCGTCAGGCGAAAAGCGCGGCGAGAACGTCATGCCTGGGAAGTTGCCGACGACTTCACGCTGTCCGGTTTCCAGCTGCAGCAGATAAACGCGTGGCTGCTGACCTTCAAACGACATGTAGGTGACTTCCTGGCGGCTCGGCGAAAAACGCGGTGTCAGGACGATGTCGTTCGAGTTGGTGAGGTTTCGGACGTTGAAACCGTCCTGGTCCATGATCGACAGCTGGCGCTTGCGGGCGGTCTTCGGGCCGCTCTCGGAGACGAAAACGACGCGGGTATCGAAGTAGCCCTTTTCACCGGTGACGCGCTCGTAGATGGCATCCGCAATGATGTGAGCGACACGGCGCCAGTTTTCAGGCTGGGTGAAGAACTGCTGGCCCGTCATCTGCTGATTGGCGAACGTATCCCACAGGCGGAATTCGGCGCGCAGGCGGCCGTCGCTTTCGCGCGTCACGCGACCGGTAACGAGCGCCTGCGCGTTGATGACCTTCCAGTCTTCGAAACGCGGCTGCTGATCCGGATTGCTGATCTTTTCGATGAAGGCGTTCTTGTTGACCGGCGCAAAAAGACCGGACCGCTGCAGGTCGGCGGCGATGACCGCGGAGACCTGCGCGCCGATGCCGTCGCTCGACATGAAGTCGGTGATGGCAATCGGCAGCGGCTCGACATTACCCTTGTTGATATTGATTTCCACCCGTGCAAAAGCCGGTGCGGAGAAAACCGACATGAGGGCCGCGACAGCGAGCACCAGCCGGATCGGCGAAAATATCTTCATGTTGCCAGGCCTTTCAGCATTCATAGCAATTCACTGGGATCGAAGTTCACGACGACTTCGTTCCATGCATCGTATTTGTCGGCAGGAAGGTTCGTGAACGGAGCAGAACGCATGATGGCGCGATAAGCTCCGCCGGAAAGGGCACGGCGCGTCCCTTCGGAACCGCCCGTCGCCTCGATCTCGGGCCGACCGATGATGGAGCCATCACGGTCGAGCTTCATGGTCACCCGGACGCGAACGTCCGAGGCATCCGCCATGCCGGGAATGATCTGCCAGTTCTTCTGGATCGCGCCGCGTAGCGCATCCATTTCCGTCTGGCTGAGCGTCGAGCCGCCCGTTGATTTCTTGCCGCCAAGGGCTGCCGTCTGCGTCGAGCGCTTTGCGCCGCCGCCGGAAGGCGCCTGCTTGTTCAACAGCGCGGCAATATCGTCGGCGTTGAAATCGCTTTCCTTCGAGGAAGCGGACTTCGCAGTCTCCTGCTTCTTCTCGCCGGGCTTCTTATCGGAAGGCTTGTCCGTCGACTTTGCCTGATCCGGCTTTTTCTCAGCTGGCTTTTCGGCCGGTTTCTGCTCCGCTGGCTTTGTCTCGGCCTGTTTCGGCTCTTCCGGCTTCGGCGGCTCGGGCCTCGAATTCGGACGGGGAACGTTCTGCGGCACCGGTATTTCTGCCGGCTCCTGCGTGGCAGGCGGCGGTTCTTCCGCCTTGGTTTCCTGCGGCGGCGGCTCGGTCTTGGGCTGCGGTGCGACGTCAGGCTTGGTCTGCGGCAAGGCGGCCATTTCCTGCGGCTTGGGAGCCGAGGTTTCCTCCTTGACGATTTCCTTCACCTCGTTCGCTTTGGTATCAACGACGGGCTGCGGCTTCTCCTGCTTTGGCGGTGCGGCCGCGGCGATATTGTCGTTTGGCTTGGCGGTCGGCGTCGGCGGCGCCTCGATATCCGCGGTGTTATTGCCAATATTCTGCGCGTTCTCGATGATATCGGGACGGGTTGTCGGAACCGGCGCGGATTTTTCCGCCTTGGGCGCATTTTTATCGCCCTGCTGTATCTGGGTCAGTTCCTCGATGGGCACCAGCTCCACCGGCAGTGCCTCAGCCTGAGACACGTCGAGCGGTTCCGGCGAGCCCAGGGAGACAAGGGCGAAAGCCAGAAGCGACGCATGCACGATCGCGGATGTGGTAAGGCTGCCCTTCATCGCTTTACGTCAATTGTCCTGTTTCTGCTGGGTCACAAGGCCGATATTTTTGAAACCGGCCGCCTGGATACGCGCCATCACATCCGCAACGACACCATAGGCGGCAACGGAATCCGCGCGCACGAAAATGCGTTCGTTATAGCCGGTCGTGGCGATTGCCTGCAGCTTGTCCGCCACTTCAGCCGCCTGGATTTCCGTTTCCTGCAAATGGATCTGGCCATTGGCATTGACGGAAATGGTGATCGGTTGCGTGTCCGAATTCAACGCGTTGGCGGAGGTCTGCGGCAGGTCGATCGGCACGCCGACAGTCATCATCGGCGCTGCCACCATGAAGATGATGAGCAGCACGAGCATGACGTCGACCAGCGGCGTCACGTTGATTTCGCTGATCGCGCCGCCTCTGCGCCGTCCGCCGCGTCCACCCCGGCGTCCGCCGGAACCGCCGCCGCTGCCACCTGCTGACATACCCATATCATCTACTCCGTTTTGCCTTGCGGCAAATCACTCGACGGCATTGCAGTCGGCCGCTTACTGGGCGGCCTGCCGTGTCTGAAGTTTTTCATCGATCTGTCGCGACAGGATTGCCGAAAATTCGTCGGCGAAACCTTCCATTCGGGCGGAAAGCTTGTGCGCGTCAGCCGTGAACTTGTTGTAGGCGATAACCGCGGGAATAGCCGCGACAAGGCCGATCGCGGTTGCAAGAAGCGCTTCCGCGATACCGGGAGCCACGACCGCGAGGTTGGTGGACTTCGAACCGGCAATCGCCTGGAACGAGGTCATGATACCGACAACCGTGCCGAAGAGACCGATAAAGGGGCCGGCCGAACCGATGGTGGCAAGCGAGCCGAGGCGCGCCTCATATTGTTCGCTTTCCCGCGCCATGGTCACGTCCATTGCGCGGTCGATACGCATCTGCAGGCCGATCGGCGAACGTGCGCCGCGCTCGAAGGATTTTTTCCATTCGCGCATGGCGGAAACAAAAATTGCGGCCAGACCGCCATTCTGGCGCTCCGCCAGCGTGCGATAGAGCTCTTCAAGAGACTGGCCCGACCAGAACACCTGTTCGAACTGGTCGAACTGGCGCCTCGCCTTGCCGAAGCTCACATATTTGTCGAAGACGATTGCCCACGTCCAGACCGAGGCGGCGATAAGCCCGATCATCACGAGCTTAACGATGAGGCCCGCCTGCATAAACAGCGCCCAGAGACTTACATCATGCGTCGCCGCTGCCAAACCTGCCTGTTCCATAAATATCCAATCCCCGAATCCAAACGCCCGGCACGGGACCGGGCGATTCAAACGCGTGTTAACGCTCGAAGTCCTGCGGCAACAGCCGCCAACCCCTTAGCCATACCCCGATACTTGCCAGTAAGCCTTACTTGCCAATAAATTTGGTGAAAGGAAGGCGTGCGCTGCACAAATGCCAGTTGCTAAAGTAAGACACCATTATGGTTAAAGGAGTGTTACGACCCGGCCACGCCCGGCGGATTTACTGATCCGGCCCGTCAATTACTTCAGAAATTTTTCCGCCACCGTCTCGGGAAGACGCCTTGGCCGGCCATTGGCATTGATGACGGCTATGATGACCTTGGCGGCGACGAGCAGCGTTTCACCGCGCCTGATTTCCTGATTGAGCACCATTTTTGCGCCCCCGGCCTTCTCGGTGATGGTGGTCACCGTCAGCACGTCGTCCATCCGGGCGGGGCTTTTAAAATCGATCTCCATGCGATGCACGACGAAGACCAGACCTTCTTCATCAGCGGTCAGAAGCGCACTTTGTTCGCAGCCGAGGCAACGCAGGTAATCGGTACGGCCGCGCTCAAGAAAATGCAGGTACCGCGCATGATAAACCAGGCCGGAAAAATCGGTGTCCTCGTAATAGACGCGTTGCATCAGGCGGTGACCGTGTTCGATCAGTTCACCCGACAGCGAAACCAAAAGCTCGCTCATAATGTCTCCTTGGGATTTTCAGTAGCGTCGGAGCGGCCCTCGCGGACAATCAGATGCTCGTGCCGCAGGGGCAACGCCTCGATGCGCTCTGCGATGAAGCGCGGGCGCAGATCGTTCCTGATCAGCGCGGAAGTTCGTGAAGGCAGCCAGCGGAATTCGACCTCGATGCCATCCATCACCCTGTGGACGATGTGGTTTTCATGGAATGGCAGGGGATGGCCCAGCGAAACGAGATAATAAAATCCCAATTCATGGGCCGAATAACCGTCATAGGCGAAAAAGTTTTCGGCCGACCATAAAAGGCGCTCCACCGAACACGTCCGATCAAACTCCTCACCGATCTCCCGAACAATGGTCTGCTCGGAGCTTTCACCGATTTCAGCCCGACCGCCAGGCAAGGCCCAGTAGTCATCCCCTGCGCCACGCTGCACCAGAAGATGATCACTCTGAAAAATGAGGGCTGCCACGCGCATGCTGAAAAGCTGCGGTCTGCGATCCAACCGGATCATGTGACGTTGGGGCGGAGAGGTCATTTATCGTCCAGATCGCCGTCGTGCCAGACAAGGTGTCGCGTGGCCCTGGGCAGGTTCTCTATTTCGTCGGCGATGAAATAGGGGGGAATATCGAGCTCCGTCAATGCCTGCCGGGTTGCCGCGACCCAGCGAAACTCAAGCTCGTTATCGCCATCCTGAACACGGTGAATAATGTCGGTGGGATGAAAGGCAAGCGTTTGCGGCAGGTCCATCAGGTAATAAAAGCCGAGCTCGTGCCAGTCCTTGCCTTCGTAATGGAAGAAATTCTCGACCGCCCAGAGAAGCCGCCCGATCTTGGCTTCCACACCGAGCTCCTCGACCATTTCCCGCGCCAGCGTTTCTTCTGAGCGCTCACCCATTTCGGCACGCCCGCCTGGAAAGGTCCAGAATTTTTCATGCGTTGCCCGGTGCACCAGGACGTGGCCATCGCGGAAGGCCAGCCCCGCGACCCGCATCTGGAAAATGCGCTTCGGCTTGAACTTGATGCGGATGCGGGTGTCCTGCTTGGTATCGTCTGTCATTGGGCGGGCCTGTGGGCTGGAAACATCAAATCGGTTTCCGTCCACCCTAATGCATCCATCTCGTCTTTTCTCGCCTTTGCATCATCTCCCACAATGAATTCATCCAGTTGCGGCGGCTTGACCGGGGTCCCGGACAGCATCGCATGCGCCTGCCCGCGATGATGCGTCTGGTGCTGGAAGAGATGCGACAGAACGTCGTCGCAGCGATCCTGCTGGGCACGCCTGCCACGGTGGATATTGACAGTAGCGGCGAGGCGATCTTCATCGAGCCCCTCGACAAGAGCGATCAACACCTCGTCAAGCTCTGCCTGGGCGCCTTGCAACGCCGGCATGTTGGCAAAGGGTTCCTCTACTGCAAAGGCGGCCAGTCCCAGTGTGCCGCCCTGCAACGCATCGATATAAAAGCGGTCGACAGTGTAGATATGATTGAGCGTCGCACGCAGCGTCGGGAAGAAACTGATGCGGCGGGCAACGAATGCCTCCTGCGAAAGCTGGAGACAGGCTTGATGCAGCCGGTAATTGGCGAGCCGGTTGTTGCGCGCAAGTTTGCGGAAAACCCGCAGCGGATCACAAGGCATCGGCATCCCTCCCGTAAAACCTAACGGCGTCGTTCAATCGGTGCGTTCGAGCTCTGATCTGCTTTTCAGAACCTTGCCGCCATCTTCCTGTTCGATGAGATAAGCGGGTTCGTCTTTGCTGGCCTTACGCTTTATCGTGGAACCGGAAATCGTTCTTTCGACATCTTCGGTGAAGACTTCAAGGATTTTCCCTTCACCTGTACCCGTGCCCCAGTTCCAGCGGACCTTCGTACCCTTGCGATATCCAGACATGACCATCTCCGTGCCAAAGACGATCAAAGCCGGCAAAGGCGGGTTTGTTCCCCTCAATCGTCCTCAAGCGTGAGCCGGAACTGTGCTGCCTCGAGATCCTTCGGCGGCTGCATGCCCAGATGTTTCCAGGCCGTGGCGGTCAGGATACGCCCGCGCGGCGTGCGCTGGATGAAACCCTGCTGGATCATATAGGGCTCGATGATATCCTCGATCGCGTCGCGCGGCTCCGACAGTCCGGCGGCAATGGTCTCGATGCCGACCGGGCCTCCGCCAAAATTGACGGCGATCATGGTCAGATACCGCATGTCCAGCTGGTCAAGACCCATATTGTCGACCAGGAGCCGCGTCAAAGCCTCGTCGGCGATATCCCGGGTAACGGCTTCCGCCCGCGCCACCTCGGCAAAGTCGCGCACCCGGCGCAGAAGCCGTCCGGCAATGCGGGGCGTGCCACGCGCCCGCCTCGCCACTTCACGGGCACCCTCATCCGTCATGTTGAGACCCATCAACCGCGCACCGCGACGGACTATAAGTTCCAGTTCATCAACCGTATAAAAGGACAAACGCACGGGAATGCCGAAACGGTCGCGCAGCGGTGTCGTCAAGAGGCCGAGGCGGGTGGTGGCGGCGACAAGCGTGAATTTGGAAAGATCGATCTTCACCGAACGCGCCGCCGGGCCTTCCCCGATGATCAGATCGAGCTGGAAATCCTCCATCGCCGGATAGAGGATTTCTTCCACGGCCGGGTTAAGGCGATGAATTTCATCGATGAAGAGAACATCGCGCTCTTCAAGATTGGTCAGGAGCGCGGCGAGATCGCCCGCCTTGGCGATCACCGGCCCTGAGGTGGACTTGAAGTTCACTCCAAGCTCCTTGGCCATGATCTGCGCCAGTGTGGTCTTGCCGAGTCCGGGCGGACCGACGAACAACACGTGATCCAACGCCTCGCCACGATTCTTGGCGGCCTCGATGAAGACCTTGAGATTGGCGCGCGCCTCCGCCTGCCCGGTAAAGTCGTCCAGCGACTGCGGGCGCAGGGTGGTGTCGATGTCCTCACCGCGCTTTTCCGGGGTGATCAGTCTGTCCGCATCGCTCATTCAGGGCATTCCATTATTTCTAGAATTCATGAGGTCGTCATCGCCGCTATAACATGGCTGTCGCGCCAGGGCGCGTCACGAAATTCAACACCGCATCCGGACGCTTGTGTAACGCGCTCACCTTACCGTGAAAGCTCCTTCAGCCCCAGCCGGATCAGCTTGGCGCTATCCGCGCCCTCACCGCCATTTTTCAGCGCCGCGGCGACCGCATTGGCGGCCTGGTCACGCGAATAGCCGAGATTGGTGAGTGCAGATACGGCGTCCGCCACCGGCGCAGAGGCTACACCCTCCCCGAGTTCCTGCTTCAGTCCGATAGCCCCGGACGCCTCGCCCGCGAAAGCCGGGGCCTTGTTGCGCAATTCGGTCACGAGGCGCACGGCCACTTTGGGCCCAACCCCCGGCGCACGCGATATCGACGCCTTGTCCTGCAGCGCTATGGCATTCGCAAGCTCGGTGGGCGACAGGGTGGAAAGCACCGCAAGAGCGACTTTCGATCCGACACCCTGCACGCTCTGCAAAAGGTTGAACCATTCCCGCTCCAGCGCCGAAAGAAAGCCGAAAAGCTTGAGCTGGTCCTCTCGTACATAGGTTTCGATGAAGAGGATCACGGCCTCTCCGACGGAGCCAATTTTTGACAGCGTGCGCGCCGAACAATAGGCGACGTAACAGACGCCATGCACATCCACCAACACGTAATCCGTGCCGATTTCCTCGATGCTGCCCTTCAGTTTTCCGATCATGATCGCGCCCGCTGCAATGAGACTTAAAATTAACCGGCCGCCAGCAGCCGACGCATCCTGTCACCGCCGCGATTATGGGCGTGGCAGATTGCGATCGCGAGGGCGTCCGCCGCATCGTTACCCTTGAACTCGGCCTTCGGCATCAGGATTTTCAGCATCATGTGAATTTGCTGCTTTTCACCATGCCCCACGCCGATGACAGCTTTTTTCACCGCGTTCGGCGCATATTCAAACACCGGCAAACCGGCACGCGCCGGAACAAGCATGGCAATGCCGCGCGCCTGTCCGAGTTTCAGCGTGGCCACCGCGTCCTTGTTGACGAAAGTCTGCTCCACAGCCGCCTCATCGGGCTGATGGCTGTGCACGATTTCCGCCAGGCCGTCATGAAGCTGGCAAAGCCGGGAGGCGAGATCCATGTCGCCATCTGAAGTCACCGTGCCGGAAGCGACGAAACGCAGGCTGTTTCCCAATGTGTCGATCACGCCCCAGCCGGTGCGCCGCAGTCCGGGGTCGATGCCGATGATCCGAATCGTCTTTTGCATGAGGTACCTTATCTTTCCGGCCGCGAGACTGCCAGCGATAAGTGAACAAAACGACAACATTCCCGGGTGCAGACGTTAAATAGGGGCCAAAGTCGTGGTCAGTGTCGACCTTTGGCAGAGACCAATTTTTTTGATCCATCCTTCAATTCTGCGCGACTTGTCTGGTAAATCCGGAGACGCGCCTTACATCCGCTGCAAAGACCCAGATTACGCAGGAGCGTCGGATGATCCCCTTTTCCCTTCTCGATCTTTCGCCCATCGGCGAGGGCGAGAGCGTCAGCGCGGCGCTCGAAAACTCCCGCCGGATGGCAATCAAGGCTGAAGAACAAGGTTATAACCGCATATGGCTGGCCGAACATCACGGCATGCCGGGCATCGCAAGCGCCGCGACGTCGCTCGTTATCGCCCATGTGGGTGCGGCTACGAAACATATCCGCGTCGGCTCCGGCGGTATCATGCTTCCCAACCACTCCCCGCTCGTCATTGCCGAACAGTTCGGGACGCTTGCAGCACTTCTGCCCGGCCGGGTCGATCTTGGCCTGGGCCGCGCGCCCGGAACGGATATGCGCACCGCACGGGCGCTGCGCCGTAATCTCGACGCCGGTGCGGAGAATTTCCCGCACGACATCGTCGAATTGCAAAGATATCTCGGCCCGCCCCAGCAGGATCAGGCGATCCTCGCCGTACCCGGCATGAATTCGAACGTGCCTCTCTGGCTGCTCGGTTCCAGCACCTATAGTGCCCATCTGGCCGCAGCCCTTGGCCTGCCCTATTCCTTCGCATCCCATTTTGCCCCTGACATGCTGATGGAAGCGATCCATATCTATCGCGAGCGCTTCCAGCCCTCCGAGGTGCTGGACAAGCCCTATGTGATGGTGGGCGTGATGGGTGTCGGCGCCGATACCGACGAGGAGGCGCAGCATCTCTTTACCTCGTCACAGCAGCAATTCGTCAATCTGCGGCGCAATGTGCGGACGCAGTTCCCGAAGCCCGTGCACAGCATGGAAGGCTACTGGAACGAGATGGAGCGCTTCTCCGTGGAGCACACGTTGCGTTTTGCCGCCGTTGGCGCGCCTGAAACGATCCAGCGTCATCTCGACGGTTTTCTGGCTGAAACACAGGCGGATGAATTGATTGTCTCGATGCCGATCCACGACATCGAAAAGCGGCTGCGATCGGTCGAGATTTTCGCCGACGTGCGGACATCCATCAAAAAGGCCGCCTAAACAAAAAGCCCCGGAGCGGATCGCTGCCGGGGCTTTTTTTTAAGAACGTGAAAATATCAGGCGGAAAGCTTGGCGAGAATTTCTTCCGACACTTCGAAGTTCGAATAGACGTTCTGCACGTCGTCATCGTCTTCGAGGTTGTCGATGAGTTTCATCAGCGACTGTGCCTTTTCTTCATCTACCGGTACCGTGTTCTGCGGCTTCCAGATGGCCTTGACGCTTTCGGCTTCGCCCAGCACGCCTTCCAGCGCCTTGGACACCTCGTTCATCGCTTCGAAACCGCAGATGATGATGTGGCCGTCTTCGGAAGATTCAACATCGTCCGCACCGGCCTCGATGGCCGCTTCCATCACCTTGTCTGCATCGCCGACTTCCGCCTTGTAGGAAATCTCGCCGACACGGTCGAAGGAGAAGGAGACCGATCCGGTTTCACCCAGCGCACCACCAGCCTTGGTAAAGATGGATCGTACATTGGAGGCAGTGCGGTTACGGTTGTCGGTAAGCGCCTCGACGATGACGGCGACGCCGCCAGGGCCGTAGCCTTCGTAGCGGACCTCATCATAGTTCTCGCCTTCGGCACCCGCAGCCTTCTTGATGGCACGCTCGATATTGTCTTTCGGCATGGACTGGGCCTTGGCGTTCTGGATGGCCAGACGCAGGCGCGGGTTCATGTTCGGGTCGGGCATGCCCGTCTTGGCCGCAACGGTGATTTCGCGCGCAAGCTTGGAAAACATTTTGGACCGCACGGAGTCCTGCTTGCCCTTGCGGTGCATGATGTTCTTGAACTGTGAATGACCAGCCATGGAAAACCTGATTTATCGTAATTTGGAGATTGCGGGCCTTATAAGTGCGATAGGCTCATCGTTCAAGCCCACAGGCGCTTTCTCTTGCCGCAACAACAGAAGGAACTGATTTATCCGCTCTTCGTTCTGATCATGAACGCGACGGAGAAGGCCATCTTTTCCACTCCGCCGCAGCCCCAAACCGGAAGGAGAAGACATATGGTCAGCCTGACTGAAGCAAGAGAAGCCCCGGCCCGCCAGCTCTGGGACGAGATCAATTCCGTCCATGCCGGCATGCTCGGCCTTGAGGGCCTGCACAGTCACATGCAGCCTATGGCGCCCCACGCTGACCCCAAGACCAACACGATCTGGTTTTTTTCCAAAAAAGACACGGATCTGGTAAAATCGCTCAAATCCGGATCCCGCGCGCATTTTTGCCTCGTGGGCAAGGATCATGATTATCACGCCTGCCTTTCGGGCGTCCTCGAAGCGCGCGATGACAAATCAAAGATCGACGAATACTGGAATTCAGTCACCGCCGCCTGGTACGAGCACGGCAAGAGCGATCCGCAACTGACCATGCTGGCGTTGCATATCGATGATGCCGATATCTGGGCTTCAACGGACAGTACGCTGAAATTCGGCTGGGAAATCGCCAAGGCAAACATGTCGGATGACAAGACGCCCGACGTCGGCGTTCGCCAGCACCTCACTTTCGCCTGAGAACCCGCTCCCCGAGCCTTTCCCCGCCCGTCGCCATTTACATGCCTTTCGGCACCAGTATCTGGGGCTGGCGGGAAAGGTTTCTCATCGACACCCGGATGACCGGATCGCTCGCATAGGCAATAGCGAAATTTTCGCCAAACATGGTCAGAAACTGCTCCAGCGGCGGGCCGGTGCGATGCATCGGCAGGATCAGCGCAGAGCGCAGGCGCTTGACCACCCTGCTCATGCTGTCGGCCCCCATGGTCAAACCACCATCGACAGGCACCATCAACACATCCAGGCGGCCGATCTCGGCGTAATGCGTGTCCGTCAACTCATGATGCAGATGGCCGAGATGGCCGATACACAGCCCGGCAACCTCGAAGATGAAGATGGAATTGCCGTTTTCCTGAAAAGACTCATAATCTCCCCAGCGGTTGCGGATGTCGGTTGAGACATTGCGGATGTAAACGTCGCCCACGAGCACATTGTGCTCGGCTTTTTCTCCCGGCGTATCGCTCCAGCCATGCAGCACATGTTGAATGGCCGGGTCCGGATTGAGGGTGAAATGTGTTGAATGCGCCCGGTTCATGGTCACCACCGTTGGCATGACCGGAGGGCGATAGACGCCGTTATAATCCGTGGCAATCGTTACCCCGCCGGGACTTTCGATCAGATAGGTGGAGTGGCCAATGAAGCTGATTTTCACCTCTTCCTTCGCCGTGGCCTGAGCCAGCTGAACACTGCGCGCATCGAAGCGCGCGAACATCACGCCCGGAATGGCGCTGGCGATCGCCTGGCACTGGCTGACGGGAGGACGGCTCGCCGACTGGGAGAGGGCCGCTCCCGAACAGGCGATCAGTCCTGTTATTGCAAGCATTAGCACGCGCAGCATCATGCCACTCCCCTGAACTTGCGAAGCTGAGAGGATGGGACAGGTTTTGCCGAGCGTCCAGTTACATCAGCAACTGAAGGCTGGCACTCTCGTCATTGTGAACGCTTCGGCGGGATCAAACCCAGAAGGAAGGCAGCGTTTCCGAAAGTCGCGGCCCAATGCGCAGTGGCGCAATTTTTTCCGCAAGCCCAGTCCGGTCGGAAATCTCCACCCCGACACCGCAGATCGTGGCAGGCCCGCTCGCTGCCTCAAAGCGGCCCTTCGGCATCTTGGAGATAAAGCGGTTAATCGGCTCTTCCTTGTCCATTCCGAGGGAACTGTCATAGTCGCCGCACATGCCGGCATCCGACATGTAGGCGGTTCCGCCGTTCAATATCTGTGCGTCAGCTGTCGGAACATGGGTGTGGGTGCCGACGACGAAGCTTGCACGGCCATCCACGAAATGTCCGAAGCACTGTTTCTCGCTGGTCGCCTCGGCGTGAAAATCGAAGATGATGGCATCCGCCTGTTCCTTCAGCGGGCAGGCCGCAAGAATGCTTTCCGCCGACTTGAAGGGGTCGTCCAACTCCGGATGCATGAAGACCCGTCCCATGATATTGGCGACCAATATGCGTGCGCCGTTGCGGGCATAAAAAATGCCCGAGCCCTTGCCCGGCGTACCCTCGGGGTAATTGGCGGGCCGCAGGAACTGGTCATGGCGCTCGCAGAAGGAAACCGCCTCTTTCTGATCCCAGACGTGATTGCCGGTGGTGACAACATCGGCACCGGCATTGATGGTCTCGAGATAGATATCCTCGGTGATACCGAAACCACCAGCAGCATTCTCACCGTTGACGATGACGAAATCCAGCTTCAGATCGGAAATCAGCCCCGGCAATCGCTCCCAGACAGCCGTGCGTCCGGTCTTGCCAACCATGTCTCCGAGAAAAAGAAGCCTCATTCACCCGCCCCGATCTTGCGCATGTTTCGATATTTCGTCCCCTCTAACGGGTAATCCATCTTTTAAAAAGTGCTAAAGCGCCTTTTGCCCACTATCGGAGATCGACAACGGGGCGGAAAACCAGCGCAGACCGCTTTCCGTCAGAATGGCGTGAAGCGAGACATCGTGCGGCTCCGCGGGGATGTCTGCCACTTCCTGGCAGTCAAAGGCGACACCGATGAGAACGGGCTGTTTGCCCTTGGCGTGCAACCGCGCGATGGCGCGGTCATAATGGCCTGCGCCATAACCAACCCGTTGCCCGTGTCCGTCGAAGACGGACAGAGGTACGAGCATTATATCGGGATCGAGAAGCTCCGCATCCTCACCCGGACCGGTCGTGCCGAAGCCGGTCTTCACCAGCGGCGTGTCCCTCTCGAAAGCCCGGAAGACAATGGTTTCACGATCCAGCACAACGGGCAGGACGATACGTCCACCCCTTGCCCGCAACGCTTCCATCAGAGGACGGGTATCCGCCTCCGAGCGGATCGGCATGAAGCCGGAGATGACGGTCCCCGGCACAAGGGGAATATCCGCGACACCGTGGGCGGTAATGAACTGGCTCTTCTCGTGCCGTTCCGCCAGTGTCAGCGCATCGCGCGCGGCGAGCCGTTCGCCGCGCAACCTTGCTTTTTCGGCAACGTCACCGGGCATCAGGCGGCCCGGCTCACGAGAACCTTGTCGATGCGGTGACCATCAAGGTCGATGACCTCGAAACGCCAGCCGTTGCGGGTTACATGTTCACCCAGTTCCGGCAGGCGACGGAACTCGTCCAGGACAAGTCCGGCGACGGTCTCGAACTCGGCGTCCTCATTGATCTGGAAGCCCATGCGATAAGCGAACTCATCGGCAGGCATCCAGCCGGCAACGAGGAACGAACCGTCCTCGCGCTCGACCATGGCCGGCTCTTCGTCGTCATCTTCCTGAAAGGCACCGGTAATGGCCTCCAACACGTCGCCGGAGCTGATGATACCTTCGAAATGGCCGTACTCGTCATAAACAAGGACCATGTGCACGGTGGAGCGGCGCAGCGACTGGATAACGTCGACGGCGCTCGTCAGGTCGGACACGACGGGCACCTCGCGCAGAAGCTCACGAATGTTGAGCTCCTTGCCGGAGGCCAGCGCATCGAAGGCGTCCTTGGCGAAAAGCACGCCTAGAATTTCGTCGGACGCGCCGTTGCGCACCGGCAGACGCGAACGCTGCGTCCCGCGAAGCTGCTCGCGGATTTCCTCGGCGCTGTCTTCGATATCGACCACTTCCACGTCGCGACGCGGCGTCATCAGGCCGCGCGCGTTGCGGTCAGCAAGGCGCATGACGCTGGTGATCATCGCCGATTCCTCGGTCTCGATCACGCCGGCGCTATGGGCTTCGGCCAGGACGGTGCGAATTTCATCGTCGGTGACCGACGCGTTGGACTCGCCACTATGGCCGAGAAGCGCCAGAATGGCCTTACCCGATCGGTCGAGCAGCCACACCAGCGGCGCGCCGACCTTGGACAGAAGCATCATGGTAGGCGCAACACGCGCGGCAATCTTTTCAGGATCGCGCAACGCAATCTGCTTTGGCACCAGTTCGCCGACGATCAGTGACAAATAGGTAATGGCGACGACGACCGAGCCGACGCCAATTGCATCGGCCGCACGGTCAGGAACACCCTGCTCCAGAAGCCACGCCGTAAAGCGGGCACCGAGCGTGGCGCCGGAAAATGCGCCCGAGAGGACGCCGACCAGCGTGATGCCGATCTGCACTGTAGAAAGAAAGCGTCCGGGGTTTTCGGAAAGGCTGAGCGCCTGTGTGGCGCCCTTGCTGCCTTGCGTGGCAAGCACCTTTAGCCTCGCCGGTCTGGAGGAGACAACGGCAAGCTCGGACATGGCAAGCACACCGTTCAATACGGTGAGCAGGACCACGATCATAATTTCAGTAAACAAGTTTAGCTCTTTGGGCTGTTGAACGGCACGTCGCGGTTTTGGCCGCAGCGCCCCTTTTTAAAGGGCATGACAGACATACCAATCCGGATAATAGGGAATTGTTCCGCCATTGCAATGACAGGAATATAAAAAAGCCGTGCCCGGCAGTTATGAAAAATGACTGTCGACTATATCGAGGGTACAGGGAAGCATCGGAATTGACCCGAAACTTCAAGCGCGTTCCACGGCGACCGATGGAGATTTACGATCCTGGGTGCCTACAAAAGTAGGTGGGCACCGTGTGTCCAGCCCCACGGGACTGGCCAGGGACAGCTCCCTTTGGATCGAGTATGGCCCCAGGGATTGTGGTTCCTGTCGAGAAGCGCAGAACGCATTCAAGATATAGGACGGATCGGGAAAAACCGCCAGAGGCGCAGAGCGAAATTTTATCGCTTCGCAATTCCGGATGATCAGTGTGCCGCCGGTTTTGGGCGGTCCAGCAATTTTTCCGTAATGCCGTTCAGCCGGTCGGCCAGATCGCCGATGGCAAGCGCCACCATCTCATCCGACTTCGCCTTGTGCTCGGCCATGCCGTCGCGATTGCGGGAGAGGGATGCGACCTCACCTTCTAGCTTCTCGATCTTGCGGTTGAGCTCGGAAAGCTCGTCCATCACCATGATACCGGCCATCACCGTTAGCCTCAGGTCGCCGATTTCTCCGAACTGGCTCTTGAGATGCCCGACATACCGGTCGAAACGGGTGGCGAGGTCGGTCAGGTGGTCTTCCTGGCCTGCCTCGCACGCCATGCGATAGGCCTTTCCATCGATCATAACAGTAACTTGCGCCATGATACCGCTCCTATCGATCCAGCACCGCGCGGATCGTCTCCATGGCCGTCACCAGCCGGCGCGAAACCTCGCGATTGACTTCTTCAAGACGGTTAGCGCGAAACTCGGCCTGGTCCAGTTCCTGCGCCAGTCTGGCGCGGTCGACATGGACGCGCTTCACCTCGTTATCGATCTCGCCGGTCTCTCTCTGCCGCTCGATACGCATATCGATGGCATTTTCGAGATTTGTGATGGCAGCATTCAGCTCCGTCAGCGCAGATTGTAAGGTCTTCTCAGCCGACATCGTTTTTTCCAACTCGCACGCCACCGGCCGAATCGTCCGGTTTCAGGCCATTTAAACGCTCACGAGGTTATTACCCGATTTACCATCCCGTCAATCAAACCAGTGCATTGTGGCGTTTTGCTCTGTGGATGAACGAAGAAACCGGGCCGGGCGGGACACGAAATCCGTTTCAGCCCCCGCTTTGCGAAACGATTTTTATCGACCGCAGAACCGCAATTGGCCGTCGATTTATTGACTTGCCTGCCTCACCTGCTATGGATCAACCCGCTTTTTGGATAGTTGCGTAAAACTATCTCCTTTCACCCGGAAACAGACGGAAAAGCCATGATTTCTCGCGACAAACACAACCGGATGGCAAATGCGATCCGCTTTCTTGCCATGGATGCAGTGGAGAAGGCCAATTCAGGCCATCCCGGTCTGCCGATGGGCGCCGCTGATGTCGCCACCGTTCTCTTCACCCGTTATCTGAAATTCGATCCCAAGGCGCCGCTCTGGCCGGATCGCGACCGTTTCGTGCTGTCGGCAGGTCATGGTTCGATGCTTCTTTACTCGCTGCTCTATCTGACGGGTTACGAGGACATGACGATCGACGAGATCAAGCGTTTCCGTCAATTCGGTTCCAAGACCGCCGGCCATCCTGAATATGGCCACGCCACCGGCATCGAAACGACCACCGGTCCGCTCGGCCAGGGCATCGCCAACGCCGTGGGCATGGCAATCGCCGAACGCAAGCTGGAAGAGGAGTTCGGCTCCGACCTGCAGAGCCACTTCACCTATGTACTGTGCGGCGACGGCTGCCTCATGGAAGGCATCAGCCACGAAGCCATCGCGCTTGCCGGCCATTTGAAGCTTAACAAGCTCGTTCTATTCTGGGATGACAACAACATCACCATCGACGGCGAAGTTGGCCTCTCCGACAGCACCGATCAGATTGCCCGTTTCCAGGCGGTTCACTGGAACACCATCCGTGTTGACGGCCATGATCCGGATGCGATCGCCGCTGCCATCGAAGCCGCGCAGAAATCGGACCGCCCGACCTTCATCGCCTGCAAGACCGTCATCGGTTTCGGCGCGCCCAACAAGCAGGGCACCCATAAGGTTCACGGCAACCCGCTCGGCGCAGAAGAAATCGCTGCGGCCCGCAAGAGCCTGAACTGGGAAGCCGAAGCTTTCGTCATTCCGGAAGACGTGCTGGATGCATGGCGTCTTGCCGGTCTGCGCTCCACCAAGACGCGTCAGGACTGGGAAGCCCGCCTCGAAGCCGCTGAGGCCGGCAAGAAAGCCGAGTTCAAGCGCCGCTTCGCCGGCGACCTGACGGGCAATTTCGATAGCTCGATCGATGCTTTCAAGAAGAAGATCATCGAGAACAACCCGACCGTTGCGACCCGCAAGGCCTCGGAAGACTCGCTCGAAGTCATCAACGGCGTGCTGCCGGAAATGATCGGCGGTTCTGCCGACCTGACGCCGTCCAACAACACCAAGACCAGCCAGATGAAGTCCATCACCCCGACGGACTTCTCCGGCCGTTACCTGCACTACGGCATCCGCGAGCACGGCATGGCTGCTGCCATGAACGGCATCGCACTGCATGGCGGTCTCATTCCCTATGCCGGCGGCTTCCTGATCTTCTCGGACTACTGCCGTCCGTCGATCCGTCTTGCCGCGCTCATGGGCATCCGTGTCGTCCACGTTCTGACGCATGATTCCATCGGCGTTGGTGAAGACGGCCCGACCCACCAGCCGGTGGAGCAGATCGCTGCCCTTCGCGCCATTCCGAACCTGCTCGTCTTCCGCCCGGCGGATGAGACGGAGACGGCGGAATGCTGGCAGCTGGCGCTGGAACAGAAGCATCGTCCGTCTGCCCTGGCCCTCACCCGCCAGAATCTCGCTCCTTCGCGCAAGGAATATGAAGAGAAGAACCTGTCTGCTTATGGCGCCTACGAACTCGTCTCCGCCAGCGACGCCAAGGTTTCGATCTTCGCTTCCGGTTCGGAAGTCGAAGTGGCTCTGAAAGCGGCCGCAACGCTGAAGGACAAGGGCGTATCCGCCCGCGTCGTTTCCGTTCCCTGCTTCGAACTCTTCAAGGAACAGCCGGAAACCTATCGCAACGCCATCATCGGCAAGGCTCCGGTCAAGATCGCGGTGGAAGCCGCCATCCGCCAGGGCTGGGATTATTTCATCGGTAACGATGGCGCTTTCGTCGGCATGCACTCCTTTGGAGCGTCCGCCCCGGCGAAGGATCTCTTCAAGCACTTCGGTATCACGGCAGAAGCTGTCGTCGCCGCAGTCGAGGCAAAACTTGCGTAAGGGCTTCCCAAGCCCTCACCATTCAGCAAAGACCACGCCCATTTTTGTTCGGGAGACTGTAAATGACTGTTAAAGTTGCCATTAACGGCTTCGGCCGCATCGGCCGCAATGTTTTGCGCGCCATCGTCGAATCCGGCCGCACCGATATCGAAGTCGTCGCCATCAACGACCTCGGCCCGGTTGAAACCAACGCTCACCTGCTGCGCTACGATTCGATCCACGGCAAGTTCCCGGCCGACGTCAAGGTCGAAGGCGACACCATCATCGTTGGTGGTGGCAAGCCAATCAAGGTGACGGCCGTTCGCGACCCGGCAACGCTGCCGCACAAGGAACTGGGCGTCGATATCGCGCTCGAGTGCACCGGCATCTTCACGGCCCGCGACAAGGCTGCTGCCCATCTGACGGCTGGCGCAAAGCGCGTCATCGTTTCGGCCCCCGCTGACGGCGCCGACCTCACCGTCGTCTTCGGTGTCAACCATGACCAGCTGACGAAGGATCACCTCGTCATCTCCAACGCATCCTGCACCACCAACTGCCTCGTGCCGGTCGTGAAGGTTCTCGATGACGCCGTTGGCATCGATCATGGCTTCATGACCACGATCCACTCCTACACCGGCGACCAGCCGACGCTGGACACCATGCACAAGGATCTGTACCGCGCCCGCGCCGCAGCCCTGTCCATGATCCCGACCTCGACAGGCGCCGCAAAGGCTGTTGGCCTCGTCCTGCCACACCTCAAGGGCAAGCTTGACGGCACGTCGATCCGCGTTCCGACCCCGAACGTATCGGTCGTCGACTTCAAGTTCGTGGCCAAGAAGAGCACGACGGCTGCCGAAATCAACGCAGCCATCAAGGCGGCTTCCGACGGCCAGCTGAAGGGCATACTCGGCTATACCGACGAGCCGCTGGTTTCCCGCGATTTCAACCACGACAGCCACTCGTCGATCTTCGCCAATGACCAGACCAAGGTCATGGAAGGCAACTTCGTGCGCGTCCTGTCCTGGTACGACAACGAGTGGGGCTTCTCCAACCGCATGTCGGATACGGCTGTCGCCTTCGCGAAGACCATCTAACGAATACTCATCAGTCGATGCATTCCGGCGGGAGCGATCCCGCCGGATTTTTTATTCCCGGTTTCCTCTACAGTGCCGCCATGTTTTCAATTTCCTGCCTTTGTCTGGTCCATTTTGAAACGGACAAGGGACGCAGGGATAACGGTCGTGCGCAATGCACTTCGGCCCTGCCGTATCTTTCGATACACCCCGCCTTGCGTTACCTTTCAACGCCGCCGACCGAGCGTGACAGACCGCAACCCGTGGCGCATTGACTGCGAACGTGCAGAGCAATCATTGCGGTGGCCAGCGCGGCGTGAAAGAGGCGGTGGACGTGGAATCATTTTATCTGTTGTTGCTGGTGGCAACTGTTCTTGTCCTCGTCGCCGCCTTCTCGAGCCTCATCGCCTACCGATTCGGCGCGCCGCTGCTGCTGCTTTTCCTTGTGATTGGACTTGCGGCGGGTGTGGACGGACTCGGTATCGAATTCACCAACAACCCTCTCGCCTATATGCTCGGTTCGCTGGTACTTGCTGTCATCCTGTTCGACTCCGGGTTTGGCACGTCGATCCAGTCTTTCCGGCTTTCCGCGGCACCGGCAATGGCGCTTGCCACGGTCGGCGTTATTCTCACATCCGTCTTTTTCGCGGGCGCAGCCGCCCTCCTGCTCGGGCTCTCCTGGCTAGAGGGCCTGCTGCTCGGTGCCATTGTCGCCTCCACCGATGCGGCAGCGGTGTTTTTCCTGCTGCGCATCGGCGGCATCCACATCCGCGATCAGGTGCGCTCCACGCTGGAGGTCGAATCAGGCACCAACGATCCAATGGCCATCTTCCTCACAGTCGCCCTGGTCGAGATCATCGCCAAAGGACAGGGCCTGGCCGGTATCGACAGCGGTTTTCTGCTGCTTTTTGTTGAGGAAATGGGCCTCGGTGTGATCGTCGGCGTGCTGGGCGGTCTCATGATCGCCGCCGTGGTTAACCGTTTTGCCGCCGATCGCGGGCTGGCGCCGATCTTTGTGCTTGCGCTGGCGCTGCTCGTGTTTTCCTTCACCGGCACGATTGGCGGCAGCGGCTTTCTGGCGGTCTATGTCGCCGGCATTGTTGCCGGCAATCGCAGGATCTTCGCCAAGGAAACGATCCGTCGCTTCCACGAAGGGCTGACGTGGCTGGCACAGATCATCATGTTCCTGATGCTCGGCCTGCTTGCCACGCCGTCACAGTTTCCTGCAATCGCAATTCCAGCCATCCTGCTGGCGCTGTTCCTGATCTTCGTCGCCCGTCCGCTCGCGGTCTGGCTCAGCCTCATGCCGTTTAACTACACCCAACAGGAAACCTCTTTCGTCGCCTGGGTGGGCCTGCGCGGCGCCGTCTCCATCCTGCTTGCCATCATGCCCATCCTCGGCGGACTTGATGACGCCCAGATCTATTTCAATGCCGCCTTCATCATCGTGCTGGTATCGCTCCTCGTGCAGGGCTGGACCATCAAACCGGTGGCAACAAGGCTGGGGCTGATCGTGCCGCCACGCATGGGCGAGGTGGACAAGCTGGAGGTTGACCTTCCCGGCACGGCCAATCACGAACTGATTTCCTACCGCGTGGCAAAGGGCAGCGCCATCCTGCAGGGCGAGCGCATTCCCCGCTGGGCGATGCCTTCGCTGGTGGTGCGTGACGGTAAATCGATTCGCTACCAATATGCCGGGCGACTGCGTGAAAATGATCTTGTCTATCTCTTCATCGCCCCCGGTTATTCCCGCCTGATCGACCGGCTCTTCGCGAGCGCCCTGCCCGTCGCCGATGACGACGCCGATTTCTTCGGCACCTTCGCGATCTCTCCCGCCCGGCCGGCGAAGGAGCTTGATGCCGCCTATGGTCCCGGCCTGCTTGCGCCAGCAGAACAGGCAATGAGCATCGCAGAACTCATCGAGACACGTCTTGCCGGACGGGCCGATTATGCCGACCGCGTGCGCCTCGGCTCCATCGTCCTGATCGTGCGAACTTTGGACGAACATGAGGCGATAGCTGGTGTCGGAATTTCGCTGGAGCCGGTCGAACCGGCTACCACCCTGCCGATCTTCATCAGCTTCTCGGAAATTTTCAAACGGGTGCGCGACTATCTGGCGCAGCGGCGTCAGTCGCGTTCCACCGCTACCGCACAAGACATGGTCGCACCTTCAAACACCGTGAGAGAAAATGAAGCCTGACCGGCTTGCGTCGGCAATCAGGCATAGTATGGTCCCTGCCGAACTCGCAACAAATCAGGATCGACCTATGCCCGCTTTCAAGACCATCGATGACCTCAACGACATTGCCGGAAAGCGCGTTCTCGTCCGCGTTGATCTCAACGTGCCGGTCGCGGATGGCAAAGTTACGGACAAGACCCGTATCGAGCGGGTCGCGCCGACCATTCTGGAACTTTCCAAGAAGGGCGCAAAGGTTATTCTGCTTGCCCATTTTGGCCGTCCGAAGGGCGAACCCGTGGCTGACATGTCGCTTTCCCAGATCGTACCAGCAGTTGAGGAGGTGCTGGACCATGCCGTCTCCTTCGCGTCCGACTGCATCGGCGCGCCGGCGGCGGAGGCCGTTGCGAAACTGAATGACGGCGACATCCTGCTTCTGGAAAACACACGGTTCCACAAGGGCGAAGAAAAGAACGATCCCACCTTCGTCGAGGCTCTGGCGGCCAATGGCGATATCTATGTCAACGACGCCTTCTCCGCCGCGCATCGCGCCCACGCCTCCACCGAGGGCCTCGCCCGCCACCTGCCCGCCTATGCCGGGCGCACCATGCAGGCCGAACTTGAGGCGCTGGAAAAGGGCCTCGGCCAGCCGGTGCGTCCCGTCGTCGCCATCGTTGGCGGCGCGAAGGTTTCAAGCAAGATCGATCTTCTGATGAACCTCGTTAAGAAGGTCGATGCCCTCGTCATTGGCGGCGGCATGGCCAACACCTTCCTCGCCGCCCGTGGCGCCCAGGTTGGAAAATCGCTCTGCGAGCATGATCTGGCCGAGACCGCAAAGCAGATCATGATCGAGGCCGCGACTTCCGGCTGTGCCATCGTGCTGCCGGAAGACGGCGTCGTTGCCCGCGAATTCAAGGCCGGTGCGGCCAGTGAAACGGTCGACATCAATGCCATTCCCGCTGACGCCATGGTGCTCGATGTCGGCCCGAAATCGGTTGAAAGCATCAAGGCCTGGATTTCACGCGCGGAGACGCTGGTCTGGAACGGGCCGCTCGGCGCCTTCGAAATCGAACCCTTCGATGCAGCCACCGTGGCTGCCGCAAAACATGCCGCGGAATGCACAAAGGCCGGCAAGCTCGTCTCCGTCGCAGGCGGCGGCGATACCGTGGCCGCGCTCAACCATGCCGGCGTTTCCGAGGATTTCTCCTATGTTTCGACCGCCGGCGGCGCCTTCCTTGAATGGATGGAAGGCAAGGAACTGCCGGGCGTTGCCATCCTGACCGCCGCCAAGTAAACTTATCTCACTTGCCTGACACAAGGCCGGACAAGCGATGCTTGTCCGGCCTTGTCTTTTGGTAAGTGCACGCGGGAGGAAAAGTTTCAAACGATTGAAATCATTTCAATCGTTTCAATGAGTTAGCGTGCCATTTCCCTGCCCTGGAACTTCTGTTATCGGAAATTTATTGTGCCTTGGGAGAATAGCAAATGACCGAACGTCTCGAAGACATCGCAATCAAAATGGTCGCCGACGGCAAGGGCCTGCTCGCCGCCGACGAATCCACGGGAACGATCAAAAAGCGTTTCGACAGCATCAATCTGGAGTCCACCGAGACCGCCCGCCGCGACTATCGCGAGATGCTGTTCCGTTCCGACGACGCCATGAAGAAATATATCTCCGGCGTCATTCTCTATGAAGAGACCCTGTTCCAGAAGGCTGCCGACGGCACACCTTTCGTTGATATCATCAAGGCGGCTGGCAGCCTGCCGGGCATCAAGGTGGATATCGGCGCCAAGCCGATGGCCTTCCACCCGCATGAATTCATTACCGAAGGCCTCGACGGTCTTTATGAGCGCCTGCGCAAGTACCACGAAGCCGGTGCGCGCTTCGCCAAGTGGCGTGGCGTCATCACCATCGGTGAACAGCGCCCGAGCTGGGGTTCGATCAAGGCAAATTCCCAGTCGCTCGCCCGCTATGCCGCTCTCTGCCAGCAGGCGGATATCGTGCCGATCGTTGAGCCTGAAGTCCTGATGGACGGCGAGCCGGGCACGCATGACATCGACCGCTGCGCGGAAGTCACGCAATGGGTTCTGCAGACCGTCTTCGCGGACCTGTTCGACGCCCGCGTGAACCTCGAAGGCATGATCCTCAAGCCGAACATGATCATCGACGGCAAGAAGGCCCGCAAGGCTTCCGTCGAGGAAGTGGCGGAAAAGACCGTGAAGGTCCTGAAGGCGACCGTACCTTCCGCCGTTCCGGGCATTGCCTTCCTTTCCGGCGGCCAGTCCTCCGAAGAAGCAACGGCACATCTCTCAGCCATGAATTCCGGCTATGACCTGCCCTGGTCTCTCACCTACTCCTACGGCCGCGCGCTTCAGGATACGGCCCTCAAGACCTGGGGCGGCAAGCAGGAGAATGTCGCTGCCGGCCAGCGCGCCTTCACGCACCGCGCCGCCATGAACAGTCTGGCGGCCAAGGGTAACTGGAAGCAGGAACTCGAAAAGGCAGCCTGAGGCTTCGCTCCAGAGCTTTAGTGAATGAAAGCCGCCTCCCGGGGCGGCTTTTTCTTATGGGCGCAGAAGCAGCGTTACCGACCAGATGACAAAGGCGGCAACCGCTATCTTCCAGCAATCGCCCCGTTTCTTCAGCCCCGGCAGGCCGAGCGGCCGGATAATCTGGACGGCCATGGCCAGCAGTAAAAAAAGGCCGATCGCCTTCGTCATTTATTGAGCCTTTTCTTTATTTCTGCATCGTCACAGGCTGGACATTTTTACCGTTCACCAGAAGAGTGCAACTCATTCGGGTAACTCCCGTTGTATGACCTGTCCGACCGTCCGTCCGAACGCATGAGAGTGTTGTCATGAGCAGAAATCTTCTACCCGTATTCGCTCTTTTATCCAGCACTCTGTTTCTCTTTCTCGGCAACGGTCTTCAGGGCCTCGTGCTGCCAGTGCGCGGCTCGGCGGAAGGTTACTCCAACGAGATCCTCGGTTTCCTTGGCACCTCCTGGGCTGCGGGCTTCGTTGTCGGTTGTTTTGTCGCGCCGGCCATCGTGCGCCGTGCCGGCCATGTGCGGGCTTTTGCGTCTTTCGTCGCACTGGTATGCCTGACCGTGCTCATGACCGGTCTCATCGTTGATGACGTCTGGTGGATTACGCTACGTGCGCTTACCGGCTTCTGCACTGCCGGCACCTCAATGATCATCGAAAGCTGGCTGAACGAGCGTGCCACGAACGAAAGCCGCGGCATGATCTTTTCACTCTATATCGCCATCACGCTTCTGGGCGTCGTGGCGGGACAGATGATCGTGCCGATGGGAGATATCAGCAATACCTCGCTGTTCATGATCTGCGGCATCATTTATTGCATCGCCATTCTGCCGGCAACGCTTTCAAAGGCGGCCAGTCCACAGCCCTTGCAGAAGGTGAAACTGGATTTGCCGGCGCTCTATCGCAACTCTCCGGTCTCATTCGTCGGCATTTTGATGATCGGCATCGCCAACGGTGCTTACGGTACGCTCGGCGCCGTCTTCGGTGCCCGAGCAGGCCTGGATCCGACCATGATCGCCATCATGGTGTCCGTCACAATTTTCGTCGGCGCATTGGCGCAGTTCCCGGCGGGTCGCCTTTCGGACAGGATAGACCGTCGTTACGTGCTGGCCGGCCTCGCGGGGCTTGGCGCCATCGCGGGACTTGCGGTCGCAGCCGTGCAGCCGCATCACGTCTACGTTCTGATTCCGATGATCGCCGTTTACGGTGCAGCCGCCAATGCGCTCTATCCCATCGCCGTGGCGCACGCCAACGACTTTGCGGCGTCCGAGGATTTCGTCAAGGTTTCAGGCGGGTTGCTGTTGCTTTACGGCGTCGGCACCATTATCGGACCGACGCTCGGCGGCGCTGTCATGACCTATTCCGGGCCCTATGCACTGTTTCTGGTCACAGCCGTCGCCCATATTTTGATTACTGCCTATGCCATTATCAGAAGCCGCAGGCGCGCCGCGCTTTCAACCGACGAGAAGGACAATTTCTCGACGATGATGCCGACGACGCCTTCGCCGCTGGTGACACCGGAGAGTATTGCGCTTGACCCGCGCGCGCCGCAATATCCCGGCGAGGATGGGGACTACGTGGAAAAAGGAGCAGGCATATGAGCCTCTTTGACGACGACCGCCCGCAAAAACCCGCTGCACACCAGATTGGCAGCGATCTCAGCCTCCTCTCCGTGGACGAACTGGACAGCCGGATCGAGCTTCTCCAGGCCGAAATCACCCGACTCGAAGAGGAAAGAAAGCGGAAGTCCGCGGGAAGACAGGCGGCGGAGAATCTTTTCCGATCCTGATGCGCGGTGACCAATAAACCCGGCCCGCACGTGCCTAACGGCAGAATCGGTTCAACGTGCGTTCCAAAATAGGAGGTTTTGGGTCAGTCTTTCGTTTACCATTAACCAAAAATTAAGCTTTCTGAGAGATTACTATACATGTCCAGTTCTTCTGGATTTCAGGCATCTTCTCCATTCGGCGAATTGGTCTGATTTTTCTCCCTGTTTTACCTTGAGAGCCGCTTTCGCGGCTCTTTTTTTGCCGCCGCCGGCTTCGGTAAAACTGTGGGTATTAACCCTTCTTTAATAATTGCCTTGCGCATTTCAGGTAAAGATACCATCCTGAAAACACTAAAGGCCGGAACAAAATATCCGGATCGTCGTTGCCTGACAGTGTGGTGCGTGAGCAGGGATTTAAAGAAATGTCGGAACAGGTTTTAAATACCATAAGCTTTGCGGGGCGCGCGGCTGCTTCCAACCAGTTCAAGACCCTCTATACCGAAGGCATGACCCTGGTCGAGGAAACCGCAAGCTATCTCGACGGCGCCGGCCGCGCTGCCTCGAAAGTTTTGCCGCGCATGGCCTCAGTGCTTTATGCCGCGGAATCGATGCGCCTCACGACTCGCCTGATGCAGATGGCCTCCTGGCTGCTGCTCCAGCGCGCCGTCAACAACGGTGAAATGACCCGCGATCAGGTTTTGAGCGAGAAGAATAAGGTTCGCCTCGACAGCTTTAACGTCGACCGCAACGCGCCCGGCTGGAACGACCTGCCGGAGTCCTTCCGCGATCTTATCGAGCGGTCGCTCCGTCTCCAGAACCGCATCGCCCTGCTCGACCGCGAAATCTATCGCCCTTCCGAAGCTGCGAAGGTGCCAGACAATGAGAACAGCGTCCAGGCGCAGCTCAACCTTCTGCGCACGGCTTTCTCGATCAACTGAGAAAGACCACATTGACAGGACAAATTGAAAGCAGGCCCACCGGCCTGCTTTTTTGTTTCAGCGGTCATGCGGGTAGATGCCGTCGCCAAAACAGCGCAACAAAAAAGCCCGGCAAAACCGGGCTTTTTTAACAATCCGTCCGCAAGGGAATTAGAGGCCGAGGCCGCCAAAACGCTTGTTGAACTTGGAAACGCGACCACCGCGGTCCATAAGCTGCTGGTTGCCGCCCGTCCATGCCGGATGGGACTTGGGGTCGATTTCAAGGTTCATGACGGCGCCTTCCGAACCCCAGGTAGAGCGGGTTTCGTATTCGGTGCCATCGGTCATGACCACCTTGATCGTGTGATAATCGGGATGGATATCAGCCTTCATGACAATCTTCCTGGTTAAGTGACGTGCGGTCCATTTGCCGCAATTGCGTCAACTGAGCCAATTCAATAAATGAAGCCATAGTCCAGATGGGCTATGGCTTCCCAATTCGATGCGGAGCCTATACATGAAGGTCGCCGAGATAACAAGAGCCTGCTATCCCCTTGTGAAGGGAGATGGCTGCCGGGCAGGAATTTTACCGCAGACCGGAAATTCGCCCGCAAAAGGCCGAAAAATGGCGAAGAACGAGGAGCATAGAGGACGTGGCAGACATCGAACAGCATAAAGCGGTGAAACAGAGAAGCCTGAAACCGCTTCTTGGCCTGTTTCCTTATCTCAGGCGTTATCGTGGCTTGATGGCTGCGGCTCTTTTTGCACTTGTTCTGTCTTCTGCCACGACTCTCGCCTTGCCGCTCGCCGTTCGCCGCATCATCGATCACGGTTTCCAGACGCCTGATGGCGGCATGATCAACAGCTACTTCGCCATGCTTTTGGCCATTGCGGTTGTTCTCGCACTCGCCAGCGCCATGCGTTATTATTATGTCATGACAATCGGCGAGAGGGTCGTTGCCGATCTGCGCCGCGATGTGTTCGCCCACCTCACCACGCTGTCACAGCAATTCTTCGATGCCAACCGCTCAGGCGAGCTCACCTCGCGACTGACGGCCGACACGGTGCAGATCCGCTCTGCATTCGGCTCATCTGCGTCGGTGGCGTTGCGCAACATCATCATGTGCTGCGGCGCCGTGGCGATGATGATCTATACCAGCCCCGGTCTTTCCGGCCTCGCGCTGCTGGCCATTCCCTTTATCGTTTTTCCCCTGATTGCCTTCGGGCGCTCGGTTCGCGCCCGCTCCCGTACGACACAAGACACATTGGCCAATTCCGCCGCTTATGCTTCCGAGACGATTGCGGCGAGCCGCACCGTACAGTCCTTCAATACCGAGACGCTGGCGAATGCCCGTTATGGCGCTTCGGTGGAAGCGGCCTATCAGGGCGCACGCGCCGCCATCGGCGCACGCTCCATCCTCACCGCCGTCGCCATCACGCTCGTCTTTGGCAGCGTTGTCGGCATTCTCTGGTATGGGGCGCAAAGCGTCCTGTCCGGTAGCATGACCGCGGGAACGCTCGGTCAGTTCGTGCTTTATTCGGTCATCGCGGCCAGCGGCCTTGGTCAGCTCTCGGAAGTCTGGGGAGAACTGGCGCAGGCCGGCGGCGCGGCAGAACGGCTGTCCGAACTGCTGGACGAGCGCTCGCCGGTTCTCGATCCCGCCGCGCCCGTCACTCTGCCCCAGCCACCGCGTGGCGAAGCCGCATTCGAGAATGTCGATTTTGTCTACCCGCTCGCGGCAGGACGGCCGATCGTCTCCGGCCTCTCCTTCAAAGTCAGTGCCGGCGAAACCGTCGCCATCGTCGGACCCTCCGGTGCGGGCAAGAGCACGGTCTTTTCGCTGCTGATGCGCTTTTACGATCCGCAGCAGGGCCGTATCACCATTGACGGCGCTGATATCCGCGACGTCAAGCTCGCCGATCTGCGGGCGCGCCTGTCCATCGTCCCGCAGGATGTGGCGATATTCGCCTCCTCCATCCATGACAATATCGCCTTTGGACGGCCTGACGCGACACGGGAAGAAGTGCGCGCCGCCGCCATCGCCGCGCAGGCCGACAGCTTCATCGAACGCCTTCCCGACGGATATGACACCCAGGTGGGAGAGCGCGGCGTGACGCTTTCCGGCGGGCAGCGCCAGCGCGTCGCCATTGCCCGCGCCATCCTGCGCAACGCACCTATCCTGCTTTTGGACGAGGCCACCTCGGCGCTCGACGCGGAAAGCGAGACACTGGTACAGAAGGCGCTCGATGAGCTCATGAGCAGCCGCACCACGATTGTCATCGCCCACCGCCTTGCCACCGTTCTCAAAGCCGACCGCATTCTGGTGATGGATGAAGGCCGCATCATCGAGGATGGCACGCATCAGAGTCTCATTCGCCAGAACGGTCTCTATGCCCGGCTCGCCCGCCTGCAATTCCAGACCGGGCCCGAAGAACTGCGCGCACAGGCCTGAGTTACGTCAGCACGCAGCGCCCCGCAACGCGCCCGGAAAACAGGCATCCTCCAAGGAAAGTGCCTTCAAGCGCGTTATATCCATGCATGCCGCCCCCGCCGAAACCGGCCACCTCGCCAGCGGCATAAAGCCCCGGCACCGGCTCGCCGCCGGCGTCCAGCACCCTCGCCTCAAGGTCGGTGTGCAGGCCACCCAGGGTCTTGCGCGTCAGCAGATGCAGACGCACGGCAATCAACGGCCCCATGGCGGGATCGAGCAGGCGATGCGGTTTTGCCGTTCTCATCAGCCGGTCACCGAGGTAACGGCGCGCACCGTGGATGGCCGTTACCTGCGTATCCTTGCTAAAGCCGTTTTCAATCTCGCGGTCGCGCGCTTCGATCTGCCGGCGGATGTGATTGCTGTCCAGACGATCATTTCCGGCGATGGCGTTCATCGCAGGCACCAATTCTTCCAGCGTATCACGAACGGCGAAATCCTCGCCCCGTTCCATGAAAGCCCGCACCGGTCCAGGCGGCTCCTTTCCCAACCTTTTCAGCAACAGGCGCATATTCTTGCCCGTCAGATCAGGATTCTGCTCCGAACCTGAAAGCGCGAACTCCTTCTTGATGATCGCTTTGGTCAGAATGAACCAGCTGTAACCGCTGCCACGTTCACCCAGCATCTTCAGTGTGCCAAGCGTATCAAAGCCAGGCATGGCCGGCGCATGAAGCCGGTCACCATTTGCGTCGCACCAGAAGGACGAAGGACCGGGCAGAATGCGGATGCCGTGGCCTGGCCAGATCGGGTCGTGGTTTTTGACACCCTCGGTGTAATGCCACATGCGGTCACGGTTGATGACCCCGCCACCCGCCGCCTCGGTGATGGCGATCATGCGGCCGTCCACATGCGCCGGCACGCCGCAAACCATGTTTTGCGGCGGCTGGCCCAGCCGTTCCACGGGCCAGTTGCGCCGCACCAGCTCCTGATTACCGCCGATGCCGCCGGAACTGACAATGACCGCAGCAGCGGAAAGACCGAATTCGCCCTGCTCTTCCCGGCTGCTCTCCTCTCCGCGTTGCACCGGATCGCTTGCAAGAACCGCACCGGAAACGCCGGTCACCCGGCCATCGGCGATATCCAGTCGATCGACCCGGTGGCGGAAGCGGAAGGATAGCCGCCCATCTGCCGCGATTAGCTTTGCCTTTTTAACGAAGGGAGAAAGCACTCCGGGGCCTGTGCCCCAGGTGACGTGGAAGCGTGGAACAGAATTGCCATGACCATCAGCCAAACCGCCGCCACGCTCGGCCCAGCCGACCACGGGAAACCAGCGCATACCCATGCGGTGCAGCCATTCCCGCTTCTCACCGGCAGCAAAATCGAGATAGGCCTCTGCCCAGCGACGCGGCCAGTGATCTTCCGGGCGATCAAAACCGGCCGAACCGAACCAGTCCTGCCTCGCAAGGTCGAGACTGTCTCGCACGCGCATCCGACGTTGTTCTGGACTATCGATGAAAAACAGGCCGCCAAGCGACCAGAAGGCCTGCCCGCCCAGGTTCTGCTCACCCTCCTGGTCAAGCACGCAGACGCTGAGACCTCGCTCGGCAGCCTCCGTCGCCGCAACCAGCCCGGCAAGCCCCGCCCCGACAACGATCACATCATAGCGTTCCATCAGCCCCTCCCAGATATGACGGAATTACTTTTACGCGAACGTAAGTTTACTTTCGTCGGAAGGCAACCGCCCAGATGCGGTCCGCGATTTCAGCGCTCGGTCAGCTTGAGTTCGATACGGCGGTTCTGCTGCCGTGCCTCCGGTGAGTCACCTTCTGCAATCGGCTGATATTCTCCAAAGCCGGCGGCGACCAGACGGTTTGCCGGCACGCCCTTGGAGATCAGGAACTTCACAACCGAAGTGGCACGGGCCGAGGAGAGTTCCCAATTGTCCCGGTAGCGTCCGGAGCCGGACAGCTGGACATTATCCGTATGGCCATCGACGCGCAGGACCCAGTTGATCTCCGCCGGGATTTCCTTTGCGAGATCAAGCAGCGCAGTTGCGAGCTTCGCCATTTCCGCTTGCCCTTCCGGATTGAGTTCATTGCCGCCGGAAGGGAAGAGCACTTCGGATTGGAAGACAAAGCGGTCGCCGACGATACGGATGTTTTCACGATCGGACAGAATTTCGCGCAACCGCCCGAAGAAGTCGGATCGATAGCGGTTCAGTTCCTGCACCCGCTGCGCCAGCGCGACATTGAGGCGGCGGCCGAGATCGGCGATCTTGACCTGAGAAGAGGCATCCTTGGCTTCGGAGGCCTGCAGCGCGGCTTCGACCGAGGCAATCTGCGCCCTCAGCGCCGCAATCTGCTGGTTGAGCAACTCGATCTGCGCGGAGGCGCGGGAATTGGCCTGCCGCTGCTCGTCCAGTTCACCAGTGAGACTGCCGATACGGGCGTTGGCGTTGGCATTGTTGCCCGAGCCGGCGTCGAGCAGTGCCTGCAGCCGCGACCGTTCATTCTCAGACGCGGCAAGAGTGGATTGCAGGCTCGCCAAGGCGTCCTCAACATCCTGCTTGTTGCCCTTTTCCATGGCCAGAAGTTCGGTCAATTCGGCAATCTGGCTGTTGAGACGCGTCAGCACCTCGTCCTTGCCGGTAATCTCACGCGACAGCACAAATTGCGCGAGCACGAAGACCGTCAGCAGAAACATGATGGCCATCAGCAGCGTCGACAGAGCATCGACGAAGCCCGGCCAATAATCCACACCCCTGTCGCGGCGGCGGTTGCGCGCAAGCGCCATGGCTATTCGCTCCCGTTATCGTGCCGGGTGCGTCCGGAAGACTTCGTATCGCTGTCAATTCGCGCCGAAAGCCGGTCGAGCGTGCGGCGGAGCGATTTGGATTCCTCCTGCTGCGCCTCGATCCAGTCGCGCAACATCTGCTGTTCGCTGCGCATGTTCTTGACCAGACCCTGAATGCCTTCGGCAAGACTGGTCATGGCCGCCAGCGAACGCTCGGTGCTCACCACGGCCCCTGCTTCGCCCATGGACTCCCTTGGGGCGTCCGTCGTATCCGTTACCGAGGACAGCCAGTTTTCAAGCTGGGTGTAAAAACGGTTCTGGGCGCGGCCGGCCTGAAGATCGAGAAAACCGAGAATCAGCGAACCGGAAAGACCAAGCAGTGACGAGGAAAAGGCCGTTCCCATACCCGCCAGCGGCGCGGTGAGACCGGCCTTGAGCGAACCGAGAATATCATTGCTGTCACCGGCGCTTGGGTCGAGAGACTGGATGACGTTGCTGATGGCGCCAATGGTGCCGATAAGGCCCCAGAAGGTGCCGAGCAGGCCAAGAAATACCAGTAAGCCGACGAGATAACGTGATGTGTCACGCGTCTCGTCGAGGCGCGTTGCGATGGAATCGAGGATCGTGCGTTGCGTAACGGCAGAAAGGCGGACTTCACCACGCTTGCCGATCAGCGTGCTCATCGGCGCAAGCAGTTTGGGCGCGCGACCGACCTTTTCGACGCTGCCGGCGGCACGAAAGGCGTTGAACCAGCGGACTTCCGAACGCAGGCTCATCGTCTGCGTAAACACCAGAATGATGCCGATGGCGAGCACGCCGAGAATGAAGCCGTTGAGCCCCGGATTGGTCATGAAGGCGGTGTGCGCCTGCCGATAGAGAATCGCTGCCAGAAAGCCGACGAGGATCAGAAACAGAACCATCGTCCAGAGAAACGGTGTGGGGCTGGACAGCTTGTGGCTGTATTGCCGTGTGGTCACCGGTTTCTCGACGCCAAGATCGAGCAGCTCCGAATCCGCCATAACGTTCGCATTCCCTTTGGTCAGCTATCCAGCGGAAGCTATTTGAAAATTGCGACGATTTGAAGCGAAAAGCCGGTCTTTCGTCACAGGCCTTTCACGAAAAAAGGCACGGAGCCGGGCGAGGGAAAACAAAAATGCCCGGCGAACATTCGCCGGGCATCGAAAACTTGTGAAAAACGGCAGGTTTTCTGCTGAAAACCAATCAGCGGCCCGGAATAGGGCGGTTGGCCACCTCAACGAGCGCCTTGTGGATATATTCGTTGCCTGCAGCAACGGAACTGCTGCCGAAGATATCCGTGCCGCCCTTGATGTCGGAGGCGAAACCACCGGCTTCCCGAATCAGCACGAGGCCGGCCGCCATGTCCCATGGCGAAAGATCGGCTTCCCAGTAACCGTCGAGACGGCCAGCGGCGACATAGGCGAGATCGAGCGACGCCGCACCCATGCGACGGATGCCTGCAGCCTCCCCCATGACGTGACGGAGCTCGACCAGGAACTTGCCGTGGTTGCCGCGGCCGAGATGCGGCACGCCGCAGCCGATGACGCAATCCGTCAGCGCCTTGCGCGCGGCAACGCGGATGCGGCGGTCGTTGAGGAACGCGCCGCCGCCACGCTCGGCGGTGTAGAGTTCGTCGGTGGCAGGATTGAAGATCACACCGGCGACGACTTCGCCGTTACGCTCAAGCGCGATGGAAACCGCAAAATGCGGAATGCCGTGCAGGAAGTTGGTTGTGCCATCAAGCGGATCGACGATCCAGCGATGAGCACCATCGGTTCCCTTTTCCTCGCCGCCTTCTTCACCCAGGAAATCATAGGTCGGGCGCGCCTTCATCAGCTCCTCGCGCACGATCTTCTCGGCCTTCAGATCCGCCTGCGAAACGAAGTCGCTCGGTCCCTTGACCGAGACCTGCAGGTTCTGCACTTCACCGAAGTCACGCGACAAAGACTTACCCGCCTTGATGGCGGCCTGAACCATGACATTGAGAAGGGCTGAACGGGCCATCGATGTTTTTTCCTGGAAAGCTTGCGAACCGCCCGGAAGCTCACCGGGCAGGCACGTCATTATTTTCTTGAATTGAAAGTTTGCGGTTCAAGACCACAAAACGCGCGGAAATTCAAGGTAAAAAGCCCATGGGTCAACCCCGGTCAGGGAACGCAACCCTTCCATCAGGTCGGACGGAAACGATTTGCGGCCTCGATCGCCTTCTTCTGCTGCTCGTCATTGATGCCGAGATAGAAGTCCTCGAGAGACGGATCCTTCAATCCGGCTCGGCGGGAAAGCACGTACCATTTGGCTGCCTCAACCGGATCAGGCCGGGTACCGAGTGCCTGAATATAGAGATGTGCAACCTTGTTCTGCGCCACGACATTACCGCGCTGTGCTGCGCCATAGAGCCAGCGGAAGCCTTCGTCGAGATTACGCTCGCCACCAAATCCGTTGATCAGCCAGATACCGAGATCGACCTGTGCAGTGTCGTAGCCGGCCTTTGCAGCGCGCATCAACCAGTCGCGCGCCTTTGCCTTTTTCTCGGCCGGCACATCCTTCACCGACCAGTAAATTTGCGATACCGCATATTGCGCATCGGCAATGCCCTGTTCGGCGGATTTTTCATAGAAGGGTAAAGCCATCAGCAGACCCTTGGCGCCCGGATTTTCCGAAACCAATATCTGGCCCCAGTTGAACTGGGCAGAGGCGTTGCCGGCTTCCGCTGCACGACGCATGAAATCATCGGCCTTCGCCTTGTCGCGCGTAACGAATTTCCCTTCCATCAGGATAAGGGCAAATTTGAACATGGCGACGGGATCGCCGCCCTGTGCGGCCTGCTGATACCAGAACGCGGCTGTTTTCTCGTCACGCGCAATGCCAAGTCCGCGCGACATCATTTCCGCCACCAGCGTCTGGGCGGGTGCATCACCGTTCTGCGCGCGGTTCAGCGCCTTATCAAGCGCCTGCACGTACTCGCCGCGCTGGAAATGGCCATAGGCCTCATCCACCCGGCCCTTGAATTCCTTCTCAGGCGGCAGTGCCGGCAGATCCGCACCCATGCGCTGATAGACGTTCACGCCGGCTGAAGGCTGCAAGTCCTTCTGCTCTTCGGATTGCACTCTGCCCTGACGGGTCGGCTGAGCCTCATTTTCCAGCTGTCGGGAAAGCGCATTGTTTTCACTTTGCGGCCCGGATTGAGCAAGAGCGACACCCGCTGGCGCGCCGAAAGCAAACGCCAGCAGCGAAACAGAGAGGCCGAAATGAAGCGAGCGCATGATCATCGCCTGTATCAACCGTCAAACCGTGGCGCTTTTTCGTCAAGCAAAGCGTTGATTTCAGAAACGGCCTGGGCGGCGCCACCGACATTGTCGAAAACGCCGCTGCGCATAGCCACGAACTCCACGCCCGTCTCCGCCACGGCAACCACGGACGAGAGGTCCGTGCCGCCCATGACGATGGCGGGGATTTCGATCATCGACGCCCACCACTCACCGAGCGCCAGGTTCTTGGGATGCGCCTCGGGCTTGATGTCGCCTTCGAGCTTCCCGAAAAACACGTAATCCGGGTTGGCCTCGCCCTGCTCCAGAGCCTTGTGGCGGTCATCGGCATTTCCGCCGCCGACGATCAGTTTCGGGGTGAATTTTTCCACAGCCTCCGAAAGCGCCTCGGCGTTACCGACCACATGCAGCCCGTCCGCCTTCACCCGGCCGGCAACACGGCTGTCACCGGCAATGAGCGCCGCGGCACCCGACGCCTGGACGAGGGGTACGATCAGTTCGGCGCGTTTCTGGAAAGCGGCGTCATCCAGACCGTATTGCGGAATGATGACCGAAGCGACATCGCCTCCCCGCAGCGCGGCTTCCACATCTGCGGCCTGCTTTTGCGCATCGTCCGATTGCGGGACGATCAGGACAAGGCGGCAACGGTCTTCAACAATGCTCATCGTTTCGTCCATTTCAGGCAGACGACGCTTCCGACGCGATCTGCACTCGTTTTCATATGACAAATCCGATAAACCGGACCGGCGAAAGGATCAACCATACATCCATGCTGACCGATTTTCATTTTTATCTCGCCGCCATTCCCGCAGTGGTTCTCGTCGGCCTTTCCAAAGGGGGACTGGGCGGCGCGCTGGCGCTGATGGGCGTGCCACTGATGGCGCTTGCCGTATCGCCCGTGCAGGCGGCAGCGATATTCCTGCCGATCCTGATCGTCATGGATATTGTCGCGCTTTTCGCCTGGCGGCACTACAACCATCGCCAGACGCTCCTTGTCATGCTGCCAGGGGCAATCGCCGGCATTGCGCTCGGCTGGGCAACTTCGAGCATGATCTCCGCAGATGCCATGCGTCTCGTCGTCGCCTCGGTCACGATCCTGTTCGTGTTGCGTTACTTTTATGAGAGTTTCAAAAGCCGCAACGGTCAGGAAATTCCGGCAAAACCGCAAAGGCCGGCCGCGGCCACGCTCTGGTCCAGCCTGTCCGGTTATGCGAGTTTCGTGGCCCATGCGGGTGGACCGCCCTTCCAGATCTACGTTCTGCCGCTGAAACTCGACCCGAAGACCTATACCGGCATGAGCGTGCGCTTCTTCGCCATCATGAATGCGATCAAGCTCATACCCTATTTCGCGCTTGGCGCGCTCGACGCCACCAACCTCAAGACATCGGCAAGTCTGCTGCCCGTCGCGATGCTGGCGACGCTGGCCGGTGCAAGAGTAGTGAAATACCTTAAACCATCCGTGTTTTACCCGCTGATGTATGCGATGGCGCTGATTGCGGCACTGAAACTGCTGTGGGACGGACTACCGTTCTAAATACGGCAATAAAAAAGCTCTGGCAGCAGGTTTCGCCGCCAGAGCTCGAAAGGGTCAGACCGCCGGCCCCTCATTCATCGAGGGCCAGCGATCTGCCATAAATCAATGTCTTGTGGAGGCCTTGAGCCTCTGGAGTTCATCCTTCAGGCGCAGTTTACGACGTTTAAGGTCCGCGATCTCTCTATCGTCAGACGACGGGGAAGCAAGAATACTTTCGAGCTCCTCCTCCAGAGCACCGTGTTTCTTTTCGAGCGATGCAATATGAGCCTGAATGGTCATGCGGCACGTCCTTCCTTTTTGAACCTACCTCCAGCTCTCCATCGCTGGAGTTTCAGGTTTGCGACGACAATGTGACACGGATCGATCGGCTTGTCGAAGGCGAAATGAAGGCAATAAGTGGGCAATTTGGTCGCAAGGGATAACTTCCCGTTACTGCGATTTGATGATAGAGGCTCGTGAACGATCACATACGCGCCGGAGGCTATCCGGCTGGCATAAAATGGGGATGACAAGATGCCCGATCAGGACCAGGCGGACATCAGGCTCACGCTGGCGCGGCTGCGCCAGGAGCATGAGGATTATGACGCGGCGATCAATGCGATGATCCAGACCAGCTGCGACGCGCTGCGGATACAACGCATGAAAAAGAAGAAGCTGGCCGTCAAGGACAAGATGACCCAGCTGGAAGATCAGGTCATTCCCGATATCATCGCCTGAGCCCGGAGACATTACGTGACAGCAGAAACGCCCCCCGTCGCCATCATCATGGGCAGCCAGTCCGACTGGGAGACCATGAAGAACGCCGCCGACACGCTGGATGCGCTCGACATCGAATACGAAGCCCGCATCATTTCCGCCCATCGCACTCCTGACCGGCTTTACGATTTCGCCAATGGCGCGAAAGACGAAGGCTTCAAGGTCATTATTGCGGGCGCCGGCGGCGCTGCCCATCTGCCGGGCATGACAGCTGCCATGACGCCGCTTCCGGTCTTCGGCGTTCCGGTCCAATCGAAGACCATGTCCGGTCAGGACAGCCTCTATTCCATCGTGCAGATGCCCGCCGGCATCCCTGTCGGCACGCTCGCTATCGGCAAGGCCGGCGCGATCAATGCGGCCCTTCTCGCGGCCGCGGTGCTGGCGCTTGGCGATGAAGACCTTGCCGATCGCCTGGACGCCTGGCGTGCGCGCCAGTCGGCGGCTGTCGCGGAATACCCCATGGACAGCGCCCAGTGACGACACACGACATGGAAAAGACAACCAACCTCACCATCGGTATCATCGGTGGCGGGCAACTCGGCCGCATGCTGGCGATGGCCGCGGCGCGTCTCAACCACCGTACCATCGTGCTGGAGCCGCAGGCGGATTGTCCCGCGGCACAGGCCTGCAACGACCAGATTGTGGCAGCATATGATGACGAAAAAGCACTTGCGCAACTCGCAAGCCGCTGTGATGTCGTGACCTACGAATTCGAGAACGTGCCCGTCGCCGCGGCAGAAAAACTCAGCGCCTCGGTTCCCGTTTACCCGCCGGCACAGGCGCTCAGCGCCTCACAGGATCGCTTGACGGAAAAACGCTTCCTCAACGATTGCGGCATTCCAACCGCCGATTTCCGCGCCGTGGATAGCCAGGAAGAGCTGGAAGCCGCGCTGGCCGCCTTTGGCGGCAAAGGTGTGCTGAAAACCCGTCGCATGGGTTATGACGGCAAGGGCCAGCGCCTCTTCCGGGGTGGCGAAGACCTCGCGGGCGCGTTTGCAGCGCTTGGCGGCGTGCCGCTGATTCTTGAAAGCTTCATCGCCTTCGAACGCGAAATTTCGATCATCGCCGCCCGTTTCCGGGACGGGACCGTGACCTGTTACGATCCGGCCGAGAACGTTCATCTGAACGGCATCCTGCACACATCCACCGTGCCGGCCGCACTTTCGGATGCCGCCAGGGGTATTGCCGTGCAATCGGCGGAAAAACTCCTGGCCGCTCTGGATTACGTCGGCGTTATCGGCATCGAGTTTTTCGTCCTGCCGGATGGATCGCTGGTCGCCAATGAAATGGCGCCCCGCGTGCACAATACTGGCCACTGGACGGAGGCGGCCTGTGTGATCTCGCAATTCGAACAGCATATCCGTGCCGTATCGGGCCTTAACCCTGGCAACACGAATCGCCATTCCGACTGCATCATGACCAATCTGATCGGCGATGACATCAACGACGTACCGGCATGGCTGTCGAAAAAGGATAGTCTCGTACACCTCTACGGCAAGACGGAAGCACGGCCGGGCCGCAAGATGGGCCACGTGACGCAGCTTCTGCACACAGGAAAAGCCTAGTCTTTTAAGGCAAAGACGCGGGCAAGTGTTGACAGGCAGGGCTCAAACAGGTATCTGCCTGCCAACCGAAAAGAGCGCGCCCCGTTGCGCGCTTTTGATTGTTTGAATAGCACGGCACAAACCGTGCAAAACTGCGGACCAGTAAAATGAAGATCAAGAATTCGCTTAAAGCGCTTAAGGCCCGTCATCGCGATAACCGCCTGGTTCGCCGCAAGGGCCGCGTCTACATCATCAACAAGCAGAACCCGCGCTTCAAGGCTCGTCAGGGCTGATTGACTGCGACTGCGGTTCGCGATCAGATCGCGGATCACTTTGTTGACAGACCAGAAGTTTGCATTTGATATTGGGCGCAGTCGGGTTAAGCTTTAACCCATGCGCCCAAATCGTTTTTGCACCGCTCTCATTATTGCTCAGGGCTTCATGGTCTCAAGCCTCGCGTTTGCGGGAACGGCTGCTGTTGCCCAAGCGGCAGACGGAAAGCCAGCTGTTGCTGTCGAATCGGCGCCATCACCCGCCAAGACAATCGACACGCTTTTCGCTTCGCTGAAAAAGGAACGGAATGCGGTCAAGGCGCGCAGCATCGCCAACCAGATCGCCTCCGAATGGAATGATTCCGGCAGCGCAACGATCAATCTCCTGATGCAATGGGCAGGCGAAGCTGCCGACGAAAAGCGCAACGCCGCCGCTTACGATTTTCTCGACCAGGTTGTTTTGCTCGATCCCGACTATGTGCAGGCGCCCTATCGCCGCGCCATGGTCCATTTCGCCGATGGCGACACCCGCAAGGCAATGGCAGACATCAACCTGACGCTGGAAATAGAGCCGCGCTATTTCCCTGCCCTCGCAAGCCTGGCCAACATCCTCGAAGCCTCCGGCCGCGACGAGCTGGCGCTGAAAGCCTGGGAGCGTTATCTGGCGCTTTATCCTGCAGACAAGGACGCCCGCAAGGAAGCCATCGACCTTTCAGAAAAGCTGGCTGGCACGCGCGGCTGATGTCGAGGGCAGTCAAACAAAAATCGCCGCAGAAGCGGCGATTTTTCATTGAGGCATTTTCAGCCGATCATTCCATGCCGAGCGCGGCCATATAAGTCTGAAGAATCGTTTCTTCCTCGATGCGTTCGTTGGCATCCTTCTTGCGCAGGCGGATGATGGTACGGATCGCCTTGGTATCGTACCCACGCCCCTTCGCTTCGCCCATGACATCCTTGATATCACCCTGAATAGCAGCCTTTTCTTCTTCGAGGCGCTCGACGCGCTCGATGAACTGACGCAGTTCGGCGGCGGCGACGGTTTCGGTGGTGCTGCTTTCGTCCATCATATCATCCTTCATTGGCGGCCCGCATGTGGGCCTTGTTCATTCAAACTGGCAAGGCGTTCGCCGGTCGCTGCCAGCAGGCAGCAAAATTCAGGCCTGTGAACTGCCCACTGAAAGGCGTCCCGTCAAGTCGATTCCGTCGGTGAAGACTTATTCCTTGGGCCGGTTCTGCTCGAAAGCGGCTTTCTGGTCGCCACTCGCTTCGCCCTGGTATTTCTCTTTCCAATCCTCATAGGGCATGCCGTAGACAATTTCCCGGGATTTTTCCTTGCTGAGCGGAACACCCGCTTCCTCGGCCGCTTCACGGTACCAGTTGGAAAGGCAGTTGCGGCAGAAGCCCGCGAGATTCATCAGGTCGATGTTCTGCACATCATGGCGTTCACGAAGATGTTTGACGAGACGCCGGAATGCGGCCGCCTCAAACTCGATCTGCCCGTTGTCGTTCTCATTTGTCATGGCGAAACTCCAGGCTCAATAGGGGCCGGTGCGGGAAGCGAACAGCTGATATTCATGTAGAACCGGATCGTCATTCATTGCGGCGAAAATGGGAGCGAGCCGGTCCGACCATTCGGCGATCCCCTCCTCGTTGCCGATCAGATCCTGCCTGACCTCCAGAAGTGCGTGCGGTATACCCTTCGCCATACAATGGCGATACATGGTATCGCCCTTGAGTGCTCCATCATAGGGTTCGTTGTCGCCGACGAGAATGTCGCCGGTGGCGCGCAAATGCGCCAGCAGCGGATCGACCGCACGATGATCCGTATCCCACAGAACCGCCGCATGCCATGGCCTCGGCGTTTCCTTCCAGAACGGGGTATAGGAATGCAGTGACAGGACGAGCGGCGCTTCTTCCGAGGCCTCGGCCACACGGGTCAGCACGCTGTCCACGGCATTGTGATAAGGCCGGTGAAAAGTCTCGATCCGCCTTTGCCATTCCTCGTCGGAAATCGGATAGTTTCCAGGGATGATCGCTCCGTCCGAGATTTTCATGATGAGAGTTGGATCGTCCTCACCACGATTCGGATCGATCAGCAGCCGCGAGAAACGCCCGAGCACCGCCGGCACGTCAAGGCGCGCAGCCAGCGAGCGCGTTAGCCCCTCTATACCGATATCAAATGCGATGTGGCGGTGAAAAGCGGTTTGCGGAAGACCAAGATTGCCGTAGTGTGCCGGCAGAAGGTTCATGGCGTGGTCTGCCAGCAGAACCATGCCTTTGTCATAATCGCCTTCTATGATTTCATAGGGTATGAAGTCGTTCATCGATGATTTTTCTGGGGCAGCATTGAGGAGAGAAACTTGATGGCATGGCTTGAGGCCGGGCGCAAGTTACGGCGGAAGAACAGCCATCTACCTTATCGCACTCACGATCCCACGAACAATATAATCGATTAAACTCGCGTTGACTTTCTTGGGCGGCCACGCCAAGAAGTGTGTTCATTATAACCATGGAATCCGGATGGAAGCCGTGACTCAGTCATCTCTCGCTCGTCCCCGCCACATCAGGCACCTCGCCCGTCTTTTTTCCATAGCGGCATTGTTTCTGACCCCTTTCATGATCGCGGCGCCCGCGTATGCGGATTTTCGCGTCTGCAATAGCACGCAGAATCTCGTGGGGGTCGCAATTGGCTATCGGGCACAGGAGGGCTGGGTCAGCGAAGGCTGGTGGCAGGTCCCCGCCTCGACCTGCGCGACGCTGATCGAAGGTGAACTGCAGTCACGTTATTATTATCTCTATGCCGAGGATGCCGCTCATGGCGGCCGCTGGACCGGTGACGTCAACATGTGCGTGGCGGAAAACGAGTTCAAGATCACCGGTGTGGATGATTGTTATGCCCGCAGCTTCCAGAGAATGGGTTTCAAGGAATATGACACGGGCAGACAGGGCAGCTGGATGGTCCAGCTTTCCGATACGCCAGGCACACAGGGAAATCAAAACTGATGAAGCGTAACCGCAAAGTCAAAATTCTTGCAACTCTCGGCCCTGCCTCCTCTGATGAGGCCATGATCGAAAAGCTGCATCTCGCCGGCGCGGATCTTTTCCGGATCAACATGAGCCATGCGAGCCACGACCTGATGCGGACGCTCATTCAGCGCATCCGTTCGGTCGAGAGCCGCAACGGCCGCCCCATCGGCATTCTGGCCGACCTGCAGGGTCCCAAGCTGCGCGTCGGAAAATTTGCGGAAGGCAAGGTCGAGCTCGTACCTGGCCAGACCTTCACCCTTGATAACAACGACGCACCCGGCGACAACACCCGCGTTTTCCTGCCGCACCCCGAAATTCTCGAGGCGGTCAAACCGGGCCATCGCCTGCTGATCGATGACGGCAAGCTGCATCTGCGCGCTGAAAAGAGCGACGGCAAGAGCATCGTCACCACGGTCATTTCCGGCACGCGCATTTCCGACCGCAAGGGTATCAGCCTGCCCGACACTCTGCTCGGCGTCGGCGTTCTCACCGACAAGGACCGCGTCGACCTCGATGCCGTGCTGGAAACCAACGAGGTAGACTGGGTCGCGCTTTCCTTCGTCCAGCGTCCTGAGGACCTGGCTGAAGTGCGCAAGATCGCACGCGGCCGCGTCGGCCTTATGTCCAAGATCGAAAAGCCGCAGGCGGTCGAGCGCATCGAAGAAATCATCGAGCTTTCTGACGCCCTGATGGTTGCCCGTGGCGACCTTGGCGTCGAAATGCCGCTGGAAGCCGTTCCGGGCATTCAGAAGCAGCTGACGCGCGCCTGCCGCCGCGCAGGCAAGCCGGTCGTGGTTGCCACGCAGATGCTCGAATCGATGATAACAGCGCCTGTACCGACCCGCGCTGAAGTGTCCGACGTCGCCACCGCCGTCTTCGAAGGCGCTGACGCGATCATGCTCTCTGCCGAGTCTGCCTCTGGCGATTATCCGGTAGAAGCCGTTTCCACCATGGCCTCCATCGCAAGCACCGTGGAACAGGATCCGCATTATTCCAACATCATCTACGCGCAGCGCGCCCAGCCGGAACCGACAGGCGCCGATGCGATTTCGCTGGCCGCCCGCCAGATTGCCGAAACCCTGAAGCTTGCGGCAATCGTCACCTACACATCTTCGGGCACGACAGGTCTGCGCGCGTCGCGTGAGCGGCCGCAGGTTCCGATCATCGCCCTCTCGCCGATCATCCAGACCGCACGCCGACTGTCGGTTGTCTGGGGTCTGCACTGCGTCGTCACCGGCGACGCCAGCGATCTGGACGACATGGTGAACCGCGCGTGTCGCATCGTCGTTTCCGAAGGCTTCGGCAAACCGGGTGACCGTATCATCATCTCCGCCGGCGTTCCGCTCGGCACACCCGGCGCGACCAACATGGTGCGTATTGCCTATATCGGCTCGGACGGCCAGAGCGGCGTCTGACGGACAGATGTCAGGAACAAAAAAACCCGCCGTCACCGGCGGGTTTTTTATTGGCCTCTCGGGCCGCATTGGCAATGAAGGCTCAGTGCATCTTGACCGGCGTGCTGAAGCGGCTCGATTCGATGGCGACCGCGCCCGGCTTGAAGCTTGCCGACGTCGCGGAAGCCGACATATCGTGGCTCAGCATGCGGTTGGCGACAACCCGCGGCGCCTTGACCGAGCGCCCGGTCGTGCCCTTGTTCTGATTGAGCGCCCAATCCGAAATCAGGTCCTGTGTCAGACGCCCGCCGCCGACCATAGCCTGGTGGGAAACCGCAGCATCCTGCTTGCTCGGGCGTGCACCCTTGGTCGGCAGGCCGGCAGTGAGACCACTATTGATGGCAGGTTTCAGATCGAAAGCGTCACCGAAGCCGGGCTGTGGTTCTGCCTTGGCCGTTTCAGCAGGTGCAACCGTGACCTTGTGATTGACGGCGGCCGGGAACGGAGCGGCTGTCGGCGTGACGGCTGACTGAACCTGCGACCGGGCAGCCTGACCGCTCTGTTCCAGAGCTGCGACCACCGTTGGTGAAAGCGTATCCTGTTGCGTCTCGGCGAGGTCGTCTTCACCCTCCGGATCGGCATTCGCGGCCGCCAGCAGGGCTTCCGCAACAGCCGGACGGTTGGCGGGGACCGGGACAGAGGCCAGTTCGCCCGCTGCTGCGGGCGTTGCGCCGTCAGCGGAAGCGGTGAGAACAGAACCCTCGGCATCCCCCTTCATGGCGCGCGGGCCGAGAAGCGTCGGCACCGGAACTGAAACCTCGGCGAGATCGGCAAATTGCTGACGCTCGGCAGGCGCGGATGTGGGTGTTGGTGTGGTCGCTGCCTGCAGCGCATCCTGGGCTGCGTTACGCGCCGGCGAATAAAGCGCGGTGGCAAGGCCGGTATTGGCAGGCGGCTGGTTGCCGAATGCGGGACGGGCCGTGGGCAGCGGAGCATCGGTCACACCCGGAAGTGCCTGGGCCGAAGCAACGGCGATTGTCGGTTCGGGCTCAGGAGCCGCCTGCTGCGGAGCTGCCGGGCGAGCAACCGCCGGGCGTTCGGCGGGCTCGGGCGCTGCGATGCTATCGGGATCTTCATCCTCGTCACCGCCGCCAAACAGGGCCTGCAACAGGGTCTTGCGCTTGCCGCCGCCCGAAGAGGCCGGGCCGGCACCGGCACTGGAAGCAACCTGAATGGAAGAGGAACTGACGCGCTTCTTGTAATCGGCAAGCGCCTGCTCATAACCGGGAAGCGGCTTGCCATCGGAAGGAAGATGCAGCGTATTGCCATTAGGGAAGATGCGGACGAGTTCCTGGCGGCTCATGCGCGGCCAGGCACGAACGCCGCCGACATCCATATGGACGAAAGGAGATCCCGATGTCGGATAGAAACCGACGCCGCCGATCTGCATCTGCATGCCGATCTCGCGAAGACGGGAAAGTTTCACGCCGGGGATATAAAAGTCCATGGCCTTGCCCAGCATGTGCTGGCTCTTTTCTGCGACACCCTTGGTGCGCGTGCGCAGAAGACCATTGGTTTCAGGCGAGCGGAAAGCCGACACGACGTTGATATAATCGGTGGCGCCGCTGCGGCGATAGACTTCCCAGACGAGATCGAAAAGGCGCGGGTCCATGCGCGTCGGCTGGTTGCGACGCCAGTCGCGCAGGAATCGGTTCAGCTCCTGCAGACCCTTCTGGTCATATTTTCCATTGCGCTTGAAGGTGATGACCGCCTTCTCGCGTGTGTGGATATAATACAGCTTGAGACTGCGCGTTTCGGCGGCGGCTTCCGTCGCCGAAACACCAACGAAAGGCATTGCGGCGAGCATCAGGCAGGCAAAGGTGACAGCGCGTGCCGACAGCTTCGTGCATATATCCTTGATCAAGCCGCGCGCCATCTTGCCTGAAAGCGCGTTATTCCGATGCAGATATGGCAATTCGATCCCCGCCTGGAAGACAATTTCTGTCACATTGCCTCAAATGAACGTCAAATACGGTGACACGATGGCAAAATTGCCACACACATACAACCTTCCTCTATATAGTGAATCAGCCACTAACAAGAGGTTTATAGACGGTAAGCGGATATCCTTGCTCAGAAGTTAACGAATTTTGCGATCTGCCCTCGAATAAGTGCCTTGCGCGATCATGCGACGTCTCGAAGCGGATCATCGGGATCGATGCCGTAATCCTTCAGCTTGCGATAAAGTGTCGAGCGGCCGATGCCGAGCTTTCTGGCGACCTGACTCATCTGCCCGCGATAGAAACGCAGGGCGAAACGAATAAGCTCCTCTTCGATCTCCGCCAGCTTTCGGATGTTGCCTGTCTCATCCGTGCTGGAGATCAGGCTTCCTCCCCTGTAGATGGTGGTGGAAACGTCCGCCGGTTCATCCGTGACGACATGGCTTTCGACGGCTGTTGCCGGTGGCGAATAGGCTGCGAGCTTCAGTGACGATCCGGATGGCGAGCGTATGACATCCTCTGCGTCATCGCCTGTCGAGAATTCCGGCAGTTGCAGCGCGATCTGCGGAAAATCGGAATCCGACAGTTCCCCGCCCTGCGACAGCACAACGGCGCGGAAGACGGCATTTTCAAGCTGGCGAATATTGCCGGGCCAGTCATAGGCGGTCAGCAGCGCCAGCGCGCTGGCATCCAGGCCGACGGGATTGGGCAGCTTTTGCTCCGCGGAAAACCGTTCGGCAAACACCCGTGCGAGGTGGGGGATATCTTCCTTCCGGCGACGCAAGGCGGGGATGGTAATCGGAAAGACGTTGAGGCGATAATAAAGATCCTCGCGGAAGCGGCCTTCCTTGACCTCCTCGATGAGATTCTTGTTGGTGGCCGAGATCAGCCGCACATTTACTTTCTGCACCCGAGCGGAACCGACGGTTTCTATTTCGCCTTGCTGGACGGCGCGCAGCAGCTTGACCTGCACGTCCAGCGGCAGATCGCCGATCTCGTCCAGGAACAGCGTGCCACCATCCGCTTCCATGAATTTGCCGACGTGCTTTTCCGTCGCGCCGGTGAAGGCGCCCTTCTCGTGACCGAACAGAATGCTTTCCACCAGATTATGGGGAATAGCGCCGCAATTGACTGTAATAAAGGGCTTGTTCGCCCGGTCGCCGGCGGACTGGATGGCCCGGGCGACCATTTCCTTGCCCACGCCCGACTCACCCTCAAGCACCACGGGAATGCTGGACTGCGCGGCGCGCTGCGCCAGTTCGATCACCCTCAGCATTGCGGGGCTTGCGGAAACGATATCGGTAAAATTCACTGCATTGCTCCGTCCGCGCCTGCCCGTGCGGGCCTTTGCCTCTCTTCTGTCGAGCTTGAGCGCATTGGAGATGGCGGCGCCGATCCTTTCCGGTGAGACCGGCTTGACGACGAAATCGAAGGCGCCGGCGCGCATTGCCTGCACCACCGTGTCGATGCCGCCCTGCCCCGTCTGGACGATGACCGGAACGTCGACGCCCAGTTCACCGACGGCTTTCAGAAAACCGAGACCATCCATCTCCGGCATCATGAGATCGAGGACGACGACATTTATTTCACCGCTATATTGCTTGAGGAGCTCCAGGCCGGCCTTGCCGTTCTCGGCAAGCAGGGCCAAGTGCCCATAACGTTCCACCGCATTTTTGAGCAGGCGGCGCTGGACGGGATCGTCGTCTATCACAAGAACATGCGCGGTCATTTTTAGCTCCGGTTTCCGGTTTATGGACCTGCGTCATGCGGTCCCTTGTGCCGCACTCTGGCACGGGAGACTTGAACATCCAGTTTTGAGAATTGCTTGCATTTTATCCATTGCCGCGGGAAACAAAGGCCCCATATGCTGCGCAAAGCATAATCAGAAGGACATATCCGATGACCCTCAACCAACCCGTTCCGCAGCCTGTCTTCGCCCTCGCCGAAACAGCCGCCCCACTGCTCGGCGACCTGCCCGGCTGGAAGCTTTCGGACCTCTATCCGTCGGGAGATTCGGCCGAATACAGGGGTGACCTGGAGAAAGCGGCGTCGATGGCGGCTGCTTTCGAGCAGAAATGGAAGGGCAAGCTTGAGGCCGCCGCAAAGGCGACAGGCGAAAAGGGCATTGGCGCGGCGCTGAAGGAATATGAAGCGCTGGACGATCTTATCGGCCGCATCGGCTCTTTTGCCGGGCTCACCTATTTTTCCGACACATCCAATCCGGCAAACGGCAAACTCTACGGCGACGCCCAGGCGGAACTGACGGATATTTCCTCCCACCTCCTGTTCTTCACGCTCGAACTCAACCGCATCGACGACGCCACGATGGACGCCTGCATGGCGAATGATGCAGCTGCAGGGCATTACCGCCCCTGGCTCGTGGATTTGCGCAAGGACAAGCCGCACCAGCTCGATGATCAGCTCGAACAGCTTTTCCTTGAAAAATCGATGACCAGCGCGGCGGCGTTCAACCGCCTCTTCGACGAGACGATGGCAGATCTGCGTTTCGACATAGACGGCGCAAGCCTGCCGCTGGAAGTGACGCTCAACATGCTTCAGGAGCCGGAACCGGAAACCCGAAAGAAGGCGGCGGAAGCGCTGAGCGCCACCTTCAAGGCCAATCTGCGGGTCTTCACGCTCATCACCAACACGCTCGCCAAGGACAAGGATATTTCCGACCGCTGGCGCAAATTCGAGGATATTGCCGATAGCCGCCACCTGGCGAACCGCGTCGAGCGCGAGGTTGTCGATGCGCTGGCGGCGGCAGTCAAAAAAGCCTATCCGCGCCTTTCACATCGCTATTACGCCATGAAGGCGAAGTGGCTGGGCATGGAGCAGATGAATTATTGGGACCGTAACGCGCCCCTTCCCGATACGTCGAACACGATCATTTCGTGGGATGAGGCAAAGGATACCGTACTTTCCGCCTATGGCGACTTCGCGCCGGAAATGGCCGATATTGCCCGCCGCTTCTTCGATGAAGAATGGATCGACGCCCCTGCCCGCCCCGGCAAGGCGCCGGGTGCCTTTGCACATCCCACCGTGCCCTCGGCCCATCCCTATGTGCTGGTCAACTATCTCGGCAAACCACGCGACGTGATGACGCTTGCCCATGAGCTTGGCCATGGTGTGCATCAGGTTCTGGCCGGCGAACAGGGCGCCCTGATGTGCGCGACGCCTCTCACTCTGGCTGAAACGGCCTCGGTGTTCGGGGAAATGCTGACCTTCCGCAAACTGCTCGATGACACGAAGGATGTTCGGGAACGCAAGGCCATGCTCGCCCGCAAGGTCGAGGACATGATCAACACGGTCGTGCGCCAGATTGCTTTTTATGAATTCGAGCGCAAGCTGCACACTGCGCGCAAGCAGGGTGAACTGACCTCCGAGCAGATCGGCGACCTGTGGCTTTCCGTTCAGGCAGAGAGCCTGGGTCCGGCGATACGGATTTCCGAAGGCTATGAGACGTGGTGGACCTACATCCCCCATTTCATCCACTCGCCCTTTTATGTGTACGCCTATGCCTTTGGCGACTGCCTGGTAAACTCGCTTTATGCGGTTTACCAGAAGGCCGAGTCAGGCTTTCAGGAGAAGTATTTCGAGCTTCTGAGGGCGGGCGGCACCAAGCACCATTCGGAACTCCTGAAGCCCTTCGGCCTTGATGCGACCGATCCCTCCTTTTGGGACAAGGGGCTTTCGATGATCGAGAGGCTGATCGACGAGCTGGAAGCGCTGGATAACAGGCAGGCTTAATCTCATCCACCGGCAGAGCTATCCTGTTTCGGGCAAGCTTTGCCGGTTGATGGTGCCGGCACAGGATGCCGGTCATCAATTTAGGGCGACGAGCACAGGCCATGAAACGCAAACCCGCCGATCTGACCTTGAGGGAAACGCTGCGCTGGGAGCCACAGACCGGCTTTCAGCGCATTGACCAGCATATCCGCCGGCTGCTGCGCTCTGCCGACGCGCTCGGTTTCCGTGCCCCGGCCAATGCGGTTCAGGCGCTGGAAAAGGCGGTGGGCGGCGACAAGCCGCTCTGCGTCAGGCTGGTGATGAACTACAAGGGGGAACTGCACATCGAGACCACCGAGTTCGAGCCCCTGCGACAGGATACGGTCTGGCGGGTTCGTATCGCCCGGAACGTCACACTCGATTCCACTGATACCTTCTATCGCCACAAGTCCTCGCGCCGCGAACCCTATGACGCCGCCCGTGCTGAATTTTCAGCCGGAGAGGCCGACGAGGTGCTGCTGCTCAACGAACGCGGTGAATTGTGCGAGGGATCATCGACCAGCATTTTCGTGGAAATGCCAGATGGGCAATTGCTGACGCCACCGCTCGACAGCGGCATTCTGCCGGGCGTGCTGCGCGCCGATCTGATCCGCGAACGCAAGGCGCGTGGACAGGCGCTGAAGCCGGAAGACATTGCCGGCCGCAGGCTCTTCGTCGGCAATTCGCTGCATGGGCTGGTTGCGGCGGAACTCATCTAAACCGTTACCGCCAGAAGCCGGTCGCGGCCCTTCTCCTTAGCCGCATAAAGGGCCTGATCGGCACGCGTGAAAATATCGTCCGCGCTTTCCGCCGTCCGATAGGCCGTCATGCCGGCCGAGCAGCTGTAGGAGAAATCCGGAAAATCCGCGAGAGGTCGCGAAAGCCGAACTCGCTGCAGCAGCCGCTCGACAATGTCCCGCCCCTCGGCAAGAGACGTTCTCGGCAGGACGAGCATGAATTCTTCACCACCGATCCTTCCGAAGCAATCGACCCTGCGGATGACGGAATGGGCGACGCCGACAAAATCGCGCAGCACCGCGTCACCGCACTTATGACCGAAACGATCATTGATCTGCTTGAAAAAATCGATGTCGAGCGTGCAAAGGCAAAAAGAGGCCTCCAGCCCCTTTGAGACCTGCTCTACCTGCAACGCCAGCTTGGCGAAGACGAAGCGGCGGTTCGCCGTTCCCGTGAGTTCGTCCGTCTGGGAGGCGCGTACGGCCAGATCCCTGTCCTGCCTCAGCGTTCTGTAACCCTGGCGCAATTCGGTGACATCGCTTGCAACGCACAGCATCCAGCCATCCTGTTGCACCGTTTCCGTCATCCAGAACCAGCGACCGTCATACATGTCCATCTCAAAGGCGCGGTAAGGCAGCTTGCCGCGACGGGACTGCGCCGACAGCAGCCATCCTTCGAAATCATTGTTGCGAATGACGACACCGGTCCGCAGCCGGTGGTTCAGCCGCATGATATCCGCCCAGGTCGGAAAATCATCTTCGGCAAGCCTGAAGCTCTCCCGAAACGACGGATTGGCATGCCGCAACCGATCGTCGGAATCATAGAGGGCGATCAAAACGGGGGTGGCACTCTGAAGCGCTGTTACACGCGCGAAAAGATCACTCAACAGGCAACTCCTGTGATGGAGAAATCCCTCCCCCATCATCCCGTCAAGCCCCCCCGAGCCTTGGTCGATGGCGAAAAGAAGAGTTCAATTATAAACGCGCCCTCCAAAATGCGAAGAGGCAGAATGAAGGGAAGAGAAGCTGAACCGACCTTGCGGGCAGCACCGTCATATGTCCGTCATCTGCCTGCCCTTTATTGTGGCACGCTTTTGTGATCTAGCTTACTTATTGGCTGAAAAAGGAAAATTGACGAATGACGGACGCAAACCACCCGATTTATGGCGATATCGATGGCCTAATCATCATGATCGGCTTCGGCTCCATCGGGCGCGGCACTCTTCCGTTGATCGATCGTCATTTCAATTTCGACCGGACCCGCCTCGTGGTCATCGATCCGCGCGCAGACATCGCCCCATTTCTGGCCGAGAAGGGCATCCGTCATATCCAGACACACCTGACAAAGGAGAACTATAAGGAGGTTCTCAAGCCGCTTCTTAAAGGCGTGCGGGGTCAAGGTTTTTGCGTCAACCTTTCCGTGGACGCCGCATCCGTCGACCTCATGCGGATCTGTCGTAAACACGGCATGCTCTACATCGACACCGTCGTGGAGCCATGGCCCGGCTTTTATTTCGATGCCGATGCCGACAATGCCGCGAGAACGAATTATTCGCTGCGCGAGACCATGCTCAAGGAAAAGGCGCGCAGACCCGGCGGCACGACGGCCGTTTCGACCTGCGGCGCCAATCCGGGCATGGTCTCGTGGTTCGTGAAACAGGCACTCGTCAATCTCGCAAAGGATATCGGCGTCGACATCGAGGAGCCGCAGTCCCATGACCGGGAAGGCTGGGCGAAACTGATGGAGCGGCTTGGCGTCAAGGGTGTTCACGTGGCTGAACGCGACACCCAGCGGGCGAAAGAACCCAAGCCCTTCGGCGCTTTCTGGAACACGTGGTCCGTCGAAGGTTTTATCGCGGAAGGTTTTCAGCCGGCCGAGCTCGGCTGGGGAACGCATGAGAACTGGATGCCGAAAAACGCAAAAAAACAGAAGAAGGGCAGCAAGGCAGCGATCTATCTCGATCAGCCGGGCGCCAACACAAGAGTACGCACATGGTGCCCGGGCCTTGGGCCGCAATATGGATTTCTCGTCACGCACAATGAGGCGATTTCGATTTCGGATTATTTCACCGTCCGCAACGAAAGTGGCGACGTGACATACCGACCCACCTGTCATTATGCCTACCATCCCTGCAACGACGCGATTCTCTCCCTGCATGAACTCTTCGGCAATGGCGGCATTCCCCAGCCGGTTCAGCATGTGCTGGGCGAAGACGAGCTTGTCGATGGCGCCGACGAGCTGGGCGTCCTGCTCTATGGTCACGAAAAAAACGCCTATTGGTATGGCTCCCGGCTCAGCCTGCAAGAGGCGCGGTCGCTTGCCCCGAACCAGAACGCGACCGGACTGCAGGTCAGTTCGGCGGTGCTGGCCGGCATGGTCTGGGCGCTCGAAAATCCTCAGGTCGGCATCGTCGAAGCCGACGAGATGGACTATCGCCGCTGCCTTGAAGTGCAGCGCCCCTATCTCGGCCCGGTCGAGGGCCATTATACCGACTGGACACCGCTTGACGGTCGTCCCGGCCTGTTCCCCGAAAATCTCGACAAGTCCGATCCCTGGCAGTTCCGCAACATCCTCGTGCGCTGATGGAAGAGTCTCATATTTGCCACGCCGGGACTTTCCTGAACGACCTCAGGAACCGGGGAGAGCGAACAACGTTGCCTTGAAATAAAGAACGCTTCACGGCATGGTCGAAGCAAGAAGCTTTTATCGAATCGCAGGAGAACAGGCTCATGAACTTCAAGACAAGCGCGGCTTTGCTTTCAGCCGCCATCGCGGTGTCTTCATGCGTCGCGCCGGGTCCATCGCAGCAAACCTCGATGGCGCCGTCCCTGTCCCGCGGGCCGGCTGTCGACGGCCGCTGGATCGACCGCAACGGCATCGTATCGACCTTCCAGAACGGCGCCTTCTCCACCCGGTCGACCGACACCAACACGCTGCTGGCCTCCGGCACCTATGTCACCATTTCGCCGACGCTTTACGAAATCAATATGACGTCGCTGGTGCGCAACACGCAGTCGCGCGTCAACTGCGCCCTCGTCTCCCCGTCACAATTGAACTGCACGACGGACACAAACAGCCAGTTCTCGCTCACGCGTCAGGGCTGATAATATCACCTATTCAATAAGATAACCCCTTCAGACGCACGCCCTTTGGCGTGCGTTTTTCTTTATTGCCTACCTGTCATAATTTCGCTTGCGGCGACTGCCGCTAAATGGAAACATCCGGTTTTCGAAAGACTGACATGTTTTCGGACTAAAGAATGAGCGCGGTCGGAGAATGATCAACCGGCCAGGGCTTCCGCTTTGAACAGGAGAGAGGGACCATGAAGAAAATTTTGGGACTGGGCATGCTGAGCGTTTCGGCGATAACGCTTTCCGCCGGCGCGGCTCTGGCCGATTACGAGCTCAACATTCTTCACATCAACGATTTTCACTCCCGTATCGAATCGATCAACAAATTCGACTCGACCTGCTCTGCGGAAGAGGAAGGAAAAAATGAATGCTTCGGCGGTGCTGCGCGCCTGCTGACAGCGATAAACCAGACAAGGGATGCCCTGAAGGCCGAGGGAAAAAACGTCCTGCTGCTCAATGCCGGCGATAATTTCCAGGGCTCGCTGTTCTACACCACCTACAAGGGCACGGTGGAAGCGGAAATGCTGAACGCCATGAAGTTCGACGCGATGACCGTCGGCAACCATGAATTCGACGATAGCGAGGACGGGCTCGCCGGCTTCCTCGACAAGGTTCAATTCCCCGTCGTGACCGCCAACGTGGTGGCCACCGCCGCCTCTAAAATCGGCGACCGGGTAAAGCCGTCCATCGTGCTCGAGGTCGGCGGACAGAAAATCGGTATCGTCGGCGCCGTTGCCAACGATACGGCCGAACTGGCAACACCTGGTCCCAACATCACCATTGCCGAAGATGTCGCCAAAATCAGCGAACAGGTACAGAAGCTGAAGCAGGACGGCGTCGATAAGATCATCGCGCTCACCCATGTCGGCTACCCGCGCGATCTGGAATTCATCGCCAAAATTCCCGATGTCGATGTTGTGGTTGGCGGCCATTCGCATACGCTGCTGTCGAACACCGACCAGAAAGCCGAAGGCCCTTATCCGACGCTCGTTGACAATCCCGGCGGCTACAAGGTTCCTGTCGTGCAGGCCGGCCAGTACAGCAAATATCTTGGCGACCTCAAAGTGGTCTTCGATGACAACGGCGTCGTGAAGGAGAGCAAGGGCGACCCGATCCTCATCGATTCCTCCTTCAAGCCCGATGAAGCCACGCTGAAGCGTATCGATGAACTGAAGGCGCCGATCGAAGCCCTGAAAGCCAAGGTGGTCGGCACTTCTGAGGGCCCGATCGAGGGCGACCGCAAGATTTGCCGCGTGAAGGAATGCTCGATGGGCAATCTGGTGGCCGACGCAACGCTGGCCCGCGTCAAGGATCAGGGCGTCACCATCGCTTTTGCAAATAGCGGCGGCCTGCGTTCCTCCATCGATGGCGGCGATGTCTCCATGGGTGAAGTACTGACGGTTCTGCCGTTCCAGAACACCGTCGCAACCTTCCAGCTCAAGGGCGAGGATATTCGTGCCGCCCTCGAAAACGGCGTTAGCCAGATTGATGACGGTGCGGGCCGCTTCATGCAGGTTTCCGGCATGAAATATTCCTTCGACCGCTCGAAGCCGGCCGGCAGCCGCGTCGTTTCCGTCGAAGTCAAGGAAGGAGATGCCTTCGTGCCTCTCGATCCCGCCAAGACCTATATCGTTGCGGCCAATAACTACGTGCGGACCGGGGGTGACGGCTTCAAGGTTTTTGCGACCAAAGCCATCAACGCTTATGATTTCGGCCCCAATCTCGAGGAGGCCGTCGCGGCCTATATTACCGCCAACAGCCCCTATAAGCCCTATACGGATGGCCGCATCGCCGAAGTGACGCCCGCAGGTTACGTCGCCCCGGCGAAGCCCGCAGCACCCGCGCCGGCAGCGACGACAGCCGCTCCGGCCGCCACACCGGCACCCGCGCCTGCAGCCCCTGCCACCCCCGCACCTCCCACAACGACGCCTGCTGCAGCTGCTGCAGCCGCCAGCAAATATGTGGTGGAAAAAGGCGATTCGCTCTGGAAAATTGCTGCGGAGAAATATGGCGACGGCGCGCTCTGGCAGAGAATTGCCAAGGCAAACACGCTGAAGCATCCGAACCACATCGAAATCGGCGAGGAGCTGGAACTGCCGGCTCAATAAGCGGGGCTACAGCAGACAGGGCAATATGCCGCAGACACGAAGCCGGCCCTCGGATTTCTGGGCCGGCTTCTTTTTTCTAATGAAAAACAGATACTTACGAGAATAATTTTGCCGCCTGAAGGCATGTGCCTGCCGGAATGGCGGAAATAGCCGGTGGCGGTGGTTTAATCCTGAAGAATTTCGTCTAGAACACGATGAACAAAGTAACGCCACGGGCGTATAGCTCGGGCACGTCCAGCCAAACTTCATTGCTGTTTGCGTTGGGGTCAATAAACAGACGATGGAGCGTTTCCAGCCTTTATCCGAGGCGGAGCGTCCCTCGCACAACCAGTTCGAGTTTCAGGGTATCATTCATGGTGACAGAACTATCCGCACTCCCCGCGAACCATCCCCGTGTCGCATTTGGCAAGGTGGGCGTGCTGCTCGTCAATCTCGGCACGCCCGATGGTACGGATTATTGGCCGATGCGCCGTTATCTGGCGGAGTTCCTGAGCGACAAGCGCGTGATCGAATGGTCGCGCCTCTACTGGTATCCGATCCTTTACGGCATCGTCCTCAACAAGCGCCCACAGAAGGTTGGCAAGGCCTACGAGGAAATCTGGAACCGCGAGCGCAACGAAAGCTACCTGCGAACATATACGCGCAGCCAGGGCGAGTTGATGGCGCAGGCATTGAAGGATTTGCCCAACGTGGTTGTGGACTGGGCAATGCGTTACGGGCAGCCTTCCATCGCCTCGAAGATCGACGCGCTTAAAGAACAGGGCTGCGAAAAAATCCTGCTTTTTCCGCTTTATCCGCAATATGCCGCGTCCACCACGGCGACCGTGAACGACAAGGCGTTTGAACATCTGATGAAACTGCGCTGGCAGCCGGCGATCCGCACCGTGCCGCCCTATCATGACGATCCCGCCTATATCGAGGCGCTCGCCGCCTCCGTCAAAAACCATCTGGCGACGCTGGACTGGGAGCCGGAGATGCTGATCACCTCATTCCACGGCATTCCGCAATCCTATTTCAAAAAGGGCGACCCCTATTACTGCCATTGCCAGAAAACCGCCCGTTTGCTGCGGGAGGCTCTGGGCTTGACGGAAAAGAACTTCATGATCACGTTTCAGTCCCGTTTCGGACCGGAAGAGTGGCTCCAGCCCTATACCGACAAGACCGTGGAAAAACTCGCCTCGGAAGGCGTCAAACGTATAGCCGTGATGAATCCCGGCTTCGTATCGGATTGTCTTGAGACCCTGGAGGAAATTGCCGGTGAAGCCGGAGAAATCTTCCTGCACAATGGCGGCGAGAAATTCGCCCACATCCCATGCCTGAATGACAGTGCCGAGGGCATGACCGTTCTCGAAAAGGTTGTGCGGCGGGAGTTGCAAGGCTGGGTGTAATCTTGCCATAACGATACGGGGGTAAAACCCTGATCATGATGTGCTGGAGGGTAAAGTGATGATCGCATTGGGCGGTTTCGACATCGTCGTCTTGGCAGCCGTGGTTCTGGTCATTCTGGTGCTGTTTGCCGGCATCAAGACCGTGCCGCAGGGATACCGCTATACGGTGGAACGTTTCGGGCGCTATACGCGCACGCTCGAGCCGGGCCTGAACCTCATCGTACCCTTCTTCGAGCGCATCGGCGCCCGCATGAACGTGATGGAGCAGGTGCTCGACATCGCCACCCAGGAAGTCATCACCCGCGACAATGCCAGCGTTTCCGCCGATGCGGTGGCGTTTTATCAGGTTCTGAATGCGGCGCAGGCTGCCTATCAGATCGCCAATCTGGAAAACGCCATCCAGAACCTCACCATGACCAATATCCGTTCGGTCATGGGTTCGATGGACCTCGATGAATTGCTGTCGAACCGCGACGCCATCAACGACCGCCTTCTGCGCGTGGTGGATGAGGCCGTGGGACCTTGGGGCATCAAGGTCACCCGCATTGAAATCAAGGATATCGCGCCGCCGAAGGATCTCGTCGATTCCATGGCGCGGCAGATGAAGGCGGAGCGCGAAAAACGCGCGCAGGTGCTGGAGGCGGAAGGCGCCCGCAATGCCCAGATTTTGCGCGCGGAAGGCGCAAAACAATCCGCTATTCTGGAAGCGGAAGGCCAGCGCGAAGCAGCGTTCCGCGACGCCGAAGCGCGCGAACGTCTGGCCGAGGCCGAAGCCAACGCCACCCGGATGGTGTCGGAAGCCATTGCCGCCGGCAATGTCCATGCCATCAACTATTTCGTTGCTCAGAAATACACCGAAGCACTTGCAGAGATTGGCACGGCCAAAAACGCCAAGATAGTGCTGATGCCGATGGAGGCCTCGGCGCTGATCGGCTCTCTCGGCGGTATCGGCACGATTGCGAAAGAGGTCTTCGGCAACAACGGAGACGCGCCCACTGCTCCCGCCGCGCCCGCATCCTCCCGCTCCGTGCCGCCGACACGGGCTTCGGGCCAGACGATTAACGTCACGGCTCCCGGCAATCCCTTCGGTTCTTCCTCGGAGAAGTGACAATGCTGCAAGGGCTTGCCACGGAACTTGGACCATGGAGCTGGTGGATCGTCGCTTTCGTGCTGCTCGCTGCCGAACTCATCGCCCCCGGCGTCTTTCTGATCTGGATCGGCCTTGCCGCACTGGTCATCGGTGCGCTCTCCCTGCTCCTTTGGCAAACAGCTTTTTGGGCGTGGCAATTGCAGTTAGTGATGTTTGCCGCGCTCTCCGTCGTTTTCGCTCTGCTCGGCCGGAAATACTTCGGCAGAAACCGGGCGACAAGCGACGAGCCCTTCCTCAACCAGCGAGAGGCAAGCCTTGTCGGCCGCACGGCGACGCTTCAGGAACCGATTGTCGAAGGGCGGGGCCGTATCAGGCTGGACGATACCTGGTGGCCGGTCAACGGTGAAGACCTGCCGGCGGGAACCCGGGTGAAGATCGCTTCCGCCCGGGGACGAACGCTGACAGTCGAGCCGTTAGAGCGATAGGTTTTCAGGATCAGCCTTCTCAGGATCGGTGGGCCTCAGGCCACGCCGATTCTCAGCAGATCGTGGAAATGCACCAGCCCTATCGGCCGGTTATCGTCATCAACCACAATCAATGCGCCGATGTGGAACTTTTCGAGCGTTGCCAGCGCACCCGTTGCCAGGACCGATTTTTTGACCGTCTTGGGCGTCCGGGTCATGATATCGTCCACGGTCAATTCGGCAAGATTGCGCGACAGGTTGCGCGCCATGTCCCCCTCGGTGACGATGCCGCACAGACGCCCGTCCTCATCGAGAACGCCGACGCAGCCGAAATGCTTGCGGGAGAGAACACCCACGGCTTCCGGCATGGCCGTTCCCCTGTTGACCAGCGGCACACGATCGCCGGTATGCATTATGTCGCTGACCAGCGTGAGACTGGCGCCCAGCTTGCCGCCGGGGTGAAATACCTTGAAATCGCCCGCCGTAAAATTGCGCGCTTCCAGCAGCGCAACAGCAAGGGCATCACCAAGTGCAAGCTGCATCAATGTGGAGGTTGTGGGCGCAAGGCCAAGCGGGCAGGCTTCCTGCTCATTGGGAACCAGCAATACGATATCGGAAGCCTTCGCCAGCGATGATGTCTCGGAACAGGTGAGCGCGATCAGCGGAATGGAAAAGCGGCGCGAATAATTGATAATGCTGCGCAATTCGGCACTTTCCCCACCCTTGGAGATGGCCAGAACCACGTCGTCACCGCCGATCATGCCCAGATCGCCGTGATTGGCCTCCGCCGCATGGACAAAAAATGCCGGCGTTCCAGTGGACGCAAAGGTGGCCGCCAGCTTCGCACCTATATGCCCGCTTTTGCCCACGCCGGTTATGATGAGACGGCCGTTCGACTGGCCGATTGTTTCAATCGCCTTGCAGAATGGGACCGAGAGACCGTCTCGCAGAGCCGTCTCGAGGGCGGCAAGGCCCGCCCGCTCCATCGAAATCGTCCGTACGGCGGATTCGATGGCATTGTCTTCGACCAAGTTGACGGCGCGCGTAATCATGGGGGACTGTTACTCTTTCAGCCGGAATAAGTCCACTCCCTGCCGGAGCCGCCTGCTTCAGTGGCGCAAATCCGGCGGAGAAATTTCCTCCATGGTTCCCAGCCGCTTAAAGGGAATGTTTTCTTCATCGACGAGATATCGGCCAGCGGTCCTCACCCAGGAAACCGAACCGTCGGTGCGGCGCACGGCATATTCCTGACTGTAGAAGCTCGCATCCCTCAGGGTGTTCAAGGCGGTCTCTATCACCCGATTCCGATGATCCATATCCACTTTTTCGAGTATCTGGAAAATACTGATGCCCTGCATTGCCTGTCTTAGTGGAATTCCGAATAGTTCAGCGCACACTTCATCCAAATAGAAGCGGTCATTGGTAATATCCCAACAATAGAAACCGACCTGTTTGATATTCAAAACGGCTTTCATGAAACGACACTGTCACACAAAATAAAATTCAATACGATTTGCCGGGCAATGGAAGGTCAACTTTCGTTAATCATAGGGCGATTCCGTACCAAATTGAAACGTTTTAATCTTTTCATATTAGGAATATTTTGCATTTGCGAACAGCCCCGCTGCCGCCAGCTCTGACCGGTGCGCGCAGGTAACGGGAGTGGACGGCACTCCAGGACGCTTCCCCGTGACATCAGGAAATTCCGGCGATCTTTATCAACTGTTAACCATAAAAAACCTATTGTTAAAGCGATGTTAAAACTTGCGTCGACTGTTTGGTCCCTGGTTTGTCCATGTCGTTTCGTCGGCCTTTCTGACTGGGGCCTGCGGCAATGTATTGGCGGACTGTCGGTCCGGCATTCGGCCCATTCGCCGGGTGAAAAGGAATGACTGTGAAGGGCACCGCCACACGTCTGCCGACGTCGCGGAAAGCAGCAACCCTGCTGCTCGCCTGCACGCTTTTTTACCCCCACGAAGATGCTTCCGCACAGACGGCGACTGCCGCCCCGGCAATGCCGGGCGCTGCTGCCACGGCCGATGGCATTGGCTCCGCCGCTCCCGCACCGACCCCCGGGACAATGGCGGGTACGGCCCAGGCCACAACGGCACCTGTCCCCACGCCCCAACTCTGGCGCCCCTCAAATAATCCCGGTGACGCGATTTCCGAGCAGCAGGACGAAGCGGGGCAGCCCTATGCCGAGGCAGACAACCCCTATGAGCCGACCGTGGACGGGGGCGAAAACCCACGCGTTGTTACCGAACCCGGACAGACTCCGGGAATTCGGGTGGGCACCCTTCTGCTCCGGCCTTCGATCAGTCAGACCATCAACACGGAAAAACAGAGGAATACGGGTGGTCCCTCGCGACGAAACTATCTGACGACGGGCATACGCGGAACGCTCACCAGCGACTGGTCCCGCCATGCTTTGACCGTCACCGGAGACGGCGCGTGGGAGAAAAACTTCGGTGATAAGGACGGAGAAGAACCAAGGGCGCGGATAGAGGCCGATCTGCGTCTTGACCTCGGATCAGAAACAACCGCAAACCTCAAGGCCGGTTACGAATTTAGCCGTGAAGACACGACCGATCCCAATGCCTTGACCGGCGCCGCCGTGCAGGGTGGCGAACACCGTTTCAGCGCCGGGGCATCGATAGAGCGGGATTTCGGCAAGCTGCGAGGTCTGGCCGCGCTTGACCTGTCCCGTACGGTGTATACCGACGCGAAGGGTATCGATGGCCGGCCGATCAGCCTCAGTGACCGTGACCAGGATGGTGCGAATCTGCGCGGACGCCTCGGCTATGAGCTGTCACCAGCGCTGATCCCCTTCCTCGAACTGAACGCCGGCACAACGAAATATGACAGCCGCCTCGACAATTCCGGTTATGCCCGTTCATCCAATGCCTATGGGGCGAAGATTGGGGCAGAGGTCGATCTCGGTGAAAAGACCCGTGGCGAAGCCGCCATCGGTTATCTGCGCAAACAATATGACGATGATCGCCTTGCGTCGATCGGCGCGTTGACGCTGGACGGCGAACTTAACTGGTCTCCCCAGCGCGGCACGAATGTCAATCTTGGCCTGCGCACGACAATAGAGGATTTCGCCGGCGGTCCGCAGGGCGGATGGGTTTCCTATCGCCTGGATGCCGGGCTGACCCACGAATTGCGCAGCAATCTGGTAGCGCGATTGACCGGCCAAATCGTGCATCGCACATTCCCCTCCTCCGACACGGAGGACGCCGTGGAATATACGGCGGGTGCCGGCCTGACCTGGGGTCTCAACCGTTATCTCGATCTGACTGCCGATGTCAGCTACCAGTGGACACCGGTTTATGACAGCAGCGAACTTCGCGTCGGTGCAGGGCTTGTCCTGAAGCGATAAGCGCCAAATAAAAATCCCGGCGCGAAGGCCGGGATTTTGTCATCTATTCTCTGGTCTCTCACTTCAGCCCGTCGATCAGGGCCTTGATCGGCTCTTCGATTGCCGGACGGATATCGCCGCGCTCGAGAGCGAAAGCGACGTTGGCCAGAATGAAGCCATCCTTGGCACCGCAATCGAAGGTCTGACCGCGGAAATGATAGCCTGCGAACTCCTGCGACTTGGCAAGCGTCAGCATGCCGTCTGTCAACTGGATTTCATTACCGGCGCCACGCTCCTGATTTTCGAGAATATCGAAAATCTCGGGCTGAAGAATATAGCGGCCGTTAATGTAGAAATTCGAAGGCGCTGTACCCTTTGCAGGCTTTTCAACCATTTCGGTGATCTTGAAACCCTCACCCACGGTCTCGCCCACGCCGACGATGCCATATTTATGCGTCTGGTCGGGAGCGCATTCCTGCACGGCGATGACGTTGCCCTGGGTCTGGTCGTAAAGTTCGACCATGCCCTTCAGGCAGCTTTTCTGTGAATGCATGATCATGTCAGGCAACAGCACGGCGAAGGGCTCGTCGCCGACGATATCACGGGCGCACCAGACCGCATGGCCCAGGCCGAGCGGCACCTGCTGGCGCGTGAAGCTTGCGGTACCTGCCTTGGGCAGAAGGCCGGCCAGCAGTGTCAGCTCGGCATTCTTGTTGCGCTCGCGCAGCATCTGTTCAAGTTCAAATTGAATATCAAAATAATCTTCGATCACCGCCTTGCCACGGCCGGTGACAAATACAAAATGCTCGATACCCGCTTCTGCCGCTTCATCAACGACGTACTGAATAACCGGCTTATCTACGACGGTGAGCATTTCCTTCGGAACTGCCTTGGTTGCGGGCAGAAAGCGCGTGCCGAGACCTGCGACGGGAAATACGGCCTTCCGAATTTTCTTATGTTCTACCACATATTCCTCCTGAGAGATAACACTTGATCACAATCCCCGCACGCTGTTGTTATTTCAAAAACAACAACGTTTTGTAAAGGGTGACGCTACCATCTATTAATGGTAAAGAATTTGTTGACGTTCTTTTGTTATCCATGATGACGCCCGATGCGTTTTCGCAATCGAAATGACATTCGAGAGAACGAAAGACAGACGATGACAAAGATGATCCTTTCAGATGTCCGCAAATTCGGCTGCATGGTGGCTGCTGGCCTGGTAATCTCGCTGGCGCCGGTTTCGGCCCGCGCCGATGCCGGATTCCGTCAGTGGATCAACCAGTTCTATGCAACAGCCGCGAAAGAAGGCATTAGCAAGGCGACCTATCAGAAAGCCTTTGCCGGCGTTAGCGAGCCGGATCCCGACGCGTTGCGCAAGGCCACTTTCCAACCGGAATTCACAACGCAAATCTGGGATTATCTAGACTCCCGCGTCAATCCGTACACGGTGCGGATTGGCCGCGAAATGAAGATGAAACACGCGACGACCCTTAACTGGATCGAGCGCAACTTCAACGTCGACAAGCACATCATTCTCGCCATCTGGTCGATGGAATCGAATTACGGCGCGGTTCTCGAAAAGCCGGAGCGGCTGCACAACATCCCGCAGGCGCTGGCAACGCTCGCCTATTCCGATCCCAAGCGCGCCAAATTCGCGCGTACGCAATTGATTGCCGCGCTCAAGATCCTTCAGGCGGGTGACGTTACCCCCAAACAGCTGACGGGCTCCTGGGCCGGCGCGATGGGCCATACCCAGTTCATCCCGACAAGCTACCTGCTTTATGCGGTAGATGCGGATGGCAATGGCAAACGGGACATCTGGCATTCCGTCCCGGACGCTCTCGCAACTGCCGCCAATCTTCTCGCGAAAAACGGCTGGGAGCCCGGCCGGACATGGGGTTACGAAACCGCCGTTCCGCGTGGTGGCGCGCGGTATGAAGGCCAGACGAAGACCATCGCGGAATGGGCAAAGCTTGGCTTCACCCGTCCAAACGGCAAGAATTTCACCCGTGGTTCCGACCGCGCGATGCTGAAACTGCAGGGTGGGGCAAATGGCCCGGGTTTCCTGATGATGAAGAACTTCTTCACCATCAAGAAATACAACGCCTCCGACAGCTATGCGCTCGCCGTCGGACTGCTCGCGGATGAAATCGCCGGTTACGGCGGCATGCAGCAGAAGTGGCCGCGCCCCGACGGTACGCTGGATATTCGCGAAAAATTCGAACTTCAGACCCGCATGAAGGAACTCGGCTATTATGACGGTGAAGTCGACGGCAACTTCGGCTCCGGTTCCAAGGCCGCCATCAGTGCCATCCAGTCACGCATGGGGATGGACGCGGACGGTCAGCCGTCGCAGCGGTTGCTGAGAGCCCTTCGCAACTGATAATATGCCGGCGAGTTCGGCGGCAGTTACGAAACGCCGCCGAAATATCCGGAAGGGCCGATGTCATGAGTACGAAACCTGCGGAAAAAACTGGAAGAACCGGCTGGCGTTTCTGCGCTGTCCTTCTTTCCGCTGTTCTTGCCATGCCGCTCGCTCCCTCCGAGAGCTTGGCACAGGAACAGCGGCGTACCCTGTTTGAAATGCTGTTCGGCAGGCCGGTAGGCCGCGATGGCGGATCAGGCCGCGAATACCAGCCCCGCAACCGGCGCGATTTCCCATCCGCGCCGCGCGAAAGATCGGTCACCCGCCCGCAACCTGCAAGGAAAGCGCCTTCGGTGGTCCAGATGCGAACCGCTAAGCCGGAGCCTGCCGCCAAGCTTGAAAATGCCAGGCGCGTCCTCGTTATCGGTGATTTCCTCGCCGGCGGCATGGGGGAAGAGCTGGTCAATGCATTTGCCAGCTCGCCGGCAATTGCGGTCGATGTGCGTGCCAACGGCTCTTCCGGCCTGGTGCGCACCGATTATTACGACTGGTTCAAAAACCTGCCGCAATTCATAAGCGAGACCAACCCCGCCACCATCGTCATCATGATGGGCTCGAACGATCGCCAGCAGATGCAGATCGGCGATATCAAGGAAAAATTCGGCACGGAGGTCTGGCTCAAGGAATATGAGAGACGGATCGATGAGCTTCTCACCCTCGCCGGCCGCCCGAAAGTGCCACTATTATGGGTGGGTCTGCCCGCCTTCCAGTCTCCCTCGCTTTCTGCGGATCTCGTTGGGTTCAACCGGCTTTACCGCAGCCATGTGGAAAAATTCGGCGGCGAGTTCGTAGATGTCTGGGACGGTTTTGTCGACGAAGCCGGCAAATTCGTCATCACCGGTTACGACATGAATGGTCAGCAGGCCCGCCTGCGTGAGGCCGACGGTATCGGCATGACGCAGGCCGGAAAGCGCAAGCTTGCCTTTTACGTCGAGAAATTCGTCCGCCGGCACCTCGACGGCGCCGGACCGGACCTTGTGAAACTGGACGGCAGCAATCTGCCGGCACTCACCTCCCTGCCGGCACTTGGCATCGATGCGGGACAGGTGCGCACCCAGCCGATCAGCCTTACCGATCCTGCTCTCGATGGCGGCGACAAACTGCTCGGGGATGTCCCTCTTTCGGCCGCGCCAACACGCGTCTCCGTCGTGGAATCCCCGCGCGAAAGGCTGACCAAGCGCGGCGAAATGGCCGATGCGCCGGCGGGCCGCATCGATGACTATCGGATGACGCCTGATACCATACAGGCAAAGCAATAGAAGCTTGCCCGCCGTCTGCCGCCCAGTCGGTCGGCGTAATGTTCAGGCAATCCCACGATGACAGGATAGCTGCAGCTTTGCAGGAATGCGGAGATCGGTCACAAACCTCCTCCGCTCCACCGATTTCGCACGGCGATATGTATTCGACGGCGACGTGTCGCTTGCCTTGGGCGTCAACGGCACCGTCGTTTTTGACTTCATGTGTACGCTTCACCCTAAGCGTGCCGACAATGCCGAGACGAATTTATGCGCCTGCTGCTTGTTGAAGACGAGCGTGAGATGGCAGCGGCCCTGTCTGCCGCGCTCCATCGGTTCGATATTATCGTGGATACGGTCGGAACGCTGGATCTCGCCCGACACGCCATCATGGATGGTGTCCATGACCTCGTTGTGCTGGACCGGCAACTGCCCGATGGTGACGGCATCGAATTGATAGAAAATCTGCGTCTGCTGCCGGTCACCCCACCCGTCATAGTGTTGACGGCCCAGGGTGGGCTCGTGGATCGGGTGAAGGGCCTGAACCTCGGTGCAGATGACTATATGGCCAAGCCTTTCGCTGTCGAGGAGCTACTTGCCCGCATTCGCGCCCTGATGCGCCGACCCGCCGGAACCGTGGCGATGACGGCAAAACTCGGCAGGCTGGAGTTTTGTTTCGAGACGCGCGAAGTGCGTATCAACGGCGCGTTTCTTCCGCTGACGAGAAGGGAGTTGCTGATTCTCGAAGCCTTGCTGCGACGCCAGGGCAGAACAGTGTTGCGCTCGCTGCTCGAGGAGGCCGTCTACAACTTTGACGATGAAATCCAGTCCAATGCGCTCGATTCCCACATTTCCCGCTTGCGGCGCAAATTGCAGGCCGCGGACGCCGCCGTGGAGGTGCATGGCATTCGCGGCGTGGGATATCTTTTGAGGGCGACGGGATGAGATTGTCCAAGAGAAAGTCACTGAAGCGGCGATTGACCATTCAACTGCTCCTCTTCCAGGTCGGCAGTCTCTTGATCGTGAGCGTCGCGTTCTTTGCTTATCTGTTGAGCGACGGCGTCGGCAGCGCTCTTCTTAGCTCGGAGGCGGCGCAGATAACAGCAAACGCCTTGATCCGCGACACGGATGGGAAGCTTACGCTGAAAGAGACGGCCGAATATGCCAAACTCCGGGAAAAAATGCCCGATTTCTGGTTTGTTGCGCTCAGCGACAAGGATGAGCTCATCCAGGGTGGCCCTGTGCCCGAGGCCTACAGCAACATGGAGAATGAGTTAAACGACATCAAGATTTCGAACATTCGCGAAGCCGGGATGTCCTACTCCTATTTTGCCGTTCTTTACCTTGCGGTTGTTCGCCGTGCATCCGGGCCAGCCGGAGAGTTTGTGATGGTCGGAAAAGGCGATGTTTTCAGCATGACGCTCCCAGTTCTGCTGTTTTCCAACATCATGATTTTCCCGGTCCTCGTCCTCATCTCCATTGCGACCACGATAGCAATTCCCTTGATCATCCGCAGGGAATTTCGTGCACTCTCGACGATTGCCAGAACCGCGGAAGCGATCGATATCGACAGACGCGGATATCGCTTGCCCGACAATGATATTCCACGGGAAGTGCAGCCGCTGGTGCACGCCGTCAATGGTGCACTCAAGCGCCTGGACGATGGCTATGAACGGCACAAGCGCTTCATTCTCGACGCCGCGCACGAATTGCGCACGCCGGTCGCCATTCTACAAACGCGTGTCGAAACTCTGCTGGAGGGGCCTGCGCGCAGCCGGATTTTGGCGGATGCCAGCCGTATCGGCGTGCTGGCCGAACAATTGCTCGATCTGCAGCGTCTCGACGGCCAGAAGGCGCCATTGGTGCCGCTCGATCTGGTCAATCTCTGCAGATCGGTTGTTGCTGATATGGCACCGCTTGCCATCTCACAGGGTTATGAGCTTTCATTTGAACCGGAGGAAGAACCGATCCTTGCACTTGCGGACGACCCTTCCCTGCGGCGAGCCCTGATGAAGATCGTGCAAAACGCCATAGAACACGGCGGCAACCGCGGAACCATAACAATGACAGTGGCGGCCAATCGGGTGATAGAGATCGCCGACGAAGGCAATGGCATTCCCGAAAACGAACGGGAACTCGTCTTTGATGCCTTTCATCGCCTGCAACCTAGAGACCGGGGCACAGGCCTCGGGCTTAATCTCGTGCAGGAAATCGTGCGGTATCACGGCGGAGATATTACTATCGGCGATTCATCCAGCGGTGGCGCCTGCTTCCGGATTACGCTTCCCTATTGCTGAAAAAGAAGCGCTCGTTTTCTGACATCAAAAGAAAAGGCCTGTTGCGGGTGCGACAGGCCTTTCCATTTATATCCATTTGCCGGCTTAGCGCGGAAGAACGGTCGCGCCCATCAGCGCTTCGTCAATCGCACGCGCCGCCTGACGGCCTTCGCGGATCGCCCAGACCACCAGCGACTGGCCACGGCGCACATCGCCCGCCGCCCAGAGCTTGTCGACAGAGGTCCTGTAATCCGTCTCGTTGGCGACGACATTTGTGGAGCCACGGCGGTCCGTGTTGAGTGTCAGCTTTCCGTCCATTTCCTTCAGAACACTGTCCGTGAAGGGACCGGAAAAGCCGATGGCGATGAAGGCGAGATCGGCCTTGATGATGAACTCCGTGCCGGCAATCGGCTTGCGTCGGTCATCCACCTGGCAGCACTTCACACCTGTCAGCACGCCGTCTTCGCCAACGAATTCGAGGGTCGCCACCTGAAACTCGCGGACGGCGCCTTCGGCCTGCGAAGACGAGGTGCGCATTTTGGTTGCCCAGAAAGGCCAAACCGCCAGCTTGTCTTCCTTTTCCGGCGGCATCGGGCGTATGTCGAGCTGGGTGACTTTAACAGCACCCTGGCGGAACGCCGTGCCAACGCAGTCGGATGCAGTATCGCCACCGCCCACAACGACGACATGCTTGCCGCCGGCGAGGATCGGATCGGCCGGCCAGCCAACGCTGTCAATGTTTTCACGACCGACGCGCCGGTTCTGCTGTACTAGATAGGGCATGGCATCATAAACGCCATGCAGATCCGCACCGCCGATGCCGGCCGGGCGCGGGGTTTCCGAGCCGCCGCAATAAAGCACGGCATCGTGGTCGGCGAGAAGCGCCTCCACCGTCACATCGACGCCGACATTGACGCCGCAATGGAAGGTAACACCTTCGCCCTTGATCTGCTCGACACGGCGGTCGATGAAGTTCTTCTCCATCTTGAAATCGGGGATGCCGTAACGCAGCAGGCCGCCGGGCTTGGATTCGCGCTCATAGACGTGAACCTCGTGGCCGGCGCGGCCAAGCTGTTGCGCCGCCGCCATGCCCGAGGGACCGGAACCGATGATGGCGACCTTCTTGCCGGTGTGGATCGTCGCCGGCTTCGGCACGATGAAGCCCAGCTCATAGGCCTTGTCGGCAATCGCCTGTTCGACGGTCTTGATCGCGACCGGCGCATCCTCAAGATTCAGCGTGCAGGCCTCCTCGCAAGGGGCGGGACAGACGCGACCGGTGAATTCCGGGAAGTTGTTGGTGGAATGGAGGTTGCGGATCGCCTCCTCCCAGTTGTTATTGTAGACCAGATCGTTCCAGTCGGGGATCTGGTTGTGCACGGGACAGCCTGTCGGGCCGTGGCAATAGGGAATGCCGCAATCCATGCAGCGCGCCGCCTGCTTCTGCACCTCGGCATCCGACATCGGAATGGTGAATTCGCGGAAGTGGCGGATACGATCCGATGCGGGCTGATACTTGCCCACCTGCCGGTCGATCTCCAGAAAACCTGTAACCTTGCCCACGTTTATGTCCTCACATCAAAGCGGAGCGCCTGTCGGGCCCCAGTACCAGGTGGCGAAACCCAAAGCCGCCCCCAGCACGATGAACTCAAATCCGCTCTCGCCGCCCGTCCAGGTGGTCGCCACGAATGGCGACCACTGTTATCAGCGAGATCAGGTGGTGTAGTGTCCTCACGCGGCGGATTACTCCGCCGCCACGCCCATGCGCATGCGCTCCATTTCCTCAAGCGCACGACGGTATTCCACCGGCATGACCTTGCGGAACTTCGGACGGAACTCGCTCCAGCGATCGAGTATATCCTTGGCACGCGACGAGTTCGTGTAATGGAAGTGGTTGGAGATCAGCTGATAAAGGCGCTCCTCGTCGTGGCGCGTCATGTCTTCGGAAACGTCGACACGTCCCTTGTGCATGAGGTCGCCGCCGTGATGGTGCAGCTTTTCCAGCATGTCGTCTTCTTCCGGAACTGGCTCCAGCTCAACCATGGCCATGTTGCAACGCGTGGCGAAATCGCCCTTCTCGTCAAGAACATAAGCCACACCGCCGGACATGCCGGCCGCGAAGTTGCGGCCGGTCTCGCCAAGAACGACCACGATGCCGCCGGTCATATATTCGCAACCGTGGTCGCCGACACCTTCGACAACCGCAACCGCGCCGGAGTTACGCACCGCGAACCGCTCGCCAGCCACGCCACGGAAATAGCACTCGCCGGTTATGGCGCCGTACAGCACGGTGTTGCCGACGATGATCGAGTTTTCCGCGACGATACGGGCGTTTTCCGGCGGGCGCACAATGATGCGGCCACCCGAAAGACCCTTGCCGACATAGTCGTTACCGTCACCCACCAGATCGAAGGTGATGCCTCGAGCGAGGAACGCCCCGAAGGACTGGCCCGCCGTACCGCGCAGCGTCACATGGATCGTGTCATCCTTCAGACCCTTATGGCCCCAGCGCTTGGCGAGCGCGCCGGAGAGCATCGCACCGGCGGAGCGGTCAACGTTTCTGATCGGCACTTCGAAGACCACGGGTTCGCGGTTTTCCAGCGACGGCAGGGACTTTTCGATCAGCTTGCGGTCGAGAATGTCGTCGATCGGATGCTTCTGGCGTTCGGTCCAGAACGTCGCTTCCTTGGGTGCCTCGACCTTATGGAAGATGCGGCTGAAATCCAGACCCTTCGCCTTCCAATGCGCCAGCATCTCGTCCTTCTCGAGCAGTTCGGAAGCGCCGATGATCTCGTCCAGCCTGGTCACGCCAAGCGAGGCAAGGATTTCGCGCACTTCTTCGGCCACGAAGAAGAAGTAGTTGATGACGTGTTCCGGTGCACCCTTGAAACGCTTGCGCAGAACCGGGTCCTGCGTGGCAACGCCGACAGGGCAGGTGTTGAGATGGCACTTGCGCATCATGATACAGCCGGCCGCAATCAGCGGCGCGGTGGCGAAGCCGAATTCATCCGCGCCGAGCAGCGCGCCGATGATGACGTCGCGGCCGGTCTTCAGACCACCATCCACCTGCAGTGCGACGCGCGAGCGGAGTCCATTCAGCACCAGCGTCTGCTGGGTTTCGGCAAGGCCGATTTCCCAGGGCGAACCCGCGTGCTTGAGCGACGTGAGTGGTGACGCGCCCGTGCCGCCATCGAAACCGGCGACGGTGATATGGTCGGCACGCGCCTTGGCGACACCGGCCGCAACCGTGCCGACGCCGACTTCCGACACCAGCTTCACCGACACATCGGCTTCCGGATTGACGTTTTTCAGGTCGTAGATCAGCTGCGCCAGATCTTCGATGGAATAGATATCATGATGCGGCGGCGGCGAAATCAGGCCGACGCCCGGGGTGGAGTGACGGGTCTTTGCAACCGTCGCATCCACCTTGTGGCCGGGCAGCTGGCCGCCCTCGCCGGGCTTTGCGCCCTGCGCCACCTTGATCTGCAGCATGTCGGCATTGACCAGGTATTCCGTCGTCACACCGAAGCGACCGGATGCGATCTGCTTGATGGCGGAGCGTTCCGGGTTCGGCTGGCCGTTCAACAGCGGCATGTAGCGGTCGGATTCTTCCCCGCCCTCACCCGTGTTGGACTTGCCGCCGATGCGGTTCATGGCAATCGCGAGCGTCGTATGCGCCTCGCGGCTGATCGAGCCGAAGGACATCGCCCCGGTCGAGAAACGCTTGACGATATCGGCTGCCGGCTCGACCTCATCGATGGAGACCGGCTTGCGACCGAGTGCTTCCGCCGACTTGACCTTGAACAGGCCGCGAATGGTGTTCATGCGCAGCGCCGTTTCGTTCACCATGCCGGCGAATTCGCGGTAGCGATCCTGGCTGTTGCCACGCACAGCGTGTTGCAGCGAGGCGACGGCGTCCGGCGTCCAGGCATGGCTTTCGCCGCGCATGCGATAGGCGTATTCGCCGCCGATATCGAGCGTGTTGGCAAGGATCGGGTCCTTGCCAAAAGCCGCTGTATGGCGCGCCACGGTTTCTTCGGCGATTTCGGTCAGGCCGACACCTTCGATGGAGGTGGCGGTGCCGAAGAAATATTTCTCGACGAATTCCGAAGACAGGCCGATGGCGTCGAAAATCTGCGCGCCGCAATAGGACTGGTAGGTGGAGATGCCCATCTTGGACATGACCTTGAGGATGCCCTTACCGACCGCCTTGATGTAGCGATAAACGACTTCATCGTCAGACACTTCCTTCGGGAAGGCGCCGTGCTTGTGCATGTCGAGCAGGGTATCGAAAGCGAGGTACGGGTTGATCGCCTCCGCACCATAACCGGCCAAAAGGCAGAAATGGTGGATTTCGCGCGGCTCACCGGTTTCGACGACGAGACCGACCGACGTACGGAGACCCTTGCGGATCAGGTGGTGGTGCACGGCGGCCGTCGCCAGAAGTGCGGGGATCGCGATGCGATCCGGGCCAAGCTGGCGGTCGGACAGAACGATGATGTTGTAACCGCCGCGGACAGCGGATTCGGCCCGCTCGCAGAGGCGGTCGAGCATTTCGGGCATGCCTTCGGCACCGCGCTCCACATCATAGGTGAAGTCGAGCGTCTTGGTGTCGAAACGGTCTTCCGTGTGACCGATGGAGCGAATCTTCTCCAGATCGCCATTGGTCAGGATCGGCTGACGCACTTCCAGACGCTTGGCGCGGGCGGCACCTTCATGGTCGAGAATATTCGGACGCGGGCCGATGAACGACACGAGGCTCATGACGAGCTCTTCGCGGATCGGATCGATCGGCGGGTTCGTGACCTGCGCGAAATTCTGCTTGAAATAGGTGTAGAGCAGCTTCGACTTGTCCGACATGGCCGAAATCGGCGTATCCGTGCCCATGGAGCCGATGGCTTCCTGGCCCGTCGTCGCCATCGGCGACATCAGGAGCTTGGTGTCTTCGCTGGTGTAACCAAAGGCCTGCTGACGGTCGAGCAGCGACACGTCGCGGCGCAGGGCGCGTGGTTCGACCGGCTTCAGCTCTTCGAGGATGAGCTGCGTGCGATCAAGCCAGCTGCGATAGGGGTGCTTGGCGGCAAGCTCGTGCTTCACTTCCTCGTCGGAAATGATCGCGCCCTTTTCCATGTCGATCAGCAGCATCTTGCCAGGCTGCAGACGCCACTTCTTGACGATGCGCTCTTCCGGCACCGGCAGCGTGCCGGCCTCAGAAGCCATGATGATGCGGTCGTCATCAGTGACGAGGTAACGGGCCGGGCGCAGGCCGTTGCGGTCGAGCGTCGCGCCAATCTGCTTGCCGTCGGTGAAGGCAACGGCGGCGGGACCGTCCCAGGGCTCCATCAGGGCTGCGTGATATTCGTAGAATGCCTTGCGTTCGGCAGACATGGACTGGTTACCGGCCCATGCTTCCGGGATCAGCATCATCACCGCGTGGGCCATGGAATAGCCGCCGCGGACGAGGAACTCGAGCGCGTTGTCGAAACAGGCCGTGTCCGACTGGCCTTCGTAGGAAATCGGCCAGAGCTTGGAGATGTCGTCGCCGAAAAGCGCGGACGAAACCGATGCCTGACGCGCCGCCATCCAGTTGACATTACCGCGCAGGGTGTTGATTTCGCCGTTATGGGCGACCATGCGATAGGGGTGCGCCAGCTTCCAAGACGGGAAGGTGTTGGTGGAGAAACGCTGATGCACGAGCGCGACAGCCGATTCGAAACGCGGGTCCGAAAGGTCCTTGTAATATGCGCCCACCTGATAGGCGAGGAACATGCCCTTATAGACGATGGTCGAGGAAGAAAGGGAAACGGGATAGAAATCCTGCGTTTCCTTGCCGCCGCCTTCGTCATAGATGCGGTTGGAGAGAACCTTGCGGATGAGGAACAGCTTGCGCTCGAAATCGGCATTGCTCGCGGCATCGCGGCCGGCGCCGATGAAGACCTGCACATGGTGCGGCTCGGTCGCAGCGATATCCGGCGCCTTGGAAAGCGAGGAGTTGTCGACCGGGACATCACGGAAGCCAAGGAACTGCTGGCCCTCTTCGCCGATGACGTCGACGATGACCTTCTTGTAGTGCTCGATGCGGGAGGGATCGCGCGGCATGAAGATATGGCCGACGGCGTATTCGCCAGCCTTCGGCAATGTCACGCCCTGCGCAGCCATTTCCTCGCGGAAGAAGCGGTCGGGAATCTGCACGAGAATGCCCGCACCATCGCCCATCAGCGGATCTGCGCCGACGGCGCCGCGATGGGTCAGGTTTTCAAGGATGAACAGGCCGTCCTTGACGATCTGGTGCGACTTGACGCCTTTCATATGGGCGACAAAGCCGACGCCACAGGCATCATGTTCATTGGCGGGATCGTAGAGACCCTGCCTTTCCGGCAAGCCACCCGCGAAACGCGCTTTCGCAGAAACGGGTGCAGCCGCAGCCGCGGTGGGACAGTCAGTGGTCAGGGTTGCGGCGGCCATGTCCGCCTGCGGCTTGTTCGTCATTTTTGTCCCTCCTGCAAATTACTTGCACGGTTTCATGCGAAGGTCCGGCGCGACGCAATTTCGCTCTTTGGCAAAATCCGCGTTCTCGCCGGCTGGATCAAATTTAGGACAGCAAGACTGTCTCAATTCCCGAGGATTTTGGCAGAAACCGGCGGATTTGGCAAGGGCGCGAATCCAATTAGTGAGACCGTCGTTTTATAGCGAAGTTTCGATACTGACCTATTGCGCGAAACTTTCTGTCGCAAATGCCGCGTTCCCATTGCTTTCATTGCCGGATTTGCCAATCGCGTAGTTAGGTCATAGAACTTTGCCAGTCGTCGCTCCATGCATTTCCCAATCAGAACCCCAGCTATCGGAAAGCCTTCAGAGATGTTTTTTGCTTCAGACAATTGGGCTGGCGCCCATCCGGCCGTCAATGAACGGCTTTCGCGGGAATCCACCCGGTTTGCCTCCGCCTATGGCACCAGCGAACTCGATCTCTCCATCGAGAAGCGCTTCAATGAGATATTCGAGCGCGAGGTTGCGGTGTTTTTCGTCGCCACCGGCACGGCGGCCAATTCGCTTTCGCTGGCCAGCATCGCGCGCGCCGGCGGCCTCACCTTCTGCCATTCGGAAGCCCATGTGATCGAGGACGAATGCGGCGCGCCGGATTTCTTTTCCGGAATGCGCATGGTCGCAGTCGAAGGGCCGAACGGCAAGATGGCGCCGGAAAACCTGATCGAGCGCATTGCCCGCTATCCGCAGGATGCCGTTCACCACGGCCGTGCCGCCGCCATCACCATGACGCAGGCGACCGAAGCCGGCACCGTCTACACCCTCGACGAAATTGAAGCCGTCTCCAAAATCGCCAAGGAAAACGGCCTGCCGCTGCATATGGACGGCGCGCGTTTTGCCAATGCGCTGGCCGCCCTTGACACCACGCCGGCTGAAATGACCTGGAAACGCGGCGTTGACGTGCTGTCTTTCGGCGGCACGAAAAATGGCTGCTGGTGCGCGGAAGCGATCGTTTTCTTCGATCCTTCGCTCGCTCGGGATTTCTCGTTCCTGCGCAAACGCACAGCGCAACTGTTTTCGAAGTCGCGTTTCATCGCAGCGCAGTTTGAAGCCTATCTGCAGGATGATCTTTGGCTCGGCCTCGCCAGCCATGCCAATGCCATGGCCAACCGGCTGCGCGCGGGCTTCGGCTCGCTGAACAGCGCGCGCCTCGCCTGGCCGACCCAGGCCAACGAAGTTTTCGCCATTTTGCCAAAGGCAGCCGCGCAAGCAGCGACGGAAAAAGGCGCGAGGTTCTATGACTGGCTGGAGCCGCGCGACATGCCGGAAAAAGTCGGCAAGGACGAAGTACTTATCCGCATGGTCACCAGCTTTGCGACGACCGAGGCCGATGTAGATGAATTCCTGTCCATCTGCGCTGCCGTCTGAGATATCGGAGGGCGTTGCCTTGCGGCGCCCTCAAACCTCCTGCAACCGGTAACCCACCCCGGTTTCTGTCAGGATGTAACGGGGCTGATCGGGGATTTTTTCGATCTTCTGGCGCAGTTGGCGCACATAGACCCGCAAATATTGCACGTCGGTCAGTTCATCCCATACGTGCTCCAGCAGGAAGCGGTGCGTCAGCACCTTGCCTGCGTGCTGAACCAGCACCCGCAGAATATCGTATTCCTTCGGGGAGAGCTTCACCTCCCGGTCCTCGACCCTGACGATACGCCGGACAAGATCGACCGAAAGATCGCCGGTCTGAAAGACAGGCCTTTCACCCTGGCTCTGGAGCCGGTGGCGCAGCGCGACCCGTATGCGGGCGACGAGTTCGTTCATGCCGAAGGGCTTTGTAATGTAGTCGTCGGCTCCCAGTTCGAGTGCCTTGACGATACCTGCTTCATCGGTTCGGCTGGACAGGATGATGACCGGCAACGCCACCCCCTCGCTGCGCCATTTCGCCAGAAGATCGTGTCCCGACATATCCGGCAGGCCGAGATCGAGAATGACGAGATCGGGCTTGTCCTGCTCGACCAGCTCCATCGCCACCTTCGCATTCATCGCCTCGCTTACCGTATAATCCTGCGTCGACAACCCCACCCGCAAAAGCTTGCGGATCGGCGGTTCATCGTCAACGATCAGAATGTTAACGGCGGAATTGGTCATTCCAGGGTCTCCTTTGGCGGCGTAGTGGGAGGGGGTCGCCATTTCGGCTCAGGCGGCGCCCTTGTCATGATCTAGCACAGGCGCGTTGGCGGGAACGGGCAAAGTTACCGTGAATTGCGCACCTCCCCGACCCTTTCTGTTCTCCGCACGAATCGAACCACCCATGGCCTCGATGAAACCCTTGCAGATGGATAGCCCCAGTCCGGTTCCCGCCTGCACCTGATCGGTCTTGCGCACGCGGTAGAAGCTGTCGAACACCCGCTCCGCATCTTCGGGAGGAAAGCCCGGGCCGTCATCGGCCACGGACAGGAAGACGTGCCTTCCCTGCTGCCAGCCACGGAGTTCGATGACCGTCTGTTCGGGAGCATATTTGGCCGCGTTGTCTATGAGGTTGAACAGGACCTGTTCGAACAGCACGGGATCGACCCTAAGCATCGGCAGATCAGGCGGAATATCCAGGACAACCTCATGCCGCACAATGATTTTTGCGGCACGCGAAAGCGCTGTCCCGACCATGTCGCCAAGGAAATGCAGCCCGTAATTCGGCTCCATTGCACCCGATCCGATCCGCGTCATATCGAGAAGATTGGAGATGAAGCGGTTCAGCCGTTCGGATTCCTCAACGATCGTCGAAAGCAGATCGGCGCGCGCATCGGGCGGGATGTCCTCGGCAAAGTCCTTCAGCGTTCCGGCCGAACCCAGAATAGCCGCGAGCGGGGTTTTGAGGTCGTGGGAAATGGAGGTGAGGAGTGCTGTGCGCAGTCGGTCGGTTTCCGCGGCCAGCCTTGCCTTGTCGACATCCGAGGCAAGCTGGATACGTTCGATCGCGAGTGCAGCCTGGTCGGCCAGCGCATCAAACAGGCGCTGTTGTTCAGGTGTCAAAAGCGGCCCGCTTCGGTCATCATCCAAGCCGACGACGCCAACGGCACCGCTGCCGGTGCGGAGCGGCAGATAAAGCCGCCGGGCGCCCGGCAATGTGTCTGCACCGCGACCAGCCGCCTTGTCGTGTTCCCATGCCCATTGCGCGGCCGCGATATCGGCATCCACCAGCGTGTCATCGGGCGGATAACCGGCCTTGACGGCGATGGCGTTGTTCTCCGGCAGGAGCAGCACCACCCTCACCTTCAACATCGAAGCCATCTGGTAAGCGGTAGCCCACAACACATCATCCAGCGTCGCCGTTCCGGCAAGCTTTTTGGAAAACAGGTAGAGATCTTCTGTCGTGCGCGCCCTTACCCGCGCCGAGGCCGCCTGCCGTTGCACCGCAACCGTGAGGTTGGAGGCAACAAGCGCCACTCCGAGATAAAAAAGCAACGCCAGAACGCTGTCCGGCGCGCTGACCGTCAGCGTGTATCGGGGTTCCAGAAAGAAAAAATTAAATGCGACGGCGCCAAGCAGCGAGGCATATAACGCAGGTCCAAGTCCTCCGCGAACAGCCGCCGCCAGCACGGCCATGAGAAAAACGAGCGCCAGATTCTGAACGTCGAGCGTCCGGTCAAGCACGATGCCGACAACGATGGCGAGCGCTACGAACAGCGTGCTGTTGAGATAGGAGCCTATCGACCAGCGCGAGCGGGACGGCGCGGCCTTCACGGATTGCGCCGGCTTCTCTTCATTCTTGTCGCCGGAAATGACGTGCACACTGATATCGCCGGCATGGTCGATCAGGTCATGCGTCAGCGAGCGCTGAAAAATTCGCTGCCACCAGGATTTTCGCGGGCGACCGATGATGATGTGGGTGAAATTGTTTGTATTGGCGTAGGAGATGATCTCCCGCGTCAGGTCAAGCGCCGGCAGGGTTACCGTCTCGCCGCCAAGCTGCTGGGCAAGCCGCATGGTGCCGGCCAGCCGGTCCTTCTCCGCCTCCGACAATTGCTGCGACCGCGGCGTGTCGAGATGCAGTGCGGTCCATGGTGCGCGCAGCCTGTCCGCCTGCCTTCGGGCATAACGCACAAGACCGGGGCCGTTGCCGCCATGATCAAGACAGACCAGAACCCTGTCTCCCGCCGCCCATGGCCCGGAAATGGCATGGGACTGCATATGGTTGAGCAATTGCTCATCCACCCGCTGCGCGGTGCGCCGGAGCGCCAGCTCGCGCAATGCCGTCAGGTTACCGCGCGAAAAATAATTCTCGATGGCGCGCCGTGCCGTACGGGGCAGGTAAACCTTGCCATCCTGCAGCCGCTTGATGAGGTCGTCAGGCGTAATATCGATGATTTCGACATCATCGGCCCGGTCGATGATGCTGTCGGGCACGGTTTCACGAACACGGATACGGGTGATCTGCGCCACCACATCATTCAGGCTTTCGACATGCTGGATGTTCAGCGTTGTGTAGACGTCGATGCCCTGCGCGAGGATTTCCTGAACATCCATATAGCGCTTGGGGTGGCGGCTGCCTGCAGCATTGGTGTGAGCAAGTTCATCGACCAGAACCAGGGCGGGGCGACGCGCGAGGATCGCGTCGATATCCATCTCCTCCAGCATCTGGCCGCGATAATCGATACGTTTGCGAGGGACGACCTCCAGCCCCTCGACCAATGCCTCGGTCTCCCTGCGGCCATGCGTTTCCACGACGCCGATAATGGTGTCGACGCCATCCGCAAGCTTCGCCCGGCCTGACATCAACATTTCATAGGTCTTGCCGACACCGGGTGCGGCGCCCAAAAAAATCTTCAACCGGCCCCGCGCCTCGCGCCTGGCGTTTTCCAGAAGCGCATCGGGCGACGGCCGGCCGGGCATATTGCTGATATCGTCAGGCATTTAACCACCAGTGGTCGAGGCTATGGCTTGCGAACAAGCCATAGCCATTTCAATTCATGAGCCGGCCGCGTCAAGAGCCATGTTGAGCGCAAGAACGTTTACAACGGGCTCGCCCATGAAGCCGAGTTCCGGAGCTTCGACATGACGCTCAACGATGGCGCGCAATGCCGCTTCATCCATGCCCCTCGCTTTGGCGACACGCGGAACCTGGAAATAGGCGGCCTCCGGCGAAACATGCGGATCGAGGCCGCTGCCCGAGGCCGTCACCAGATCGGCCGGCACCGCCGAGCCCGGATTTTCAGCTTTCGCGGCCTCGTAATCCTGTTTTACCCGGTCGATAAGCTTGGCGCTCGTCGGCCCTAGATTGGAGCCGGAGGACGAGGCCGCATTATAGCCATCGCCGGCAGCGGAAGGGCGGCCATGAAAATAAGTCTCGCCAGTGAAGGCCTGCCCGATCAATTGCGATCCGACCACCGTGCCATTTTTTTCGATCAGGCTGCCATTGGCCTGCGCGGGAAAAAGCGCCTGCGCAAGGCCCGTCATGCCGAGCGGATAGGCAAGGCCGGTGATGGCCGTGGTGGCGAGGATCAGCACCAGTGCGGGACGAAGCTGTCTAAACATTGTCTTTACTCCTCAGGCGAGACCGAGCGCCGTGATGGCGAGGTCGATGGCCTTGATGCCGATAAAGGGAACGATGATGCCGCCGAAGCCATAGATGACCAGATTGCGCGATAGCAGCGCACCTGCACCGATCGGGCGATATTTGACGCCCTTCAGCGAGAGCGGGATCAGCGCGATGATGATAAGCGCGTTGAATATGATGGCCGAGAGGATGGCGCTCTGCGGCGTCGAAAGTCCCATGACATTCAGGACGCCAAGCTGCGGATAGAGCGCCAGGAACATTGCCGGAATGATGGCAAAATATTTGGCGATGTCGTTGGCAATCGAGAATGTGGTCAGTGCACCGCGCGTCATCAGCAACTGCTTGCCGATTTCGACGATCTCGATGAGCTTGGTCGGATCGCTGTCGAGATCCACCATGTTGCCCGCCTCGCGGGCGGCCACGGTACCGGTGTTCATGGCAACGCCGACATCGGCCTGCGCCAGCGCGGGAGCATCATTGGTGCCGTCACCGCACATGGCGACGAGCTTGCCCTTCGCCTGCTCCTCACGGATAAGCTCCAGCTTGTTTTCCGGTGTCGCCTGGGCGAGGAAATCATCGACACCCGCTTCCGCAGCAATTGCGGCGGCGGTCATCGGATTGTCGCCAGTGATCATGACAGTGCGGATGCCCATGCGGCGAAGCTCCGCAAAACGCTCGCGAATGCCGCCCTTGACGATATCCTTCAGCTGCACGACGCCGAGAAGCTTGCCATCCCGAACAACGGCGAGCGGCGTGCCCCCGGTCTTGGCAATTTCTTCGGCAATTGTCCTTATGCCGCGCATGGCATCTGTTTCGGTTTTGACGGCAAGCGCCACATTGCCCTGTTGCGAAGCGCCGCCGTCAACATAGGAAAGAACGGCGTCGACCGCCCCCTTGCGAATGGAGGAGCCTTCGAAATCGACACCGCTCATGCGGGTCTGGGCGGTGAAGGGGACGAAATTGGCATGCAGCTTCTGCATGTCACGGGCGCGGATGCCATATTTCTCCTTCGCCAGAACCACAATGGAGCGACCTTCAGGTGTTTCGTCAGCAAGGGACGCAAGCTGGGCCGCATCGGCCAGTTCCTGCTCGGAAACGCCGGCGACGGGGCGGAACTCGGTCGCCTGCCGGTTCCCGAGCGTGATCGTGCCGGTCTTGTCGAGCAACAGCGTGTCCACGTCGCCAGCGGCCTCGACGGCGCGGCCGGACATGGCAAGCACGTTGAAACGCACCAGCCTGTCCATGCCGGCGATGCCGATGGCCGACAGAAGCGCGCCGATGGTGGTGGGGATGAGCGTGACGAACAGCGCCACCAGCACGATGATCGGGATTGAACCGCCGGCATAGGCCGCGAAACTCGGTATGGTCGCGGTGGCCAGAACGAAAATCAGTGTCATGCCTGCGAGCAGAATGTTGAGCGCGATCTCGTTCGGCGTTTTCTGGCGTTCAGCACCTTCGACCAGCGAAATCATCCGGTCGAGGAAGGTGGAGCCGGCAGCAGCGGTGATGCGGACCCTTATCCAGTCCGACAGCACCTGCGTGCCGCCGGTGACGGCAGAGCGGTCGCCACCGGATTCGCGGATGACGGGGGCGGATTCGCCTGTTATCGCCGCCTCGTTGACCGAAGCAACACCTTCGATAACCTCACCATCGGAAGGGATGATATCGCCTGCCTCTACAAGAACGACATCGTTCACCTTCAGGCTGGTGCCCGCCACCATACTGTATTGGCTGCGGTCATCGCCGGTGAGCAGTTTCGCCTGGGTTTCTGTGCGGGTCCGGCGCAGCGAATCCGCCTGCGCCTTGCCGCGCCCTTCGGCGACGGCTTCGGCGAAATTGGCGAACAGGACGGTGAACCAAAGCCAGAGATTGATCTGGAAGGAGAAGCCCAGATTGGCGCCGCCCGTGATGAGATCGCGGATGAACAGCACCGTGGTCAGCACTGACACCGTCGCAACAACGAACATGACCGGATTGCGCGCAAGCGTGCGCGGGTTGAGCTTTTTGAATGCGGCGGCGATGGCCGGCACGAGAATGCGAGAATCGAGGATGCTCGCTTGTTTGGACTGGCTCATGAAGAGGCTCCAGCGTTTGAACAGGGCGACCGACGAGAGTCGATCAGCCCGTGATAACTTCGAGAGCGACAACGGCGGCGAACAGAGCCGCCATCATCGCGAGAATGAGATTGGAGGCGCACCAGCCGCCGGGCGTGGCGCTGCCTCTGACGGGAGCGCCGTTGCGGGCGGGAACGATGCGGTGACGTACAGATTTGCCTTCGTTCATGACATCACCTCAAAAAAGCTGACCTGCCGCCATGACGAGATGTTCGGCAACCGGGCCGAGCGCCAGCGCAGGCAGGAAGGTAAGGCCGCCGACGATCAGGATCGTGCCGACCAGCAGGCCAACGAAAAGCGGGCCATCCGTCGGGAAGGTGCCTGCAGAGGCCGGAACGGTCTTCTTGGTGACAAGCGAACCCGCAATGGCGAGTGCGGGAATGATGACCAGAAAGCGACCCATCAACATGCCGAGACCAAGCGTGATGTTGTACCAGGTCGTGTTCCCCGTCAGGCCGCCGAAAGCCGAACCGTTATTGGCGGCCGCCGAGGTGTAGGCATAGAGGATTTCGGAAAAGCCGTGCGGGCCCGCCGTGCCAATCGATGCCACAGCCGAGGGCAGGATGGTGGCCGTGGCGGTGAAGACCAGCATGGCGAGCGGCAGGCAGAGAATGGCCAGAACCGCCATCTTCATTTCCTTCGCCTCGATCTTCTTGCCGAGATATTCCGGCGTGCGCCCGACCATCAGCCCTGCCACGAAGATGGCGATGACGATGAAGAGCAGAATGCCGTAAAAGCCCGCGCCGACCCCGCCGACGATCACCTCGCCCAGCTGCATGTTGATGAGCGGGATGAGACCACCCAAGGCCGTGAAACTGCCGTGCATGGCATTGACCGCGCCGCAGGACGCAGCCGTGGTGATGACCGCGAAGAGCGACGAGAGCGCCACGCCGAAACGGACTTCCTTGCCTTCCATATTGCCGCCTGCAAGACCGAAACTGTGCATCAGCGGGTTTCCGGCTGCTTCCGCCCAGTAGGTGACGGCAACGCCGGCGATGAACAGCACGCCCATGGCCGCAAGGATAGCCCAGCCCTGGCGCTGGTTGCCGACCATGCGACCGAAGACATTGGTGAAAGCTGCGCCGATGGCGAAGATCGATACCATCTGGATCATGTTGGAAATGGCATCGGGGTTTTCGAAGGGATGCGCCGAATTGGCGTTGAAGAAGCCGCCGCCATTGGTGCCCAGCATCTTGATCGCGAGCTGCGATGCGACGGGGCCGACGGCAATCGTCTGCTGCGCGCCTTCCAGCGTCTGCGCGTTCACATAGGCGCCGAGCGTCTGCGGCACGCCGAGCCAGACGTAGACGAGCGTCAGCACGATGCAGAGGGGTAATAGCACGTAGAGCGTGGAGCGGACCATATCCACCCAGAAGTTGCCGATCGCCTTGCCGGAAGCGCGCGAGAATGCGCGGATCAGGCCGATGGCGATTGCCATGCCGGTTGCGGCGGAAACGAAGTTCTGCACGGTGAGACCGGCCATCTGGGTCAGATAGGAAAGCGTGCTTTCGCCGCCATAATTCTGCCAGTTGGTGTTGGTGACGAAGCTGACGGCCGTATTGAAGGACAATTCTGGTCCGACGGCCGCCATTCCCTGCGGATTATAGGGTAGCACGGCCTGAAAGCGCATCAGGGCATAGAGCAGGGCGAAACCGAGAAGATTGAAGAGAAGCATGGAGACCGCATAGGTCGTCCAGTGCTGCTCCTCCCGCTCACTCGTCCCTGCAAGGGCGTAAAGTCCGCGCTCGACCGGCACAAGAACCGGCGACAGCAGCGTGCGCTCGCCATTGAAGACACGCGCCATATAGAAGCCAAGCGGCTTCACCAGCGCAAAAATGATCCCGCAGAAAAGCAGGACCTGGAACCATCCATTGAGGGTCATGGTATCAAACTTTCAACAGCCGCCGCTTCCCGATCAGAAACGTTCGGGGCGAATGAGAGCATAGGTGAGATAGGCAGCGATAAAGACCGTGACGGCGCCGCTCAGGATATAATCAAACGTCATCGCAGCCTCCGTCTAAAGCCGGTCGCAGGCGCGCGTGTAGGCAAAGCAGAGGGCGAAGAACGCCGTGGCTGCGCCAATCAGAACAATATCCATCATTGATGGGACTCCTTTTTAATCGAGGAGCCGGACAGGAAGAAAAGCGCCGTCATGTGGGACGTCGCTTTTCATTCTTTCTGGCTGGGAAGAAACACCATCCCTTCCCGCACAGAAGAATGCACCCGAACCGCATAAAGGTTCGAGACGGCCACAGGGGCAATAAAATAGGAATCCTATAGGAATTTCGACGCCCGCTGACCGGACATCGCTGCCGCCAGTCAAGTCAGCTGTTGTCACCGAAAGCGGAAACGATGGTTTCCGCCGGACTTTTGTCCGCCAGCAGCGCGGCCAGCAAAATGCGCGCCTGGCCCGGACGAAGTGTGGCTGAATGCACGGCGCCCGCTGCGACGAGATCATGTCCACCGCCGCCGCCGCCGTAACTCGCCACGAGCCGCCCTTCCGGCACGCGGCTGGAGACGACGACCGGAACGCCGCGTTCGGCGCAGCGCTTCACGGCTTCGGCGATACGCGGATTGGCATTCCCGGAACCAAGTCCTGCAAGAACAATGCCTTTCGCGCCCGCCTGAAGGCTTGCATCGATATGGGTGGCATCACAGCCAGGATGAATGGCAACGATATCGACGCGCTGATCGGCCACCGGGGCGGCAACCAACAGTGTTGGGGCGGCAGCCAGTGGCCGGGTCGAGCGGAATGCGTCTGCCTCGTCCGCGCTCAGCTTGTAGAGCCCCCAGGCCGAGAGACAGCGACCGCCGAAGGAGAGAAGCACACCCTTAGCAGCATTCGCCTGATCGAGCGCTGTTTCTATGGCTCGAGCCAGATTTGCCGGTCCGTCTGCGTCCTTATGGTCTGCCGTAAACTGTGCGCCGGTGAAGACCACCGGCTTCGTGATGGCGTGCTGCAAATGGACGAGTAGCGAGGATTCCTCCATTGCATCGGTTCCGTGCAGAACCACGATACCCGCCACTTCGGAATCGTCGAGTTCGATACGAACGGCATCGCTGATGGTCTGCATGTCGGCAAGCGTCAGGCTGGACGAATCTTTCGCCATGAGGTCCACCGGCTTCAGCCGGGCGCCGATTTCCGGTACCAGCGCAAGCAGATCTTCACCGGAAAGGCTGGGCGTGCTGGCACCATCGGCACCGCGCCGACTGGCGATGGTGCCGCCGGTGGCGATGACCGCCACCAGAGGTATCGCGCCCTGCCCGCTCAATGCGATGCTCCCGCGCGTTCAGCCGCAAGGCGATAGATGCGGTCACGCAGCAGATACCAGCCGATGACGAGCGCCGGGATGATAATCAGCAGCGAAGCGATGGTCCAGGAGCCGACGGGATAGTCGAAGGCCATCAGCACCAGCACGCCGAACAGAAAAACGAGCGTGAGGATGCCGGTATAGGGCGCGCCGAACATGCGGAAATCCGGACGCACCAGTTCACCGCGCTGCGAAAGCTGCCAGAGTTTGAGCTGGCAGAGCACGATGACGGCCCAGGCGCAGATGATGCCAAGCGCTGACAGGTTGAGCGCGATTTCGAACGCGGCGGCGGGGACAACGGCGTTGAGTGCGACGCCGAACACGGTAACGACGGCAGTGACCGCGATGCCACCATAAGGCACGCCATTCTTGTTCATCTTCGCCAGCGCTGCCGGGGCCGAGCCGGAGACAGCCATGGAGTGAAGGATGCGGCCGGTGGAATAGAGCCCGGCATTGAGCGAGGACAGGACGGCGGTCAGAACAACAAGATTCATAATGACATCGGCACCCTGCACGCCGATCGAGCCGAAGAAGGTAACGAAAGGGCTCTCACCGGCCTTGTAGGCCGTGTAGGGCAGGAGCAGCGTGAACAACAGCACCGAGCCGACGTAAAACACGACGAGACGCAGGACGACGGCGCGGATGGCGCGCGGCATAACCTTGCGCGGGTCCTCGGTTTCGCCTGCCGCCGTACCGATCAACTCGATCGAGGCATAGGCGAATACCACGCCCTGAATGATGACGAAGGCTGGAAGAATGCCATTCGGGAAGAAGCCGCCATTGTCAGTAATGAGGCTGAAGCCGGTAACGTGGCCTTCGATGGGCGTGCCGAAAATGACGAAATAAACGCCGACGACGAGGAAGATCGCGAGCGCCAGCACCTTGATCAGGCTGAACCAGAACTCCAGTTCGCCGAACACCTTCACCGACAGCATGTTCATCGCCAGCACGACCACCAGCGCCGTCATCGCGAATACCCACTGATCGATGCCCGCAAGCCACGGTACGTATTGCTTGAAGAAATTCATATAAAGCGCAACGGCGGTGACATCGGCCACCGAGGTCATGGCCCAGTTGAGCCAATACGTCCAGCCGGCCGCAAAGGCCATCTTCTCCCCGTAGAACTCGCGGGCATAGGACACGAAGGAACCGGAGCTGGGGCGATGCATGATCAACTCGCCGAGCGCACGCAGCACCAGAAACGCGAAGAAGCCGCAGAGTGCATAAACGAAAACCAGAGCCGGACCGGCCTGTGCGAGACGCCCGCCGGCACCCAGAAAGAGACCCGTGCCGATGGCGCCGCCGATGGCAATCATCTGAATCTGGCGCGGCTTCAGGGCTTTATGGTAGCCGAGATCCTCTTCAGCGAAGACCTCACGTTCGGCGGGTGCCGTTTTTCCAGAATGCATGGATTTATCCTCCCGATAAAACGCTTGTAATCGGCAATTAGCCGGAAATCAAAGTGGAACTGGCGTCGTCCCCAAGGCTGGAAATATGGCCAGCGAATGCGCTCATGCTGTAAAGCTGCATGACAGATTTTTGCCGTCATAAGTCCAGACAATGGCATTCGTCAAGAGCTGTTCGCCAATATTGACCTTCCCTCGCCACAAGAATATGGTCATTAAATCTGTAAGACAGCTTTACAGATTTTGCAGCATTTGAAGCCAGTGGAGGAAGAAGTGAGCGTGACGCGCAGTGAGCATGATTTGCTCGGGTCGAAGGAAATTCCGGCGAATGTCTATTGGGGCGTGCACACCGCGCGCGCGGTGGAAAACTTCAAGATCACCGGGGTGACCATTGGCCATAACCCCTACCTGTTAAGGGGTTTGGCCTATGTGAAAGAGGCGGCCGCACGTGCAAATCACGAACTTGGCCTGCTCGACAAGGATCGGATGGAGGCGATTGCGGAAGCCTGCCGCGAAATCCGCGCCGGCGCTCTTCATGAGCAGTTCGTTGTGGATGAAATCCAGGGCGGAGCCGGCACATCCACCAACATGAACGCCAATGAGGTCATCGCCAACCGCGCGCTGGAACTGCTTGGGCACGAAAAGGGCGATTATGCCCGGCTTCATCCGAACGATCACGTCAATCTCAGCCAGTCGACCAACGATGCTTATCCAACCGCGGTGAACGTTGGCCTGATCGAAGCGATTGACGACCTGGCCGCCTCGATGGGCGTTCTGAAGGACGCCTTCGACCGCAAGGCGCAGGAATTTGCCGGCTTCATCAAGATCGGGCGCACGCAATTGCAGGATGCGGTACCGATGACGCTCGGCCAGGAGTTCCGCACGTTCGTTGTGATGCTGGGTGAAGATCAGGCGCGTCTGATCGAATCCGCCGCTCTGCTGCATGAGATCAATCTGGGCGCCACCGCCATCGGCACCGGGCTCAACGCACCGCGGGGTTATGCCGAGCTTGCCTGCCGGCATCTGGCGGAACTGACCGGCCGGCCGCTGATGACGGCGGCGGACCTTATCGAAGCCACACAGGACCCCGGCGCATTCGTGCACCTCTCCGGCGTGCTGAAACGCGTCGCCGTAAAGCTGTCGAAGACTTGCAACGACCTTCGCCTGCTCTCGTCAGGCCCGCGCGCCGGGATTGGCGAAATCACCCTTCCCTCCGTTCAGGCGGGCTCCAGCATTATGCCGGGCAAGATCAATCCGGTCATTCCCGAAGTGGTTAACCAGGTGGCCTATGCGGTGATCGGCAACGACATCACCATCACCATGGCAGCCGAAGCCGGGCAGCTGCAGTTGAACGCCTTCGAGCCGATCATCGTGCGTGCGCTCTCCCAGAGCATCAGCCAGCTAAGCGCCGCCTGCCGCACACTGGCAGAGCGATGCGTGGAGGGCATCGTAGCCAATCCGGCCATCATGGCGCAGCGCGTGGAAGAATCAATCGGTCTCGCCACGGCGCTTAACCCGCTGATCGGTTATTATGCGGCGACGGAAGTCGCCAAGGAAGCGCTTGCCAGCGGGCGTACCGTGCCGCAGGTGGTTCTTGAACGTGGTTACATGACAGAGGCCGAACTGCAGCAAGCGCTCAGTCCACGGCACCTTGCCAATCTGCCTGCGGTCACGGCTGGCGAAGCCGATCTTCGCCAATGATCGTCGTCACCACCTGCTTCACCTGCCCAAGGTGAAGCTCCATCGCCTCACGCGCCTCAGGCGCTGAACCGCGCCGGATCGCCTCGACGATCCGGCGATGCTCGAAATTGGAAGCGACGCGGCGACCGGCCATAAGGTTAACCATCTCTGATTGCTGGGCGACGGCCTCGCGGGCGTCCGCCACCACCTTGGCAAAGAGGCGGTTGGCGGAGGCCTCCGCGATGGCGCAATGAAACTGGCCATCCAGCAATACCCAGGGATGCGGCCTTTCCTCGGTTTCCATGCGATTACAGAGATCGAGCAAAACCTGCAGTTGGGCGTCCGTGCGACGCAAGGCGGCCCACCCTGCAGCCGGCACTTCGATGAAGGGGCGGGCCTCGATCAGGTCGCGTGCGGAATAGGCACCGTAATTCAGTTCCGATGGCGGCGTCGGGGTCATCACATACGTGCCGCTGCCTGTGCGCGTCTGCGTCAGGCCGAGCGTCTGGAGAGACCGCAGCGCCTCGCGAATAATCGGCCGGCTGACGCCGTAACGCGTTGCGAGATGTGCTTCCGAAGGGAGCCGGGTACCGACCGCAAGCTGGCCTGTCGTGATGGCGGAACGGATATCATCGAACACCGCTTCCGCGGCATTCTTGCGATTGATCGGCTGTCCATCCGCAAGCCAATCCGACAAACCGCCCATCTTTAAATCCTCCGCACTCTCAATATGTCCGCGATATCGACGCAACCGCCCAAATACAAAAAGACGGCTGCCGCTCTCGCGGCTAAGCCGACCTTCCTAACATCATCCTGCACGCGGGAACAACGACGGTAGATATTTTTATTGGAGCGAGGAGGCAGTGCAGCCACCACCTCGCCCCGCATCCGATATCACGCCTTGATTTCTGCGCCCTCCGGCTTCTCATCCTCGCGCGGAATACGAAACCAGGCAACGTAAAGCGCCGGCAGAAAAAGCAGGGTAAGCGCCGTGCCGACCACAATGCCACCCATCATCGCATAGGCCATCGGCCCCCAGAAGATTTCCCGGGATATGGGGATGAGGGCAAGCGTTGCCGCCGCCGCCGTCAGCATGATCGGCCGCATGCGGTGTTCGGTCGCCTCAATGACGGCACGCCAGGCCGAGACACCCTCGCTTCGCAGATGCTCGATCTGCACGACGAGGATGACCGAGTTCCGGATCAGGATGCCGATCAGCGCCAGCACACCGAGAATGGCAACGAAGCCCATTGGCGCATTGGAGAAGAGCAGTGCCACCACCACGCCAATCAGGGCCGTGGGCGCCACGGCGAAGACCAGGAACAACCGGCTGAAGCTCTGCAGCTGAACCATCAGGATCGTCGCCATTGCAAACAACATCAGCGGCACCACGGCGACGATCGGCGCTTGCGAATCCGCGCTGGATTCCACCGAACCGCCCGTCTCCACCTTGTAACCCACAGGAAGCGTTTTCTCGAAAGCCTCTATTTTCGGCTTCAGCTGCGTCACGATCGTTGCGGGCTGCGTCGGGCCGATGATGGCAGCCTTGACGGTGACCGTCGGTATCCGGTCGCGACGCCAGATGGTCGGTTGCTCCAGCTCGTAGCGGAAATTGGCAATGGCCGAAAGCGGCACGGCCTTGCCGTTGGTCGCCGGCAATTGCAGATTCTGCAAGGTTTCGATGGACCCGCGCTCCGACAACTGCGCCCGCGCCACCACATTCACGAGGTAGATGTCGTCCCTGACCTGGGTGACCGTAGATCCCTCGACAATGCTGTTCATGGCGTTGGCGATATCTTCCGAGGAGACGCCGAGCTGGCGGGCCTTGTCCTGCAGCACATCCACCTTCACCACACGTGTCGGTTCGTTCCAGTCCATGACCATGTTGGACAACAGCTGGTGCTCGCCGACAATGCCCGACAATTGCTGCCCGAGCTCACGGACCTTCTGGATATCCGGGCCGCTGAGGCGATATTGCACCGGCTTACCGACCGGCGGGCCGATATCGAGCAGTTTCACGAAGGCGTCAGTGCCGACGAATGTCCGGTCCAGATATTCCTGCAATTCAGCGCGCACCTTGTCCCGCACGTCCAGCCCCTTGGTGACGATGACGGTCTGGCCGAAGGTGACATCAGGGGTCTGCACGTCGAAAGAGAGGATGAAGCGCGGCGCGCCTTCACCGACATAGGTCGTCCAGTGGTCGATATCCGGATTCTTGGCGAGCATTTCCTGCTCGAACTGCGCCATCTGCCGGTTGGTTTCGGCAATCGAGCTGTTCTGCGGCAGGTTCCAGTCAACGATGAGCTCCACACGGTCCGAGGACGGGAAGAACTGCTGCTGCACGAGGCTCATGCCACCCACGGACAGGCCGAACAGGGTTATGGTGAGGATGATCGTCACCCAGCGCCAGCGCAGCGCCCGGCCGAGAAGCCAGGAAAAGGCCGAGGCGAACCGGCCCTTCTTCTCGTGGTGAGATTTCATTGTCTTCGGCAGAATCGTCACGCCGAGCAGGGGCGTGAACAAAACCGCGACGATCCATGACACGATCAGCGAAACCGCAATCACCACGAAGAGTGTGAACGTAAACTCACCCGCTGCGCTGTTGTTGAGGCCGACAGGAATAAAGCCGGCAACGGTGACCAGCGTACCGGTCAGCATCGGGAAGGCGGTGGAGGTGTAGACATAGGTCGCCGCTTTTCTGAGATCGTCTCCGACCTCAAGCCGCGCGACCATCATTTCGACGGCGATCATCGCATCATCCACGAGAAGCCCGAGCGCGATGATGAGAGCACCGAGCGAAATGCGTTGCAGCGAAATGCCTGTGTATTCCATGTAGACGAAGGTTATCGCCAGCACGAGCGGAATGGAAACCGCCACCACCATGCCGGCCCTGAGGCCAAGGCTGATGAAGCTGATGACAAGGACGATGGCGATGGCTTCGAACAGCGCCGACGTGAAGCCCGAGACCGCCTCATCGACGACGGCAGGCTGATCGGACACCCGGTGCACATCGACGCCAACTGGCAGATCCGCCACCACGCGTTTCATCTGCGCATCCAGCGCCTCGCCGAAATGCAGCAGGTTCGCGCCGGTTTTCATGCCGATTGCAAGGCCGATGGCCGGCTGGCCGTTGAAACGGAACAGCGAGGACGGCGGATCGACATAACCGCGCCGGATCGTCGCTACCTCCGTCAACGGGAAGAAGCGGTTGTTGACGCGCAGGTTGATCGCCCGCAGACTGTCTTCAGAGGTGAACTGGCCGCTGACGCGCAGCGCCACGCGCTCAGGTCCTGCATTGACGAAGCCGGACTGGGTGACGGCATTCTGCGATTGCAACGTCTTGATGATGGACTGCTGATCAATGCCGAGCGCGGCGATCTGTCGGGTGGAAAATTCCAGATAGATCGTCTCGTCCTGTGCGCCGATGACATCGACCTTGCCGATATTGTCGACGGTCAAGACCTTGGCGCGGGCATCTTCCACCAGGTCACGCAATTGCCGCTGGCTGAGACCGTCGCTGGTGAAGGCGTAGATATTGCCATAAACGTCGCCGAAACGGTCATTGAAGAAGGGGCCAACCACGCCGGATGGAAATTCGCCCTTGATGTCGCCGATCATGTTGCGCACCCGCACCCAGGTCGGCTCGACATTGCGCGCCTTGGTTTCCGGCACCAGCTCCACAAAGATCGTCGTGCGGCCCGCCACCGTCTGGCTGCGCAGATGATCGAGATTATCGAGTTCCTCGAGCTTCTTCTCGATCCTGTCGGTCACCTGCCGCGCCACTTCCTCCGCCGAGGCGCCGGGCCACTGGGCACTGATCACCATGGTCTTGATGGTGAAGTTCGGGTCTTCCTCGCGACCGAGGTTCAGATAGGAAAAAACGCCGGCGAGAACGAAAACCAGCATGAAATACCAGACAAGCGAACGGTGTTCGAGCGCCCAGTCTGAAAGATTGAATTTCTTCACTGACGGACCTCCTGATCGATCCTGATGGCCTGTCCATCCTTAAGCTTGTGAACGCCGGCGCTGGCAACGCGCTCGCCGGGTTTGACGCCGCCGGTGATGCGCACACTGCCGCCTTCGGCAGGTTCACCCTCTATCGTGACCGGGCGCGCGGTGACGGTCGCTGTGTCGGCATTAACGATCCAGACGGACCAGCCGCCCTCCGTTTTCAGCAGGGCCGATGCCGGCAGCATGATCCGCGGTTCGGAAGCAGCAAGCACGGAAGCCGTGACGACAGAACCGAGGCGGAATGCCGCCGGCGCATCCTGCAGACTGATCTTCGTCCGCCGTGTGCGCGTTGCCGTTTCGGCTGCCGGGGCGATTTCCCGCACCACGCCGGTGGTTCGGATTTTCGGATCGAGCTGCAGGGCGATCTCGAAGGTCGAGCCGATATCCAGACGCTGCGCCGCAAATTGCGGAACATCCACCACTACATCGCGCACTTCCGGGCGGGCGATGGTGACGACCGTCTGGCCGGCGGAAACAACCTGGCCGATTTCACCCGACGTGGCCGTGACAACACCGTCGAATTCCGCATGGAGCTGCGCGTAACCCAGCTGTTCTTCCGCCTTGTCCAGGTTTGCACGGGCCTTGGCGACGGAGGCGTTGGCGGTGCGCGTCGCCTGTTGGGCTTCCTCCAGCGCCGCCTCGGTGCCGCTGCGCGCCTCCGCCAGCACACGCTGGCGCTGTTCGGTGGTCACGGCATTGGCGAGCTGCGCTTCGGCATTGGAAAGATCCGACTGCGCGCTCTTCACCGACAGTTCAAGCGCGAGCGGATCGATCGAGGCCACCACATCCCCCTTCTTGACCAGATCGGCGACATCGACGTTCCGCGCTATGATCCGCCCGAGGACGCGAAAACCGAGATCCGTCTGAATCCGCGATTCCACGGTGCCGGTAAGCTGCAGCGCATCCGCCGACTTTTCCTCGACCACCACCGAGAGCACCGGTCGCGGCGCCTCGGCGGCGGCCTCCTGCTTTTCCTGACAGGACGAGAGCGCCATCGCGGGCAGCAGCAAAAACAAGCTTCTGTTTATCCTGAACATTATTGTGCCTGCCCCTTTTCATAGGCGACCTTTTCACCGGTCCGGAGGAATTTGGTCCCGCCCGTGACCACGAGATCGCCGGGGTTCAGCCCCGCCGAGACGACGAATTGACTGGTCTCATAATCCGCAACCTCGATCGGCCGCATGGAGACTTCGGAGGATTGCGGATCCACCACCCAGACGGCGGGTCGGCCTTTTTGCGACGTCATCGCCGACCATGGAAGCTCGATGGCATCCACCTGCCTGAAGCGGAAATGGCCCGATACCGGCGCACCAAGCGGCATGGTCAGATCGCCGTTAAGACCGACCTTCACCCTTATCGTACCATTGTCCGGATCGATCGTCGGGGAGATTTCCCGCACGGGGGCCGCCACGGCGCGGGCGGGATCAGAAAGGCGGCTGACATTGACGAGATTGTCGATGTCGCGCTCCAGGAAAAGAGATTCGTAGACATCAAACACGGCGTCGCGCGGCCCGTCATGCGCCAGCGTGAACACGAGCTGGGCAGCCTGCGCCACCTGGCCCACTTCGACATTTCGCGCCGTGATCACGCCATCCGCATCGGCCCTGAGTTCCGTATACGACAGCGCGTCGCGCGCCGTATCGAGCTGCGCCTGGGCCGATCTGACCGCGCCCTGCGTGGTAAGCAGCGTTTCCTGGGCCTTGTCGACGGCCGAGCGCGAGGTGACCTGCGTCCGGAAAAGACTTTGCTGGCGATCGAATGCCAATTGTGCCTGCGTCTGTTGTGCTTCGGCCGATTGCAGATTGGCAAGGGCAACATCGATGTCGGCCTTCTGCTCCTCCGGATCGATGCGGGCGAGCAGTTGCCCTGTCGTCACCCGCGCGCCCACATCCACCAACCTCTCGGTGATCTTGCCGCTGACGCGAAACGACAGGTCCGTCTGAACCCTCGCCCTCACTTCGCCGGTGATGATGCTGCCGCGGTCGATCGGCTGCTTCTCCGCCTTGACCACATCGACAGTTCGCAGCGGCTTTTCGGCCGGCGGCTCTTCATTGCTGCAGGATGACAGGGCAAAAACGCCGCCCACCGCCCATGCGATAAGAATGGTTCTCATGCTGACCTCTTGATCTTCGCCCTCTTCCATAATATTTGACTGACTGTATAGTCAATGAAATTCTTATGCCGTCGCTCTGGGAGCTGTTCGGGGTATCGCTCCCCCCCTAGAAAAGAATCATTGCAGACTGCCCGACGCATTCGCTGGCAAGCAAAGGCATATGTTGACATACCGAGCATCAAACCACCTGCAGAAATCGGTTCCGGTTTTTGCACTGGTGCGATAGGCAGACCACCTGTTATTTCCGCCGATCACGACGGGTAGAAGGGCACGCGCCGACAATATGTAAGGATCCGGGGTAATGGCGAAAACGAAACTCTCACGTGCAGAACAGAAGATACAACGTCCGCTGCAAATTCTCGACGCCGCATTTGAGGAATTCACCAAAAGGGGATTTACGGCAACGCGGGTCGAAGACATTGCCGACCGGGTGGGAGTGACGAAAGGCACGGTCTATGTCTATTTCGAAACCAAGGAAGCCCTTTTTGCCGCGATGATCGAGCAAGTCGGCAGACCGTTCCAAGAGGCATTCGAAGCCTACGAACGCACCTCCGACGATCCCGTCGAGGAGCTTCGCCTGCTTCTCGAATTCCTGTTCGAAACGCTGGTGGATGACCGGCGTATGCGGGAACTCTTTCGTTTCGTCGTGGCCGAGGGAGCCAAGTTTCCGGATCTGATAGACCACCACCATGATATTCTGATGGCGCCGGTGCTCGCCCGCATCAATGCTATCCTGGACAAAGGTGTCGCGAAAAAGAGATTCAGGGCCAACGCACCCGAACTTGCGCATGTCGTCATGTCACCAATGGTCGGAACATTGGTTTTCAGGCTGATTTTCGACGACCGGCGCAGCCTGGACAAGGAGGCCGTCATCAAGGTTCACCTCGACGTGCTCATGAACGGCCTGCTCGCCTGAGCAGCCACAACATCCTGCCCGCGGCGGGCTGGATGGACCCCCACCTGGCTGACCTACGATACCGGACCCGGATCGCTCTCCCCCGCCACGAGGACCATCGGCCATATGCAATGGCGGGCTTGGGCGGGATAAAATGGCGCATAGGCCGGCATTGTCGACAAAAGAGTCTGCGCCACCGTAACGCCGAGATCATGCAGCGACATGCGGAAGCTTGTCAGGCGCGGTTCGAGAAACTGGCCGCGCGGGCCGTCACGAAATCCGATGACGGCGAGATCCCGCCCCGGTTCGAGCCCCGCCTCCGCAAGACGACGATAAAGACCGACGGCCATCAGCTCATAGATCAGCACAATCGCCGTCGGCCGGGGCCGCATCTGCAGCCATTCGCTGGCGGCGTGATAACCGCCCTGCTCGCTCGATTTCGCCCGGATGACCAAAGAGGAATCATAAGCGATGCCATTATCGTCCAGCGCACGCCTGTACCCATCAAGGAACACATGGCCGAGATTGATATCGCTGTCGGGCGCGGCTACCGCGATCGAACGATGCCCGGAGGCCACGAGGCGATCGATCGCGCTTTTCGCGACGCCCTCGAAATCGAGATCCACCCAGGCATGATCCGTGCTGGAGGCGGTTCGCCCGAGCGCCACGAAAGGAAGCCGATTCTGCTTGAGAAAATCGACACGCCTGTCGATTCGACGGGTGGCGGAAATGATCATCGCATCGACCATGCGGCGCGCCACCATACGCTTGAGATATTCGTCGGGGTCCTCTTCTCCCGGGCAAGGCAGAACGATGAGATCGAGGTTGTGACCGGAAAACACGCTTTGCAGGCCATCCGTCAAGCCAAGGAAGAAGTTGTCGGCATTCTCCACCGTCTGCGCGTCGCTGCCCGTCATCAGGCCAATGACATTGGTCGTTCCCTGCCGCAGGCTGCGGCCTGACTGGTTGGCGACGTAACCCAGTTTTTCCGCAGCCTCGAGAACGCGGCGCCGCGTCTCTTCGTTCACGTCGGGCTTGCCGTTCAGCGCACGGGAAACAGTGCCGATCGATATCTCGAGGTAATCGGCAAGCTGGCGAATTCCTTTCATGCGCTCCCCTCCAAATCCCGGCCCGCAATCTGCGCGCCACTTGATGGTCTTGACATATCTAACATCATCGGCATAGTCTCGTAAACGTTTACGACGCTTTGCGCAAAGAGGAGTTTGCGAAAGAGTCCGGGGAGATGAGATGACTTTTAATGCCGTTTTATGCGGGTGCGGAGCCATGGCCAAAGGCTGGCTGCGTGCCATCCAGTCCTCGCCGGAAATCGCCGGCGAAATCAGGATCGCAGGTCTGGTGGACCTGAACGAGGGCACGGCCCGCGCGCTTGCCGAGGAATTCGCCCTCAATGGAGCGGTTATCGGCACAGATCTTCGCGCGGTTCTCGCCGAAACGAAAGCCGACATTCTTTTTGACATCGTCATCCCGCAGGCGCGTTTCGCCGTAGTCGAGGCCGGTCTCGCAGCTGGATGCCATGTGCTGAGCGAAAAGCCGCTTGCAGCCTCGATGGGGGAAGCCGCAACGCTGGTGGAACTGGCGAAAAAAGCCGGCAAAATTCACGCCGTGGTGCAAAACCGTCGGTTCGTGGCCGGCATCAGACGTCTACGCCGCGCATTGGAGGACGGCGTCATCGGTGATCTGACCGCCATCCATTGCGATTTCTTCCTGGGGCCGCATTTCGGGGGGTTCCGCGAGGAGATGAAAAACGTCCTGCTTCTCGATATGGCAATTCACACCTTCGACGCGGCCCGTTTCGTCGCCAATGAAAAGCCACTCTCCGTCTTCTGTGTGGAGAAGAACCCGGCGGGCTCATGGTATGCGCATGGGGCGAGCGCCAACGCGATTTTCGAGTTCTCCAACGATGTCGTCTTCACCTATCGCGGCTCGTGGTGCGCTGAAGGCGAGCGGACGAGTTGGGAAGCACGCTGGCGGCTGATCGGCTCCAAAGGCATGATTCTCTGGGATGGCGAAGACGGTTTTTCCGCCTCGGTGGCTGGCAACGAACAGGGTCTTCTGCGTGGCTTCAAGACCGTAAACGTTTCCGATGTCGTGTCAGACAAGGACACGCGCGGCCATGCCAGCGTCATTTTATCATTTCTCGAATCCATGCGTACCGGCGAGATGCCGGAAACAGCCTCCTTCGACAATATCAACAGCCTCGCAATGGTGATGGGCGCGATCGAAAGCGCGCGCCTTGGCCAGCGCGTTTCCATTGCAGCATAAGGACCGACAGACGTGAGCAATCCGGCAACATCCATCCGCATCGGCACCATGGTCAGCGCCACCAAGGGTCAGGCGGCCGAACGTATCGGGCAGATCGCCGATCTCGGCTTTGAAAGCTTCGAGCCCTTCTTCTGGCAGACGACCAACGGTCAGGACCTCGCCGAACTCGGCAAGCGCTGCCTTGACGCCATTGGCGACCGCGATATCACCATCAGTACGCTCGGCATGTTCGGCAATCCGCTGGAAGAAACCGATATCGACCTTCAGACATTGCAGGGCTGGAAGGATTGCATCGACAACGCCCATCATTTCGGTGCGAATTGCGTGGCAGGTTTCACCGGCCGCCTGCGCGGCAGGCCGCTGCCGGAGAGCCTGCCCAGATATAAGGAAATCTGGAGCGAGCTTGCCAGGCGTGCCGCCGACAAGGGCATAAAGATCGCTTTTGAAAACTGCGCCATGGACGGCAACTGGCAGACGGGCGACTGGAACATTGCCCATAATCCCGATGCCTGGGAACTGATTTTCAACGAAACGCCAGACGAGAATATCGGCATCGAGTGGGAACCCTGCCACCAGATGGTTTATCTGATCGATCCGCTACCGCAGATCCGCAAATGGGCGAAGAAGATTTTCCATGTGCATGGCAAGGACGCGACCATCCGCTGGGACGTCATCCGCGAGCACGGCATTTTCGGCAAGGAGAAGTTCGTCTTCATGCGCACGCCAGGTTTCGGCGACAGCAACTGGACCGATATTATTTCCGAACTGCGCCTCGCCGGCTGGTCAGGCTCGATCGATATCGAAGGCTGGCATGACCCGGTCTATCGCGATGCGCTGGAAATGACCGGACAGGTGCATGGCCTGAACTATCTGAAAAAATGCCGAGGCGGCGATTTCGTCGTCGATCCGACATAACGGAAACCTTTTGGGAGAAGGTTCCCGAGATTGCAGAGACGATAACCAAGAGGAGGAGATTATGGGTATCGCAAAATGCATGATGGCCGGCGCGTTTCTGTTGGCGGGCGTGTCCGCCGGCGCGATTGCGGCACAGGCAGAGGACGTGACTTTGACCTTGTGGTCGCTGGACCGGGATATCCAGCCGGCTCCAAACCTCATCAAGGAGTTCAACGCGCTCAATAACGGCATCAAGATCGAATACCGGCAACTGCAGTTCGATGACGTGGTGAGCGAATCCATGCGCGCCTATTCGACCGGCAATGCGCCCGACATCATCGCCATCGACAACCCCAACCACGCCATGTTCGCCGCACGCGGAGCCTTCCTCGATGTGACCGACATGATAGCCAAGTCCGATGTCATCAAGACGGAGAATTATTTCCCCGGCCCGCTGAAATCGGTGATGTGGGATGGAAAATATTTCGGCGTCCCGAAGGCGACCAACACGATCGCTCTTTATTACAACAAGGATCTGTTCAAGGCCGCCGGGCTGGATGTGGCAAAGCCGCCGCAAACCTGGGATGAGCTGGTTGACGCGGCACGCAAGCTGACCAACCCTTCCAAGAACGTCTATGGCATCAGCTTCAGCGCCAAGGCGAATGAGGAGGGCACATTCCAGTTCCTGCCCTGGGCGCAGATGGCTGGCGCCACCTACAAGAACATCAATACCGAGGGAGCCGTGAAAGCGCTCGAGACGTGGAAGCTGATGCTGGACGAAAAACTGGCTTCGCCCGATACGCTGACACGCAGCCAGTGGGATTCTACCGCGACCTTCAACGCCGGCAACGCCGCCATGGTCATTTCGGGCCCATGGGAAATCGACCGCATGCTGAAGGACGCAAAGTTCGACTGGGGCGTCACGCTGCTGCCGGTTCCGGCGCCCGATGCGCCGCGCTCATCGGCCATGGGGGACTATAACTGGGCGATCTTCTCGAAGACCAAACATCCTGAAGAGGCCTTCAAGGCGATCGAGTTCTTTGTCTCGCAGGACAAGGACATGTTCAAGAATTTCGGCCAATTGCCGGCGCGTTCGGACATTCCCGTACCGCCCACCGGCAATGCGCTGAAGGATGAAGCGCTCAAGACCTTCGTCGAGCAGCTCAAATATGCACAGCCGCGTGGCCCCTCGCCCGAATGGCCGAAAATCTCGAAGGCCATTCAGGATGCCATTCAGGCCGCGCTCACGGGACAGATGTCTCCGAAGGACGCACTCGACCAGGCTGCACAAAAAATCAAGCTCGTCGATGGCTGATCAGGGAGGCGGCCGGCATGTCCGGCTCCATCCGTAGGGTTCCTCCCGGTGGGGTCGCTTGCCGTGATAAGCGGCGGCGGCCCCGAGCGGAGCTTGCGAGGATTTCTTATGAAAAAGCTGCTTTCCAGCATCAGCGATGGTCGCGGTTTCGATATCGCCCTTGTCGCCTTTCCTTTGGCTTTCCTCTTCGTGATGGCGGGGTTACCCCTGCTTTACAACATCGTCATGAGCTTTCAGGAAGTCGACATGTTCAGCCTGGGCACCTTCGTGCGCCCGTTCGTCGGTTTCAAGAACTATGTCGATCTGTTCCGGCAGCCGGAAACCTGGCCCATCCTGATGAATACGGTAACCTTTGTCGTCGCTTCCATAGCGGGGCAATTTGTCATCGGCTTCGGTCTGGCTCTGTTTTTCTGGGTCAATTTCCCCGGCGCCACCTGGCTGCGGGGCCTGTTCCTCGTTTCATGGGTCATGCCCGGCCTCGTTGTCGGTGCCATCTGGAACTGGATTTTGTCCGGCGACTTCGGGGTTCTGAACTTCTTCCTGCGCGAAAGCGGACTGATATCAGGCAATATTTTCTGGCGTTCGGATGCGAATTTTTCGCTCTGGGCGGTTGTGATCGCCAATATCTGGCTCGGCACCTCCTTCAACATGATCCTCCTTTCCGTCGGCCTCGCCTCCATTCCCGGCGATCTTTACGAAGCCGCCGAGCTTGATGGCGCCAACGCCTGGCAGCGCTTCTACACCATCACGCTGCCCATGATGCGCTCCACCATCGGCGCGATCATCTCGCTCGGGCTGATCTTCACCTTGCAGCAATTCGATCTATTTGCCGCCATTACCGATGGCGGACCCAACAACAGTTCCAATGTGGCGCAATACTGGGCCTGGGATCTGTCCTTCCGGCAATATGACTTCGGCAAGGGCGCGACGATTTCAGTCATCATGATCGTTTTTGTCATGCTGGCCTCCATCGTTTATGTGCGCTCCACACGGCATGAGGTACGCGGATGAGCATCAACAACCGTAACCGCCTGATGCTGGCAATCGCCATCATTCTTGCCATCATCTACCTCTTCCCGCTCTACTGGATGTATCTGACCTCGCTCAAAAGCGGCTCGGAGATGTTCGCCAATCCACCCTCCTTCTGGCCTGGTGAACCACAATGGCAGACCTATGCCTATGTCTGGAACAGCCGCAACATGGGCCGTTACCTGTGGAATTCGGTGCTGATCGCTTCGAGTGCGGTGTTTTTGATCACCATCCTCGGCGTCGGCTGCGCTTATGTACTGGCGCGTTATCGCAATGTCTGGGTGGATATCGGCCTCTTCCTCATCCTGATGCTGCAAGTCCTTCCAGCTTCATTGATGATCACGCCGATCTTCGTCGGTTTCTCGCAATTCGGGCTTCTGGATTATCCACGCCTGTCCGTCATCCTCGCCATTGCGGCGAAAAGCATGCCCTTCTTCGTTGTGCTGGTGCGCGCCACCTTCATGGCCGTGCCGCAGGAACTGGAGGAGGCAGCGCTCGTAGATGGCAATTCCAGGGTCGGCGCGTTTTTCAATATCGTTCTGCCGCTTGCCAGAAACGGCATCCTCGTTAGCGCCATTCTCATCTTCATGCAGGCCTTCGGTGAATTCGTTTACTCCAAATCGATGATCCAGGCGGCGGAACTGCAGCCCGCCAGCGTCGGTCTCAATTCCTTCATGGGGCCCAACACCAGCGAATGGAACAACATCATGGCCTATGCGACCATGTATGTGACGCCCATTCTCGCCCTCTTCATTCTCTTGCAGCGCCGCATCGTATCCGGCCTGACATCAGGAGCGCTCAAATGACCCTTCAGATCGAATTATCAGGCGTCAATAAATATTACGGCGCTTTCCATGCCCTGAAGAACATCAACCTTTCCATCAAGAAGGGCACCTTTATTGCCCTTGTGGGACCATCCGGCTGCGGCAAGTCCACGCTTCTGCGCTCGCTTGCCGGGCTTGAGAGCATCTCGGCCGGTGACATGCGCATTGCCGGCACGCTGATGAACGGTGTGCCGCCGCGCAAGCGCGATGTGGCGATGGTATTCCAGTCCTATGCGCTCTACCCGCATATGACGGTCGAGGAAAACCTCACCTATTCGCTGCGTATGCGTGGTGTCGCCAAGGCGGAAGCCCGCAAGGCCGCGGAAGAGGTTGCCGCCACGACGGGGCTTTCCAAGCTCATGAAGCGTTATCCCCGAGAACTCTCTGGCGGGCAGCGCCAGCGTGTCGCCATGAGCCGGGCGATTATCCGTAATCCGCAGGCCTTCCTGTTCGATGAGCCGCTCTCCAACCTCGATGCGGCCTTGCGGGTTCACATGCGCAAGGAAATCCGCGCCCTCCACGACCGCCTGCATGCCACCTCGGTCTATGTCACCCATGACCAGATCGAGGCGATGACTATGGCCGATCATGTCGTCGTGATGCGTGACGGGGTAATCGAGCAGCAGGGGACACCGCTGGAGCTCTATGACCATCCCGTCAACCGCTTCGTTGCAGGCTTTATCGGCTCCCCAGCCATGAACTTCATCCCGGCGACCGTGAGTCCGGATGGCGCATCGCTCCAGCTGCGGTTCGGCGACGGTCAACCCCCGCAGTCGATCAGAAGCCCCGCCCCCCTGCAGCCGGGCAAACATCTCATCGTCGGCATCAGGCCCGAACATATCAGCCCTGCTACTGTAACGGGAGCGGCGTTGACACTGCCCGTCTCCGCTGTGGAGACAACGGGCGCGGCAACTTTCCTGACACTCGGCACATCCACGGAACTGGTGATTGCGATACAGGGCCGCAGCCCCGTCAAAGCCGGCGAGGTCATCGGCCTCGACGTTGACCCGTCCGATATGCATCTCTTCGATGAAGAGACAGGCGCTAGGCTTGTAAACCGGTGAACCGCAGCGAAGCGGGACGCCGATCACCTTCGGTTGACGATCCCCGATCGTCCAGCCCCGGAACTCGAAGCTCTGCCGAGTAATGTCGAAAGGCCGCGGCCCAAGCCGCCGCGACGGTTCAAAAAAACGGGGCAGCCAAATGGCTGCCCCGCTGGATTTCAGCTACCTCGGCCTTATGCAGGCCGCTCTTCGCCTGCGTTGGGCCTCCACGTGATCAGCCTTTTCTCTGCGACATCGAGAATGAGGTCGATGATGAGGACGAAGACCGCAAGGATGATGATGCCTGCGAAAACGCCGACCGCATCGAAATTGCCTTCCGACCGGGCAATGAGGTAGCCGAGGCCTGCAGAAGCCCCAAGATACTCTCCGATGATCGCGCCAACCACCGCAAAGCCGACGGAGGTGCGCAGCGACGACAAAATCCAGCTCGCTGCAGCGGGAAAATAGACATGACGCAGCAGATCCGTGCGCCGCGCCCCGAGGATGCGGGTATTTGACAGCACGACCGGATTTACTTCGCGCACACCCTGCATGGCGTTGAAGAAGGTGACGAAAAAGACGAGCGTAACCGCGAGGGCAACTTTCGACCACAGGCCGAGGCCAAGCCAGAGAACGAATATCGGAGCCAGGACGACACGGGGAATGGCGTTTACCGCCTTGATGAACGGATCAAGAACGCGGGCGACGAAGGGGCTGAGGCCCAGCCAGACGCCAGCGCCTACCCCGAGACCGGTGCCGATGAGATAACCAAGCACGGTTTCGCTGAGGGTAATGCCGACATGCTTATAGAAGCCGGCATCCGCAACCCAGTCGATCACCTGCCTGACGATATCGTAAGGTGCGGGAAAGAAGAAGCGATCAATGGCGCCGGAGGACACACCGAGTTGCCATCCGCCAAGAAGCACGACCAGGAGAACGACCTGGATGATACGAACATTAACGGCTTGCATAGCTTTTCTCCACTTCGCCGCGCAGGGACGCCCAGATATCGCGATAGAGCGTCATGAATTTCGGATCGAGTTTGATTTCAGCGACGTTGCGGGGTCGTTCGAGATCGACGGGAAAGCTCTCGATGACACGGCTCTTCGGACCCGCAGCCAGAACGACGACCCGATCTCCGAGCGCAATAGCCTCCTCCAGATCATGGGTAATCATGACCACCGCCCGGCGATCCTCCTGCCACAGGCGCAGCAATTCGTTCTGCATGAGATGGCGGGTGTGGATATCCAGTGCCGAGAAAGGCTCGTCCATCAGGATGACCTTCGGCTCGGTAATCAGCGCCTGCGCCATCTGTACGCGTTTACGCTGCCCGCCGGAAAGCTGATGCGGAAAACGATCGCCAAAACCCTTGAGGCCGACTTTTTCAAGCCATGCCATGACCTTGGCACGCCGCTCGTCCTCGGCAACGCCCCGGAACATCAGACCAAGCTCGACATTTTGAAATGCGGTCTTCCAGGGAAGGAGGGCGTCCTGCTGAAACAGATATCCGATATTGTTCTGCACACCCTGGACCGCTGAACCGTCGATGGAAACCGTGCCCTGCGCGGGCTTCAGCAAGCCAGCAATGGCATTGAGGATGGTCGATTTTCCGCACCCGGTCGGTCCGACAATGGAAAGAAACTCGCCATCGCCGACCTTGAGGTTAACGTCCTGGACTGCAACAAACGCACCGAATGCCATGGTGACGTTCTCGATCGCGACCATGGGCTGTGGTTTGAAGTCCGCCACTGGCTCTAGCTTTCTGACTGGGGATGACATGGCGGCCTCTCAGTTTGCAGCCTTCGAAGCAGCGGCTTCGACGAACTTGTTGGTATAGGTGGTGTTGAGGTCGATCGACGCCTTTGCCACGGCCTCGTTGAAGGTCTTGAGAACGGCAAGCGGCGTTTCGAGATCGCCGGGCTCGAACTTGCCGTCTTCGGAGAAGATCGCCTTCGCGGCTTCGACGGCCTTGATGTAGGTTTTCTTGTCCCCGGACACGAAGTCGTCAGGAAGCTTCTCGACGATTTCTTCCGCCGAATGCTGCTTCATCCAGTGCAGCGCCCGTACCGTGGCATTGGTGACCTTCTGGATCACTTCGGGATTTGCGTCGATATATTCCTGGGTCGCATAAAGCACGGAGGTCGGATAGATGCCGCCATAAACATCCTTTGCGCCCTGATCGCTGCGTGCATCGATGAGGATTTTGCCCAGCCCGCGTTCGACGACAATCGTGGCCGCCGGGTCATAATTGACGAGCAGATCGATCTTGCCCTGCTGCAGGGCTGCAACGGCGGCAGCACCCGAGCCGACGCCGATGATGGAGATATCGTTGTCGCTTAAATTGTGCTGCTTCATATAGTAGCGAATGAAGAAGTCCGAGGAAGAGCCCGGCGAGGTGATGCCGACCTTCTTGCCCTTGATCGTCTCAGGCTTTGCGGGATCGAAGTCAGTATCGTTCTTGCCTGCAAGAACCAGACCCGAGTTGCGGGCGAGCTGAACGAAGCCCACGACGTGCTTGTTCTGGGACTGCATCTGAATGGTGTGGTCATAAAAACCGACGGCAACGTCCGTGGAGCCGGCGACGAGCGCCTGTAGCACCTTCGAGCCTCCCTGCGCAAAGTTCTCGGTCGTCACATCGAGCCCCTCTTCCTTATAAAAGCCGAGGCTGGCCGCAACGGGGAAAGGCAGGTTGTTGAGGTTGTATGAGCCGACGCTCATTCTGACAGATTCGGCATTGGCGGTTGCCGCCAGCGCACAGAGCGCAGCCGTTGCAAGCAGGTATTTACGCATGAGGGTCTCCTCCCGTTTCGCGATATTTTAGCCACTATGGCCTTGTCTATGCTGCGTCTTCAATCGCAGCCATCGGCTTGGCGAAGGCAAAGCCTTCGAACAGCCTGCGCGCCGTCCTTACAAGTCCGGCTGTTATGGCACCGTTTCGCATTTCCAGCTGTACATCCAGACGGCCTGCGGGATGTTCGATGCGGATCTGGGTCGGCACGGAAAGCCCTCCTGCCGCATTATAGGCGACGGTGCCTTCCGTTACGGCCGCCGTCGCGATGCCGACAGCGCCGGTTGTCGCGAGGGCAGGGTGGCACTCGTTCGGCATGAAATACCTGACCGAAAACGTTCCACCCCGCCGCGCCGGCGCAATGAGCACCGGCTTTGGAATGACCATATCCCGAACGTCTCCCATCCCCATCATCTTTCCAGCCTCGATGCGTATGCGGGTCATCCGTTCAATCAGGTCTCGATTGGCGGAGAGCGATTGCGGATCTTCGTAGCCGGTGACGCCGAGATCGGCTGCCCGCATGAGAACCATCGGAATGGCGCAATCTATCGCCGTTACATCCACCCCGTCGATCACATCGACGGGTTTTCCGGTCGGCAACAGCCTGCCGGTTTTCGCGCCGGCTGCATCCATGAATGTCAATGCGATGGGTGCCGCAAGACCCGGAACACCGTCGATCGATGCGTCACCAAGATAAATTACCTCGCGGCCCCGCGTCGGCACCTTCGCCTCGATCAGTTTGCCGGTATTCACGTTGTGGATCCTGACAAGCGTATCGTTACCCTGCGCCGGCACGAGCCCCGCCTCAATCGCGAAGGGACCGACGGCGGCCAGCATATTTCCGCAATTGGGTGAATAATCGACATGCTGCCTGTCGGTGCGCACCTGTGCGAACAGATAATCAATATCGGCGCCGGCGACCGTGGAAGGTCCGATGATCGCCACCTTCGACGTAACCGGATTGCCCCCGCCGATACCGTCGATCTGCAGCGGATGGCCTGAGCCCATGATGGACAGCAAAGCCGCATCCCTTGCCGCCGGATCTCGGGGCAAATCGGAAGCCAGAAAGAACGGTCCGCGAGACGTTCCGCCGCGCATCAGCACACAGGGTATCTTCATCAGATCGTTCATGATTAGCCTCAATCTTGCATTTTGCGGATCAATGCGCCGCGTTGTTGCAATATGGGCAAAAGAGTCTAATCTGTTAAATGCAATGTTTTGGAGGTTTATTGCGAAATGAGCATCAATTGCGAAATACTGGATTTGCGCGCATTTCAATCCGTAGTTGAGCTCGAGAGCTTTCACAGGGCAGCGGAGGCGCTGCATATCTCCCAGCCGGCGCTCACCCGCCGCATCCAGAAGCTGGAGCAGGCCATCGGCGCACCGCTTCTGGAGAGAACGACTCGACATGTCGCTCCCACCGCCATGGGCCAGGAGGTGATGCCGCTTGTCCGGCGTATGCTGGAAGAATTCGATGGGTCGCTGTTCGCCATGAAAGATGGCGCGCAACGGCGCGGCCTCATCACGATGGCCTGCGTTCCCACCGCCGCTTTCTACTTTCTTCCCACGGTCATCAAGGCTTTCAGTCAGCAATATCCAAACATCAGGCTACGCATCAGGGATCTGACGGCAAATGAGGGGCTGCAGGCGGTTGCGAGAGGCGAGGTGGAATTCGGCATCAACCTGATGGGCAATTCCGATCCCGAACTGTCATTCGAACCGCTCATCGATGACCCGTTCGTGCTGGCGATGAGGAAAGATCACCCGTTGGCGAATTTCGAAACGATTGAATGGAATCAACTGGAAGCCTATCCGCTCGTCGTCGTGGACCGTTCGAGCGGCAACCGGACGCTTCTAGACGGCGCGCTTGCGAGACACAATCTAAAGCTGAACTGGTTTTATGAGGTGACTCATCTCAATACGTCTCTCGGGCTGGTCGAAGCCGGGCTGGGGATTTCCGTTCTGCCGCGGCTGGCCACGCCGCAGGACGAACATCCATTTCTCATCACCAGGCCGATCGTCAATCCCGTCGTCTCCCGTACGATTGGCATTGTACAAAGGCGAAGCAGTGCCCTTTCGCCCGCCGCGGAAAAATTCGTCCGGCTGCTGCTGGAGACCTGGAAGACACAGTAGTCACCTGATGGGTCGGGGATGCCCGGGAGGGCCCCTGACCCCGCAATCCTGATCTCCTGAAGTCTTGGAAAGGTTTTTCGCCGTCAGGTTTCTTCGAAGCCGACCGTGCCTCGCACAATCCCGTCGACAGCCTTTGCCGGCACGTCCTGCTGTGGCCACCGCTGCAAAGCTTCGTGTCCGGCCTCTGTCAGACCGTAGACTCCCCGGTCGAGTCGTTCGAACCAGCCATAAACATTCGAAAGCAGTATCTTCCCGGCATCGGGTATATTGGACCTGACCTCACGCACGCGCATCGGACCCGACGCCAGCGCCACGGCGCAGCCAAGCGCCTGCTGGCGATACGCTGTCATTATTGGCATGCGCGTGCTCCCACCCGCCGTGGGATCGCCCCGCCGCCTCTGGTGTTCCCGCATGAGCCGCGACCGCCGTTTCGGATTGGTTCGCGGCATCGGCGAAACGGCGCCGACGATGATGCTGACGTCACCGGCATCGGAGATTCCCAGCATACCGATCCCGAGCCTGCGGCAAAGATCGCGGTAACGCCTGTCAGCCTCGCGGCCCTTACCCCTGGCAGAGACCCGGGCGGCGATCCACACCTCATCTGCGATAGCTGCGCGATCGACAGCCTGCAAAATGAGCTCCAGATTGAAGCTCAGCTTTAGCTCGCAGATGACGACGACGGGGGGATCGTTATCGCTCAAGCCAACAAGATCACAGCCGCCGACTTCGCCCTTGACGGTATAACCCGCCTCTTCGAGGAAATCTTTCACGGGCAGATAAAGCGAAGTTTCCATATGCCTGAAGGTTCACGTGATTATACTACCCCCAGATATATCGATCCGCCTGCACAGGACAACCTCTTGGTCGGCACGTGGAGCGTCAGACCTGATCCAGTGAAAGGGTCAGGTCGGCGATAAGATCGTCGGGGTGTTCTATGCCGATTGACAGCCGGATCGTGGAATCAAGCACACCGATACGCTGACGGACATCGGCAGGAACGCCCGAATGCGTCATCGTTGCGGGATGAGAAGCAAGGGACTCCGTGCCGCCAAGGCTTACCGCAAGTTTGAATATGTTGAGCGCATTGAGAAATTTGAAAGATGCGGCCTGCCCGCCGACAATGTCGAACGAGAAGGTGGATCCCGCCCCGGAACATTGGGCGGCAAACACCTTGCCAACCGCGGATGCCGGATCGCTGAATGGCAGGTAGTGGATTTTTTCGACCTTGGGATGGGCATTCAGGAATTCAGCCACAAGCCTGGCGTTGCTGTCCGCCCGCTCCATCCTGATTTGCAGCGTCTCCAGAGAACGTCCGAGCATCCAGCACGAGTGCGGATCGAGCTGTGTGCCGATCGCCCCGCGCAGGGCCTTCACCTGCTTCATCACATCCTTGCGCCCCAGCGCCGCCCCGGCGATAAGATCGGAATGCCCGCCAACATATTTTGTCAGCGAATAGAGCGAAATATCGGCGCCATGTTCTATGGGCCGCTGGAATACAGGACCAAGAAGCGTGTTATCGCAGGCGATGATCGGCCTGTGCCCCTGCCTTTTGCCAATCACCTCGGCGACCCGGCCTATCATGGCGATGTCGACAATGCTGTTCGTCGGATTGGCGGGGGTCTCGATCAGGATAACGGACACCCTGCCTTTCGCCATCGCCTCCTCTGCCGCCGCCATGACCGAGGTTTCGCTGACACCATCGGCGAAACCCACTGCCGACACGCCGAAATTATGAAAGGTCTTCGCCAGAAGCGTTTCCGTGCCGCCGTAAAGGGGCTGGGAATGGAGCACCGTATCGCCGGGCCGCACGAAGGCGAAAAGCGTCGTCGAAATCGCGGACATGCCCGAGGAGAAGAGCGCACAGCTCTCCGTCCGTTCATAAACTGCTAGACGATCCTCGACGATCTCGCTGTTTGGATGGTTGAAACGCGAATAGACGAGACCTGCGCCTCTGCCCTCCGGCGGCTCCTTGCGCCCGGAGACATAATCGAAGAAGTCGCGGCCATCTTCTGCCGACTTGAAAACGAAGGTGGATGTCAAGAACACCGGAGGCTTCACGGCGCCCTCCGACAACTCCGGATCATACCCGTAATTGAGCATCTGGGTTTCGGGATGAAGGGCATGGTTGCCGATATGGGTTTTGGACGGATGCGGCGCAGTCATTTCCGATGATCCCTCAGCTGGCGTTGAACTTCCTGCAGGTTACACGCAATGAAGTCAAAATGCCTTGCATTTTGGAGCGTTTATATGCCCCATGGAGCAATATATTGCGGAGAATTGTAATTTATGTCGCAGAAAATTGCAGACCCGATCGATCGGCGGATACTTCGGGAATTGTCCGCCGATGCACGGATCACGAATAACGAACTCGCCGAGCGCGTGGGGCTATCGGCATCCGCATGTCTACGCCGGCTTCGACGCCTGGAAGAAATGGGTGCCATCAAGGGATATTCCGCCATCATCGACCCGGCGATCGAGGGATGGACCATGACCGCTCTCGCATCCATTCGCCTCAGCCGCCAGCATGATGATGAAATCCGGATGTTCGAAGCAGCGGTTCTTGAGTGGGACGAGGTTCTCGAATGTCATCTCGTCACGGGCACGAAGGACTACATGCTGAAGGTCATGTGCGGCGGGCTGGAGGATTACGAGCGTTTCATCAAGGACAAGATCGCGAAGCTGAAATGCGTGGACACCATCGAGACCAGCTTCGTCATGAACACGATCAAGACGCGGCGCATCTGGTCGGCGTAACGCGCGGACAATGTCGCGCTGGCTGCATGCTGTCCGGACTTTCCGGCGGAAATTTTGATCCGAATAAGCGTCGTGGCGGGTTGAGATGATGTACGGCAAAGGGTATCAGGTGCCCCATTCTCGGGCGGCCCTTCCACAAGCAACAAGGCACATCCTGACATGAACCCGGACTTCCTCGTCACCCATTCCGGTGGCTTCCATGCCGATGAACTTCTGTCGAGCGTTGTGCTGACACGGCTTTTCCCGCAGGCCCGCCTCATCCGCAGCAGGGCACCGGAATGGCTCGCTGCCGGTGCGGACCGCATCATCTACGACGTGGGCGGCGCCTACGACGCAGCAAGAGGAATGTTCGACCACCACCAGCGCGGCGCGCCGTTACGCGATGACGGACAACCCTACAGTTCGTTTGGGCTGATCTGGAAGCATTTCGGCCGCGATTATCTTTCTGCCTTCGGCGTTCCAGAAGACCACATCGAAACCATTCACGCTTCTTTCGATGCCGGTTTTGTGTTGCCTGTTGACCTGGTTGACAATGGGGCGCTCAGCCCCTCGACGGCCGGACCGCTCGCCGGGCTGACCCTGCCCGTCCTGCTCGAAACTCTGAAACCCGTTTTTGATGACGCCGATCCCGAAGCGGACAATCGCAATTTCCACGCGGCGCTGGGCATTGCCCGCAGCTTCGTTGAGGCAAAAATAACCAACAGTGCCGCAAAGTTGCGCGCCGAAGCGCTAGTAAACCAGGCTATCATGGATGCTGGCGAAGGGCATATTCTCGAGTTGCCGATGGGAATGCCGTTCCGGCCCGCCATCGTGAAGGCAGGCGCCGATCATCTGCTCTTCGTCGTTCATCCGCGTAACAACGACTGGTGCCTGACCGGTATCCGGCGCGCCGACGAGGGCTTCGAGTTGCGGGCGGATCTGCCGGCGGCCTGGGCAGGCCTGACTGACAAGGATCTGGAAGAGGTTTGTGGTGTGGAAGGCGCAAGCTTCTGCCATAACGGCCGGTTTGTCGCAGCTGCAAAGACCCGCGACGCCGCGTTGGCCATGGCAGAACTGGCGGTAAAAGAGGCTCTCTCCTTCAGCAAAAATGCACCGGCGACAGAGCCGTCAAATGGCGGGACCTGAACGCCTGGCTGCTGATGCGGTTCGGGCGGGGCAAATCCGCGATCCTGTCTGCATTTTTTAAAATGCGGTTCTCCGCGTAGCGTCTGGACGCAAATTTCTGCGGAACAATCTGTAGATGTTGAAGTTACCCTTCGTGAGGAGGAGGACCATCTATGACCAGCAGAGCCATTTTTGCGGGGGCAGCAACTGCCCTGTCGATGCTTTTTTCCACCGCCGCACTGGCCCAGACCGACCTGACGATGTGGTATCACGGCGCAGGCAATCTTGAAGAACGCAAGATTCTGGCCGGCATCATTGAGGACTTCAACTCGTCCCAGTCGGACTGGCGGGTCTCGCTTCAGGAATTCCCCCAGAATGCATATAATGAATCGGTCACCGCTGCCGCGCTTTCCAACAAGCTGCCGGACATTTTGGATGTCGACGGTCCGAACATGCCCAACTGGGCGTGGTCCGGATATTTGCAACCACTGAAGATCGACGAGGCAAAGCTTGCGAATTTCCTGCCCGGTGCCGTGGGCCGGTGGGGAGACAAGCTCTATTCGGTCGGTCTGTGGGACGCTGCCGTGGCGGTTTTCGCCCGCAAATCGGTGCTCGATGAAAACGGTATCCGCATTCCAACTCTTGAACAGCCGTGGACCGGCGAGGAATTCAACGCAGCCCTTGAGAAGCTCGCTGCCAGCGGCAAGTTCGAATATGCCATCGATCTCGGCATGGCCGATAAAACCGAATGGTACAGCTATGCCTTCAGTCCCTTTCTGGAAAGTTTCGGCGGCAGCCTGATCGACAAGGCGAATTATCGAACCGCCGAGGACTTCCTCAATGGAGACAATGCCATCAAGTTCGGGGAGTGGTGGCAATACCTGTTCGCCAGGAAGCTCGCACCGGGGACATCGCAATCACCCGCCGACCACGAAACCGGATTTCTGGAAGGTCGCCACGCCTTGCAATGGATGGGCAACTGGGTTGCGGTGAAGGCTCTGGAAAAATACGGAGACGATCTGCTTTTCCTGCCTGCGCCTGATTTCGGGCAGGGTCCGAAAATCGGCGCGGGGTCATGGCAGTTTGGTGTTTCGGCCACCAGCAAGCATCCCGAAGGCGCTTCCGCCTTCATCGAATTCGCCATCCAGGACAAATATCTCGCGCAGTTTTCGGATGCGATCGGTCTTATCCCTGCAACGTCCTCGGCAGCCCAGATGACGAAGAATTACAAGAAGGGCGGCCCGCTTGAAGTTTTCTTCGAACTATCCAGACGCCAGGGTACGTTGCGTCCTGTCACTCCGGCCTACGCCTTCATCTCGCCGGTCTTCTCCAAGGCTCTTTCCGACATTTCCAACGGTGCGGATGTGGCCGATACCCTCGATAATGCAACGGACGAGATAAACAACAATCTGGAACGCAATTCCGGTTACCAACCCAAATAGGGGCGTGATCGATGGCGCTCTTTTCTTCACAGGGAAAACCGGCCCGGGACAGCTTCACGGGCTGGTTCATGGCCGCACCGGCGGTGGTGCTGATCGGGCTCTTCCTGATCACACCATTTCTGCTGGGGCTGGGTTTTTCCTTCACCAACCAGCGGCTCACATCTCCCAACCCGACGGAGTTCGTCGGCTTTGAAAACTACAGCCGGCTGCTGGGCGTGGGTGTGCTGACGCTCAAGCCGGAAAGGCAGGCCGATGGAAGCATCAGCCGGGATGCGGATGGCTCCATCTCCTATCCGAGAATTCGTAATTTCACCCGCAACAACCCCGACTATCCTCATCTGGACGGAATGCGGGAATATAAGAACTTCAGCTGGGGCGAGAACCGGATCGTCATTCTCGCACGCGATGTCGTATTTCTGACCGCCGTCGTAAACACCCTTTCTTTCGTGGTCGTGGTCGCGCCGGTTCAGGCGGCGCTGGCGCTGTTTCTTGCCCTGTTGGTGAACCAGAAAATCCCCGGCGTCACGATTTTTCGTGCGATCTATTTTATGCCGGTGGTCTTGTCGGTGGTGGTGGTAGCGCTTCTCTGGCGGTTTATTTATGCCGCCGATAATGGGCTCTTGAACAGCCTTCTGAGCTATATGAGTTTTGGGCTCTTCCAGCCTGTCGACTGGCTGGGCAGAACCGATACCGCCTTATGGGCCATTCTGGTGATGTCAGTCTGGCAGGGCGTCGGTTTCCATATGGTCATCTGGCTTTCCGGCCTTCAGACCATCTCGCCCGATCTTTACGAGGCAGCGGATATTGAAGGCGCGAGCCGCTGGCAGAAGTTCCGCATGATAACCTGGCCGCTGCTGCGCAACACGGCCGTACTCGTTATCATCGTCATCACCATGCAGGCTTTTGCGCTTTTTGCGCAGATCGATGTGATGACCAAAGGCGGGCCTCGCGACTCTACGCAGAGCATCGTCTATCAGGCGGTCGAGCGAGGATACCGCCAGCAGGACATAGCCGCGGGCTCCGCAATTTCTGTCGTCCTTTTCCTGCTTGTCCTGTGCATTTCGCTAACGCAGCGCTACCTGACAAGGGAGAAGCAATGATGCAGGCCGGACGACGTAAAAGTTCCGTTTTTCTCATCGGCAATTACGCGCTCATGCTCGCCTTCGCGACGATCTTCATCCTGCCCCTGTTGTTCATGGGGTTCTCATCGCTAAAACCGAACGACCAGCTGTTGAGCGATGCGACTTCGATACGAGCCTTCCTGCCGGTGGGAGATCTTTCGCTCGAAAACTATACTGCGGCTTTCGCCCGGGCGCCGATTGCGACCTTCATATTCAATTCCGTTGTGGTGACTGGGGTCACCGTATTTCTCGCCCTGCTGCTTGGCTCGCTTGCCGCCTTCGCTTTTACGTTTTTGAACTGGCGCGGCAAGGACGTTCTCTTCTCAATCATTCTCGCCACACTCATTATTCCGTTTGAGACGATTGCCGTGCCGCTGCTGCTGGAGGTTAACAATCTGCCATGGATCGGCAGCGGCGGGTTTACCTGGGGTTGGCTCAATTCCTGGCATGTGCAGATCATTCCATGGATCGCGGACGGGCTGACGATTTTTCTCTTCGTCCAATATTTCAAGGATCTGCCGAAGGAATTGCTGGAGGCGGCACGCATCGACGGAGCCAGCTGGCTGCGTATCTACGCACAGGTGGTAATGCCGCTCAGCGGGCCGGTGGTCGCAACAGCTGCGATCTTGAAGTTTCTCGTCATGTACAGCCAGCAGTATCTATGGCCGCTTCTGGTCACGCAGTCCGAGGCTTACCGGCCGGTGATGGTGGGGCTGCAGTATTTCTTCCAGCTTAACACGCCCTGGGGTGAAGTCATGGCCTATCTCACCATTATTACCCTGCCCGTGCTGATATTTTACCTGTGTCTGCAGAGGCTTTTCATCTCCAGCATCGCAGCAAGCGGGATAAAGGGATAGCGTTTTGAAGGCTGCCCGGCATCTTAAACCACCAGGCCCGCCGCCATCCGGTCTGGTTGCGATCTCACGACAATAACATCCTCCTTACCCCCTGCCGGGACGGGCATAATTCCGACAGGGACGTGTGCAACTGCTTTCTCTCAAAAACGGGTTCCAGTCTTTCGCCGCCAGGATTGCCCAGGCGGTAGCGCCGACATGCGGCAGTCTGAAATATTTGAAATCGGCAGAGGTCGAGGCAGGCCCGATCATCAGCCCCGTCGTCAACTCCGGCCCGACAGTGGCATAGACCAGACCATCGGGCGATACCTCAGCATCAATGGTGGCAAGCAGGGCTTCGGCCCGCCCGGCGTGGCCTGCATGCTGAAACGCAAGCGCTGCCTGCGCCGTGCCTTCCAGCCAAATGCCGTCCCGGTCATCGTTGAAATCGAAGCCGTCCCCAACCGCATAGCGCCGGTCGACCCATTCCAGCACGCGCTCGGCGCGGCCGCGGAATTCCGGAACGGCGAGGATGGGCCAGAGTTCGGAATCTATTCCCGACTGGGTTAAATTGGGTCGATCGCTGCCGGGCAGGCTACCAACATAAAAACGACCCTGCTGCTCATTCCACATGGCGTCGAGGAACTTGCCTGCACTGTTCTGCATCGTCCGCCAGGTTTTATCGTCCCCACTCTTGGTGAGCCAGCTGGCAACGGCGTAAACGTCAAGATTGTGCTCCGTCGATTTCCAGTCGAGTTTAACCGGAGACGGTTCGTGGCCGAATGTGCCGCCCGTGTAACCGATGTCGCTGTCACCCTTGGTATATGCATCGATCCAGCGCATGATTTTTGCCGCGGCCTGCAAATAGGCTGGATTGTCGGAGCGTTCAGAGGCGGTAAGCAGGGCAAGGGCCGCCCAGGCGAGATTGCCTGTCGCACTGCCGACCTGATAGCCGTCTTCGACCCAGGCATTGCTGGCGGCATTCCAGAAACCGGGCAGGAGCATAACCTCCGTTTTGCTTACGACCGGGCCGGAGCGATAGGCGTTGCGCAGGCGGCCATCACTGTAACGGCGGTCACGGTTCACGGCCAGTAGCAGCGCATCGGCAACCCTTGTTGCTTCGGCGTCTTTCCCACATGCAAAAAGAGCGATGGATGCCAGCGCATTGTCATAGGTAAAACCCGTATTCGAAAGCGCCGGATCGAGCGCCTTGCCATCGGGCGCGGGCTCGAAGCTGCGGAACACGAAGGGTGCGGGAGAATCATCCATCTTCCCGGCAAGACCCGCGCATAAGCGTGAAGCGAGCATATCGCGGACGGATCCGGATGCAGCGCGTCCGTCACCTCCGGCCAACACTGTCATGATGACACAGGACATCAGGATCGCAGGGATGATCGATCTGAGAGGCATGAGCGGAATTCCCGTATGATCGAAACCTTTCAAGGCGGCAGCCGGCCATTGGGACCGTGTGTGTGTCCGGCAAAGCCCTGTTCATTGCCCCCCTGATTAACTGAAGGCCCTTGCGAGCAACATCTGCATGGATTTTATCAGGTCGCCCTGTTCCGCCACATTTTCCGGTGCAGTGCGGAAAAGCAGCCGCAGGATAGCCCGATGCTGCTCGGCGGTTGCGGCAAGGCAGAATTTTCCGGGTATTTGCTGGTCTTTTGTTGCATCGATCTGCAACCAGCCCACCTCCGGCACGAATATGGCCTGCGCTTCTGTAGAAGAAGTGACACCCGCAAGCGTCACGGTTTCAGTCGACAGCGCCACGATCTTCACCCCTGTCACCGCATTGCCCTGACGTAATTGTCCGCCAAGGTTTACGCTGATCGGCTCCTCCCTGTCGAAACGCGGCAATTCGATGCAGCAGATAAGGCTGATGAAGGCAATCACCATGGCGACGGCCGACCAGATAAGGTTGAGACAATCGCGCGCCGAAAATTCCACGGGTGCGTCCCATCCATAAACGGCAATCAGCACGGAGATGGCCGAAGTGAGGGTTACAAGGGCAAAAAATAGCGCCGTCGGGCCGTGAACGCGCACCTGTGACCTGTCTCCGCCCTTTTCCGTGACCTTGAAGGGGCGTCCGAAAGGTTTTCGCATGGCCTGAAAAAGCGTGATCGTGATCGGAACGGCGGTCAGTGCGTGTGTCACCTCGGTGAAAAGCGGCAGTGTGCGCTTTCCCGATATCCAGGTGGAATAGGCCCAGAACAGCGCGAGCGATGACAGGCCGAGTTGCATGAACATCAACTCATCGGCCTGGAGCGCGGAAACGCCGGTCAGCCAATAGATGGAAGGCGCGAGCAGCAGGCAAAGGATGAAGGGTTTCGACAGCCAGCAGAACAGGCCGTGCAGATAATGCAGCCGTTGCGTCAGGGTAAAATTGCCGCGCCACAGCGGCCCGGTGCGCAAAAGTCCAATCTGGATGGTGCCGAGACACCAGCGCGTGCGCTGCGTGATATACTCCGGCAGGCCTTCGGCTGATAATCCGACGCTGAGCTTTTCATTGAGCCAGCGTGTCACATACCCCCGTTCCATCAGCCGGTAGGTCAGCAGCATGTCTTCCGAAAGTGCATCATGCGGGAAACCTCCGAGTTCGTTCACCGCTGCCCGCCGCAGAACGAAACTCGTTCCGACACAGAACGCACAACCGACCGCGTCCTTTGCAGGCTGGAATACGTCAAAGAATACCCGTTGATCATCCACAAAGGAATTGCGGATACCGAGATTATGCTGGATGGGGTCGCTGTTGAAATAGAATTGCGGTGTCTGCACCACGGCCACTTTGGGATCGGCAAAAAGTCCGGTCACACGTGACAGGAAATTGGCCTGCGGCGCAAAATCAGCATCGAGAACCATGATGAAATCTGAAACTTCCGACAGCGCATTGGTGTGGACAAGCGCATTGTTCAGGTTCCCCGCCTTTGCGTGCTTATTGTCCGGCCGCGTCACGTAATTGACGCCGACTGTTTCGCAATAGTCCCGCACCTCGGACCTGCGTGTATCGTCGCAGACGAAAACGCGCAACCGCGGATATTGCATTGCCTGAGCCGCGACAATCGATTTTTCAAGCACGTTCAAAGGTTCATTGTAGGTGCATATGAACACATCGACCAGTGGCGCATTGGGATCGCCCGTAATCCCGGCTTCGGCTTCGTCTGCGATGGAAGACCAGTCCGTTCGTCTTGTCAGGATCAGGATCGACCCCATCGCATAAAGCACGGAGATCAGTTCGAAGGTGAAGTAGATGTAATTCCAGGCGGTTTCCAGCGAAAGCTCGAAGGGAGGCAGCGTATCGGTGGCACGCCACAAAATATAGACGCTGAGCGAGAGCAGCATGATGGCGCTGAACGCCAGCCGGTCCAGCGTTCGCCGCGGGTCGGCAAGCATGGTAAACAGGATCGCGCAGAGGGCGATGATGAGATTGACATAAAGGACGGACTGAACATCGCCCTCTGAAGTGAAATACATCGCTTGTCCTCATGATTGACCGGATACGTCACGATAGCCGCGCCCGATAGCGTGCGCGAATGAGGCTGCTTCGACTGTGTGAAACAGGTGGGTCGCCCTGCGGGCGTCGTGGACGCGCCCGCAGGGGCTTGCCCAATCCATGCGGGTGTCAGGATTGGGTGCGCGGTGCTTTCGCGGTGGCATCTGCACCGCTGATCGCATGCTGCGTGATGATATCAGGCTTTGTGGTGGGCGCCGCTATTCCCGGCGGCTGTTGCTGCTGCCCGCCCATGCCCATCTGCTCGAATATTTTCTCTCGGGATGTCTCGATGAGCGTCCAGGCGGCCTGCCTCACATCGGGCATTTCGCTGGCGGATGCCTGCGCAAACTGGAAAAGGCTTGCCGATGCCTCGTGCACATATTCCCGGGTCTTGCCAAGCCATTCGCGCGGCAGACTTACACTCACCCAGGTGCCGACCGAACAGACGCCGTTTTTCATAAACTGGCTCTCGGATGTCCCGGCCATGCGGATATAAGCGTAAAGCTCCCGCCGCTCCGTAGGGGGAAACGGTACGGCATAATCGAGGTCGACGCGTTCGGTGGTTCGGGGCACCAGCCGCTCTACCACCCCGTCCGCTTCCTGCGCCCAGGCATCGGCATTTACCTTTACCCTTGAACCCACGGAAAGGGCCTGCGCCTGACGTTCGGAAAAAATTGCCACGACAAAAGCGTTGCGACAGTCGAGCGCCTCCGCCAAGGTGTCGCCGGCCACCACTTCACGCCCCGTCACGGCAACCGGCTTATAGAGCGTCGTACCCGGCGGAATGGCGAGATCAGCGCGGGTCAGTCTGTCGATACGCGCAGCCTCCGCGGAGGCAAGCGCTTCGAGTTCGCTTTTCCGCGTCTGCATGGTCGTCATCTGCATCTGGATTTGCAGCAGATCGGCGGACCTTGTGCGGATTTCCTGCTGAAGATTTTGCAGGGATTGCAGGTCGGAACCGATATAGATGCCCTGGCGTGCGAAGCTCATTTCCTTGTTCAGCTTGTCGACGGCAACTTTCGCGGCCTGCAGTTTTGTATCTTCAAGTTGTATCGTATCGGCGATGTCGTCGCCAATTCCGAAATAAACACCCTTGGCAACCAGCTTCTGTTTGCGAACCGCTTCTGCTTTCGCGATGCGGGTCGAATAGGTCACCATCTGCAAAGCAGCCTTTGCCGCTTCAAGGTCGGATTCCGTCCTTTGCAGTAAAGCCGCTTGCTGGCTGAGAAGATCATTGTTCAGATTGTCAATGCGGCTAGCATAATCACCGATAATCGCGTTTTTCTGGCGAAGTTCATTGTCGAGCGCCGCCAGTTGCACTTTCAGGCCGATCAGAGTGGTATTGTCGACCTTGTCGTTTTCAACAGCCGCCCTGCCGTTACCGGATATTTTCACCACGCCACTGATGGGGGTCGTCAGCGGAATGACGGGAGCATTGATCAAGGCGCGGTTTGTCTGCGAAGTGAAGACCGGTGGAAACACGGAGGAGGAAAACACTGTGGCGACAACACCGAGAACAGTATATGAGGCCAGCCTGACCGAGGCGCCTTGAGGTTTTTCTTTATCTTTATTGCGGAACAGCATGGCACGAACTCCTGTTTTGTTGAACAGCATTTCCTCCCGCAGTATTAAAATAGTCCATCAAGTTTTTTTGCAGCGCAACATCGTTAAGATTGCATTAAGAGATTTTCCGACCCTGCTGAAATACTATGCATCTGCTGGCTTTATGGACGCAAAATTTCACCCATAAAAACTTCCTGGATCAAATTTCAGTCGTTCCATATTAGCTGTGCCTTTATAGCGGCATCCGGCACCCGCCTTGTGCACTTTGCTCGACCGGGGTCGCACAACCTGAGAATGTACCGTGTTTCCACTATGGCAGAGAGAAAAATTTTAAAGAATCGCTTTGGCGGCAGGTCGCTCTGCTCTGAGCGCCGAAAAGGCGCTACACTCTTCCGTGCTTCGGGCAAAATATTTTGACGATTCGTGCGCGCTGAAGGGCTATGGGGACGGCCAAGAGGTCCGATCACTCCCCGCTAGACAGCCGTTATATCCAGATATAATCGCGAGGCAGGGCGGCCATGCCGTCACCGTTCATTCCATATCATCGAGAAACGGGTGCCTTTTTTGAGTTCCGGGTGCGTGTGCGTCTGCTCGACCCGGGCGCCAATATTCTGCGCCATCGCCATGATAAGCTTGGTGCCGAGACCGGTGCCGCGAGGGGCTGAATCCGGTTTCACACCGACGCCGTCATCCTCCACAACAAGAATGAACCGGCCGTCCTGGGCGGACAGGTTAATGCGCACTGTGCCTTCCTGATCGGGATAGGCATATTTGAGCGCGTTTGTCAGAAGTTCAGTGACGATGACACCGAGCGCAACGGCATGGTCGGCGTTAAGATCAACCTCACAGAGTGACGTTTCGACCGTGATGGTGGAAGAGCCCGGGACAGCTTGGAACAGGTCGCTTATGATCGAGGTGAGGTAGGAATTCAGGGATACGAGCCCCACATTCGCGGTATTGTAGAGACTGCGATGAACGCCGGCGATCGCAGAAATCCGGCTCTGCGTTTCCAGCAACGCCGTTTCTGCTTCCTGAGACTTCAGCGTATTGATCTGCAGCCGGATCATGGCGGAAACCAGTGAGAGACTATTCGCGATGCGATGGTTCATCTCTTTCACCATCATTTCCGCATGCTCTTTGGCCTTTATCAGCAGACGGTCAGCTTCCTCTTTTCTCTGGCGCAGGCGATGGTTTTCAAGCGCCTGGTTGATGGCTGCCAGCAACAGCGGAAAAAAGTCGTCTCCAACATTCTTGATGACGTAATCGGCCGCACCTGCCTTGAGCGCGTCTATGGCGATCTGGGCCTCGTTGGACCCCGTTACGTAAAGAACGGGAACCCGGGCCGGTACCGTCTCGATAGCCGCTAGAAACTCCATTCCCGTCGCCGTCTGAAAATAGTGATCGAGAACGACGACATCGAACTGCCCGTTTTGGAAAAGCTCAAGCCCGGAAGCAACGGACGCGGCATGGACCACCTCCATTCCTTGGCGACCAAGGACGCGGCTCGCAAGCCGCGCCAGAGCCGGGTCGTCATCGACATACAAAACGCGCAGAGCCATCATGCCTTCAGGGTATCTGTATTACGGAAAAGAAAAGGCCGAGATTTTTGATGGCATTCGCGAAGCCTTCATAGTCGACCGGCTTTGTTATATAAACATTCGCACCGAGATCATAGCATTTCTGAATTTCGGTCTCGTCATCAGTGGTCGTCAAAACCACGACAGGCAGACGGCGGGTATATTCATTGCTTTTGATCTGTTCGAGAATGCTGATGCCGGACATGTCGGGGAGATTGAGGTCGAGCAAAACGAGCAGATAGCGATCCTTGCTGACGAGCCCGTCCCGGCTCTGGCCCAGGATGTAATCCAGCGCCTTTGCACCGAGTGTGAACGGCACGATCTCGTTGTTGACACCTGCTCTGCGCACATTTTTCTCGATCAGACGGGCATGTCCCTCGTCGTCTTCGATCATCACGATCGTTACTTCCTGACCGGTCGCTTTCATTTGTCGCCTTCCTTTGTTACTCTTCTGAGGTCACTCGGAAGCAGCAAGATAAATGTGCTGCCCTCGCCGAGTCGCGACTCCACCCTAATGTCACCTCCTAAATTTCTGATTAGCGAACGGACATGTGCGAGGCCTATTCCCTCACCGGGCTGGTCCTGTTCGCCCGCCCGACGAAACAGTTCGAAGACACGCTCAAGATCCTGCTCACCGATACCGCGCCCGTTGTCGCCAATTTCAATGGAGATCGCGCCGCGCCCGGCCGGATAGGCGCGTGCCGTTAACCTCAGAGGGCGCCCAGGCATCTGATATTTCACCGCGTTATCGAGAAGATTACCGAGAATCTGGTCGAGAGATATGCGGTCCGTCACGACTGTCAGCTTGGGCGTGTCGACATGAATCTCGCCTCCATTGGCCGTGATCTGATGGCGCACGGTCTCTGAAAGCGAGGAGAGCAAAGTTTCGATATCGACTTTCTCCGGCTGAAGCTTGCGCTGGCCGTCACGGGATATCTTCAGAATGGCGTTGATCAGCTGGTCCATCTTGCGGGTCGATGAACGGATAAACCCGATGGCTTCGGGTATGTCTTCCTCAACCGCCAGCCGCGCCTCTCGGATCACATCCTGCGTCAGCGTTTTTCCATCTGCGAGGACATAGTTGGTGACCGGCTTCAGCGACGTATCGAATTCGGAAAGGAAACCCATGATGTTGACAAGCGGCGCCCTCAGATCATGCGTAACGATATAAGCGAAGCGCTGAATTTCCTGGTTGGCCCGGCGCAGATCGCGTGTTCTTTCCTCGACACGCTCCTCAAGATGGCGATTAAGTTCGTCCACATCGTCCCGCGACCTGTTTAGCGCGCGAATATAAGTAAAGACGAGCAGTATCGACCCGCCGACCACGATGAGAATTGCAAGGGCACCGCCAATCGTTACCCAACGAAGCGTATTGGCGGCGCCCAGTTGATCCGCAACGATGACGCGCAGGCGATCGTCCGTATCCGACTGAAGGTCCGACAGAACACTCCTGATCTCATTCATGAAGCGTTTGCCGTCGTTATTTCGAACGACCTCGGCTGCCTCGGTAATGCGACCCGCGCGCTGCAAATCGATTGTTTCGCGTGTCTCGGAGAGCTTCGCGTCGATCGCCTGCTTCAAGCCAGCGAGAGATTGCTTATATCGCTCTTCCCCTTTCAGAAGATCGAGAAGTCGCGCCTGGCGTTCGGGCAAGCCCTGAAGGGCCTCTTCGTAAGGTCCCAGATATTCGCGATTGTTGGTGAGCAGATATCCCCGCTGGCCGGTTTCGACGTCCTGCATCGTCGTCAGCACATCCAGAATTGCGGCACGGACACGGCGCAGTTCAGCCGTTTCCTGGGAATAGCGATTATTCACCTGCACCAGCCACAAAGATGTGGAGACCATGCCAATCAAAATTGCAACGCCAACAGCAAGCATCAAAAGGCTTCGCTGGGCAAACGGTGAAAAACCAGTCACAGCAGTAACATTCCCGGTAGGCAGTTAGTTCGCGGCACAAACTAGAGTACGCAAGCGACGGATGCGAATGATTTCTTTTTACACGAGGGTGGAACCACGTCGATCTTCAGGCGTTCAGCGCTGTTGGTAAAATGTCCGGGCGCGCCTGCGACCATGTGAATGCGGTAAGCTATGCAATATGATTTTCAGGGAAAGCATATTCTCGTTCTGGAAGACGACGCCCTTCTGGCGATGGATATGGAGGACTTTCTGTCCGACCTCGGTGTCGACGTCATCGGGCCGGTTTCCGATATAGCCGCAGCGCTGGAGAAAATAAGCGCAACCGATCTGGATGGAGCGGTCATCGACCTCAATCTCAAGGGCGAATTATCCTTCCCCGTGATCGAACGACTGAGGGCCGAGAGCATACCTTTCGTCATCTGCAGCGGATATGCCGAGATACCCGGTATTCGCACGCAATTGACAGGGCTGACAATCATTTCCAAGCCGTGCGATTTTGATAATCTCCCCAATGTTCTGGCGACCGAGTTCGCGCACACCGGCTAGCGGGAAGATACCCGCAACGTCCGGTAACGTTGATACGCGACACTTCAGTCCAGAGGGAAAATCACCTGATATTTCAGGCCGTCGCGATCATAGCGGATTTCACTGTCGCCTTGCAGCTCGTACTGGGCTCCCCGTGTAACGAGGGTCGTTCCGAAACCGGTCTCCACCGGAGCTGAAATGGGCGGGCCACCGCTTTCATGCCAGCGCAGCTCGATAAGGTCCCGGCCTTCATCGTTACGAAGCCTTTTCCAGCAGACCTGCACCTTCCCGGTCGCTTCTGAAAGCGAACCATATTTCTGCGCATTCGTCACCAGTTCATGCAAAATCATGCCAAGCGCCAATGCGGATTTAGGCGATACGCTAACCCCGTCCGGACCTTCGAGCTCGACGCGGCTGGCAAAAGTGTTATGGGGTTCAATTGCCCGCTTCACGACATCCTTGAGATCGGTTTGTCCCCAGTTGCTCTGGAAAAGCAGGGCATGACTCTCGGCGAGCGCACTTACGCGGGCCACGAGCCTCTCCTGATAATCCTCTACGGAAGAACTGCCTTTTGCAGTGCGACGAATGATAGAAATGACCATCGCCATTGTGTTCTTGACACGATGGCTGAGTTCGCGGACGAGCAGCTCCTTGTGCATTTCCGCCCGTCTCCGCTCCTCCTTTTCCCGTGCTTCCGCGAGAGCGCGACCGACTGCGGAGGGCAGCCTCGCCAGCCGCTGCTTCAGGACATAATCAGTTGCGCCGCGCCTGAAGGCATCGATCGCCGCGTCTTCGCCGAGAACACCGGAAACGAAAATGAAGGGCGTGTCGGGTCTCGTTTGCATGACGACATCAAGCGCAGCCATGCCGTCAAAGTCCGGCAGGGAAAAATCTGCGAGAATGATATCGAACTGCTGATTTTCCAGCGCCTCGATGAAGGACGTTTTCCCCACCGCCCTGGTTACGACAGGGGGCGGAGAGATCCGCGAAAGCTGATCCTCGATCAGTTCGGCATCAACCGAGCTGTCTTCGAGAAGAAGAAGCTTGCTTTGCTCCATCTGCGGCATCGCCTCACGCACCATTGCGGCGCGCGCCCGGCGGCGGTTCGTTCAGCAGGGCCCAGAACACGCCAAGATCCTGTATCGCCTTAAAAAACTGATTGAACTCCACCGGCTTCACCACGAAGGCGTTCACGCCGAGTTCGTAGCTCTTTACGAGATCCTGTTCTTCACGGGAGGAGGTCAGCATGACGACCGGAATATGCTTGAGGTGATCGCTGCCCTTAACGGTCTGGAGGACCTCGAGCCCATCAACCTTCGGCAGCTTGAGATCAAGAAGAACCACGGTCGGATCACCGGCAGGCCGGTTGTGGAAGCTACCCGAGGCATTGAGATAATCAAGCGCTTCGGCACCATCACGCGCAATGACGACCTCGTTCGCCAATTGACATTTTTCCAGCGCAGTTAGCGTCAATTCCAGATCGCGTGGATTATCCTCCACGAGGAGAATAGGTCTGAGTTCAGGCAATTTTTTCCTCTTCAACTTTCGTAACCGGCAATGTGAAGGAGAACGTGGCTCCCTCTCCGACAGTTCCCTTTGCGCTGACCGAACCGTGGTGGCGTTCAACAATTCGTCTTACCAGCGCAAGTCCAATTCCCGTTCCCTCAAAATCCTCTACCCGCTGCAATCTCTGGAATACACCAAAAAGCTTGCTGTAATAGGCCATGTCAAAGCCAACACCGTTATCCTCGACCGAGTAGGTGACGCCACCTTCGGTTTCTGCCGCGGAAATGGTGATAATCGAAACGGGTTTCTGGCGGGAATATTTGATCGCGTTGTCAACGAGATTGTACCACACCTGCCGAAGCAGGGTCGGATCTCCGAGCGACACGGGCAGATTGCCGATCTGCCATTCGATCTGCCGATCAGCGATGGAATGAGCGAGGGAGCGGCGAACCTCGTTCACGACTTTCTCCATGTCAACCGGCACCATTGTGATTTGGGTGCGGCCGAGCTGCGAGAAATTCAGGAGATCATCCACGAGCCTGCCCGCACCGAGTGCCGCTTCGGAGATCATCTGCAGATAGTGGAGCGATTTTTCATCCAGGGTGTTGCTGCGTTCGCGCAAGAGCTGGGCGAAACCGACAATATGACGGAAGGGCGCACGGAGATCATGCGAAACCGAGTAGGAAAATGCCTCCAGCTCCTTGTTGGTCCTCTGCAATTCTTTCGTCAGATCCGCCATTTCCTCCGCCTTGCGCAGTACTATGCCGATGATGGCGCCACGCAACTCCCGCGCCGCTGCAAGCTCGGGCGCTGACCACGGTGAGGCTGTGTTTCGCACCTGCTCTTTCCAGGTTTCGAACGATTTGCGCGGATGAATGCGCCCGCTCTCATGCACTGTCTTGTGCGGATCCCCGCCCCAGCGCACCGTCTTTACGACTTCCGGCCGAAACCAGATCAGCCAGCTTCCGTGCAATTCCGAAACCCGCATCGCGATGATCCCGCTCGCCACGGACGCAAATGCCGCAGCAGCGGGATAATCGCCGGCAAGATTGTCTGTGGCAAATAGGTCTGCGACCTCGCGTTCGCCGAGCCAGCGGATCAATCCTTCGACCTGCTCCTGCGAGGGGGTCTTGCCCACGAGATGATATTCATCGCCAAAAAGCAGTGCCGCTCCCTCAGCCCCCACCTGCTCCAGCAGATCCGCCTTTTCGCTCTCCCCGCCCAGGAGGCCATCAACCCATCTTTGTGCCGCCGCCATCCGCTTGAGCAGGCGAGCCTGGACATGACCAAGTTCCAGCCGGCGCGAAGCATCCTGAGAACTTTGCTCCATTGCGATCCGCATCGAAAGGAGCTGGGCGGCGAAATCGCAGGCTTCCCGCACGGCGAGCGAGACGGAGTGGGGGGCGGCGTGATGGCATGCGATCAGCCCCCACAACTTGCCATTGACGATGATTGACACCGACATCGAGGCCGCCGTTGCCATGTTGCGCATGTATTCCAGATGAACGGGCGAAACGCTGCGAAGCTGTGAAAGGCTCATATCGAGCACTGCGCCCGTTTCCGAGTTGACCTGCGGCATGACAGGCACGGGCCTATAATCGACGTCCGGGATCATACGCAGACGGTTGACCGTATAAAGCTTGCGCGCCTGCGGCGGGATGTCGTCCGCCGGGAAGCGAAGCCCGATATATGAAGGCAACGCCCCGCCTCCAGCTTCCGCCACGACATGACCGCTCCAGTCGGGACCGAAGTCATAAATGAGGGTCCGGTCGTAACCGCTGATCGAGGAAACAAGCTGTGCAACTCGAGACAGTGCGTCACTCAGCGACGGCGTGCTGTTGAGATATTGAGCGAGGCCTGTCAACTCGCTCATCAGCGCTTCGGCGGAGTCGCCCGGGCCTGTTCTCTCAAGCTCGACGATGATCACGCTTCCCGACCGATGCGCCGAGACATCGAGTTTTTTTTCGGCCCAGACATATCTGAAGCTGCTGTCGTCACCGGAATACCAGGCCGGTAATGCCTCGAAGAACGGCAATGTTTCCCGGTCTGGAATCACGCCTATCGGTAGAGGCGCATCAAGAAAGTCCTGCAGGTTATCGCTCGCCTGCACGACCGCCAACTGACGCGCGGACAGCACGAAGAGTGCGCCATGTTGCTGGATAGCGCCGGGAATGTGGATGGGCTCGGCGCCGCAACTATCCAGCTTCGGCGTGACTGAACTCATGACTTTCTCCAGCCGCTCTGTGATCGACGGCGTGCTCAAAACGCGGCCAGCCTAGCCATTATTCTACGGATGTAAACGTTTGCTTACGCGAAATTGTTTCGCCGTCGGCCACGCCCACCTCAGGTTTCGGCAACAACAGCGGGCTTCATGAGATAATGACCCACACCCCAGACGTTACCGTCCTCGTGACCAAACAGCCCGGCCGTTGCGAGAAAAAACAGGCGCCAGCGGCGTTCCCATAACCGCGCGTCAGCACCATAAACCTGCTGCAGGATCGGCCTGATGTGGCCGATTTCCCGATCGAAATTCTCAAGCCAGGCGAGAGCCGTGCGGCGGTAATGCGATCCCGGCCAGTGCCATTCCCTTTCGACGGTAAGAACCTCGCTGAAGCGATGGGGAAGATCAAAAGCGGGCATGATGCCGCCGGTGAAAAAATGCCGGGCAATCCAGTCCGCGGGGTTGTTGTGGTCGAAACGATAGGATCGGCTGCGGTGGTTGAAGACATGGAGGAAAAACTTGCCTTCAGGTTTCAGCCAGGCACGAACGCGTTCGAAGAGCACCTGCCAATTCGACATATGTTCGAACATTTCGACCGATACGATGCGATCAAAGTGATCGCCGGTCGCAAAATCGTTCATGTCTGCGGTCACCACGGAAAGATTGGACAGCCCGCGCTCACGCGCGCGGCCAAGAATGGATTCCCGTTGCGATGCGGAATTGGAGACAGACGTGATCCGCGCGTTGGGAAAACGCGCTGCCATATAAAGCGACAGCGAACCCCAGCCGCAGCCAAGTTCGAGAATGTCCATGCCGTCCTCCAACTCGGCATGGTCTACCGTCTCGGCGAGAGCAGCTGTCTCCGCTTCATCGAGGCTTGTCTGGTTATCGGGATAATAGCAGCAGGAATATTTCCGCTGGGCTCCGAGAACCAATGCGAAAAACTCAGCGGGGACTTCATAGTGTTGCCTGTTCGCCTCGTCGGTATGGCTGGCGACGGGGAATTTCGCCATATCCGCCGCAAAAGCCGCCTCGGCATCTGGCGGTATTTTTGCGAGCCGCCGTTTCGTTCTTGCGCAGAGCATATCTATTCCGGCGAGTGTAACACCGTCGTTGAGCGCCGCGCGTTCTGCGGCATTGATGGCAAAGGCGAGCATATTCATGGCGTTTCCTCGTTTTTGCGCGGCCCCGGAAAGAAGGCGTTGACGCGGCGTTGCAGGGCACGGAATTTTTCTCCGCGCGATTTCAGCATGTGCTCTTCAAGCGGCGGAATGCCGGAGACATGGACGAGCAGCCAGTACATCATGACGGGCGCGGCAAGCGACGCCCAGGACAAGCCGTGCGCCTGAAGGGCCAGCAGCGGCAAGCTGCACCAGAAAAGCCATTCGAAGAAATAATTGGGATGGCGTGAATAACGCCAGAGACCGGTTTCACATATCCCGGTTTTCGCTTCGGGGGTTTTCCTGAATTTCGACAGCTGGGCGTCCGAGAGCGCTTCACCTGCCAGTGCAACAAGCGCAACCATGGTGGCGAGAAGATCTATGGTGCGCGGGAAAATCCGGTCGTTGCTGGCGGCCAGATAAACAGCCAAAACAAGCACGAAGGCGGCAACCGCCTGTATTTGCAGGAAGAAGAAAAGCCGCCGGGGGCCGGTTTCGCCCCATTGCTCCATGAGTTTTGCATAACGCGGATCTTCCCCGCCGCCCCGCGTGCGCAGGCCAATGTGTCCGGCAAGCCGCAGGGACCATACGACAACGAGACAGAATACGATACTGCGCCGCCCGCCATCGCCCTCCGCCAGCAACACAGCCAAGATGCCGCCGAGCCCGACGCTTGCCGACCAAACGGTGTCGATCCAGCCGCTTGAACCGGTCGCTCTCTGTAATGCCCAGGCTCCTGCCATCAGCAGCGACATCAGAATGGCAAGCGTCAGGATCACGGAAAACATCACTACTTCGCTCACCACTTTGAATCGATCGAGGCCGGGTTTCGTGATGGCAAATACGGCCTAACCAGCAAAAGAGTTTCAGGGTTCGAAAAAAAATTCGAAAAAACGCCTGCCGTTGAAACTTATCAGACGGCTGCCTCGTATCTGCGCTGTCCAAAGACAATTTCTACAATGCGATAGCGAGGATCGATGACCGACACCGAAACAATGCGACGAGACAACCGGCGCCGCATCGCGATAGTGGGAACGGGAATTTCCGGTCTGTCAGCAGCCTGGCTCTTGTCGCAAAGGCACGACGTCACGGTCTTCGAGGCGGCAGACCGCGTCGGAGGCCACAGCAACACGGTGACAGTCGATACGAAGAATGGCCCGATCCATGTCGATACGGGTTTCATTGTCTATAACGACTGGACATACCCCAATCTGACCGCGCTTTTTCGAAAGCTGAACGTGCCGACCGCAGCCTCGAACATGTCGTTCGCTGTTTCCCTTGATAATGGCGGCTTTGAATATTCCGGCGGAAACGGGTTTGGCCTGCTCGCACAGAAGAGAAATGCTCTAAAACCCCGCTTCTGGTCGATGCTTGCGGACCTCCTGCGATTTTATCGCAACGCTCCGCGTGACCTGCACTCGATGGCTGACATGTCCCTCGACGATTATCTGACGCGTAATCGCTATGGCGCTGCGTTCCGCAACGATCATCTCTACCCGATGGCTGCGGCCATATGGTCCACACCGGCCATGGAAGTGGGCCGTTATCCGGCGGCGCATTTCATCAAGTTCTGCCGCAATCACGGTTTGCTGTTGCTGCGCAACCGGCCGGTCTGGCGCACCGTCGTTGGTGGCTCGCGCGAATATGTAAAACGCCTCACGGCACCGTTTGCAGACAGAATTCGCCTGTCAACGCCAGTGACGCGTATTCGCCGCCTCCCGCACGGCGTCGAAATTACAACTGCGCAGGGCGAAATTGCCCGCTTCGATGACGTGGTCATCGCGACGCATGCGGATCAGGCGCTGGACTTGCTGGCCGATTCGACACGTGTCGAAAAGCGCATTCTCGGTGCCTTTGGCTATACGCGAAACCGGGCCGTGCTTCACACTGACAACACCTTCATGCCGCGCCGCCGCGCCGCCTGGTCAAGCTGGAATTATGTGGCCGACACGCGCACCGAGGCGGGCCAGCCCAGCATCACATACTGGATGAACCGGCTCCAGCCGCTCGGCGAAGCCGAGGATATTTTCGTGACCTTGAACCCGGTGCGGGAACCGCATCAAGGAAAGATCATCGCCGAAGAAACCTATCACCACCCCGTCTTTGACGCCGGAACCGAACAGATGCGTCAGGAACTATGGGCCTTGCAGGGCTTGCGAAACACCTGGTTCTGCGGCGCCTATTTCGGTTCCGGTTTTCATGAAGACGGCCTCCAGGCCGGGCTTGCCGTCGCTGAAGATCTCGGTGGCCTGTCCCGCCCATGGAAGGTGGCGGATCACAGCGGCCGGATCATCCGCCTCGATTTGGAGACTATCGCCAGGGACACGCGATCCATGGAGGCGATGGCATGAAGCCTCCCCTCGTCTCTGCGCTTTTCCCGGGCCATGTCACCCACGCCCGGTTCAAGCCGAAAACCCACAGACTGGACTATCGGATCTATTCGCTGTTTCTCGATCTCGATGAGTTGGAGACGCTGGACCGGAAATTGCGGTTTTTCTCGGTGGACCGGTTCAACCTGTTTTCATTTCATCGCAGGGACCGAGGCAACGGCAGCGTGCTCGGGCTGCGCCAGCAGATAGATGCGGCAATGACGGCGGCGGGCATAACAGCGGATGGAGGGCCGGTGCGCCTGCTTACCATGCCGCGTTTGCTTGGCTGGTCCTTTAATCCGCTCAGCGTGTTCTTCTGCCATGGCCGCGACATGGAACTCAAAGCCATCCTCTGGGAAGTGGACAACACTTTCGGCCAACGGCATTCCTATCTGATCCCCGTAGAGGCCGGCATGGGCGCGGAGATCGTACAGCGCTGTGACAAGGCTTTTTATGTCTCGCCCTTCATGGACATGGACCTTCACTATGTTTTCCGCATCATCCCGCCTGGGGAGAGGCTGAAGATCGTCATTGAAACATTCGACGAAGATGGCGCCGTCCTGACCGCCCGGCATCTTGCCCGAAGGATCGAACTGACCGATCGAGCCTTGCTGAGAGCCTTTGTCACCATTCCTTTCCTGACCCTGAAAGTCGTTCTCGGCATTCACTGGGAAGCGCTGAAAATCTGGCTGAAAGGGGTGGGACTGAGAAAGCGCCCGCCGCCACCCGCACAGCCAATATCCTTCGTTCACCCTTCATCGTCGCAAATCGAGGCCAGAATTCATGACCCCGTTTGACAATCTCTCGGAACTACCGGTGCAGAACACCCGCGTCAGCGGCCGTATGGGCCTCGGCACTTGGCTCATCACCCGGCTGCTGAACAATATTCACCGCGGCCGGCTGCGCATCACCCTTCCCGGCGGCGGAACCATCGAAAAATCGGGGACATCGGAAGGCATTGACGCCATTCTCGTTCTGCATAACTGGCGGGCAATCCGCCGTCTGTTCGTCAATGGTGATATTGGCTTTGCGGAAGGCTTCATTGAGAACGACTGGTCCACACCGGACCTGACCGCGCTTATCCGTTTCGCCGCGCAAAATCGTGATGCTTTTACGAAATCAATGCGCGGCAGCCTGCCCATGCGCCTCATCAACCGGCTTGCGCACGGGCTGAACGCCAATACCAGACGTGGCAGCCGCCGCAACATCGAGGCGCACTACGATCTCGGCAACGAGTTTTACCGGCAATGGCTCGATCCCTCGATGCTTTACTCCTCGGCAATTTTCGACCTGACGACACCAACCCTCGAGGCAGCGCAGCAGAAGAAGCTCGAGCGTATTGCGGAAAAGTTGCAGTTGACCGGCAACAAGGATGTGCTGGAAATCGGCTGCGGCTGGGGCGCGCTCGCCATTCACCTCGCCACGCAGCACAATGCCAACGTGACCGGCATCACCCTGTCGCCCTCCCAGTTGCGCTGGGCGGAAAATGCTGCGGAAAAAGCAGACAGGGCTGACCGGATCAAACTGAAGCTGCAGGACTACCGCGACGTCAAAGGTCAATTCGACAACATCGTCTCCGTGGAAATGTTTGAAGCTGTCGGCGAAGCCTATTGGCCAAGCTATTTCGGGACGCTGAAGCGCTGCCTGAAACCCGGCGGTCGGGCGGTGCTGCAAATCATATCCATTGAAGAAAACCGCTTCGATACCTATCGGCGCAAGGCCGATTTCATTCAGAAATACGTCTTTCCTGGCGGTTTCCTGCCCTCCGATTCAGCTCTGGAAAAAGCCGTGGCGGAAGCCGGCCTCAAACTCACGGAAAAGGAGCTTTTCGGCCAGTCCTATGCGCTCACACTGGCGGAATGGCGCCAGCGTTTCCATGCGCGGTGGCAGACTATTTCCCTGCTCGGCTTCGACGAGCGCTTTCGGCGGATGTGGGACTATTACCTCTGCTATTGCGAAGCAGGTTTTGCCGAGGGAACCATTAATGTCGGCCTGTACACAATAGAACACGGATGAGGCGGGACTAAAAAACGGAGAACCACGATGAAGATCCTTGGATTGGCAATTGCATCCGCCCTGTTTCCGGTGCTGGTGGGAACGAGTGCGACCGCAGCCGATATCAACGGTAACTGGGCGCGGGGCGACGGCAAGGCGAAAGTGCTGATCGCTCCCTGCGGCGAGAAAATATGTGCGACAAACACATGGATCAAACCCGGCACGCAGAAAGAAAAGACCGGCGACCGCCTGATCATGGACATCAGGCCGGGCGAGACGGGCAATTACACCGGCACGGCCTTCGACCCGCAGCGGGATAAATCCTACAAGATAACGGTGACGGTGGCAGGCAACAACATGACTACGAAAGGCTGCATCATCGCCGGTCTGCTGTGCAAGGGCATAAGCTGGACCAGGATCGACTAGCCACGTCCCGAGATCCTCCCTCTCTCGTCAACCAGACCAAAAAGTCGCCTGATCAATGGCAAAGGAAAAAATCGATGAAGACATATCTTGCCGCCTATTTCTTCACCCTGGTTGCCTTTCTGGTGATCGATTTCATCTGGTTGAGCACCATGGCGTCACGACTTTATCGACCGGCCATCGGCGATCTTCTGGCGGAAAATTTCCGTCTCGCTCCGGCAATCATCTTTTATCTCATCTACGCCGCCGGCCTCACTTTTCTCGCCGTGCGTCCGGCACTTATTTCGGGACAATGGAGCACGGCGCTGCTTTACGGCGCTGCCGTCGGCTTCATGGCTTACGCCACATACGATCTGACCAATCAGGCGACGCTGAAAAGCTGGTCGACAACCCTGACCATCGCCGATCTTCTGTGGGGCACCTTCGTCTCCGCGGCAGCGGCCGTCATCGGCTTTCTTGTCACGGTACGCATCATTGGCCCGTTGGAAAACTCGGCGGGCTGGCCATGATGACCGTCACCTCCTGCTGCCTACGCCCGATGATCACAGGGTGTGTCCGGAACGAACTTCCCAAGCATCTCTTGTCTTCCTTCGAAAGACGATCTTATAAAGGAAGAATAGCAAGGAAGGTTCGAATGCAGGGCACAGAGATCGCAAGCCTTATCCACCGCGTCGGCATGGGTGATCGTTCAGCATTCGTCTCGCTTTACCAGGCAACAAGCCCGAAGCTTTTTGCGATCTGCCTGAAAATCCTGCGGGACAGAACGGACGCCGAGGAGGCGCTGCAGGAAATTTATATCAAGGTGTGGCAGCGCGCCCGCACATTTGCCGCTAGTGCCGGCAAACCGGCGACATGGCTCGCCACCATCGCGCGCAACCACGCCATAGACACGATTCGCGCCCGCAGACCTGCTGGCGATGACATTGACGAGGCATATGACCTCGTCGACGAAAGCGTTCGCGATCCTGAACAGCATGTTGTTCTGGCGGATGAAGGTCGCAGGATCGACGACTGCATGCGGGAACTTGAAACTGTGCACGCACAGGCAATACGCCGGGCCTATGTCGAGGGTCTGAGCTATCTCGAACTCGCCGACGAATTACGGGTGCCACTGAATACGGTTAGAACCTGGCTGCGGCGCAGTCTTATCAAACTCAGAGAGTGCATGCAGCGATGACGACGGGCGACCACAGCGGCGGAATGCACTCGCGCGATGAAATACTCGCAGGCGAATATGTGCTCGGTGTCCTGCCGCTTGAAAAGCGCCGCGAAGTGGAACAGCGTATCCAGGAGGACAGGGTCTTCGCGCAACTGGTGCAGCGCTGGGAGACCGAGTTTTCAGACTTTAACGCCGATTACCAGGAAGAGACGCCCAGCGCCGCTATTCTTGCCCGTATTCAAGAGCGTCTGTTCGGCAGCAGAGCGGTCAACACGAATGGCACCTTGTGGAACTCCGCATCTTTCTGGCGCTGGATATCCGTGGCCACCAGCGCAACCGCCGTGGCTGCCGTCGTTTATGCCGCGTTCCCGGAACAACGGGACGGCACAAGCCCGCTTGTGGCCGAGCTTGCGACAACCGACAGTCAGGTCAATCTCCTCGCGTCCTACGACGCGGAATCGGGCCGAATGCGTATCGTTCCCGTGGCGACCGGAAAGACGGACGAAAAGTCACTGGAACTGTGGCTCGTCATGGACGGCGGCAAGACCCGCTCGCTCGGCGTTTTCCAGCCCGGCACGAATGGCGACCTCGTCATTCCCGCCGACATGCGTGGCAATATAAAGGAAGGTACGACTTTCGCGATCAGTGTCGAACCATTCGGTGGTTCACCGACCGGTCAGGCAACCGGTCCGGTCATTGCTGTCGGCACCGCCCGGTGGGGTTGATGCCCCAGTGGGCCGTCTCCAGCCATGGTATTGTCATGCTGCCGCTGGAAAAGAAAGACGCAATTCCGTGTCCAGCATGGCTGCAGAATCCAGGACTGGCAAGGGTGATCCGCCGTATCTGAAGCGAAACGCCGCGCTGCTGCGGCCGTTCTCGATTTTACCGCCACCGCCATCCGTCTTTTCGCAACGTGCTGCAGCCCAACACGTAACCCACACCCGCGGCCAGGCAAAGTGAAGCCCAAGGACTTCTGCCGATCGCGCGGCGTGCGGCGCGGCGATTGATCCGGGCAACCGCATTTACAGACACCAAAGCCCGTGAAGCGTTTTCGCCAGCACGGACTTTCAAACTGTCGATCTCGGCGCGCAGTGCGTTTATCTCATCGCTCAATTGCGCTGCAAGGCTGTCATCGCGCTCCGCTACCTCTGCAAGCGCCGCGTCAACGAGGGGAGCGTCGGAGATTTGCGGCTGGACACCCGCGGGGTTCGGCTGTCCGTTGCCCTCTGATGCCGCGGGAACAGAACTGCCATGTTGTTGAAAGGTATTTTGGTTCATCGAAGCCTCCTTGATCAGCATCTAACCCGCGCCTCTCTCGGATGTTCCAGCAAGAATGATTGCTTTGCGTCGCGTAAAGCCCTGGCCGGTGGGTCTTGCGAACACTTGCTTCAGCTATCGCACAACACCGGGACCGCGCCTCGTCAGACGCCGCCGTCAATGGGTCTAACTGTCGAAGGTTCTTTAGAGGCCGGCGACGCGAGATAAGACACATCGCAGACAGGGAATCCGTCTTGAATCCGGTTTTGCCGGCGACGGCGATCGGGGGTGAAACTTTTTTGAGCGCGACGAGTTTGGTTCACGAGCAATGAAGCTCGCATTTCCCACAGCATGCAGTCATCCGCCATGCGGAGAATCTGCCCCCTTTCGGAGGAGATACCGTGAACTCTATCATTTACCTAGTCGGGCTGGTCGTGGTCGTCCTGTTCATTCTCTCACTGTTGGGGTTACGCTAATGATTGATCCAATCGTTACTGACGCCAATCGGAGCTACGTCGACTGGCCTGCCATTTTTGCCGGAGCGTTTATTGCCTCCGGGGCAATGGCGGTTCTCACCGCGTTTGCCAGCGGATTGGGACTGAGTTCAATCTCGGCCGACAATGGCGGTGAGATCAGTTCAGTCTGGCTGATCATAACCGGCCTCTTCGTAGTCATTTCCATGGTCGGCTCTTACATGCTGGGCGGTTACATCACCGGCCGGATGCGCAGACCCGCAGGGCAGGCGGACCGAAACGAATTGACCGTTCGTGACGGCCTGAATGGGCTGGTGGTTTGGGGGATTGGAACGGTCGTCTCGGCATTCCTGGCCCTGGGCGTTATTTCAGGTGGTGCAAGAGCTGTTGGAAGCGCCGCCCAGACAGCAATTGAGGCAACCGGAACGGCGGTTGGTGGAGCGGCGCAAGGCGTCGGACAGGTCGCCGGGGGAATCGTTTCGGGAGCCGGCAGTGCCGCTGGCGGTATCGCGCAAGGGGCCGGGCAGGCAGCAGCGCCCAGCATCGAGCAGATGCTTCCGCAGGGCCTCAGGGCCAATCCGCTCGATTATTTTACTGATACGCTGTTGCGAACGGATGGACAGGCAGCGTCGCCGCAGGCCGATCAAACCGTCGGTGACTACCAACGGCAAATAAGCGGCATCCTGGGAAATCTGCTGTCGACAGGCGAAATTTCCGACGCTGACAGAAACTGGCTCACGACACAGATTGCTACGCGTACCGGCATCAGCCAGACCGATGCCCAGAACAGGGTCAATCAGACGGTGGAGCGGGTGCAGGCCGTACGGACGGAAGCGCAGCAAAAAGTCGATGAGGCCCAAAAGCGCGTCGACGAAATGAAGGCGCAGGCAGAGAAAGCGCTGGAGGATGCCAAGAGGCAGGCGGCTGACGTTGCGGAGAAAGCACGAATCACCGGCATTCTGACCGCGTTTTTATTGGCGGCTTCAGCAATCGTGTCCTCTGCAGCAGCTTACATCGGCGCTGTTCACGGTGGTCGACATAGGGATGAAGGAAGAATCTGGGGCGGACTCGCCTACAGGAGATAGCCCTTCATATCTGCAGAGGAGTCCCGCCCGTCTCGGGCGGGGCCCCGATCATAAGCCAATCCGCGCTCTTCGGCCTCATTACGCCGTGCCACCATCATCCTTCGACATTTCCGCCTCAATGACGCAGATCACACCGCTCTTCTCGTAGACGAATTTCGTCTCGCCCTTCAATTCGGCGGACAGAAGCCGCTCGATGAGGGTCGAACCGAAACCCCTGCGCCGGGGCGGAGCAACCTCCGGCCCCCCTCGCTCCTCCCACACAATCCGCAGGCGGTTGTCTGCAAGAGGCTCGAATTGCCACGAGATGGATACCTGGCCGCCAGGCGCGGACAGTGCACCGTATTTTGCCGCGTTGGTCGCCAGTTCGTGAAGAGCAAGGGAAAGTGACACGACCGCTCTCGGCGGCAAGGGAACGCTAGGCCCGCCAATCTGAAAGGCGTCGACGGGATAAGGTGACAAGGCCTGCTGCATGACGGCCTTGAGATCTGCGTGCTGCCAATCGGCGTGCACCAGCAGGTCCTGCGCTCTGCTCAGCGACGCCAATCTGCTGGTGAAGGCTTCCACCTCCTCGTGGTTTGCCTTGTCGCGACCAAGCGTTTGTCTCGCAATTGCCGTCACAGTCGCAAGGACGTTCTTGACGCGATGATGGAGTTCATTGACGAGAATGGATTTCAGGCGCTCTGCATCCTTGCGGGCGGTGATGTCATGCGCCGTCTTGGAGGCGCCTATAACACGTCCGTTGGCGTCGCGGATCGGCGACACGCTGAGAAGCACCTCGACAAGCCGCCCGTCCTTTCGACGACGCTGCGTCTCGTAGGGTTCAACGAAACGGCCTGCCTTGACCTCCGTGAGGATCCTCGGCTCCTCTTCCTGCCTCCCATCCGGAACCAACATCAGCACCGACCGGCCGACGACTTCATCTTGCGAATAACCATAGAGCTTTTCCGCAGCTGCGTTCCAGCTGGTGATCTTCATATCGAGATCGATGCCCATAATCGCGTCGTTGGAAGAGGCGATCATCGACGCGAGGTGTTTCTCGATCTCCTGCGCGTGTCGTCTCTCGCCGATATCGACCGAAATGGCGACAGCTTGCGACATGTTTCCCCCGTCATCGCGGATTGCGGAGACCGAGTTCGCGACCCATACCAGATTTCCGTCACCCCGGACGTAGCGCTTTTCTATCTCAAAGCTTTCGCCGGTCTGAACCATGTGCTGGAACAGGCGCTGGTTTTCGGGAAGATCGTCGGCAAACGTAATCTCCTGCATGCGTATGCCGATCAGCTCGTCCCTCGGCCGACCGACGATCCGACAGAAATGATCGTTCACGCTGAGGAGTTTTCCGGTCAGATCGCCGAGGGCTATGCCAGCGGCCGACTGCGCGAAGATGGCCCTTAGACGCTCCTCGCTCTCTCGCAAAGCCGCGTCCGCCTTCACCCGCTCGGTCGTTTCGTTGACGATGCAGAACACACCACGCACGGTGCCATCCTGATCCGCCACCGGAGAATACGAAATGTCGAAGTACACCGTTTCGGGGTAGCCGTGTCTTTCGATATAAAATGGCCTGTCTTTTGCGGCGACCGTTTCTCCCTTTCCGAGGACGCGCTTCAGCAGCGGCTCGAGGTCATCCCAGAGTTCGTTCCAGTATTCTCGGGCGGGTCTGCCGAATGCGTGTGGGTGTTTGTTGCCTATGGTTGGCGCGTAGGCGTCGTTGTAGAACGCGACAAACTCCGGTCCCCAGAACATCACGATCTGCGCCTGTGAGGGAAGCATGATGCCGATGGCGGCATGCAGACAGGCAGGCCATTCCGATTTCGGGCCAAGTGGCCCTGATGCCCAGTCCACTGTGTCGAGGAGGCTGGATACGGGAACTGCGAGCGTGTTAACCTTGTCCAGGGCGACGATCTCCACCTGAGGATCAATAGACGCAGCCTATCGAACTTTCTCGTGAGAGCAAAGAGTCTGTCGCACTTCCGGCGTGTTTCCTGTGTCCGACCGTCGATATCAGCCGAAAGTCATCATGGCTGATTGTACCTCAATCATGGACCGACATATCTCCATCCAAGCGACCGATCCCGATCGCCTGCGCCGGCCTGTCACCCAGTTTGCCGTACCCTACCGATGGTCCAATGCGGCGCCCGTATCTCCAAACAACGCGATCCTCGCCTTCGGGCTGCTGTCCGGGTCGCGCTCGGGCTGAATTCGTACTTAACAAAATGAACGGGCCTCGTTGCCCCGCACCAGCCATTCGCAAGATAGGAATCATGCGCGGAACCGGCCGTCATGTACCGCCGCGTGTCAGGCCCCCCTTGCGATTTGCCATACAGCGATCGCAGCTATTGCAGCCGGTATTGTGACGACAATCATGAAGATGGGCAGTTCCTGCATCACCGTGTAACCCGCTTTGGTCACGCCCACCCACAGGTTGACCAGCGCCATCGCAAGCCAGAGGGGAATGAAAGCTTTCGCGGCGACAGCCACACTTGCCGAGTCCTCGCCCCACAGCCAGCCGAACAGGCAGAATACACCGAACAGGGCAATGCCGCCCAGAATCACCAACATCATATGCATGATGCCAACCTTTCATGCCCCGCAGGGGAACGGGCCCTGAAGCCCGTTCCCCCAGCCGTTACTTGGTCGTATAGCCGCCGTTGACGAGAATGGTCTGACCCGTCATCCACCAACCATCCGAGACCATAAACCGGATGTAGGGGACGATATCCTCGATGTCGGTAAGTCCCGTCTTGGAGAAACCTGAGAGCGCCGCCGCGGTCTTGTGGTAGGCGACGGCATCCGCTCCCTCGGCGGGATAGAAGAACGGGGTGTCCATCGGGCCGGGCCCGATCGCCGTGACTGAGATGCCGCGCTCACCGAACTCCTTCGAGGCTGCGCGGGTGAAATGCTCGACCGGCGCCTTGGTGCCGGCATAGCTCGCATAGAAAGGTGTGAAAGCGCCGAGCAATGAGGTCACCAGCGTTACCAGCTTGCCGTTGTCATTAAGGTGCCTGCCGGCTTCCTTGATGAAGAAGAATGCGGTTTTCGCGTTGACGGCACTCATTTCATCATATTCGGCTTCAGATATCTCCAGGATTGGCTTCTTAAGGACCTTACCCACCGTGTTGATTGCAATGTCAGGGCGGCCGATGGCAGCGACAGCCTCGCCGAACAGCTTTTCGACGGCGCCCGCCGTTGTCAGGTCGGCTTGCAATGCCACTGCCTCGGCACCGGCCGCCTTGACTGCGGCCACTGTTGCATCCGCCTCCCCTTTGGTGGCAGCGCTGTTATAATGGATCGCGATTGCTTTTGCGCCGTGTGAGGCGAGATCGCGTGCTATCAGCCCGCCCAAATTCTTGGCGCCCCCGGCGATGATGACGCTTTTACCCTTGATGCTGTGATCGGTCATGGATGGCCTCCTTTTGCAGATGGGCAGCCGCATCTGCGCCCGCCGTCGCCAACCAGAGTATCGTCTGGATTTTCGTGATAAAGTCATCCATTCTGGTTTCACTTGTTTGAAAACCCGCACAATCTGAGGCTCTTGTGGATCGCATCGACCTCTTTCGTGTGTTCACCCGCGTTGTGGAGTGCTCAAGCTTTACACGTGCAGCAGACACACTCGGCCTGCCACGGTCTACGGTTTCGGCTGCCGTTCTGGAACTGGAGGCGCGGGTCGGCGCCCGCCTGCTGCACCGGACCACCCGCAAGGTTTCAGCAACGCAGGATGGGTTGGCTTTTTACGAGAGGTGCCAGCGGATTGTCTCGGATGTCGAGGACACCGAGAACATCTTCCGACAAACCATCTCACGGCCATCGGGCAGGCTGAGGATCGACGTTCCGGGCCGGATCGGCCGGTTGATAATCGCGCCGGCCTTGCCGGATTTCCTTCGTCGATTCCCTTTGATCGATATCGAGCTGGGGGTTACCGACCGCGCAGTCAATCTCATTGAAGAGAGTGTGGATTGCGTTTTGCGGGTCGGTGCCTTGACCGACTCCGGTTTGATCGCGCGACAGATAGGCAGGCTGCCACTCATCAACGTCGGCAGCCCAGCCTATTTTGCCGTGCATGGCAAACCTTTCGCCCCGGGCGATCTGTCGCAACATTGGGCTATTAACTATGCATCTCCTTCCACGGGGAGAATTGAAAGCTGGGAATGGCTGGAAAACGACACCGTTCGCTCGATGTCCATGCGTGCCCGCGTGACGGTCAACAGCGCAGAAGCCTATATTGCATGTTGTCTGGCAGGAATGGGTCTTATCCAGATACCCGCCTACGACGTCCGAGATCACTTGCAAAACGGCGCCCTTGTCGAGGTGATGCCGGATTACAGGGCTCAATCCCTGCCCTTGGCGCTGCTCTATCCACACAGGCAGCACCTCTCCCATCGTTTGCAGGTCTTCATAGACTGGTTGGAGGCATTGCTTAAACGGGAGCTCCTGAGCGACGCCATTCTTCTCGAGGATTGACCTGGGACCGAGATGAAAATGAGATTGTCCGGCAGCGGACCGACCACGCAAGACAACTGACAACCAGGCAAATCACCACCGCGATAATGCTGGCGGCGGAGGCTCCATGACGCGCCCTCAACGGATGTGTCACCTTCCGGCATGATGGACACAGGCCGAAACAGTCATCATAGTGCAGGAATAGAGCGGCGCCACGGTTCGTCACTGAATGGCGTCACGGGCAGAGGCCGGCTCTTTCCGAGAGCGAAGAGAAAGTCCGGACAACCATCCCTGCCTCGGCCGTTAAGGGATTCACCGGCCTGCCAGCTCAGCTGGATGCCCTTCTCATGTTAACGCGGTGCGCCGCTCTGGAGGACAAGCGAATGAAAACGAGATTTCTTGGTGGAACTGTCCTCGCCTTGGTGCTTTCCACCGCAATTGCCTCCGCGCAGCAGGCCTCTGACACTGTCGCGCCCGAAAAAGCGACGGGAGCTGCAACTGCCAGACGTGTCGAGTCAAAGAGCTTCATGGTCGCCGCGGCCAATCCGCTGGCGGCTGAGGCGGGACGCGACGTGATCGCCGCGGGCGGAAACGCCATAGATGCGATGGTGGCGGTGCAGACCGTGCTGGGCCTTGTCGAACCGCAGAGCTCCGGTCTCGGAGGCGGTGCCTTCCTGGTTTATTACGATGCAAAAAGCGGCAAGTTGACGACGTTGGACGGCCGCGAGACGGCGCCCCGGGAAGCTACGCCGAAGCTCTTTCTGGATGATAAAGGTCAGCCGCTTAAATTCCTGGACGCAGTCATTGGCGGCCGTTCCGTTGGCACGCCGGGAACGGTGCGACTTCTGGAGGAAGCCCATAAACGGTATGGAAAAGCGGAATGGGCGAGCCTTCTGAAGCCCGCCGAAAAGCTGGCGACCGAGGGGTTCAAGGTATCACCGCGTCTTGCCTCCCTCATCGCTTCGGAGGGCGACCGGCTGAAGAAATATGCAGAAGCCCGGTCATATTTCTTCGACGCCTCAGGGGCCGCCCTGCAAACCGGTGCCGTGTTGACGAATCCGGCCTATGCGGAAACGCTTGCCGTGCTTGCCAAAGGCGGTGCCGACGCTTTTTACAAGGGGACAATCGCCGAGGCGATCGTCAAGACGGTGCGCGAAGCCGCCGACAATCCGGGCGTCTTGTCGCTGACCGACCTGTCCAACTATCGTGTGATCGAGCGCACACCGGTCTGCTTCAATTATCGCGCTCTTGATGTGTGCGGGATGGGACCGCCGTCTTCGGGTGCCGTCGCCGTCGGTCAAATACTCGGCCTGTCGGAGAATTTCGACCTGAAGAGCCTGGGGCCGAAGAATGTCGAAAGCTGGCGCATTATCGGCGATGCGCAACGCCTCGCCTTTGCCGACCGCGAGCGTTATGTCGCTGACGCGGATTTCGTCCCCCTGCCGATCAAGGGCCTGCTGGACAAGAGCTACCTAAGCGAAAGGGCAAAGCTGCTCGATGGCGACAAGGCGTTGGCCAAGGATGCCGTCAAGGCCGGCGAGCCTGAATGGGACCACGCGCTCCTTTTGGGCCGGGATGCCGCGCTCGAGTTGCCCTCCACGAGCCATTTTGTCATTGCCGACAAGGACGGCAATGTGGTCTCGATGACGACGACAATCGAAAACGGCTTTGGCTCGCGTCTGATGACGAATGGTTTCCTGCTCAATAACGAGTTGACAGACTTCTCGTTCAAGACTCACGACGGCGGCCTGCCGGTCGCCAACCGCGTTGAGCCCGGTAAACGGCCGCGCTCGTCGATGGCCCCGACTATCGTGATGAAGGATGGAAGACCCCTGCTCGCCATTGGTTCACCCGGCGGAAGCCAGATCATCGGCTATGTGGCACAGGCGCTGATCGCCTACATTGACTGGGGCATGCCTGTTGAGGCGATCGTCGCCCAGCCACATCTCATCAACCGGTTCGGCACATACGATGTCGAGGCCGGCACCAGCGCAGAAGATCTGGTGGGATCGCTCAAGGCGCTGGGTTACGAGGTAAAACCGGGTGAAATGAATTCCGGTTTGCATGCCATTGAGATGACCCCCAAGGGGTTGGCCGGCAGCGCCGATCCCCGGCGCGAGGGAGCCGTTGTCGGAGAGTGAATGCGTCACGGCCACGAGCACCCGAACAGCGTGGAGGGTGTCTATCCGCCAAGATTGCAGGCACGAGGCGACACTTCCTGTATGATCTGGATACCTGACTAACGCCGCAGCCCATCCATGACCAGCCGGACGATCCTGTGCGCGCGGTCACGCCAATCCGGCCCTTCCGGTATGGAATAGATGCCAAAGAGCGCGTTCAGGACATCCGCACCCGCGATGTCTCCCTTCACGGCATCAGCCTTGACCGCATTGTCGAGTAACTCCTCGAACGCCGTATGCAACAGCTTCGAGCCCTCTGCAAAAAGGGCGGAGTTGGAGGTGAACAGGAGTTTCAGACTGTTGGCCATGCCCCTTTTTGCCGCCATGTAGCTAACAAACCGGTTCATCCATTCTTCAACGGCTTTCGCGGGCTCTTCTTCCCGGATCAGGTCGCGCGCGGCCGTCGCAAGAATTTCCAGCTCGCGCCGATAGACGCTCTCCACCAGATGTTCGCGCGTCGGGAAGTGCCGGTACAGCGTCCCTATGCCAACGCCTGCACGCCTGGCAATATCTTCCAGCGAAGCCGCCGCGCCCTGCTCTGAAAATGCCAGCGCCGCGACTTCAATCAGCTTTTCCCGATTTCGCCGGGCGTCTGCACGCAAAGGGGCCGGTTCAACCGGAGGCGTTTGCTCCTTGGGCACGTGAAAGGCCGCTCCATTAAAAAATAGCTTGACGGACAACTGCAAGCCACTAAGTTAAACGGAGGCGCCTCCGTTTATGGGTGCGCCATTCGCTTCTTTAAATCAGATATGAGGCGGATGTCATGCCGAAATCAACGATTGGCGCTGATGAGCTCCCGACAACTCCGGAGTTCCTGAGGAACTTAACCGTCTGTCGCTCATTCTGATGTCACAATGCAGGAGGCACTTATGACACGATCGGCCGATAGCATCAGACATAACGATAATCCCGCAGATTGGTTGCGTCGCAGTGCCGATGCCTCAATCTTGTCAACACCGCAGCAGGCTTTTTCCACTGACAGGGCCTACGACGTCCTGAACTTTGCCATCGAGACCATGGAGGCAGGGCTTGAGGTGGCGCTGTGCACCTTGGTGGAAATACGCGGAGGCTCGTCGCGGCCGCTTGGCGCGCATATGGCGGTCGCTGAGGATGGCAGGTACTGCGGATATGTTTCTGGCGGATGCACGGAAGCGGCTATCGCCGCCGAAGCCTTGCAAGCGATGAAGAGCGGCCATGATCGCTTCGTCATGCTGGGCGAAGGCTCGCCGTTCTTCGATATCGTGCTGCCCTGCGGAGGCGGCATTACGGTTGCGATTCATCTAGTCAAGAACGTTGAACCGCTCTGTTCCACCAACATGCAGGTCGATTGCCGGCGATGCGCATCGCTTTGTTATTCACCGGGTCTCGAGCAACTTTCGCCCGGCCTCCAGAGCAAGCCGACCGGCTGGGATGGCGATGTCTTCGTCACCCACTACCGGCCAAAAGTACGGACGGTTTTTTCCGGGCGCTCGCTCGAAGTGGAAAACGCCGTCAGCGTCGCGAGAGCTGCGGGATACGACGTTGTTCTCCTTGAGGATTCGCCGGGAACCAACATCGATGCATCGTTGATTGATCCCGACACGGCCGTCGCAGTTCTCCAGCATGACCTGGATCGGGAAATCCCGATACTTGAGGCCGCTCTGCGCGCATCGCCTTTTTTCATTGGCGCACTCGGCAGTTCCCGCACTCATGAGAAACGCGTCGAGCGATTGCGCCAGAGGGGTCATTCGGATGAGTCAATCGCCCGGATCAAGGCTCCGATCGGCGTTTTCGGGCGGGCAAGAGACGCTCAGTCACTGGCGCTGTCGGTCATCGCCGACATCGCAGCGTCGCGACAGTTCAACGTAACAAACAGCTAGAGCAGAAGACCGTCGCATCAACAAGCCGACGGCTGGTCACAGGCAAACCATTACCGTGAGTTCCATGGGTGCCGCGAGAGAGCCTCCAGCGCGGGCCTTCAGACGAGGGAGATGTCCAATGCGATTTAACATCAACGGAACGGCAGTGGAGGTCGAGGCAGACATCCGCACTTCGCTGCTTGATCTCATGCGCAACTATCTGGGATTTACCGGCACCAAGAAAGGGTGTGATCAAGGCGCATGCGGCGCATGCACCGTTCTGGTGGATGGCGAGCGCATCAATTCCTGTCTCGCGCTCGCGGTCCAGTATCAGGGCCGTAACATCACGACTGTCGAGGGCCTCGCCGCAAACGGCAACCTTCATCCCCTGCAAAAAGCCTTCATAGAGCATGACGGCTTTCAATGCGGCTATTGCACACCCGGCCAACTCTGTTCCGCCGTGGGCATGGCGGGAGAAATTGAACGAAACATTCCGAGCGTCGTGACTGCCGATCTTTCGAGCGACAGCATCGCCGTCGACGACACCGAGATTCGCGAACGCATGAGCGGCAATCTCTGTCGCTGCGGAGCCTATAACGGCATCGTTGAAGCCATATCTGAAACGCTGGTGCAGCAGACGGCGGTCCCAACCGATGAGAGGGCACGGGCATGAATATCTTTTCGTATCACCAGGCATCTGATGCTGGGTCGGCGATCGCACTCAAACAGGCCGGGCCGGCGGCGAAATATCTGGGCGGCGGCACCAATCTTGTCGATCTCATGCGCGAGACGGTCGAAAGACCGGAAACGCTGATCGATGTCACGAGGCTATCGAGCAGCATCGAACAGCGGACCGATGGCAGCCTGCTGATCGGAGCGGGGGTGAAGAACACGGCGCTCGCGGCCCATGGCACGGTGCGGACCCAATTCCCGGCTCTCTCCCGGGCCATCCTGGCAGGAGCAAGCGCGCAGATTCGAAACGTCGCGACGGTCGGAGGCAATATCCTCCAACGCACCCGGTGTCGGTATTTCTATGACAATGCCGCCCATTGCAACAAGCGTGAACCGGGTTCGGGCTGCGACGCGCTGGAAGGTTTCAACCGCTATCACGCAATCCTTGGGGCATCTCAAAGCTGCATCGCGACCCATCCTTCCGACATGTGCGTTGCGCTCGTCGCACTGGATGCAATGGTGCACCTTGAGGGGCCATCCGGCACGCGCAGCCTGCCGCTGCGCGATCTTCACCGTTTGCCGGACGACACACCCCAGATAGAAACGGTACTTCATCCGGACGAGCTCATCACGGCCGTCGAAATCCCAGCGCTGCCTTTTGCAAAAAGATCCGCTTACCGAAAGGTCAGGGACCGTGCGAGTTACGCCTTCGCTCTCGTTTCCGTCGCCGCGGCGCTTGATGTCGATAGCGCAGGTAACGTGAACGACGTGAGGCTGGCGCTCGGCGGCGTCGCGCACAAGCCGTGGCGCGCTCTCACGGCTGAATCGCATCTTAAAGGCCAGCCGGCAAACGCGAAGAGTTTCCGCGCTGCGGCGGAGGCCGAACTCGCGGACGCTGTCGGTCTGCGAGACAATGCTTTCAAGATCGAACTGGCAAAACGCACTATTGTCGCCGTTCTGGAAGAACTGAAGGGAGAAAACGCATGAGCGCTGATACCCACACGCTGCCGGAAGCGGGCAGACAAGGTCGCTGGCAACCTGCCGTCACGAAAGATCCGCTGCTGCGCAAACATGGCGCCCTCGGGCAATCCATATCGCGCATCGAAGGTCCCATGAAGGTTCAGGGCAGGACGCGATTTGCGGCGGAGTTTCCCTATGACAACATCAGCTATGCGGCGCTCGCTTTCAGCACCATTGCCCGCGGTCGCATCTCCGAGCTGAATGTGAGTGCAGCGGAGGCCGCGCCCGGCGTCATTCTTGTCATGACCTACAGAAACGCACCGAGGATGAAGGCGCCGTCGCTGATGATGTCGTCTCCGACAGCCGCCGGGGCGAGCAATCTTCCCGTCATGCAAAACGACGAAATCCACTGGAACGGTCAGCCGATCGCTCTGGTTCTGGCCGAAACGCAGGAACAGGCGGATTACGCTGCATCGTTGGTCACGGCAAAGTATGAACTGCTGCCGGCGGTCACGTCCTTCGATGAAGCCAAGAAATCGCCCAGGCAGCTCGAAAACCTGCTTGGTCAGCCTCCATTTGTTGAAATCGGTGACGCGGAAGCCGCGCTTGCAAATTCGGAGGTGAAGGTCGATCTCATCTACAGAACACCACGCCACAATCACAATGCCATAGAACTGCATGCAGCAACGATCGTCTGGAACGATGATGAGCTGCGCGTTCATGACGCGAGCCAGCTGCTAGACCTCACCACAGGCCAGCTCGCGGATATATTCGGGCTCGATATCAGCAAGGTCCATGTAACCTCGCCCTATGTCGGCGGTGGCTTTGGTGGGAAATGTTTCTGGGATCATCAGATCCTGGCTTGCGCGGCAGCCAAACTTGCGGGGCGCCCCGTGCGCATCATGCTGTCGCGGGAGGGTGTCTTCAGGATCATCGGCGGTCGCACCGTAACCGAACAGCGCGTGGCCTTGGGTGCCAGGACCGATGGAACACTTAATGCGTTGATCCACACCGGAACCGCGGCGATGACGACGCACAATTCCTGTCCGGAACAATTCACCTTTCCAGCCCGCCATCTCTATGGCGCCAGAACGTTCCGCATCGGTCAGGATGTCGCCGATCTGGACATGCTGGCAAATACGTTCATGCGTGCCCCGGGCGAGTCCGTCGGGACTTTCGCACTTGAATGTGCACTGGATGAACTCGCGGAGAAATTGGAACTGGATCCCATCGAGCTGCGCCGGCGGATCGAGCCGGAAAAGGACCCGACGACCGGCAAGCCTTTCTCGTCGCGCTATCTCATCGAAGCTTACGACAAGGGAGCAGAGCAATTCGGCTGGGATAAAAGGAGCCGGACACCACGTCAAAGACGTGAAGGCGAGTGGCTTATCGGCATGGGATGCGCCACCGCGACCTATCCTTACCACCGCTTTCCCGGCGGTGCGGCACGGATCAAGCTGACAGCAGACGGCCATGTTACCGTGTCGACGGCCGTTCATGACATGGGTATGGGCACCGCCACGGCTCAGGTGCAGCACCTGGCGGCAAGACTGGGCCTGCCGCTCGAGCATGTCACGTTCGAGTATGGCGACAGCAGACTGCCGAGAGGCGTGATCGCCGGAGGCTCCACTCAGACCGCCTCCATAGGCGGGGCAATCATTGCCGCAACCGAGGTCTTCATGGAAGAGCTGATCAAGCTTGCCGGGAATGACTCTCCCCTTGCGGGGCTGTCGCTTCCTGAAGTCGAGGCGAGAGATGGTGGGCTATCGCATGTGAGCGATAGCAGCCGGTTTGAGAGCTACCAATCCATCCTCCAGAGGGCGGGTCGAGAAGAACTCGTCTGCGAGGCAGAGGCACCAGCGCCAGCCGAAATGGAAGCTTTTTCAATGCACTCCTATGGCGCGCAGTTCTGCGAGGTGCGCGTCAGCGCACTCACCGGCGAGACGCGCATCTCCCGCTTCCTGGGTTCCTTCGACGCCGGGCAGATCCTCAATCCCAAAATGGCGACCAGCCAGTTCAAAGGCGGCATCATAATGGGCATCGGGCTTGCCCTGACCGAAGAAACCTATTTCGATGAGAGGACTGGACGCATCGTGAACGCCTCCCTGGCGGATTATCATGTGCCGGTGCAGATGGACGTACCGCCTATTGAAATCCTCTACACCAACAAGCCCGACCCGCAGGCGCCTATGGGCGCTCGCGGCATCGGTGAAATCGGTATAACAGGGGTTGGCGCAGCCGTTGCAAACGCAGTCTATAACGCAACGGGTATTCGTGTTCGCGATCTGCCCGTCACCCTGGACAAGCTGATGGCCGGTCTCGACTGACGCGTTCGACAACATCAACGCCCTCAGCGTTTCCGCCCAGGTCCAAACCGCTCGCCGCCGACACGGAGCGCCAAAAGTCGAGGTCCAGCTTGGACCTCGACCCCGCCTGTAAAGCGACAGCAATGTCGGTAACCGGTCCGCAAAATCTGTCTAGCCTGGATGGGCAGTAAGCCCTGCCCATCGGAAAACAGCGCAGAGACCATCCGGCCTGCTTAACCACAGCCGCTGAGCGACGAGATGCACGACTTCCCACTCCCCGCTGAATCCAGCCATTGATCACGTCCATAGGATATCGCAGGGTCCAGCAGCGCCTCGTGACAGAGGCTCATGGAAAGCCCACAAACCATGGGAGGAAAACTGTGTTTAACAGAGACGACAATGATCCGTCGCCCAAAGAACACCCCGTCGGGCCCCGTGTTTTCGTTATCCTGCTTGCCGCAGGACGTTCCAGTCGCATGGGAGAGACAGGTGCATCCAAGTTGCTTGCGGAATTTGACGGCGTTGCTCTCGTACGACGTTCTGCGCAGGTGGCGCTCGGGTCGTCTGCCGACAGTGTGGTCGTGGTAACGGGGCACCGCCGGCTTGAAATCGAAGCTGCGCTTGATGGCCTGGGAGTCGAGTGTCTCGAAAACCCGCTATACGGCCGCGGCATGGCGACGTCGATTGCGACGGGGGTCTCATACTGCCATGCTCGAGGAGCGGATGCAGTTCTGGTCCAGCTTGCCGACATGCCGCGCTTGGCAAGCGGCGATCTCGATCGGCTTATTGCGGCTTTTCGAACGACCGATGGTGAGGCGGTTGTACGTGCGACGGGAAACGGGAAGCCGGGGAATCCCGTAATACTTCCTAAATCGTTGTTCGAGGCCGTCACCCACCTCGAAGGAGATGTTGGGGCTCGTCGGATCATAGAAACATCCGGCCTACCCATCATTTATGTGGAGGTCGGAGAAGGTGCGTTGCTCGACCTAGACACGCCGGATGCGATACACGCCGCGGGCGGAACGCTGAAAGGTTAGTCCCAGCGCGATTGGTCAGCGTAGCAAGACCCGTCGCTCGTTCTTCATCAGTGCAATGTCAGGGACCCTTACGAAGCCCTCCCATTTATAGTTCTTCATATAGTCGAGGAACGCACGCATGGCCGCGCTCGGAAGGCGGCGGCTGGGATAATACAGGAACCAGTGCGGCAGGGTCGGGCTCCAGTGGGGGAGTAACTCCACCAGTCGACCATCCTGAAGGTAGGGCTTGGCGTAGTCATCAAAGACATGGGCGATACCTCTTCCCGCAAGTGCTGCCTGTAGTTCATTGTGCGCCGAACTGACCGTCAGGCGGCCCGTCGGAGTGACTTCAATCTCCTCGTCGCCCTCGGCAAATCGCCAGGTGACCAGCGTGCCGCCGGGAAAGCGGCGTTTGACACAGTCATGACTGACAAGTTCGTGCGGCGTCTGTGGTTGTCCGCACCTCTTGATGTAATCAGGAGAAGCAACGATTGCATAACGAAGTGCAGGACCAAGCGGCAGAGCGATCATATCCTGCGCCAGTTGCTTGCCGAACCTGACACCGGCATCGAAACCCTGTTCCACGATGTCTATGACGGCCGCGTCGCTGATAATTTCGATCTTCACCTCGCGGTATACCTCCATAAAATCGAAGACCAGTGGGCAGAGGAAGTGATCGACTGCAGGCGCAGGCGCGTTGATCCTGAGGGTCCCCGACGGGCTATCACGTAATTCATCGACCTCTGCGATGGCGAGCCTGATGTCGCTCAACGCAGGCGCAAGACGCTCGAGAAGACGCTGCCCTGCCTCGGTCGGAGACACGCTCCTCGTTGTTCGATTAAGAAGCCGGATGCCCAGAGCTTCCTCCAGACCATTCATCGTTTGGCTCAAGGCCGATGAAGAAACCCCCCGTTCAAATGCCGCGGCGCGGAAGCCGCCGCAGCGCACGATGGCGACGAACACGTCGAAGCTGTCTAGCCGAACAGGGTCCATTGCTAAGTTTTTCTAATCAAGTTGATAAAGTTAATGCAGGTTATCAGATCAATGACGCCATGTCATGGTTCCCTGAGTTAAGGCCTGCGCTCTGGTGCACCTCTGCCCCATTTGAGGGGCAAACCGAGGCAGTGCGCTCAATGAAAGAGGAAAGAAAGATGAACGCCTTCACTCTGAACAGACGTGCCATCATGCTGTCCGCGGTTGCAGGCGCGTCGAGCATGATCCTCCCAAGACTGGGCGGCCTGGGCAACGCCCATGCCCAGATGGCTTCAGCGGCAGCCGGCAATGCCGGTTATTATCGCTTTCGGGTGGGAGAGATCAGCGCAACCGTCTTGAGCGATGGGGTGATTGGTGGTCCGCCACGTATTTACGCCAGCGATGCCCCGGAGGCCGAGCTTCAGGATGTGCTGCGACAGGCATTTCTGCCGACCGACCACATGACACTCAATCTCAACACGCTGCTGATCGAAACCGGTGGCCGGCGGATTCTGATCGAAGCCGGCGCTGGCAAGACCATGGGTCCGAACGGTGGCCGCATCTTCGACAACCTCGCGGCAATCGGTCTCGATGCCGCTGACATTGATGTGATCGTCATCTCGCATACCCACCCCGACCATGTCGGCAACTTAAGAGCTGCAGACGGTGGCAAGGCCTTCCCTCGTGCCACAGTCTTTGTCCCGAGAGCGGACTGGGACTTCTTTGTCCGCACCGATCCAGACCTCTCCTACATGCCTGTCCCGGAGGATTTCCGGACACGATTTGCGGCAAACATCAAGAACAGCCTCGAACCCTTCAGGAACGATGTTGAACTATACGAGGCCGGCGCCGAGATTGCGCCAGGTCTGGCGACGATCGTCGCGTCTGGCCACACGCCCGGCATGGCGACCTTCCTCGTTCATTCCGGAAATGACCAGCTGCTGCTGACGGCAGACCTTGCCTACCACCCTGTCGTCAACGTCGACAGGCCTTGGATGCCAGGCCCCGACCGCGATAAGGAAACGGCCCTTTCCTCCCGTCGTCGCATATTTGACAGGACGGCCGCCGAACGTATGCCGGTTCTTGGCTTTCATTATCCTTTCCCCGGTCTTGGCCGGATCCTGAAGACCGATGGCGGCTATGCCTGGGTCCCCGCCAACTGGCAGTTTTGACGTCAACAACAATCGAGCAGGAAATCTCCCATGGATCAGTCAAAGATCAATCGTCGCGGCTTTCTCGGCACGGTGGGTGCGGCGGCAAGCGGACTTTTACTCGCCAGCAGCACCACCGCGCAGGCTCAAGGCACGAACGTGTCGTCGGCCGCAACTGCCTCGAACCCGGAGGTGCTGACCCGAACCTTGCCTCGCACCGGGGAACGGGTCACAGCCCTCGGTCTCGGCACCTTTCTGACATTTGATCTAAAGCCCGGGGATCGCCGCGATGCCCTGCGACAGGTCTTTGAGCGATACGTCGCCGCAGGCGGTCGCGTGGTCGACACATCGCCTCTCTACGGCTCGGCGGAGGTCAGCGTCGGTCAGTTCATGGGCGAATTTGAGGGATCGGATGAGATGTTCCTCGCCAACAAGGTCTGGTCGACAGGAGAATATCTCGGAGACGAAAGCCATGCCGTTGAAAGCTTCCGGCAGTCACGCATGCGGACATGGCGTGACACGATCAACCTGATGCAATGCCACAGCATCACCAATGCGCCGGTCGTTATCCCGCTGATGAAGGCATGGAAGAAGGAAGGTCTTATACGGCATGTCGGCGTGACCCATCACGAGTCGGCGGCACAGGACCAGCTGCTGGCGATTGTTCAACGCGACGATGTCGATTTCATTCAGACGAACTACTCGATCTTCAACCGCGACGCGGAGCGCCGTCTTCTTCCAGCCGCCGCCGACAAGGGGGTGGGCGTCCTGATCAATTTGCCGCTTGAAAAGGCTCGGTTGATGAGGGTCGTCGAGGGGCAACCGCTTCCCGGATTCGCAACCGAGTTTGGAGCGACCAGCTGGGCGCAGTTGGTTCTGAAATGGGTCATGGCGCACCCCGCCGTTACGAGCGTGCTCTGCGGTACGTCAAACCCTGACCATATGAGTGATAATGTCCAGGCGATGACAGGCCCACTTCCGGACGAGCGCATGCGTGCCCGGATGGTCGCGCATATGGAAACAATTTCCGGGTTCGGCTCCATCGGCACGATGCCATGGTACCCGGGCAAGGAGAATATGTATTCCGGCCTCATCCGCGAGGCGCAGGCCAATGCGGCGCAGCGCCTGCGGTAAAATACGCGGCCAGCTCGCTTTAGAGCATTTCGCCTCACCCTGTATTTTCGAGATAGTTTTTGGCATTCGGCGGGCCGGATGGTTTCGACCAGCCTGCCGATATATCGCTTGCGCTTGAGTCAGGATGCCCCAAAAGACCGTAAAAGAGTCACCTAACGGCTGCCACGACGGGCACAACGCGAGCTGCTGGCTCTGCCATGGCGCGGGCGGTTTGTCGAAGCGCGGCAGAGGTAACGGAGCCGGCCGCCTCCAGATGGAACTGCGAGACGAGCTCCCGCAGCTTTCTCGCCTCGGTCGCGAGAGCGGCGGATGCCGCCGTTGACTGCTCGACCATCGCCGCGTTCTGCTGCGTCGTCTGGTCCATCGTATTGACCGCCCCATTGACTTCGGAAAGACCGGTCGACTGTTCCCGGGCCGCCGTCGCGATGGCTTCCATATGCCGGTTGATGCCGGAGATGCGCTCACCGATTTCCTTGAGCGCCACACCAGTCTCGCGCACAAGCTTCACGCCGCTGTCGACCTCGGCGGTGGAGGTATTGATCAATGTCTTGATCTCCTTTGCCGCCGTCGCGGAACGTTGCGCCAGCTCGCGCACCTCCTGTGCAACGACCGCAAAACCCTTGCCGGCGTCGCCGGCCCGGGCAGCTTCCACGCCGGCATTGAGCGCAAGGAGATTCGTCTGGAAGGCGATCTCATCAATTACGCCGATGATATTGGAAATCTGCTGCGCGGAATTCTCGATCCGCTGCATGGCTTCCTCAGCCTGGCTGACCACTGCAGCCGAGCGGGAAGCGCTCTGATCGGCCTCCGTCGCCGCCCCGCGTGCCTCCTCTGTCCGTCTGCTGGCATTGGTCACATTGGCGGTGATCTCATCAAGGGCAGCAGCAGTTTCCTCCAGCGACGCAGCCTGCTGCTCCGTCCGACGCGAGAGGTCGCTGGCACCGGATGCGATCTCCCGCGTGCCGTTGTCGATGACCGTAATGCTTTCGGAAATCGCGCTCAGCGTCCTACCCAGTTGCTTCAGTGACGTGTTGAAGTCATGCCTGAGGGCTTCGAAATCCGGAGCGAAAGGCTCATCGAGCTGGAAGGAAAGGTCACCAGAGGACAGTCTTTTGAGACCATTGGCAAGACCGGATACCGCCACCTGCAGCCGTTCCGCGGCATCGGCCTCAGCCTGCTGCTGCGCCTCGAGCCTGTCAGCTTCGGCTTGCCCGCGTGCACGCTCGGCATCCTCCTCCAGCTGCCTGTTGACGATTGCCGCCTTGCGGAAGACCTCGACAGCCGCCGCCATCGTCCCGATCTCGTCTTTCCGTCCGGTGCCCGCGCAGGTGATGTTGGTATCACCCTCAGCCAGCCTTGTCATGTCGGTAGAGAGCGCGAGGATGGGTTTGCTCACGGTGCGGCGGAACAAGACAAAGAGCAAGATCGAAAACAATCCTGCCAGGCCGAGAAGAGCTTGCAGCACATCTTGCATGGCAGCGGCTGTCTGGGCGCTTTCGGCGGAGATAGATTCCGACACTTGCTCTATCTGGTCGCCCGTCTCCTCCATGGCGGTTTCCAAGGCTGAGAACTGCTTCATAAAATCGGGCAATGCCGCCAGGGCGACGATCGGATCCTTTTCTGCCGTCCCGACGATCTTGGTCGCACTGTCAATGTAGGCGAGCAAGGGTTTCTCGACCCCGGCCAGTACCGTCTGGGTGGCCGCATCCGTTGCAAGCGCTTTGTTGGCGGCAATCATTTTGAGAAATGACGCAACGTGTTCTGAAAGATCGGCCTTGACGCTGTCGAATGCGACGCCGGCCGCTGGATTGGAAGCAAGGAGAGACGCAAACACATCTGCGCGCAGGGCGTCATGCATCATGTCCGCCTGCATATGGTTGCGAAGGATCTGAGCCGATCGCGTTACGTTTTCAGAGTTGTGCGTCAGCGTCGATGCCGACCATATCCCCACCCCGGCGGTGCCCCCGGCTATTGCAAAAATTGCCACGCCCGCAAAGATGATCTTCTGCTGAATGGATGCCATGACAATGTTCCCGAGGTTCGGCCTTGGAAAATAATACGCTGTTATTCTTAATTATCTGTCACAACAACTATCTACGGTGTCTCGAGAAGTCTAAAGTCTCGGATGGAACAATAACGTTCGCGCTGTCCGATCCTTAATTGCAATCCAGTGGATGCCGCCTTCTGGTAAATTTCCAATCCAGAGGTAAGGCAGCAAAGCGTTCGGCGCGCAGAGATCGCTAAGCCGTTCGTTAAGATAGATGTCATGATGCACTCGAGATCTATATGATCGGGATCTTCATGGGCAATCTATCGGCCGCAGCCGAGTCATTAGAACTGGTCCATGAACTACCAGACGATACGTGCCCCTATCCGTCCCGAGAATGCACGGAAGTCTTCACCTCCCAGATTAAATTCGTATGACGCATTGGCGTAAACGGACGTGTTTTCTGATATTTTCGACGTAAAGCCGAGGCCGAGTTCCAGGCTTGTTTCTTCCCAGGATGGGCGAAGCGTCGTCTCATTGAACAGGATCGTGTCGGTTGCCTTGAACTGGTGCCAGACATTCGCCAGCAGGAAAGGGTTGAAGGGGCGCTCGTTAACCGTGTAGTCGCCCTCGAAGCGCATGCCGATCCGGCCCGTCCAAGAACTGTTATTGTCATAGGCGATACGGCCACCCGGATCGTTGGCGTCGTTGAAGTTTTGGTATTGCCAGTAAATTTGCGCTTGCGGTTCGATCACCCAGTTTTCCGAAATGCCGAGCTTCTTGCCGGCCTCCAGCGACGCTGTCCATTCCCGCCCGTGGAAATTGGCGCTGTAGCCCGCCACGGATTTCGTATCGATGTTCAACCAAGAGTGCATCAGGACGGCATCGACATAGGACTCGTCTTCCCAGGTATGCGTCCAGTAGGCACCCAGATTATAGGAATCGACATCGATATCACCGATTTCGATCACGCGATTGTAGATATTGCGCGCGCGCATGTCGCCCCATCCGCGCGCATAACCAGCCATAAGGCCAACTGTGTCCAGCTGCCCATCCTCGTGCTCGGCGCGGTAGACTGGGACGCCAAACTGCAGGCCCCACTGTTTTCCATTGTAGCGCTGATCGGGAAATGAACTGAGGTCCTGACGGTAATGGTCGCCGAAAAACCGGGTCCACACGATGTTCCCGTCTGCCTCGTCGCCGAACCAGGACTGTTCGCCATGGCGTTCATGGAAAGTGCCGAGCGCAACACGCAAGAGACCACGAACGACCGTTGGCGTCGCGCCCAAGATTGGCACTTCGGGCCGGATCAAAGTGATGCTGCCGTCGTCTCCGTCACCATCGCCACCATCACTGCCGCCGCCTGTGCCACCACTGCCGCCGCCTGTGCCACCGCCGCCGCCACCTGTGCCACCGCCGCCGCCTTCTTCACTGTTTTCGTCGCCGCCCCCGGGCAACAACCATTCCGGAAGATCCGGGTTGCTTGCGTCGATGCCCAGGAAATTGTTTCGCAGATACCAGTTATTATCGGTTCCGGCTGTCACGCCGCCTCGGACCAGCTGGTATTCGTAAATGCCGGCCGAAACGCGCCTGGCGAGATTGAAGGTATCTGCGCCGGTTGTTCCGCCATTTATCGCCTCGACGACGAGGATACCGTTTTGATTGGTTTCGGCACCTCCCCCACCGACATTGGTGACGACAAGGCCCGTGGCTCCGCTTGTCGTTCCGCTCGAAATCACCAGCTTGTCGGAGGGTGCATTATCGCTCGCCAGCACCGTATTGATCCAGAGCTGGCCGCCGAAGCCGCGATAGTTGCCGACGATGGAAAGACTGTCCGAGGTCGAATTCGAGCCACTTGTCAGATCGATGATACCGAAGTTCTGGACCTGTGCCAGGTTGCCGCTGACAGCCGGCGATATGTTCCAGGTCCCGCTGCCGGCCCTCAGATAGCTTGAGCCATCGATGACCAAGCCACCCGCCAGCGTTCCCGTGTCGCCCAATGTCAGATTGTTGTTCATCGTCAGTTCGGATCCGTTCGTCAGCTCGATCCTTTCCCAGTTGATCAAACGCCCGGGGTTGCTGCCCACAGTGTTGAACCAGATCAGGACATCGTTACCAAGGCTGCCGTCAATCTGGATGCCCCTGAGATTGGTATCCGTAAGCCCGGTAAAATATGCTGTGTCGTTATCGGCTCCCATGTCAATGCCACCGATCAGGCCGCCACTCCAGTACATGCTGTCAGTACCGGAACCTGCCACCAGTGATCCCGTCACCTCGCCGCCGTAGAGTAGGAAACGGTCATTGCCGTCATCCTGATTGACGGTTGCGCTCACACGGCCGCCACGCATGTCGAAAACATCGTCGCCGAAGCCTTGCGACACGCTGCCATTGATCTGACCTGGATCGTAATTGATGATGGTGTCGTCACCTGTTCCCAGCGCAATAGTGCTTTGGATCGTGCCGTAATTCTGGACGTAAGTCTGACTTGCGCCTGTCACAAAGATACCGCTGTTGAGGGATGCGCCCACATTATTGGTGACAGTGGTTCGCCCGTCGCCGTTCACGGTGATGCCATTGTTCAGCGTGCCGTCATTGGTGACGATATTGACACTGTTACCGGTGAAGCTGAAAGTGGAGTTGATGAAGGAGTTGGCGAAATTATGGACGGTGTAATTACCGCTGCCATTCACCACCAGTCCGCCATTGATGGTGCCACGATTGTCGAACATAAGGCTGTTTGCATCGGTAATGGCGACGCTTTGCAGATTGCCTGAGGAGTTTACCGCTAACGCGCCCATGGAATTGGCGATGAATGGCCCGTTGAGGTTGGTACCCTGCTCGATCTGAACATTCAGCGCGCCGAGCCCGGTCGTTGTGAAACCGGCGGGGTTCCCGTTGCAGACAACGGTATCGCCGGACGAAGGCAAGAGCGGCGAGCAATCGGCAAACGCCGTATCCGTGAAAGGCAAGGCCAGAGCCAGGGCGGTCAGCCAAAAGTATAGCTTCGATGCGAGATAGCGAATAGTTTTAAGCGATGCCAAGTTCCCAGTACCGCCTTCTCTGGTATCACGCATCAACGCCCCCGCGCACGATTTTCAAATGTCTCGAATCGCTTTCGTTCTTTTGTTCAGTTCTCGATGACACCAACTGACGTTCAAATACACAGGCCTCTGCATCGCTTGCCACCAGAGAGGAACCGAAGTTTCGAGCGAAGCGGGCGTAAAAATGTTCCGGAGGGCCCCAATCGACATCATTACTGCCTCTTGTGAAAAAAACGTCCTGCCGTCTAATTTTTGTATTTTCGAATGTAATTGATCGCCCATGAAACGCAACCATCAGGCGTGCCGACTTGTTCCGGGTTACTTTTGAGGGTCCTGATTGCTTCGTGCCGCATCTTAAAAAACGACTGCCGCTTTAAGAGGCTCACCCCATCTCAAGTCAGTTTCCCTGCTGGTCATCAGTCGACGATTTCGGTTGATCGGTTGCTGAAACGAACAAGCCATGGAACTTTTGGTTGCTAAAATACTTACTGATACGTTTTCCTGTGCCTTGATCGCTGCATTTGGTCGCGCAGACCGCTTAGCCGTCATGTTTTGGTAACCACGATCTTCCTGAAGGGGATTTTTGCAGGGCATTCCCTAGACAATTTGCTCGTCATGCGCGTAGCTCTAGCCCGGCCGGTTTATACGCTTGATTACACATCTTGAGAGGATGTCGAATGTCGTTCGTTGCCGAAATTTTCCGCCAATCCCCTGAAATCGCGCTCTTTTTATCCCTGGCTTTTGGCTATTGGATCGGAAAGATCCAGTTCGGCAGGTTTCAGCTCGGAGGCGTCGCGGGCTCCCTTCTTGTAGCAGTCGTGATAAGCCAGGTGGGAGTTCAAATCGACAATGGGATCAAATCCGTTCTCTTTGCCCTCTTCATCTACGCGGTGGGTTTTGAAAGCGGGCCGCAGTTTTTCCGCTCCCTGGGAAAACAATCTATACGAGAGATCGTCTTGGCTGCGGTTCTTGCGATCAGCGGTCTTGCCACCGTGGTCGTGCTCGCAAAATTGACAGGTCTTGATAAGGGCATCGCCGCGGGGATTGCGGCCGGAGGACTGACACAATCCGCCATTATCGGAACGGCGAGCTCCGCCATTGAAAAACTTGGACTTGCCGTCGATGAGACGCAGAGGCTCCAGGCGAACGTCGCGATCGGTTACGCGGTCACCTATATATTTGGTTCTTTTGGAGCGATCATCGTCTGCGTGAATATTCTTCCCTGGTTCATGAAACGGGGGATACGGGATGACGCCGTGAAGGCGGAAGCAGAGATGCTCAAGGGCGCTCGAGTATATGGCGTCGGTGAAGCACCTGCCCTTCCGGACCTCGTCGGACGGATATTCAGGGTCGAGGGTGCGGCTGGGAAAAGCATAGCCGAATTGGAAGCACTGTCGACAAAAGGGCCCATCACGATCGAACGCGTGAAACGCGGCAGCGCTCTGGTAGGCGTTGAACCCGAGCTTCGTCTGCAGAACGGTGATCTCTTGCTGATAGTCGGACGTCGTGCAGGCGTCGTCGGTCTTGAAAACCTGATCGGCAGGGAGGTGGCCGCGGCGGAAGGTCTGGAACTCGTGGTCACAACGCGCGACATCGTCGTAAAAGACAGGGACTTCGCCGACCAAACCGTCGCCCGGATATTGGAGCGAAGCAAAGACCTGCGCCATGGGATCTACGTGATCCAGGTAACTCGGGCCGGTGTGAAACTGGAATTGACCAACGATACTGTTATACGTGCCGGCGACATAGTGACCGTGCACGGAGTACAGGAGGATTTACAGCGCCTCTCGAACAAAGTTGGCAACGTCATAACTCCCAGTGACAAGACGGACTTCGTATACCACGGGTTTGGTGTGGCCATCGGCCTGCTGGTTGGTCTTCTCGTGTTGAGGATCGGTTCGGTCCCGCTAACGCTTGGCGCAGGCGGCGGAGCTTTGCTCGCCGGTCTCGTATTTGGCTGGTATCGCAGCCGTAATATGACGCTTGGCAACATGCCGACACCCGCATCAACTCTCCTGAGAGATCTCGGTTTGGCAGGGTTCGTGGCCGTGGTCGGCCTCCAGTCAGGCCAACAAGCGGTACACACCGTCGCCGAAAGTGGTCTTTCGATATTTGCAATAGGCGTCGTCGTCACGGTGCTCCCGCTGTTGATAACAATGCTCGTCGGTCGCTACCTCCTAAAGTACGACAACGTCGCGGTTTTCGCTGGTGCTCTGAGCGGATCGCGAAGCGCCAATCCCGCCTTCGGAGAAATCCTCGATAAAGCCGGAAACTCCATTCCCACGACCCCTTTTGCCATAACGTACGCACTCGCCAACGTTTTCCTGACGTTGCTGGGCCCACTCGTGGTGGCACTCGTTTAACAGACAGGAGAGAGAAGTATGAACGATTACAGTCAGTTCGCAAAACTCAGCCCCTTCGAACTCAAAGACGAGCTCATCAAACTGGCGTCCACGAAAAAAGAAAAACAAATGCTGAACGCGGGACGCGGCAACCCGAATTTTCTGGCAACCCTGCCCCGGCGAGGCTTTTTCAGGCTCGGCCTATTCGCTGTTGCGGAATCAGAGCTCTCATATTCCTACATGGAGCAGCACCTAGGTGGCTTACCGCGCATAGAAGGCATCGAAGCGCGATTCGAACGCTTCGTCTCAGACAATCGAGACCAGGAAGGCGTCGTGTTTCTTGGTCGCGCCATAAGTTACGTGCGTGACCAGCTCGGACTTTCCGCTTCCGATTTCCTCCACGAGATGGTGGAAGGCATATTGGGCTGCAACTATCCTGTTCCGCCGCGCATGCTGCGTGTCAGTGAACAGATCGTCCGTCAGTATTTGGCGAAAGAGATGATTGGCGGACAAATATCGCCCCAGGATATAGACGTTTTTGCCACTGAGGGCGGAACGGCAGCAATGACGTATGTTTTCGACACGCTGCAGAAAAACCGTCTGATCAAAAAATCGGACAAGGTTGCTATCGGTATGCCTGCGTTCACGCCGTATATCGAGATTCCACAACTGGACGCATACGGGCTTGAAGAGGTTTCGATCAGCGCGGACCCAGAGGCTGGCTGGCAATATCCGGACTCCGAACTCGAAAAACTTAAAGACCCCTCGATCAAGATCTTTTTCTGCATCAACCCAAGCAACCCTCCATCGGTAAAACTCGATCAACGGAGCCTGGAAAAGATTGCCGACATCGTCGACAATCATCGGCCAGACCTGATGATACTAACCGACGACGTCTACGGGACTTTCGCAGACGATTTCAAATCGCTGTTCTCCGTCTGCCCAAAAAACACGATCCTGGTCTACTCGTACTCGAAATACTTCGGAGCTACGGGTTGGCGGCTGGGAACCGTCGCATTAAGACGGGACAACGTGATCGATCAAGCGATCGGGAACTTGCCGGAGGAAGACAAAGCGTCGCTCGACAGGCGGTATTCATCGATTGTCACGGACGTTTCGGCATTGAGGTTTATCGATCGCTTGGTTGCTGACAGCCGTACCGTGGCGCTCAATCACACCGCAGGGCTCTCAACGCCTCAGCAGGTCCAAACGGTGCTGTTTTCGTTATTCGCGCTTATGGACGAAAACGACAACTACAAGAAAACACTGAAGCGACTTATCCGGCGTAGACAGGCGGCCCTTTACGCTGAGCTCGGCCTGGACACTCCCGACGACGAAAATTCGGTCGATTATTATACCTTGCTGGATCTTGAGAAGATTTCCCGCCGGCTTTTTGGCGACGAGTTCGCAGCATGGGTCAGACACGAATTTTCGCCGAACGAGTTGCTGTTCAGAATTGCCGATGAGACCGGAATCGTTCTGCTGCCTGGACGCGGCTTTGGCACCCAGCACCCCTCTGGTCGGGCGTCGCTTGCCAATCTCAACGAGTACGAGTACGCGGCAATTGGCCGATCGCTCCGTAAGATGGCTGACGAGTACTACGCGAAATACCAGCAAACGCATCGATAACGCGCTTCCTGCCATCGTCCAGATGGCGGGACGCCTCTGTCGCCGCCCACCGTGGCGATCAAGAGAATGTAAGAGTGCTCTCGCAGATCCTCATCGTGGCACACGATCCTCGCAGATTTGTCCGCGCCTCCTGGGATGCCGCCCTGACCGATTTCGGCAATGTAGGGGTTCTGAAACCCGGCGTAACCAGACGAGGTCGCTTCCGTTCCGGCAACACCATTATGACCCGAACTGCGAATGGTGACTTGGATGTCACGGCGCAAGCTGCTATGTTCTTGTTTCGTTTCTCCCGGCGAACTTGGTTGCAATGGACCTCACCACCGCCTCAGCCGTCAGGAAAATCATCCATGTCGACATGGATGCCTTCTACGCTTCGGTTGAGCAGCGCGACAATCCTGAACTGCGTGGCAAACCCCTCGCTGTTGGCGGAGCGGCTGCCCGTGGCGTCGTTGCAGCAGCAAGTTACGAGGCACGCGAGTTTGGGGTCCGCTCGGCCATGCCGTCGGTCACGGCGGCTCGAAAATGCCCGGATTTGATTTTCGTGAAACCACGATTTGAAGTCTACCGCGCTGTCTCACAGCAGATAAGGGAGATTTTTGCGGAATATACGCCGGTCATCGAACCTCTGTCGCTCGACGAGGCCTATCTCGACGTCACCGAAAATCTCAAGGATATGCCAATTGCCACTGAAATCGCTCTGGAAATCCGCGCCCGGATCAAGGCGGTGACCGGGCTGAACGCTTCGGCTGGCATCTCCTATAACAAGTTCCTGGCCAAAATGGCGTCCGATCTGAACAAGCCGAACGGTCAGGCGGTGATTACGCCGAAGAACGGTCCGGCCTTTGTCGAACAGCTCGCAGTCAAGAAATTCCATGGCGTCGGCCCGGCTACGGCGGAAAAGATGCACCGGCTTGGTATCGAGACCGGAGCGGATTTAAAAGCAAAATCCCTGCCGTTTCTGGTTGAGCATTTCGGAAAGTCAGGTCCGTACTTCTATGGCATTGCCCGTGGCATCGATGAGCGGCAGGTCAGGCCGGACCGGGTGCGTAAGTCGGTCGGCGCGGAAGATACATTTACCGCGGACATCGATGACCTCAAGCTCGCAACCAGGGAACTCCGGCCACTTGCCGAAAAGGTTTGGTCCTATTGCGAGGCCAAGGGTTTCAGCGGCAAGACGGTGACCGTGAAAATCAAATATTCCGACTTCACCCAGTCGACGCGGAGCAGGACAACTGCCATCCCCTATTCGAACGCCGAAGACATTCTAGACGCGGCCAATACCCTGCTGGCCGGTGTCTATCCATTCAAACGGCCGGTCCGGCTCCTTGGGGTAACGCTGTCGTCGCTCACCAATGACAAAGAGGCTGAAGACGAGGACCAATCGCAGCTCGGCCTGGGTTTTTGATCAGAAGAATGTGCTTCGGGGCCTGAGTTGATTTAGGCGACGGGCGCGTCAGCTGGGTCGGCTTGATCGCGTCGCTGCCTCCGCAGGCGAAGCGAGGAAAGAGCAGTATCCGAGGGTCCTCGAAGCGGCGACCCTGATCGATCGCCTCCGGAGCGCCGAGGCGGCCGCTGATGGCGACCGAACGCCGGGCGGTCGTCATCACGCCATGATGTTCATCAGCCTTCCGATGATGTCGCGAACGTCGCGACGAGCAGCCGCTTTAATCATCCAAAAACATCAATGGGCTTGGATTAAATGTTGCAATTCCAACATTAATATTGTTGGATTTGCCAACCATGATCAAAACGGGCGCGATAAATGTTGTATCACACAGATTTTCTTTCCAGGTTGGGACAAGGCCTCAAGGACCTCTCGCCAGTATGGGGCGTCTCGCCGGATGCAACCCTGACGCTCCTGACGATCTCCGAGAACGCGACCTTCCGTATCGCTGACGAGACCACTGGAAGCGATCTGATCGTGCGTGTGCATCGCCCTGACTACCATACTGAAGCGGAGATACTGTCCGAGCTCGCATGGATTGATGCGCTACGGCAAGATGGGGTGGTTGTTACGCCGCGGCCGGTCACGGCAAACGACGGCAGCCTCCTTCAAGTCTTCTCAGACGGCGAAACCATGCGCCACGCTGTCGCCTTCGAATATATGGCGGGCAAGGAGCCAGATGCTGAGTCCGACCTCGTCCACTGGTACAGGACACTCGGGGAAATCAATGCGAAACTGCACGCCCACAGCCGCAGATGGACGCGACCGGAGAACTTCGTCCGCAAGACATGGAGCTTCAACCGGATTCTGGGGGACGGTGCCTATTGGGGTGACTGGCGTGACGCCCTCGGACTGACGCTCGGCGGCAAGTCCGTGTTAGAAAGAACGCACAAGCTGCTCGAAGCCCAGACCTCCGCCTACGGCTATGGTGAGGACCGCTTCGGCCTCGTTCATTGCGACATGCGGGCCGCCAACCTTCTGGTCGATAATGGCAGGCTGGGAGTGATCGATTTCGATGATTGCGGTCTGTCCTGGTACGCCTACGATTTTGCAGCCTCGATCAGCTTCATGGAACATGAGCCTTTCATCCCCGACCTCAAAGCCGCCTGGCTCGAAGGCTATCGGCGCGTCACCGCTCTTGATGAGCAACATGAGGCGGCCCTGCCGATGTTCATCATGCTTCGCCGCATGCAGCTCACCGCGTGGATCGCTTCCCATGCTGAAACGCCGACGGCCCAATCCATGGGCACAGGCTATACCGATGGTACCGTGGCGCTCGCGGAGCGCTATCTGGCCGAACACCGTTGAGGAGAGCCCGATGAGCGTCGCCACCAAGGAAATTCTAGATCTCAACCGTTTTGATGCGAGCCGTGCCGAGGGCTTCCCGGCTGAACTTGCGCAGCGCGTCGCCAAGCGCCAGGCAACTTTTGGAGCGTCATCCGTGCTCTTTTACGAGCAGCCGATCGAGATGGTACGTGCACAGGGCGCCTACCTGTATGACGCCGGCGGACGCAGATATCTCGACGTCTACAACAATGTACCGTCTGTCGGCCACTGCCATCCACGGGTGGTCGAGGCCGTTGCGCGCCAGATTGGCGAACTCAACATCCACACGCGCTACCTCAGCCGCGTCGTCGAGTCCTACAGCGAAGAGCTTCTGTCAAAATTCCCGACGGCGCTCAGCAATGTGGTTCTGACCTGCACCGGCAGCGAAAGCAATGATCTTGCCATGCGCATCGCCCGCATCGGAACTGGCGCCGAAGGTTTCGTCGTCACCGAAGCAGCCTATCACGGAAATACTGCGCTGGTGACCGAGATTTCCCCCTCGTCCCTACGCAAGCGCAAGCCCGCACCCTTTGTAGCGGTCATTCCGGCGCCGGCGCCCCGTGACGGCATGAGCGTTGCTGCAAGCTTTGCCGCATCTGTGGAACAGGCGATTAACGAACTCAAATCGCGCGGCATCAAGTTCGCCGCCTTGATTGTTGATACAATCTTCTCAAGCGACGGTATCTACGCCGATCCTGCCGGCTTTCTCAGGGAGGCGACAGATGTGGTGCACCGTGCTGGCGGCCTGTTGATCGCCGATGAGGTCCAACCGGGTTTTGGCCGGACGGGAGGCAGTCTTTGGGGCTTCGAGCGCCACGGCGTCACACCCGATATCGTGACGATGGGAAAGCCAATGGGGAACGGTTTCCCGATGGGTGGTGTCGTCACGCGACCTGACTTACTCCAGAGATTTTGCGAGGAAACCGGATACTTCAATACTTTCGGCGGCAATCCCGTGGCGGCCGCCGCTGGCCATGCCGTACTCAGGGTGATCGAGGAGGAAAATCTGATCGAACGTTCGGCCGCTGTCGGTGGTCATTTCCAACAATCGCTCCAGGCTTTACAAACCCGACATCCAGTCATCGGCGGCGTGCGGGGGGCCGGCCTTTTTATCGGCCTCGACTTTGTCGACCCCGCCACGGGGGAACCGGACACGGCGTTCGCAACGACAGTGATCAATAAATTAAAACAAAACGGTATCCTGATCGGGGCAGCAGGCAAGTATGGCGCAACGCTGAAGATCCGCCCGCCACTGTGTTTTTCGAATGAGGATGCTGACCTCTTCTCCGCTACGCTGGACAGCATCCTGAACGCGCGTTGAGCCGCTTGAACACCTTTGGCATACCGGGCGACGATGTCGCCCGGACTTCTTCCGGTTTCAGCCCATCGCGTCGAGCGCTCCGAGCGATTCCGGAAGGGTTTGGCCGCCATCGACAACAATTGACTGGCCGGTGATATAGGCAGCCTCTTCAGATGCGAAGAACAGAGCGGCGTTCGCAATATCCGCCGGCGCGCCAAGACGACGCAACGGAACAGAGGCCGCCATCGCGGCGATATAGTCTGGGCCGTTGTCCTCAAGCCCCTCGGTCATGATATTGCCTGGCATGACCGCATTGATCGTGATGTTCTTCGGCGCCAGTTCGATCGCAGCCGTGCGCATGAAACCGAGCTGGCCCGCCTTGCTCGCCCCATAATGCGACCAGCCCGGATATCCAGTAATCGGGCCGGTGATCGATGAGGTTATGATGATACGGCCTGAGCCAGCCTTCGTCATTGCTGGCAAAACGGCGGAAACGCTGAGAAAGGTGCTTTTGAGATTCGTCGAAATCACCTGGTCGAAGTCGTTCACCGTCATTTCGCCCAGCCTGGCTGCCGGGAAGATGCCGGCATTTGCACAAAGAACTTCAACTCCGCCATAGCGGGTTACGGCCGCATCAACCATCGCCTTGCAGCCTTCCTCGGTGCTGACATCCGCCGCGAATCCCAAGCTATTGCCTCCGATTTCGGACGCCACCCTGTCGGCATCGACCTGGCTGCGCGAGACAACGAGGACGTTCAGGCCGGCCTCCCCGAAACGCAATGCTATGCCCTTGCCAATCCCCCGGCTTGCGCCGGTGACAATGACCGTTTTCCCTTGCAGTGACTTCAACATGTTCCACTCACTTTTTTGTTGTAATTTCCACAAATTCACGTGCCGCTACTGCTTTAATTTGAGGCGTCAGATTAAAACATCGGCACACGACCGGCGCTGCCTGCACAAAACAAATGCACAGTAATATTAGGCCTTTAGCATTCCATTTTTGCAGAAGTTACGTTCGCCTCCAGGTGCTACCGCTCCAATCACGCTACGCACCATGAAGCAGAAAATAGATGTTGTAAATCACACATTTTTACGACAAGGTTCCAACATAAGCGATCCACGAGCCACGAAAGCGGCCAAGAAAAAGGGGAACAATTATGATGAAAATCTCCAGACGCAACATGATGCAGATGATGGGTGCGGCCGCCGCTTTTACCGGCCCAATGGCAAGCGCGACCCGCGCTTTTGCGGGTCGCGAAAAAGAGCTCAATATCCTGTGCTGGGAAGGCTACAATTCCGCACAGGTCCTGGATCCGTTCCGATCCAGCCAGTCAGCAACCGTCAAGGCTGAAAGCCTGACCAACGACCCGACCATGATCAACCGCCTGCGCGCGGGCGAGACCAAAATCTGGGACCTGATCAACGTCAACAATCCCTGGGCCCGCAAGGTGATGGGCCCCGCCGGGCTGATCAAGCCGCTGCCCCGCGCCGAGTTCGAGCCCTATTTCGAGACCATGCTCCCCAACTTCAAGGCGCCTTATCGCTGGGCAATGAGCGACGACGGCAAGGACCTGCTCGGTATGGCGCAGCGCTTCGGGCCCTACAGCTTTGTTGTCAACACCGACAAGGTCAGCAAAGCAACGGCGGAGGAACAGGGCTGGGACCTGTTCAACGACGCCTCGATCGCCGGCAAGTACGGCATACAGGAATCCGACGACTGGAACGTCTTCAACATCTTCCTCATCGCCGGAATTGACCCCTTCAGGGAGCATACGGAGGAGGAGTTCAAGGCCTTTGCCGAAACCGCAGAAAAAGTTTTCAAGGGCGCCAAGATGGTCGGGGACATGGCGTCACTCAATCAGGCTCTCGTCTCGGGCGAGATCGACCTTTATATGACCGGTGGCACTTATTCCGTCTCTCCGGCGCGTGCCGACGGCTATACGAACTTGCGCGCCATTACGCCACTCAAGGGCCCGATGGATGGCAAGGGCGGTATTTCCTGGATCGAGATCACCTCGACGGTCAACAATCCCGAACTTTCGCCACTCGCCCTGGAATTTCTGAAATACGTCCAGGATCCGCACGTCGCCCACACCGTCGCCTTTGCTGAAGGCACATTCAACCCGGTCAGCCAGATGGGCAACCCGAAGTGCTACGAACTCTTCACCAAGGACGAGATGGAAGCCATCCAATGGGACAGCCTCGAGGAGGATATGGCGCGCTCGGCGCAATACGACATCGTGCCTGACTATGACAAGGCACTGGAACTGATGACCGCCGCCAGGCGCCTGCGCGGCTGAGCAAAGCCTGTCCCGACGGAGAACAGAACATGAGCCTTGCGATGATCTCGCCCACCCTATCCGACGTCTTGCCGAAAATCGAGGATCCGATCCATCCAACGCCGAAACCGGTGCTGCAACTTGTCGACGTTCGAAAGATTTTCGGCGATTTTGCCGCGGTAGATGGCATAAGTGTCGATATCAGAGAAGGCGAATTCGTCACCATTGTCGGGCCCTCCGGGTCCGGCAAGACCACACTTCTGCGCATGCTGGCCGGCATGGAATCACCATCAGGAGGCTATATCACGCTCCGCGGCGAAACGATCAATAACGTGCCGTCCGACAAGCGTCCGACATGTCTCGTCTTCCAGTCGCTTGCGCTTTTCCCGCACAAGAGCGTCGGCGAGAACATCGAGTTCCCGCTAAAAGTTCGCAAAATGCCGGCCGCCGAACGCAAAGCGCGCGCTCTCGAACTCATGCGCATGGTGCGCCTGCCGGAGAGCTACTACTCCAAAAACGTGATGCGTTGCTCGGGCGGCGAAAAACAGCGTGTGGCGCTTGCCCGCGCGTTTGCCTATGACCCCGACGTTCTGTTTTTTGACGAGCCGCTGTCAGCGCTGGACTACAAACTGAAGAAAGTTCTGGAAAAGGAGCTGAAGGACCTGCACCGCGAAAGCGGGAAGACCTTTGTCTACATTACCCATTCGCTCGAGGAAGCCATGGTCATGTCTGATCGTGTCGGGGTAATGAGCCATGGCCACCTCGTTCAGATTGGCACACCTGAGGAAATCTACACCAAGCCGGCAACGCGCTTCGTCGCGGAATTTTTTGGTGAGGTGAACAGTTTTGAAGTCAGGCGCGACCACCAAGGCGTTTGGACGCTCGCCGACGGCAGGCCGATCACTGTAGCCCCGGTAGCACAATCGATTGGCGAGACGGCAACTGTCATCGTTCGGCCCGAAACCATGCGCTTCGTCACCGGCTCCTCGAGCGCCGACAACCTGATCTCCGGCACGATCTACAACGAATATTCTCTCGGCTCGCGCATGCAGTATCAGATTCATTCCGGCGACCGAATCTATCTGGTCGAGGCCGCACGCGCCGCCGCGACCGGTATCACGTCGGGCGACACGGTCACTATCGGCTGGGACGCCCGCGACGCGATCGTGGTGGGAGACTGATATGGCAACCATGACCCATGCTGAAGCGGCCGTTGAACAAAGGCATTTTCCGTCTATCCCTGCAGGACTGCGCGCGGCCGCTCCTGTCACGATCCTGCTGCTGCTCGGCTTTCTGGCACCGCTTCTTACGGTAGCTGCCTATGCCTTCGCCACGCCCAAGAGCTTCGACGTGTTTCGCTCGTTTACCCTCGCCAACTTCACGGTGATCCTTGATCCTTCCAATACCGTTTGGATGTCGTTTGCCTGGTCGATCGCTTATGCCTTTGCGACAGTCATATTGCTTGCGATGATCGCCTATCCCATCGCCTATGGTCTCAATCGCATGTTCGGCAAATGGTCTGGCCTGGTTGGCGTGCTGTTCGTCTTTCCGCTGTTCGTCTCGGAAAACGTACGCCTCTACGGTTGGGTGCTGTTCTTTATCAAGAACGGGGTGCTCGATGGCGGCCTGAAGTGGCTCGGCTTCTCGGGCGGACCCGAGATACTTTACACACCCGGCGCCATCCTCTTCGGCATGACATATGTCTATCTGCCTTTCATGCTGTTCCCGATGTCGCTTGGCATTGCCATGATTCCCCGGGACCTTGTTGATGCGGCCCGCGACCTCGGGGCTAACAGGCTGATGATCTGGCGCGAGATCGAGTTGCCACTCGCCATGCCGGGTATCCTGATCGGCATGTTGCTCACCTTCGTGCTCGGCGCCGGCGCGATCGCCGAATCCAAGATTCTCGGGGGCCAATCGGTCATCACCATCGCGCAGGATATCGAGGTTGCTTTCACGTATGCGCAGAACTGGCCGCTTGGCTCGGCGCTCGCCCTCCTGCTCGTCGCCATCGTCAGCGGGCTTGCCCTCTACGTTTTATCCAAGCTCGATCTCGACCGCATTCTGGGAAAGAAGTGAGACATGGAAACCCGCTCGCAAATCCGCGCCCGAGCCTTCGTCAAGGTCTGGACATCCTTTGTCGTCCTTGTCGTTTACCTTCCTATCCTCTGCGGAGCGATGGCCGGCCTGTCCAGGGGACGCTATTTCGGCTTCCCGATTAACGCCTTTTCGACCGAATGGTGGGGCAAGACCCTTGCCTCGCTTGAGATTCAGGCTCTCGTGCAGAACTCCCTCCTGATCGCTTTCATCGTCACGCTTGTCTCCGTGATATTCGCCTTCTTCGGCGCGCTCGCCTTCGCCCGCTACGACTGGAAGGGACGCAAGCTTTTCCAGAAGGCGATCCTTCTGCCAGTCTTCTTTCCGCAGCCGGTGCTGGGGCTCGCTCTTCTCCTGTGGTTCAACGCGCTTGGTATCAATCCGAGCTGGCAGACGGCCGTTATTGCGCATCTCGTCTGGATCGTTCCGGTGGTGACGCTCGTCATTGCGATCCAGGTCTATTCCTTTGATCCAACACTGGAAGAGGCTGCGCGTGACCTCGGAGCGGGCCGCTGGTTCATTCTGCGCGAGGTGACCCTGCCTATTCTGTGGCCGGGTATCTGGTCCGGCGCGCTCTTCGCGTTCCTGCTTTCCTGGGGCAATTTTCCGTTGTCGCTTTATACAGCCGGTGTCGACTCTACGATCCCGAAATGGCTCTATTCGAAGATGGTCGCCGGGTATTCGCCAATGGTGCCGGCGCTCGGCACGATGAGCACTGTATCGGCTGCCATATTGTTGCTGGCTGGCGGTCTCGCCATCATGCTGGTCCGCCGTCGTCAGGCGGATACATGAGGACGCCTCGATGAACTGGAAAACCGACCGCCGTTCATTCTACTATCAAAGCGCTCCGGAACCCGACGATCCGACGCTTGAAAAGGGCAAGGTGGCGCTTCTCGTCATCGACATGCAGAACACGTATCTCGATCGCCCAGCTCCCGACACGCTGTCTGGTGATGATCTTGTCCGCTATCACGCCTGGACGCCGTTTCACGAGCGCATGCATGACACCGTCATCCCCAATACCCGGCGTCTCATGGAACGGTTTCGCGCACTCGGCCTCGACGTGTTTTTCGCGCGAATCGCTTGTCTGCGCACCGATGGCCGGGATCGTTCGCTCAGCCAGAAGAAGCCGGGATGGAACAATCTTTTGCTTCCGAAAGATGAGCAAGCTTCGCAGATACTTTCGCAGGTTGCCCCCCAGGACGGTGAGATCGTTGTCACCAAAACCACCGACAGCGCGCTGACGGGCACGAATCTCAGGCTTTTGCTGACCAATATGGGCATCACCCACGTTGTTTGCGCCGGGATTTTTACCGACCAGTGTGTATCTTCCACCGTCCGCAGCCTCGCTGACGAAAGCTTCGACGTCATCGTCGTCGATGACGCGTGTGCAGCAGGCTCCATGGAACTCCACGTCAGTGAACTGACCAGACTGCACATGATCTATGCCAACGTGATGACCACGGAAGAGTTGGTCGGCTATCTGCCGCAGCCAAAGCATGAAACAATCGGGGACGAAAGTCGCCCCGGGCTTGTTCGCCCAGAGTGTTCCTGACACAACTTGGTCGATGAAAGCACTCGAAGCCCTTTATGCCGACAAGAATTCCTCTGTCTCTTCTGCAGCTGAACACGGCGCACTGAGATGTTCCTCACGCGGCCGAGTTTTGCGCTGGAAAGCCATTGGGAGTGAGGCGCGATGAAAAAACCAAAAAGCGTGCGCCAGTCGCGCATCCTGACTGAACTTAACCAGGCACCGAGCCTGCGCGTTGCTGAACTTGCCCGGCGCCTAGACGTCTCGACAGAGACAATCCGGCGCGATCTGGACGAGATGACCGAACAGGGTCTGCTCAACCGCACCTATGGCGGCGCCGTGCGTTCGCTTTCCACCGAGCCTTCGGTGACCGAGCGCCATGCGCTCTTTGTCGGCGAGCGCGAAAGGATCGCCAAGGCGGCCGTCCAGATACTTAAGGGCGCTCAGGTGCTTATGATCGGCTCGGGCTCGACGACAGTGCACACCGCGCGGCGCGTAGCAGTCGAGATGAAGAACATCACTGTACTCACTCATTCCTTTGGTGTGGCGACCGTGCTTGCCATCAACCCGACAATCAAGGTGGTCATGCTCCCCGGCGACTACCACGCCACCGAGGGCGCGACGGTCGGTGCCTACGCCGTGTCATTCCTCAATTCCTTCTACGCCGATTTCGCCATTCTTGGCGCAAGCGGTCTGGGTCCAGACGGCCCTTCGGACGCCCTCTTGGAGTGTGGCGCGGTCTACAGCGCGATGGTTTCGCGCGCAGCGCGCACCGTCGTGGTCGCCGATCATTCCAAGCACGACCGCCTCTTCCCCGCGCGCTATGCCGCTTGGCGGGACATCACGCACGTCGTTACCGATAAGGCGCTGGGCGAAGATTTGACAGAAAGCCTGGACAACAACGACGTGAAACTGACCATTTGTTGAACGCTGCCTGAAAATCGGAGGGACCAATGATCAGCGAGACGACCTCAGCAGGCAAAAACCGCTCGCGTGACTTCGGTATTGCCTTCGACGGCACGCCCGGCCCGCTCAACGCCATCACCGACATCGCCGGTATCCATGTCGGCTTTTCGACGATCCGTGAAGAGACACCCCGCCCCGGTCGCAAGTTGCCGGTGCGTACCGGCGTGACGGCGATACTGCCGCACGCCGCAGCGGGCGAACCAGTACCGGTATTCGCTGGCATTCATCGTTTCAATGGCAATGGTGAGATGACGGGATCTCACTGGATCGAGGACGGCGGCTACTTTGTCGGGCCTGTCCTGATTACCAACACGCACAGCGTAGGTATCGCCCATCAAAGCGCCGTGCGATGGATGATTGACCGATTTGCATCGACCTACGAGGGAGACGACCACTTGTGGATCATGCCTGTGGTGGCAGAAACCTATGACGGCATGCTCAACGACATCAACGGCCAACACGTCGCGGTCGAGCACGTCCTGGAGGCGTTGAACGCTGCCAGAAGCGGTCCGGTCGCTGAGGGTAATGTCGGCGGCGGCACGGGCATGATTGCTTACGGTTTCAAGGGCGGCACCGGTACGGCGTCGCGCCTGATCGCCATTGACGACAAGGAGTTCACCGTCGCGGCGTTGGTGCAGGCCAATCACGGCCAGCGGGACTGGCTGACAATTGGCGGCCTCCCCGTTGGCAAACTGCTGCAACAAGAAAACCCGGGGCTGTCCGAACGAGGCTCGATCATCGTTGTGATTGCCACGGACCTGCCACTTGCGCCGCACCAGCTGCGGAAGTTGGCGCGGCGCGGCGCGATAGGCATCGGCCGCAATGGCACAGTCGGCGGCAATAGTTCCGGCGACATTTTTCTCGCTTTTTCGACGGCCAATCCACACCCGATGCGCCATAAGGCCGGACCGCTGTTGAGCATCGACATGGTCAATGACGATGTGCTTGATCCGGTCTATCAGGCCGTGGTGCAGAGCGTGGAAGAGGCGGTGATCAATGCGATGGTCGCCGCGGAAACAACAGGTGGCACACCGCACGATCGATACCGCATCGAGGCAATAGACGCCGACGCGGTTGCCAGACTTCTGGCTCAGCGAATCCCCCGCTGACCCCATCGGCGCCGCTTCCGTCCCGCCCGCGGGAAGCGCAGATGCAGCTTTGAACATGCGGCGACGGATGTTATCGCCTTAACACAGGCTAAGCCAAAACACGCCGGGAAAAACCAAAGCGGTGGAAGCAAACGCCGCGAGCGCTGCCGCATGAGAGATTACCGAAAGGATATCGCTCCCCGACTTTTGATTGCTCCGCAATTTCCTCATCCACAGCACAAGCAGGAAAAGCGATAAGCCGAACAGAGCAAGCAGTATGGATCGAAGGATCGAAACGCCGGCCCAGGAGCGCGTATCCCACCCCCAGGCACAGCCGACGAATTGCACAGCATACAATGTGAGAAAGCACAGGGCCCAGGTGATGAAGGGCCCAGCAAGACTGAAGGCTGTTCGGTAGCGCATCTCAGCCTCCCTCCGTTAATGACCGTAGTGTCTGCAGGAATAGAAACGATATGCCTGTCGCGAAAAGCAAGTGAACATGCCAGAGGGTGCCTATGCGAAGGTCGTTTCGGCGACGGTCCGAGACGTAGCCATTCGACAGACGCCAACAGCCGAATGCCCCAAGGATCAGGCCGACAAATCCGTGCAAAAGGAGATAAACGTTGACCGCAACCGAAACGCCGTGGATTGCATGGCTTACCGCCGCATATTCCTCCCGCAGCACCATTGCACCAAAGACGATCGCCGCCACGTAGGCAATCGTGCTGATGATCGACATCGTCACAGCCGTTCTCAGATGCCTCGCCAGTGCGCCAAAGATGGCGGCTACAGCGGCGCTCAACAGGAAAACCGTCTGCAGTGATATCGACTGCGGCCAGACGATCTTTTCGCCACCGGCGGAAATCCAGAGGAAAAGCCCGCCGAAAAGCAATGAGGAAAAAAGCGTCGTGTCCGCAATCAGGGCAAGTTTCACCGCCATGACGGACGGAGCATCGGCGCATTCGTAATGAAGCGGAAAACGCTCTTCTCCACGCGCGACGACGGGTCCGCGTTCCTGTCTGGCATCATCGTTCGGCGTCCACGCAAGGAAGAGCAAAGCAATAATGACGAGAGCGAAAACCGCCACCGGATACGCCTTGAGAAGCAATGCGATGAAAAAGGCGGCCGTGGACATGGCAGTCAGCAAGGGAAGAAAGCTTGGCCCTGGCAACACGACGATCTGCAGCGGCGCACCGGTTACGGCATCCGTCCCCATGGTCTCCATTTTCCTGGATCTCACAAAGCCGAGGTACCCTTTACCCGCGGCGAGCATCGCCGCGATCTGGTTGATCGGCAGGCTGTCCGCTCTAGCAGTCACTTCCGGCTGTGACGCAAAGGCATAGGCCGCTGGCGGGGTCGGCATGGCCCATTCAAGGGTACCGGCATCCCACGGATTGCGCCTGAAGGCGCGCCCGTAGCGAAACAACAGCGCGAAGTCCAGCACCACCAGCATGAGGCCCGCGGCCATTATGAAGCTGCCAATTGAGGAGAGAAGATTGAGCCACTCCCAGGGGGAAGCCTCTGGATAGGAAAAAACACGCCTCGGCATGCCCAGCAGCCCGGTCAGGTGCATCATGAAGAATGTGAGATTGAAGCCGATGAAGATCATCCAGAACGCGGCCCAGGAAAGGTGCTGGACGGGCTGGCGCCCGCTGATATGCGGCACCCAGTAATAAAGCCCGGCGAGCATGGGAAAGAGAAATCCCCCGACCAGGACATAATGAAGATGCGCCACCACAAAATGTGTATCATGCGCCTGCTGATCGAAGGGTACCATGGCCAGCATGACGCCGGTCAGACCGCCGATAACGAATACGCAGAAAAACCCGAGGATATGGAGCATGGGAACGCTCATCGTCGGCTTGCCGCTTGCGATGGTTCCAAGCCAGGCGAATATCTGGATCGCTGTCGGGATGGTGACAAGCGCGCTCGCGGCAGAAAAAAACGACAGCGCCACATGGGGGATGCCCACCGTGTACATGTGGTGCACCCACAGTCCGAAGGACAGGAAAGCCATGGCGATCAACGCCGCAACGATGATGTTGTAACCGATCAGGCGCGTTCCTGCCAGAACGGGGATAATTGTCGACAAGGCTCCGGCCGCCGGCAGAAAGATGATGTAGACCTCGGGGTGGCCGAACAGCCAAAAGAGGTGTTGCCACAGAAGCGGGCTACCGCCGCGTTGCGGATCGAAAAACGGGATATCGAAGGCCCGTTCAGCCTCCAGCAATATCGAACCGAGGATCAGCGGCGGAAAACCGATCAGCATCATCGCGGCGACAACGAGCATGTACCAGGCGAAGACCGGCATCCTGTCGAGGGACATGCCGGGTGCACGCAGCCTCAGGATCGTCACGATGATTTCGATCGCCGCGCTGATAGCGGAAATCTCCACGAAGGTAATGCCGAGAAGCCAGATGTCGGCATTGACCCCGGGACTGTATTGCGATGACGACAGCGGCGTGTACATGAACCAGCCCCCCGCAGGGGCGGCCCCGCCAATAAGGGCGAAAATCAGCATTCCGCCGCCGAAGAGGTAACACCAGTAGCCATAGGCCGACAGGCGGGGAAAAGCGAGGTCCCTGGCGCCGATGAGCTTCGGCAGGACGTAGATCGAAAGCCCCTCAAAAAAAGGAATTGCGAACAGAAACATCATGATCGTGCCGTGCATCGTGAAGACCTGCGCATATTGCTCGGCATCCATGAAGGCGTTTGATGACGTGGCCAGTTGTGTCCGGATGAGCATGCCCAGGAACCCGCCGATGGCGAAGAAAACAAGCGCGGTCACCATGAAGCGTTTGCCTATGACGGTGTGGTTGACCGCTGCGAGACGCCGAAACCCGGTGCCCGAACTCCAGACCTCATTGAGTTCGCGGTGAAGCCTTAACGACGAGTGTTTCTTCGGTGTGCGCACATCGTTCATCAGCGTTGTCCCAAGCCCCCGATCACCTTTGAAAACTTGCTCTCCGTGTGAGCAACAACACGGAAACTCATGCCGGCATGGCCGGTACCGCAATATTCCGCGCAGATGCCGCCGAAGGTGCCGGTCTGATCCGCTCTGAGGGCAATCTTGTTGGAAAGTCCGGGAATGGCATCGATCTTTCCGCCAAGCCTTGGAACCCAGAAGCTGTGAATGACATCGTCACTGGTGACCTCTACAATGACGTCACGGCCAACCGGCATATGCATCACGTCGGAAATGCGGACTTCTCCGGTCGGTGTTTCGTAAGCAAACTCCCATTTCCACATGCGCGAAACCGCATGTATGCGAAGCGGATCGCTCCCCGACTGTGGCAGCAGGGATTCTCCTTGCATGAATGAAAAAGCCACCAGGGCCGTCAGGACCGGTATGGGGAACCCGATGCCGCCGCCGATCAGCCAATGGTGCGTTTTCACCCGAGCAAGGGAAGCCGGGTTGGAAAAGACCAACGCCAACAGAACGGCAATCAGCAGGAAGATTGCGCAGGCACCGCCCAACATTACCCACCACAGCAGCGCGACCTTGCGACTGGCCGGGCCTGCCGGCGCCAGTGCCGAGAGATCACCGGAGCAAGCGGAAACCAGCAAAAGCAGAGGAATGAACGCTATGAAACGGAACCCCGCGCTTCTCCCGCGGGTTAGCGGTCGAAAAGGAACTATCAGATGGAAAAAAGCGACGCACCCAACCCGGTCATCTCCAAGGTGGAGGAGAAGACGACCGACTCCGCAATCGCCGTTGCCGGCCATCCACTGCACGCAATGACCGTTCATTTCCCTATTGCCCTTGTCATCACGACATTGGCTTGCGACCTCCTTTATTGGTGGTCCGCAGACGAGTTCTGGGTTCGCGCCGGTGTCTGGGCATCGGGAGGCGCTTTTTTCAGCGGCGTCGCAGCCGGCATCATCGGCACCGCGGAACTGCTTCTCGTCGCGGGAATTCGCGCCCGGGTTGCCAGCTGGGCGCATGGTGTGGCCGCAATCGCGCTGATCTCCGTGGCAGGCGCCAATTGGGGAGCGCGGACATTCGGCATGATCGAGATTTTGCCGCATGGGCTCGGCCTGTCCCTCCTTGCTTCGGTCCTTACTGCGCTCGCGGGCTGGCACGGCGGAAAGCTGATATTCGATCACGGCATCGGCCTCATGGTGTCTCCCAAGGAATGAGGGGGGCGATGTTACGCTTTAGTGCCCCAGGCTCATGGAACCAGTCAGGCAGCAGCGCGGGTATCTCCGGTTTTGCGAGCGCCAGATAGACGATGCCAAGGGCTATGATGCTGGTGAACGCCGTGACGACAATGAAACGCCACACAGGATAGATCTCGCCGTCGTTAAAGAGACGGAGAATGACCAGCCCCGTAAGCACGTGTAGAAACACGAGAATAGCCACAAGGGCCAGCTTTGCGCTGAACCATGATAAATATGTGGATTGCAGGAAAATAAGCGTGGTTCCGGACGCGACTGCAAAAAAAGCGGCTGGCGACAATACCTTTACATAGGAAAACCGCACGATCTTTTGCAGGCGGAAACGATCATCATCGTTTTGGACATGCGCACGTTGCACATAGAGACCGGGAAGACTGACAAGGCCGGCGATCCAGACAGAGATCGCTAAAAAATGGACAAACTTGAAGAGCGCGATCATTCCACCCCCCGCCATGCAGTCATGTGCAGCAAGGTCCGGGCGGAGGAAAGCGCAACGACGAGATAGGGGACAAGCCCGAATGTCCACATGATGAGGCCCGAAAGCTGCTGATCTTCGAGCGCTGTCATCCCATACGACTCGGTCGTGAGCAGATGCTCTGCGAAAAGCGGATAAGGAGCAAATGTCAGGATGGCTGCGAGGAAGCCCATCTGCGCCATCGTTGCAAGTGCGAGCGCAATTCTCCTTCCCGGTCCGGCAGAGACGAGCATCGTCCTCCATAGCCAGACAGCGGTTACAATCAACGCGAGCTGCATGCCCCAGTAAGCAAGGGAGTTTGAAAGCGCGAATGAATAACCCGGCGGCAGATGCCAGGCCCAATAGACGATGGTATGCGCGAGAAACGGAATTTCCGGAAGGGCTGGGAGCCGCCAGGGTAAGCGCGGCAGGCGTCCTTCAAGGTTTAGCGCCAGCAGTGGCGCAAGGACGGCAATCAATATGAAATGATGGAAAACCCGCGCGGAGAAAAGGGCCGTCGTCAACGCACAAAGCGGCGATACGAATGCAACGACAAGAATGCAGATTATGGCGGCACGCTGCAAGAAGGAACCCTGTCGGGTCGCTGTCCCAAACAGCAGAACGGTTGCGAGCGTTATCATAGCGATGAGAACCGGATCGAGGTTCCATGCATATGCAAGGTCGGTGAAATCAGGTGCTGGTCCGCAGTACGGAACAGTTGTTTCGCTCAAAGTCTCGAGCCCCCATGTCAATTCTACCCCTCACCCAACTCCGCTTCCGGAGATGCGTTCCCCTCTTTGCTCACGATCGGGACAACAACCCGTGATCAATGTGAAGGAACGATGAGGCACGCCCGTGGTTCACCATCAGCCGGGACGCGAGAAAGGAGGAAACAATGCCAATCGTTACGGGACTTTTTGAAGATGAAGAAGGCGCCAAGCGCGCCGTCCAATATCTGGAGAACATTGGCGTGGATCGCCGCATCATTAAGGTCAAAACCTACGATCAGGGATCGGAGGAAAACGCCGGCCATACCCCTGAAAATGTTGACAAAGGCGGAATTGAGCAGGGCTTGATTGTCCGCGCTGACGTTTCACAGAAGCATCTGGTGAGGGCGTCGGAAGCCTTCCTCAATCTGGCAAGGAAGAAACAGCCGTGATGTCCTCGGTGACATTGGGTAACGCTCCGTTTGTCCCATCTTTACCGGAACGTTGCCGCCGCAAGTTTCGGAAGCATGAACCGGAAGGCGATGCTACGGGCGCCCTGAAACAAGAGAAGGGAAATCCATAGGCCATCGTTGCCGTAAAGAGGCTGCAGGACCGCCCAGGCGGCGAAATAGATGATCAGGGACGCCACCATGAGGTTGCGCATTTGCCGAGACCACGTGGAACCGATATAGACGCCGTCCATCTGAAACGCGATGATGCCGACAACAGGCAAAACCACCACGTAAATCAGGTAGGTATCGGCCAGTCTCGCAACGGCGTCGGTGGGCGCCGTCAGCGCAATCACCCAATCCCCGCCAGCCAGGAATGCTACGGAAACCAGCGCCGCGAATATGACACCCCAGAGCGTCGTCAGTTTGATCGTGCGATCGAAGGCGGGTCGATAACGTGCGCCGACGGCGCGGCCGGCAAGTTGTTCTGCCGCTGTAGCGACACCATCGAGGAAGGCGACGCCGAAGAAATAGAACCGCAAGAGAATGGTGTTGGCGGCAAGCACCTCGATCCCGAGAAAGCCGCTCTGGCGCGTGAAAAAGGACAGGCCGATCAGCAATGCGAATGAGCGGATCATCATGTCGCCGTTGACCGCGAAGGATCGTCTGATCGCCGGTATATCAGGAAGCCGCCAGGAGGAGCGATCGGTCTTGGCCAGGATCAAAGCTGCGCCTGCCACAGCGGTCACGGCTTCTGCAACCAGCGTGGCGATCGCGACACCTTCCACGCCCCAGCCGAGCCCTATGACCCAGTGAACGCTGAGGGCGGCATTCAGGCCATTCAGCAGCGTCTGGAGGATCATGCTCCACATGGCCTCACCGCGGCCAATGAGCCAGCCGAAGGCGACAAAATTGAAGAGAACGAAGGGGGCCGACCAGATTCGCCAGTGGAAATAGGTCGAGGCGGCTTCAGCGACAATCCCTTCTGCGCCCATGACGCTCATGCCGAGCGCACCGATCGGGCCCTGGAGCAGCAGCAACAACAGACCGGCCACCATTGCGATGATAAGGCCGCTCAGCAACATGCGCTGTTCCGCCACCCGGTCGCCCGCGCCCATCGCCTGCGCCGTAAAGCCGGTCGTGGCGCCGCGCAGAAAATTGAAGGTCACGAAGATGACGTCGAAGATAACCGAGGCCAGCGCGACACCGCCCACGAGTGCCTCGTTTCGCATATGCGCGATGACACCCGTCGCCACCAGACCGACGAGCGGCGTCGACAGATACGCGATCATCATCGGTATCGCGATTTTGAGGACATCGCGGTGCGCGACGCTGAACGGGCGGACAGCTGCCTCGGTCCCCGTAATTGCCGTTGCCTTCACTTATTCTTTCCGATGCGGTTCACCCAACGTATGCATCAGCCGGTTCGCCCAGCCGAAGATGGCGATGGAATGGATGAGGTCGAGAATTTCAAGATCATCCAGGCCGATTTCCCGCAAGTGATAAAATTGGTAGACCCCCACATTGTCTGGATGGGCGGTCAGATCGACACCGAAATTGAACAGCGCCTGCTCGAAATCCGGAAGGTCCGCATCCAGCCCGTTCTTGTATATCTCGTCCACGACCTCGGGCCGTTTCTCCAGCTGGATATAGCGGTTGGCGTGAACCGCAGCGCAGTAGATACAGTGATTGACGAAGGATGCCGCCAGCGCGCCGATCTCGCGCCCACCGCGTGATAATCCGCCTTCACTATACATGATATCGTTGAAGAGCGGGGTGCGCTCGTTCAGCGCCTCCGCCTCGTTAGCGAGCACCAGGACATAGGCGGATACCTTGGTATTGGAAGGGGTGACCTTCAGGGCCGACAATTGCTCGGGGGTCGCGTTTGCAAGGTCCACAGGCTGGACGTAAGGATGCCAGTCAAGCGCATCGAGGGTGAATTCATGCACGGGCTGTGACATATCAATTGTCCCTCATCATCTTGAGGCCGGCGACGACCAGCACCTGATAATTCACATAGGCAATCAGGCCGGCGAGCGTGACGATATCGCGGTCGTCGAGACCAACCGCATAGAGTTTCTCGATGTTTTCCCGGGTCGCGTCCTTCGGCGTAAGGGTCACGAGATCGACGTGGTTCAGGATGGCTTGCAGGCGGGAATCCGCGTGCTGAAGGACCGATGACGGATCAGCGACCGACGCGTGGTCGGAGCTTCCCTCCTCCTCGGCAAGCCGCTCGATGTAGTGCGCATGGAGTTCTTTCGCCTTCCACAAAGCGGACATACGCGCGGCAAGTGCCGCCCGCAGGGCGTAGGAAAAGTTGCGTGGCTCTGCCGGCCGCAAAGCCGCAAGATAGCTGGTCTGCGTCAGTTGTTTGAGCTTCGAACGTCGCTCGCGGAGTTTCAGCAGATCGGAGCTTTCATCAAGGCCGAGGACGCGGTCGATCACGTCTTCTGGAGGTGTAGCTGTCATTGTTTTTTCAATCCTCGGAAAGAGCGTCATCCAGAAAGGTCAGGCGGTCCTGCCCCCAATAGAGCGTGTCGCGGTAAATCCAGGTGGGGGTTCCAAAGACACCACGCGCCTGTGCTTCGGCGTGGCTGTCATGCCAGGCCGCCATGATCTCGGGCGTGTCTTCGAGCGCACGCAGCGCACGACCATCGAGACCCAGGCTGTTTGCCACGGCAATGCGAACGTCCGGATCAGTAACGTCCTTCTCCTCCGCCCATAGGGCTCGCAGAAGCGCATGACTGAGTTCCAGTGCGGGCAAACCCTGCCTGTCGGCCGCAATCACCATGCGCGCGGAAAACTCGTTGTTGGTCGGATAATATCTGGGCTTCAGCACCAACGGCATGCCCAGACGTTTGCGCCAGCGGTCCAGTTCGACGGCGTGGTAGTCCTGCCGCGGCTGGGGTCTGGAACGAAGTGGAACACCACCGTTTTCGGTGACGATGCGGGTGGGGCGGACGACGACATCAAGATCGTGCTTTTCGATCAGCGCCTTGAACTGTGGCCAGCCCAGATAGGCCCAGGGCGAACTGAGCGCGTGGTAATAATAAACGGTTTTTTTGCTCATCGCCTTAACCTCAGGCTGTCTTCTGCATGGAAGAGTCGGCATCCGCATCGGTCCATTCGGACCCATCGAGTTCAGGCTTTTCGTAAGCCTTCAGCGCCTCCCAGTGATGATCGATGTCGGCGATGAACAGCGAAGCGGCGATACCCCGCGCGAGCCAGAGCGCACCTTCGCTGATGGCCGGAATATCGCCGCTGACTTTGCCCAGACTGACCGATGAACCGTAATTGAAACAATGGATGTGCTGCAGCCAAGGGGCGGCGCCCGGCTCTTTCTCGGTGAAAGAGAAGTCGTCTTGCAGCCAAGGGAATCGCCCAAGCCCAGGGTTTTCCTCACCTGTTGGCGGCGTGTAGCGGTCGTCCCAGCAGGCGATCTGCCCGTTGAACATTTCGAGTTCGGGACGACTGACGGGGTCGATTGAGAATCCCGTTCCCAAAATCACGAAATCGGTCCGAAAAACGCGGCCGTTGATTGTGGTGATGACGACTTCGCCGCCCTCTTCCTTCATCGATTGGATACCGCAGTCGAAATGGAAATGGGCGTTGGGATGTCGGCTCACCCTCAGCGTTGAATTGTGTGGCGCGGGGGTCTGCTGCTTGACGGAATAATCCATGAGACGCCAGCGCCACTCAGGGTCAATTTTCGCGAAGCCGGCGGTGACACCGTATGATCCGATGCCCATCAACTTGTTGATCGTCGGCATCGTCTTGCGTCTGGCAAGGAGACGCACTTCACCGGCCCCCTGCTCGAGCGCTTCCGCTGCATTGTCCACGGCGGACGCCCCTACCCCGATGACAACGACGCGTTTCCCTTTCAGACGCTGAAAATCAATCATGTCGGCGGAATGCGCCCAGCTGACGTGGCGCTGCATGCCCTTCACAAAATCCGGGATCGTCGGTTCTCCAAGGCCATCGCGCCCCGTTGCCATCACCAGTTTCCGGGTGACGATGGGGTCAGCCTTCCCACCCTCGATCTCCAGCTCCAGAAGCCCATCGGGCCGCGGGATGACGCGGGTGACGTGGATGTTGTTTTCAACCGGGATTTCCATCACCTGCCGGTACCAGCTCAGATATTCCATCCACATGGGACGCGGAATGCGGAAGAGTTCTTCCCAGGCCTCTTCTCCAAAGCGGGCGGTGAACCAAGCCCTGAAGGTGAGCGACGCCATGCCAAGCGCCGGTCCCAGAAGGTTCTTGGGCGAGCGCAGGGTTTCCATGCGCGCGTAAGTCACCCAGGGCCCCTCCTCGCCTTTTGCGGCCCGGTCCACAATCCGGATATTGGCGATTCCTGCCCGTGTCAGGGCATGCCAGGCAACGAGGCCGCACATGCCGCCGCCGATGATCACGACGTCACTGGCGCGCTGGCCCTCTGAGGTCGAGACAGGTTTCGACCAGTTTGCTGCGGGATAGTTGAGGTAGGACAGATCCTGCCTCACCCGGGCGTTGAGCGCAGCTAGTCTCTGCTGCTCGGTCCGGTCTTGCTGTTCCAAAGTCATCAGGTGATCTCCTGAAATTTATTGTTGCCCATCGGCACCGACGGGCACGAGGATTAATCGGCGAGCACCACGGCGTCGCGATCGCGCCAACCCACCCAGACCGTCTCGCCATCAAGATGCGAGAGCGCCACCGGATCGAGCTGGGCCGACAGGAGTGCGCCGCTATCGAGGCGGATCGTCAACGTCGTATGCGCGCCTTTGAATACGCGCCGCTCGATCTGGCCCTTGAGGGCAAAACGATCACTCGGCTGCTCCGGCAGACAGAACAGAGCCTCTGGACGCAGCGCAATCGTAACGTGGCTGCCAATGGCGTGATGATGGCCGTTAAGATCGGCCCGGATCAAGCTGCCCTGCCAGTCGACCGTAGCGACCCCGCCCTCGGCAGAGACTAATCGGCCTTCGAGAAAGTTGCTCTGACCAATGAAGTCGGCGACGAACCGGCTGCGGGGGCGTGCATAGAGATCATCAGGCGCTCCCATCTGCTCGATCCGCCCCTTGTTCATCACCACCACGACGTCGGACATCGTCAGCGCCTCTTCCTGGTCATGGGTGACGAAGATGAAGGTTTTGCCGGTCGTCTGCTGGATCGACTTCAACTCGATCTGCATCTCATGACGCAGCTTGGCGTCGAGGGCCGATAGCGGCTCGTCGAGCAGCAAGACATTCGGGTCCGGCGCCAGCGCCCGCATGAGGGCCACACGCTGGCGCTGACCGCCCGACAATTGCTCAGGCATGCGCCCGGCAAAATCCTGCAGCTTGACAAGACCGAGGAGTTCCATGACCCGGCGGTGGATGGACGCCGAATCCAGCCCCTTCAGTTCAAGTCCGAAGGCGATGTTACGCTGGACCGAAAGGTGCGGAAACAGGGCATAGTCCTGAAAGACGATATTGACGTTGCGCCTGTTGGGCGGCAGATGCGAAATCGGCTGCCCGTCGAGGTAGATCTCACCGGAAGACGGCGTTTCGAACCCGCCCAGCATTCTCAGCGTCGTGGATTTGCCGCAACCGGAGGGGCCAAGCAGGGTAACGAATTGGCCCGGCGCGACCGCCAGGTCCAGATCGTCGACAGCAAGAGAAGCGCCGTAAGACTTGTTGACGTTTTTAAAATGAACAACCGGCTGCATAACTCAGCTCCTCGAACGGCGGGTGAAGTGCTCGGCATAAAGGCCGATGGCGGCGGTGACGATGAGGACGATGGTCGCCATCGCATTGATCTCGGGTGACATGCCGCCCTGGACCTTGGCGAAAATGAGCATCGGTAGCGTCGGCTTGTATCCGCCCAGGAAGAAGGTGCGCACGAAATCGTCGATACTGGTCAGAACGCAGAAGATCATGCCGCCGATCAGCGCCGGCAGAATGTAGGGAACCGTGACGCGCATGAAGGCGATAAATGCGTCCGCACCGAGGTCTCTTGCAGCATCGACGAGATTGGCAGGCATGGAACGAAGGCGCGTCAGCACCATGATTACGACAAACGGCACCGCGTGTACGGTGTGGGACAGAATGATTGCGAAGGTGCCCGTGGGGATATCGACCATCCGGATGAATATCCGCATCGAGATGGCGTTGATGAGACCGGGAACGACGGCAGGCAGACAGGCGAGCGCAAAGAGGATGGCCTTGCCGCGGATGCCTTCGGCTGAAATCAGCAGGGCAATCCACACACCGATGACGGTCGCACCAATCGTGGTAGCAAGCGCAATGCCGGCCGAATACACCGACGCTTCGATGAACTGCTTGTCCTGCAGCACTTTGCCGTACCAGTCCAGAGTCCAGTTACTGATCGGAAAAGCGATGAAGTTTGCATCCTTGAAGCTCATCGCCATCATCAGGGCCAGCGGCAAAAGCAGATAGATAACGAAAATAGCGTAACAGGCGCCAAGTGCCGTCTTCGGCAGGTCGTTAAAGGGGGATCGCATCATCATCTCCTACATCAGCCGGACGGAACGACCGCCAACGACGCGCATGAAGAGACCCACCGTCGTCAGTGACACGGCAAGCATCAGCATGGCGAAGGCAGCGCCTTCAGGCCATTTGTCGTTGGAGGAGTGGAAGAGCGTTGCGATCACCTCCGGAAAGATGACGGCGTTCGGCCCACCGAGCAGCAGCGGAGCGGCGAACACGCCGACAGCGGTAAGGTAGACCAGGCTGCAGCCGGACACGATACCGTCTTTCGACAGCGGCAGGATAACGCGGCGGAAGCGTTGGAAAGGACTTGCGCCAAGATCGGCAGCGGCATGCACCAGCTGTACCGGGATCTTTTCTATGGCTGAATAGAGCGGGAGCAGCATGTAGAGCGCGAGGAGGTAGATGACGCCGAAGCTCAGCGAAAAGGACGTGTAAAGCATCGGGATGGGCCGATCGATGAGGCCGATCTCGCGCAACAGGACGTTAACGGCTCCCCGATTGGCCACAAGCATGATGACCGAAAAGGTACGGATCAGTTCTCCGGCCCAGAACGGGATGAGCAGGAGCAGCAGCGCGCGCATACGCTGCTTCGGCTGGAGCACCTTCGCCACGTAATAGGCAACGGGGTAAACGATCACCAGGGTCGACACGCTAACGACGGCCGCAAATACGAGGCTACGTATGAAGGGCAGCACGTAAATCGAATCCGAGAAGAACAGGGCATAGTTGGCGAGCGTATAGCGCGTGGCCTCGTTCGGTTGAGGCGGATAGTTGTCCGTGAAACTGATATTGGCCATTTGCAGGATCGGCCCGACATGCAGGACAAAAAGCCATATCACGGGTATACCGGCAAGGAGTGCGAGGCGCGCATGGCGACTGTCTGCCAGCCGGCCTATGGTGGTTCGGTAAAGGGCTGAGCCTGTCACCTTGCCAATCCATCCGGAATAATGCGCGGTAGCTGGCGCGCTTTCCTTTCGGAGTTCAGTCATTGTCGTGTTCACCATGATCGTTCCCAGCTCTGGACAAGCTTTTTATTGGGGTCTGCGAACCCGGTACCGGCCGGGTTCGCGTCGCATCGCAGCGGTAACTCAGGCAGCCTTGATTTCGGCAGCTGCCTTGTCGATCATCGCGTTCTTCATGGCCCGGTTGACCGAGCTGAAGAACTTGATGCGCTCCATCTGGTCCTGTGGAAGCGCCATGGCCGCCCGTTCGCGGTCGTTGAGCAGCTTGTCGACGCCATCAAAGGCCGAGGCAAAGCCGGACTGGCGAACCATAGCAGCACCGATTTCCGGTGAGGCGAGAATGGCGTCCAGGAAGGCATAGGCGGCGTCCGCATTCGGACCGTTCTTCACCACGTTGAAGGAGTAGAGGAACCCGTAGGTGCCTTCCTTCGGAACCGACAGCTCGATGGGGTGACCGTCCATGATCAGCTTGGACGTCGGACCGGACCAGGCTTGGGCGACGTAGATGTCTTCATTCAGGAACATCTGCTGCACTTCGGAACCTGCGTCGTAATATTTGCGGACCTTGTCCTTTTGCTTGATCAGGAAGTCGCGCGCCTTGTTGGTTGCTTCCTGGGCAACGGCTTCCTTGCCTTCATAGGCGACATAATCGCCGTCATTGCCCTGATACAGCATGGTCAGAGAGAGGAAGTCCGAAATGATGTAGGACGTCAGTCCCTTGTATTCCTCGTCGAACATCATGCCCCAGCTGTCGGAAGGCTTGGTGTATTCCGTGTTGCGGGCCAGGCCTTCAAAGCCCGCCAGAAGCGGAACGCCGTAGGTGGAGCCGTTGATGGTGAGCTGCGGTGCGCCTTTGTAGGCTGCCGCCAGCTTGTCCCAATTCTTCAGTCGGCTGGTATCAAGCGGCGAAAGGAGGTTGGAGCCGATGAACTGGGAGAGCCGGTGGCCGGTTACCGTCACGATATCGGTCGACGGCGTGGCGCCTTCGGCCGTCAGAATGTTATACTGCTTGCCCTGATCGTCCGTGAGACGGATGCGGATCTCGATCCCCGTGTCCTTCTGGAACTGATCGATGAAAGACTGCGGCACGAACTTGTCGTAGGTTGTGATGTTGACGACTTTGCCCTGTGCGTGGGCGGAGCGCATCAGGCTGGGCGCTGCCAGGATACCGGAGCCGGCAGCGAGCAGTTTGAGGGTAGAACGGCGGGTCGCTTTAAACTCTTTCATGGCACTCTCCTTTGTTGTTTCTTGATTGGGGTCGACGGGGCAGAAAATTCTGATCAGGGAGCGTCCCCTTCGACGGTTCCCCCATAGGTGACGTCAGCCACACGCCCTGAGGCGCGCGGATCGTGGGCGATGAAATCCGGCATGCGGGCTGAGGCCACACGGATAATCAGCTGGATCAGCTCCTGGGCGGTGGCCGACAGCGGGCGCGCTGTCGCCGAGAAAATTCCCCAGAGAAACGGAATGTCGACGTCGAGCGGTCGCACAGTCACGCCCGCAGTCAAGGGACCGTAAGCGGTAGCCGGTTCAACGATCGCAATTCCCATGCCGGTCGACGCGACCTGTACCGCGCTCATCGCCGCGCTCGTGGCGATGATCCGCCGTGCGCGGACATTTGCCTCTTGCAGCGCCTTGTCGACACGGCGGCGCAGACGGAATGGGTTTGCAAGCGTAATGATCGTCTGGTCGGCAAGGTCGCTAATAGAAACGACATCCTTGGCGGCCAGCGGATCGTTGACGGACAAGACCGCTGCACAGCGGCCCTGGAAATAGCCATGCGCCTCGAGACCCGGTTGCTCGGCCGGAAGCGATGTCACGCAGAAATCCGCAGTCCGTCCCAACACCGCCTGGACCGCAGCCTCGGCCGGCATGCTCCTTAAAAAAACCGTGTGCGGCAGAAGGGCTTCGGGTAACTCCGCGAGAGCGAGCGGCACCATTCCGGTTGCAAAAGCAGGTGTCGCCGCGATCTCGACAGGCTCAGGCTCCTTGAGACTGATGCGTTGGGCACGGTTGCGCAGATGCTCGATACCGCTGATGAAGCGCTCCGCTTCGGCGTGGAAAGCCACCCCCTTGTCACTCGGCGTAATACGCGGGCCATTGCGATCGAACAGCGGAAATCCGAGCGATGTCTCGAGATCTTGAATAAGGCGCGTCACCTGAGATTGCGAACGGTCAAGGAGGCGCGCAGCACCGGTAATGCTGCCTGCGGACATTACCGCCAGAAACGCCTCGAGCTCGCGTATCTCCATCGCTATCATGCATCCTTTGCATTATGACAAATTTAATGTGCATTAAACGCATGATATCTGCTAGTGACAAAAGAGAATTTTTCGTTCGAGGGGCAGAAGATGAAAAAGATGGCTCGCTGACTTCGAAGTGTGCAGAAAATTAAGCCTCAGGGCGCGGCTTTTGCTCATGCAGCACATGCATTTACTCGAAGGAGCCAAGACTTGCTGAGGGTGTAGGCAGGCGCGCTGATAAATGAGGCAGGAGAACCGAGAACGCGGTTTCCGGCGCGCCAGAAAAAATGATGCATTTGCGCAACGATCGGCGGGCAATGTACAGAACCGGTTTGTGTTCTACGCGAAAGATAGAGACCAGAGGGTGGCGCCATGTCCACTCCTACAACCGAAAGGACAGATGACATGCGGATAGCCATTCTCGGTGCGGGTTCGATTGCTTATGGCATGGCGGCTTTCCTCGCCAATGCGGGGCATCATCCGTCCCTATGGTCGCCCTCCGGCCGCAGTGCCAAGCCGTTGTCGGAAGGCGAACCGCTCGTCGCTACCGGCGCGTTGGACTTCGTCGGTCCGGTCGAGGTCGCGGCAACCTGCGAGACTGCTGTTGCGGATGCAGATGCGGTCATCATTGCAATGCCTGCAAACGGTCATCGTGCCGCCATCGACGCGGCGCTGCCGCATTTGCGGTCGGGACTGCCCGTCATCATCAGCTCTCATAGCTCCTTTGGAGCGCTCTATCTGTCGAAGCGGCTTTCCGAACGACAGCTCCGCCTGCCGATCATTGCGTGGGGGACCACGCTTCTGACGGCCCGCCGCCAAACCGACGGGCGCAGCGTCGTCGTCAACACCATCCGCCAGAAGGTGGACTTTGCCACCCTGCCGAAGTCGGCAGCCGCTGAGGGTCGGAGCCTGTGCACTGAACTCTTCGGTGATCGTTTCGTCGAACGTGACGGTTTGCTTGCCATCGCGCTCTCAAACCTCAATCCTCAAAATCATCTCGGGATCGCATTGCTCAATCTAACAAGGATGGAAAAGGCGGAGAGTTGGGGACAGGGCGAACATGTCACACCGGCGGTCGGTCAGTTGATTGAGGCGCTCGACGCCGAGCGACTGTCAATTGCCGAGAGCTTCGGCCTGGAGGTCAAAACAGTTCGCGAACACTTTTCTCTCTCCTTCCACGTGCCCCTCGCCTCTGTTTCCGAAATGAACCAGCAGATGCATCGTGAAGGACGAGGCGGAATGGGCCCTTCCTCCATCGAAAGCCGCTACATTTTCGAAGATGTGCCGTTCGGTCTACTCCCAACCGTGCTTCTCGGCCGCATAGTCAACCGGCCTGCGATCCTGCACGAGGCAGGCGTTCGCATCTTTACCGCATCGGTCGCACACAATCTGGAGGCAGACAATGACCTGCTGCCGGAGCTTTCACTTGATCATCTCGGTCCGAGCGAGCTGCGGGAGCTTTGCGAGAGCGGATTTTAACGGAGCAGAGGAGCCGCCCGTGATCCCGACCGGCAGGAGCCGAGGGCCTTTCAGCGGGCCTTTGACGATCCGCAGATCCTGAGACAGATCGGCTTGCGTCAACGGCGGGCTGGCACGCGAACCGCAGCCCTGGATCGATTACACGAGCAGCTGGGCGGGCTCAGCCATCCTTGCGGCATAGCGCGTTAAGTGAGCGCTTTCCGTCATGGCTGGGATTGGCCCGACGCGAATGTTGCCGGTTATTCACGAGGCAACCACTCTATTGCGTCCTTGTGCCTTGGCGAGCAGAAGGGCCGCATCCGCGCGTGCCAGCAGCGTGTCCAGCGGGCCGGCCTCCGGCGAGGTTGCCACACCCACGGAAATTGTTACGGTTCCAAGAAGTTTCCCAGCATGGGAAATCGCTGTACCACTTACTGCTGTTCTGACTTTTTCGGCCAAACCAGCAGCGTCGCCCTTGAGCATCCCCGGCAAGAGCGCGGTAAATTCCTCTCCCCCATAACGGTAAGCGTCACCGTGATCGCCCAGCGTGTCACGAAGCGTTCGGCCCACATACTGCATGACCTTGTCGCCGGCATCATGACCATATTCGTCATTAAAGCGCTTGAAGTGGTCGATATCGATCATCAGGCAGGCAAGTGGTGTCTTTAATTCGTCACTCGCGAAACGCTGCACCCTTTCATCCAGATGCCGGCGATTGAACAACCCGGTCAGAGGGTCTTCGATAGCCATCAGCGTCAACTTCTCACGCAGCTGCAGATTGGCGATGGCAAGCCCGACATTTTCGGCAATCAGTTCGAGATAAAGCCGTGACGCATCGAGGTGCAGCGCCTGCCCTTCTTTTTCTTCCAGGTAAAAAAGCCCGATCATGTCGCCTTGCGCGGTCAACGGGACGCAAAGAGCGATAGCATCCGGATCATCCAGATGCTGACACGGCACATCGGTGTCGGAGAACCCGTTGGCGTGCGCCCGCCCGCGGCGCATTCCCCAACACGCAGACGCAGGAAAACTGTCTCCGGCATTGTCAGGCGCTAGCCAGTCCGAACTGCGGTTGAGGATATTCTTGTTTTCGTTCAGGATATAAAGGCCGCCGGCAATGCCGGGAAAGATTTGCGGCGCAAAGCGCGCGACGATGCTGGCAAGCTCGCCCTGGTTCTGGCAGGCCTGCAGACGGTGCATCATCTGCAGGATGAGATCCTTGGTCTGTTGGTCTGCCCGTCGTTCCGCGTCGAGCCGATCGCGCTCAATGCCGCTCGCCCGGAAGATTTCAATCGCGGTGTTCATCTCGCCGATCTCGTCCCGGCGACTGTCGGGCAGCACCTCGACGGAATAATCCTGCTTTGCAAGCCGGTCGATGATCCCGCTCATCCGAACCAATGGCATGGCGATCCGGCGTCTCAGGATGAAATAGAGCACCGCCAGGAACAGCCCCCCCGTCAACCCCAGCATGATCTTGGCGATGACGCTCCACCAGTCGCTACGCGCTCGCGCCGCGGCCAACTGCGATCCGGTTCTTGCGGCTGTCAAATCTCGAAAATGCGCGACAGTCGCCAGAAGATCCCCTTGCAGTCTTTCGTGCTCGGGGCCGAACAACGTGGACTGGGCAGCGCTCCTCTCACCGCGCTGAAATGCTTCGACCGCCGCGATCTCGAACTTGTCGAGTGCGTCCGCATCCGTTTCGATCTTTCGCAGCGCATCGACCTCGGCCTTCGGCAGCGCTTTCGACAAGAGCTGGTCAACTGCGGCTTCCCGGCTTCGCTCGCTTCCATCTTCGGCCCGGAACGCGTTGAGATGGCGTTCTTCACCACGCATGACAAACAGCCTGGCCTCGTCGGAGCGGACCTCTGCGCCAAGTGCGAGGTCTTCCGCCAGACTATCCAGCGTCAGATGCTCTTCCACCGCGACACGCTCTTCGACGGCACTGCGGGACGACATGATGAAGGCCGCGCCAGACAAAGCCGTCAAGACGACTGTCACTCCGTAAGCCCAGTTGGTGATCGCGCTTATTCTCATTATCTAATACTACACACCGCTGCTTGCGGGAGGATTAAGACGCCGGTTGCGATTGCATGGTGCGTACTCAACATTGCCGGCGCCGGCAGGCCCAGATTTCAGCAAGCTGGCCGAAGTTGACTGGACAGTCAACGAGGGCGGTGCATGAATACTGTAAACCTCAACGAGAGCGCCACGGAAATCATTCATTCCGTCCCGCGCGGAGATCGAGGTTCCAAATGATGTCCGGCATTCGCCGAAGCATTAGTCACACTGAACAATTGCGGCTATGTTATTGTGGCAGATCACGGGAGGCGGCCTTCGAGGGCCGGTGATTGATGGGTTTTACGGATCACGTCAAGGAAATCGAGCGGGTCGGACAGGGAACCAACACGGGCCGCGACACCGTTGTCCTGGAGTCCTGGCGGCGCTGTCTGGACGCCTACCAGCTCGATCCGGCGCAGGCGCGCGAGGCAGTGATCGTTTCGGAAACACGGCTGCGGGAACACCGTCAGCAGGCGGAAGATCTGGTACACATCGCCCGCTCCGGCCTGGAGCGGCTCTACCGGCAGGTTGCCGAACAGAATTACGTGTTGCTGTTGTCGGATCGGCTTGGTGTCACCGTTGAATTCCTGGGTGACCCCTCCTTCAACAACAATCTGCGCAAAGCGGGGCTCTATCTCGGTTCCGAGTGGTCCGAGCCCCGGGCGGGCACCTGCGCGGTGGGCGCCTGCATTGCCACGGGCGAGGCCCTGACGATCCACCAGACCGACCATTTTGACATCACCCACACGCCCCTGTCCTGCACGGCAGCTCCAATCTATGATACGCAAGGATCATTGGCGGCCGTTCTCGACATTTCACTCCTGAGTTCGCCAATCCTGAAAGCCAGCCAGAACATGGCGCGTCATCTCGTCTCGTCGACGGTGCGGCGGATCGAGCTTGCCAATCTCATGGCAAACAGCCGTCACGATCTGGTCCTGCGCTTTGCGGGAGCGCCGGAGTTTCTCGACGTCGATCCGGAAGCGGCGATATCCGTAGACGGTGCGGGGCGCATCACCGGCATGACTCACGGCGGCGCCCGGCTTCTTGCCGCGTCGCGCGGTCTCGACTGGCACACGCCCGAGCTTCTGATCGGTCAGCCCGTTACGGACTTCTTCCATGCGGGGCTCGACGAGTTGGCCTCGCTGACCCGCGCCAGCCTGCCCCAGGAACGGCGGATCGCCGTTCGCGACGGCTCGCTGCTCTTTGCCCATGCCATAGAACCGCAGCAACGCACAGGCAACGTGCCGCCTGCCCGCACTTCCGGCCGATCGCCGGCGATCAACAGGCTCGGCGGTAATGTGCCGGCGATCGACGACCTCAGGCGCAAGGTAGTCAAACTTGCACCCAGCAGACTGCCGATATTGCTGCAGGGAGAGACCGGGACGGGCAAGGAATATCTCGCCCGCATCATTCATGAGATGAGCGGGCTTTCTGGCCGCTTCGTGGCAGTCAATTGCGCCGCCATTCCGGAGCAGCTGATCGAGAGCGAACTTTTCGGTTATGTCCCGGGGGCTTTTACCGGGGCGCTGGCCAAGGGGAAAAAGGGGTTGGTCGAGGAGGCCGAGGGCGGAACGCTGTTCCTCGACGAGATCGGCGACATGTCCTATGCCGCTCAGAGCCGGTTGCTCAGGGTTCTCGCCGAGGGCGAGGTGCTTCCCGTCGGCGGCTCGGTCGCGCGCAAGGTCGGTTTCCGTGTCGTCTCCGCTTCGCATCGATCGCTGGCCAACATGGTCGCGGCAGGCGGGTTCCGCGAAGACCTCTATTATCGGCTCAACGCCGCCATCCTGTCGCTACAGCCGCTCCATGAACGCGAGGATCTGCCGTGGCTCCTCGAGCAGCTGCTCCATAAACACAATACGAAGGACGGCCGCCTTACGCTGTCGGGCACAGCGAGGCTGCTGCTTCTCAACCATCGCTGGCCAGGCAATATCCGCGAACTCGACAATGCCATCGCCTTTGCCGCAGCGCTGTGCGACGATGGTGTGATCGAGATCACGGACCTGCCGGATCATTTGTCGCAGCCTGCCAGCGTGCGCATCGGCGGCAGCGTCGAAGCAGACCTGCGTGCCGTCCTCACGAGTTGCAAGGGCAACGTCTCCGAAGCGGCCCGCCGTCTTGGTGTCGATCGCACGACGCTCCATCGCCGGATGAGACGGTTCGGCATAGAGCGTCCGCACTGAGCCATTCATTGCGGCATCCACCACACCTGTTGCGCCACAGCTGTGGCGCAATCGTCGTCACCCTCCCTGAAAACGCTGTGATTTCCAGCCCTCTCGACGGTCGGCTCGGCTGGCACGGCGGTTGCTCCTCCTGATGGCATGAAAAGCAGCCTTAAGGAGGAAACATGCGCGCCCTCAGATTTCACGCCGCAAAGGACTTGCGGCTCGAGGACATTCCCGAGCCGAAACAGGCGGGACCGGGTCAGGTCATCGTCCGCAACCGCTTCGTCGGAATTTGCGGAACAGATCTTCACGAATACAGCTATGGCCCGATCTTCATCCCGACCGAGCCGCATCCGTTTACCGGCGCCCACGGCCCGCAGGTCCTCGGCCACGAGTTCGGTGGCGTTGTCGAAGCCATCGGTGAAGGCGTGACCTCGGTCGCCATCGGCGACCGCGTCTCGATCCAGCCTCTCGTCATGCCGCGCTCCGGCGACTACTTCGCCGACCGCGGCCTTTTCCATCTCAGCCCGCAACTCGCACTCGTGGGTCTCAGCTGGAATGGCGGGGGCATGGCTGAAGCCGCGCTCGTTCACGAATATAATGTCCAGAAGATCCCAGACGAGATGACCGATGAAGAGGCCGCGCTCGTCGAGCCGACGGCAGTTGCCGTCTACGCCTGCGACCGTGGCGGCGTCACCGCCGGTAACAGCGTTCTCGTTACGGGTGCCGGCCCGATCGGCATGCTGACGCTGCTGGCGGCCCGAGCGGCCGGCGCCACCAAGCTGTTCGTCTCTGACCTGAACGATGCCCGCCTCGAGCTTGCCAAGAAAGTCCTGCCCGACCTTGTCGCCATCAATCCGAAGCGCGAGAAGGTTGGCGATGTCGTCCGCGCACAGACCGAGGGCCAAATGGGATGTGACGTCGCGATCGAATGCGTCGGCAACGAAGCCGCCCTGAAGGCATGCGTGGATGCTGTGCGCAAGCAGGGCGTCGTCGTTCAGACAGGCCTGCATCCGCATGAGAATCCGATCGACTGGTTCCAGGTCACGTTCCGCGATCTCGAGGTCAAAGGCTCGTGGGCCTATCCGACCCATTACTGGCCGCGTGTGATCAGCCTGATCTCATCCGGCCTCCTGCCGGCGACGAAGATTGTCACCAAGCGCGTCACGCTTGAAACGGCCGTAAAAGAGGGTTTCGACGCCCTCCTCGATCCGGCTGGCACCCACCTGAAGATCCTGATCGATCTCTCGAAATGAGCATCTCGGCCAAGGCCTGAAGGGAGAGGAGCCCTGATGGCGGCGGTTTGGAGGCTTTGACGGAACGCCCGGCAGCGGCGTTCCGTGACCATCACCAAGCAATCATGGAGGAGAATAAATGCTCGATATCAGCCCCGGAACCAAGATTGACACGGCCCTTGCGAAGCTCGAAGGAGCGCTGGCGAAAGGCGACGTGGACGCCGCCGCCAACCTGTTTCAGGCGGATTGTTACTGGCGAGATCTGGTGACCTTTACCTGGAACCTGAAGACCCTCGAAGGCCGCGAGCAGGTCCGCGACATGCTTTCCAGCCAGCTTGCCGCAACCAAACCGTCCAACTTTGTGCAGGACACCAGGGAGGCCGCTTCCGAAGCGGGCGGCGTTACCGAAGGCTGGTTCGAATTCGAAACGGGGGTTGCCCGCGGCTATGGCCATATCCGTTTGAAGGATGGTCTGATCTGGACCCTCTTGACCACCATGACCGAACTGAAGGGCCATGAGGAGCCGAAGGGCTTCCGCCGCCCGATGGGGGCGGAGCACGGCCATGACAGAAACCGCACGACCTGGAAGGAAAAGCGAGAAAGCGAGGCGGCGGAACTCGGTTACACGTCCCAGCCCTATGTCGTCATCATCGGTGGCGGCCAAGGCGGCATCGCGCTCGGCGCACGCCTTCGCCAGCTCGGCGTTCCGACGATCATCATAGAGAAGAACGAGCGGCCCGGTGACAGCTGGCGCAAGCGCTACAAGTCACTCTGCCTGCACGACCCTGTTTGGTACGATCACCTTCCTTACATTCCCTTCCCGGAAAACTGGCCGGTATTCACCCCAAAAGACAAGGTGGGCGACTGGCTGGAAATGTACACCAAGGTGATGGAACTGAATTACTGGGGCTCCACGACCTGCAAATCCGCCCAATACGACGAGAAGACCGGCGAATGGACCGTCGTCGTCGATCGCGACGGCAGAGAGGTCGTCCTCAAGCCGAAGCAGCTCGTGCTGGCAACCGGCATGTCGGGCAAGGCCAATGTGCCGAAATTCCCCGGTCAGGACATCTTCAAGGGCGAGCAGCAGCATTCTTCCCAGCATCCGGGTCCGGATGCCTATGCCGGCAGGAAGGTGGTCGTCATTGGCTCCAACAACTCGGCCCACGATATCTGCGCAGCGCTCTGGGAAGCCGGCGCCGATGTCACCATGCTGCAGCGCTCGTCGACCCATATCGTCAAGTCGGACTCGCTGATGGAGATCGGCCTTGGCGATCTTTATTCCGAGCGGGCGGTTCAGGGCGGCATGACGACGCGCAAGGCCGACCTGATCTTTGCGTCCCTGCCCTACCGGATCATGCATGAGTTCCAAATCCCGATCTACAACAGGATTCGGGAAAGGGATGCCGAGTTCTACCAAGCGCTCGAAAAGGCCGGTTTCATGCTCGACTTCGGCGACGACGATTCGGGCCTGTTCATGAAATACCTGCGGAGGGGATCGGGATATTACATCGACGTGGGGGCCTGCGATCTGGTCATCGACGGTTCGATCAAACTGAAGTCTGGCGTCGACGTCTCGCATCTGACAGAGAACGCGGTCATCCTGAAGGATGGGACGGAGCTGCCGGCGGACCTCGTGGTCTACGCCACCGGCTACGGTTCAATGAACGGCTGGGCCGCCGATCTCATCTCGCGCGACGTGGCGGACAAGGTCGGAAAATGCTGGGGCCTCGGCTCCAACACCACCAAGGATCCGGGCCCCTGGGAAGGCGAGCAGCGCAACATGTGGAAACCGACACAGCAGGAAGCCTTGTGGTTTCACGGCGGCAACCTGCATCAGTCACGCCATTACTCCCAATATCTGTCGCTGCAGTTGAAAGCCCGCCAGGTGGGCATCGAGACGCCCATCTACGGAATGACCAAGCCGCATCACCTGGCCTAAGCACAAAAAGAGCGTCGGCTTTACCGGCGCTCTTTTTGTAAGCATCCTGCGTTGTGAGTTAAATGGCCGATCCCATCCTCACGCTTGAAGAAATTGCCCGCCATGCGAACCTATCGAAGGCGAAAACCTATTCGCGCGTTGTAAACAGGGAAGAACTCATCGAAGCGGTAATCCAGCGAGAATCCGACCTCACGATCACCGGCCGGCAGTTTCGAGCGTCCGGGTCTCTGTTCTGGTAGTCGGTCGAAAGGCCCAGCCCGATAGTAAGATCGTCACCCTCGTCCAGCGAAACGGCGGCGCCATAGACGTCAGAAGGCCGACGTTGCACCAACGAAACGAGCGACAGTCGCCTTATCGATCCGGAAAAGCCTTTGCGCTCCTCGCCGGGCCGGCTGGGGTCAGGTTTCCCTGAGGTCGCCGATCAGTGTCGGCACCAGCTCTCCGACCGTTGGATGGATTGGCACCGCCCAGCGCAGTTCTTCAGTTGTGGCCCCCAGGTTGATGGCGTCGAGCACGCCATAGATCGCCTCGTCACCTCCGACCCCCAGGAAAGCGGCACCGAGTATCCGGTCGGTTTCGGCGTCGGCGACGAGTTTCATGAGGCCAAGCGTTTCACCTTTCTCGACGGCCCGGCCGACGCGGCTCATCGGTCGGGTCGAGACCTTGATCCGGTGACCGGCCTCCTTCGCCTGACGCTCCGTCATGCCAACGCGTCCGAGCGGCGGATCAATGTAGAGGCCGTAACCGAGGGTACGGTCTGACACTTTTCGATTGCCGCCATCAAGGAGGTTTGCCGCGACGATCTCGAAATCATTGTAGGACGTATGCGTGAATGCGCCTCGCCCGTTGCAGTCACCAAGGGCCCAAATGCCTTCTGCGGTGGTCTGCAAGCGCTCATCCACCGTGATGAAGCCGCGTTGATCAGTCTCGATGCCAGCAAGATCCAGACCGAGATCATCCGTGTTCGGCCGCCGTCCGAGCGCGATCAGGACATGGCTCCCACTGACTTCGCCCTGATCGGTCCGCACGACGACGCCCACATCTTCCTTGGTGAAGGACAGGAGTCTGCGGTTCAAAAGAACCTCGATGCCATCCCTACTCAGAATCTCCGCAATGGCTTGCGAGATATCAGTATCCTCCCTGGGCGCCAGTTGCTGCCCACGCTCAATGACCGTCACCTCGGCGCCGAAGCGCCGATACATCTGGGCGAATTCCAGTCCGATGTAACTGCCGCCGAGAACAATCAGATGTTTCGGCAATTTCTCGAGCGCGATCACCGATGTGCTCGTGAGGAACGGCACGTCCTCAAGGCCAGGAATGTCGGGGATGTGCGGCCGCGCGCCGACATTTATAAAAATCTGCGGCGCAGTATAGTCTGTCCCGTCCACGGACACGGCCTTCGCACCGACGAATTTGGCCTGGCCGTGGATCACATCCATCGTCTCGAGACTGTCAAACCAGGATGCCAAACCGTTTCTCGCATCAAGGGTCACCTTCCTGGCGCGGGCCGCTACGGCCGGCATGTTCACTATCGGCTCACCACTGATGGTGACGCCGAATTCGGATGCGCGCCGCGCAACCTCCGCGGTCTTGGCGCTGGCGACCAATGCCTTGGTCGGCATGCACCCGGCGTTGACACAGGTGCCGCCGAGATATTTGCGTTCGATCAGGCCCACCTTGCGGCCCATCGCCGCCATGCGAGCGGCGAGGAATGGTCCGGCCTGACCGGCCCCGATGAAGATCGCGTCATACTCCCTCATGACACGGACACCACGACGATCAGTGCGAGTAGGATGGCGACCGCATCCTCGATCAGGGCGGCGGGAAGGTCGCGGCCGAAATGCCTGGCGAGATTAGCGCGGCCGGATGCACCGCCGAAGGTTCCGACGACAGCGCCGATGACCCCCGCGAGAAGCCCGGGAACCACCATTCCTGCAGTTGCGGCGACCGTCGCACCGCTGAGAGCGCCCATTATAACCCGTGCTCCGAATTGAACGGGTACCTTGCGTGAGGGCGTGCCGGGAAGCTGGTCGGCAATCAGTTCCACGATGGCAAGCACAGTCAAAATCGCCGCGGCCCAGAGCGAGCCCATGAAGGAGAGAACGCTTGGAGAAATATCGATCCACCCGAAATAAGCGCCCCAGGAGAGTGCGGCGGGGGCAGTCATGGTGCGCAGACCGGCGACAAGCCCTATCAGCATTGCGAGAAAAATGAGCATTCAGATCCCCCTAAGCTAAATCGGCATGCCGCGGCGCCCGGCTGATGCCCAGTTGACAGTTCCCTTGCCCGTCCGGGCCATCTTCGGTCGATACGTCCGAAGGAAGGCCGGAAGATCGGCCGCGACGGCGTCCCGGATTGATCCTCAACTTGCCGTTACCTACCCGACAGATCGCAACCGTACCATGGCGCGCCAGTTTGGTCGACAGGGGCGCTGCGTGGTGCCGTGAGCCAGCGCCCCGTCGTTTCGGTTGTTTGAGATCCTGCAAATTTGCTGAAAGGGGGCTCGCTATGTGCTTTCGGCAGGCCTTAATTTTTTCCCGAAGAACAGTGCCGCCCCGGGCACGGGCACGTCTTGCAGTAATCCAGTCCGTCGATAAGATATCGGATACAACAGACGCGGCGGAGCCGCTCCGGCTGGCCATCGCTTCCAGGGTAAAGGATAGGTCTGAAAAGCGGGTTACGTGAGCCATCTGCCATCTGAGGCAGTTCAAGCAGTGCCAATGCATCCGCGACGCCTGCACCAGGGCAATCATTATCCACGGCGTAACCGCGGGCGATACCTTCGAACAGGTTGCCGGCATTTGACCAAAGGACGTTGCGAGACAGCCCGCTCACCTCGGACACAGCTCGGATAACTGCTTCGATATTGCCCCTGATCAGAAAATCGAAACGGTCCTCTGCGGACCTCGCTCGGACCGGGTGGCCAAAATCAGTCAGGCCGAGCGAAACCACCTCCCCTTCACCGCTTATTTCGATGCTCAAGTCTGCCGGTGTCAGCGGTACCCGCCAATCCAGTAACATGGCTGCGGTGGCAATCGGTCTCATCACCCTTGCGAAGTACCGCTTTGACCACTCACCGGCAACGGCGGCAATGGGCGCGTTCGACCCGTGGCGGCGACCGTAACTCTTAAGGACCGCCAAAAGACAATCGGGCTCCAGCAATTCAGTGAAAGCCAGATCGGCGGGCCGCCTGCGCCGGAAGCAATACCGCCACTGCGAATGTGCCGACTGCCGCAGTAATTCGCCAAGAACCTCCGACCGTCGCATACGCTCCCGCCAGCCTAAACGAACCGGGTGACAATCTGGCGAGCCAGATGCTGCAGTGAGGCCGTGGAGCCGAATGGCCAGGATGGCATGCCGGTCAAACGGACATTTCCTTGCGCTACGACCGGCAACATAGGCCAGAGCGAAGCATTGAGAAGATCAGCCGGAACGGTCTCGCCAAGGATGAACAAGGTGCTGTCGCTCCCAAGGGAGGCAATTCCTTCAAGATCGATTGTCGTAAAACCGAAAGGTTGCGGTGACATTTCAATGCCATCGGCAAAACCGATCTTCCTGAGAAGGCCGGAAATTGCGGCGTTGGGCGCAAAGACGCGCAACCGAGGAACGCCCGGCAACGGTTGCGCCACGACCAGCTTGCGGCCTGCCACCTGCCCGGCATGGCGCGATTTCAGGTTTTCGATCTCATCATCGAAACGTCCGAGGAGCCTTGCGACGTCATCCGATCGCGAAAGCGCTGCGCCCGCCTGACGGGCGCTCTGATAGACGCTCGCCAGCATGTCACCGCCATTTTCCTGATCATCGATCAGATGAACCGGAGCGATCTCACTGAGCGCATGAGCGATGGACGCGTGCCGATACCGCGACGTCAAGATAAGGTCAGGCTGCAGCTTGCGGACCGCCTCGAGGCTGGGCTGCTGTCGCCGTCCCACGTCGATGGCATCGGCAAGGCCTTCATTTGCGACATCGACCCATGTTCTGTACCCGGAGATTTCCGCGCATCCAGCCGGCGATATTCCAAGGGAAAGCGCAATCTCGGTAGCAGTCCAATCGAGCGTGACCAGGCGTGAGGGTCCTGAGGCGGCAAGCGACCCTGGCGCCGCAATCAAAGCCACCGCGCCACTCAAGAACGATCGTCTGCCTATACCCGCTACCACTTCACGCTCACTGTTCCGACAACAGTCAAACCCTGCCCGTAATAGCACTGCGTGGTGGTGTTGCAACCGGCGACGTAGGTCTTGTCTCCAAGATTGTAGCCGTTGAGCTGGAACGAATAGCGATCATGTTCGTAACGGGCAAAGGCATCGACCAGCGTATAACCGGGAACGAAGAATGAGTTCGCCGTATCCCCGGCAGTCTTGCCGATGCGACGGACACCACCACCGACTGTCAGCTTGCCGTTCCAGCTGTCCGGCATCGGCAGATCATAACTCACGAACAGCGACTGCTGCTGCTTTGGAACGGTATACGGCATTTTCCCGATCTGGGTGGGCGTCTGGCTCTCGGTTACCACAGGATCCTGCCAGCTCGCCGCCGCAGTAACATTGAGACTGTCCCAGAGGGTGGCGTTGGCCTCCAGTTCGATCCCACGGACGCGCACCTCGTCAGTCTGGTAATAAACGCCTGCAACACGGTTGACGACATTCTGCTGCGTCGCCTCGAAGCCGGAAAGAGTAAGGCTGAAGTCCTCGCCCTGTGGCGCAAATTTCACGCCCATTTCCTTCAGCTCGCCTTTGGTTGGCTTCAGCGGCGTTGGCGCCAATGTCAGCACCGGGGAGAAGGACGTGGAGTAAAGCGCGTAGGGCACAAGACCGCTATCAAGGACATAAGCGGCACCGACCCTACCGGTGAAGGCACTATCGTCCTGCCGGTATCGGGTGGTAAGACCGCTGGCAAGCGTGGTGCTGTCGGAATCGTTGCTGACATGGTCCTGGCGGCCGCCAACCGTCAGTCGAAGCCCGCCGAGTTCCATTTGATCCTGGAGATAAAAACCGACCTGACGCTGCGTCTGATCAAGACGTGTCGTCAGTGCTGCCGGCTGTACGCCAATGCCGTAGACCGGATTGAACAGGTCGAGTGTGGGGCCACTGCGTGATCCTGTCCTGTTCACAAGGTTTTGCCACTGCACGTCGATACCGCCGAGAAGCGTATGGCTGATTGGCCCACTGTCGAACTTGTACTCAAGATTGGTATCCAGCGCCACGGCGTTGAGCGTTGGCTGCGCATTGTAAACGAGGCGTGAAAGCGTGCGCTGGTTGGCGGAAAGGCCGTTGCCGAAAAGGTTTTGATAATTGACGTCCAGATATGAGTACCGGAAATTCTGGCGTAGAACGAGATCGTCGCTAATTGCGTGTTCGAGCCGATATCCAATGTAGGCCGTTTCCTTGTCGTAAATCGCCAACGAGGGATCGCCGTCCGAAAAGCTGCGCGGTATCGTCAAACCGAGACGATTGGGATAGATGCTCCCGAGTGCTGGAATAAGCGAGGGCACCTGGCCGGCGTCATCCTTCATATAGGCGCCATAAACCGTGAGACTGGTATCTTCATCCGGCGACCACCTGACCGTCGGGCTGATGGCGAAACGGTCGTTCTTGCCGAAATCATTCATTGTTTCGCTGTCGCGGATAATGCCTTCCAGGCGATAGGTAAGATTTGAATCCGCACCGACAGGGCCCGTGACGTCAAACCCTGCTTCCTTCAGATTATAACTTCCGAAGCGCGCGTAGACTTCTCCGCCAGCCGTCTCTGACGGATCCTTGCTGATCATGTTGACGACGCCGCCGACATTCGTTTGTCCAAAAAGCGCCGAACTTGGTCCGCGCAGCACTTCCACGCGATTAAGGAAGTAGGGTTCCACTCGAAAGCCGGCATAGCCACCGGTCTGGTTCGCAATCTGCGGCACGCGCAAGCCGTCGAGATAGAGATCGGCGCTAAAGCCGCGAATGCTGAAGTAATCCGAACGGGGGTCGTTACCGTAGCGTTGGCCGTTGACGTTCGCGCTATAGAGCAGGCTGTCCGCCACCGTCTGCACGGCTCGATCCGTCATCGCGCCCCGGGTGATCACGGAGACGGATTGCGGCGTCTCGGCAATCGCCGTCGTAGTCTTGGTGGCCGAAGCCGATTGCGTCGCAACGTAGCCACGCTGTTCGACACGCGCCCCTTTGACGCCCGTCTTTCCCTGTACGACGATTGGCTCAAGCACGGTGGACCCATTTGCCTCTTGCGCCTCAACCCTTCCCGGCTGGAGGACAAGCGCTCCCAACGCAACGCCTGACACCAGAAACAGGAGCTGCTGTCTGGTGACGTGGCAGGTTGATGTGCGAAGGCGAAGGTGGGTGTTCTGCATTCGAGGACCTGTGATAGGAATACTGCGTAAGGGCTACTCCGGACTGTCCGCAGTGATTTTCCTTTCCCGCACGCTTGGCCGCTTAACTAGACTTTTTTTATCAGCATTGTCAGGTCAAAATCGAGCTCTTGCGGGCCATTTTGTGGCCTGATCCTGCTAAATGATATTATTCTGCTCCATCGGGCCAATTTTTCCTTTTGAAATACAGACGCGACGCGACTATGGCTCTTCCCGTTGGATGCGGCCGCAAGGCCCCCGTTGGGAATCCCATTGCCTGGAAACACGATGAAACAGCCGCAAAGGGCAGCCGATCTTCAAAATGTGCCGCGGCCTGTCGCTGCCATGGCGCGGACCTACGAGCAAAGCGTCGATTTTGGCTGGCACAGCCATCGCCGAGGGCAATTGCTCCAGATCATCGACGGCTTCATGACCGCCCGCACCCCCGACACCTCATTCATCATCCCCTGTGGTTACGGTTTGCTGATAACGCCCGAGATACCACATGCCGTCCATTCGCACGGGCGGGTTTCCATGCAGTCGGTCTATATCGAGCCGGAACCGGGGATCGCCATGCCGTGGGAGCCGCCACGTGTTATCTCGACCTCGACGCTCCTTTCGGCCACGGTTGGAGCGTTCCTGAAGGAACCAACTCTTTATGACGAAAATGGCCGCGGCGGACATCTGGCAGCTCTGATACTCGAAGAAATTGCCAATGCGGAGGAAGGCCCGTTTGCGCTTCCAATGCCAAGTGACAAGCGATTGCAGCGGCTGTGTCGGGATCTTTCCGAAACCCCATCGCTCGATCTTGATATTGACCGCTGGGCAGACAATCTCGGCATGAGCCGGCGCACCATGACCCGGAAATTCCGAATTCAGACGGGCATGAGTTTCGCCGAATGGCGGCGTCGCTTGCGCATGGCGCATGTCATGCGCCGGCAGGCGGAGGGAGCGCGTCTGGAAGAGGCAGCCGCAGACGTCGGTTATCGCAGCCTGTCCTCTCTGCGCAAAGCCATGCGCGAGGCTGCCGGATGACGGGGCTCGCAAGCAAACAGAAGACGCAGACAATCGCCGCTCAGGCGATTGGTCTCAGCGTCGTCTATGATCAGGCTCAAGCGCTTCGGCAGGTCGATTCAATCGCATTCGAAGGCCGTATTACCGTCATATGCGGCGCGAACGGTTCCGGGAAAAGCACGCTGCTCAAATGCCTCGCCGGGCTCGAACAACCGACAGAGGGCGAGGTCCACCTGGCCGGGCAGCAACTCAACGCTTTGTCACGGCGCGCCGTCGCCCGTCAGGTTGCCGTCATGAGCCAGACGCCGGAGGTTCCGATCGGTCTGAGCGTCGAGGAACTCGTTGAACAAGGCCGTTATCCTCATCGCCCCTGGCTGGGACGCCTGTCGACACGGGACCGCGGAATTATCGAAAGCGCCATCTTTCGCGTCGGCCTCCAGGACTTACGTGCGCGTCAACTCACGACCCTCTCCGGCGGTGAAAGGCAGCGCGCCTGGCTGGCCATGGCTCTGGCGCAGGAACCGCGTGTCCTCTTTCTTGATGAACCCACGAGCTTTCTCGACATCAGACATCAGGCCGAGCTGCTGACACTCCTGCGCAAACTCAACTCGGAGGAAGGGCTCACGATCATCGCGGTACTTCACGATCTCAATCAGGTTATGGATGTCGCCGATGACGTCGTCCTGATGCAGAAGGGTCAGGTTCTCGCGGCTGGGCCGACACACAAGGTGCTTCGGGCTGACCTGCTGCGGCAGGCCTTTGAGTGCCACGTCGATCTCGTTCCACATCCCGACGGAAGCGGGCGAACCTATTGCATGGTTGACTGGGTCGGCACCGGCAATCGGCAAAACCGCCCGGCTTCGGCTCAACCATGACTTTGTCTCGCCTCGCCCTTCATCGATTGGCTCCATCCCTTGTCTGGCCCGTTGGCGTGATCCTTTTGCTGCTCCTGGCGGCGCTGGAACTCAGAGTGGGGAGCAGTCTGGTGGGCTGGAGGGACGTGTTTCTTTTTCCGACAGCCCCGGAAACACTCGCGCAGGCAATTCTGGAAACGACCCGGGCGCCGCGTATGGTCGCAGCAATATCAACTGGCGCCGCCCTAGCGCTGGCAGGTTCGGTTCTCCAGACCGTCTTGCGAAACCCTTTGGCGGCTCCGGATATACTGTCCGTTACCAGCGGCGCGCAGCTTTTCCTCGTCGTATCGACCTTGTTGCTGCCCTTGGCTCTGCCACCCATCATTGCGACAAGCGCAGGCGGCCTCGCCGGCGCAGCTGCATGTCTAGCGCTGGCAGGCGGCTTTCAAGCCGCGCCCGGCCGGCTGGCTCTTTCGGGTGTCGCCGTATCACTTTGTTTTTCCGCCATATCATCGGTCATCGTGCTTCTCGCTGACGAACGGGCGTCCGGTCTGTTGCTCTGGTCCTCCGGTATCCTGGACCAGACCGGATGGGCCAGGATCACCACGGCGATCCCCTTGGTGCTCCTGTCTTTCCTGATGCTCATGGTGATGGCGCGCGCCCTGGACTTGCTGGGACTGGGAAGTCAGGCCTCGGCCAGTCTCGGGGTGACACGGGCCGTCACACTTTTCGGTCTGCTCGTCGGCGTTCTTCTCTGCGGCGCCGCCGTTACCCTCGCAGGGCCGATTGGCTTCATCGGCCTTGCAGTTCCGAATGTTTTGCGCGCATTGGGTATAATTCGGCATCATCGCCATTTGCCGCTTTCGATGGTTTGGGGAGCAAACACCCTGCTCCTCGCAGATGTCGTCACGCAGTGCCTCGCGCGCAATGGCACGAGCATACCCACAGGCGTTACGGTTGCTTGCCTTGGTGCACCGGCCATGCTGCTCCTGCTCCGGAAGGCAAAGATCGGGGGGGAGCGCCGAATCGGCTTGCCCATAGGGATAGCGCCCCCGCCCCTGCCCCTTGCCGCGGTAGCGCTTGCCGCCTTGGGCCTGATAGCCATCGCGGCAAGTCTCGCGACAGGCGACGGGCTGTCACTGACGATTGCCGAGGTGACGGGAAACCTCGACCTGCGCGCGCCTCGCCTTCTTGTGGCACTTGGCTGTGGTGCATTGCTGGCTGCTGCCGGCACCGTCCTTCAGGCGGTGACGCGCAATCCGCTGTGTGGGCCGGAGACGCTGGGCCTTACACAGGGAGCAGCGCTGTTTAGCCTCGTCGCGCTCCTGTTGGGATTTGCACCCGCAACGCCAACTTTTCAGGCGGTCGCTCTGGCCGGGGCCATCACCGTGCTCTTGCTGCTCCGGTTGCTGGCGCCGAAATATTCTCCTGAGAAATTCGTTCTGGCCGGTGTCGCAATCGCAGCAAGCCTGGGCGCGGCCGCAACAATCATCGTCGTGGAGGCTCGCCTGCAAACGGCTCAGGCACTTTCATGGCTCATCGGCTCGACGCACGCCCGTGGCTACGCCGACGCGGTCGTACTGATGCCATGGGTCTTCGCCCTGTCGGCCATCGGCCTGTTGTTCAGCCGTCATCTTGATGCGTTTTTACTTGGGGACGAAAAAGCTCGCTCACTGGGCCTCGCGACCGCAGATGCGAGCAAATACGCGATGCTCTATGCCGCCGTCGCGGTGGCAATCGCCGTTTCCTCCATCGGAGCCGTCAGTTTCGTTGGCTTGCTCGCGCCCCACGCGGCTCGGCTCCTTACCGGGGCGCGCCATGCCAAAAGCCTTCCTGTCGCGATGGCGCTCGGCGCTGTGATGCTCGCTTTCGCCGACACGATCGGTCGCAGCATTATCGCGCCACTCGAACTTCCGGCGGGCATCATCACCGCAATTATAGGTGCGCCCGCCTTTATGTTGCTGCTCCGTTCCGGATTGAGGTCGCGGTCCTGATCGAATGGAAGAGGTGCAACTCTATGGTCTCGGGTGTTCGACTGCGGGGCGGTAAAATCCGGCGACGATGCCCATCGCTTACACAGCAAGGGGCGGACGAAATCGACAGCCTCATTCGGTGAAAAACGAGATGAGCTCACGCGCCAGTTCCGCTGGAGCCTCTTCTGCCATGTGATGTCCGCTGTCTATTCCCCCGACCCGAAACGGGAAGGGTTGACCAGGGCTGCCATACCGACAGGACATCTCCGTACAACATTTCCAGATCGTCCTGCAGCGACCAAAGGACATGAAGTGGGCATGTCAGCTTTCTTCCGCAATTTCGATCATCAAGATCGTGGAGATGGTCTATGTGGATACCCGCGCGATAATCACCCAGCATGCCCTGAACAGTCCTGGGGTCTTCGACGGACGAGCGGAAGTCCGCGAAGTTTTCTTTTCCCATCGAAGCCTCGCTCCCGCCATACCATGCCAAGGGATCGGCAAGGATGGCCCGCTCGGGTTTGTCGTGTTGAGCAAAGAAGAACCAGTGCCACCATCGCTGTGCAAAGCGAAGATTGCACCGCTCCAGCGCTTCGAGGATCGGAACACCGTCGAGGATCGCGAGCTTCTCGACTCTTGCCGGGTGGTCCATCGCGGTGCGAAATGCCGTGTAACTTCCACGGTCGTGGCCGGCCAGAAAGAACCGGTCGAAACCGAGATGTTCCATGAGCGCAACACAGTCACGAGCCTTGGCCCGCTTTGACGACGCTTCATGATCATAGGGGTCAGACGGCTTGCCAGACTTGCCAAAACCTCGCAGATCGGGGCAAACAACCGTGAACTTGTCGGCCAGAATGGGAGCCACCTTGTACCAGGTTGTGTGTGTTCTCGGATGTCCGTGAAGCAGAAGAAGCGGCGGGCCCTTGCCGCCATGGCGAACCCGGAGCGTCGTTTCCGGGACATTGATCATTTCCAGCCTGAAATTTTCAAACATCGCGCTCCCCCTGGATCATGGAACGAACGGTCTCTGCCACCAGTGGTTCCATCTCGGCCTGCCGTGGCTTGGAACCGCGGGCCCCTCAAAACCCGGCTTCGGTAGCGATCAGGGTGCGATTGCGGAGGGTGATGGATGACGAAGTGCCGCCTGGTTACTCCTCTGCTCGATCGAAACGGTTGCGGTCCTTCCCGCAACGAGCCGAACCGTCTTTGGGGCGTCATCGATCTCGATCCGCACGGGGATTCTCTGGGCAAGTCGGACCCATGAGAATGTCGGGGCGACGCTTGCCAGAGAACCCGCATTATCGCTTCGCTCCCGATCTTCAATGCCCGCGGCAATGCCTGCAACACGTCCGGTGACCGACTGGGCTTCGCCCATGATACTGATCGTTACCGGATCACCAATGTGGATCCGGGGGAGCTTCGTTTCTTCAAAATATCCTGCGACATAGACGGATTCTTCTTCCACCAGGGCTCCCACGGCGTTGCCGGAAACGACATAGTTACCCCTGCGCAGGGAAAAGTTGGTGATTGCACCGGATGCCGGTGCCCTGACCGTTGTGCGCTCAAGGTTGAGCCTTGCCAGATCCCGGGCAACCAGCGCAGATTGATAGGCGGCCTCTGCCTGATACATCCGGCTTTCGGCGTATTGACGCTCCTTGAGGCTTGCCGCCTCCTTTGACGCAAGCAGTTGATACCGTTCGAAATCGGTTTTCGCCAACTCCGCCGCCGCCCTCGTCGCTGTTACCTGCGCTTCTGCCTCGCGCAGCGCGAGCTCGAAGCGATCTGTTTCGATGCGAAACAGCGGCGTTCCTTTCTCCACCTGTGCATTGTCCGACACCAGAACCTTGGCGACAGGCCCGGAAACATCTGGTGCCAATCGAATGATATCCGCCCGGACATGGGCATCACGCGTCCATGGTGCCTCCATGTAGAAAGACCATAGGTGCCAGCCCAGCACCGCAGCGCATCCCGTCATGGAGAAGGTGAGAAGCACTCGACCCGCAGTAAACGTCAGATTTTTCATGATCATGGAAACCAGTCGATAGCGGCAGAAAATCCGCCGACAAGGGTAATGTAAAGCGCAAGGTTGAACAGGGAGCGGTGCCAGACCATCCGGTAAAACCCCATCTTTTCGAGAAGTGATGTGAGAAGACGAAATCCTGCATACGCAAACAGTGCGAGCGCTGCGAACGAGGGCAGAAAAATGCCATAGAGATCGACCTGTTCCTTCAAGCGGCTTTCCTCCACCGCCCGGGTATATGGGGAACTGGCGCGTCAGCGTCCGGAGCAATGCACAGGCGAAGAGCAGCGGCGCGCAGCAGAAGTTCGTCATCCATCACGGTGATGGCCGCAGGAGAGAGAATCAGATCATCCAGCGCCCGGACGGCGCTTTCCAGGATTTCTCCACCTTTAACGGCACGGCCGCGGTATAGAATTGTGACCGCCTGAAAGACCGGTTGTGCAGCAAGGTGAATACCGTTCGAAACCTTGGGTAAAAGCTCCTGCATTGCAATCAGATGCAGCCCTGCCCGGATATCCCTTAACGGATCATAGCCGCCGACCTCCGACACCGGAGGCAGTTTCGCCAGTCTTGAGGCGAACAGGCCGGATACGTCAATCATGCGATAATGGGCGGCGAGAACGTCGGTCTGTTTACCAACGGCGACGTTCGCGACATGTTTCCGGACAACAGAAAGAAGCCTTCTCGCATTTGTCTCAACTCGCACGGATCGAAAGAGACCGCAAACCGTGATCGTCCAGACCATTGCGAGTATGGTCGCCCCCGCGGCATTCACGAATGTGCCGAAATCTGTCGCGGGATATGCCTGAAGGGTGAGAAAAAGGGGAAAGTTTATGCAAAGCCCCATGCCGACAATGGCGAGTGAAGGCACTGCAAGACATATGCCCGCCGGTATCAGAAACAACCCCAAAGCAGCAGAGAGCGATGCAAACCCGTCGATTACCGGAAGAACTGCAAAGCCGTAGACGAATGCCGCAATGGCTGCACCGATCGTCACATTAACAAACTTGCGCATGGCAGGAACCGGGTCGTCCATGGTGGCAAGGAGGCAGCAAAGGACACCGGATATCTGGGCGAAGGTAACTCCGTCGGACCAGCCGGTGGCAATCCAGAAGAAGAGCGATGTTACGAGGCATACTGCAACCGCCACCGACGACAGCCACGCCATTCCGATGTCGCGATGCGGTGCGGGCGCTCTGTCGGGCGCGCGGGCGCCTCTTGCTCCGTTTTCATCTTCAATGGATTTTCGAAGAGTAAGGCACTCGTCAGAGAGCCGAGAAACAGTCCGCAAGTCTCGGGCGAAATTGACAAGGAGGAGTTTTTCCCATGTCGGCAGCGAGGCGGGGAAGGCCAGCGCATCGATCGTGGAGAAGGAGCCTCCCGGACGCGAATCCGCTTCCGCGACTATCGCTAATGCCTTTTCCCGGCCGGCAGGGTCCAACCTCCCCAGCGATCGTCGCAAATCCTCCAGTTCGCTCAGTAGGGGCAGGAAGGAAACCATTCGGTGCTGCAGCGACTTCACCAGCGCCACTCTGCTTCGGTATCTGGATCCGTCATACTGAAGATGCACCGCGAACGACCGCAGATCGGCCGCCTCCCCCGCCAGGGCGTGGCGTTCCATCCGATTTTGGGTTTCGTCCATTTTGCCGGTTGCTGTGGCTTCGAAAAGCTTCTGCGCCCTGGCCATCCATCCATCGATCCGGTTGAGAAGCGCTGTCCCCACGTGAACCGGAAAAACGACGTGGCTGACAATCGATGCGCATATGACCGCGAGCCCGATCTCTTCGGTGCGGGAAACGACAATGTTGAAGGTGTTTGCCGGGGCGTTGACGAGCGGCAGTCCTGCGAGAAGAACGGTATAGCCGGCTAACAGGAAAACATAACTGCGTGGTGTGCGATCAAGAAGACTGACAAAGGTACACCCGGAGACCCACACGATGATCGCGCCGGAAAGCAATATCGGTTCGTTCACCAGGTTCGGGACCATGAGGATCGTCGCACCGCCGCCGATGACCGTGCCCAGAAGCCGATATACCGATTTCGACGATATCGCACCGGAGAGGGGATGAGCGACAATATAGACGGTTGCAACTGCCCAGGACGGTCGGTTCAAATCGAAGCTAATGGCAACAAGATATGCCAGCAAGGCCGCAAGGAATGATTTCAGCGAAAAGATGACGTTCCCGGTGGTGACAACTGGCCGGCTGCTCACACCGCATCCTCCGGCCCGGGGGCGCTGCGCTCGATGCCTTGTTTATTACTGGTGATCTCTTCTGCGAGGCCATAAGTCGCTGGCGACACATAACAAAAGAAGGGTACGGCGAGGCAGGCGTGCAGATAGGCTTCGGCCGGGTCGGCGGACACACCGGTCGACATGGCCGGTGGATGGCGGGCAACGAGCGCTCGGGCCTTCGAAACGAGCCCGTCTGTCATCCTTTTCAGCACCGTAGCGCGGGCCAACCTTGCTCCCGGTCGTAACGGGAGAAGGACGCAGAACCTGCGAGGTCCTTTCAGGGGAAGACGAATTTCAGTCCGGATAATATCCGACCACCACCGGTCGTCGTATTTTTGAAGTGCCATAATCTTCTTCTCCAGCATCTTTCCGGATGACCCTATCGACAAAACCGAAAGAAGAATTTAGATATTCTCTCTAATGATCACTAAATACCACCAGACGCCTATATCCCTGTCCGGTGCCCTCGCCGACCATGATCTCGAAAGCTCCTCGTCGCGCGTTCGCGCTGTGAGGATCGACGTGTCGCAGAACGAACGCGAGGCTCCGGAACACCAGCACCGCAAGGGCCAGCTTGTTATGCCCCTGCGGGGAGGCGTGACATGTCGCGTCCCAAGCGGCATGTGGATGGTTCCGCCTCATTGTGGCGTCTGGGTTCCAGGAGGCATGCGTCACAGCAATGTGGCGACCGCCAACGCGCGTTTGTTCTTCCTGTTCATCGAGCCGGGGGCCGCCGATCTGCCGAACCGGTGCTGCACGCTTTCCCTGTCCCCGCTCGTCAAAGAGTTGATCATCGAGATGGCCGACCAGTCCGCTGTGGCGACTGCTGACTCGGAAGTCATGGCAACGCTGCTTCTGTCGGCCTTGTCGCGGATGCCGGTTGAGCATCTTCATCTGCCGCTGACGGATGAGCCCCGGCTTGCACGCATTGCATCGGAACTGGCGGAAGATCCATCCGACCGTAGTACGATGGCACAATGGGCAAAACGAATGGCGATGAGCGAGAATTCGCTTGCCCGCCTCGTCCAAAACGAGACGGGTCTGACCTTCGGCCGCTGGCGACAACAATTGCAGGTGATTGTCGCTATCCGAAGCCTTGCCGCGGGGGCAACGGTGCAGCAGGTTTCGGGCGATCTTGGATATCAATCCGTGTCTGCGTTCATAACCATGTTCAAGAAGGCGCTTGGTACATCACCTGCCCGATATCTGGGAAATTTCGACCGCTAAACGTCAGAAAGCACCGCCACACCTGAGAGGAGATAAAACATGTTCACCCACGTCATGATCGGCAGCAACGACCTGGAGCGGGCCAGGAAATTCTACGATGCCGTCTTTGTCGCACTGGGCGGCAAGCCCGGCGAAATGGATGCAAGAGGCCGGCTGATTTACGCCCATGAGGGTGGGCGGCTCATGATCACGAAACCGATCGATGGCAAGCCGGCGACTGCTGCCAATGGCGGAACGATCGGTATTGCGGCGGCGACCCCCGAACATGTTTTAGCCTGGCATGCCGCCGGCGTCGCGCATGGCGGCACGGCAATCGAGAGCCCGCCGACGGCGCGGCCGAACGGGGCTTTCGTCGCATATCTTCGCGATCCCGATGGAAATAAACTGACTGCGCGGACGCCTCCGACGACATGAGGCAGGCGACCTTCCGCTCGGTTGGCTGCAGAAATGAAGCAAATCGGCCGTGGGTCCAGAGCGGAACTCATTGAGCCATCCGCTCGCGCAGGCGAGGTGTGAGCCAGTCGAGAAAGCACCGCACTTTCATCGACAAGGGCTCGGCCGGCCCATGAATGACATTAACAGGCAGCGGTTCAGGTGCGAACTCGGTCAAAATTTCCTGTAAGGCGCCGGAACGCAGTCGATCGGCGACCTGGTAGGAGAGCACCCGGATGATACCAATACCGGACATGGCTGCCTGAATTGCGGCCTCTGTCGTGTTGACCGCAAGCCTGGGGCGGGGTTCGACATTGAAGGCCGTCCCGTCGCGGCGGTAACGAACTTCGGGCGCGGTCGCGAAGCCCTGGAAGCTTATACCGTCGTGCCGGGCGAGGTCATCGGGATCAAGCGGAACGCCTCGCCGGGCGATATAGTCAGGACTGGCGCAGACGACTCGACGGACCGAACCGACACGGGTTGCGATCAGCGCGCTGTCGGCCAGGTGGCCGATACGCAGCGCCACGTCAACGGGTTCATCCGCCAGACTTATCTGGCGGTCCGTCAGCGTCAGCCGCATGTCGATTTCGGGTTGCTCCTTCAGGAATTCGAGCACTATGGGCAGAACGTGGCGCTCCCCGAACGCGATCGGAGCGGTCATATGCAGCCCTCCGCGCAGCGCGCCGTAATCGCCGCTCGCCTGCCGCTCAGCCGCGTCCAGTTCCCCCAGAATACGCCGGGAAGCGGCGACGTAATTTCGCCCTTCCTCCGTCAAGGTCAGGCCGCGGCGGGTACGCAGCACCAGACGGGCACCAAGATGCTTTTCGAGGTCGGCGACCTTACGGCTGACCGTGGCGAGCGGCGCCTGCAATCGCCGTGCGCCGGCCGAAAGGCTGCCGGCATCGACCACCGCGAGCAGCACCGACATCGCTTCGAACCGATCCATTCCATCCTTCCATAAATTGAGAGGTAGTCTCCTGAAATCGTAGGATACCCTATCGGTTTTGGATATCCTAGCTTTCATGATGTCGGGGATCTTCCCCATTGCCACAATAAGGAGAAAGACATCATGCCCGATCTTTCGCGTCGTGCCTTTGCAAGCGCCCTTCCTTTTGGCCTCCTCGCGGGAGGACTGGTCCATAGTGCGCAGGCCATCGCCGCAACGCCGGAACCGGTCGCGACGTTGGCCAGCGTAACCCCGCTGGCGCAGATCCGCATCGGCCGCTTTACGGTGACGGCGCTGACGGATGGTTATGCGGATATGCCCTACAACTTTTTCCCGGGGCGGGATCCGGCCGAGGTGGAACAGGCGGCTGCCGCCCAGTTCACCGCCAGGCCAAGCGGAGTGCGATTTCTGTTCAATCAGTATCTCGTCGATGACGGCCAACGCCGCATCCTGATTGATGCCGGCGCAGCGGGCTCTATCGGGCAAACCGGCAACCTGCCGCAGGCGCTTGCCAGGCTCGGTCTGCGGCTTGATCAGATTGACGCGGTGATCGTGACGCACATGCATCAGGACCACATGGGCGGCCTGATCGCAGGCGGCAGGAACAACTATCCGAACGCGGAAGTCTATATCGATCGGCGCGACGTCAAGCATTGGACCGACCCGGCCAAGCGTAGTGGCGCGCCGGATTACCTTCAGACCAGCTTTCAGATGGCGGAAGAGGTCGTGCGTCTCTACCCCAGACTTCAGGCGATCGACGGGGAGCGCGAAATCGTGCGGGGCGTCTCGATTGTCGACCTGAGCGGCCATACCCCCGGCCATATCGGTGTTCGCGTGGAAGATGAGGGAAAGAGCCTTATTATGGTTTCAGACATGATCTTCCCGGTCGTACATCCGGCAGCGACGGACGTGTTCTTTCTGTTCGAACAGGACCGGGCAGCGGCCAAGGCAATGCGCGACCGCTTCTTTCCCCGCGCTGCTTCGGAAGGCACACTCATAGCGGCGACGCACATGCCGTTTCCGGGGCTGGGCCACGTCGTTGCCGATCGGGGACAAATCCGCTGGCAGGTTGCGGACTGGGCTTTGCAAGACTGAGGCCGGTTCAGGCCTCTGGAAAGGCAGATGGAAAATGAGCAGATATCTCGATATTGCCACGACTCCTTCCGTCGCGGCCGCGCAGGATAAGTATGGAAGCGCGGAGCAATGGGCGCGGATTGCCGCGCGCGGTGGCGTGGATGAAACGACCCGGAGCCAGCGCCTTGGCCCCGCAGAGGCAGGCTTCATTGGGGAGCGTGACGGTTTTTATCTCGCCAGCGTCTCGGAAACGGGCTGGCCTTACGTCCAGTACAGGGGCGGACCAGCCGGTTTTCTCACCGTTCTCGAGCCGGCACTCCTGGGCTTTGGAGATTTTCGCGGCAACCGGCAATACATTACGACAGGTAATGTGACGGCAAATGACCGCGTGTCACTGTTCCTGATGGACTACGCGCACCGGCAACGCCTGAAAATCTTTGGCCGAATCCGCATCATCGACGCAGCTGATGATCCGTCGCTGGCGGAGAGGCTGACCATGCCAGACTATTCCGCTCGGGTGGAACGTCTTGTCCTCATCGGCGTGGAAGCTTTCGACTGGAACTGCCCCCAGCACATAACGCCGCGCTTTACACTTGCTGAGCTGCAACGATGGCGACAGGCATCAGGCGAGGCGCCGTGAAATTGGTCCGAGGCGCTCGCGATGACAGACGTGAGCCGTCTGCGGAAATCATGTCCGCATTCGGCTCAAATCTGACATCAAGTAGATTGCTTCGACGGAAATGCCCTCTCCTTTTCCAGGTAAGTAATAACAAAAGCGAGAGACAGTAGCGCCAAAACCGACCAGGCGAGCCAGTTGATGCCGGAGTGTTCGAGCAACAGGCCACCAATGACGCCGCCGCCCGCAATCGCAAGGTTCCAGGCGGTCACGATCATGGCTTGCGCAACCTCCGACGCCTTTCCCGAGGTTTTGGCGGCAGCGGTCTGAAACAGTGTGGCTGCGCCACCGAAGGCCAATCCCCATACACCGGTTGCCAGCCAGAAGAGTTCAGGCACGTTTCCTCCGAGGCCGACGGTCAAGGCGGCGCCAGCGAAGAGCGTGATGCTTGCTAGCACAAGTTCGCGCAGCCAGCGCCCGATCAGATAGCCGACAATACCAATCCCTGCGATGGCCGTTACCCCGAACAACAGCAGAACAACGTCGAGCTTCTGAGTTAATTCCGCAGGAGCCACGAGCGGGGCGATGTAGGTATAGAGGATGTTGTGCGCCAGGACGAACAGCAACGTCACCATCAAGACAGACTTGATCCCACCTGTTGCCAACGCTCCGCTGATCGTGATCCGTTCGTTGATCGTGGTGCCCGGATAATCGGGCACCTTCACCAACACCCAGCCGATCAAAACCACGGTCAACGCGGTCATGGCCGAAAATGTACTTCGCCAACCGATCTCGGACCCTATCAGCGTACCGGCGGGAATACCCAATGAAAGGGCCAGCGGCGTACCGACCATCGCGACAGCAATGGCGCGCCCCTTGAGCTCATCCGGAACCATGCGCGCCGCGTAACCGGCAACCGTCGCCCAAAGCAGTCCTGCGGATACGCCGGCAAAAAATCGCGCCAGCAGCAGGATGCCAAAACTGTCCGTGACGGATGTTATCGTATTGGCAACGGCAAAACCGGCAATGGCGCAGAGGAGAAGTGGTTTGCGGCGAAACCGCTGGGTGGCTGCGGTGAGCGGAATGGCCGCCACCAGAGACCCTATGGCGTAAACCGTGACGAGTTGGCCGATAACGGAGGGGCTGACGCCAAGGTCCACGCTCATTTGTGGAAGAAGCCCTGCTGGCAGGGCCTCCGTCAAAATGGTGATGAAGCCAGCCGTGGCAAGGGCAAGCAGCGCCGCCATCGGCAATCGATTGCCGTCTGATCCTGCGGCCGTTTTGCGGTTGTCCGGGAACGAACGTGACATGGTGTCAGCCCGTCTTGCCCAATTTGGGCAAAACGAGATCGCCGACAGAGTATGTATGGAATTCACTGGTAGAGACGGTGTCGAGCTTACGGAATTTTTCAACGAAAACCGGATCTGAAAAGAATTCGTCTACGTTGCCCGCCCCCTGAATTGCTTCGATATTGACCACGGTCAGCCCGTCAGTGCTCTTGGCAAGATTGCTCCACAGAAATCCGGGCTTTCGTTCTGCCACGTAGTGGACCGCGTCCTGAATGATTTGAAACGCTTCATCCTGCTTGCCCGGATGGGCATGAATGACATTGACGATGAAAGTTGTTGGCTCCGGGGAGATGACAAATCCGGCGGTGAATGTCCTATCCATATGCTTTCCTTTCGTGGAAATCAGTACCCATTGTCGGGTCCCACTGGATACCGGCCGAGCGATAAGCGATAAACAGTCGCGTATTCCAATCAGAGCGGAAGAATATTCCTTAATGGGAGCGATATGGATAAGCTTGGGACGCTGAGTATTTTCGTTCAGGCGGCCGAAGGCGGCAGCTTCGTTGCAGCCTCTCAAAGGCTGGGTCTCTCCGGCTCCGCCGTTGGCAAGGCCATTGCGCGGCTTGAGCAGGAGATGGGGGTACGGCTTTTCCATCGCTCGACTCGCAGCATGACGCTGACGGAGGAAGGGAGCTTTTTTCTCGATACCTGTCGGCGCGTTCTGTCTGAGCTGGACAGGGCGCAGGCGCAGCTTTCAAGGTCCCACAGCGAACCTCATGGCCTGTTGCGCGTGAGTTTTCCGCTGACGGGAATGCTGCTCATGCCGGCAATATCCGCGTTCATGAAAGCATATCCCGACATCACGCTGGATCTCGATTTTACCGACCGACTGGTTGACGTGATAGAAGAAGGTTTCGATGCCGTTGTCCGCACTGGCGAGGTGCGCGACACGCGGCTGATGAGCCGCAAACTTGGTTCTTTCCGACACCGGATAGTCGCCTCGCCTGCCTATCTGGAGAGAGAAGGCATGCCGCTCGTTCCCGAGGACCTGCCAAGTCATCGCTGCATGCATCACCGATTTGCCAACTCGGGCAAACTGGAGCCATGGCCGCTGGCCAGAAGCGGCAAAGATTTGCGCATCACGCTGCCAACGACGACGGTGGCCAGCACACTTGAACCGCTTATCCACCTTGCAGAAAACGGCTTTGGCATAACCTGCCTGCCCCATTTCGCCGTGGCTCAACAGATTGAACAGGGCACGCTGGTCTCAATACTCGAAGACTTCACAGCGGAAGCGGGTGTTTTCCGCGTCCTTTGGCCGACAAGCCGTTATCTATCGCCAAAAATCCGCGTGTTCGTTGATTTCATGGCTGATAATCTTTTCGTGCCGGAAAGGGCCGCAGCTCAGGTCAACGGGCAGAAAGCCGGCTAAAGGTTTCCTCCACCCTGTTGTTTCCGGCCGGTGTCGCGCGAGCCAGACCACCGCAGGCAGCCGACGCCTGAGACCGCAAGCGAAAGGCTGCCGCCTATTTTCGCCAGGCGCGGTCCATGCCATTGTGTTCATGCACGTTTTGAAGGCTAAGGCAGGTTCGCATGCAGCGATTTTCATTGGGATCCATCGATCTCAATCTACTCAAGGTCATCTATGCCCTCGTCGTCAAAGGCAATATGACGGCAGCAGGCGAGTATATCGGTCTGTCCCAACCCGCCATGAGCCATGCGCTAAAGCGCGTTCGTGCCATCACGGGTGACGAATTGTTCCGGAAGACGTCAGGTGGTTTCGTGATGACGCGGTTCTGCGCGGAGATTTTTCCGGCGGTGCGACGTATCATCGAAGACACCGAAACAGTGATGCTGTCACATCTCAAATTCGAACCGGAAACATCGCACCGCGCCTTCAGGATCGGAATGAACGACTATTTCTCCGTCGTCCTGATGCCTCGCCTGATTGAACGTGTACAAGCACGGGCGAAGCATTGCGTGCTGGAAGTCATTCACATGCCGCGCACGGGCGTGGCCAACAATCGAAACTTTCTCCCCGTCGTCCAGGAGCATCTCGATGAAGGCACGATTGATGTCGCCGTCATGACGGCGGACAATTTTCCGGCCCGTTACCGCTGCACCTCACTCTTTACAGAAAGGCGCGTCTGCATCATGTCAGCTACCAATCCGGCCGCGCAGAAGCCGCTGACGCTGGATGCGCTGCTGTCGCTTGGACACGTCAAGGTAACCTCCGCGCCAAGCCGTCGTGGCTGGATCGACGAGCGGCTGGACGCCATGGGGCTTGAGCGAAGAGTCGTTGCCGTCGTGCCGCATTTCTCCGCCGCAGTGGCGATCATAGCCCGCAGCGATCTCGTGGCGATCATGCCGGAAAGCGTTGCAAAACTCTTCGAACGTTCGCACGAACTGCTGCTGCTGGAATCTCCCTTTGCAGAAGAAAAACAGTCGACCAGCATGATCTGGCTTGCCGAAAAGGAACGCGATCCGGCAAGTCAGTGGCTGCGGGAGCAGATTTCCGACTGTTTCATCGGGGACGCGCCCTGATGGATCAGCGGCCTTGCAGCATCATCCGGTCGTCAACTTTGCGCGGATGAAATGATCGGCGACGCCAAGGAAATTTTCCATGGTCACCGCCGGCAATTCTTCCTTGAAGCTGCCGTCATTGCGGGCAATCGCCAGATGATCAGGGATTGCTCTCCTGTTGACGAAAACCATGTCGAGCGCTGGCAGGCACAGGATGAACTGCCCGAAATGGCCAGCGGCAACACAGGCGCCCTGCCATTCCGGCGTCTCATCCGTCACCACGGGAATCCACCAGAGATAGCTGTAACCGGCAATCCGCGACTTTTCGCTCTCGTTCATGCTTTCCGCAGGAACGCGGATCTTTGTGCTTTCTGCAACCCATTCGGTCGGCATCACCTGCCTGTCGCCCCAACGACCCTGTCGGACCATCGCAAGCCCCAGCCGCGCCATGTCGCGCCCGGACAGGAAGAAGTGATAGGCAAGGTACCGCGATGCACCCTCGTACCCCATCATCCGCTGACGGGAAGGGTCGAAATCCTGCATTTGCATCGGCCCTGCGAAATCTTCCTCGAATGCCTTGAAGACACTGCGGCCGGTCAACTGTTCAAAAGCGGCCCCGAGCACGTTGAAATCCCAGTTGTTGTAGTGGAAATACGTGCCGGGTTTTTTGGAGCCGCGCTCTGGAATGTTCTTGGTATTGCTGCCGGGGCTTCCCGGCCGATGGTAAACCCCGGAACTGCTGATCAGAAGGTCCCGCAGCTTCGCCGTCTTTTCGATAGGCAGCAGGCCGTGATCCTCATCGATGCCGAGGTCTGCCATGGTCAGATCGAGATCGATCTTTCCTTCGGCAACGGCTTTGCCCATCAGCATCGATAGGATGCTCTTGCGGGTCGAGGCGAGATAGCTCACCTCGGAAATATCACCGTAGCTATAGAGAATTTTGCCACCCGCGACCGCCACAAACGACGTGGTCGGCAAGGCGTCCAGAGCCGCATCGACTTTCGAGCGAACATCGGCGGAAAGACCGTGGTTGGCAGGATTAGCTACCTGCTTCCATTCCTGTGACGGAAATTCCTGGCCTTGCTCGGCAGACAAATGTTCCAGAGGTGCTGAAACAGACATATTTCTTCCTTTTGCGGTTTTGGTTTTGGATTTGCCGACGTCAGTCGTTCAGATGACAGGCGCTCTTGTGGCGCGAACCGACTGAACGCAGCTCCGGCCGCTCGACACGACAGCGTTCCATCGCCAGCGGACAACGGGGGTGGAAGTGGCATCCTGACGGCGGTGAAAGCGGGCTTGGTATTTCGCCTTCGATGGCGGTAAAGCTGCGCTGCACGGGATCGAGGCTTGGTCGTTCCTGAAGAAGGGCGCGTGTATAGGGGTGATTGGGATGGGCGAACAACTCCTCGACGGTCGCCTCTTCCACGACACGGCCGAGATACATCACCACAACGCGATCGGAGATATGCTCAACAACCGAGAGGTCATGGCTGATGAAGATGTAAGTTAGGTCCAGCTGTTCTCTGAGGTCGAGAAACAGATTGAGTATCTGCGCCTGGATCGACACATCGAGAGCCGCGACCGACTCGTCACAGATCAGCATGTCCGGTTGAACCGCGAGCGCGCGTGCGATGCCGATGCGCTGGCGCTGGCCGCCGCTGAACTGGTGGGGAAAGCGGGATGCCATGGAGGGATCGAGGCCGGCGCGCGCCATCTGCTGGTTGACGTAGTCATCCAGCTCCCGCGCCGTGGTGAGCCCATGATGCAGGGGTGCAGCACCAATGATTTCACGCACCCGCTGCCGAGGATTGAGGGAGGAGGACGGGTCCTGAAAGATCATCTGGACCTTCAGCCGCGCCGTCTCCGCCTCGTCGCCCTGCATATCCTGTAGGCGCTTGTCCCGGAAGAGCACGGTTCCGTCTGACGCCTGCAGCAGACCGGCCACCACGCGTCCGAGCGTCGACTTCCCGCAGCCGGATTCTCCGACGATGCCGACGACTTCGCCTTCTGCGACGGTAAGACTGACATCATCCAGAGCGCGGACGACGGGATTGGGGGATTTCAGGCCGATGAATTCGGCGCCGCGTTCAATCAGGCCGGATTTGCGGCTGAAGCGCTTGCTGATGTTGCGGACCTCCAGTCGATTGCTCATGCTGGCGCTCCTTCCATGACGGGGTGAAAACAGCGAAGAAGTCGGCCTTCGACGGGTTCAAGCTGCGGTGGACTGAGACAGAGCTCGGTCGCTGACGAACAGCGGGGATGAAAGGCGCAACCTTTCGGCATATTGGCGACAGATGGCGTCGTGCCCGATATCTGTTTGAGCCTGAAACCGCGCTTGTTGTGCGCGGGAAGGCTCGCCATCAAGCCGTTTGTATAGGGATGCATGGGGCGGCGAAGCAGATCGGCCGTGTTACCCTGCTCGGCGATACGGCCGGCATACATCACCGAAACGCGATCCGCGAGGCCGGCGACAACTGAGAGGTCATGGGTGACCCATATGAGGGCAGTTCCCTTTTCTCGGGCGAGCTTTTGCACGATCGAGAGGATCTGCGCCTGGATCGTGACATCAAGCGCCGTGGTCGGTTCATCGGCGATGATGAGATCCGGCGACATCAGGAGTGCGATGGCGATGGCCACTCTCTGCCGCATCCCGCCCGAGAATTGATGCGGATAGGCGCTCAGCCTCTCCTCAGGGCTTGGAATGCCGACCATGCCCAAGGCATCACGCGCCCTCTCGCGGGCGGCCTGCTTGCTGATCGTTTCATGGGCACGCACCGCCTCCATCATCTGCGTATCGATACGCAGGACGGGGTTTAGCGTGGACATGGGATCCTGGAAAATCATGGCAATCCGGTTGCCGCGAATGGAGCGGAACTCCCTTTCAGAGAGCGTCCGCAGATCCCTGCCCTTAAAGAGTATCTGGCCACCCGTCACCTGGGCGGGTTTATCGATCAATCCCATGATCGACAGGCCGGTTACCGATTTCCCCGACCCGGATTCGCCGACCAGCCCCATCACTTCACCGGCCGCAAGGTCGAGATTGATGTCGTCGATAAGGGTGACGCGGCCTTCGGCGGTCACGACTTCGGTCTTCAAACCTTTGATTTCGAGCATGGCGGTCATTTCTGTGCAGCCTTCGGATCGAGCATTTGACGCAGGCGGTCGCCGACGAGGTTGATCGAAAAGATGGTCACGAGCAGCGCTATTCCGGGGAAAAGCGCGATCCAGTAGGTGCCCGACAACATGAATTCGTAGCCACTGGAAATGAGGAGCCCGAGCGACGGTTCGGTAACGGGCACGCCAAGGCCAAGAAAGCTGAGCGTCGCCTCAAGAGTAATTGCGCGCGCGACCTGCATGGTCAGGAGGACCACCAGCGGCGACAGACAGTTCGGCAGAAGCTGCCGGAACAGGATATTCCGGTGGGGAAGGCGCAACGACCTTGCCGCTTCAACATATTCGCGGCGCAGTTCGGTCAGTGCAGCCCCGCGGGCGGTGCGGGCATAGGTCGCCCATTCCACCAGCACGATTGCGAAAACGACGTTACCGACGCTTTTCCCGAGCAGCGCGAGGATGAGGAGCGCTGAAAGGATCGTGGGAAAGGAGAGCTGAAGATCGACAATGCGCATCATCGCCGTTTCCACCTTGCCACCGACATAAGCGGCCGTCAGGCCAAAAGCGGTGCCGATGGCAAAGGCGATGGCTGCCGATCCCAGACCGACAATCAGGCTGATCCGCAGACCGTGGAGAATGGCGGAAAGCATGTCGCGCCCCTGATCGTCCGAGCCAAACAGGAACGTAAAGCCGGCGGACGCCTCCGATCCCGGGGCCATGCGGCCATCCATGATGTCCAGTTGCATCAGGTCGTAGGGGTTCTGAGGCGACAATATCGGAGCGAAGATGGCCAGAAGGGCAATAAGTATGATCAGGATGAGGCCGATGAGGGCGAGCGGTGAGCGTGAAAACTGCCGCAGGAATTGCAGCCCGGGTCGGAATTTTGCGGAGACGGGGATAGCTTGCACGTCACTCTCCCTGAAGTCGGATACGTGGATCGAGCAGCCTGTAGGTGACATCGACGATGAGATTGATGATGACGAACATGATGACCACAAGCATGAGATAGGCCACGATCACGGGGCGATCGAGCGCGGCGATGCTGTCGATGATGATCTTTCCGACGCCGGGCCAGGCAAAAATCGTTTCGGTGACAACAGAAAAGGCGATTGTCTGGCCGATATCGAGCCCGACGACGGTCACGACCGGTATCATGACATTCTTGAGGACGTGGATGCCGAGTATGCGCCGTGGCGAAAGGCCCTTGGCTTTGGCAAACCGCACATATTCGCTGGACATGGCCTCGCGGACACCGGCTTCCGTCAGGCGCGTCACCATGGAAATGTTAAACAGCGAAAGGCTGATTGCCGGCAGTACCATGTGCCTGAGGCCATCCAGCGTGACGAAGGACCATGGAATACCAAACAGGGTTTCGGTTGCACCACGCCCGGAACTCGGCAGCCAGCCCAGCTGCACGCTGAATATCATGATCAGCAGAATGGCTATCCAGAAGATCGGCAGACTGAAACCGAAGATCGAACCGACCATGATCATGCGGGAAAATGGACTCTCGGGCTTCCAACCCGCCATGAGGCCGAGGGGCACGCCGAAGACGAGCGACAGCAGGACGGCCGCAAAGGCAAGCTCCAACGTGGCTGGCAGGCGAGACAGGATCAGCTCAACAGCCGGCTCCTTGTAGACATAGCTGATGCCGAGATTTCCCTGGAGGACGCCTTTCAGAAACAGAAAGAATTGCTCATAAAGCGGGCGATCAAGGCCAAGATCGGCGATCAGCCGCAGGCGGTCTTCATGGGTGGCTTCCGCTGGAAGCAGAGTTTCGATCGGGCTGCCTATCAGGTGAAGGCCAACAAATACGATCACGGCCATTGCCAGAGCGACCAGTATCGCTTGCAACAGGCGCTGGATAATCCATAGGGTCATGATACCCTCAAAACATGATGATGTGGCGCAGGGCCCGCCGCTTTCGACATGCGGGCGCTGTCAGATATACCGCATTTCAGGCTTTGCCTTCTTGCAAAAGCCGCTCATCTGCGCGCAGGAGGTGACGGTGACGGATCGAAACAATTCCGATCCGTCAGGCAGACTTATTCGGATATATCCTTCACGAGCGTACGCTCATCGATCCGCGGCGCATAGGACAGGCCTTTGCGCGTAACCCAAGCATTGCTCTGCTGGTAAAGCGGTATGATGGCGCCGTCATTCACCGCGACCTTGACCGCCTCCACAAGGGCCGTCTCGCGAGACTTGTCGTCGTAGATCGTCATCGCCTTCGCAACGAGATCATCGAGTGCCGGATTGGAGTATCCGCTGTCATTTGAAGCGCCCAGTCCACGCTTCGGATCAACCGTTCCAAGGACGTTCACCAACATGGAGCTTGCATCATAGGTGGCGTTACCGAGCCCCAGCAGCTTCATGGAGAATTCCGATTTGCGCGAGGAGAACGTGGTCCATGGAAGTGCTTCTACATTCGTCTTCACGCCAATGCGGGTCCACATCTGCGCAACAGCCTGAACGACTGCTGGCGCATTGGGATAGCGGTCGTTCGGCACATGAACCGTCAGCTGGAAACCATTCGGGAAGCCGGCATCGGCCAGCATCTTCTTGGCGCTTGCCGCGTCCGGCTTCGGTGGTTGAATGTCGTCGGTGTAGGAGAAGGCACCTTTGGGCAACCACTGGCCGGATGCCGTGGCTGTACCTTCCATGATCTTATCGACGATACCCTCACGGTTTATCGCCACGGACAAAGCGTTGCGGACGCGTGCATCGGCAAGCGGATTTGTCTCCAGCGCTTCGCCATTCGGCCCCTTCACATTGGCTTTCCAGGTCTCGCCCGAGGTCGTCGGCGCCAGATAGATCACACGCAGACCGGGCGTGGAGACGAAGGAAAGATCTGCTGTCGACTTGAATCGCGCGATATCGGTTGCGGCGGGGGCGTCGATAATGTCAACATCACCCGCCAGAATGGCCGTGGTGCGCGCGCTGGCGCTGGAGATCATGCGGTAGGTCGCGTGGTCCCAGGCCACTTTCTTGCCCCACCAGTCTGGATTGCGCTCCAGCCCAACTTCGATGCCCTGCTTGAAAGTGGAAAAGCGAAAGGCGCCGGTGCCGATTGCCGCTTTTCCGGAATTGTAGTCTGCGGTGTCCGCGCCCTCCCCGACGTGCCGGGAAATGATCGCGATGTTGGCGAGATCACCCGGGAGGGTAGGCGCCGGCGCCTTCGTGTTGATGATGACCGAAAGATTTCCATCGGCTTCGACACTTGCGACATTTCTGATGAAACCGCCGAACCCACCGGGGCTGTTGGGAACATTTCCAGCGCGGCCGAGTGTGAAAACAACGTCATCGGCAGTGAAAGGTTTCCCGTCATGCCATTTTACGCCCTCACGAAGAGTAAAACGCCATTTGGTTTCGGAAACGGCCTCCCATTTCGTTGCAAGGCCCTCGACAAGCTGCCCTTCGGCTGTCCGCTCGGTCAGCCTGTCGAATATCTGCATGGCTATACTGTTGTTTGGAGAGGCATTATAAAAATGCGGATCAACCGATGTCACGGTGCCGCTCAATCCTACCTTAATATCCTTCGCAACAGCTGGAAAAACCGCAAAGCTGGCGCAGGCCGCCAAGCAAAGAAAAACCGCACTTTTCCTCATTTCGTTCCCTTTTTTATTGATTTCTTTGAGCGATGAACCGCCCTGGCCAGTTTGGCTCGTAAAGTATTATTCCGGCCTCGTCCTGATTTATCAAATGAATGTTTTTTCCATTCATCATTCGCCAGGCGAATATATGGTCGCGCTAAACTCGGTCCAGGTTATCGAGAGCAACGTGCTTCCGAGTCCTCGTGAAAAGAGCAGAATGGGCGACCGCCGAGAAATGACGCGCTGAAACCGCTTAGCGAAAATCTGTCTGCGTATAGAAAACCGGCAATATGGGTATCGTGCCCAACTCTTCGCCGGCAATGCTGTGGCTAATTCGTACTGAAGCAACCGCGGCGAAAGGCGGATTTAATGCCGAGGTGTTTTCGGATTGCCCGACTCTTCACGTTTTGAAATGAGCAGTCACCGAAAATGAGTTCCCATCGGCCAACTATGCGGTCATGTCTTGCTCAGATCGTATGGGCACCTGCTCGACGAAACGCGAAGCAAAGAGTTGACAGTATGGAAAATCCGGTTGCGTTGAATCGTCTTTCCGAAAACACGGTCTTCCGTAAGGGCGATGTTTTCGTACTCTTCGGCGAATTGTTCGGTCGCGGGTACGCCACCGGCCTGCTAGACGAAGCCAGACGGGCTGGAATGGAGATTGTGGGGATCACCGTCGGACGGCGCGACGAGAATAACGCCCTGCGGCCGCTCGACGCCGAGGAACTGTCTTCTGCGGAGGCCCGGTTGGGCGGTAGGATCATCAACATACCGCTTATGGCGGGTTTCGATCTCGATGCGCCAGCAGGTGGCCCGACTCCAACCGATCTTCTGGCAAAGATGACGCTTGAGAGCTGGGAACACGACAGGCTCGACTGGGACTATCTGGAGCACTGTCGAGACATTGCCACTGCGCGTTTCAAGGCGTCGCTGTCAAAGGTCATGACCGCTCTGGACGGAATGATCCCTAATGGCCGCAATGTTTTCTTCGCCCACACAATGGCCGGCGGCATTCCGAAGGCGAAGACATTCCTGGTCGTCGCCAATCGAATCTACAAGGGAACTGGCCCCCGCCACATGTCTTCTCAGACGCTGCTCGACAGCGATATGGGAAAGCTCATTCTGCAGAATTTTGACGACGTCTCTGCAAACACCTTTCGCCATCTCATCGACTTCAGCACAGCGATCCGCGAGCGCATCGAAGCCTCGGGCGGACAAGTACGATATACGGCCTATGGTTATCACGGATCGGCAGTCCTGATCGATGGGAGCTATCGTTGGCAAACCTATACCAACTACACCCAGGGATATGCGAAGATGCGGCTCGAAGGCATCGCCGAGGATGCCTGGGCGAAAGGCATTAAGGCGACCGTCTATAACTGCCCTGAAATCCGGACCAATTCGTCCGACGTGTTCACCGGTATCGAGCTGCCCCTGATACCGCTGCTGCTTGCGTTGAAGAAGGAAAACGGGAGCGAATGGGCCGACGAACAATGGCAGGCCTGCGAGCAGCTGCTCTTGGACGGCTTAACCATGAACGATGTTTTCCGGAAGATCACCGACATGCAGGCCAGCGAGGTCATGCGTCCATTCTATGATTTTTCGGCATGGCCCATGGCAAACAGCCAGGCACAGGCCGATTTGACCATCGGCACGTCAAACGAGATCACCCGGATGCATCGGGATGGCAAGACGATGATTAGTGATCTCCTGAGCAGTCTCATTGTGACTGCAACAGGGCAACTGATCTTTGGCGAATCGTCTGAACCCGCGGGTCCCGTCCTTTGGCTCAACCACGATATTGTTGCCCGGCGACTTAACGCTTCCCACCCGCATTCTAAGCCTTCTGCGCCGCTCGTCGCTCACGGAACGGAATCCCCGCATCCTGAGATGGCGTGAAGACTTCTCCAACCTGGCTTGAAAACGAGGTGTCTTGGCCTGGAGCGACAAATCCTGCGAGGGGAAGGCCCCTTCAATTGGTCCTGCGTAGTGAACAGCTTGTCGCAGGCGTCATCAGAAGCGAGGCCGTTGGAGCATACACGAAGGGCCGAAGCTCTTTTTTCCGCGACATTGGAACAAAATCGGAAGTGGCCCATTTCATCGGCGTACAATTCTCAGGGCGCTGAATGATCGACAACCACAACTCCCGGCAGGACGCCAAAGACGCCGGTGAGCGTCTTGTGTCAGCGCATGCATCAGAAGATCCGTTTGCGGCCGCATTCAAGGCCACCCGCATGCCGATGCTGATTACTGACCCACGGCAGCCAGACAATCCCATCATTTTCTGCAACAAGGCGTTCTGCACCCTCACCGGCTACGAGGTTGGCGAGCTAATTGGACGTAACTGCCGACTCCTGCAGGGACCACAGACCGATCCGGACGCCGTCACCAAACTTCGTGACGCCGTTGCATCGCAAAAAGATATTGCCGTCGATATCCTCAACTACAGGAAAGATGGATCCAAATTTTGGAATGCACTTTTCGTAAGCCCGGTGCGCGACGTGTCCGGAGCCGTGATCTACTTTTTCGCCTCGCAGCTCGATTTCACCAATATCAAAAGTAAGGAAGCCGAACTCGCCCGCGCCCGGCACATTGCCGAGGAAGAAGTGGCACTCAGAACGGCCGATCTGACCGAGGCCTTGCGCGCAAAAACCGCTCTCGTCCATGAGGTCGACCACCGCGTGAAAAACAATCTTCTGACGATCGCTTCCATCGTCAAGCTCCAGGCGCGAATGACAGACAACGAGGTCGTCGAGCGGACACTGATGTCCGTGCTGAACCGTGTCGAAGCACTGAGCACCGTACAGCGCAAGCTTTTGAACGATGAGGATGTTGGCCATTTCGACGTGGCGGATTTCGCCAACACCCTGATGCTGGACAAGATCGGCGCCTTGAAACGGACCGATATCCGTCTCACGACAGACCTTCACGAGGTCGTGGTTCCGGCAACCAAGGCGTCTCCTCTGGCGCTGATCATCAATGAACTCATTGGAGACGCGATTGGCCGGGGACTGAAAGAAAGCGGTGGTGAACTGCATCTGGAAGTGAAACGGCTGAACGGTCACTTCCTCATCCGGGTCGTTGACATCGTTGTCCCGGTGGAAGTGGACAGCGAACAAGCCGCCTTCAGCAAGAAGATGCTGGAAGCGTCACTAAAGCAGTTGCGTGCAACGATCGTAAGGACCGTCGATGGTCGCTGTACTGACGTGCGGGTCACGCTCTCTGTAAAAGACTGAAAGGATGTCTCTTGAAGATCTTGATTATTGAAGACGAGGCTTTGCTGGCTATGGAGCTTGAGAGCGAGGTCGAAGAGGCCGGGCATGAGATCGTCGGCGTCGCAGCCGAAAGCAAGCAGGCTCTATCCTTGATCGAAAAGTCCTCACCACAGTTCGCCTTTGTGGATATTCAGTTGCTGGACGGTCCTACGGGTATCGACGTCGGCCGTCATCTCGCATCCCGTTCAATTCCCTATGTCTTCGTTTCCGGAAATCTGAAGCGGATTCCTGAGGATTTTGCGGGCGCCCTTGGTGCGATCGAAAAACCTTACACCATGAATGGACTGCAAAATGCGCTGGAATTCATCGACACCATTGTGAACGGTGAGCACCAGTCCGTCACCGCGCCTCCAAGCCTCGTTTTGTCACCCCGCTTGCTCGCCGCTCTGTCGGCGTGAAACGCATCCGTGATTAGGGATTGACCTTGAACTCACCATCTGAACGCATTGAAGCCGTTCGCAATTCTGGTTTGCTTGATGTTCAGGGCCAATCCGAATTCCAGGATATTATCGAGGTTGTCAAAGCCGGGCTGAAGTCTCCGGTGGCACTGATTTCCATTCTTGATGAGCACAGGCAGGTCTTCATTGCCCATCTCGGCCTTCCGGAAAAATGGGCCGAGGCGGCAGAAACGCCGCTGACGCATTCCTTCTGCCAGCACGTGGTTCGCGACAAGATGCCCCTCATCATCGGGGATGCGACGCTCCACGACCTCGTCAGGGACAATCTGGCCATCGCCGATCTCGGCGTGATTTCATATATGGGTGTTCCCGTCACCATGCCGGATGGCCTGGTCATCGGTGCACTCGCGGCAATCGACGGAGAGCCGCGAAACTGGACCGAAAGCGAGCTGGAGTTGCTGAGCCGGATCGGGCGCGTCGTCTCCAATCAGATTGCGACCTTCCTCTCCGAGCGTCGATGGGGAACACTCTTTCAACAGCTGGAAGAAGGCATCGTCGTCGGCTCAGTGATCCGCGATCTTGAAGGATCGATCATCGACTGGCGGTTTGATACAATCAACCCGGCCTGGAGTGTTCTCCTTGGCTTGCCCGGAGATGGTGTCCCGGGCCGAACAATGCGGGATGTCTTCCCCGACTTCGAGGAAGAATGGATTTCCGATGTCGCCGAAGCGATGGAGACCAGGCAAAGCAAGCGTTTCACTCGCAAGATTCGTTCCCTGGATCGCTGGTTCGACGGCTATGTCCAGGCGACTGGCAACGATAAATTCGTCATCATCTTCGTTGACGTCACCGATCGGATGCGGGCGGTGGAGGCGCTACGCAACAGCGAGACGAAGCTGCGACTGATCGTCGAAGGTGCCAAGGATTACATCATCCTGACGCTTGATGAAAACCAACGCATCACCAGCTGGTTCGGCGGCGCGGAGGAGACTTTCGGCTGGTCGGAAGCGCAGATGCTCGGCAGACCGTTCGAAGAAATTTTTACAGAGGAAGATCGGGCGGCAAATATCCCGCAGTTTGAGATCGAAACGGCGGGCCGCGACGGTGTTGCACTTGATCGCCGATGGCATCTTGCCGCCGATGGTACGCGGGTGTTTCTTGACGGCACCATACGCCCGATGCCCAACCACTCCTCATCCCATCTTTCCGGCTTCATCAAGGTTGCGAGAAACGCGACAGCCCAAAAGCTATCGGAAGACCGGCAGCTCGCTTTCCTGGAGCTGGGGGAAAAGATCCGCGAACTCGACTCGGTCGCCGCGGTCGCTTTCGCAGCAGCGGAAATTATGGCTCGAAACCTGCAAGGGGCAACGCGGGCCGGTTATGGCATCGTCGATCCGATCGCCGAGACCGTGGAAATGCTGCCTGACTGGCGCGCGCCCGGGATGTTCACCGTTACCGGCCGGCATCAATTTCGCGATTACGGTTCCTATATTGAAGACCTGAAGCGTGGCGAACTGGTTATCATAGCAGACGTTGCGGTCGATCCAAGAACCTCGGCGTCAGCGGAGCTTTTGAACTCGCTGGGCATCTCCGTCCTCGTCAACGTCCCTATCCTTGAGCGGGGCGCTTTTGTCGGCGTCATGTTCGTGCATTACGAAAAGCCGCACGAATTTTCTTCAGAGGAACGGGATTTCGTACGGACGATTGCCGATCGTACCCGCGAAGCGATATCGAGGATCCGTGCGGAACAGGAACAGCAGGTTCTCAATCATGAGATAAGCCATCGGCTCAAGAACACGATGGCGATGGTTCAGGCAATTGCGACCCAGACCCTTCGGCCCGTCACCGACAGAGCGCCCGTCGAAGCGTTTGTCAGCAGGCTGCATGCACTTTCAAAAGCGCATGAAGTGCTGCTCACTCACGACTGGTCATCGGCGCGCATGGTTATCGTGATCGATTCCGTGCTTCGACAACTCTCCCTTCCGGATCGTTACCGTCTGTCAGGTTCGGACCTTGAAATCGGGCCGCGGACTGCGCTCAGCCTTGGCCTTCTCATGCACGAACTTGGCACCAACGCCCTGAAATATGGCGCGTGGTCGAGCGACGCTGGAAGGGTTATCGTGACCTGGAGGGTTGAGTCCGTCGGTGGGGATAGCACGCTTGTTATCGAGTGGAACGAACAGGATGGCCCGCCGGTTGAGCTTCCCTCGGGAAAAGGGTTCGGATCAAAGCTCATCCGCATGGGCCTCCTGGGAACCGGGGGCGTCGAGATCAATTACGATCGTGACGGACTGCGTGTGACCATGCAGGCGCTGGTTTCACAGCTTGAGCAGTGACACCCAGCGCGAAGCCACAATAACGGACAGTCATGATCGGCGAATCCGTTCTCGACCGACCGTTCATGGCTCCCGACCGCAACCGTCAGCATGAACGCTTCTGACCTTGCCCCCAAGTTTTATCCAGTTTCGAGTTCGTCGGTGAGCGCATTCACGGCGGCCTTGCTGGCGCGATAACTCTGATGACCGGCAGCGCCTTCAGTATCACCGAGGACGTAGACGTGATGCGTGTCCCGCGTCTTTTAACGTATTTAACGTATGTGGATTGTAACCACCGAGCCGCCATTGACCCTGTTCTTAAACTCGAGATATCCGCCATGCGCTGCTGCTATCGCTTGAACCACGGAGAGTCCAAGGCCAGTTCCACCCGTTTCTCTCGAACGTGATACATCGCCGCGCCAGAATAGATCGATCGATGCAGAATCCATCTCCTCCGGAAACCCCGGGCCGCGATCGATAACATGGATGAGCGCTTGGTTGTCTTGCAGTTGTTGTGTTTCGAACCGCAGCCACTTGCCGTCGTCGGCATATCTGACAGCGTTGTCCAGGAGCGCAAGGACGGCTTGCCTGATCCGCTGGGCATCAGCAGAGACCCATGCCGGGGCCAAACTTGTTTCGGTCTCGAATTTTCGCTCATCGAGAATGGGTAGTGTGGACGCGATGACAGAGGCGACAATATCCGCCAGATTGGTCTTTTCGCGATGCGTCACGAGCTTGTGGCCGGCGGCCAAAGACAGCGTGCGCAAATCTTCTACGATTTTCGCCAATCCTTCCACCTGGACCAAGAGATCTACAACGCTCTCACGCCTCAGGGGAAACACGCCATCGATCATCGCCTGCAAACCGCCCTGAAGGATCGTCAGTGGGGTGCGCAATTCGTGGGCAACAGCCATGTTGTTAAAACGTAGCCTTGTTTCCATGTGATCAAGACTGCGCGCGAGCTGGTTGAACGTTTCGACAAGGCTGGAGACCTCATGCGCGCTTCCGACAGACGCTTCAACCCTGACCGAAAAATCCCCGCCTCTTAATGCCTCCGCGGCGCTCGTAAGCTCAGCGATTGGACGCGCGATGCGCCGGGCAAAATAGACACCGATCAGCGAGCAGATGGAAGCCGAAATCAAGCCGCAGACCAGCGCAGACAGCTCGATTTTAAGATTTGCCTTGGCGTCCTCTTCTTCCATCCCGTCAAAGAGAGCTCTGAGAGACGCGCCGTCCGGAATGCCTCCCTGCTGGATGGTTTTCAGAGCTTCGGCGGCGTCGGGCGGAAGGCTCCTGTTGATGCCATCGTCAAGGAATGCTGAGTACCAGGTGACACCAACATAGGACATCCCGACACTGAGAATCAGCATCGTTGCGATAACGATAGCGGTGAGTGTCGCAAGCGACATGAAAAGTGGGGGGCGTCTCAACATAGTCCAAGCTCCGCAAATCGGTAGCCGACGCCCCTGACTGCGGGGAAGAACCCGGTTTGTCCATGTTCTTCCAGCTTTCTCCTCAGATTGGAGACATGGGTATCCACTGTCCTCACCAACGCGTCGCTCTCCGGCAGGCATGCGTCAAGGATGTCAGCGCGCGCAAAAACCTGGTTCGGATGGCGGATCATATGTGCGAGGATGCGAAATTCACTGAGAGTAAGAGGCAGAACCTCACGCGTCTTGTCTTTCGCAACGACGACAGAATAGCTGCTGAAATCCACCTCAATCGCGCCGAACCTGATTAATTTGTTGGGCTGCGCGCCGGACGCGCGTCGTAGCACCGCTTTTACCCGTGCGACAACTTCCTGCGGATTAAACGGCTTCACCACATAATCATCTGCCCCGAGATGAAGGCCGCTCAATCGATCGAGATCGTCAGCCAAAGCCGTCACCATGATGACCGGTGTCGAACTTGTGCTCCGGAGCCGAGCCAGAACTGACAGTCCATCAAGCTTGGGAATGCGGATATCGAGAAGCACGATGTCCGGTTTCAGATAGGCATGCTGTTGCAGCGCCGTCTCGCCATCTGACGCTTGGACAGTGCGGAAGCCCTCGCGCGACAGATATGCCTCCAGCAATCTGGAAATGGCAGGCTCGTCTTCGACGATCAGGACAAGATAATTTTCCAATTCCAACCCTAGGCATTTGTTGTTCATTAGGTCTGGCCTGAGGTAGTTATGTGGAATGAGAGTTGACCGCGCAATACCAAAGCGCTTGCCTCACATCGATCCTGCGGTCTGCGGACAACTCGTTGACGCGATCTCCACCATTTCTTGACAATCCGGTTCCAAGTCCGCTGCGTTCACGGCAATCCCGCGCCAGTTGGCATGCAGGAGAGCCCCAGGCCAACCACAGTCAGCATATGATCTGCGGACAACCACCCCGTCGCATCAGATGCTGCATCCGCGGATCGATCAGCATGCAAAAACACGTCTCCCATTCCGTCTTTCCGGCATCTTTTGGAAGGCACCTCAAAGATGATCCTTCTCCGATTGCCAATTCCTTGAGCGTGACGGGCTGGTTGATCGTCGGGACGAGCTTCATATTTACAGTCTTTCCGACGATCGACCTGAGAGTGTCCGGCTGGTTTGCCAAAGACGGGATTTTCCTTCTTGTCGACAATCCTTTTTTCAGGGGTTTGAGAGACTACAGCCGGCTGAGCGCAGCCGTAGCGGTCTGGTCGATGTTACTGTTGACGGCACTGTGTATCGCTTTTCCGAGGCGTCCGTGGCTTTGCGCACCCCATAAACCGCTATTCGTCCTTATGAGTTTCTTGGCGGGTCCAGTTGTGATCGTTGAGGTGCTGAAATTCGCGCTGGGACGGGCGCGGCCTCGCCATCTCCTAGAGTTTGGTGGCACTGCTGACTTCACACCTGTGTGGGAGTTCGCAGCTGCATGTTCGCGAAATTGCTCCTTCCCGTCAGGTGAAGCGGCGGGAGCCGCGGCCTCACTCTCACTGCTGATTTTTGTCTCTAAAGGGTATCAGCTATTGGCCGCGTCAATTGTGACGCCCGTTCTTGTCGTTGTCGCGATGAACAGAGTCGCTTTCGGTGCTCATTTTCTATCGGATGTAGTTCTGGCCTGGCTGATAACCCTATTTATAATGTTGTTGATCTGGCGGTGGATGCAGGATCGATCACAGCTTATCGATGACCATATAAGCGGCCTCCTGCGACAACGCAGAGGGTGATCGGCGCCTCGAACCGGTTTTGAAATCGCACTTACATTTCGTCTACAGATTGACCCGTAAGCAACGGATCGGAGACGCATTAATCCGATTTAAAAACTCAACCAGGAGAGGCTTCACAATGAGGACGATAACTATTGAAAAATATGAGGAAGGAAAGTGCGTGGAGAAGATAAGACTCCCTGCCGCGCCACTTTGCCTCTTCGCGAAGCTCCTTCCTCGCAAAGCCAAGCGTGAGCTAATCGAGCTTGGCCTCGATATGGATACAATTTTAGCCGCGAGTACGACCTCGTATTCCGAGTGCTGGGTTGACGTGGAGGAAAATAAAGGGCTGAGACGCGTTCGGATTGTTCGCCACGTCTGATCTCGCCCCTCATTTCGCGACCATTGAGCAGACCCTCGCCCACCACACTGCACCCATAATCGAGCTATGGTCAAATTTTTGGTCTATGGCACCGCCGCCGCCGAAAAAGCGGATTTGATGAGTGTTTTGGTGTACTCAGCCGAAGGCCGGTTGAAGATCGCGTTTGTCTCTCCCTCCTCGACTATCTTTCCGTTTCTCATGACTATGACGTAATCTGAAATGGCCTTGATGACGGACAGGTCGTGGCTGATGAAGATGTAGGAAAGGCCGTGGGCCTTCTGTAGATCACGCAGGAGGTCGATGACCTGACCCTGAACGGACCGGTCCAACGCCGACGTGGGTTCGTCAAGAATCATGACCTCGGGTTTGAGAATGATGGCGCGGGCAATGGCAATGCGTTGGCGTTGTCCCCCGGAAAATTCGTGGGGGTAGCGGTTGCGGGCGGCGGGATCGAGGCCCACTTCTTTCAGTGCCTCGATTGCACGCCTGTCCCGTTCCGCACGGTTGAGGCCCTGGTCGTGCACGAAGAGACCCTCGGTGATGATCTCGCCTATCGTCTGTCGCGGCGAAAGCGAACCATAAGGGTCTTGGAACACCAGCTGGAGATGCCGCCGTAGCGGCCGCATGGCCTTTCGATCCAGCCCGGTGATTTCCTGTTTTCCGAAGAAAATCCGGCCATCCGCCTGGATCAGGCGCAGGAGCGCGCGACCGAGCGTGGATTTGCCTGACCCGGATTCGCCGACAATGCCAATCGTCTGCCCCTGGTGAAGATTAACGTTCACGCCATCAACGGCCCGGAACTTGCTCGACTTGGACAGGAAGCCGCCCGGAATTGTGTAGTCGATCGTCACGTTCTGGCCGGAAAGCACGATCGGAGCCTCTTGGCTGACTGCGGGCTTGTTCCCACGGGGTTCGGCATCGAGAAGCATCCGGGTATAATCCGCCTTCGGGCGCTCGAAGATATCCTCGGTTGTCCCAGCCTCCACGATTTCCCCCCGGCGCATGACCGCGACGCGGTCTGCGAAGTGCCGGACGACACCGAGATCATGCGTGATCAGCACGATGGCCATTCCGAAACGCTGCTGCAGCGACTTCAAAAGATCAAGGATCTGGGCCTGGATCGTGACGTCGAGGGCGGTGGTCGGCTCATCCGCAATCAGGATGTCCGGCTCGTTCGCGAGCGCCATGGCGATCATGACGCGCTGGCGCTGACCACCGGAGAGTTCGTGCGGATAGCTGTCTATGCGTCGCTCTGGTTCCGGAATTCCGACAAGCTTCATCAAGTCGAGAACGCGCGCGCGCGCCTCTTTATTACTGCCGCCCCGATGATGAATAATCGGCTCGGCAATCTGCGCCCCGATCCGGTAGAGGGGATCGAGCGAAGTCATCGGCTCCTGAAAGATCATGGTGATTTTCGCGCCGCGGATCTTGTTCAGTTCGCCGACAGGCAGTTCGAGCAGCTCACGCCCGCGATATTTCGCAGAGCCGCTGATCTCGCCATTGGAGGCAAGCAATCCCATGATGCCCATCATGGTCTGGCTTTTGCCCGAGCCCGACTCCCCGACGACGGCGAGCGTTTCTCCCTGTTTGACGTCAAGGTCGATGCCCTTGACGGCATGGACAGTGCCATCCGGCGTGGTGAAATCCACCTTGAGGTCGCGAACAGTGAGGATAGTTTCTGTTGTCGTCTTCATGTCAACGATCCTTGGGATCGAGTGCGTCACGCAACCCATCGCCGACGAAATTCAGCGAAAACAGGGTCAGTACGAAGAAAATCGCCGGGAATATCAGAAGCCAGGGGGCTGACTGGATATTGTTGGCCCCTTCGGAAATCAGCGCGCCCCAGCTTGTCAGCGGCGCCTGAACGCCGAGACCGAGGAAGGACAGGAAGCTCTCCAGAAGAATGACTTTGGGCACGACGACCGTCACGAACACGACCACGGGTCCGATTGTATTGGGGATGATATGACGGCGGATGATCTGCCAGTCGCTTAGTCCCAGAGCCTGCGCCGCACTGACAAATTCCCGTCGTTTCAAGGCGAGTGTCTGGCCACGCACGATGCGCGCCATGTCCAGCCATTCCACCGCGCCGATGACGAGGAAGATCAGGATGAAGCTGCGGCCAAAAAAGACGACCAGAACCACAACCAGAAAAACGAAGGGCAGTGAATAGAGGATTTCGACGAAGCGCATCATCACATTGTCCACGCGTCCACCGATGTAGCCTGCGGTCGCGCCATAGACCACGCCGATCCCCAGCGAAACGAGGCTCGCCAGCACACCGACCGCAATCGAAATCTGTCCACCCAGCATGACGCGTGCCAGCATGTCCCGGCCGTTCGAATCAGTGCCGAAGAAGAAGTATTCGCGGTTGACATCGCCTTCCAGCTTCAGCGTGCGTCCGTCGTCTTCGGTCGCAGTCACCTTGGTGTTTTTGAATTCATTGGCACGGTCGAAGTAGCGTGTTGCGCGCGGATCGATTGCGCTGCTGGAAGTGATGGTCGCCGTGAAAGTCTGGCCTTCAACGGCAAATTCCTTCAGCTCGACGCGGGCCCGGCTCGCAACACCCTCCATCACGTCCTGAAGGTTATTCACATCCGGGCGTGGCTCGAGACTGGGTGCCACCGAGACATAAGAAGAAAACACCTGATCATAGGTATGCGTCAGGAAATGAGGCCCGACAAATGAGAACAGAGTGATGAGGAGCAACATGACGGAGCCCGCCATGGCAGCCTTGTTGCGTCTGAAGCGCAGGGCTGCCAGCTGGAACAGGCTGCGGCTTTTGATTTGTTGCGAATGAGCATTTGTGCCGGGGATATCAGTCATGTCTGACCCTCGGATCAAGAAGGCCGTAGAGGATATCGACGACAAGATTGAACAGGATGACGAAAATGGCGACGAGAACAACAGTTCCCATCACCAGCGTATAGTCACGATTGATGGCGCCGAGAACGAAGTAGCGGCCGACACCGGGGATGGTGAAGATCGTCTCGATGACTGCCGAGCCAGTCAAAAGCGCGGCGGCGCATGGAGCGAGATATGAAACAACCGGCAGCATTGCCGCGCGCATCGCGTGGAAAACCACCACGCTACGTGCGGGAAGGCCATAAGCCTTGGCCGTGCGGATGTGGTCCATTCGCAGTGCCTCGATCATGGCGCCGCGCGTCAGCCGGGCAATGACCGCGAGCTGCGGCAGGGCAAGTGCGATCATCGGAAGAATGAGGTAGCGTAGCGACCCGTCACCCCAGCTCCCTGCCGGAAGAAGCCCGAGCAGCACGGCAAATACAAGCGTGAGAACAGGGGCCACGACGAAGTTCGGGACGGTGACGCCTACTGTCGAGATGGACATGATCGAGAAATCGAAGGCGCTATTTTGCCTGAGCGCCGCGAGCGTGCCGGCAAGCACACCGCCCACCAGCGCCAGCAACAGGGCATAAGAACCCAATTCGAGCGAGTAGGGCAGGCCCTTGCCGATCAGCTGCGCGACAGTGTTGTCCTTGTAGATGTAGCTCGGGCCAAAATCGCCGGTGACGGCATTGCCGAGGTAAATGAGATACTGGCGCCATAATGGCTCATCCAGGTGATAGGTTCTCATCAGGTTTTCCATGGTCTGCGGGGGGAGTGGACGTTCGAGATTGAACGGACCACCGGGCGCAAAACGCATCAGGAAAAAGGAAATCGTGACGACGATAAACAACGTCGGCACGGCGCTAGCCAAACGGCGCAGAATAAACGAGATCATGTTTTTCGGGCTCCGGCATGGCACGGTGGTGTTTGCCACCGTGCCAGTGCTGCTTATTCGGAAACGCTCAGGAAGCGGCTGAGATGTTCGTTAGCAGCATTGTCCACCCAGCCCTTGACGCGGTTGGAAACCAGCCAGAGATCGGCCTGCGTCAGAAGGGGTGCCACCGGCTGTTCCTTCATGAGGATGGTTTCGGCTTCATGCAGCAGCTTGGAGCGTGCGGCCGGATCCTTTTCCTCATAGGACTTCTTCATCAAAGCGTCGTATTCGGCATTGTTGAACTTCGAGTAGTTGAAGGTCTTGTTGGACGAGATGGAGAGCGCAAGGAAGTTCTCCGCATCCGCATAGTCGGCAACCCAGCCCGCACGCGCCACGTTGAACTTGCCGCCTTCCTGGAGGTAGCCGTAATGCGAGGCAACGTCGAGGTTCACGAGTGAAACCTTGGCGCCGAAGGTGTTCTTCCACATGTCGGCGATGGCGGTCGCAACGCGCTCGTGGTTCGGGTTTGTATTGTAGCGGATTTCGATGGACAGCGGTTTGCCGCCTTCACCGTAACCGGCCTCCTTCATGAGCTTAAGGGCTTCGTCCTCGCGGTCGAGCTGCGAAAGGGTCGCGAAGTCGGCCCTGGCGGGTTCGCCGTAGGAGTCCATGCCCGGGGGCACCATCGAATAGGCCGGAACCTGCGAGCCGCTGTAGATTTCCTTGGCGAGGAAGTCGCGATCGACAGCCATGGAGAGCGCCCGGCGCACGCGGACGTCGTCATATGGTGCTTCGCGCGTATCAAAGGTGTAGTAGTAGGTCGCGAGCGTCGGTGAAACGTGCACCTGTTCGCCATAGGATTTGCGCAGACGGTCGATCTGGTCGGCGGAAAAATTGTAAGCGAGGTCCATTTCCTTCGCCTCGAAACGGCGAACGGAGGCGGCTTGATCGTCGACGGGATAGAAGATCACCTTGTCGATCTTGGTATTGGCGGCATCCCAGAAATTGGCGTTCTTGACCACAGTGAGGCTGTCGTTCGGAACGTGAGCTTCGAGCTTGTAGGCGCCGTTCGACACCATCACGCCTGGTTTTACGAAGTCCGCGCCGTTCTTTTCGTAACTCGCCTTGGAGATGGGCAGAGCCGTTTGATGGGCGAGCAGTTCAAGGAAGAACGGCGTCGGCCGCTCAAGCGTGATCTCCAGAGTCTTGTCATCCACCGCCTTAACACCAAGCTGGTCAACAGGCGTTTCGCCCTTGTTGATCTTTTCGGCGTTCTTGATCGGGTAGAGAATATTGGCGTATTTCGCTGCGGTCTTCGGGTCTTCGACGCGCTTATAAGAAAAGACAAAATCTTCCGCTGTCACGGGCGTACCGTCCGACCACTTCGCATCGGCGCGCAGTTTGAACGTGTAAACGGTGCCATCGTCAGACAGCGTCCAGCTTTCGGCCGTGCCCGGAACGATCTTGCCGGTCGCGTCATAGATGGTCAGACCTTCATAGAGATCCTTGACGATGAAGGCCTCGATGTTGATGGAGGTCTGCGCCTGATCGAGCGTCTGAGGTTCGCCGGCATTGCCGCGGTGGAGCACTGTTTCTGCAAGCGCAGAGCTCGTCCCCAAGAGAAGCGCAGCCATCACCATCGCGGCCCGAGACCTAGCATTTATCGACATTTTTTCTTTCCCCGTGATATTTTGAGCCCACGAATATGTCTGAACTGCCGCGAAGTGCAACTACGATAAATTCATGGCGTTTACACACACAAGGAGCTCCAGATCTACAAAAACGCCCGAGCTCTCGGCCAAATTAAGGCTGCGGCCCGCACCGGAAGCCGGTATGGGCGCCGAAGCCACCTCACCAAGAATTGATGTCAGGCTCATTCAGGAACGCTGATGCGGTATATAGTCCGACGGCGATTTCGAGGAAAAGAATAGCGCCATCAAGCAGATTGGGCAGGCGGGGTTGTTTCCTGTCGCGTTTCCGGACGGACCGACAGCCGTATGCTCTAAGCCGCTATTTCTTTGAGTTTCATTGTGATTTGGGTGGCTATACGTGCGTTCAACGAGCGCCGCAATAACCTCAATTGAGGATCAATTTTAGGAACCGATCATCACAGCGACGGTTGGGTAGGCGGATGGTCTTTCCCCCGTCCACTGCTCTTGCGGCCTGTCATGGTTGCACGCCTTGGAACCCTCCGCTGTTGAGGGTTTCTTTTTGCTCACATCACACGCAAATTATGCCTTAAAAAGCAATTCAGACCAGCGGCGACGGCCTGCTGCCGGGCTGCAAACCTGTACCCTTGAAATCTAATCGCTCGACTCCTCCACCAGACGTGTTACACTTTTCGCATTGTCACCAACCGAATTCATAGGCGGTGGCAGCTGAGGGTTACCACGTGCTCCCGCCTATATCGTGTGGAGGACGGCTACGTGCCCAAACCATCAAATTTTCCCGGCTGCCCGCTTCGACGCCTCCTTTTTCGCTGGGCGGCGCGCTTTACCGCTGACGAGCGAATGCAGAGCCGGCTTGTTGAAAAAACGATCGGCGAGATCATCCGTGATTTTCCCGCCGCCGACCACGACTCCAGGATCGATGTAGAGCTTCTCGCGACTTTGCGAGGTGTCGCTCTACAGGAATTCAGTACTCGTCCTCGCCCAGAGCGTCGTTCCGAGAACGATCAACTGTCGAGCGACGGTCAGTGAAGAGTGGACAGCGTTCCCGGTGGACCGAAAAGTGCATCGGCTATTTCCCGAAGCTCCGCGCTATCGCCGCTCACAGAGTAACCGCGGTCGTTCGATTTGGCCCGGTTCGCGAAAACAAACGGCACTTTGGCGTTCTCCAGTGCAATCGACACATTCAGCAATGTCTGGTCGTCGATTTCCACGTCAACGATTGCGGCGTCAACGTCCCACTCCAGTAACGCATCGAGCAGGCATCGTGTCGATCGAACCGATCCCAGGACGGTGGCCCCTGCTGCCCGCAGCCGCTGACGGCACGCAAATGTCAGCATGAGGCGCTGCTCTACGATGATTAGCTTTTTCCCACGAAACGCTCGCAACATAGAGATATCCTCTGTTTGCGCAATGAACCACCTGCGAGCGGAAGACGCGGTCGGTTCTCGTGTTATCCACGGCTTGCAGCTCGGCAATTCGCGACTGCTGTCATGGCATTCATGCCAAACCGCGCATAGCGATGACGGTTCACGCTGAGACGATACCTTTTCAGAGGGTCCGATGGAACCATGTTCTTCGAAGGCGGTTGAAAAATCTGCGAGACAAAACAGGTAGCTAAGACATGCAGCGGTATTACTTCCACGTTCGGGACGCTGACGGCCTCTCCGAAGACACTGAGGGAACCATGCTGGCAAGTGACGAGCGCGCGTATATCGAGGCCGCGCAGGCTGCAAGAGAAATGCTGGCGGAAAAAATCCTCAAGGATGAAATCGTGGATGGCGCGGAATTTGAGGTCGTCAGAGGCGACGGCGTGCTGGTCGCAAAAATCCCCCTGAAATCTGTCGTCCGGTTTGAATGAACCTTCCTGCCTGGCGATGACGAGACAACACTCATCTCGACTTGGTCGTCCGTTTGAACTGCCATCCGGCCTTGGTGGCCTCCTGCATGGAACCAAACCATAACCCGTTGCCTTTTCACCGTTGAGTTCGCGGGCTGTGTGCACCGGACGCAACAGGGTGATGAATGCGAACCCGATTCTCATCCCGCACAACGAAAAGACGATTGCGCGTCCACCTGCCCGGCCCGTGCCTCATCCCGTATTCCTTCGAAGCGGGAGGTGGATTTTTTCGGGGATACCCATGGCCAACGACAAGCTTTCGACCTACAGGCAGAAACGCGATTTTCAGAAGACGCAGGAGCCAAGCGGAAAAACGAAGCTGAAAGCTTCAAACCGCCGGCGCTTTGTCATCCAGAAACATGACGCCACGCGGCTCCATTATGACCTGCGCCTCGAACTCGACGGCGTCTTCAAGTCCTGGGCTGTAACCAAGGGACCGTCTCTCGATCCCCAGGACAAGCGCCTGGCCGTGGAGGTGGAAGACCACCCGCTGGACTATGGTGACTTCGAAGGCACGATTCCCAAAGGCCAGTATGGCGGCGGCACGGTCATGCTCTGGGACCGCGGCTACTGGGAGCCGGAAGGCGACAGGACGCCCGAGCAGGCTCTCGCCAAGGGCGACTTCAAATTTACCCTTGAAGGCGAGCGGCTGCATGGCAGCTTCGTCCTGGTGCGGATGCGCAACGACCGTGACGGGGGCAAACGGACGAACTGGCTGCTGATCAAGCATCGCGACGACTTCTCGGTCGATGAAAACGGCGCCGCCATCCTTGACGAAAACGACACGTCGGTTGCCTCGGGCAGAACCATGGCCGCCATCGCTGCCGGTAAAGGAAAGAAACCAAAACCGTTCATGGTGCAGAGCGGCGATGTGCAGGCCGACGCCGTCTGGGACAGCAATCATGGACTGGCGGCAGACAAACGTGCGGGGGATGCGAAGAAAAAGCGCCCGGCAGCGCGGAAAGCAGTGAAGTCCGCGATGCCCGACTTCATACCTCCGCAGCTTTGCGAAACGCTCGAACGCCCACCCTCGGCCGATGGCTGGATCCACGAGATCAAATTCGACGGATACCGTATTCAGGCGCGCATTGAAAACGGCGAAGTCACGCTGAAGACGCGCAAGGGGCTGGACTGGACGGCCAAGTATCCGGCGATTGCGACGTCGGCCGCAAGCTTGCCTGATGCCATCATCGACGGTGAGATCTGTGCGCTCGATGAAAACGGTGCCCCGGACTTCGCCGCACTTCAGGCGGCGCTGTCAGAAGGTAAAACGGATGCGCTCGTCTATTTTGCTTTCGACCTGCTGTTCGAGGGGAGTGAGGATCTAAGGCAACTACCGCTCACGGAACGCAAGAAAAGGCTCGAAGCGCTGCTGAGTAAGGCGGGGGGAGATCCGCGCCTGCGGTTCGTCGAACACTTTGAGACCGGCGGCGATGCAGTATTGAAATCGGCGTGCAAGCTCTCGCTGGAGGGCATTGTCTCGAAGCAGGCGGATGCCCCCTATCAGTCGGGGCGTACCGATACCTGGGCGAAATCCAAATGCCGCGCCGGACATGAGGTTGTCATTGGCGCTTACGCCAAAACCGACGGCAAGTTTCGTTCACTTCTTGTCGGCGTCTTCAGGGACAATCACTTCGTCTATGTCGGGCGGGTCGGGACCGGCTATGGTGCCAAAACGGTGGATACAATCCTGCCGAAGCTTCGGGAACTGGAAACCTCAAAATCGCCTTTTACCGGAATAGGCGCTCCGAAAAAGGAACCCAACATCGTCTGGGTCAAGCCCGAACTGGTGGCCGAGATCCAGTTCGCTGGCTGGACCGCGGATGGACTGGTCCGTCAGGCAGCCTTTAAGGGTTTGCGCGAAGACAAGCCGGCGAAGGAGGTCGAGGCCGAAACGCCGGCATCGCCCGGGAAAACTGAAACGCCAACGCCGGCCCGGCCAAAGCCGTCGCGACCGGCACGCGGCAAGAACACCAAGGCAGAAGTTATGGGCGTGATGATCTCCAGCCCTGACAAGCCACTCTGGCCCGATGCAAATGACGGTGAGCCGGTCACCAAGGAAGATCTCGCGCACTATCATGAGGCCGTTGGTCCATGGCTGATCGACCATATCAAGGGACGGCCATGCTCTATCATCCGGACACCTGACGGCATCGGCGGTGAGCAGTTCTTCCAGAGACACGCGATGCCGGGAACGTCGAACCTGCTCGAGCTTGTCAAGGTGTTCGGCGACAAGAAACCCTATCTGCAGATTGATCGCGTTGAGGGCCTTGCCGCCATCGCCCAGATCGGCGGCGTCGAACTGCATCCCTGGAATTGCGAGCCCAACGAACCGGAGGTGCCCGGTCGTCTTGTCTTCGACCTTGATCCGGGTCCGGACGTACTCTTCTCCACCGTGGTCGAAGCCGCGCGGGAAATGCGCGACCGGCTGGAGGAGCTTGGCCTCGTCAGCTTCTGCAAGACCACCGGCGGCAAGGGCCTTCACGTCGTCACCCCGCTTGCGGTACCGAAGGGAAAGAAGCTGAGCTGGCCGGAGGCGAAAGGCTTCGCACACGATGTCTGCATGCAGATGGCCCGTGACAACCCTGACCTTTACCTGATCAAGATGGCGAAGAACCAGCGCAACGGCCGGATCTTCCTCGACTACCTGCGCAATGACCGAATGGCGACTGCTGTTGCGCCGCTGTCACCGCGCGCCCGGCCAGGCGCACCAGTATCGATGCCACTGACCTGGAAACAGGTAAAAGCGGATCTTGATCCGAAACGCTTCACCATTCGCACCGTACCGGCGCTTTTGTCGAAGACAACCGCCTGGGAGGATTACTGCGACGGGCAGCGTTCGCTGGAGCAGGCCATCAAGCGGCTGACGAAGTCGATGAAACAGGCCGCCTGAGAGCGGCCTGGATCAAGACCCGTAGCGCCGGTCAAGGTCGCTCAGCGCAGCCTGAACCTCATCGATTGGACAGGTTCCGGCGTTCCAGGCATATGGCGGAACGCCGGCCTTGAGTCGATCGTGTAGGGGTCCGAAGCCCAGGCGGCCAAAATGGTCCTTTTTTCGTCGACTTGGAGCGTGGTTGCATCCACCACATCGACCGGCCGCGCAATTTTCATACCCGTGGACAGGATTGTCGTGCCCATCAGTGCGATATCGCTCGCGGTAAGCTGCGGATTCTCATGCATGTCGGCTTCCTCAGCGAACGTGCGGATCCTTGTCGTGCGGGTGACGGGGCGCGGAGATGACATCAACGTCCGGGGCCAGCAGATCGTGTTTGGCGGCAAAGGCTGCAAACAGACCCCGGGCGGTGTCCGCTTCGATCTCACCGCGCAATGCCGCGCTGCAGGCCTTCAGCGCCATTGAATGCGCCGTATCGCGCATCGATGCCGGCCATTCCGCCAGATGCCGGTAAGCGTCGATGACGCTGCGAACCTCGGTCGGAAATCCAAGGCCGATAAGGATGGTTACGGGCTCTTTGAACATATCGGGTTTCATCGCGATCTCCTTCCTACCCCCGATGTTGACGGGCGCCGCTGCAGCGGCGCCCGTTTTTTAAAAATCGATCAGGCAGCCTTTTGCGCTTCGATCTGCGCCGGGGCAACCTTATGCTGAAGGGCCGGGCTGGTCTGGATATCGATCTTGCGCGGTTTCAAGGCCTCAGGAATCTCACGAACGAGATTGATCGACAGAAGACCGTTGCGGAGATCGGCGCCATTCACCCTGACATGGTCGGCAAGTTCGAAACGATGTTCGAAGGGCCGGCCGGCTATACCGCGATGAAGGTATTCATCGGCGGAAGCGTCCTGCTTCTTGCCGGTAACGGTGAGAAGGTTGGATTGAAAGGTGATGTCGAGCTCGTCCTCGGCAAACCCTGCGACCGCGACCGAAATCCGGTAGCTGTCATCGCCGGTCTTGACGATGTCATAGGGCGGCCAGTCGCTGATCGAGCGGGCGCGCTGGGCATTTTCAAGAAGATTGAAGATCCGGTCGAAGCCGACGGTCGAGCGGAACAGGGGTGCGTAGTCATAAGATGTTGCCATAGCCATATCCTCCTTGAAGCAACATGGGTACAGAAGCGCCGAAAGGCGGCGCTTCCAGCAAGTCCAGCCCTGTCTCAGCAGCTGGCGGCAATCGATTTGGTTTTCGGGAATTTACGATTCAAGTCCGTCGTCAAAAAAAAATTGACGTCCACGCGCCGGCCAAGACCAACTCAGTCGAGTTCATGGACCGCGGCATTGTCCTGTACCTCGCGCAGGCCTTTATAGGACGCATGACGCAGGTTGCCATCGTCGGTCCAGCCACGGAACTCGATTTCGGCGATGAGCGTCGGCTGCGCGAAGACGTAATTCCTGCCCTTGAGCGGAACGGCCGGTGTCTTCGTCTTCAGCCTATCCAGGGTCTTCTTCAGATACGCCGCATCTTTCTCCTTGAACCCGGTTCCAACGGCGCCAACATAGACCCAGTCATGTCCACGTCTCGCCGCCAGCAGCAAACTGCCAATCCCGCCGCGCGCCACCGCCGACTGCTCGTAACCGACAATCATGAAGCTCTCGCTTTGAACACACTTGATCTTCAGCCAGTCTCCGGTCCGGCCCGAGCGATAAGGGCTGTCACGATGTTTTGCGATGATTCCTTCCATGCCGAGGGAGCACGCGCTCGCCAATAATTCAGCGCCGTCCGCGTCTATTTCTTCGGACAGCTGGATTGCGCCGGTCGCGTCTTCCAGCAGGTCCCCAAGCAAGTGCCGGCGGACCGACAGCTCGGTACGCGTGAGATCGTGACCATCGAAATACATAAGGTCGAAGGCGAAGAATACGGCTTCTGTCGACGCCCGTTTGCCGCCTCGCCCGCCGAGCGAGCGTTGCAGAGCGCCGAAATCGGAGCGGCCCTCGCCGTTCATCACCACTGCTTCGCCGTCAAGGATGGCTGTTGCAATTCCAAGGTCCCTGGCCGCTGCGGCGATAGCGGGAAACCGGTGCGTCCAGTCGTGGCCGCCCCGGGTAATGATCCGTACACCCTTCGGCTCGATATGGACCGCGAGCCGATAGCCGTCCCACTTCATTTCATAGACCCACTCCGGGCCGGACGGCGGGGCCGTCTTCAGGAGCGCCAGACATGGCTCGACGCGATCTGGCATCGGGTCGAACGGCAGATTGGGCTGAGCCGGATCGCGCCTGCGGCGCGGCTGCGATTTTGCCGTCAGGCTGTCATTCTGCAGGAGCGGCTTGGCGGGGCGTTTCATTTGCCCGCCCGGTTCTCGGCCGCAACCGACTTCTTCAGCGCGTCCATGATATTGATGACATTGCTGGGTGCCGACTTCGTCGGTGTGGATGTCCCGGGTTTTGAAGACTTCTTCAGCGCTTTCTTCTTGGCGGCAATGATGTCAAGCAACCGGTCCTGAACCGGATCGATGACCATCTTGGGATCCCAGTGCTGCGTTTGCTTTTTGATCAGTTGCTGCACGAGACGCATCATCTCGCTATCGGCCGTTTCATCTTCTTCGATCCCGCCAAAGTAAGTATCCTCGTCACGGACTTCATCCCCATAGCGCAGCGTCCACAGAACGATACCCTTGCCGCGTGGCTCAAGCATGACGGCGCGCTCGCGGCGGGTAATTACCAGACGTGAAATCCCCACCATGTTCTGCGCTTCCATCGCATCCCTGATGACCGAGAATGCTTCCTGGCCGACGGCATCGTTGGGTGAAAGATAATAGGGCGTGTCGAGCCATATCCACTCGATGCTGTCACGGGGCGTAAACGTCGAGATGTCGATGGTCTTCGTGCTGTCGAGCGCAACGTTTTCCAGTTCTTCGTCTTCGAGGATGATGTATTCGTTCTCGCCACGCTCATAGCCCTTGACCTCATCCTCCTCCCTCACCTCTTTTCCGGTAACGCTATCGACGTAGTGGCTGACGACCCGGTTTTCGGTATCGCGGTTGAGGGTGTGGAAGCGGACCTTCTCACTTTCGGACGTTGCCGGCATCATCTGCACGGGACAGGTGACAAGCGAGAGTTTCAGATAACCTTTCCAATAGGGACGGACAGCCATGATTTCCTCCGTCAGCCGGCGCGGCGCGTCTGTGACGAGACCGCATTTGATTTGGCAGCAGCACCCGGTTTTGAAGCCTTCTGACGGCCACCACTCTTATTGGCGTTAGAAGCGGCGCGTTTCTGGCTGGATTTGGTGCCCATGCCAGCACTCTCACGCAGCGCCTGCAAAAGGTCGTTTTGCTTGGGGACCGCTGCGGCCTTCTTCTTCGGCAGGGCCCTGCCCTCGATCTTGGCCTTCACCAGCTCGGCAACGGCGGCCTCATAACGGTCGTCGAACGTGCTGGCGTCGAAGGTCCCCTTCTTTGTGCCGATAATGTGCGCGGCGAGCTCAAGCATCTCGCCTTCAATCTTCAGGTCCGGCAACTCCTCGAAGGCCTCCGCCGACGAGCGGACTTCATAGTCAAAGTTGAGCGTCGTGGCGATCAGGCCCTTCCCATGTGGCCTGATCAGCACCGTACGCAGGCGTCGGAAGAGCACGGTGCGGGCGATCGCAGCAACTTTGGCTCGTTTCATACCATCGCGCAACAGAACGAAAGCTTCCGTCCCCATCCTGTCGGGCGCCAGATAATACGGCTTGTCGAAATAGACGCTGTCGATCTCGCTGCAGGGGATGAAGGCGTCGATCTTCAGCGTCTTGTCGCTGTGAGGCACGGCGGCAGCCACCTCATCCGGCTCGAGAACGATGTACTGGCCGTTCTCGATCTCATAGCCCTTGACCTGGGCGTCCCGTTCCACAGGATCGCCGGTCTCGCTGTCGATGAATTCGCGTTTCACCCGGTTGCCGGTTCGTCGATTGAGGGTGTTGAAAGCGATCCGTTCCGATGATGATGCCGCAGTGTAGAGAGCCACAGGACACGCGACCTCTCCGAATTTGATAAAGCCCTTCCAGTTCGCTCGCGGGGCAACCATGACGCAAAACTCCTGCCACAACCAATGCGATTCAAGCGAATCAGCATGCATTTGTTCCGAGTCAAAACGAATCATTTTTCAAGGACTTAAGGCCACGATCATCACTCGCATTACGAGTCTGCGCTAGACTCTTGATTCCGGTGCATCTTTTTGCGGCGACGAACGTTTCCCCGTCACAAAATGCGAAGAGGAGGCCCGTTATGAGTAAGCGTGAACTGATCGATACCGGAACCGACAAGCGTTATGTCCGCCGCGATAAGGACGGCAAGTTCAAGGAAAGCGTCGACGTCTCGCGATCGCTCTCCGCCGACGCACGCCACGATGCGAAGCATGATGCGAAACCGGGCCAGGGTGACCGGGGTGATCGCAAGCACTGACGAACCCGGTGAAGCTCGCCACGTACAACGTCAACGGCATCAACGGCCGGCTCGAAGTCCTGCTTCGCTGGCTCGATCAGGCAAAACCCGATGTCGTCTGCCTGCAGGAGTTGAAGGCACCGGACGAGAAATTTCCGCGCCGCCAGATTGAGCGCGCGGGCTACGGCGCCATATGGCACGGGCAGAAATCATGGAATGGCGTTGCAATTCTCGCCCGGGGTCAGGAACCTCTCGAGACGAGCCGGGGGCTTCCCGGAGACCCTGACGACAGCCACAGCCGGTATATCGAGGCTGCCATCGATGGCATGATCATCGGATGCCTTTACCTGCCGAACGGTAACCCGGCACCGGGCCCAAAATTTGACTACAAGCTGCGTTGGTTGGAGCGGCTGCGTTCCTACGCAGGTCAACTGATTGAGCTGGACGTGCCATGCACCCTTGTCGGAGACTTCAACGTCATGCCGACCGATCTCGATGTCTATAAGCCTGAGCGCTGGCGAGACGATGCTCTGTTTCGCCCCGAGGTTCGCGCAGCCTATGCCGACCTGATCTCTATGGGCTGGACGGACGCCATCAGACTGCTGCATCCAAATGAGCGAATCTATACGTTCTGGAAGTACTTCCGGAACGCGTTTGCGCGGGATGCGGGTCTGCGCATTGATCATTTCCTGCTGACCCCTTCCGTGCGACAACGATTGCGGGCGTGTGGGGTCGACAAGTTTGCGCGTGCGTGGGAGCACACCAGTGATCACGCCCCCGTCTGGATTGAATTGGAGGACCGATAGAATATTTTACGCAAATCGGGTTAACCTGTGTTTAGCAAGGACCGTTGCGATGTGCGCTCTCGCTCGCGAATTCGGGCAAGCACGCATTAGGTAACGGGTCGCTACAGGTACTTGAGAACAGTCCCTGGTCATAAAAGAGGCTGCCCCCCTTTAACGACGCCTCGCTCCTGCGAGATTAGCAAGAATAGAGATCGAAAAAGATCGACACCTGTTGGTCTTCAGTCTAATTGGAAACCTGCTGGGCGAGTAACGTAGTCCGGTAGTGCTGATCCGACGCTTCTAAACCCGACTGGCATTGTCTCCTCGGACCTGAAAACGGCTGATAAGAATTGTCCTCAGGCTGGTAAGACCGATACCGGCTCATACACCAGGCAACATGGCCGTCGTTCAGCGAGGCGATTTGCGGTCGTTTTTCTGTCTCGACCAGATCTATCGGTGGGACGCAGCGCCTGCGCGGCCCGCCACTGAAGGGTTGGTAACTTTTATCGGCCTTCACATATGACCGGTATTTGCGGGAGCACCATTCATCTGATTTGTGCTCCGCAACATCAATCTCAGTCGCTTTTCCAAGCGGTAGACCGCCATCTTTTATGGATGGCTTGCTTCGCGGGACATCACTGGAAGCGAGTAACGCATCATCAATGTCAGACGGTAAACGCTCATAGGCTTGCTGGTTTGGATCAACACGCTTGACCTGCGTGGTCCACAAGGGCTCCTCATTTACATCAAGAATGACAGGTGGCTGGGACCTGAGATCGGACGCAATCCTCATTCCACCGCCAACAACGGGTAATGAGCAGAGAAACAGTAGGGAGCCGACGATAACGTTTTGCATGGCGCATCACTAAAAAGCATCGAAATATCGCCAGAGCAGCAAGACGGGAAATTTCGTGCCGCTCGGCACACGGATAGCCGATCAAACTGTTGGTCGCGCCACCGCGACCAACGCTGAGTCGCCGGGAAGGCTGTGAGATCGTAAAAACGATCTTACAGCCTGCAGGATCGATGAAAGACGACGTGACATCTTGCCTCCACCGATCACCGGGTTACCGGCTTAGTTCATGATCCTGATGACCTTGCGGGTGCCGGGATCGACGATCGCTGTCTTTCCGTTGACGACGACGTAGCTGTAGGTCACATCCGGTGCATCAATCCTGTGCAGCTCCACCGTTTCCGGAAGGGCAGTGCCAACCACGACATCGACATTTGGCACATCCACTGAGGTGACCGTGTGCGCAGTCACGTATTTCTGGATCACAACTTCCTGTTCCGGACTGATCACGACGGTCTGCGCGTGCAGAACGCTCGACGTGCCCATAACGATCATTGCAGCCGTCATTGCGAGGACTCGGGTTTTCATATCATTCCACCTTGGCAAGTGTTGCTTTTTGCCTGCGGTTGCAGGTGGGATTTCAAGCAAATTGGGCGGAAAGTGTTCCAGACAGGGTACAAAGTCCTATGTCCGGAACTGATGCAGATCGAAAAATATTGTTTGGCTGTAGAAATTCTGCCCGAAGGAGGAACACCCATGCAGATGAAACAGCTTTCTTTCCTGACGTTCGCAATACTGGTCGCCGGCGGAGCTCAGGCTCAGGAATCGACTGTGACCGGCGCCGCTGGCGGCGCGATTACCGGGGCAATCGTAGGCGGCCCGGTCGGCGCAGCCGTTGGTGGCGTCGTGGGCGCCGTCGCAGGCACAGCTATCGATCCGCCGCCACCGCGCGTCGTTACCTATGTTCGGGAGGCTCCGATGCCGGCCGAGACAGTTGTCGTGAAGGAAAAGGTCGTTGTCGGCGAGCCGCTTCCTTCGGCTGTGGTCATTCATCAGGTTCCGGACGAACCGAAATATTCTTATGCCATCGTCAACAAGCAGCGAGTAATCGTTGAACCGACCACGCGCAAAGTCGTGCAGGTTATCAACTGATGGCATTGCCTGCCGGGTTGTCTTCCCGGCAGGCCTTTTCCCGGGGGAATAAATTAGTATTTTCAGAAATAAAAATCTTCATGCCTTCAGGCTTCGCTTTCCGTCCCCGAGATCATAATTTACTGTTGTCTGAAGTTCGCTGGGCTGACCCTCGGCGGCAAAGTCACAGGCACGCGTGTCACTATGTCAGGTCGCACAATCACTCGTCTTTCATCGAAGACCTTGGGCTCATTGTCACTCGCCCAACAGTTTTTCCTCGCCGGCGGTCTTGTTACGTTGGGTGCGACGGTTTTGATTGGATTGCTGGTGACAGATCAGATTGTTGAGACTGTAACAAGGAATGCAGGCTCGACAACCGCGCTTTACGTCGACAGCATCATTGCACCTATCCTGCCGGATCTTACCCGCGCGACAAAACTGGACGATTCCATCGAACGAACGCTGGATGAAACTCTGGGACAGGGTGCACTGGGCAGACGACTGGTTTCCTTCCGGCTGTGGACGAAAGACGGAACCATTATCTACTCGAACGACAAGCGGCTGATGAACATGGTCGTGCCGCCTGGCGAAAACAGGACAAAAGCGTTCGCTGGCGAGCTCGTCGCAAATTTCGAAGAGGCAGGAGACCCAGAGAGCGACGCGGAGCGAGCGCTCGGGGAACCCCTCCTGGAGATATATAATCCCGTCTTGCAGCCATGGTCCGGAGAGGTGGTTGCCGTCGCAGAGTTTTATGAGCGGGCAACGGATCTCGAGAAAAGCCTGGCGCGAGCGCGCTGGAAGAGCTGGATCGTCGTCATCGCGGTTGCCTCTGCATTTTTCGCCGTTCTTTCCACAATTGTGCTCAAGGGCAGCAGGATGATCCGGCATCAACTGCGTGAGATCGAGGACCTGGCGCGCCGCGTGCAAAAAGGATCGCAGCGCACGGTGGCCTTGAACGAGCGGCTGTTGCGCAAGATCGGTGCCGATCTGCACGATGGGCCTGCACAGCTCATCGCCTACGCAGCACTGCGGGTGGACAGCGAGAAGCTCGTCAGCGACCAGACAAGTCGGAATGAACGAGAATCCGAGACGACATCGATCAAGGCCAGTCTGGATGAAGCTATCCGGGATATCCGCAACATCTGCCGCGGCCTTGTTTTGCCGGATATAGAAAATCTGCCCATCGAAGACGTTGTTGGTCGGGCGGTTGAACATCATCAGTCCCGTGCTGGTACGCGAATAACGACCTCAATTGAGGATGTGAACGCGCAAGTCGGAGTTCCCCTTAAAATCTGCGCTTACCGGTTCGTCCAGGAGGGTCTGAACAACGGTTGGCGCCACGCAGCATCAGCAAATCAATGCGTGTCACTCCGACAGGAAGGCACAGAGATCGTCGCTACTGTTTCAGACGGCGGCAGTGGCTTTTCGTTCGACGAGATTGGACCCGACTGCATCGGCTTGTCAGGCCTTAAAGAACGAATTGAAAGTCTGGGAGGCCGCTTCGAAGTGCAGACATCGGCACGCGGAACGCACCTCACCATGAGACTGAACACCGTGGATGTGAGCGATCCATGACAGAAAATATAAAGGTCGTCATCGTTGATGATCACCCGATGTTTCGCTCGGGTGTATCGCAGAGCCTGAAAGAGTGTGGTTTCGACGTCCTGGGCGAAGGAGAAAACGCTGACGAGGCACTAGCCCTTGCGACCAGATTAGCGCCGGACATCATCCTCCTGGATATCTCGATGCCCGGCAACGGCCTAGCGGCGATCAAATCCATATTGAGCCTGTCTCCGTCCATTCGAATTCTCATTCTCACAGCATCTGAGAGCGTGGATGATCTTCAGACAGCAATCCAGTCGGGCGCGGCGGGCTATGCCCTGAAAGGTGTCGGCTCTCGTGAGCTGGTACAGATGCTGCGGACCATCGCAGACGGCGGGCGTTACATTCCACCCGAATTGGGCGCCAAGTTGCTGGCTGAAAGAAAGGCCGCATCGGAACTGATGGAGCAGCGTCAGGATCTGAGCAGAAGAGAGCGGCAAGTCATGGACCTCATCGCCATCGGAATGAGCAACAAGCTTGTCGCCCGCAAACTGGGTCTCCACGAGAAAACGGTGAAGCATCACGTGACAAGGATTTTTGCGAAGTTAAAGGTCAGCAATCGCACGGAGGCGGCACTTCTTTGGAGAGATCGTATCTCTGCTCAGCGTGAGCCCTGAAACCTCAAACGATCCTTGACCGTCGCAAGCCGATCAACGATGACACGGCCCTTATTGTCGCGCATCGAATACCGGCCCTTTCGTAAAGTCTCGGTGATGCCATTGGCATGGCGCACTTCGAGAGCCTGGCCAGCCTGCTCAACGCCAGCCCGGTTCTGACCGGAATTTCCGGCTGCTCCAGGATCTGGTGCTTTCCCGCTTCCGCTCTCGTTTCCGTTCCCTTTGCCACCTCCATTTCCATGTCCGCCATCATTGCTGCCACCGTTGCCGCCACCGTTTGCGCTTCCGTTTCCGCCGCTGTTATTACCGCCATTTCCGTTTCCATTGCCGCCGCCGTTGTTTCCTCCGCCATTACCACCGTCATTCCCGTTACCGTTGCCGCCGCCGTTGTTTCCTCCGCCATTGCCACCGTCATTCCCGTTACCGTTGCCGCTGCCATTGTTTCCTCCGCCATTACCGCCGTCATTCCCGTTACCGTTGCCGCCGCCATTACCTTGAGCGACAGCGACCCGGACACCTGCGGCCTGCAAGAATTGGACAGCGATCAACGCAACCACGGGCCGTCCGGCCATGGGAAAGGTGAAGAGGTACTTAAGCATGTTTCTTCTTGTACGCACTCCGTTCTCCATATCTGCCGTCCTGCCGGAATGGACGCGAACCAATTATCTCTGCACAGGCTGCCAGAGTTTGGCTCGGTTGAGAACTGACCTGGGGTCGTCTTGAACCCGCTTGTTCTGAAATAATCGCCGTCTGAAAGCGACTGACGTGATGGGTGCACAAGAGCCGCGCGTAAAACAATGTGAAGAAACCCTGCACTTTCCCGCTGGTTCAGCGCGACTAAAAAAGCAACGTCGTCTCAAAAGTAAGCGTCAGCAGCTCCCGTCCGTATCGCTTTTCGGATGAGCGTCGAGCTGCTTCTGGTGGCATCTCTTCAACATTTTGTCGATCAGGGCCCTGTCTCCGTTACAGTGATCCAGAATGTCGACTGCCTTCGAAATGCTCAGAGAGTATTTTTGTTGAAGTTGCTCAACGGTGTAAGGCTCGGGTCGTAAGCTCTGGTCCATCTTATCCTCTTTACGTTCTGCAATCAGATGCTGTGCGATCGATTGCGTATCCGAGACGCCGCGCGAAATGCGCCCATGATTGGCTTGTGTCGAGTTCTCCGGATCGTTTCCGGCTGGAGCTCCTCGAGCGACAACTTCCAAACAATCAACACTCATTATGCGGAGGGGTTCATCGATTGGGACTTAGTGCCCAAATTTGGGTGGTACTTATTCGACCGGAACGGAAGGAGGCCTTTTTCCTCAAAGCCGATCCTCGCACGGTGCGGGTGACATTCGCACCACCCCCAAACCCAAAGCTTCCAGATCGGCAGGAAGCCCGCGCGGCGGAGATATCGCTCCGCGCGGTAAGCGAGCCTGGCACCAGTGAGGTCTTGACCCATGCCGCTGGCTGAATGCCAAGCTCCGTCGCTTTCCAGGCGCGCAAGCCGGCGGCAATTAGCAAACGGGTGATACGAAGTATTTGTACAGCAGGTAATTGCGGTGATCGCAACTGCGCCATGATTCGGGCTACTCTCGACAAAAATGGCCAGCACTTCTCGCATGTTGAGGATTGAATCGCGAGTGCCGCTGACCGGGATCTTGTCCTGAGGTCGGCAAAAACCTGCAAGGCTCCGGCTCGACCGTTGACAGGTCGAGCTCGCAAGGACAAATTCAGGCCTGATTACTTGAAGAGTAAATCGGACGGAGGCAGATTGCTGGTCATCGGCCTCCGCCCGTCTTCCTGTGTCACATTTCGGGAAGAACAGCGATGTCGCGGACTTCGTTGTCCGTGCCGGTGATAGCGCCTACTTCGGTAGCGTTGCCGGTGTCGAGATTAACGGTGTAGAGCATTTTGTTTGCAGCGAGATAGGCAGTGTTCTTTCCGGCTTCCGTGCCCTGAATGTCAAAAGCATAGGTGGCTGGCTTGTCTTTGAGACCCAGCTTGCCAATTGCTTTCAAAGTGCCGTCATTCGGCTTGGTCTGCTGGATCAAGGCGCCAATCGTCGCATCGATATTGTACATTGCGGTCTTTTCGGGCTTGCCGATGGAGTTGGTATAGGCGGCTGCGACAATGTTCGGCGTCTCGCCCTTGTGCATGTCACCATCTTCGAAGGCCAGGACACCGTCGACCGTCACTGCACCGGTGTCAGGATGGACACGGTGGTTGGTGGTACCAGTCATGAAACGAAGACGATCAGCCACCGGATTGAAATCGACGACGATCGGAGCCTGTGTCACCGTCAGCGTCTTGTCCATTTTTGCGAGATCCGTGGCAGCACCGCTTTCAAGGTTGATGGTAACGATACGATGGTCCGGGGTAACACCGATCACTGTCTTGTTGGCGGGGCGGTAATCAATGCCGACGAGCTTATCGACGCCAGTTACTTCCATGGTCCTTGTAACGGCGGGCTTCGCGGTATCGAACATGACAAGTGTTTTGTCACTCGTCAGCCCGAGAACGGGTGCCGAAAAGGCTGTCGATGCCATGGCAGCAAAGGCGGCGGAGGCGGTCAGTGCGAAAAGGATGGTCTTCATGTCTTTCTCCCGTGCGTTCAACATTCGAGAAGGCGTCAGGCACTCGGCGCTAGACCCTTCATCATTGAAGACACCGCAAGGGAGGCGATGGATGCAGGTCGTAAAAATAATTCTCAGGATGCATCCATTTGATCGCCGGATGGGTATAGTTCGTGAAAGCTGACGATTTTCACCGCTGGATCATGGAAGGATATTAATGGGTTCCGGGCCGGACGATCTGGATAAGGCGCTTGCTGCCTGCGCTAAGGGTGACCGTTCGGCATTACGCCGAATTTTCGATCAGGAGGCCGGGCGGTTGATCGCCGTGGCGCAACGCATCGTTGGACGTCGCGAACTTGCCGAAGAGGTCGTGCAGGAAGCCTTTATCCGAATATGGACCCACGCTTATCAATACAGCGCGGACCGTGGCTCCGCGCGCGGATGGATTTATGCCATCGTTCGAAACAGAGCGCTCAATCTCCTGCGGGATGGCAAACTTGAACATTCGGTCGAAGAGGTAGAAGCGCTTCAGGAAGCCGAACAGGCAGACGCGATCATGGGTGCGTGGCACCGTCTGGACACACAATCGCGCCTGCGCGAATGCCTGGGATCGCTCGATGAGACAAAGCGGCACGGTATTCTGATGGCCTATGTTGGAGGCTATTCTCACGGCGAGATCGCCGGAAGGCTGCGCGTTCCACTTGGCACAGCGAAATCCTGGATCAGGCGCGGGCTTCTGACGCTTCGGGAGTGCATGGGATGATCTACGACCGCAAGGATATACCGAACCTCGCTGACGAGTATGTGTTGGGCTTGACCGAAAGCACCGCCGCCGCGGAAATCGAGGACGCCATGGAACGAGATTCCGAACTGAAGGCCGCGATTGCTGCAAGCCGTGAGCGTTTCCTGCCGCTCGACACCGCTATCACACCGGCAACCGTCAACGAGAGCCTGTGGCATCGCATTGAATCTGGGCTGACTTCGCAGCCTGTGACCCGCTACATGTCTGTTTCCACGCGCGCGAATGACAATAACAGCAAAGGCTGGAAGATCGCTGCGCTTTCGTCAATTGCCGCCGCATTGTTGCTTGCCATCGGCCTTGGATACAGCTTCATTCACAAGGCGGAGCCGCTTGTCGTCGCCGTTTTGATCAATGAGGCTGGAGATATTCAGGCGGTTGTCGAAGACTTTGGCGATGAACGGGCAACGATCCGTATACTGGCCGACTTTGCGGTGCCAAACGATAAGACGATAGAGGTGTGGACGCTTCCGTCCCGAGAAATCGGACCTGTTTCGCTCGGATTGCTGAAAGGCGTTCGCTCGGCTCGCCTTGATGGACCCGCATTGCCCACCCCGCGTGACAACCAGCTATACGAGATCACGCTCGAACAAGCGGGAGGATCGCCGACAGGCAGACCGACCGGACCGATCTTGGCCAAAGGGCTGGCGAAATTTCCGCGATGAATCTTTCAAAGTGACATTTGAAGGTTGATGGGATGCATATTAAACCAGACGCCCGTCCCGCCAGATCAGGCACGGCCGCAACGCCGTGCTCGGGCCGCTCGTCGGGAGTACGCGGAAAAAGCGATCGTGCTCACTAGGATGAAAGATGTCGTGATTGGAGTGCTTCATCACAGAGCATGGCCGCAGTGACCATCAATGTGGTTGAGGTCTCGGAGAACACTAACGCACCCACTAGGCTTGCGATGGGGATGGCAGATTCATCCGCGTCAAGACGTTGGCATTGACCGAAATTAGTTACCGATGGAATGAATCTGGAACGAGGAGACAACCAGCTACAAGATACAGCACCTCGGGCTTGTGTTTGAAGCGCTCGCAGCAGCAAAGGCACCTAGTCCTGTACGATGCTCTAGCGAAAGAAGCTTCGAAAGCGGTCACCATCGGGGATAGTCGTCTTTGCGGGAAAAGGCGCCTCGTTGGAGCCGAACGGCATCTGCGCGCGCAACCGCCATGTCTCCGGTATGTCCCAATGCCGTTTGATCTTTGCGTCAACCAGCGGGTTATAATGCTGGAGACTGGCTCCGATACCCACGCCAGCAAGCGCGATCCAGACTGAAAGTTGCGCCATCCCAGAGGCTTGCTCGGACCAATCCGGAAAGTGATCAGCGTACAAAGGCCACTGATCTTGTAAAATCCTGACGACATTTCGGTCCTCGAAGAAAAGAACAGCACCTGCTCCAGCAGCGAAGCTATCGATCTTTCTGAAGGAGCGCATCTTCGCCTCTCCTTCAACGATATGACTCAACTCCGATTTTACGATGTTCCAGAGTTTCTGATTTTCACCGCGGTGCAGGATCACAACGCGCGAACTTTGCGAATTAAAGGCTGAGGGTGACAGGCGAACCGCCTCGCGAATAAGTGCATCAATCTCTTCGTCAGAGAACGCGATGTTTTTGCCCAGAAAATACTGCGTCCGACGTTTTGCAAGAAGTTGCACCATCATGCTGCGGCTATCGGGATTTTGCGTCGGGAGGTCCACTTTAATCTCCTGGCTTCTTTGTTGTGTTAATCATGCGACCAGGATCGTCGGAGTAATAGACTGCCAAGGCGAAACCCATTGTTGCGGAAAAAAGAACGATACCTGCGCTCTTTTACAGCGTATGCGATCCGCGGGATGAGGCCGATCTGACGAGGCTCGCCACTGATCCGCTGCAGTCATACCGATCGGCTTGAAGGGCGGTAGCGGACAGCGCCTTCTATCCAGCTTGCTTCGCTCGTTTATTCAGCTCGGCCTATAGGGCTGCTGTAGTACGTTAGTCCGAGCACCGGACGCGTTGGGAACTTGACAATATTGCGCACCCAGTGTTGCAGTAGCCGCGTTTACCGGAGTTCGGAGTTGCTAATGGCGGAACCTGAGTCTGTCGAGATCTTGGACTTGATCTCCTTCATTCGGGTGGTCGAAACTGGTAGTATTGCTGGTGCGGCCAGTCGTTTGGGGATCGCTAAATCGATCGTCAGTCGCCGCGTCAGTCGTTTGGAGAATTTTCTAGGCGCAACGCTCCTCACACGTTCCCAAAAAGGAACAACCCTTACAGACGTCGGCCGTGAGTATCATGTACGAGCAGCTTCCGGGTTGGCCGAATTAGAGTCCGCGCAGGAGATGGTTGTAAGGTCGACGACCGAAGCATCTGGTCAGGTTAGAGTTTCGGTTCCCGTCGCTTTCGGAGAGTTCTGTCTCGCTCCGCTGCTGGCAGAGTTCGCTCTCCTCCACCCCCGGATCCATTTCGATGTTCGCTTTGAGGACCGTCAGCCGGATCTTGTCGCCGAGGCGTATGACTTGGCGGTAAGGATTGGAAGCATCCCGGATTCCGTGCTGATTACGAGAAAACTTGCAAAGGTACGTTGGGCTGTCGTCGCCAGTCCGTCCTATCTGGAAGCCAGAGGGCGCCCCTCAAAGCCCGCTGAACTGGCTGCGCACAACGCCATACTCTACTCCTTCGATACGGTCAGCTGGCGTTTTCAAGGCCCGGATGGATGGGAACAAGTCCGAGTGAACTCACAATTTCGCACAGACAACGGTCAAATGATGCTTGCTGCCGCACGCGGCGGACTTGGTATCGTGGTACTGCCCCTCTTCATGATTGAGGAGTCGCTTGCAAGAGGTGAGCTCGAAGTCGTAGTCCCGGGCTATAGTCACGCGGGAGCAGATTTGCACATATTGATGCCACCAGCGCGCGCAGGCATTGCTCGAGTGCGTGCACTTGTGAACTTCCTGTATGAGAAATTCGAACGTGAGGTGTAATGACTGCCTCTCGTCGAGCTCGTTAATCGCGCCGGGATTTCAAGATGCGGCACCTTTAGGACCAACCAGGCAACGGCTCCGCAGTCACGATGGCTTTCAAGTGACCGTGCCAATAAGGCGGGCGATCGAGACTTTGGCCAAATCGGCGAAATCCTGTTCGACTTGCGAAAGTGGATCGGTGACGCTGGCACACGCTTCAACCGTCGCCGCCAGGCGATCACGCAGGTCCGGGTCGGAAATGCTCGCATGTTCGATCAGCGCACGGATGGCGGTATGAGTTGCGAGGTTCTGAGCGCTTTGGATAAGGGCAGATTCCTCGCGTCTCTCCCTTTCGAGCTCCGCATGACTCTCTGCCTTTCCGCGCCTAGACCGAAATCCGTGTTCTTTTTCCCAATACCGGGCTGTACCGCGCCCCACATAGAGTATGTCCCACGCGCGCTCTGGATCACCACCCTTGGCCGTATCCGCATCCGCACCACACAGGTGCAAAAACAGTCGACGCATGGCGACGTCGGCAAAGTAAGTTTGGGCAGTAGTTCGTGATCCACCTGACGGAAATGCAGCCTCCGATTCCACTGCCGCCTGGCTGATAGCTGCATTTATCGCATCCATCATAACTCTTTCCGCCCGCTTAAAGGCGTCAACCCTGTCCTGCAAATTATTATCCTTTCGGAGGTCCCTTATCCAATTCGGGGATGCCGGCCGAGTAGGCGAGACATCTCCATCGAGATGCCAAATTGGATTGGCAACATTAAGTGAAAATTACGCAAGACGACCGAGTGCAAACTTCCATTGAAGTTCCAGCTCTCCAAGCCTGCGTCGAGGAGTTGCACTTTCTACCAGCGCGTCTTTCACCACATTGTCGACACGGGCGACGTTCTGTTTGTCGATTAGCGGCCCCATGTCGCTTGCCGGGTCGGATGCCGGTCCGACTTTGACAGCACGCAGCCTTTTGGGCGAGGCCGTGACGGACCCGTTCGTAGATTGAACTCTGTACGAGCAGCGGCGAGCCTGTCTTACAGAACTGGCCGGCAAAGATGGTCAGTGCCTTTTCGAGAACCGGTAGCATCGCGTCAATATCAGCATCGTCAAATACGATCATCGGAGCCTTGCCACCGAGTTCCAGCCCGAACCGCTTCATCCCGTAGCACCCTTGCAAGAAGCTCAGCATCGTCGCGCTGGCGCGCGAGTTCCGGCCCGCCCTTTGAGTGGCGACCTCCGGACATACCGGGGCAGGCCTTGCCCGCCCGGTTCCGGGTTGGGGTGGAGGACGATCCCGGTCAGGTCAGGAACGGTGGTGAATTTTCGCCCCGCAAACGATAATTCGGCCGCGGCCTTTCCAAGCGGATAGACTCCAGCACGGTATAAGCGTGGTACTTCGTCTGGGTCGTCACGCCGGCAAGCCGCTCGGACCATAGCTGGCCATTGCTGCTCTTCTTTTCCAGGACGTATTTCGTGGCAAAATTGGCCATCGAATTGATCCAGTTCTCGGTGCCGGAAAACACCTGGTCCCAACCGGCACCCTCCAGGATGCTGACGAGCACATCCGACCGGCTGAATCGATCCACGGCCGCCTGTGCTCCGTCGAGGACATCCTGGAAATATTCGATTGAAGCCGCGACCGTTTCCGGCGTCCCGTACTTCATGTGATGACCAGCGACGAGGAAATCAAAGTCATATTCCATTAGTTGCTTCTGGGCTTCGTACCAGCCAGTGATATTTTGCGATGCGTCGCAATGCATGAAGGTGGCGCTGCCTGGACTCACGATGTCGATGACGGTCAGCACCTTTTGCGCCGGCGCATAGATAAAGATGTTGCCCGGGCAGTGGTTCTCGCCCTTGTAAGACAGTTCCAGCGTCACCCCGCCGACGACAAGCAGATGATCCTTGTCGAATGTCAGGGTTGGCACCGGTCGGTTCGGATCGGGGAACCGCTCTAGCAATTCCTTGGTGATGTCGTGCGCGACGATCTCGACATCCGCCCCGAAAACCGAAGCGGCACCGATATGATCCGTATGCCAATGGCTATAGATCAAATGCGTGACCGGCTTGTCGGTAACGTCTTCGATGGCAGCCAGCATGTTTTCACCGATCGTCGGCGGTGCGTCGATGGCGACGACGCCGTCGCTGGTCACGACGAAGGCCGCGTCATAGCCGCCGCTGGTGACCCAGTAGAAGCCGCCACGAAGCTCCTCGACATGGTAGCCGAACCGTTGGAAGCGTTCGGAGGAGAAATACTCAGGATAATATCCCGGTGGATCAGCCGGGTGCTCCCCGGCCTCCGGAAAGCCGTAATGGTCGATCCCGAAAAAGTTTGGCTCGTCGGTCGCTCTGATCAGCTTCTGGTGTCGGTCGCACATTTGCTCAATCCTCAATGTTCGCGATATCGAAAGAAAGTGGGTGGTTAATCGGCTTGCGGGGGAAAGCGCAGGACGGCCTTGATCACGCGCCCCGCCGCGACATCGTCAAATGCCTCGTTGATGTCGGCGAAGTCGTAGAAGGTGAGCAGCCTGTCGAAGGGGAAACGACCGTTTCGATAGAGACCGACCAGTTCAGGGATCATCAGGCCGGAAATGGCATCGCCCTGGATAATCCCGATGAGGCTTTGCCCTACAGTGAGCCGGGAGGCATCGACAACCGCGCCCGAATGATCGTTGAAGGCGACGAAACCAAACTGCCCCATCGGTGCCAGAGCGCCTATGCCGGCGTCGAGGTTCTCCTTCCGGCCGCTCGTGTCGAGGACGTATTCGGCGCCGCGAGAAGCGATATCCCTGATCGCCGAGGCAACATCGGTTTGCTCACGCGGGTTGACGCAATGCGTCGCGCCGAGGTCGGAAGCGAGTTTCAGCCGTTCGGTATTGACATCGATGGCGATAACGACGGCCGCATCGGCAACTTTTGCAGCCATGATCGCCGCCAGCCCAACTGCCCCTACGCCGAAGATGGCGATCGAAGCGCCTACCGGCACTTTGAGCGCCTTCAAGACGGAGCCGGCGCCGGTCTGAAAGCCACAACCGAGCGGCCCAAGCAGTTCAAGCGGCACGTCGTCCGGGACCTTGACGGTATTGCGCTGGTGAGCGAGCGCATATGTGGAGAATGAGGACTGACCGAAGAAGTGCGCATTGAGCCTGTTCCCGTCGGGCGCTGCAACGCCGATCGTTCCATCGAGCCTGGCGCCGGCGAAATTCGCTTCCCATACGTGGTCGCAGTAGGCCGCATGGGAAGACATGCATGGCTTGCAGTGGCCGCAGGAGTGATAGGAAAGAACGACATGATCGCCGGGTTTGAGATGCGATACGGTTGATCCGACACGTTCGACGATGCCGGCGCCTTCGTGGCCGAGGATCGCGGGGAGCGGCGTCGGCATGAGCTGTTGCCTGACATGCGCATCGGTCGCGCAAATGCCCGTAGCAACCATGCGGATGAGCACTTCATCGGGGCGCGGTGCCTCAAGCTTCACTTCACGAAGGATGAAGGGGCCGTTTTTTTCTTCCAGTACGGCTGCGGTGGCGGATTGGGTCATCTGTTCCTCCATGGGCTGATTTCGGATACTGTGACGAGTGATCCCGCTCACGGACCAGGGGCGATCCATGTTCGGAGGGCTTGATGCAATCCGCTTGAGTTTCGGACGAGTGGTGGTGAAGCGGCTTGTTGTCACAGCCCGTTTGCGGGCCTGCTGTTTGCAAACATATCCGTGCTGTCGAACGGCTAAAGACAGCAATGGCGGAACGTCGGGTTGCTGATAACGAAACCCTTTGTGGTTTCATGGCAGTTGGACAGCCAGATCAGACAGGTCGCACCGTGCCGGCTTTCGGGAATTTGCCCTGGCGGTATGCGGCATAGTAGCCAGCAAGCTCCTCTTTGGAGCCTGCGATAAACGGGCCTTGTGCGACGACATGGATATTTTGCGGTTGGCCTGCATACAAAAGCACGCGCGCGCCGTTCTCACCCGCCTTCAGGCTCATGGCGCTTTCATCGTCAGTTGCCAGCGGATTGGTCCAACCGACCCTATCCGTAGTTAGAGCCGTAGCCCCGTTGCCTGCCTCGATTTCGCCCGCGATGACCACGACGAAGCCATTATATGATGACGGCAGACCCTGCTCAAACTCGGCGCCTGCCTTAAGCCGAATGTCAACCAAGGTTACAGGCACGGCATTCTTCGTCGATGCGATGATCCCTGCGGAACGACCGCTGTAGACCCTTGCCTCGAAGCCGTGACCGCGGTGTACCGGCATCTCCTCACGTCTCAGGATCTGCACCCTTGGCGCCACGTTGCGCTCCCGCTCGGGAAGAACGAGCCATAGCTGAAACAAACGCATACCTGCAGAAACCCGGGCATCTTCCGAATGCACGATACCGCTTCCGGCTGTCATCCATTCCACGTCGCCTTCGGCCAGGCGTCCGCCGGCGTCCTCCATGGTGCCATGAAGCATGAACGTGACGGTCTCCAGGCCGGCATGCGGGTGGGCCTCGCCGAATTGCCCCTCGCCGGTCACGTGATCGTCCGCCATCAGGAAGAACGGGTCGGTCGCGGAAAAATTTCCAGGGGCAACGACGAGGGCTGCTTTGTGTCTCTCACCGGCAAAGCCGGGGCCGAGAGGCGGTGTGGTTGTAATGCTGTCGATGGACCTTTGAAACATCTTTGCTGCCTCGCGAAGTTGAGCGGTGAAACCTGTCCGCTCTGTCAACGAACATGCGGAGATTTTGAACGAGGCACCGCTCGCAGCAAGTCACGATCCCCCGAACCCTGTGTTGCCAAACCAGCAACGCCCGTAGCGACGGGAATTGCGGTACGCTGCTGCGGATCGATGCCGGCAAGCCAACAACAAGAGCACGATGATGAGACTGACGCAGCGTGTTCGCAGCTTTTTCCGTGAGGAAGCATGGGACTTTCCCGAGCCTGAAAGACCAGTGGTCGCTGGGTCGCCGGCGACGCCAGACTTTTGAAGGCGTTAGGAGGCAGCGACGAACACCGCAGGGCACTCTCGATCGTCACCCTAGGGATATCCACGGCGTGGATGTTTGCTCATATCATTTATCGATTTCGTCGCAGTGCCGGGGGTCAATTACATCTTGCACAGGACGCGGGGTAGCGTTCGGTAACGTGATTTGGAGCATTGCAGATGTCGGATAAGAAATTTCGTGTGGGTATCATCGGAGCAGACACTCACGCAAGTTGGGCGGGCGCATCGCATGTGCCAGCCCTGGCGTCACAATCTCACCTGAAGCTGGCGGCAGTCGCGACCCGACGCGAGGAAAGCGCCAAGGCGGCGGCCGAAGCATTCGGCGCAGAACTCTGGTTTGCCGATCCCTACGCGATGATAAGAGATGAGAGCATTGAGGTCATCACGGTCGCCGTCAAAGTGCCGGCGCACAAGGACCTCGTGATGGCCGCCCTGCAAGCGGGTAAAGCTGTCTATTGCGAAGCACCTCTGGGCGCAACGCTGGAGGAAACGGACGAGATGGCTGCGGCAGTCGGGTCTTTGCATACCGCGATCGGCCTGCAAGGCCGGCACAATCCCGCCGTCCGGCGTGCGGCGGAACTGGTCGCGTCAGGAAAACTCGGGCGCGTGATGTCCGCGCGTGTCGGCGCGACCACATTCGGCTACGGTCCGCAATCTCCAAGCATGTACGACTATTTCAACAAGGCCGCTTCTGGCGCCAGCTTCATGACGATTACGGCAGGCCACGTGCTGGACGTCATCGAGGCAGTGCTCGGCAACATTACCGAGGTCGATGCGCGCACGGAGTTGCTCTGGCCGGAGATCGAGATCGTCGATACAGGTGAAACTTCGACGCGAGAGATTCCGGATCATCTCGATCTGATCGCAAAGACGGCAAGCGGTGCGCCTGTATCCGTGCAGATTCTGGCCGGCGTCCCTGCAGATGACGCGAGTTTCGTTTTCGAGATCCGTGGCTCGCAGGGCTGGCTAAAGCTCACCGGCAATCATCTGGCAGGCGTACAGGTCGGAGACATTTCGATTTCATCAAGCCTGGAATTTGCTGCGCCGGATAGGCCGGTCGCCAATGGTGTCGGCCCAACAGCCGCCGATTTCTGGGCAGGAGCCGCTATCAATGTCGGGGAGGTTTATGCGTCCCTGGGGCGCGATCTGACGAGTGGGACATATACCACTCCCGGTTTCGACCGTGCCCGCCATAACAGCCGTTTGATCGCAGCCGTCGAGCTTGCGGCAAGAACTGGCGAACGGCAACACCTCGTTTGAGGTGTCGCAGAATGGCTCGGCGTTCACACCGGATGTCGAGCCGGCCGTTAGCGCAAGTTCAAAAAGAAGGACGACATCATGCAAATGCGCAAGCTGGGTGAAAGCGGGTTGTTCGTGTCGGAGTTGTGCTTCGGCGCCATGACATTCGGGGGAACCGACGGGCTATGGGGAAAAGTGGGGAGACTTGACCAGGAGGATGCCGATGCACTGGTCAAGTTCGCTCTCGACGCCGGCATAAATCTGTTCGATACAGCAAATGTCTATGCGCACGGACGCAGCGAAGAAATACTGGGACGCTCGCTGAGGAACCTTGGCGTGTCGCGCAGAGATGTCGTGATCGCCACCAAAGTCGCCTCCGCCATGGGTGACGGACCGAACAATCGCGGCGCTTCGCGTGGTCATATAATCTCCGAATGCCGGGCAAGCCTCGGCCGGCTGGGTCTGGATTACATCGATCTATACCAGATCCACGCCTTCGATTCCGCGACGCCGATCGAGGAAACGCTGGAGGCGCTCGATACACTCGTCCGGGCCGGCGATGTTCGCTACATCGGCCTTTCTAACTGGGCCGCGTGGCAGGTCATGAAGGCGATCGGGATAACACGCGCCAGAGCCCTCGCGCCCGTCACCTCACTGCAGGCATATTATACGCTTGTCGGGCGCGATCTGGAGCGCGAGATTGGCCCGCTGCTCTCATCGGAACGTGTTGGCCTCATGGTGTGGAGTCCGCTTGCCGGTGGCTATCTCACCGGAAAGTATTCCGCCGGTGGTAACGCAGCAGGCGGCCGACAGACGGAATTGGATTTTCCACCCATCGATCGCATCCGGGGAGAGCCCCTGATCGCGGTCCTTAAAACTGTCGCGGAGAAACACGGCTCCAGCCCGGCGCAGATCGCGATCGCCTGGTTGCTGAAGCAAAGCGTTGTCTCGACCGTCATCGTCGGTGCCAAGCGCGTCGAGCAATTGCAGGAAAACATTCGGTCCGCATCGATTGAGCTGGACGATAGCGACATGGCGAAGCTCGATGAGGTCAGTCGTCTACCCGTCGAGTATCCGGGTTGGTTGCTGAACGACGGAAACGGACATTCACGCTGACACGGAAAAGATGCTTGAGATCGATGAAGGATGAGTTTAATTATCCATTCCATGAATTTACACGGTATCGATCTCAATCTTCTTGTTGCCTTTGATGCCCTCAATTCCGAGCGCAATGTGACACGTGCCGGAAGCCGTATTGGCCGGACCCAGCCGGCCATGAGCGCGGCATTGTCGAGATTGCGGTTTCTACTGCGTGACGAATTATTCGTTCGCGGGCCGAACGGACTTCAGCCCACACCGCGAGCGGTAGAGCTTGCCGAACCGATCTCACTTGCTCTGCGGGAAATTCAGCGGACATTGCAATTCACGCAGGGTTTTGATCCCGGCAAATCGACCGTATCTTTTTCCATTGCCGTTTCGGCACATGCAGGTTCAGTCATATTGCCGCGCCTCCTGTCGCTGCTTGAGGAAAAAGCCCCCGGAATTGATATCAAGGTCAGGGATTATAGCAGCCGTGACGACGCGGTTTCCCTGCTCGACAGCGGCGGCGTCGATCTAACGGTTGGCATTCCCCCCACGCCCACGAGCCGGATCCTGAGTGCCCGGCTTTTCCAGGAGCGGTTCGTTTGTATCCTTAGGAAGGATCATCCAATCCTCGGCCGCCCTTTCGATCGCGAGACGTTTCTGTCTCTGAGGCATATCCTGGTGGCGCCCGATAATGAGGGTCTGGATGTCGCCGATGCCGCACTGGCTTCGAAGAATTTCAGGAGGCGGGCGGCCGTGACCATTCCCCATATGCACGCCGCGCCGGCATTGGTTGCATCGTCGGATATGGTCGCGACCGTCATCGAAAGCGTGGTTGCTCATTCAGGCTTTGCGGAGCGTCTAGAAGTCTTCGATTTCCCGCTCCCCCTAAACCCTGTCCCATTCGTGCTGTCTTGGCATCGTCGCAATGACGGGCACCCGGCCCAGCAATGGCTGAGAAACGGTCTGCTCGCGGCGTTTCCCCACGTGTGGCTCTCTTCAGAAAATATCTGCAGCGATCTTGCCCCGCAGTATTACTAGGCGGCCATCGTATCGCGGCAAGCAGCTTAGAACGCGTAATGCTCAATTTGCCATCACACGGCCATCGGCGTCTGATGCACGACGATTGGCGCGTGGAACGGAACGCGGTCGTAAAGGTCAACGATGTCCTGGTTCATAAGGCGGACGCAGCCGGATGAAACAGCCTTGCCGATGGATTGCCATTCGGGATTGCCGTGGAGACGATACAGCGTATCTTTTCCGTTCTGGAAAATATAAAGAGCGCGAGCGCCGAGCGGGTTATGCAGTCCAGGATCCATCCCTCCGTTTGCGACGGAGTACTTTTCCAGTTCGGGTTGCCTTGCAATCATCTCGCTTGGCGGCTTCCATCTTGGCCAATGCTGACGCCAGTGGATATATCCGTTCCCTTCCCATGAAAATCCGTCGCGCCCGATGCCAACGCCATATCGTAACGCAGTTCCGCCGTTTTCCACCAGATAGAGAAATCGCCTTGGCGTATCGACGACAACAGTTCCCGGCGCCTCCCCGGTCGGGTCAGCAACACGCTGCCTGAGATATTCCGGGTTCATTCGCTGAAAAGGAACTGCAGGAACGACATGTCCCCCGTCCTCAAATGCAGCGTAACGGGAAGCGAGATCCGGGTCGACCGGTGAAGGCTGCGGAGTGGCAATGGGCTGGGACGAGGCAGACGCCGATCTTTCTTGGACTGTTGTGCATCCGCCGAGTATGACCGGCGCGGCTAAAGTGCCGACTATGAACGTACGACGGGATATGAAACTGTTTCGGTTCTGCATCATGGAAGGCGACTTTCGGGTTGCGGCTGGCACACGTGCTGCATCGCACGATATCCTCCAACAGACGGAATATTCCATATCTGCATGAGTGATAGCCGTCATAACCGTTGGCTATGCCATGCGCCGCTACCGCTGCACCGGAGAGATCCCGTCAATGTTCCTGAGCCGCGGCATAACAAAGTCCGTAAATGCCCGGACGACCGGTCGCATGAACTTTGTGGACGGATAAGCGAGAAATGCTTCGGTAGATCGCAGCCAATATCCGGGAAGTACCCTTGCAAGCTCGCCGCTGGCCAACAAGTCCAATACGAGGTTCTTCTGCACAAGTCCCACACCCCGTCCTCGTAAAAGTGCTGCAATCATGACATGCGCATTGTTCGTTATGAGCAATGGCCTGACGGTGACGTCTTCGGCGCGCGCATCAGGGCCCAACAGGGAAATAGTATTGCGCTGGGCAAGCATCTTCGGAGTGCCAATAACCTCAAGCTCTGAAAGCCGTCCCGTATCATCAATCTGCCCTACCTGTTGCAGGTAGAGAGGGGAAGCGACGAGAAATCGCTCCACCCATCCGATGCGTCGTGCGATAACGTCCTGATCCTCGATTTTCCCGTAGTGAACTGACAAATCGAAATTATCATAGACCAAGTCGACTGTGCGCTCGTCGAGAGCCAGTTCGACGGAAATCCCGCAATACTTATCCTGAAATTCCCCGACTATCCGTTCGAGATGACCAACACCAATGCAGGATGGGGCGTGAATTTTTAGATTGCCTTCAATTTCACCTGTGTTGATGCGAACGCCCTCCAGCGCCGCGTCGATCGATGCGATCGCAACACGGCTGGCCTCGTATAATTCGAGCCCATGCGCCGTCGGGCGAACGATTTTCGACGAGCGCTCCAGAAGCCTGGCTTGAACGTGCCGTTCGAGGTTCGAAATATGCTTCGTAACCGCCGGCTGCGTTACCCCAAGGTCCCGTGCCGCAGCAGTAATCGACCCCTTCTCGACGGTGCGGATGAAGGCTTTTAAAGCAACGTTGATATCCATGATATTGCTCTTGGTTATGATTGACCACAGCCATAACCATGTTTGGAATATGGCGTGATGATGTCTGGGCCGGGACAGGGGCGCATTTCAAGGTCATGGATCCGCGTGCCGCCCGCGACCGGTCAATCATCTCACGACTATCAGCGCAAACCACGCAATCACCGCTTGGATTTCAGCCCGCTTTTGATTTCCCTCAGTAATTGTTTCTGCTGATCGTTCGTATTCTCCAGGGCATGAAGCCAAAGCAGCGTTGCCGCCTCACGCTTCCTGCCGCCGCTCAACGCGTTGTCGAAGTCTCTCATCCATGATCCAAAATGGGCGATGTAATCTTCGGCAAGCGCTGAAATCTCGGCGTCGTCGCTACCGGGCCCCAATGCATCGAATCGATGCCCGAGCTCTCGCACGGTAGCATCATGTTCGATATTCGCCAGTTCGTCATAGAGCTGAGCCAGTTTTGCGCGCTGCCCTTCATCCAAAAGGTGTGACAGGAGTACAGATTGCTCCCGACCGGCTCGCACCGCTTTCGGCTCTCGCCCCGCCTCCAGAGTCATCAGAGACGCAGCAAATTCCGGTGCCATGTCGGGCGGTGCTTTGCCGTCACGCAGGGCTCTAACAGTCCGGCGTTGACGCTCGAGAAGTTCGATCTGCCGCGAGAGCCCTTCAAGGAGAGCGTCCAAGCTGTCCTCGCTTATTTCGGCACGACCGTCGAGAAACGCTGGGATTTGCGAGAGCGAGAAACCGAGCGCTGTCAATTGACCGATACGCAGCAGTCGGATCAAATGCGGCACGCTGTAAGCGCGATACCCATTGTTCTGTCTTGGCGGCTCCGGCAAAAGTCCGATCTGGTGATAGTGCCGCAGCGTGCGGATGCTCACGCCCGCCAGTCCTGCAATCTCCTTACTGCGCATGCGCCGCCCTCATTATTCGGCCCTCAAATACCGTGCAAGAAAGCGCTCGATCCTCCGATAAAGCTGAATATTGCTATCCTCGTTGATGAACCAGTGCCCTTCGCGCTCGTTGAGAAGATAGTCGACCTCCACACCATTCGCACGCACCCTTTCCACCACCAGATCCGCCTGTTCCTTTGCGACACGCACATCGTTCGCGCCGTGAACCACCAAAAGCGGTTTGGAAATGCAATCAAGCCGGCTGACCGGCGAGCGTGCAAGCATGTCCCGGTTCTGCGTCTCGATGTCAGGATCGCCCATGTAAGAAAGGTAGGTGTTGATCAGCGCAGGTCGTACGAACGGGACGGCCCCATCCACCAGCATCCGGAGATCGGACATGCCGGAGTAGGAAATGGATGCGGCGAAGCGCTCCGGCGTGAAGCTGGCGCCCACCAGCGCGGCGTAACCGCCATAGGAGCAACCGTAGATCGCCACCCGCGCCGGGTCGGCAATGCCCTGCCCGATTAGCCAGTCGAGCCCGTCGATCAGGTCGTCATGCATGCGCCCGGAGAACTCCCCTATCGCGGCTTGCATGAACGCCTTGCCATAGCCGGTCGAGCCGCGAAAATTCACCTGCAGCACGGCATAGCCGCGGTTGGCGAGGAACTGGACTTCCGGATCATAGATGCAGGCGTCGCGATACCATGGCCCGCCATGGACCAGAAGCACGGTCGGCAGCGCACGCGGCTCATCCTTGGCATCGAACCAGACGGGCAGTGTGACATGGCACGGCAACGTCAATCCATCGCGCGACATTACATCGACGGGTCGCACGCTCGCCAGCCTCTCGGCTTTTACCGCTGGGAATCGCTCGCCAAGCACATGCGCTTCACCGCTCTCATGATCGTAAAACCATGTCGTGCCGGGATGCCGGTCATCCCAAAATTCCGCCACCCATTGTCGCCCGTCGGCATCGCAGGAAATGGACCCTATTTCCCCCTCTGACAGCCGCTGTAGGCTGTCTAGCACGGCGGCAAAATGCACGTTCAGAGGCCGTATCAGCTGTCTTTTGCCAAGATAACGTAATCCCAGCAGCTCGCCTGTCACAGGATTGGTTATCAGGCTCGAGGGAAAGCGCGGATCGGCCTCTGGCCGCGGCGTATCGAGGCTGAAATCGGGCTGGCTGTCGACGACCCTGTGTGTACCCGTCGCAAGGTCGATGGCAGCAAGATAGGTGTGGTCGTTGCCCGCGTTGCAGCCAACCAAGATGCTCTTTCCATCCGCCGCCGCCATCAGCGGCATCGGGCCGATTGGCTGGTCGCGTCCGCTCAGCTTCGCCAACGTGGTGAAAGCACCGTTCTCGTACCGAGCCAGTTCGTGGTCACCCCCGTCGTTGATGATGAAGGCATGCGGTCCGTTCGGCGTAATGATCCAGCGTACGAACCGACCGGGACTAATGGCAGCGACCCTGGTTTCAGCGCTTTCGATATCGACCTCGTACAGGTCGATCAAACCCGGACTTCTGAGGTTCATCTGCACGAAAGCCTTACCTGGAAACGCAGCGGACAAGTCCAGTTCCATTACCCGCACGCCGGAATAGGGCGTCAGGTCGACAGTCCTGGCCTTCCCGCCCACCGTCTCTGCCCCGTCCACCTCCACACGATGAAGGTGCCAGTTCTCGTCGCCCTGGGTGTCTTGTACGAAGAGGATGTAGCGAGCATCACGCGTCCAACTGAAGCCGTCGATATTGCGCATGTCATCGCCCGTCAGTCGCCGCGCCGCGCCTTGTCCGACTGGCCGCACCCAGATATTCAACCGCCCATGCCAGGGCGCCAGATAGGCCACCAGCCGGCCATCGGGCGAAATCTGCGCCCGCGAAAATTCTGGCATTCCAAAAAGCGTTTCAACCGGGATGAGATCAGGTGCAGTCATGTCGAACCTCGCATCGTCGACGGCGCCATCGCGGGCCGCCACACTCAAACAATATCGACATACTGCCTGAACTATGACGTCGCGTCGGGGTCAACCGTGAAAACCAGCTTGGTCCGGAATCACGTAATTTCTGCGTAACTGTGAGATTCCATATCGGTTTGGCGGGATCGCACTTCGCTCTCGCAATTGACTGACTTGCCTAAAAAGAAGGTACATCAAATGAGCAAAGCCTCCCAAAATCACATCGTCATTCGACGCCTCTCTGTCGGAACAATGTTCGCAGGCCTCCTTATCCTGACCGGTTGCCAGACACCGGAACAGGAACGCTACGCCGATCTCGACACCTGCTCTGGAATGGGCGCACAATACGGATCATCGTCTCATACCGCATGTATGCTCCAGCAGCAGCAGCGTCGTGACGACGCGCAACTGCGGACCCTTGAGTCGGCAAGGCTAAGCCAGATCATGGCAGAAGATGCACGCCGGCAGCATGAACGTATGAGAAGAGAGAGACGACGGGACTAGTTCCGAGTTCGGTGTGAGGCTCGAGCGGAGACGCTTGCGCCCAGCCTCTCACCAATGATGCGCGCCTTTACGTAAACCGGAACTGGTCAAAGCCATAATATCGGAAAGCGGTGGCCCAATTGGATCTGATCTTCGTATTCGATAAAGGCCCGCGGCGTGTTGAAGTCGCTCTCTAACCCCGGACACACGCTGGAACCCGACCACACCACCATACCGAAGTCGGACTTCGATTGCGTTGCCGGGGAGAGCCCTTCCTGGGTTTTAGGGGTCGAGGCTGCCTATATCGCGGAGGAGAGATGCTGGCGATGACCCGTCACATTGGCCTGTGTGATCGCCTCGAGCACCCGGTGACGATCGAGCGCGACCGCGAAGTCTGGCGCATCTGCGGTTCCGTCACGAAGGTCGGCGGCGAGCTGGGCGTAGAGCCGGGCGACACCCGCCGCGGGCGCTTCGAGTTGCAGGTCGGGAGCCGCATATACTGTTGGGACCTGTAGCTGCTGGACAGGCTCGCTGCCGCGGCGCAAGGTGATGGTCATATCACCGAAGTGGATGTAGCCCGACGCCGTCTCCACGCGCAGACTGCCTTCCGTGCCCTGGATCTCCCACACCAAGCCGGCAGACTGTCCGGCGCTGTAGTGCAAAGAAGTGACGATCCCGCCTTCGAGAACGCCGGCGACGATGATCTCGTCCGGCGAATCCTTCGGAAGAGACGAGCCATCCGAAAGGCGGACGCCGTCGCCGCGCCGATTGGTGACGACGGCGGACAGGCTCTCGAATCCGCCGAGCACGTGGGCCAGTGGTTGGAGCGCGTGGCCGAGCATGATGCTTTGAAGCGTCGCGCCATTCGCCGCGCGAGCCATGTACTCGAATGGCGGGTCGTATCGGCCGACCCACATGTCGTCATTCAGATGCGCTCGGATGCTCGTGCTGAGCGGCATGCCGATCACGCCCTCCCGGACGAGGTCGTGAAGGTAGCGGATCGGCGGGTGCAGGCCGCCCTGCAGGCCAATCACCGTACGCAGCCGCCGTTCGCGGGCAAGCCCACCCAGCGCTTGGGCTTCCGATAGGTTTCGCGCGAGCGGCCATTCGCAATAGACCATCTTGCCCGCGGCGAGCGCGTCGGAAACGATCTGCTTGTGATCCGGCACCTTGACGGCAACCACCACCAGGTCGACCTCCGGCCGAACGACCAGCGCCTGATGTGTGTCAAAGGCGAGATCGGCGCCCAGCCGGCTAGCGGTCGCGTTCGCACTGTCCATACGCGTCGTGCTGACGGCGCGGATCTGGAACGCATCAAGCGCCCGCAGTGCCGGGACGTGAGCAATTCCGCCCCAGCCTCGATCGGCACTGGCGCCGACGATGCCGACGCCGATCCGGGTGTTTGGTGAATTGGTCATGTAGGCGTGCTCCTGTCTGGTGCAGCCCGGGCAATGCTCGCCTTGCTGCGTCACATGGTTTCGTTTCCGGACAAGTGCCTGGGCGCAAGCGAGTGACCAAGCATTGCCGTTCACGTTGCGGCTGCGTCGGTTTGAGCCCAAGTGACGCAAGCCTAGGGAGTTAAGCGTGTGTCCAATGGGCCTCGAGTTCGCGCGCGACATCGGCCGGACGCTCAATCATCGGCCAATGCGAGGCGCGCAGCTTAACGACGGCGCGTGCGTGCGAGGCATTGCCGAGCTCGTCGGCGAAGCGGTGCGGCAGAAACGGATCGTCCAGGCCCCAGATCACCAGTGCCGGCGCCGTTATGCTGCTCAAACCCGGCTTCCACTCCGCCCCGACCTCGATTGCGGAACGGTAAAGTGCGAGAATGCTTGCCCGCATAGTGACATCGAGATGCCGAACCGATTCATCCGCCGCATCTTTCGGCATCTGAGCCTCGACCAGTTTCGCCGCAAATTCCGCGAGGTCGAGATCCTTCATCCATTGCTCGCCTTCACCTGGCGTCTGCCAGATCTTGGCAAGATAGTGCCACGGATATTCCGGATCGATCGGCCCACTGATACCAGTCCAGGTCCGCACCAGATCCGGCCGGATCGACGTCAGACGGCCTGTCAGCAGGCAGCCCCAGTCATGACCGACCAGATCTACGGGTTCGCCGATCTTATCGATCCGGTTGATAAGCCAGTCGAGATACTCTTCCTTTGTTGACCTGAAATCCGACGGCAACGGATGACCGAAGCCGGGAAGATCGATCGTGACGATGTCACTGCGTTCAAGATGAGAGCGAACGGTGTCCCAGATCCGGTGGGTGTCGGGTACGCCGTGGACGAGAACTGCAGGCATGTCGCGATCTCCTTGGTTGTTGTCAGGAGAATAGGGACATGGTGGCATCGCGGAAGTCGGCATCAGAGAAACCTGGCGTTGCTATTAGCGCAACCCCTTGCCGTTGTGCGCTCTAAGCCGCGCCGCTTTTCCCAGGACGATAGTCACGCGAGCCGCTGTTTTGGTCCTCGAGATGATAGACCGTCGGTTCCCCCGAGAAGTATTCCCGTATGCCTCCCATGAACTGCTCATGGTCTTCGCTCGCGTCGAAACCCGGAGTATGATCGTCAAGCGACCGCCATCGCACGATCAGATTGAATACCTCCGGCGTTTCGATCCCCTGGGCGAGGACATGACCGCGGTAACCCCGCGCACGCGTGAGCAGAGGAACAACACCTCTGAACGCTTGCCTGAACTCGCTGATCTTGTCCTTTTGGACAGGCAGCACAGCGATCTCGTAAATCATGATTGCACCTTTGTGTCGGCCTGCGGGTCAATGGCAATCGCGATCTTGCCGCGCAAACCGTTGTTTGGTTTCTCGAGCAGCGCATGGGCAAGCGGAAGGTCGGCTAGCGAATAGACGGCGCCCACATGCGGCCTCAGCTGACCGCGTTCCACCAAAGTGCTCAGCTCGTTGAGCTTGCCCTGGTTCTGCCTCGTGAAGACGAAGTGGTAGCTCGCGTTCCTGCCCCATGCCTCAATGAGATTCTGCGGCTGTGCGATGTCCACGATCGAGACGACGCGACCGAGTTGTGCAAGCGCCTTCGGGCTGTGGGACAATGTTTCGCCGCCGAGGGTGTCAAACACGACGTCTACTCCGAGGCCTTCAGTCTGGCGCATGATGGCGGCGACATAATCCTCTTTCCTGTAATCAATGACGACGTCAGCTCCGACACTTCGCGCAAACTCGAAGTTTTCTTCGCGGACAGTCGTGTAGACCTTTGCTCCGATCGCTTTCGCAACTTGGATAGCGACGTGCCCCACCCCACCCGCGCCGCCATGGATCAATATGCTTTCACCCACCCTAAGGGCAGCACGCGAGACAAGCGCTTCCCAGGCGGTTCCGCCAACCAGGCTAAGGCTCGCGGCCTCAAGATGGGTCAGCGAGCTGGGTTTGCGCCCGATGATGTTTTCGTTCGCAACGTGGTATTCGGCATAACTGCCTGGCCCGTCGAAGATCTGTGGCGTGTACCAGACCTCGTCCCCTGGGGCGAACATCGTGACCCCCGGACCGGTCGCTTCGACAACGCCCGATACGTCATGGCCGGTAATTGCCGGCAACGCTACCAGGTCGCGATAATCGCCTCGCCGAACCTGGTAGTCGAGGGGATTGATCGATGTGGCGTGGACCCGTACCAAAACCTGTCCCGCCTTCGGAAGAGGCTTTGGAACTTCGACGAGATCAAAGGCTTCTGGACCGCCAAAGGATTTGAGTGACATCGCTTTCATTTTTCAGGCTCCTCTTCTGTCGAAGGTAATGATTCTGGTCGCCGGGGTCGGCGTAGGGCGAGAAACATGCTCCACCGTTGGAGCATTGCCGGCCTCAAAACGTTAGCCGCCGTTTCAATAGCTCCTATGTGATTTATCGCGATTGCTTTCGGTAGTGGCCCGGATTAAGGATCACTTTCAAAAAAAAGTTGAAAGCCAGCGAATGGACGTGGACGAATTAAATCTCTTCGTGCGGATTGCTCAACTGCGCAGCATCAGTGCCGCAGCGCGCGACTTGGGCCTGACGCCCGCTGGCGCTAGCGCCAAACTGTTGGTTCTCGAGCGAAAACTCGGTGCAAGGCTCGTCCATCGCACCACACGGCAAGCAACTTTGACCGAAGATGGTCTGGCGTTCCTGCCGCATGCGGAACATATTGTCGTCGCTGCGGAGGCTGCCCGAGCGGCACTTGGGCGAGAGCAAGCAGCGCCTCGCGGCACATTGCGAATAGCGGCCCCCGCCTCGTTCGCGCGAATGCATATTGTGCCGGGTCTGGCTGACTTCTGCAGGCAATATCCCGACTTGGCAATTGATTTGCGCATTTCGGACAGCATCGTTGATCTAGTCGAAGGCGCCTTTGATGTGGCGGTTCGTTATACCGAGCTCAGCGACTCATCCTTCGTCGCGCGGCGGCTTGCTCCCGACAATCGGGTGCTGGTCGCGTCGCCCGAATATCTCGAAAAACGCGGCCGGCCCAGCACGCCCGACGACCTCGCGGAACATACCTGTCTCGTCGTCGGCACGCTCGATCTCTGGACATTTCGGGGGAACGGTTCGATGGTGATCGAACGACGTGTTACTCCGGGTCTCCGCATCAATGACGGCACTGCAGTGCGCGATGCCGCTTCTGCCGGGCTGGGAATTGCGCTGATGGCCACGTGGTGCGCATCGGAAGAGCTACAGTCCGGCGCGCTGGTTCCGGTCCTTCCGGACTACCCGCTGGTCTCAACCCAGACGCTTTGGGCCTTGTATCCAAGCTCTCGCGAACTGGCACCGAAAGTGAGAGTGTTCATCGACTGGCTTGTCAATCGGTTCGGCAATCAACCCTACTGGGATAAAGGACTGGAAAACATCCTCGATCACCGTCGATGATACGTGATTATTGTCCGGTTCCAATACGTGCGCGAACACTAGTTCATGTGGAACGGTGCGGATTTGCGCTCGAACGGCGGCTGGGCGCGCATTCCAGATCGAGATCGCAACGGTGAAACCACCGAAGGCGACCCCTTGTTTTTGATCGCGCCAAGCCGCTGCGGCGTCTTGCAACCGCGTCGTTCAAGCCCGCCTTGAGCCGTTGATTATTAGTGAGGCGTCGAATTCGCTGCGCTTGGCGCAGCAATTTTGCATTTCGCCCCGGCTTTTTCAGGATGTGAAGCCACCATCCGCCCGGATGTCGGCACCTGTTACAAACGAGGCTTCCGGACTTGCAAGAAATGCGACCACGTCCGCAATTTCCTTGGGCTTTCCATAGCGACCCACCGCGATACGCGAGATCTGCATAGCGGCAAACTCGCCATCAACAGGGTTCATGTCAGTGTCGGTTGGACCTGGATGCACCGTGTTGACTGTGATGCCGCGTGGCCCGAGGTCGTGAGCCAAACTCCGGTTGAAACCGGCGACGGCCCCTTTTGTGAGGCCGTATGCTGACAGCCCGGGCACCCCGGCATATTTCGTGATTGAACTGCCGATCTGTATGATCCGGCCGCCATCCTTCATATGGCGCACGGCCTCCTGCGTGGCAACGAAAACGCCGGTTACGTTGATTGCGAGCATTGCCTGATAGTCATCGAAGGCGATTTCGTCGATGGGACCGGCAAAGGCAATACCGGCATTGTTCACCAAAATGTCGAGGCCGCCGAACTTATCGACGGTCGCGGCAACGGCGGCGCGTATCGCGTCCGGATCAGCGGCATCCGCAGCAATAGCCAGCGCACGCGCGCCCATTTTTTCTATGGCGACGGCAACTTCCTCGGCTTTCGCAGGTGATCCACGATAGGTGAAGGCAACCTGAGCGCCACCCGCTGCGAGACGCTGGGCGATTGATGCGCCGATAGATCGCGATCCACCGGTGACAAGTGCGATCTTTCCGCTCAGTGGAAGATATCGAGGCGAGGTTAATTCAGTCATTTTTTCACTCCTTTTACGTGTCCGTGGAGTGATATATTTGCCCGTTCATGTCCTAGAATATTAGCATCATATCGGTTGGATCATCTTCAAGCATGTGTTGAATATGAGATATTCGCCGCAGTCAAACGACCACGGCTTTCAAAGAAGCTAACACAGCGTGTGGACCTTAGCCGAGACTGCCTGCGAACCGGGCACTGAGGCGCTCGCGACGGAAATACTCAGTGTAGAAGTCGATGAAAGCGCGCGTTTTTAGCGGTTGGAGCGCGCGGCCCGAGTAGTAGAGCGAGATAGATCCGGCATCGGCATACCACTTCGGAAGGACACGTTCGAGCGCGCCACTTTCCATATGCGGCAGCACATCGGGTACAGCCAACAATGCAATGCCCAACCCCGCAATTGCCGCCTGCACCATGGGCGCAGCGTCGCTCATCACAATCGTCTCGTCGAGGAGCGCACGCTCTTCTCGCCCTTGAGCGTCCCGCATCATCCATTGCCTGATCCGGCCCGAATTCGAGGACCGCATCAAGATTCCGGCATGATCGGCCAGATCGGCGGGACTGGCCGGCCGGCGGCGTGCAGCAAAATAGCTGGGCGATGCGACCGCGATAACGTGTACAGGTGCGAGCGTCGTGGAAACGATGCCAGGATTGAGTTCGAAACCACCGCCGATCGCGGCGTCGAAACCCTCGGCGATAAGATCGACCTTGCGGCTGTCGAAATGCCAGTCAGGTCGGACGCCCGGATAACGGGCCAGAAAGTCGGGCAGTGCGGGGAGAACGTATCCCATCGCGAACGACAAACTCATGCTGAGCTTCAAAACGCCAGCGGGCTCGCCCTTCGTTTGTGATGCCCCGTCGATTGCCCCCTGAAGGTGGTTCAGGCTGTCGCCGATGCTTGCCAGAAAGGACTCCCCCGCCTCGGTCAGGGTCAACTTCCGCGTTGAGCGGTGAAACAGCCGTATGCCGAGGTTGCGTTCCAGCATTGCAACATTCCGGCTGACTGCGGCCGGTGTGATCGAGAGACGCCGTGCAGCCCCAGAAAAACTGCTCGCTTCTGCGCTTCGAACAAACGCTTCGAGGTTTGCCAGTGTCTCCATAAAACGTGACCTTCAAACATTGATTGAAACTAAAACAATTCATCTATGACTTATGCTGCGTGTATTTGCCAGCCATATTCCGGTCAACAGCAGCGTCGGTTTTCCGCAACACCAACCGCATCAGCCCAGGATGCAGCGGGAAAACCGAGCGTGCAGACAGAATTCTCACGAACCGAAAGGAGTGGGTCATGACCGTAGGAATTATCGGCGCCGGCAATTTGGGCGGTGCATTTGCCACTGCGCTCGCCAAGGCGGGAATCAAAGCCGTGATCGCAAACAGCCGAGGACCGGAAAGCCTCACGGCGCTTGTTTCGAAGCTTGGAACCACAATTCGGGCTGGAAGCGTCCAAGAAGCCGCGGCGCAAGCCATCGTTCTCGTGGCAGTCCCGTGGTCAAAGATACCTGGCGCGCTCGCCGGTTTGAACTTTGACGACAGGATCGTAATCGACGCCAACAACTCCATCGAAGCGCCGCTTTACAGGCCGGCGGACCTTGGCGGCCGCACCTCTACGGATATTTTCACCGCGCTTGTGCCAGGCGCACGCGTCGTCAAGGCGTTCAACCATCTGGCGCCAAGCCAACTGTCGGGCGACCCCCGTTCGGAAGGAGGCAGGCGCGTCCTGTTTTACTCGGGCGACGATATGAGGGCGAAGGTTGAGGTCGCCGCCATCATTGATCGAATCGGCTTTTTCGGGATCGATCTCGGCGGGCTTGCGGTCGGCAGCCAGCTGCTTCAGTTCCCAGGCGGCCCCCTGCCCGCTCTCAATCTCGTCAAGTTCGACTGAACATCGCGGCGCTCCAGCCGTCTGCAATCGGAGCGCGGCGCGCCATCTGAAACCCGGAGACAATATCGTGACAAAATTCATTCAAATGCAGTCGGCCGGCGGACCGTCGGTTTTGCAAGTTATCGAGAAAGACCTGCGCGTGCCCCGTGCCGGCGAGGTCAGGCTCATTCAAGACGCGATCGGCCTCAACTTCGTCGATACGATGGTACGAAAGGGTCAGTATCCGATGGCGTTGCCAGCGATCCCCGGTTTTGAAGCGGTCGGGACGATCGCCGAGGTCGGATCCGGCGTCGAGGGGCTGTCGGTCGGCGACCGGGTCGCTTACTTCTTTTCGGAAGGCGCCTATGCCACCGAGAGGATCATTCCGACAGCGCCGCTCATCCGGCTGCCCGCCGATATTTCGAACGAGACTGCGGCAACCTTCCTGGCGAAGGGTGCGACAGCCTGGATGGGGATGCGTGGTCTCCACGATCTCAAATCCGCCGAGACAGTGCTGGTACTTGGGGCATCGGGAAGCGTAGGCGCTATCCTGTCTCGCTGGGCAAGGTCGCTGGGCGCAACCGTGATCGGCGTCGCGGGATCGCGGAACAAATTCGACAGGGTCGCGGCCGGCTCCACCCATGCCTTTCACGCTGGCGAGCCAGACATCGCCGCCAAGATCCGTGCAATCGCACCTGACGGTGTCGACATCGTCTATGATTTGGTTGGCCGGGCGACCTTTGCTCTGGGCGCGTCGAGTGTCCGTGATGGTGGCGTGATTGCCGCGATTGGAGCCGCGACGGGTCAGCCAGCGCCGGCCCCAGATCTTGTGCGTCGGGGGGTAGCTGTCCGCAGTGGTGGAACCCCTCAATATGTGCGGGGACCAGCAGTTGAGACCGCGACTTCCGAGCTATGGGATGCGCTGCGCTCAGGCATTTTCAGTGATCTCGAAACGACGCGCTATCCTTTTGATGAGATAGCCCGAGCGCATGACGACATGGACAATCGCCGCTTGAGCGGTCTGCCGGTCCTGATCGCTTGAACCGAAATAATCGTTCGGCGGCAGGCCGCACGACGCCCTGCGCAATGCGGCCGGGCGAACATCTCCCCTATCGATAATGAAAGGAATGATCGATGAGTGAACTAGCAGGTAAACGTGCGCTCGTGACTGGAGCGTCCCGCGGCATTGGCGCCGCGATAGCGATAGCTCTGGCAGAAAAAGGCGCCGACGTTGCGATCACGTACGAACGCGCCGCTGATCGGGCAGCGCAAGTCGTCGCAACAATCGAAGGCAAAGGCCGCAAGGCATTGGCTATCCAGGCTGACAGCATGGACCCAGAGGCGGTCAAGCGGTCGGTTGATCAGGCGGCGCAAGCGTTGGGCGGCCTCGACATCCTGGTGAATAATGCGGCTATCGCGATCTACAAGGATGTGGCGGATTTCACCGTTGCCGAGATCGATGCTCTTTTCGCTGTCAACGCTCGCTCTCCCATCCTGGCATCGCAAGCCGCTATGCCTTATCTTGGCAAAGGTGGCCGGATCGTCACAATCGGCTCCGCAGGCGCAGAACGCATTGTCGGACCATCGACGGTTTATTCCATGACCAAATCGGCACTTCAATCGTTTACCCGCGGCTTGGCGCGAGAACTTGGTCCCCGTGACATCACTGTCAACCTCATTCAGCCAGGATCAACCAACACCGAAATGAACCCGGCCGAGGGCGAGTTCGGAGATTTTCAGCGCGCTTTAATACCGCTCGGCCGATACGGCGAGCCGGAGGATGTCGCGGCTGCGGTAGCGTTCCTCGCATCTGGCGCGGCCCGACAAATCACCGGAACCATCCTGACCGTTGATGGTGGCACGCTGACCTGAACACACTCCCGCGGGTCCACGATTTAAACATGAAGAGAGTGGGAGCTAACTGGATACTACCACCTAGTGGCTCTCCTTTCTCATTCCACTTTGCACCAGCATAGCGTGGTCGAACGGAGTGCAGATCGCATGTCTTTCAAGCGCGGATTGGCACTTCGCGCTGAGGATCGAGCCAGAGCGGCGGACCCAATTGGAATTCCACAACGGCAATGGCCACTGCTATTCTTCACTACGCCATCACGCATGCTTTTCACCCATCAGTCGCGCGCCAGGGCTTCGATCGGGTCCAGCTTTGCCGCATTGCGGGCGGGCAGGAAGCCGAAGATAATTCCGATCACGGTGGAGCAGGCGAAGGCCACAAGGATGGAGCCAGGAGAGAAGATCATTTTGAAGTCGGGGCTCAGCAAATTAAAAAGAGCGCTGATCCCGAGGGCGAGCATCACTCCCATGAAGCCGCCGACAAGGCAGACCATGACGGCCTCGATCAGAAACTGGGAGAGAATATCGCTGCGGCGTGCGCCAACGGCCACGCGAACGCCGATCTCCTTGGTTCGTTCGGTCACGGACACCAGCATGATATTCATCACGCCGATGCCGCCGACAATCAGCGAGATCACGGCGACTGACGAAATCAGCAATGTCAGGGTTTGCGTGGTGGTCTCGATAGTCTCGCGAATGGTCGCTGAGTTGGTGAGGAAGAAGTCTTTCGCGCCATGCCGTCGCTCGATAAGGCGCGAAACTGCGGCCTCGACATTGCCCGGGTCGACATCGTCCCTGATACGGACCGTTATGCCCTCGACGTTAGAACGACCCAGCATGCGGCCCATAACGGTTGTGTAAGGCGCATAAACGGTCAACGTATCAACCGCCGGGCCGAAGGAGTTGTCCCGTTTCGTCACGCCTATGACCCTCGCCGGCATTGTGCCCAGAAGGATGACCTGCCCCACCGGGTTTACCCGGTCTGAAAACAGGTCTCGCGCGGCGTTTGCATCGATCACCACATTCTGGCTGTAGGCGGTAACGTCCTGGGCGTCGAACAGTTGTCCATGCGCCAGCTCAAGACCCCGTACACGAAAGAAGTCCGCGCCAACGCCGGTGACTGACGCATTGACGGCCACGGCGGCGCGCTTGACAGTTACGCTCGTCGTGACGGTTGGTGTCACGCTGTCGACATAGGGCTGGTTCACCAGCGCTTCTGCATCGGCGGGAACCAGCGTCCGTATCTTGCCCGCTTCCAGATCGCCGAAGCCTTTTCCGGCCCGCACCTCGATCGTGTTGGTGCCGAGCGAACTGATACTGCTGAGGATTTGTTGCTGCGAACCGGCTCCCAGTGCCGAGATTGCCGCTACCGAGGCGATACCGATGATGATACCGAGCATGGTCAGAAGCGAGCGCATCTTGTGCGCCCAGATTGCTGCGCCCGCCATACGAAAGGCCTCAGTCATCCGGTCAATTGCACCACGCCAGCCAGCGCCCGGCGCGTGTTCGCGGATGGGACGGGCCTTTGCGTCGGATTTGGATATATTGCGCTCGTCGGAAATGATAACGCCGTCGCTGATCTCTACAACCCGATCCGCATGTTCGGCGATCTTCTTGTCGTGAGTGACGAGAATGATGGTGTGCCCCTCGGCGTGAAGCTCGCGCAGGATCTTCATGACTTCGGCGCCACTGTGTGTATCCAGCGCTCCGGTCGGTTCGTCGGCCAGAATTATCTCGCCGCCATTCATCAGGGCGCGGGCGATCGACACCCGCTGCTGCTGGCCGCCAGAAAGCTTGCCCGGGATATTGCCCGTCCGCTCGGCGAGCCCCAGCCGGGTCAACAAGGAGATCGCTCGCTTGTGCCGGTCGGATCGGCTGCGTCCGGCATAGATGGCCGGCACCTCGACGTTGCTGGCCGCGCTGAGATCGCCAAGCAGATGATAACGCTGGAAGATGAAACCAAAACGCTCACGGCGTAGCGCCGCCAGTTCGTCCACGGACATCTTCGAGGTCTCGCGCCCTTCGATCCAGTAGCTGCCCTCCGTCGGACGATCGAGGCAGCCAAGAATGTTCATCAGCGTCGACTTGCCGGAGCCAGAAGCACCTATGATGGCCATCATCTCGCCGGCCTCAATGTCGAGGTCGACGTCTTTCAGCACCCGCACCATCTCGTCGCCTGCGGGGAAAGCGCGGGATACCCCACGTACCCGGATCAGTGGTTCCGTCATAGCGCGCCCTACCGCTTCGCCGCGGCCAGTTGAGCCTGGCCATCCGCGCGTTCGTCGGTGGACGCTCCCAGGACGATGGCCTCGCCGGCCTGAAGACCGCTCAGGATCTGGATGTCCGCGCCGTTATCGATGCCGACCTGGACCTGTCGGATCTGGACCTCGCCCATCGCGTCCAGTATGCGCACACGCGCCGCATCACCGGCCCGGGGCGCCCCTTCCACCGCGCTGAGCGGAACCAGCACGGCGCCACTGACGCGGCTCAAGACGATGGACACCTGCGCCGTCATGGACGGCCGCAGGACCCCGTCCGCATTCGCCACGTCGATCAACCCGGTGTAATAGACCGCGCCATTGGTCGAGCTAATCCGGCTCGCGGCGGCGTTGCTCTCGTTGGCGATGGAGGCCGGGGCCGGTTCCACCTGTCGCAACTCCCCATCGAAACGGCGCTTCGGATCGCCAAGAATGCTGAACCAGACTGGCAGGCCCCGCCGCACACGCACGACGTCAGCCTCGGAGATATCAGCGCGCACCGTCATTGTGTCCAATCGTGCGATCATGACGATGGTCGGCGCGGTCTGCAGGGCATTCACGGTTTGGCCCTCGTCAGTGACGATCGCGACCACGGTGCCGGCGATTGGGGAAGTGATGCGCGTATAGTCCAGTTCTATACCCGCAGACTCCAGCGCGACCTGCGCTTGGGAGACCTGAGCGTCCAATGACTGAACCTCAGCCCGCGCGGTGTCTCGCATCGCAACCGCGGCGTCATACTGGGCGCGCGGCGTGGAACCACCCGCCAGCAGGTCACGCTCACGCTCGAAATCCTTCTCGGCTTTCACCAGACCGGCGCGGCGCGCGGCGTGAACGGCGCGGATGTTGGCCAAAGCGGCCTCACGGTCCCGCAAGGTGTTGCGCCGGGTCTGGGAATCGATCTCGGCCACCAATTGGCCCGCCTCGACGATGTCACCGATCTTGACAGCCAGATGCTCAATGCGACCCGAGGCCTGAGCGCCGACGCGCACCAGCTCGAGCGGTTCGAGAACCCCGGTCGCCAGCACCACCTCTTCAATGTCACCCGTTCGCGCCGGCGCCGTCACAAGTTCAGGCTTCGCCGGCGGACGCAGAAACAGCAACCAGACGACCAGCAGACCGGCAAGGGTTGCCGCCGCCAGTATGAAACGCTTGCGGGTAATGTGTCGTGTCATTCAGTCGTGGCCCATGCTATTGAAATTTGCGGGCTTTCTCTGTCACAAGAGTTACCTGAAAATTACGGGGAGCCGTCGTCTCGCCTCCTCCGTTTTGCATGCACCGTAAAATCAACCGATCGGCAAAAAGTGTTTGCAGTGTGGGTGGCGTGCCAGAGATTGCCCGCCATACATCAAGCGATCGCGCCCGTGCTCAGCCAATGTCGACGGATGAAAACGCCTTGACCTGTTGACGCAGGCGACGGACCTACCGCTGCCGGAAAACGCGCTTTTCGCGCCAGCGCACGGCAAATGTGCTGCCCTTGCCTGGAGCGGACGAAAGCTCGACGTAACCGCCGTGACGGGTCACGATCTCGTTGACCATGCTGAGACCCAGGCCCGCGCCTGAGCCGTGAGGGCTGACCCGGTAGAAAGGCTCGAATATGCGCGATTGCTTATCGCTGGCAATTCCGCAGCCCTGATCGGCGATAGTCACGCTGCCGTCAGCCTCGATACCGACCGATATCTGCCCTCTTCCGCCTCCGTACTGAACTGCATTACGGACCAGATTGACGAAGGCGCGCTCCAGAGCTTCGGCATCACCAGGAACGGACAGGTTTGCCGCATCGCTGTCGAACGAAATCTCGTAACCTTCGGCAATCGCCAGGGGAGCGAGGTCGGCGACCACCTTCGACACAACGCTGTTGAGATCGACAGGTGCATTCTGCTGGGGCTTCTGCCGATACTTCTCGGTATCCAGGAGCTGGTTCGCGATCGCTGTCAGTCGCTTGATCGCCGTCTGCAGGTGTGTCTTGTCCTCACCTGGTGAAAGCGTGTCTATCCTCACCTGCAGGACAGCGATGGGCGTTCGGAGTTCATGGGCCGCGTTGACAAAAAAACGCTCTGTCGCCTCGAAGCCACTATCGAGACGACGAAGCGCCCCGTTGATGTCGCGCACGAGGCGAAGCACCTCGGTGGGCAGTCCCCGCTCTTCCACCAGGGAGCCGCGTGTGTCGAGATCTATCCTGTCGAGACGCGTCGTCAGATCGCTGAAGGACCGTAAAGCCCAGCGTGTGACAAACGGGGTGCCAATAAGCGAAATGGCGACGAGGATCAGCGCCGGCACGCCGATGGCAAGGTTTCCCAACAGCATTGTCACACCATATTGGGACATTGAAACACCGCCGGCAAAAATCGTCGCCTCACCGGCCTGCGTGTCGAAACGCTCCATGCGGGCGACACTCAACGGATCGTCTAGATCACCATGAAGTTCGACACTTCTAAATGTCCGTAAGAATGGCATGTTGTCGGCAATTTTCCCGGGGGGCACGCCATGCGCTAGAACGATATCTTTGCCCAGGTCTGCCACGAACCAAAGGTTAGGCGAGTCTTCCATAATCTTTTTAAGTTCAGCCGTCGGCTTCAGACTTGCTTGGCCATTCGGCTCGAGACGGACTGAATCTGCGATTTCCTGAGACAGCCAGATGGACGTGATCGCCACATCGGGCTTGAGGCCGGAAAGGAGATGGAAAACCAGGCTGAGCGAGGCGATGACCGCACAGAGCTGGAGGACAATAAAACCGAAAGTGAAACGCCAGCGAAGGGATGTGCTGGTCATCCTATTTCTGCTCATAAAGGTAGTAGCCTATGCCTCGAATATTTTTGATAACGATGTTGGCCTCCGCTTCGCCAAGCTTTCGGCGCAGACGCGACATGTTGGATTCCAGTGAGTTCGACTGGATCTCATCGTCAAAGGAATAGACCTGACCCTCAAGGGACGAGCGCAACACGGTCCGACCACGGTTTCTCAGGAGCGTTTCGATGATCAGCAGTTCCCTGCGGGTGAGCGCAAGCCGGACGCCGTTGACATGTACATCGCATGACACGCGATTGTAGGTAACGTTGCCGGCAGCCAGGACGGAAGATCCCGTTGTCGGGGCCCTCCTCAACACAGCGCTCATTCTCGCGACCAGTTCGGGGATTTCGAAGGGCTTCGGTAAATAATCATCAGCACCGTCATTGAGCCCGGATATACGCTCGTCGGTAGACCTCAGAGCGGAGATGATGATCGATCGCGTGTTTGAACCTGCGCCACGCAAATCCGCAAGGAAGGTACTGCCATCACCATCAGGCAATTGCCGGTCGATAAGGACGATATCGTAGTCCGCCATGGCGATCGCTTCCCGCGCCGTTGCCAGATCGCCAACCGCATCGAGAACGATGCCATGCTGCGAGAGGGCCACCCTCAAGGCATCCGTCATTTCTGGATCGTCTTCGATAAGTAGAAGTTTCATAGTCGCCTACTCAGTCAAGTCGGACTATCGTTTCCGATAATCCTTACAGCAAAACGACGGCCATTGGTTGAGATAAACTCGACGTTCGTGACGTCGTGACCATCAGATTACCGGATGTCATAAAAATGCTGCGGACGCGGAGACTGAAGAACCGGAGTTCGTCTGTATCACTCTCACCTTTGACGTGCGGCAGCCCGGCTGCAATCTCTAGCGGCAGCGGCCGTAATAATCCCGATATCTGCAGCCGTAGTCGCGGCGATCCCGTTGTTCCCAGCGGTCGCGGCGGTTCCTGTCGTTACGTTCGCTGATGTTGCCTATCACAGCGCCACCCGCGCCGCCTGCGGCAGCTCCCACTGCGGCGCCTTCCCAGGTACCGCTTGCCAGCCCACCGATGATAGCACCGCTCGCCGCACCAATGCCGGCGCCCTTTTCCGTCTGGCTGCACGCGGTCAGTGCCACGCAGACGAGTACGCCCAAGATGATCTTTTTCATGCCTGTCCTTCCGTTCACCGCCACGGCGGCCGTCATCGACCGCTGAGGCAGAGACGTATTACCTCCGAAAATTACGGGGAAGTTACGCAGAACCGTCGCCATCAACACCTGTCGAAAGAACGATTGCCTCTGGGACGCGTGTCTTAACCGCCGCCCATTTATAGACTGTAGCTGTCTTCACTGCCTTTCAGGATGAAGAGCCGAAATGACTAAGCGCAGTCCTTCGCCAACGTTCTTGCGCCCCGACCGAAGGGCTTATCTTCTGATTTTGTGCGCTTTACGCTGGAGTGCGGATTGTCAATCAGCAGGTCTCGTTCGGACAGGCTTTGACCAGCGCCTACTAGTCTTTGTCGCCCAGGCCCTTTTACAGCGCCCCATTCGTCAACTGATGAACCATGGCAGTGTCGGGCAGCATAAGGATGTTGTGGGCAAGTGTCATACGATGACAATACTCAAGACTGGACGACCGCCCGGCAAGGCTTATTGGCGCTCAGGCTGTAGCGCCTGCGTAAGGGTCCTTCGGCCATCGGCCCGAAGAGATTTCCGCTCCCGCCGTCCTAATAATTCGAACGATCAATTCCTAAGCAGACGAGTAAACGCTTTTGACACAAATTCTCATAATAAATCAATGCAGTAGTGCCTGCGTCGCTTGACGTGGCACCGAACTCAAGCCAATCCTGCTTAATTTTGAGGCGCATACAGAATTTCATCAAAACTCTTGCGAAGAGCAGCTCTTGCGTGAGACAAAGGCTTTGCGAGTAGAAGCGGTCTGAGCCTTGGTTCTGGACATTGCTCGACGGGTAAATCTGTCGAGGAGATGTTAGAATGTGCCGAAAAATCAGTGACCTCGCCCTCACAGCAGCAGAGCCCGACGTCGGCTCCGATCAACTTCGCGCGCACCGTCGCCTTACATGTCTGAGCTGCAACCGGCCCGAGAAACGCGACTGCACAACTGCGATGTTCAGTCCAAATGGTTGCGATCCAGAGCGCATCAGCAATCGCTATCCGTCCTTAAAAACCGAACACTAATTGCGAAAGGTAGACCTATGTCTCGCACCAAGATTGCCCTCTATGCACTTGCCGCAACCCTTTCCTCGGGTGCCGCATCCGCCGCCGACAAGGTGATCTTTCAGCTCGACTGGCTGCCCGGCGGCGACAAGGCGCCGATTTATGTCTGCATCCACGAAGGCTTCTGTCCGGAGGCCGGGCTGGACGTCGAGATCGCTTCCGGCCGCGGCTCAACCGACGCCATTTCGCGCCTTGCCGCGGCATCCTCCGACGTCGGCGTTTCAGACATCGGCGCCTTGATGGCTGCCCGCGCCAATGAAGGCGTGAAGGTCACTGCTATCATGTCGGTATTCAACAAGGGGCCGCACGCTTTCTACGTTGCCAAGGGCGGTTCGATCGAAAAGGTTGCCGACGTCAAGGGCAAGACGATCGCGACCTCGCCTTTCACATCGTCCAATGTCTATCTGCCGCTGGTGCTCAAGGACGCTGGCATCGGCATGGCGGATATCAAGCTCATCAAGGCCGATCCGGGCGCGCTCGGCCCGATGCTGATGACAGGCAACGCCGACGGCATCATCGCCTGGATGACCGACCTGACGCGCTACAGCAATCAGGGTAAAGAGGCTGGCAAAGAGATCGTTGCCCTGCCTTGGTCCGCAGCCGGCCTGGAGCTCTACTCCGCATCGCTGATCGCCAGCGACAAGTTCCTTGCCGAACGTCCCCAGGTTGCCGCCCGCTTCGTCGCGGCCTACAGGAAATCCGTCGAATTTGCGAAAGAAAATCCACAGAAGGCTGCTGCGGCTGTCACCGCCATCGTACCGGAACTCGGCTCGGAAGATGTCGTGGGTTCGCTCAAGGATACGCTGCCTCTGATCTTCAACGAGGTGACGGACAAGGACGGCCTTGGTGTCTTCGAGCCCGCTCGCCTCGCCGCGACATGGCGCCGGGTCTCCGAAGCCCAGAATATCGATCCGGCCAAGCTCGATCCGGAAACGATGGTCAACCGCACTTTCGCGGCAACGGAGTGAGCGTCATGGCGACGCCCGCTATTCGTTTCGACAGGCTTGGACAGGTTTTCGAGACCCGGTCTGGGCGCACAGAGGCCCTGTGCGACGTCAGTTTCGATGTCGCCCGGCACGAGTTCGTCTCGATCCTTGGCCCCTCGGGCTGCGGGAAATCGACCCTGCTGCGCATGATCGCCGGACTGTTGGAACCGACGTCCGGTTTGGTGGAGGTTTTCGGTCTGCCGGTGACGGCCCCACGCGACGATATCGGCATCGTCTTCCAGAAGCCGACGCTGCTTCCCTGGGCGACAGTCGAAGACAATGTCGTGTTTCCCGCCCGCCATAAGACCGGCCGGGTGACGGCAGAAGAACGCGAACGGGCGGGCGAACTTTTAGGGATGGTCGGGCTTTCCGGCTTCGAGAAACGTCTGCCCGACGAACTGTCCGGCGGCATGCAGCAGCGCGTCGGCATCGCCCGCGCATTGCTGATGGACCCGGATATCCTGCTGATGGACGAACCGTTTTCCGCGCTGGACGCGCTGACCCGAGAGGTCATGGGTTTTGATCTCCTGCGCATCTTTTCGGAGCGCCCAAAGACCGTCGTCTTCATCACTCATTCCGTCAGCGAAGCAGCACTTCTTTCCGACCGTGTGCTGGTGATGACAGGCCGACCGGGCTCCATTCTCACTGAAGTGAACGTTCCCGTGACGCGGCCGCGTGGCCCGGAAACTGCAAAGGACAAGGCGATCCATGAGCTCTCAGACTATCTCCGCGATCTCCTCCTCAACCGCCGTGCCGCATAAAGGCGGGACGTCTCGCACGCAGCCTGCCTTGATGAAGAGGCTGTCTGCGTGGCCGGGTATTACAACGGCGGCAACCTTGATCGGCGCCGTGCTGTTATGGGAAGCTGCGGCGAGGCTACTCTCGATCCCCAGCTATCTGCTCCCGCCGCCAACCGCGATCCTCGGTTCGTTTTCGTCCATCGGCTTTGAACGTTGGGCAGGACATATCGGCGCCACGTTGCGGGTGGCCTTAATCGGTTACGCACTGTCGATCGTCATCGCCATTCCGCTCGCCGTCGTCATGATGCGTTCGCCTTTTCTGTCGCGGACGCTCTATCCACTGCTCGTCGTCGTCCAGTCGACGCCGGTCGTGGCGATCGCTCCGATCATCATTGTGGTGCTGGGTGCCGGCGATGCGCCGCGTGTTGTCATCACCTGCCTTATAACCTTCTTCCCGCTTGTCGTGTCGACGGCCACAGGGCTTGCAGCGACGCCACCGGAGCTCATCGAATTGTCACGAAGCCTGCGTGCGTCCTGTCTGCGTGAGATCACTCAAATCCGTCTACCGTTTGCCGTGCCCTATATCTTCTCGGCGCTGAAAATCTCCATCACGCTCGCTGTCATTGGCGCGGTCGTCGCTGAGTTCTGTGCCTCGGAGGCAGGCGTTGGTTATTTCATCCAGTTGTCGACCTCGCTGTTCAAGCTACCCCAAGCCTGGGCCGGGCTTTTAGTGCTCGCGGCGATGTCTCTCTTCCTCTTTCAGATTGTGGTTTGGGCCCAGAAGCTCCTGTTTCCCTGGAGCCTGCCCAAAAACCGCTGAACCCCTCCGGAGTAGAAGCAGTCGGGCTCTGGCCCGGACATTGCTCCTCAACCGCCGGTCTGCCGGCTATTACCAAGGAGAATGCTTGTGAATATGCAATCAGACAATCTTGCCGAGCTCGCCAAGGAAGCGACGATCGGAGGTATGGGAACGACCGTGGATCGGGAAATCCCGGTTATCGATCTCTCCGATTTCGAAAACCGCAAGCAGAAAATTGCCGACGAGCTGTGGCAGGCTTCGGTCGATATCGGGTTCTTCCAGGTTTACAACCACGGCATCCCCCAGGAAGACATAGACGCAGCCTTCGACACCGCATGGACCTTCTTCGAACTTCCAGCCGCAGTGAAGGCCAAAACCCCGATGCCCAAGGGTGTCAACGCCGGCTGGGAGTTCAAGGCGCAGGTCCGCCCTTCCACCGGCACGCCGGATAATAAGGAAAGCTTCCAGCTTACCCGGCCTGACATGATTCGCCTCAATCTTTGGCCAAGTGAAGAGGATCTACCGGGCTTCCGGGAAAAGATGCTCCGCTTCGAGCGTCAGAACTGGGAACTGGGCATGCGTATCCTGTCGTGCTTCGCACTGAAAATGGGTTTCCCCGAGGATTTCTTCACCAAGGCCCATGATCCGTCATCGGCAGAATATCAGTCTACTTTGCGGCTGATCCACTACATGTCGATGGAGGACGCCAAACCTGAAGATTTCCAGTCCTGGCGAGCAGGTGCCCATTCTGACTTTGATTGCCTGACCATCCTTCACCAGAAGGAAGGCGAAGGTGGCCTTCAGGTTTGCCCGGGGAAGGATGCGGCACTGAAGCAGTGGACGGACGTTCCGCCACGCAAGGGTTACATCACCTGCAACATTGGGGACATGCTGATGCGCTGGTCGGATGACCAGTTACAATCCACGTTGCACCGGGTGCGTATGCCACGCGAGGGCGAATATATGGGTCGTCGTCTGTCCCTGCCCTTTTTCTGTCAGGCAAACCGTGATGCCGTCATGCAAGGGCCACTTGGGAAATACGAGGCGATCACGGCAGGCGAATATCTGACCCGTCGCATCAACGCCAATTTCGCCAAGAAGTGACATTGAAGATGGTCCGTTGCAATGACATCGTGGAACAGTCAATCCGACTCCCGTCAGGCAACGGACCAATCATGCTTCATGGACGCGCGCTGCGCTACATCGACGAAGTGGCCCGGCAGGGCTCGATCCGCAAGGCGGCGAAGACATTGCATGTCGCCGCCTCCGCGGTGAACCGCTACATACTGGAGCTTGAAGAAGAGCTGCAGGCGCCAATTTTCGAGCGCCTGCCCCGCGGCTTGAAACTGACCAGTTCCGGCGAAATCCTGATCCAGCACATTCGCGAAACCCTGCAGGCGCATCAGCGCATGCGTGCGCAAATCCAGTCACTCAGGGGGCTCAATCGCGGAGAGGTGGTGGTTGCGACCATGGCGACACTTGCCGCCGGCCGGCTCGCCGATATCGTTGCCGCCTACCGCGAGAAACACCCACAAGTGAGCCTGCGGATCATGGTCGGCGACCGGGCGACGGTAGCGGAGATGGTGGCGCTGGGCCAGGCCGACCTCGCCATCGCCTACAATCTGCCGGAGGATAACCGGCTGCAACGCGCCGCCGAATTTCGCCATGCCTTGGGGGCGGTTGTCTCGCCCGGCCATCCGCTCGCAACCCGCAAGACCGTGCGCATGTCGGAGTGCCTGCTCTATCCACTGGTACTGGCGGACCGGTCTCTGTCATTGCGGGAGGTTGTCGAGGCAACGGTTCCGGCGCGTGCCACCCTCGCCCCGGTCGTGGAAACCAATTCGATGGAACTAATGAAGCGCCTCGCCCTGACGGCGCCGCATATCACCTTTCTCAATCGGCTTGATGTCGATCGGGAAACGGCGACCGGTGAGCTGATTTTTATCCCACTGACCGGAACCGGCTCGCTGCAAAGGCTGAATATCCTCCACCGAGCCCGCGGCTCGCTTTCGCACGCAGGCAGTCATTTCCTGCATTTCGCGCAGGAGCGTCTGCTCGCTTCATTCGATGAAAGCCGACCGCCCGGCGAACCAACCGATAGAGACCCACCATGAACGATCTTTCCCCTTTTCCCAGTCTTGCGGCCCGGTTAGCGAGAACCGAGCGCATTCGCCTTACGAAGGCGTGCGTGCCGGTCGCCTTGCTTGCCGATGACGTACCTGAAGGTGCAAAGACGGACCGAAACGGCTCAGCCCTCGTCGATATTCTGATCGAGGACGGCAAGATCGCGGCCATAATGCCCGCTCTCGCCGATGGCGGTGACGATTCAATCGCCCTCGATGGCCGGCATGTTTGGCCACTTCTGATCGACGCGCACGCCCATCTCGATAAGGGCCACACCATGGGACGAGCCCCAGATTCCGGCGGCACGCATCCGGGCGCACGCGCTGCAACGACTGCGGACCGTATAGCCCATTGGAATACAGAGGACCTTCTTCGTCGGATGGAATTCGGCCTCGCGGCGGCCGATGCTCATGGCGTCGCCGCTATCCGCACCCATCTAGATAGCCACGAGGGGCAAGCGGAAATCACCTGGAGTGCTTTTGCCAAGGTGCGCGAGCGCTGGAAAGGCCGCATCACCTTGCAAGCCGCCGGCCTCGTGCCGCTCGATGCCTACAGCGGCGACTATGGCGCGCGTCTTGCCGATATCGTTGCCGGCCACGGCGGCCTGCTGGGTGGCGTCACCCGCCCCGCGGGCGGAACGCATGGCTCAGGCCTCAACGACATCGATCTGCTACTTGATCGGCTGTTCGTGCTGGCGAAAGAGCGGGGACTAAATGTCGACCTGCATGTCGATGAGGCCGCTCAAGCAGATGCGTTGCCGCGTGTCGCACGCGCCACCATCCGCCATGGCTACGAGGGCCGCGTGACCTGCGGCCATTGCTGTTCGCTTGCACTTCTGAGCGAGGAGGAACTGCGCGACAGGATCACACTCATCGCGGATGCCGGCCTTTCGATCATCACGCTGCCGACGGTCAACATGTATCTCCAGGATCGTGAAGAAGGCCGTACGCCACGCTGGCGCGGGGTGACGCCAGTGCAGGAGTTGCGGGCAGCCGGAATTTCCGTGGCTGCGGCTGGCGACAATTGCCGCGACCCGTTCTTTGCCTATGGCGATCACGACATGCTGGACACCTGGCGGCAGGCCGTGCGCATCCTGCATCTTGACCACCCATATGCAGACGCGCCCGCGCTTGTCGGCCCGACCCCGGCCAAGATCATGAGCATCGATGGCGGTACGATCGGCGTTGGACGTTCGGCAGACCTCATGATCCTGGAGGCCTGGAGCCTTGATCAAGTCATCGCTCGCCCACATGCCGACCGCGTGATTCTCCGCAAGGGTACCCTCGCCAACAGCGCATTGCCCTCTTACAGCACGCTTGCAGATTTCCAGCTGGCCGGAGCCTCCCCCATATAGAAACGATAACAATGCGCTGGCGAAACTCGTCGGATCCCTTGGCAATTCGGATAAGCTATCAGTGCTCAGCCGACAAGTCGACGAAATCGCAAGTTGCTTCAGGCGTGGTGCAATCCGCCGATGGCTCTTTTGATCGTGTGTATGCCTCGTTGCGCCTGGTGGGAACGGACCTGAGACAAGAGCATGATGTCGCGAGGTGGCAATGGGGGAAGACCAAAGGTCTCGCCAAGATCGTGCAGCTCGTCCTCTGTCGCTGCAACGGAAAGCACTCCTACGCCGAACCCAGCAAGGATCGCCGCTCGAAGGTTTGTGGCGGAGGTAGCAATGAAAGCTTCGCGCCATCGGACATCTGCAGCACCCAAGGCGGTAATGGCCATCTCTCGCATACTGCATCCTTCGGGATAAATAACGAGAGGAAACCCTTCGCCAGTTTTGTGCTTAACCTCGGACCTTCCGAACCAGCCGAAACGTGCAAGGCCAATCGTCTCTCCATGCCGCCGAACTGCTGCATGCTTAAGCAGAATGACAGCATCCAGCTCGCCCTTTTGATAAAGGGCAAGAAGCGATTCCGACCCATCGACGGTCAGATTGACGATCAGATCCGCGTTCTCGCGCGCGACCGAAGCCAAAACGTGTGGAACATTCGGCCCTGACAGATGGTGACTGATCCCTATTCTCAACTGGGACTGATGGGTTTCAAACACGCCCATGGCCCGATCATGCGCAATCAGGAAGTCGCGCGCCGGCTGTAAAAAGGCCTGTCCGGCCGAGGAGAGTTTCAGGGTTCGGGTGGATCGCTCGACCAACAGGAGGCCCAACTGTTCTTCAAGCCGGCGCAAACGCATGCTGACGGCTGATTGAGTGGTGTTGAGCGCATGCGCCACCTTGGTGAAACTCTTTTGTTCGCTCACCAGAATGAAAGTCAGCACCGCCTGGGGATCCAACATCCGCAATGTCATATATTCGTGCTCGTGATCACTGAAATCTGTTTGACCCCACTTCTAAAGGCCATACCGGACTGCGTAAAGCGCGTATCTAATTCTCAAAATAAGAGGGCCGGAAGCCGCACGCATCTGGACCTGACGGAGCTTGAAAAGTGGCTGAAACCGCAGAGCAGGAAATCCAATCCGCCCGCAGCCGGGTGACGTATAATTTCAACCTCGTTGGCATCCGTATCGTGACGGCCGTCACGCTCTTTGCGGTGTTGGGCGAAGCTAATATCTGGCTCGATACTACAACGAATACCGTGCTGGCCCTCGGCTATCGCTTCGGCCTCGTTTTGCTGCCAGTGACAATTCATCTGTTTGGTGGCCGGTCCTTGCTGGTCTCACTCGCCGCAATGGCGGCAGGCGCCGGCTTGCTGTCTCTCAATGGCGGCCTGATGCAATCGCTTTTTGCGGCATGCCTCTTTTCCTATGGGGCAGCAAACAGCGGATATCTGATCAAAAATGTTGCCGCGCAGACCAAGCGCGGCTCGGCCAACAACCGAATTGCCATGAATACCGGCGCCTTCATTGCCGGCCTTGTCGTCATGCTGCCGTTTCTGACAAAAGACGTGCTCTTCTGTGGAGCTGCTGGGCTGATTGCGGTATGCGCCTTCGTCGCCTTGCCGCGGCGCTTTGACACGAGCCTCATTCACGTCAAGATATTTCAAGGGCAACCGGCCGTGGCCATCGTCGCATGGATAGCTGTCGGCACAGCAATGGGAATGTTGCTGTTCGGCGTTTTCTCGGTGCTGCCACAGACAATCTTGAAATCGGGGCAGTCGCTTCCTGCCTGGTACGGCCTTATGATTATCCTCAACAGCGCGGTGGTCGTTCTTGGGCAGATACCGACGTTAAAACTGATCGAGATGACCGGGCGCTTCCGTCTGATGGTGATCTTCACATGTATTTTCTCCGGCTTTATGCTTCTGGCGCTCCCCGAGAAATTTCAAATCCATACGCTCGCCGGCGCAGTGGTCTGGGTGTTCCTGATTTCTCTGGCGGAATGCACGTTTGGCCACATCGATTATTATTCTGTCCGGCAGAAAACGATGTTCGTCAAGGAAATCTGCATCGGCATTGGCGCGGCATTGACCGTCGGCCTCATGCGCTGGGTGCCATTGCCAATCAGTTCGATGCTTGTCGCAGCGATTGGCATTCTTTTGACCCTGGTATGGTGGCTCCTCACGCGGCGAAAGTTGAGCGCATTGGACTAAGGCAAGCCTCGGCACTCGACTGCAGCAAAAGGATCGTCAAATGAATGTGGGGGATATAATTATCTATGTTTCCGAATGCCGGAAAACTGGGCTCAACCGCTGGCTAAGGGCACCCGGTTTGCCACCGGCAAGCCGTGAAAATGTGCTTCAAGATTAGACAGCACCATGTCTTCCTGTGCGTTTCGCGCGTCGACAGTTGCATAAGCCAAATGCGGGGAAAGGATAAGATTGGGCGCCTCAAGAAGACTGTCGGGCAGATGGGGCTCGTTTTCAAAAACGTCCAATGCGGCGCCAGCCAGCTCCCCTTTCTCAAGTGCCTCCACAAGGGCAACGGGGTCGAGCAAGGAGCCGCGCGCAATGTTGATAATATGCCCTGAACTACCAATGCGTCTTATAATGTTTCGGTCGATGATATGCCGATTGTTACCGTCCGCCCGTGCAGCAACGACCAGCACGTCGGCCCAATCTGCCAGCTCCTCTAGCGTCGGAAAGAAATGATAAGGAGCTCCTTCCTTTCGTTTCCGCCCATGATAACCGACTTCCATATCGAAAGCCGTCGCCCGGCTTGCCACCTTTTCGCCGACAGCTCCCAGCCCAAAGATACCAAGTCTCGTCCCTCTTAAGCCCGGAACCGCAGCCATATTGACAACCCCGCTATCAACCCAGCGCCGTTGGCGAACGAAGCGATCAGCTTTAAGTATCTGGCGTGTGGATGCGATGATCAAACCCATCGCAAAGTCAGCGACACTTGACGCATTTGCGCCTGGACTGTGGGTCACAATCAGATTTCGTTCCGATGCACGCGCCAGATCAATGCCTTCGTAGCCGGTACCGAAAAACGCCACCAGCTCGAGGCTCGGGCAGCCATCGATTACCGCTTGGTTGATCGCAAGACCTCCTTTGGTAATCAGCGCCTTTGCATCGACCGGAATAGACAGGAGTTCACCACTGAGTGGGATCTCGATGGGACCGACAATCGTGTAGTGCGTTGAAAGAAGGAGCTTGAAACGGTCCGAAAAATCGCATCCTAGGAGGATTTTGGGTTTATGCATGGTTTAAGCCCTTTCTGAGAGCTGAACGTTAATAGAGGACCAGGCGCTGACATCGACCGTAGAACGAGACGCGAGCCAGGGATCGCGGCTGAAACTGGTGTGTTCAAATACTTGAAGCGGCACATAAGTAATTCGCATGGCAACCGATTGTCGAACGCTACTTTCTTACCTTCATCATTAGTGATACTAATGGGCATGATCATGAAGCACCCGCCACCCATGCCTGCCCTTCGAGCATTCGAAGCAGCGGCACGGTTGGGTAGCTTTACTGCCGCAGCCCAGGAATTAAATGTCACGCAGTCTGCGGTGAGTCAGGCGGTTCGCCAACTCGAAAGACATTTGGGACGCGATCTCTTCAATAGGGTCGCAGGCGGCGTGGAACTGACGCCGGAGGCGAGACAGTTCGGGGCAAGTCTGAGTGTAATACTCGATGATCTCCTCGAGGCGACGAATGCGGTCCTCGCCCAAAAGACACCCGTTACCGTTTCATGCGCGAGATCGGTTTTGAACCACTGGCTGCTCCCCAGATTAAGTGGGTTTCAGCGGCGACACCCAGATGTGCCGCTTCAGATTGTTGGAACCGGCCCCGGGGCTGTCGAGACCACGGCCGAGGTCAGTTTGGTAACCGCGCCTATCGCTGCGCCACCACCAGATGGCCAGCTGCTTTGGCTCGACCACTTGATCTTGGTTGCTGCGCCGCAGCTGGCGAAACGTGTTCGGGAGCAGGGAGACACGCTGGAAGGCGTACCCAGGATTGACACCTTCGGAGCAGACTGGGTTAGGTGGTACGGGGAGGATCCTGTTCCAAAGGACCCGACACCATTTTTGGCGCTTCGCCTGCGGGAGCCGACAGCCATAATCCGAGCTGCAATAGAGGGACTCGGTGCCGCGCTGCTGAGCGAACGTATGACAGCAGATGATGTTATTGCGGGCCGCTTGGTCATGCTTAGTGATCGGCGTTATGCGAGTGATAGAGGGGTTTGGCTGCAAACCCGCCACCCAAGCCTGAGCCCAAGCGCAGCGTTGTTTGCAACATGGTTGAGAGACGAGGTCGGGGCACTATCCACGCGCTGACCCTGTCGGCGAAAAGACCCGGAGGGATTTCCTGCCTGGAAGACGATCGCCCTATCCGTCGCGCGGAACGTTACATCCAGTCGACCTTTGCTGCTGCCATCTTGTCGGGTCTTTGTCATCCAATACCTCAGCAGCAGCGATTTTCATGGCCCGTATCAGGATGCGTGACAGTACCTGCATTGCGGCCCCCCCGCATTACGCGGAAGCTCATCCTGAGATTGGTGAGGGAGAATATCCGGTCGATACAGCTTTATTGCGCGACGACACCTGCTCTGCACAGCGGCTCCGTGCATGTCGATTCAGTACCTTGCGAAGCAGGGGTTTACATGACCGCTCGGCGCAGGGTTTCGCTTCACATCCCATCATGAACAGCTTGCTTCGCATCGTTGGCACCGAGGGATCGCCGGATGGCTTCACCCTCCTGAAGTAGCGAACGCCTGCCGTCGAATGAGGTTTCAAGTGGCTTTTTCGAATACATCTGCCTCACTCTCGGTCGTGAAGGTGAACGTGACCAGTTCGCTGTCATCGTCCTGCCGGAGACCCATGGCAGTTACAATCAAACGCGCGATCTCGTCCTGTGCTTCACTTCCCGAGCGGTAAGACCCCACGGCCTTCTCGATGGCGGGGCCGAATACCTCGCTGATTACACCGAGACGCATATTGTATTTCATGATGATATCGCGGTCCTCGATGATCGCTGCCTGTTCGGCCTTTGGGATGCCGGCGTTCTCCATGGCAGTTATCGTTGCGTTCGTCGCGAGCTTGATCGGACCTTCTTCCAGCCAGCGATCAACCATCTGATGGAACTGGCGCATCCGCTCGGCAGGAATTGTTCTCTGTACAGTGATCGACATCCGGATTCCTTTGTCAGCTCTCATGCGAATACACTTTTTGCTTCGCTTCAGCTGCGACGCGCTACCCTGATAGTCAAAACACGTCGGCAATTCCAGATGGAGTCCACGCAGAACCGGTTCGTCAGACTGTCTCATCGGGTAACGCCATCCAGGAGCGTGAAGATGCCTCGTTCGCTCTACAAGGAAAACTTCAGGCCTTTCTTCCTACCGCACTCGCACGAGGAAGCTGCGCGAGCTGTTCCTAAACTCAAGACCTGCGTTGATCGGCCTTGAATGCGCCGTGGTCTTCGAAGACCCCAATGGCTCCACGCTGTTGCAAGACGTACCGACTTTCAGCAAGTATTTCGCGATACCTCTGGACCTTTGCGGCGCCCATCCTGCGCAAATCAACCCTCGATAGAGGTGCTGACTGGACTGGAAAAACGGCTTCGTTTTCCAGAAGGTCCAGCAGAAGATTACGCATGACCGCATTTTCCTCTCGCAGCTTCGCCAGCTCGATAACCTTTGCGCTCGATTCAAACCGCCTTGCGATGGCTTTGTCGATTTCGCGTTCGACAAGGAGAGCCTTGGCGGCGAAATACCGACAGGCAAAGAATGTGACCGCGAGCGCGCACAACGCGAAAATAACGTAGATCATTTCGACCTCCAGGTAACCCCTGAAATCGATACTCTGCCGCCTGTTTTCAATACGGATTCGGGCCACTTGACTGAAAAATCACATGCTCCTGAAACCCGCAACTTGTGAATTGCGAAGACGGCGCTCACTCCGAGGTTGCAACCCTCAGGCGCGCCGCCGTCAGACGTTTCGTGATCTCGTCACCATGAAAGGTAGGTCGCTTTTCTCACAGGATATGCGAAAGGCTGACCGTTCTCAACGACGAAACCCTTGCGATACATGCAACTGCGCACCTCGGTGGAGCCATAGGCACCTGCATAGAAACCCACGTCGCCATATGATGGGTAACGTTCGATACTGCATCTATCGAGGGCTGCCTGATAGGCCATCTCCAGTACATGGTTACCCATCACCGGAACGGTGCCGTAAAGATGCAATTGGGTCCGCGCTTCCGCCGCTGCCGCCGTAAAGGTAACGCTTAGAACCACGCTTAAAGCCAGCTTGAGTCTCATGACGCGCCTCCAAAGAAATTATTGTGACGAGCAACGGGGATTTTGTCCTGTTTGTTCCCTCAATCAGAAGTTTCTCCCACATTGTGGTGGGGCGGCTTCCATTATGTCCCGGCCGGAAGTCTATGCCACCTTCCATTGCGCGAAGGTCGACCCAGGCCCGCGGCCACGATTGATGCTGCGTGATAACAACAGAACGTTCCGTAACGCTGGAGGGACAGCCTCTCGAAATCGCTGGAGGCACCATGTTTGGTGCGATTGCCTAGCGAAGGAACCCTTCCCGATCGAACTCTCCCCATCCACGGAGGTCGGCCGCACCTTCATCGACCTTTTGACCCGCCTTGTCTCCAGGCGTCATCTTCTTTTTGAGCGATCGAACCAGCCGCCTCTGATAGGCCGCTTTCTGTCGTTTTTCTGCCTTCGCCTCAGCGTCCTCCACCCGCCACTCTTCCACGACCCCGCGATCGAGAAGGTCCTCGACCACCTTCGGATCGAAGACATGGAAGGTGATGCGCCGGGCACGGCCGTTCAGCCGCACAGTTCTCGTCCCGGCGCTCTTGAGACGTCCATCCGCGAGCCAGCGATGTCGCTCGCTCGTCTTGATGGCGAGGATGTCCTGTATCTCGCGCGGGATCACCGGAAGATTTTCGGCTTCCATCATCACGCCGGCCACGGTCCTCGCAGCTGCGTCGAACGCGTTTTTGTCGCGGGCCGGCATCGCGAGCGTGATCTCGTTGCCCTCCAGGCTGATCGCTTTCTTCAAAGCCGCAGGCAGTCGGGCCTGCATTTCCTGCAGAATGCCTTTCGCTCGCACCGACGATCCCAGCGTCATCGCAGGCGACAACATCCACGTCCTGATCAGTTCGATATCGCTCTTCTCGAGTTTCCGCATCTCTCCTAGATAGTGCCGATCTCCTTTCGTTCAACGAGGTGAACTGTTCGGCGACCGTAGATTCAAACCATCCCACGATTATCGGAAACGCCCTGCTTAGCGGGTATGGCTCTCCGATTTAAGGCGATGAGCCTTCCGGCCAGCAGGTGCTCAAGCGGCCATCGCGATATCAGCGATGATTTGCCCTGTTGTCATAACGCAGCGCAGCCGCCTCGACCTTATCGCCATTAGCTATTGCCCATGAGCACAGGGCCTCAAACGGTTGCCGCAGAGAATGGCCCAGCGGGGTGATCGCATATTCCACACCCACCGGCTGGGTCGGCAGGACGGTCCTCGTCACAAGACCGTTCCGCTCAAGCCTCTTTAGAGCATCGGCCAAGGCCTTGTGGGTGATACCGTCGAGACGGCGCTTGATCTCGTTGAAGCGCGAGGGCCTGGGACAAATCACCGTCAGGATCAGGATTGTCCATTTGTCCGCGATCTTGTCGAGCACGGGGCGAACCTGCGCCATGTCTCTAAGGGCGCTCTGAGAAAGTGCTTCAAGGTCGGTATACTCGTCCATATCTAGGCTACTCAAGGTGCGTAATTGATACCAGATATCTAATGTATATCATGCAGCGACCATCAATTGAAAGGACTTACGATGGCTCGGATGAGTAACAAGGTTGCCCTGATTGTCGGGGGCGCCAAGGGTATCGGCTTGGCAATTGCAGAGCGGCTTTCGGCCGAAGGAGCGATGGTCTTCATCACCAGTCGCCGAAGCGAAGATGCCGAAAAGGCGGCAACTGCCATCGGTCATGGTGCGGTCGGCATTGTCGCCGACGCCGCGCTCCCCGAAGATATGCGAGGGGCGGTCGAAAAAGTGAGAAGGGAACACGGCCGTATCGACGCCCTGGTCTTGAACGCCGGTCTTTCCGAGCCTGCCGAGATCACGGAGATAACGCCTGAACACTTTGACCGCCACTTCGACGTCAACGTTCGAGGAATGGTCTTCGGCTTCCAGGCGGCTCTGCCGGCGATGAGGGAAGGCGGCTCGGTCGTCCTTGTCGGGTCAATTGCCGATAGCGGCGGCTATGCTTCCTATGGCACATATGCTGCGACCAAGGCAGCCGTGCGTTCCTATGCACGAACCTGGACTGCAGAACTGGCATCCAAAGGTATACGCGTTAACGTCGTCGCACCGGGTCCAACCGATACGGAAATGATGGCTGCGGTTCAGCCAGACATGCGCGCGGCCATTGTCGCTCCGATCCCGATGGGACGGATGGCGCGACCCGCCGAAGTGGCTTCAGCTGCCTTGTTCCTGTTGAGCGACGAGGCGAGTTACATCGCCGGTGCCGAACTGTGTGTCGATGGCGGCTTGCGACAGGTCTGAGCCAGAATTCGAAACGCTGTACCCGATCTGGAATGGCCGGGTACAGCAAACGCTCGACAGCAAAGCGACGGATCGCAATTTCGCTGATTACAGGCCCGCCTCAGCCATCCATAGCGCTGCGTCTGCACCTGCCGGTATGCGCAGTGGCGCGGACGGATCGGTGGCCACCTTCCAGATCGCTTCCGCGACGTCGCGCGCGTGGGTTACGGGGCCCTTGTCGTCCTGAACATTCCTGACGAACTGCTGCAAAAGAAGCGCATAGTCCGCATCGTCCATGCCGCGCAGGTGTGGGCGGGCACTGGCGCCGAAACTCGTTTCCGGCGAACGTCCGGGCAAAACGATGTGGACGCGAACGCCGAAGGGCTCCATTTCAATCGCAAGGGACTCGCTGAGCGCATTCACTGCGGCCTTGCTGGCGCGATAAACCCCGATGACCGGAAGTGGTTTCAGTGTAACCGAGGACGTAACGTTGATAATGACGCCGGCCCGGCGACGACGCATTTGCGGGCCGACGGCCTGGATCATCGCCAGAGTGCCTATCGTGTTTGTCTGAAAGAGTGCCTGTGCGGTCTGGGATGCAGTCAGTTCGACAGGAGATGGTGCACCGAAGCCTGCGTTATTGACGAGAACATCGATTTCGCCCGCTGCCTTCACAAGCCGTGAGATGCTGTCCGGGACGGTGACATCGAGTGCTAGAACACGCAGACGCCCGGACGCAGGGAGTAAGCTCTCGTCGGGCGTTCTCATCGTCGCGATCACGTCCCAGCCTTTTTCGAGGAACAGTTTTGCAGTTTCGAGGCCAAAGCCCGAGGAACAACCGGTTATCAGAATTGCGGGCATTATTTTCTCCATAGGTGGCTGTGTCATTATGGTAGTGACCCGAAGGAAGACTTTATATATTCCAAGCTCCTCATTTCTTTAGTAATAGTCCTGGATATGACAACAGACCCGCTCACCGAGATCGTCACACTCCTGCAACCCGCCGCCCGGGCGTCGAAACTGGTGGAGTGCGCCGGTGCATGGCGTATACGGCGTGAGGGCACAGGCGAGCCGTTTTATTGTGCCATCCTGGAAGGGCAATGTCGGGTCACTTTCGGTGGCCGACAAACGTTTATCCTGCAGGCCGGAGACTTCATTCTCGCGCCTGCCATGCGCGATCTCGTCAACGAAAGCTCCAACGCCACAGCCGACTTGCCGGCGACGGTCCCGACAAAGATCAATGAGGGACATTTTCGTGTGGGACCACATGACGGCCCACCCGCACTACGAATGCGTATCGGACGTTGCAGCTTCGGCACACCGGATGCGGCCCTGCTCGTTTCTTTGTTGCCGGACGTGATTCTGGTTCGCGACAAACCCCGGCTTGCGACGTTGATGCAGTTGATCGACGAGGAGACGCAGGAACAGCGCGCAGGTCGCGAACCGGTTCTGGAACGACTTATCGAGGTGCTGTTGATCGAGGCACTACGGTCCTCAACCGACACCAATTCTGCACAGGGCCTCGGCAGAGGGCTTGGTGATGAGCGCCTTTCGGCGGCACTTCGGGCTATGCATGACCGTCCCGGCCATCCCTGGACCGTCGTTGATCTCGCGAAAAAGGCGGCGCTCTCCCGTTCGGCATTTTTTGCCCGCTTCCACCGAATAGTCGGGGTTGCGCCGATGGAATACCTGCTGACATGGCGTATGGCGTTGGCAAGGCAGCTCTTGCGGAGCGGTGATCTCGCAATCGAGGATGTAGCCGAACGGGTGGGATATGGATCAGCAAGTACGTTCAGCGTGGCTTTTGCCCGACGCACCGGCATCCCTCCTGCTCGATACGCCCGTATGGCAGCACAGAACGGCGAGGGAACAGACAAGCGATTGGCACGACAACCGGCGGAACTCTGACAATGCGGTCGGCCTATCGACAATACGCCCGACCAGCGCTTTCAAACTGGCGCAGCGATTACAACGATCACCGCCCGCATTCCGGCCTCGGCTGGCTGACACCTGCCGAGTTCGCTCAGACAATAAACCCGCGACGGGATGCGGTGCTGCGCAGCGAAAATGGCTCCGCACCGCACCCCGCCGCTACCGCCCCGAATACAGCAACCCAAAACCGCTGGAGCGAACTCGAAACTGGATAAACTTGGTCACGATCCGCTCTCACGAAGAAGGAGCATTGACTGCTTATGTGACCTATCCTCATTGGCAGCAGCCGTAGACGTGATTGGCGCAGATTAGCACGGCTTCGAGGCATGGCGCATCCGAGACTTTGTGAAGCCGGGTTGTTTTCGGATTGTTCGACTGTATTTGGGTGCATGCACTTGCCGCGGGTGCTTGGGGCCGGATTTGTGCTATCGTTGAGCCATGCCCAAAACGCAAGAAAGCCCTCTTTTGGGAGAGGGCTTTCGTGTTTGCTTTCTTCGTAATTTTGGTTGCGGGGGCAGGATTTGAACCTGCGGCCTTCAGGTTATGAGCCTGACGAGCTACCGGGCTGCTCCACCCCGCGTCCAGCGCATTCGGCAAGGCCGAATGTCGCGGTTACGTCGTTGCTTTAGCGACGACGGATCTTTGCCGGAGTAAATTGCGGAGCAATTTATCTCCTGTAAGGGACGCGCTTGGCGTTTTCCTTAAGTTTTGTCTTAAACTGCAAAAGGCCGCTTTTGGCGGCCCTTTTTTTTCGGCTGGGCCGAGGGATGTGATGAGAAGATTTTTGATGCGTTTTGCAGACCTGGCAGCGACCTACTCTCCCGCGTCTTGAGACGAAGTACCATTGGCGCTGGGGCGTTTCACGGCCGTGTTCGGAATGGGAACGGGTGCAGCCGCCCCGCGATAACCACCAGGTCGGCAAAACGCAACATTGTTCATGTTTTCACATGAACGTTGTTTTCGAGAAGCTGGGAAGCTTGCGCTTCGTTTTAATTTACACGTCGTTTCTGTGACTTATCCGTATGTTGCCTTGCTCGAGGTCGAGCGTGGCGCCCATACAGGACGCTAGTCCGTCGCCAATCGTTTGGCGCGCCGTCTGCAGCGTAGTGGCCGAAGGCCACGTCAGCGTGAAGACAGAACAGATCATCAAGCTTTGCTTGATGAGCATGAACAATGGGAACGAAGAAGTCGATCGAGCTATTAGTAACGGTAAGCTTCACACATTGCTGTGCTTCCACACCCGTCCTATCAACGTGGTCGTCTTCCACGGCTCTGATAGGGAACACTCGTTTTCAGGTTGGTTTCCCGCTTAGATGCCTTCAGCGGTTATCCATTCCGTATATAGCTACTCTGCTATGCCCTTGGCAGGACAACAGATCCACCAGAGATACGTCCATCCCGGTCCTCTCGTACTAGGGACAGATCCTGTCAATATTCCTACACCCACGGCAGATAGGGACCGAACTGTCTCACGACGTTCTGAACCCAACTCACGTACCGCTTTAAATGGCGAACAGCCATACCCTTGGGACCTGCTCCAGCCCCAGGATGCGATGAGTCGACATCGAGGTGCCAAACAACCCCGTCGATATGGACTCTTGGGGGTCATCAGCCTGTTATCCCCGGCGTACCTTTTATCCGTTGAGCGATGGCCCTTCCACACGGGACCACCGGATCACTATGACCGACTTTCGTCTCTGCTCGACTTGTCAGTCTCGCAGTCAGGCTAGCTTATGCCATTGCACTCGACGACCGATTTCCGACCGGTCTGAGCTAACCATCGCGCGCCTCCGTTACTCTTTCGGAGGCGACCGCCCCAGTCAAACTACCCACCATACACTGTCCCGGATCCGGATAACGGACCGCGGTTAGACATCCACGAAGATAAGGGTGGTATTTCAAGGATGGCTCCACAGAAACTGGCGTCCCTGCTTCAAAGCCTACCACCTATCCTACACATGCCTTGGCGAATGCCAGTGTAAAGCTATAGTAAAGGTGCACGGGGTCTTTCCGTCTGACCGCAGGAACCCCGCATCTTCACGGGGAATTCAATTTCACTGAGTCTATGTTGGAGACAGCGGGGAAGTCGTTACGCCATTCGTGCAGGTCGGAACTTACCCGACAAGGAATTTCGCTACCTTAGGACCGTTATAGTTACGGCCGCCGTTTACTGGGGCTTCAGTTCAGAGCTTGCACCCCTCCCTTTAACCTTCCAGCACCGGGCAGGCGTCAGACCCTATACGTCGTATTGCTACTTCGCAGAGCCCTGTGTTTTTGATAAACAGTCGCTACCCCCTGGTCTGTGCCACCCCATCATACTTGCGTACAAAAGGGTCACGCTTCTTCCGAAGTTACGCGTGCAATTTGCCGAGTTCCTTCAACATAGTTCTCTCAAGCGCCTTGGTATACTCTACCTGACCACCTGTGTCGGTTTCGGGTACGGTCTATACGGTGGAGCTATTTCCTGGAACCTCTTCGCCGCCCAACCAATCCAATAAGGTTGAACAACACACGAGATCCGTCACTACCACCAGGCCCACGAATATTAACGTGGTTCCCATCGACTACGCGTGTCCGCCTCGTCTTAGGGGCCGGCTAACCCTGCTCAGATTAACTTTAAGCAGGAACCCTTGGTCTTTCGGCGAGGGAGTCTCTCACTCCCTTTATCGTTACTCATGTCAACATTCGCACTTCCGATATCTCCAGCAGCCCTCACGGGTCCGCCTTCACAGACTTACGGAACGCTCCGCTACCACTTGCGATTACTCGCAAATCCTCAGCTTCGGTGCATGGCTTTAGCCCCGTTACATTTTCGGCGCAAAGACCCTTATTTAGACCAGTGAGCTGTTACGCTTTCTTTAAATGATGGCTGCTTCTAAGCCAACATCCTGGTTGTTTTGGGATCCTCACATCCTTTCCCACTTAGCCATGACTTGGGGACCTTAGCTGGAGGTCAGGGTTGTTGCCCTTTTCACGACGGACGTTAGCACCCGCCGTGTGTCTGCCGACTAGTACTCCTCGGTATTCGGAGTTTGGTTAGGATCAGTAAGACGGTGAGTCCCCATAGCCCATCCAGTGCTCTACCCCCGAGGGTATTCGGTCGACGCTCTACCTAAATAGATTTCGCGGAGAACCAGCTATTTCCGAGTTTGATTGGCCTTTCACCCCTAGCCACAAGTCATCCCGAACTATTGCAACAGTTATGGGTTCGGCCCTCCAGTTGGTGTTACCCAACCTTCAGCCTGCTCATGGCTAGATCACTCGGTTTCGGGTCTAATGCAACTAACTCAATCGCCCTGTTCAGACTCGCTTTCGCTGCGCCTACACCTACCGGCTTAAGCTTGCTAGTTACACTAAGTCGTTGACCCATTATACAAAAGGTACGCCGTCACCCTTGCGGGCTCCGACTGTTTGTAGGCATCCGGTTTCAGGTTCTATTTCACTCCCCTCGTCGGGGTGCTTTTCACCTTTCCCTCACGGTACTTGTTCGCTATCGGTCATGCACGAGTACTTAGGCTTGGAGAG
>NZ_CP053857.1:1052500-1392500 GCF_013285525.1 Agrobacterium pusense
GCCGCAAGCTCATCACCGGTCACCGCGCGCAGGCTGTGCGGCGCGATGCCAAGCGCCGCACCCGGAAGGGATTTGACGACTGCCTGTGCGCCCTGCATCAGCTTCTCGTAACTGTCAATCGAATGGATGAAACGTTTCTGCCCGTCGATTGGCGGCTGACCGCCGAAACCGGAATGCGCGTAAAAGACCGGCAGCAATGTCAGGCCTATGCCCGTTTGGGCGGCGGCAGCGCCGATACGCTCCGCCATTTCGGCGATATTTGCGTAATGTGAACCGTCCCTATCATTGTGCAGGTAATGGAATTCGCCCACCCTGCCGAAACCGGCTTCGAGCATTTCCATATAAAGCTGTGCGGCAACGGCCTCAACATGGTCAGGCGTCATGGAGAGGGCGAATTTATACATGACCGTGCGCCAGCTCCAGAAACTGTCGTTGGCAGGCCCGCGGATTTCGGCAAGTCCAGCCATGGCCCTCTGGAAGGCGTGGCTGTGAAGATTGGGCATGGCCGAAACGATGACGGCATGGCGCTCATCCTGCCGCTCGGGAGAAACACCGGTTTCGACCGATGAAACAACGCCGTCATCATAGACGATACGGACATCCTGCGCCCACCCGCCGCTGAGAAGTGCCGCGCCCGCGTGAATTGCCGTCATACCACCCTCTCCTCTTGTTACGACATCGGGCAAGGCCATTTCGAACAGAAAATGCGGCTTGCCAAGCCGATTATTATGTATATACATTTACGCCATAAAGGAAAGGCGAAAAGCAATGCCCGGGAACAAATCTGCAAAGGGAGCGGCGATGGGAAACGCAACGGCCTTGTGGCGCAATGCCAGGCTGGCCACCTTCGATCCGTTGAGGGAAGGCATCGGCGCAATCGAAAAAGGCGTGATCGCCGTCAGCAGCGGTCGCATCGCATTTGCTGGCCCGGAGAGCGATCTGCCTGCCGATCTCGCCGTCGCCGAGGAAATCACCGATTGCGGCGGGCGCTGGATCACTCCCGCTCTGATAGATTGCCACACCCATCTGGTCTTTGGCGGCAACCGCGCCATGGAATTCGAAATGCGGTTGAATGGCGCGACTTATGAAGAGATCGCCAAGGCGGGTGGCGGCATCGTGTCCTCCGTGCGCGACACGCGCGCGGTTTCGGAGGATGTCTTGATAGCGCAAGCGCTGCCCCGTCTCGATACGCTTCTCTCCGAGGGCGTCTCGACGATCGAAATCAAATCCGGTTACGGCCTCGATATAGATACCGAACTGAAAATGCTGCGTGTTGCCCGCAGGCTGGAGACGCTGCGGCCGGTGCGGATCGTCACCAGCTATCTGGCCGCCCATGCGACACCTGCTGAATATAAGGGTAGGAACGGTGATTATATCACCGATGTCGTTTTGCCCGGGCTGGAAAAAGCACAGGCCGAAGGGCTGGTCGATGCGGTCGACGGCTTCTGCGAAGGCATCGCATTCTCCGTCGAAGAAATAGCACGCGTTTTTGAAAAGGCGCGGCAGCTTGGTCTGCCCGTCAAGCTGCATGCCGAGCAGCTTTCCAACCTGGGCGGCGCAGCGCTTGCCGCCTCCTGCGGCGGGCTTTCCGCCGATCATCTGGAATATCTGGATGAATCAGGCGCCAGGGCACTGGCCAAGGCGGGAACCGTGGCCGTACTCTTGCCCGGCGCCTTTTATGCGCTTCGTGAAAAACAGGCTCCGCCAATGCAGGCATTGCGCGATGCAGGCGCGACAATCGCCCTCGCCACCGACTGCAATCCAGGCACCTCACCGCTCACTTCCCTGCTTTTGACCATGAACATGGGTGCAACGCTTTTCCGCATGACCGTGGAGGAATGCCTGGCAGCGACAACGCGCAATGCCGCCAAGGCGCTTGGTCTGCTTGCGGAAACCGGCACGCTGGAGGCCGGGAAATCCGCTGATCTTGCAATCTGGGATATCGAACGCCCGGCCGAGCTTGTCTATCGCATCGGTTTCAACCCGCTCCATGCCCGCATATTCAAGGGACAGAAGGTTTCTCCATGACCATGACGACCATTACGCTTCACCCCGGCAATGTGGCCCTGGCCGACCTGGCCGGCATCTACTGGAACAACGGCTCCGCGAAGCTGGACCGCTCGTTCGACGCCGGCATTGAAAAGGCGGCTGCCCGCATTGCCGAGATTGCCGCGGGTAATGCCCCCGTCTATGGCATCAATACCGGTTTCGGAAAACTTGCCTCCATCAAGATCGATGCAGCCGACGTGGCAACGCTGCAGCGCAATCTCATCCTGTCGCATTGCTGCGGGGTAGGTGCGCCGCTTCCTGAAAATGTGGTTCGGCTGATCATGGCGCTGAAGCTGATTTCGCTTGGCCGCGGCGCTTCCGGCGTGCGGCTGGAACTGGTGCGGCTGATCGAGGCCATGCTGGAACAGGGCGTTATTCCCGTCATTCCCGAAAAGGGTTCCGTGGGCGCTTCCGGCGATCTCGCGCCGCTTGCTCATATGGCGGCGGTGATGATGGGCGAGGGTGAGGCTTTTTATCAGGGCGCTCTGCTGCCCGCCGGCCAGGCGCTGGCGAAAGCCGGGCTGCCGCCGGTGGTTCTCGCCGCCAAGGAAGGGCTCGCCCTGATCAATGGCACGCAAACCTCCACCGCACTGGCGCTTGCCGGACTTTTTCGCGCCCATCGCGCCGCACAGGCCGCGCTGATTACCGGCGCACTTTCCACGGACGCCGCCATGGGGTCTTCCGCTCCATTTCACCCGGATATTCACAGCCTGCGGGGCCACAAGGGGCAGATCGACGCGGGATCTGCGCTTCGCAGCCTGCTCGATGGCTCCGAAATCCGAATCAGCCACATTGAAGGCGATGAGCGGGTGCAGGATCCCTATTGCATCCGCTGCCAGCCGCAGGTGGATGGCGCCTGCCTTGACCTCCTGCGGCAGGTGGCCCGCACACTGGAAATCGAAGCCAATGCGGTGACCGACAATCCTCTGGTGCTTTCTGACAATTCCGTCGTGTCCGGCGGCAATTTCCATGCCGAACCGGTGGCCTTCGCCGCCGACCAGACGGCGCTCGCGATTTGCGAGATCGGGGCCATCGCCCAACGCCGTGTCGCGCTACTGGTCGATCCGGCGCTTTCTTATGGCCTGCCCGCTTTCCTTTCCAAGAAGCCGGGGCTGAATTCCGGGCTGATGATCGCCGAAGTCACTTCCGCAGCGCTGATGAGCGAGAACAAGCAGATGGCACATCCAGCCTCGGTGGATTCGACGCCAACCTCGGCCAACCAGGAAGACCATGTCTCCATGGCCTGCCACGGAGCGCGGCGACTTTTACCGATGACCGACAATCTATTCGCCATCCTCGGGATCGAGGCGCTTTCAGCCGTTCAGGGCGTGGAACTGCGCGGGCCGCTGAAAACCAGCCCGGAACTGCAAAAGGCCATTGCTGTGCTACGGGCCGCAATCCCTTCGCTCGAGGAAGACCGTTATATGGCGCCGGATCTCAAGGCGGCGGCGGAGTTGATCGCCTCCGGTGCGTTGGTCGCCACGATTTCGGACGGCATCCTGCCGAAGCTGGAGGCTTGAGATGAGGCACGTTTTAACCTTCGCCAACTCTCTTCTTGCAGGGGCTAAACCCTCGGAAAAGAGAGGCAATCGATGAAGAGTCCCTTCGCCCTTCACCAAGGCACTTCGCCGATCATCCTCGGTCTGCCTCACACCGGCACGGATGTTCCGGCGGAGATTTGGAGCCGCCTCAACGACAACGGCAAAATTCTGGCCGATACGGACTGGCACATCCATGAGCTTTATGCCGGGCTTCTGGAAAATGCGACAACCGTGAGGGCGACGTTCCATCGTTATGTCATCGACGCCAACCGCGACCCGGCCGGGGTGAGCCTTTATCCGGGCCAGAACACGACCGGGCTGGTTCCGGACACCGATTTCGACGGCAGGCCTATCTGGAATGAAGGACAGGAACCCACGCCGGATGACATTGCGGACCGTCTGGAAACCTTCCATGCGCCCTATCATGCAGCTCTTGCGGCCGAGATCGAGCGGATCAAGGGCATCCATGGGATCGCCATTCTCTATGATTGCCATTCGATCCGTTCGCACATCCCCTTCCTCTTTGAAGGCAAGCTGCCGGATTTCAACATCGGCACGGATATGGGCAGAACCTGTGATCCCGCCATCGAGCACATCGCCGTTGAGGCCACCGCCGCCGCGCAAGGTTACGACAGCGTTCTGAACGGCCGCTTCAAGGGTGGCTGGACGACGCGCCATTATGGCAGGCCGCAGACAGGTGAGCACGCAATCCAGATGGAGCTGGCACAATCCACGCATCTGCAAAGCGAGGTGCCGCCTTTCGCCTATGACGCGGGCAAAGCCGAACGCCTTCGCCAGCATCTCAAGACGATTCTCACGCGCATGGAAGAATTTGCGCTCGACACGAAACGATAAGGGGAAATCTGATGAACAATCCGCGCCATAATATTCGCGACGTTCGCGCACCGCACGGCACCGAGCTCAATGCCAAAAGCTGGATGACGGAGGCGCCGCTGCGCATGCTGATGAACAATCTCGACCCTGATGTTGCCGAGCGACCGCATGAGCTGGTGGTTTATGGCGGCATCGGCCGCGCCGCCCGCACATGGGACGATTTCGACCGCATCGTCGCTACGCTGAAGGATTTGAACGAGGATGAGACCCTGATCGTGCAGTCCGGCAAGCCGGTCGGCGTCTTCCGCACCCACAAGGATGCGCCGCGCGTGCTGATCGCCAATTCGAATCTGGTGCCGCATTGGGCCACCTGGGATCATTTCAACGAGCTGGATAAGAAGGGCCTGGCAATGTACGGCCAGATGACCGCTGGTTCGTGGATTTACATCGGCACGCAGGGCATCGTGCAGGGAACGTACGAAACCTTCGTGGAGGCTGGCCGACAGCATTATGGCGGCAATCTCAGGGGCAAATGGATCCTGACCGGCGGTCTCGGTGGTATGGGCGGCGCGCAGCCGCTCGCCGCCGTCATGGCCGGCGCCTGCTGCCTTGCCGTCGAATGCGATGAAACCCGCGTCGATTTCCGTCTGCGCACCCGTTATGTTGATGCGAAGGCGCATACGCTGGATGAGGCGCTGGCGCTGATCGATCAATGGACGAAGGCCGGCGAGGCCAAGTCCGTCGGCCTGATCGGCAACGCGGCGGAGATATTCCCGGAACTTTTCCGTCGCGGCATCCGGCCCGATATCGTGACCGACCAGACCTCGGCGCACGATCCGATCCATGGTTATCTGCCTGCCGGCTGGAGCGTGGCCGAATGGCGCGCCAAACAGGAGAGTGATCCACAGGCCGTTGCCGCTGCCGCTCGCGCCTCCATGAAAGTTCACGTCCAGGCCATGGTCGATTTCTGGAACGCCGGCGTTCCGACGCTCGATTACGGCAATAATATTCGCCAGGTCGCCAAGGACGAAGGGCTGGAAACCGCCTTCGCTTTCCCCGGCTTCGTGCCGGCCTATATTCGCCCGCTGTTTTGCCGAGGCATCGGGCCGTTCCGCTGGGCGGCACTTTCCGGTGACCCGGAGGACATCTACAAGACCGACGCCAAGGTGAAGGAACTACTGCCCGACAATAAACACCTGCACAACTGGCTGGATATGGCGCGCGAACGCATCGCGTTTCAGGGCCTGCCTGCCCGCATTTGCTGGGTGGGGCTCGGCGACCGCCATCGTCTCGGGCTTGCCTTTAATGAAATGGTCAGGAACGGTGAACTGAAGGCGCCCATCGTGATCGGCCGCGACCATCTCGATTCTGGCTCCGTCGCCTCGCCCAACCGCGAGACCGAATCCATGAAGGACGGTTCCGATGCCGTATCGGACTGGCCGCTGCTCAACGCACTGCTTAACACTGCATCCGGTGCAACCTGGGTATCGCTGCATCACGGCGGCGGTGTTGGCATGGGCTTTTCCCAGCATTCCGGCATGGTCATCTGCTGCGATGGCACCGACGACGCCGCGCGTCGGGTCGAGCGTGTTCTGTGGAATGACCCGGCAACCGGCGTCATGCGCCATGCCGATGCAGGTTACGAGATTGCCGTGGAATGCGCCAAGGAGCAGGGGCTGCGTCTGCCCGGTATTCTCGGCAATTGATGAGCGTGCCGCGCGGTCCATCGCCGCGCGGCATTCCGCCCTTGCGTCGGCAAAGCCTCAGGGCATTACCCAACGCTCCTTTGACTGAAACTTCCGGTTCGATTTTCTCGTTGTTAGCTGTTGGTCGGTCATAGCCGATCATTTTCAGCGTCTATAACGGCGCGGCAGGCTTTTAATGGAGTGCGGACGACAGCATGGCACCACGGCGTATTTCACTTGCCTTCAGCTTTTTGGTTGGTGCAATTTTTCCGGCTTTTTCTTTGACCGTCCCTGCGTCCTCCCAGGCCCAAGAGGCTGTACCGGTAAGAATCGATGTTGGCGGATATAAGCTCAACAGCCTGTTGCTGGAACCGCAAAAGCAGGCGGAGCTGCCACCGATCGTCTTCTTGCATGGCGCGAGCGCAAGTCTCTACGACCCGCTGTTGTCCTTTGCGGACAAATTCCGCGGCCGCGCAAAACTTCTGTTCGTCGACAGGCCGGGTCATGGCAGTTCCGACATCGGCGGCAAGGATAATATCCTGCCCGACGGACAGGCCGACGCCGTGGCTCAACTGATGAAAAAGCGCGGCATCCGCAAGGCCATCATCGTCGGCCACTCCTTTGGCGGAGCCATTACCGCGGCATTCGCGCTTCGCCACCCGGAAATGGTGTCGGGCCTGGTGTTTCTTTCTCCGGCGGTTTACCCCTGGCTTGGAGGCATCGCTTGGTATTACACGGCGGCAAGCGCCCGGGTGACAGGCCCGCTTTTTTCGATCTTCGTCGCACCGCCCGTGGGTTTCCTTGCGCTCGATCGGGCGACGCGCGGGGTTTTCGCCCCCAATCACCGCCCTCCTGGCTATGTGGAGGCAACGCGCGCATGGGGGGCGTTGAGACCGCAGGCTTTTCGCCATAACGCGCAGGAAGTCGCCGCGCTGAACACATGGGCGCGGAGCGCCTCACCAAACTACTCCAAAATCAAGGCGCCGACCGTCATTATCACCGGCGACACCGACAATGTTGTTTCACCGGAAATTCATTCCCGCCAGCTTGCACGCGCTATTGACGGGTCTAGCTTGATCGTTGTGAGGAATCTCGGACACAAGTCGGACTACGTTGCGCGTGATCTTGTCGTCGCGGCAATCGAAAAACTCGCCGGAAAAAGTGTTGATCTACGCGCTGCGCAAAAAAAGCTTGAACAACGTATCGCTGGCGACCGCGATAACTAGTGCCATCGTCCAGACGAACGACAGGGAATGCAGAAGATGAGACACCTAGAAAACACCGCCTATACATCAATGCCCTGGAAAAACGGCGGCGGTGTAACGACAGAGATCATCGTTCATCCCGCAAAAGCCTCGATGGCGGATTTCGACTGGCGCATCAGCATGGCCAACGTTGCGCAAGACGGGCCTTTTTCCATATTTCCCGGAATTGATCGCACCCTCTGCATCCTCGAAGGGAAGGGCCTGAGCCTCAGCATCGACGCACGCGAGCCGGTGGCGTTGACGATGGCAAGCGATCCCCTGCCCTTCGCCGCGGATGTTCCGGTGGACGCCGTTTTGGCAGATGGTCCCATCGTCGATCTCAATGTCATGTCCCGTCGCGAGCAATATTCGCATCGCGTCGAAAGACACCACACCACACTCACTGTCCAGTCGACGGGATCAACGGCGACAATAATTTTTGCCGTTGATCCCGTCAGCGTCTCATCAGCCGGCCAAACTGTGCATTTGCAGCGACGCGACAGCCTCTTGCTGGAGCGCGGCGCCGGATTTGCAGTGAAGGGCATGGAAGAGGATGGTCGCTTCTTCGTCGTGACGTTTGATCAGGTCTAAGCTGCTTCCCTCAATCGAGACCAAGCGGATCGGCAACCCGTGGCCATAGGCCGAGGCTTGCCTTGCGGTAAGGAGTTTTTGCCGGGTCGGTGGGATAGGAGGTCGGGGCCGCGATATAGACGATCTCTGAAGCGATCGGCGCAAAACCCGCGTGAAAATGGTTGGTCGACTTGACGAGCAACACGTCTTTTTTCGCGAAATCGATTCCGAGATTGGAAAAGATATCCGGCTCATAAGTTTGCGTTCGGCTGGTGATGAGAATGATGTCGATTTCGGTGCCGAGCGGCCGGACAACGGCGGCGCGGCCGAGCGTGACGCGACTATTACGGAAACTCTGCCAGCCCGTCTCGACGGTGCGCATGACCTTTATTCGGAAATCCAGCGGATCGCCGCCCTGCGGACTGGATTTGCCACCTATGCGAAGATCGAGCTCTGCGCCCTCCCCCGCTGCATGGCAAAAAGACACTGCGATGGGATCCCAGATCGTCGCGACGCCGATCCTGTCCATGCCGCGCTCTACCATGCGGCGCAGAATGTGGGTCGCATCACCCGCAACACCGCCGCCGGGATTGTCCCATATATCCGAAACCACCACCGGCCTTTGCGAGTTTTCGCTGCGAATGGCAACGGCCTGGTCGAGACCGGCTTCCGTATCCAGCATCGGCATGGCGGTCAGCCTGCGCATGGCATAAAGTTCACGGCCCAGCTTTTCGGCCAGCGCGTCCCCTTTGGTCCTGTCGTCATCCGTAACAACGACGATGCGTGTGCCCATGTCCGGCACATCACCCGCCATGAATCCATGAATAACGGAGATGGAGAGAATACCGTCTTTGCCCTCCATCGCCTTCAGCCGGTCCACATAAGAACGCATCGGCTCACGACTCGTCGGATAAATGGTGATCATTCGGCAATCGAAAGTCGAGATGACGGGCCTGATTTCGCCGCGCAGAGTACGCAACGCCATTTCGACGACATGTTCGCCGCGCTCCTCAAAATCGGTATGGGGAAATTCCAGGAACGTCGCCATGATATCCAGGCTTTCAACCCTTAATGCCGTGAGATGGCTATGGGGATCGAACTCCGCCGCAATCAAGACGTCCGGGCCCACCATTGCCCGCATCCGCGACAGGAAATCCCCTTCAGGATCGTCATAGCCCTGCGCCACCATGGCGCCATGCAGGCCAAGAACCACAGCATCGACCGGCAGGGCTGCCCGGAGCTCCGAAAGAATGGTGTCGCGCAGCGTTTCATACGTCTGGCGCTGGATGAGGCCGGCAGGCTCTGCCCAGCAGGATGTGCCCTCGATGACCGTGAACCCTTCCGCCCTGCCGCGGCGCCGCAGGATGGGGACCGGCGAGGAGCAGAGCGTCGGCGTGTCCGGATGTTCACCCGGCCCGGCATAAAAAGCCGCACGAAAGGCATCCATATCCGTGGGAACAGGTGAAAACGTGTTGGTTTCGGTGGCGAGCGACGCCGTGAATATGCGCATTTATGGGGTCTCGTTGCCGGAGCTGCCTGCGGGCTGAGCTCGTTTCCTTGAGTTGATTAGCCGGGTAACATTACCAGACCGTGCCGCGTGCAGCGATCTCTTCGACGCGGGTAACAACGCCGTTTCGATGGAACACCATCCTGTCGAAAAGGTTGCTGACGACGCATGTATGGTTCGGTACGACCCTGACGACATCGCCGATCCGAGGCCCCCCGGACGCGCAGCCGGAAAGATCAACAACCGCGTGTTCTTCAGAGAGTGAGATGATTTTTGCGCCTTCATGGCCTTCGATCAGCCCGTAATCGTCGAAGCCGAGGAGATCGGAGGTCAAAGCCTTGGAACCGCAATCAAGCACGGCGCGGTCCGCTGCAGGCCGCGAGACCACGGTAGCGAGAACATGCATTGCCAGATCATCGGCCGTGCAATGGCCGGCACGCAACATCGCCCGGTCATTATAGACATAGGTGCCCGCCCGGTGTTCGGTTGCAGAGGGAACGAGATGCGCTGCATAGAAGTCCGGCGAGCCGCCGCTGGAACGAACCGGGCAGTCCACGCCTTTTGCCGCAAGCAGCGCCATGGTGTCGCGCAGGAAGCTTTCCACCTTTTCGGCACCGCCCGGTGCCGGATAGGTCAAGATACCCTTGAATATAAGTCCCGCCGCGGCGACGATTTTCTCAGCAAGTGCCGCTGCCGCCGCCGGTGTCTGCACACCGCAACGCTTTCCGCCGGTATCACATTCAACAAGCACGGCGAGCGGCCGCCCCTTATCAAATGTGGCAGCGAGGCCGGCAACCGTCACGTCGCTATCAGCAACGACGCTCAGCTGAGCTATACGGGAATTCAGCGCTTTCAACCGCGACAGTTTCGCGGCACCAAGAATATTGTAGGTAATCAGGATATCGTCAAAACCGGCGTCTGCGAAAACCTCCGCTTCGCTGACTTTCTGGCAATTGATGCCTATGGCGCCTGCCTGAAGCTGCTGCCGGGCGATGGCCGGTATCTTGTGTGTCTTGATATGCGGCCGGAAGGCCTTGCCATGACTGTCGAGATAGGCCTGCGCCTTCTTTATATTGGCGGCAAGCCGGTCTTCGTCGATCACCGGCATTGGCGTCGAAATCGCATCAAGCTGTGCGCCCTCGTCAGGCCATGGATAGGTCATCATATGCTCTCTAAGCGAAATAAATCAGATACTTAAGCCAAAGGCTTATAAGCGATAACGTCCATTTCCACCTTGGCGTCAACCATCAGCGGGGATTGTACGGTTGAGCGTGCAGGCGGATGATCGATGAAATGTTTCTGGAAGACGGCGTTAAAACTGGAGAAATCCCTGGCGTCATCCAGCCAGACATTCACCTTCACCACATCGGCAAGCGTACAATCAGCCAGCGCCAGGACATCCTTGAGATTGGCCACCACCTGCTCGGTCTGGGCGACGATACCGCCAGTCACTACTTCGCCATCAATGGTGGGCACCTGTCCGGACACATAGACGAAATCACCGGCCCGGACGGCCTTGGCGAAGGGCCGACGCTGCCCGCCGGCCTGGCTATCTGCGGCCTCGAACCGCACCAACTTATTTTTCTCCATTCAAACCTCGCAAATAATTTTCATGATTTTCAATTTTTCTCGTATTTATAGCCGGTTTAATGGCGATACTCCATAACCCATGTAAATTATTTAGCAAATGATGGGATTCGCTCGTTTCGCGACGTTTTTGCGCGTTGCGGATATGGGCTCAACGGCCGGCGACTTTTCGCCGCGCGTCGAATATGACCTATTGCATCCAGGCCAGACAGCGTCATCAACGCATTGACCGTGGCTCAACCGACGGGTTTGCCGCGGCAAACTACCCGGAATAAATAAAAAGGCCGGAGAGTGCGGCCCCTTTGTTGCCGCCGCAACAGGCATCAGCCTTGTGCGGATACAAGGCGCTTACCGATCACTCTGTCAGTAATGAACTGCGCTATATCACGAGCCTGGATCCGTATATCCGGAACGGCGGTAATTTCCCAGAACCGGCCCGCCGTCAGCGCGCCGACGGCGAAGAGACTTGGCCATGCCTGGCCATCCGTGCGCAGCAGTCGGGAATCGCCGTCAACCTCGACACCAAGGCCAAAGGAATCGAGCCGAAGCACCCCGTCAGACCGCATGCTTTCCAGAAGGCGAGAGTGGCCGATACCCGCGCGTTCCATGCCGGTGCAATTGATGACCCAATCGACCTGCAGTTCCTTAATCGTCTGTGTATGCCGAAGACGATAACGAATGGAGATGCTCTCCTCCTGTTCATCGATAGCCTGGAGATAACCCGCGTGGATAGTGAGAACGCCGTCTGACAACAGCCTGTCAAAGGCATCATGCACCTCAGGCGCGATGCGATGTCTATGGATATTCCACCAAGGGAGCGCATGCCGCAAAAACCTTGCGCGTTGCTGTGAGCTGAGGCTCTGCCATAGCGATTGCGTTTTTGGCCGCAGGCCGTCCATAACCGTGCGCCATGGCGTCCCGTCGGCCACCTGTTGACGGAGAGATCGTAATAGTTCGCTTATCTCGGTGGAACCTTCAGGCAGACGCGGAGCGGTAGGCGGCATAGGCGGACTGACATGCGGATGTGGAATGAGCCCGCGTCGCGACAGGACATGGATCGGGCCCCGGTGACCTTTTCCGCGCAGCGTCAACACCTGATCGATCATCGTAAGGCCGGAACCAAGGATACAGATACGATCCCCGCTCTTCACGCGGGACAACCATCCCGGCTGCCAGCAATGGCTCACCACGCGCTGCACGCCCTCTTCACGCTTTGCGGCAGTTTGCACCGGCAAACTTGCAGCACCAACGCCGAGACACAGAACAACATTGCGTGCCTGCAATGTCTCGCCATTTTCCAGTGTGAAGGTAAAGTCGCCTTGCGGTCCGGGCCGGCAAGCGGACGCCTTCGCCCGAATAAAATCCACACGCGCCCGCTGCTCCCGGCTTCTGAGAAGACTGGCGAGCCGGTCCCGCAGATAGAGCCCATAATCTCCCCTCGACGCGAAAAGAAAGGGATCGGTTCCCAGCCCGTTCTGCGCCAACCATTCGACAAAATCGTCAGGGCGGTCCGGAAAGACGCTCATACGCCCCGCGGGCACATTCAGCCGATGATAGGGTAGTTCCGTTCGATAGGCGGTACCGCGGCCAAAATCCGACTCGTCACCAACGATGGCGATCGACGCCTCCGCTGGCAGTGATGACAGGAGATGGGCTGCGGTACAAATGGCCGAGAAACCCGAACCGACTAGAGCGACGTCATAGGACATTCAATCCTCCAACCAACGACAATGGATTGCCCGGCAACCGGCGCGAGGCATCCCATACTCTAGTCATGCAGTAGAGATTAACCAGCTGCGAATGTCCACCCTTGAATTTCCCAACTCCCCTGCCCCAGCCGGAAGATAGCGATAGTTAGCCGCGGCAAACTTCCCGCCCACCTGCTGCGATAACTCAAGCCGAGGGAGCGAGGGAAAATCAGTCCCAGTTAGCCGCGGCAAACCGGAAAACGCCTAACAAGGAAAAAGTGATTCTTCCACAATGCTTTAGCGGCGTCTCCGCACATGAGAAAAAAGCCTATTGCGCCAAAAAGAGAATCGGCGCTTATATCTCAGTTGCGGAAAAAACCGCCTTTTTCGAAAAAAACCGCTACTGCAATTTCGAGCGAAAGAAGACCTATGACACAGAGTGCCGATTTAAGACGTGCCGCAGGAGCACCTGACCTGACGAGTCTTATACAACAGCATTCGGCTGCGCTGTCAGCCCAGTTGCAGGCGCATAACGCAAATACATTTTCCCCACATACGGAAAAGAGCATGCGGCATTTCTCTCCGGCCGAGACCGCAAAGCTCATCGGCATTGGCGAAGCCTATCTGCGCCAGATCGCTTCCGAGTTGCCTGAGCTTGATGCCGCGCAGGTATCCGGGCGTCGCTCCTATTCCGTAGAAGACATGCGCGATATCAGAGGTTTTCTGGACCAGGGTGCGCGCGGCACACGCCGCTACCTGCCCCACCGCCGAGAGGGCGAAGAGTTACAGGTCATCGCCGTCATGAATTTCAAGGGCGGTTCGGGAAAGACAACCACCTCCGCCCATCTGGCGCAATATCTGGCGCTCCGTGGCTATCGGGTTCTTGCCATCGATCTCGACCCCCAGGCCAGCCTTTCCGCGCTTTTTGGTCACCAGCCCGAGATTGATGTCGGGCCGAACGAGACGCTTTATGGCGCGATCCGTTATGACGATGAACGCCGCCCGATCGCGGAGATTGTCCGCGGCACCTATATTCCCGATCTCCACATTGTTCCCGGCAATCTGGAACTTATGGAGTTCGAACACGATACTCCGCGGGCACTGATGCGCCGTGCACCGGGTGACACGCTGTTTTTCGCCCGTATCGGCCAGGCGATCGCCCAAGCGCAAAATTTCTACGACGTTGTCGTCATCGATTGCCCACCGCAACTCGGTTATCTGACGCTTTCGGCTCTGACAGCGGCGACATCGGTGCTCGTCACCGTCCATCCGCAGATGCTTGACGTGATGTCGATGAACCAGTTCCTCGCAATGACCGGTGACCTTCTGGCGGAAATTGGCCGGGCCGGTGCTCGGTCGGATTATAACTGGATGCGTTACCTGATCACCCGCTTCGAACCGAGCGATGGGCCGCAGAACCAGATGGTCGCCTTCCTGCGATCGATCTTTGGTGAAAACGTCCTCAATCATCCGATGCTGAAAAGCACGGCGGTCTCGGACGCCGGATTGACCAACCAGACGCTCTTCGAAGTGGAGAGAACGCAATTCACCCGGTCGACCTATGATCGCGCGCTGGAAGCCATGAACAATGTGAACGCTGAAATCGAAGGACTGATTAAAAAAGCGTGGGGTAGGGCAGCATGAGCAGAAAACAAATCTTCGCAAATCTTGGCACTCCGGGTACCGACAACAACGATACCACGCCGGAGCGTTCGCGACCCCGTATCAGGCCTATCCTCGGCTCCCCTGAGCTGGTGACGGATGTTTTGAACTCACCCGTCGGTATGATCGGTCAATCGCTGAACGAAGTCTCCGAGCGCGCCAAACGGGCTGAAGCCATTGAAAAGCAGCTCGCCGAAGGACTGACGATTGTCTCTCTCGACCCCGCGGATATCGATCCCTCCTTCATACCGGATCGTATGCCCGCTTCCGAAGAGGCCGATGCCGGTCTGGTGGAGGCAATTCGTGAGCAGGGCCAGCAGGTGCCGATTCTCGTGCGCCCGCATCCCGATTTCCCGGGCCGTTATCAGGTCGCCTTCGGTCATCGCCGCCTTCGCGCCGTTTCAAGTCTTGGCATTCCGGTCAAGGCCGTTGTGCGGGATCTCAGCGACGAGCAGCTGGTGGTGGCCCAGGGCCAGGAAAATAACGAACGCCGCGATCTGACCTATATCGAGAAAGCGCGCTTTGCGCAGAAACTGCAGATGCGGTTCCCTCGAGACACCATCATGGCGGCAATGTCGCTTCATAAGGGCGATCTGTCCAACATGCTTTCGGTCGTTGGACGCATTCCAGAGGATCTGGTCGATCTCATAGGCCCCGCACCCACCGTAGGCCGCCGCAACTGGATGGATCTTGCCGACCAGCTTTCCTCCTCACAGGTCAAGGAGGCGGCCCGCGCATATGTCAGCGAACCGGCGGTTGCCTCGCTTCCTTCCGAAGAACGCTTCAAGGCGCTTCTGGACTTTTTGAAGCCAAAGGCACAGGCCAAGAAAACCGGCGTATGGTCTTCGGACACAGGCCGTCGCCTGGCGAAAGTGGTCGAGAGCGACCGGAAGCTCGATATATCGATCGACAAGAACGAAGCACCGGAATTTGCCGAATTCGTTCTGGAACATCTTCAGACGCTGTTTGCCGAGTACCGGTCCAAGCAGTGATTTCTAACTCGAACGACTAACAGGAGACGCATCACAAAAGAAAAAAGCCCCCGAACGTTGCCGCGCGGAAGCCTTTCTTTGATTTAAGCACCCGAAGAATCTCATTTCCGCGAATCATAGTCAAGAGTCTTGGCATCGAATTTTTCGGTGAGCGATTTTCTTTTGCCTTGTGAAAGGTGAAAGACATGGAAAGCACATGTGTAACGACGCCCTTTGGGCGGCGAGCAATGTCGTTTGGCGTGCTCGCAACCCAGTTTGCCGCGCAGAAAAACAGAAAATACGAAGCAGTCGACAAATGGAAACTCTATCGGTCCGTCTGTGAAGCAAGACCGCTGCTCGGTGTAACCGATCGCTCGCTTGCCGTTCTGAACGCGCTCTTGAGCTTTTATCCCAAAAATGAGCTTTCCAGCGAAGCGGGATTGGTGGTGTTTCCATCCAATACGCAGTTGTCGCTCAGGGCTCATGGCATGGCGGAACAGACATTGCGTCGGCATCTTTCGGCTCTTGTCGAAGCCGGCCTCATCATCCGCAAGGACAGCCCGAATGGGAAACGTTACGCACGGAAGCACAGGGGTGGCGAGATCAGCGAAGCCTACGGATTCTCACTCGCACCGCTTCTTGCTCGTAAAACGGAAATAGAGGAACTGGCCGAGCGCATCATTCGCGAACGGCTCGATCTCCAACGGCTTCGCGAGACGATCAGCCTCTGCCGGCGGGACATCCAGAAACTCTGCGAAATGATTGCTGCCAGTGGCAAGATCGAGATCTTTGACGGGTTTCAGGCCCGTTACAACGACATCGCGCGGGCTCTCGGGCGCAATTCGAAGACAGCTGAACTCAAGGAAATCGCCGGTTTTCTGGCTTCACTCCGCGCAGAAGTGACCAACTATCTGGAAAATCTTGAAAAATCGGAAAATTTGAGCGGCAATGACTGCCAAAATGAGCGCCTCATAAAGAATTCAGAATCCGAATCCATATCTGAAACGCAGGAATTGGAGAATCCCGCTCCGGTTCGAACTGCTGCAACAGTCGCGTCCACATCCGCAAATGCCGCGGTCACTGGCGTCACACCTCCAAAGCCAACACCCAGGAACGATTTTCATAAGCAATTTTTTGTTCCTGATATTGTTTTGGTTTTGAAAGCGTGCCCGGATATTTCCCTCTATGCACCCGGAGGTGCGGTGACTGGCTGGAGAGATATGGAGGTGGCAACTTCCGTCATCAGAACCATGTTCAGCATCAGCCAGTCAGCCTATCAGGATGCTTTGGCCACCTTCGGGAGGCAGGGAACTGCGGCCATCCTCGCTTGCCTGTTGCAGAAGGCTGATCAAATCAGTTCGCTTGGCGGATATCTACGCAATCTCACACGTAAGGCCCAGGAAGGCAGTTTCGATCTCCAGGCCATGCTCATGGCGCAACTGCGTGGCCGGACAGACAAGCAGGAGGCGGGAACGAGATCATGACGGCGTGATGAGCGGAGCGGCGGCAGCTTGCGAAAAACCGGCTATGCGGTTAGATTCTTGCTGTTCCCGCAAACACCAAGATTCGTTGGAACGACGCTGCTAGAAACACTTTGTGTCCGATCAGGGCTTCCCATGGTTAATGCAAAGTAACGAAAGTTAAGTCCAATTTAGCTTTCGTTTGCGCGTTTCCATGATTGGTTTCAATTGCTTGAGTCTGGAGCATTTTGAATGCCAAGTAGCCGTCTCACCGCATTCCAGCGTCAGTTAGATGGCGACGGGGCCGGGATGAAAATCGTACGGTGAACATCAGCCTGTGCAGTTCGGGCAGAAGTTCCTCCCTCGAAAAAATTCCGCGATATGTCGCCAATCCCCGCTACCTTGGCGCCGACGAATTGAACTTTCGCTGGCACTGCGCGTTCCAGTCAATGGTTTAACGGAACGCCACGCTCATGACATTTCCGGATGATATAGAACTGGCCGTCGCTCTTTACATGGCGGATAAAGCTCTGCCCCGACATATTGCGATTGCAGAGCTCGTGAAATCGGTCCTCGAAGACACCGGCTATCTCGCAGGGGGCGAGGGGCGGCCGCCTGAAGTCGTCGATGGGCAATCGAGCGGTGATTACGTGCAATACCGCACTTACCTTGACGGCGATGCCTGAAGCTGCGCGGAACAAATGCAGGCGATGGCTGTTATTGGCGCAGATAAAAGCGTCAGGGAATTTCGATGTTACCCAAGCCCCTCTTTCTCGCCGCCGGCCTCGTCTGCGTAATGGTCGTGCCAGTATTTTCCCAGTCCCTCGAAATCAGCCGGCTGGAAGATAAAAAAGCCGGTAATGCAGCGGTTTCATCGGCGCCTTCCGCCCCCAGTTACATTACTGATGTCTCCGGAAAAACGGTGCGGCTGGTGGGACCGCGGTTCCTTCCCGACAGCGCGCGTGGGCTGGAATTTCCCGGCCGCGGGTCAGATCATAACAATACCGGGGCTGAAACCCACGTCTCGCGATAGTGAGGGATTGCGATGATCTATGCTCCGCAAACGGAAGCAGAATGAGAACAAGAACCCAGATTTCCCGACGGGCGCCGAGTGCAGAAAGCTGGATCCGGCATGACGGCCAGGAGACGGGAAAGGCGACATTTCCTGAGCTGTTCTTTGATCTGGTTTTCGTTTTCGCTCTTATTCAGTTATCCCACTCTCTGGCGAAGGACTTTGGGCCAACGGCGGTGCTGGAAGCCGGCATCCTGATATTGTCCCTGTGGTGGCTGTGGATACACACCACCTGGATCACCAATCTGCTGAATACCGAAAAAGAACCGGTCAGGATTTTGCTCTTCGTGCTGATGTTTGGCGGTGTACTGCTGGCCATCGCCTTGCCGGAAGCCTTTGCCGAACAGGGCCTGGTTTTCGCGCTGATCTACAGCGTCATGCAGATCGGTCGAAGCCTGTTTGCTCTCTATGCCTTCAGGGATGAAGACCGGCAGTCGTTTCTGGTGTTCGTGAGGGTGACGATCTGGCTGGCCATCTCGAGCCTGTTCTGGCTGGCAGGCGGGTTTTGCGATCTGGGGGGACGCATTCTCCTGTGGGGCATGGCGCTCGCAATCGAGTATGCCGGTCCGGCCTGCCGCTATGTTGTCCCCGGCTTGCGTTCTCGCGATGACGACAGTCTGCATCTTTCCGGAGAGCATCTGGCGGAACGTTGCGCCCTGTTTGTCATCATCTGTCTGGGGGAAACAATTCTGACCACCGGCCGGACGGCAACCGAATATATGAACTCCGGTCTGACATTTGTCGTTTTCTGCTCCGCCTTCATAAGCACCGTCGCGATGTGGTGGATTTATTTCCATCACGGACAGGCGGAAGCCTCCAGAAAAGCCGAACACGCCGACGAAAAGGCGAAGATCGCCCATAATCTCTTCAACTACGGACATTTGCCAATCGTCGCCGGTATCATTCTGACGGCGGTGGGAGAGGATTTCAGCCTGTCCCATGCCCACGAGGCCGCAACGATAAGGGAGGCCATCGCAATCGTCGGTGGTCCCGTCCTCTTTCTGGCAGGCAATATCGGTGTCAAGATCGCCGCGACCTATCAGCGTCCCGTCTCGCATTTTGCGGGCGTGGTAGCGCTCTGCCTATTGTTGCCGGTGCCGGGCATTCCGCTATTCATCCTGCAGCTGGCCAGCACGGGTATTCTGCTGCTTGTTGCTCTGTGGGAATATCTGGCTTTGAAGAAGTCAGTCGCCACGGCGTGATCTCGAATGCTCAGACGCTGACCAGATTGCGCGTCCTCTCGTTCCAGAGCTTGAGGCTTTTCGCGTAAGCTTCGTCAAAGGAAAGCCCCATGTCATTGACGAGCATCAACGCGGCGGCGGCGGTGGATATGATGATGGTTTCCGCCCTTTCGTCTTTCGCGGCTCCCGTCCAGACTGCACGCCAATATTCGAAGGTGGTGAACATGGTCGGCATTTCGGCAGGCGGTGCTTCGCGGGCGGGGACCAGGACGTCCACGTCCCTTCCGCTTGAAAGACCGAAAATCCGTGTGCTGCGGAATGGCGTGAACTGTGCGAAATCCCGCGTGTTACCGAGTATGGCGAGATTTTCCACAGCGAGCAGGCGGGCGGTATCGCGATGCAGCTCCTGATAGGCCGGACGGGCGAGCCCTATAATGGTGCTCCTTGCGCGCAGTGGATTGAGAAGGTGGACGACAGTATGCACCGGCAGGCGCATCTCCAGAATGCCATGGAGACTGAGCAGGCTCTGGAATTGCAGAGACAGACCGCCCAGGGGAAGATAGGCAATCCGTTCGGATGACGTGGCCTCGGCCGCCTGCGAAAGCGAATGGCAAAGGGGAATACCGCAGGCTTGTGCGGCGCGTTCGAGCTTGCCGCCATTTTCGCCCTGACCAACATGGCCGTGCAGCAGTACCCTGTACCCCGCCATGGAAACGAGGCGGGCGGAATGCACGAACCATGGCGCATCGCGGTGTTTGGGGGACATATAAGCCGGCCAGTCGAGATCGACGGTGACGGGTCGGTGCCGGTCTCGCCCGACATGTCGCCACGTCGCCTGGATAAAGCCGGCCAGTTCGGCCGCCGTCACGCCGCGATAATGCATGGTGGCGAGCAGTGCCCCGATCTGTATCGGATCGGCATCCCCTTCCAGAATGATCGACAGTGCATCCGTCGCCTCCGATTGGCTGAGCGGACGGCTGTTGCCTATTCCCATCGCAGACGTTGCAATATACTTGGCGAGCCGTTCCTGTGGGGCGGAATTGTGGCCGATGCGGGCGAGACGCTCGGCAATGTTTTCCGGCGTCGGCTGACCTTCAAGAAGAATGCTGGGGCGAAGGGAAAGTGGCGGTGCTTTCATCAATGCCGGCTGCTCCCAGCCGCTCTTATTGATGGTGGTCGGCTCCGCGGGTTCTTCCTGCGAATAATCGATCAGATTTTCGGCCTCTGCCGCCAGGGAGCGGATGCGCAGGCGCATGGTTTCGGCAAAGGGGGTGGGGCGCAGGCCTTGGCCGGTGCGCAGAAAGAGCTGGTCTCCGTATTTTTCCCGTAGCTGCTGCAAGATCCGGCTCATCGATGATGTTGGAAGTCCCATGCCCGCCGCGGCGCGGCTGACACTACCTTCCCGCAACAACGCATCAAAAGCGACAAGCAGTTTCAGCTGCCCAAGCCTGTCGGGTTTTGCCGTGGAAGCTGGTTCGTCTTTTCTCTTGCTGGTTGTCATCTGGCGAATTTTTACTCCACTCATCTTAAGAGGGAGCCCTTTTTGCAATTTCTAGAATTTAGAACTGTTCGAAAACAAACCTGTTGCGCCTGCACCCCCCTCGTAAATAAGTGGGGTGAAATTCTCAAGTTAAATGCGGGGGCATAACATGGAATTGAAGTACCGGGGCTGCAAAAAGGCTTCGATGACAATAAAGACTACTTTTTCGGCAGCAATGGCGGGAACCGCGTTAAATATTGCTCTGCCCGCTTTTGCGCAGCAGGCATCCGAAAATACCACTGTTCTTGAGCAGATCGTCGTCACCGCGTCCGGTTTCGAGCAGAATGTAAAAGACGCTCCGGCCAGCATCACCGTCGTCACACGGAAGGATCTGGAAAAGGGGGCGTATCGCGACCTGACTGACGCCTTGCGCGAAGTGCAGGGCGTGTCCGTCACCGGGATCGCCAATGAAAAGGATGTTTTCATCCGCGGCTTGCCGGGCGCCTATACGTTGATCCTCGTTGACGGCAAGCGGCAGAGCACACGCGATGCCCGCACGAATGGCAACTCCGGCTTCGAACAGAGCTTCGTGCCGCCGGTTTCGGCGATCGAACGTATCGAAGTGGTGCGCGGTCCCATGTCCTCACTTTATGGCTCGGATGCCATGGGCGGCGTGATCAACATCATCACCCGCAAGGTTGGCGACGTCTGGTCGGGCTCCGTCACCACCGAGGGCACGGTTCAACAGCATTCGAAATTCGGCAATAGCGGCCAGGTCTCCTGGTATGCGAACGGTCCGATCCTCAAGGACCAGCTTGGTCTGCAGCTCTGGGGCAGGGGCTTCACGCGCGGCGAAGACCGCATTTTGAGCGGGACCACCGGCGCCAAGGAATATGATTTCAACGGCCGCCTGACGTTTACGCCGAACGAAGATCACGACATCTATCTCGAGGGTGGCAAGACAAGGCTGCGCCGTAGCGCCGAGCCTGGCGAATCGCTCGCAGCCAATAGCGATGGCACCTACAACATCAACACGCGTGACCATTGGTCACTTTCACATACCGGCCGCTGGGGACCGACCACATCCGAATTCTCGTTGCAGCAGGAATGGGCGGAACGCACCAATTTCACCAGAAACATCCGAACCGGCCGCGTGACTGAAAATGCACGCTCGCCGGAGGTGCGCAATACCGTGCTCGATGGCAAGTTCACCACACCTTTCGAGCTCTTCGGCGACCACACACTGGTCACGGGCGGCCAATATTTCGAGGCACGGCTGACGGACCAGAACCCGGGCCGCCGTACCGGCCGGGACGAGACGTTTTCGGCCACGCAATGGGCTCTATTCCTTGAGGATGAGTGGCGCATCGTCGACAATTTCGCGCTGACGGGCGGGCTTCGCCTCGATAACCATGAAAAATACGGCAATCATTTCAGCCCGCGTCTATATGGCGTCTGGAGCGCCACGGAAGAGCTGACCATCAAGGGCGGCGTTTCCACCGGTTTCCGCGCACCGGAAATCCGTCAGATCGCGCCGGGTTATGCCTATACGACAGGTGGGGGCGGTTGCACCTATGGTCCGAGCGGCACTTGCGGTGTTATCATCGGCGATCCCAACCTCGAAGCGGAAAAAAGCACGAGTTACGAAGTGGCGGCACTTTGGGAGAATGGTGACGTCGCTCTGGGGGCCACCTATTTCTACACCGATTTCAAGGACAAGATTTCCAACGCCCTGGTGCTCAATCCCGATGGAACGCCTGTCCGCTGGAGCGAAGACCGCAACTACCGCCTCTGGTATAATTACAATATCGACGATGCGGTCATTCAGGGTGTGGAATTGACGGCGACCTGGTACGCGACGCCGGAACTGACGCTGCGCGGCAACTATACCTATACGCATTCCGAACAGAAGACCGGTGATTACCAAGGTTTTCCATTGGCGCGGACACCGGAACATATGGCCAATCTGCGCGGCGACTGGGTGACACCGATCGATGGTCTGGAAGCCTGGGCCTCGCTGAATTACCACGGATCGGAAATCAATGCCGGCCCGCGCATCGGCACGAACGGCACGCCGGTGACGATCAACGGCAAGGCCGGTCGAAAATATGACGCCTACACCACGCTGGATATCGGCGCGAAATATGCGGTCGCCGAAAATGTCGATCTCAATGCCGCCGTCTACAACGTGTTCGACAAGGATGTCGGCACCGACGATTTCAACACCGTCATGGAAGGCCGCCGTTTCTGGATCAGCATGACAGCGAAGTTCTGATCCAGGCCCGTTCGCGAAATTCGGAGGCGCCATCGGGCGCCTCTTTTTTTGACCGTTGGTCTATTGACCTCAACTATGGTTGAGGAATTATACCGGCTGCTCTTCGTTGTGTTTCCGCGTTTCCGAGCGGAAATCGGTCCGGAAGCAGGAGCCAGAATGGAAAATACCATACTCAAACACAGCCTGACGGTGGGAGAGGTTGCCCGCCGCAGTGGCATCGCCGTCTCCACCATCCATTTTTACGAGGCGAAGGGATTGATCGAGGGATGGCGCACCGCCGGCAATCAACGCCGTTATCATCGCGCCGTTCTGAGGCGCATCGCCATCATCCGCATTGCGCAGCGGGCGGGTATACAGCTGAGCATCATCAGGGAGGCGATGGCCGACCTGCCGCAGGATCGGGTGGCGACAACAGCCGACTGGCGCAGGTTCTCCCAATCCTGGCGGGAAATGCTCCAGCTTCGCATCAACAACCTAATCATGCTGCGCGACCAGCTTACCGGCTGTATCGGTTGCGGGTGCCTTTCACTGGATGATTGTCCGTTGCGCAATCCTAACGATGTTCTCGCCGATAACGGCGCAGGTCCGCGCCGCCTCGTCTCGGCAGAGTGAGCATAATTTTCGGACCGTTAGCCTTGTTGCTCACCCGGATTCGGCTGGCACCCAAACGCTGACACTGCCGCCATTGGTGGGGAAGACGCCCTTGCCGCTCTCATCGAGGGTGATCTCCTCTTGACGGTGCCCGAGGAAGTCGCGCCAGACCGCCCCTGCATGATCCGGACCGAGATCGACGTGCTTTTCCGCCGGCTCGCCATTTGACATCACCACGACACAGCCCGGCGCATCGGCGGTGCCATGGCGAATGAAGGCGATGCAGTTCGGGTCATCGAAAATGTCCGTCTGTACGCCATTGGCGAAACGGCTGCGCGCCTCTATGAGCTTCGGCAGGCATTCGATGGCCGGCATATCGATTTTGTACTCATTGCCGTCATTACCCGTGTCGGTATAGCTCGTGCCGAACAGATCGGGATAAAAAACGCAAGGGACGCCGTTTCCACGCAGCAATATGATCGCATAGGCGAGGGGCTTGAACCAGGGCTCCACCGGAGCCTCCAGCGATTGCAATGGCTGGGTGTCGTGGTTATCGACAAGCGTGACGGCGTGATCGGGAACGGCGGAAACAAGCGCACCATCGAAAATGCTGCGCATGTCAAAATCACCGCCCTGTTTCGACGCGTCGTGGAAGCTGTGGTGAAGGGCGACATCGAAAAGCATCAGCTGCTTGTCGACGAGTTCGAGATAGCTCTTCAAGGCCTCAAGATCGGGGTGCCAATATTCCGCTACGACGAAAAGATCGGGATCAATAGTCTCGCGCATATGGCCGACCCAGTCGCGGAAGAACCATGCCGGAATATGTTTTGCGGCGTCCAGCCGGAAGCCGTCCACCTGGACCTGCTCGGAAAGCCAGCGGCCCCAATATTTGAGCTCTTCATAGACGGCGCGATTGCGAAACTCGACATCCGCGCCCATCAGATAGTCGAAATTGCCGTTTTCCTGATCGACTTCCTCGTTCCACTCACCGTCGCCATATTCGTTGACGAGCCGGTAAATGCCGTCTTCGGTCGGTTCTTCGATGTGATCGACGCCGCTGAAACACCTGTGATCCCAGATGAACTTGGAGTGCGCGCCGCCTCGGCCGGGAAAGGTGAAACGTGTGTAAGCGAGTGCGGAAAAATCCTCGTCGTCGATTTCAGTTCGATCGTCGGGATTGACGCGGCGAACCCGTACCTTTTCCTTTTCATCCGCACCCATCTTGTGGTTGAGGACGACGTCGTGAATGACACGGATGCCATTGTCTTTCAGGGTCCTGGCCGCATGTTCAAGGGAACCGCGGTCACCATATTTCGTGGCGACGGTGCCCTTCTGGTCGAATTCACCGAGGTCGAAGAGATCGTAAGTGTCATAACCCACGGAATAGCCGCCGGCAGCGCCCTTGTAGGCGGGTGGCAGCCAGACGTCGGTAATGCCCATTTTGGCAAGGCTTTCGGCCTTCTCGGCCACCTCGCTCCATAGTTTCCCCCCGTCCGGATAATACCAATGGAAGAATTGAAGCAAGGTGCGTCCGGCCATATGTCCCTCACGATGGTTAGCAGGTCGCGCCATAAACGGCCCGGTGGCGAAAGGGTTCCGCCGCCGGTGCCGCGCGATCTGCGATTGTGAGGCCGATGCGCCGGTTTATATTAGCTGGCTATTTCGAGCACCGCCGCGCCCGCCTGCAGATAGTCGCCTTCTTTGCCGATGAGGCGGACCCTGCCGGCCCTGGTGGCGACAATCTGCGTCTCCATCTTCATTGCTTCCATGATTGCCAGGAGATCACCTTCCGAGACCGTGTCGCCATCTTTTACCTTGAAGGACTGCAAGGTGCCGGAAACGGGAGCAGTGATTTCACCCTCGTTCCTGTCGACCGCAGTGCCGGAAACGGACGCCTGGCCGCCGTTGACGCTGCCGAGGGAAAGGAGAATGCTGGGCAGGCCGACCGAAACACGCTTTCCGTCAATCTCGAGATAGGTTCGTGTCATGGAAGGATCGTCGGCCGGTGCCGGGCGCTCCATGGCGTCGGGCATGGCGGCAAAATCGGTTTCGATCCAGCGGGTGTGAACCTTGAACCCATCCGTGCCGATGAAGTCGTCCGTCTCGATCGCGGCGCGATGGAACGGAAGAACGGTCGCGATACCCTCGATACGGAATTCCTTCAGCGCGCGGCGGGCGCGGCGCAGAACCTGATCGCGGTCGACGCCGGTCACGATGAGCTTTGCCATCAGCGAGTCGAAGACTCCAGGCACGCTGGAGCCGCTGACGACGCCGCTATCCATGCGGATGCCGGGACCGGAAGGCGCATCGAAAACCGAGATCGAACCGGGCGTCGGCAGGAAGCCACGACCAGGGTCTTCGGCATTGATGCGGAATTCCATGGAGTGCCCGCGCGGTTCGGGCGTTTCGAGGACACGCAGCTTCTGGCCTTCGGCAATACGGAACTGTTCGATGACGAGATCGATGCCGGTGGTTTCCTCGGTGACAGGATGTTCCACCTGCAGGCGCGTATTGACCTCGAGGAAAGAAATGGTGCCGTCAACGCCGAGCAGGAATTCGACGGTGCCGGCGCCGGAATACCCGGCGGCAGCGCAGATCGCCTTGGCGGCGTCATGAATTTTTTGGCGCTGCTCATCGGACAGGAAGGGGGCGGGGGCCTCTTCGATCAGTTTCTGGTTCCGGCGTTGCAGCGAGCAGTCACGGGTGCCGAGGACAAGCACATTGCCGTGTTTATCGGCCAGAACCTGCGCTTCGATATGGCGCGGTCGGTCAAGGAAGCGCTCGAGAAAGCATTCGCCGCGACCGAAGGCGGCGGTTGCTTCGCGCACGGCGGATTCGTAGAGGTCGGCGATCTCCTCCATTTTCCACGCAACCTTCAGACCTCGGCCGCCACCGCCATGGGCGGCCTTGATGGCGACGGGCAGGCCGTGTTGTTCGGCAAAAGCGATGACTTCTGTGGCAGAAGAGACCGGACCGTCGCTGCCAGCCACCAGCGGTGCGCCGACGCCGGTGGCGATGCGCCGTGCCTCGACCTTGTCGCCGAGCGCCTCGATGACATGAGGATCCGGCCCGATCCAGATCAGGCCGGCATCGATGACGGCCTTTGCGAATTCCGCGCGTTCAGAAAGGAAGCCGTAACCCGGATGGACGGCATCTGCGCCGGCGCGTTTGGCAATCGATATCAGCTTGCTGATATCGAGATAAGTCTCGGCGGGCCGCACGCCCTCCAGCGCGTAGGCCTCATCCGCCAGCCGGACGAAAAGCGCGTCCTGATCGGGATCGGCATAAACGGCGACCGATTTCAGGCCGTAATCGCGACAGGCGCGGATGATGCGCACCGCGATCTCGCCGCGATTGGCAATCAGCACTTTTTTCATCGCTTTTCTCCTCGGGATTCTATGTTCCTGGCCGCGATTTCGGCAAAGGGGCCGATCGGGCGAAATTTGATTTTGGCGTTGACGGGGATCTGCCCGGCAAGATCGAGATGATATTCCGCTACCGCGCCGATGACAGGATAACCTCCGGTCAGCGGGTGATCGGCAAGGAAAAGGACCGGCTGGCCGCTATGGGGAATCTGGATCGCGCCCGTTGCCGTGCCTTCGCTCGGAAGCTCCGCGCTGTCCTTGCGTTCCACCGGCACGTCGCCGGAAAGGCGAATGCCGACCCGGTTCGATTGCGGGGTAACCTGCCAGAGCTGGCCAGTCAGCGTCTCGATACCCCTCTGCGTGAACCAGTCCGTTCGGGGCCCGAGAACGACATCCAGTGTCACGACTTCACCCGTTGCCGGCGGCTCGAAAGCCGGAACCTCGTCGATCGATACGCTGGAAAGGCCGGACGTCTCACCCTTAAGCGGCAGGATGGCGCCTGCACCGACCGGCTCCGGGCCGACAACGGCAAGTGTATCCGTCGCGAAACTGCCGAGCACCGGCTCGACATCGAAGCCACCGCGCACCGCAAGATAACAACGCATACCTTTCGGCGGCTGACCAAAAGTGACCACATCACCGGCCTCAAGGGAAACCGGTGCATGCGCCTTTGCCACGAAACTGCGATCTGCTGCCGTTATGGTGATGGGGCAGGGGGCGCCGGCTGTGCCAATGACTGCTCGGCTCGTGCTCCTGAACGAAAAACCGCCGAGCGTCAGTTCGAGGCACGGCGTATTGACCGGATTGCCGACGATACGGTTTGCGGCGTTGAACGCGCCGCGATCCAGCGCGCCAGAGGCCGATACGCCCTGTCCGGTCTGGCCAAAGCGGCCGAGATCCTGGAAAATTGCCGGCATCGGCGCGGCGAGCACCTCGAAATTCGGGCCGTCCTTTGTTTGCCCCTTTTCGCGCTGTGTCGGGGCTGGAATGTCGACTGTTCTGCCGGCCTTGTCCATATCGAAGAAACGCACCCGGTAACCCGGCTGGAAAAGCGCGCCGGGCTCACGGTCGATGTCCCACATCTTCACCGGCGTGGTGCCGATGATCTGCCAGCCGCCGGGGCTGTTTTGTGGGTAGACGCCGCTGAAAGCACCGGCCAATGCTACGGAGCCGGCCGGAATACGGGTGCGCGGGCTCTGCCGGCGGGGGACATGCAGCGCGGGATCACCTCCGACCAGATAACCAAAACCGGGAGCGAAGCCGCAGAAGGCAACGGTGAATTCGCTTTCGGTGTGCCGGCGGATAACCTCTTCGATGCTCAGGCCGGTCAGTTCGGCAACATCTGCAAGGTCTTCGCCATCATAACGGACGGGGATTTCGACAAGATTGTCCGACGGCGCGATCTTTGCCGAGAGATCGCGGCTCGCAAGCTGCGCAGCCAGCGCATCGGAGCCGATCTTCTCGGGCCGGAACCGGATCATCAGCGTGCGGGCAGCCGGCACCGTTTCTTCTATGCCTTCGATGGGATCGTTCTGCAGCGAGGCGAAAAGCGCCAGCGTTTCATCAAGATCGGCCAGTTCGACAAGAATGGTGGTGAGGCTGACGGGAAGAAAACGCATCATATCCTCACGCGTGATAGGCGGTGTCGGGAATGTCGGTGATGAACATGTGTCCCGGCGCATGGGTAATGGCGAAGGGCACACCGGATGCCATCACGGCTGCCTGTGGGGTCACGCCGCAGGCCCAGAACACTGGCACCTCACCGGGTTCGATCCGCACCGCGTCGCCGAAATCGGGCTTTGCGAGATCGGTAATGCCGATCTCCTCGGGCGCACCCACATGGACGGGCGAACCATGCACCGCTGGAAAACGCCCGGAAATCGTGGCAGCATCGGCCACGCGCGATGCCGGGATCGGCCGCATGGAAACGACCATATTGCCCTTCAGCCGACCGGCCGGACGGCAGGGGCGGTTGGTGAGATACATGGGCACATTGCTCTTGTCCGTCATATGGCGGATTTCGATGCCCGCTTCCACCATCGGCGTTTCGAAGGTGAAGCTGCAGCCGATCAGGAAGGCGACGAGATCATCGCGCTCCGCCCAGGCGGCGGTGGCGTCGGCCGTTTCCTCGACGAGCTTGCCGTCCCGCCAGATGCGGTAGAGCGGCAGGTCCGTTCTCAGATCAGCGCCGGGCGCGAGCAGCGTTGTCGGCGAACCGGGATCGGAGACATCCAGCACCGGGCAGGGCTTGGGATTGCGTTGCGCATAAAGCAGGAAATCGAAAGCCCAGTCGCGCGGCAGCACGATCATGTTCGCCTGCGTGAAGCCGGGCGCGATGCCTGAGGTAGGGGCGACAAGACCGCCGCGATAGGTGGCGCGGGCCTTGCGGGCGGCGTCCGCGTCCGTGTGATTGAGATAGGATGTGGGTATCGTCATCGGCTATCCTTTCAGCGATTGGATGCAAAAGAGCGGATGTCGATGCCATCAGCCTCGAAGCGCCGGCGTATTTCCTGGGCGATGGCGACCGCACCGGGGCTGTCGCCATGTACACAGATGGATTGCGCCTCGATTTTTATAATACTGCCATCGATCGCCTCCAGCGTGCCTTCGCGGGCAAGCTGCACCATGCGGTCGGCAATTTTTGCCGCGTCATGCAACACGGCACCGGCTTCCCGGCGGGAAACGAGCTGGCCCTGAGGCGTATAGGCGCGGTCGGCAAAAGCTTCGGCAACGACGGCAAGACCGGACTTGCGGGCGAGATCGAGGATGGGCGCGTTCGCAAGGCCCATCAACACCAGTGAAGGATCGATCGCCTTGATGCCGTCGATCACGGCCTGCCCCTGTTTCGCATCATTGGCGATGCGGTTGTAAAGCGCGCCATGCGGCTTCACGTAACGCACCGTGGTGCCCGCAGCGGCGGCAACACCCTTCAGCGCGCCTATCTGGTAGATGACATCGGCAATCAGTTCTTCCGAGGTGGCGTCCAGATCGCGGCGGCCGAAGCCGACGCGGTCAGGATAGGAGACATGGGCGCCAACGACCACGCCCTTTTCGGCAGCGGCCTTGACGGTGCGGTAGATGCCGGCCGGGTCGCCTGCGTGAAATCCGCAGGCAATGTTGGCACTGGAAACGATAGCGAGCATTGCCTCGTCATCACCCATGCGCCATGCGCCGTAACTTTCGCCAAGATCGCTGTTGAGATCGATAGCGGCCATGTTTGCCTCCCTTGGTTTTTGCTTACAGGCCGAGCAGGCCGAAGATGGTGCCGGCTGACTTGTAGCCCATGTACCATGTCAATGCGCAAGTCAGAACGCCGAGTACCAGCAGAACACGCGAGTAGCGGTGGCCGCCCATCAGGTCTTCACGTTTCCATGCGGCAAACAGGAAGATGCTGAGGCCGATGGGCAGAATGAGGCCGTTCAGGCCGCCGACAAAGACCAGCATGGCGGCGGGCGGCGTCGTGATCAGCAGGTAGCAGACGAGCGAGACCGCGATGAAAACGACCGTCGCCATGTTGCGGGCACGTTCGGTCATGTCCTGCTTGAAAACGGGCAGGAATGAAACGGAGGTATAGGCTGCGCCGATGACGCTGGTAATAGCCGCTGCCCAGAAGATGACGCCGAAGAGGCGGAAGCCGAGATCGCCTGCGGCCGAACGAAAGGCCTGCGCAGCCGGGTTGGCGGCCTGGCTGGAAGTGTCGATGATGACACCGCTGGCGACGACGCCGAGAATGGCGAGGAACAGCACATAACGCATGACGCCGGTGACGGCGATGCCGGTCAGCGCGGCGCGGTTGACGGCCGGCAGGTTTTCGATGCCAACCATGCCGCGATCCAACAGCCGATGCGCGCCGGAATAGGTGATATACCCGCCAACAGTGCCGCCGACGATGGTGGTGATGGTCGCAAAATTGATCGTGTCCGGCAGAAAGGTCTGGCGGAAAGCGTCGCCCACCGGTGGCGCGGAAACGAAGGCCACATAGAGCGTAAGCACAATCATCAGGATGCCGGCGAAAATGATGAACCGGTCGACCGCAAGGCCCGCGCGCTTGGAAACGAAGATGGCGATGGAGAAGACAGCGCTGATGGCGCCACCGATTTTCGGATCAAGTCCGAAAATGGCGTTGAGACCAAGGCCGGTGCCGCCAATATTGCCGATGTTGAAGAAAAGACCGCCAACAATGACGAGGATGGCCAGAAGATAACCGGAACCGGGAATGGCAGCGTTTGCGATATCGGATGCGCGCATGCGCGTCAGCGTGACGATACGCCAGATGTTGAGCTGAACGACGAAGTCGATGAGAATGGAGGCGAGGATGCCGAAGGCAAAGGCGGCGCCCAGCTGCGTGGTGAATGTCGCCGTTTGGGTAATGAATCCCGGACCGATGGCGGATGTGGCCATCAGGAAGATCGCTCCCAGAAGCGATGCGCGTTTTGAAATTTTTAGATCGGCAGTCGGGGTGAGCTTATTCTGCTCCATGGATTTTCTCCGCTCCATTTGCAATCCGCCCCTCGCGGATGCTTTATGAGAGTGAGTTTGTCCTGTTCCGCGAAATTGTCAATATTGTTCAACAATAAATAATAATCGTTCTCTTATTTTGTCTATTTGTTGGACGTTATGCGCATGAATTCAGCATGTTTTTTTCGTGCTTTGCTAATGCTTTGTGCTATGGGCAGAACATGCCGTGTCCGAACATGCCTGTCACGGAATTCCCGATGCTGCATTGCTCTTAGGAAAGGAGCGCCATGACGGAAACGATAGAGGGTCTGCCGCTTGCGGATCGATTGGCCAAGGGTATTCGTACCCTGCTGATATCAGGTGAGCTGGCGCCGGGTCAGCGCCTGTCAGAGGCAGCCTTCAGTGAACGTTTCGATGTCTCCCGCAATTCGCTGCGCGAAGCATTCCGCCTTTTGACCAAGGACGGGCTTCTGCGTCATGAGGCCAATCGCGGTGTGTTCGTCGCAGTCCCCACCATGTCCTCGGTCATCGATATTTACCGGGTGCGGCGCATGGTCGAGTGTGGAGCATTACGTCAGGCCTGGCACAAGCACCCCGCGATCAAAACGATGCGGGCAGCGGTCGAGGATGCGAAGGTAAAGCGTGAGGCTGCTGATTGGCTGGGCGTGGGTAGCGCCAACATGAAATTTCATGCCGCTGTCGTCGATCTCCTCGACAGTGCCCGGATCAGCGACTTTTACGAGCGTATCGCCGCTGAACTCCGGCTGTGTTTCGGCCTCTTGAAAGATCCCGAACAGCTTCATTCTCCATTTGTCGACATGAACAGCAAGATCCTGTCACTGATGGAGGAAGGCAAGGCGCAGGAAGCGGGCGACGAGATGGACACCTATCTCAATCTTTCAGAGCGTACGGTCCTGAAAGCGCTCGAACGTGCCGTGGAACACGCCTCCTGACATAGCGGGCGGCGGCGGCGAAACGTCTCGTGCCGTACTGTTTCACTTTTGCCGATCAGGGCGATTGCCAAGTTTGCTGCGCTGCGTCATCAATGCTGACATGACGCTTCGCGACCTGACAATTCTCGTTATCGACGAAAACGCGATCCGCGCTTCCATCATAGAGGAGGGCCTGCGCGAGGCGGGCTATCAGCGCGTTACCGTCATCCACGAGGTGAACGGGGTGGCGCGCACCATCGAGACGCTGCAGCCTGATGTCATTTTCATCGATCTTGAAAATCCAAATCGTGACATGATGGAGCATCTGTTTCAGCTCACCCGCACGGTTGGCCGGCCCATCGCCATGTTTGTCGATCGTTCCGACACCGCCTCCATCGAGGCAGCCGTGGAGGCCGGTGTCTCCGCCTATGTGGTGGACGGGTTGAAGAAAGAGCGTGTGAAACCGATTCTCGATATGGCGGTCAGCCGCTTCAATGCTTTCAGCCGCCTGCAGCGGGAGCTGGCCGATGCGAAATCGGCGCTTGAGGAGCGCAAGGTCATCGAACGCGCCAAAGGCATATTGATGAAGATGCGCGGCCTTTCCGAAGAAGAGGCCTTTGCACTTCTGCGGCAAACGGCAATGAACGAGAAGAAGAAGATTTCCGAGATCGCGCAAAGCGTGGTCACCGCGGCCGGTCTGTTGATGTGACGAAGACCAGCCGGACAGCGTGGAGTGAATAACATGGCGGCACCGGAACAAGCGGCAGGACCAGACAGCGGAGCGACGAAAGCCCCGGGCGCTCCGGCAAGGGTCGGCAGTGACCGGCAGAAAATCCTGCGTGCTGGCTTTATACCCCTTGTTGACGCATCGGTTCTTATCGCAGCGGCCGAATTCGGCTTTGCAGAACGTGAGGGCATTACGCTCGATCTCGTGAAAGACGTTTCCTGGGCAAATGTGCGTGACCGGCTGGCGTTCCGGCAATTCGACATTGCCCATATGCTGTCGCCAATGCCCGTTGCCTCCATGCTCGGGCTCGGTTCCAACCCTTCGCCGACGATTACGCCTTTTTCACTCGGACGCGGCGGCAATGCGATCACGCTTTCGACCCGCCTGTTTGACCGCATGAAGGCCGTGACCGGACTTTCCGAAACGGCGGGAGCGCTCGAAAATGCCGAGGCGCTGAAGCGTGTGCTCGATGATATGCGTGCCCGCGGCGAGCCGCCACCGACGCTTGGCATGACCTACCCGTTTTCCTCGCATAATTACGAATTTCGCTACTGGCTTGCCGCTGGTGGCATTCATCCCGATAACGATGTCAAGCTTGTGGTCGTGCCGCCGCCGTTGACATCGGATGCGCTCGCTGCGGGAGCGATTGACGGTTTCTGCGTTGGAGCGCCGTGGAATATCGTCGCCGCCGAACGCGGTGTCGGCCGGATCGTTGCCGCCAAGCAGGATTTGTGGCCTTCCGCACCCGAAAAGGTCATCGGCATGCGGCCCGAATGGGCGGAAAACCAACAAGAAGCGGTCGGACGGCTGCTGACGGCGCTTGATGCGGCCGCGCGCTGGTGCGACCTTGCAGAAAATCACGATGAACTAAGCCGGGCCCTTGCCGATCCGCGTTACATCGGAGCTCCTGAGGCGATTATCCGTCGTGTGCTTGCCGGTGAATTCAGCATTGATAGCCGGGGGAATAGGCGCGTGATCGACAAATATTTCACCTTTCATGGCGGCCATGCGAACTATCCCCGGCAAAGTCAGGCTTTGTGGATTTACAGCCAGATGATCCGCTGGGGGCAGGCGGAATTTTCTCGCAAAGGTGTGGCGGCCGCCTTGTCTTCCTACCGGCCGGATATTTACCGGGCGGTGCTGGGCGACGCCAATGCACCTGATGATGCCGATATCCGTGTCGAAGGGCAGGAAGAGGGTGATCGTTTCGTAGATGGCCTCATATTCGATCCCGCCGACATAGAAGGCTATGTGAAGAAATTTTCAGTACGTACATCTACGGCTGTTTCTCACGCTTCCGGTGAGGCATAAACGGTCCCCAAGCTGGTCAAGCTGCATAAAATTCAAGCGCGGGATTTCTCCATTGCCCAAATGCAAGCCAAGAAAATCTCTGACTAAAGTTTAATCGCACAGCTCATCTTCTGAAATACTCCTTTATTTTCAGTGATTTAATTCGATCTCGATAAACTGGCACGCCTTTTGCTTTTTGTTTTTCGCACCGGTCAACGGCGATCGGAGCTAGCAGGGCGCGGCATAGGCGCTTTCAAAGACACAGACGTCGCAAGGTTTTGCAGTCCGGACTTCTCCCGTCCGCAGACGCAAACACCGAGCGGCGTTTTTTTATTTTCCGGTTTTTTCGCAAGCGAAAACGTCACCTGCACAGGTGGCCCAATAAGGGGAACATGCGAATGAAAAAGATATTCTCCGGCGATGTCAGCCGCCGCACGATACTGCAGACGACAGCCGCGGCAGCCCTTGTCAGCGCCGTACGCGTGGCCTTTCCATCCGGTGCATTCGCGGCAGCCGCTGAGCCGGAAGTGAAAGGTGCGAAAATCGGTTTTATCGCGCTTACCGACGCCGCACCGCTCGTTATCGCCGCGGAAAAGGGCCTCTTCGCCAAGCATGGCATGCCTGACGTCGAGGTTCTGAAGCAGGCGTCATGGGGCGCAACGCGCGACAATCTGGTGCTCGGCGGCGCCTCGAACGGTATTGACGGCGCGCATATTCTGACGCCGATGCCGTATCTGATGCATACGGGCAAGGTAACCCAGAACAATGTGCCGGTGCCGATGACAATCCTCGCCCGCCTGAACCTCGACAACCAGGGCATCTCCGTCGCCAGGGAATATGCAGATACCGGCGTTCAACTCGATGCCTCCAAACTGAAGGCGGCGTTCGAGAAGAAGAAGGCAGAAGGCAAGGAAATCAAGGCCGCGATGACGTTCCCCGGCGGCACGCATGATCTCTGGATCCGCTATTGGCTTGCCGCCGGCGGTATCGATCCCGACAAGGACGTTTCCACCATCGTCGTTCCGCCGCCGCAGATGGTCGCCAATATGAAGGTTGGCAACATGGACGTCTTCTGTGTGGGCGAGCCCTGGAACGAGCAGCTGGTCAATCAGGGCATCGGCTTTACTGCCTGTACGACAGGCGAACTCTGGAAGGGCCATCCGGAAAAGGCGCTCGGCATGCGCGCCGACTGGGTGGAAAAGAACCCCAACGCCACCAAGGCGCTGCTGATGGCGGTCATTGAAGCACAGATGTGGTGTGACGAGATGGCGAACAAGGAGGAAATGTCCACCATCCTCGGCAAACGCCAGTGGTTCAACGTGCCGCCGAAGGATGTGCTTGGCCGCCTGAAGGGCAATATCAACTACGGCAACGGCCGCGTGCTCGAAAATACCGGCCTGCAGATGAAGTTCTGGCAGGACCATGCCTCCTATCCCTTCCACAGCCACGACAGCTGGTTCATCGCGGAAAACATCCGCTGGGGCAAATTTGCACCCGATACGGATGTGAAGGCGCTGGTTGCGAAGGTGAATCGAGAGGATATCTGGCGCGCGGCCGCCAAGGATCTCGGCGTAACCGATCTTCCCGCCTCCACCTCGCGCGGCAAGGAAACCTTCTTCGACGGCAAGGTCTTCGACCCGGAGAATCCGTCGGCCTATCTCGAAAGCCTGTCCATCAAGGCGGCCTCCTGACGAGGAGACCCGGGCGTCGCCCTTCATCCGCCGGCCGCGCTTCCCAACCGGTGCGGCTGAAGACCGGGTGAGGGGCGAGCCCAGACCGCAACCGACATCAAGAGGAAATGCCCATGTCCGCATTGGCCCGAAAATTCAACGAAGAGCCGCAGCAGCAGGCAGCGAAGAAGGCAAATGTCGTGGCGCTTGCGCCGAAACAGTCGCCGCGGATTGATCTGCGCAAATGGGGGGTGGTAGCGGCCCGCAACATCATCCCGCCGTTTGTCGTTCTCGCCATTCTGCTTGCTGTCTGGCAGCTGCTCTGTTCCGCCCCCGGCGCCTCCCTGCCGCCGCCGAGCCAGGTTTTCGAGGAGAGCTACGATCTCATCGTATCGCCGTTCTTCCATAACGGCTCGCAGGATATAGGTCTCGGCCTGCGCGTGCTGGTCTCGCTGGAGCGGGTGGCCTACGGTTTCGGTCTTGCCGCCATCGCCGGCATCATTCTCGGGGCTGTCATCGGCCAGTCGGTTTGGGCGATGCGCGGGCTCGATCCGATCTTTCAGGTTCTGCGCACCGTGCCGCCGCTCGCCTGGCTACCGCTTTCACTGGCCGCCTTTCAGGACAGCAATCCGTCGGCCATTTTCGTGATCTTCATCACCTCCATCTGGCCGGTCATCATCAATACCGCAGTCGGCGTGCGCAATATTCCGCAGGACTACCGCAATGTCGCGCAGGTGCTGCGGCTGAACCAGCTGGAATTCTTCTTCAAGATCATGCTGCCTTCGGCGGCACCCTACATCTTCACCGGCCTGCGCATCGGCATCGGCCTTTCGTGGCTTGCGATCGTGGCGGCGGAAATGCTGACCGGCGGCGTCGGCATCGGCTTCTTCATCTGGGATGCGTGGAATTCCTCGCGCCTGCCCGACATCATCGTGGCACTCGCCTACATCGGCGTCGTCGGCTTCGTGCTCGACAAGCTGGTGGCGGCGCTCGGCAAGGTCATCACCCGCGGCGCTGCGGCAAATTAAGAGGGCGACGATCATGAACGCTTATCTGAAGCTCGATCACATCGACAAATATTTCGACAAGGGCGGTTCGCGCGCCGAGGTGCTGAAAGGCATCAACCTCACTATCGAAAAGGGTGAATTCGTCTCCGTCATCGGCCATTCCGGTTGCGGCAAATCCACCATGCTGAACCTCATCGCCGGACTGACGAAAGTGTCTGCCGGTGCCGTTCTGCTCGAAAACCGCGAGGTCAACGAGCCCGGCCCGGAACGTGCCGTCGTGTTCCAGAACCACAGCCTGCTGCCCTGGCTTTCGGTTTATGAAAACGTCAACCTCGCCGTCGAGAAGGTCTTCCGCAACACCAAGACCCGGACCGAGCGGCATGACTGGGTCATGCGCAATCTCGATCTCGTGCAGATGGCCCATGCCAAGGACAAGAAACCGTCTGAAATTTCCGGCGGCATGAAACAGCGCGTCGGCATTGCCCGCGCGCTCGCCATGGAGCCCAAGATCCTGCTGCTCGACGAGCCTTTCGGTGCGCTAGACGCGCTGACCCGCGCCCATCTTCAGGACGCGGTGATGGAAATTCACACCCGGCTTGGCAACACCATGGTCATGATCACCCATGATGTCGACGAGGCAGTGCTGCTCTCAGACCGTATCGTGATGATGACCAATGGTCCTGCCGCCCATATCGGCGAAGTGCTTGAGGTGCCGCTGGCACGCCCGCGCAACCGCATCGAGCTTGCATCCGACAAGACCTACCTCAAATGCCGCGAGGCCGTGCTGAAGTTCCTTTACGAACGTCACCGCTTCGTCGAAGCTGCGGAGTAACGACCATGACGCAAAAACTCGTCATCATCGGCAATGGCATGGCGCCGGGACGCATGCTGGAGAACCTGTTCGTAACAGCTCCCGGCCTTTACGACGTCACCATTTTCAACGCCGAGCCGCGCGTCAATTATGACCGCATCATGCTCTCGCCGGTGCTTTCTGGCGAAAAAAGCTATGAAGACATCGTCATTCATAATGACGAATGGTATGCGGCTAACAATGTCACGCTGCACAAGGGCGCGAAGGTCACCGGCATCGACCGCGACAGGAAGACCGTGACCAGCGAAAACGGCATCACGGTTTCCTACGACAAGCTGGTGATCGCCACCGGTTCGTTGCCTTTCATCATTCCGGTTCCCGGCCACCAATTGCCGGGCGTGCTCGCCTATCGCGATCTCGACGATGTGACGAAGATGCTGGAAATCGCTGAAGGCAAGGGCCGCGCCATCGTCATCGGCGCGGGTCTTCTCGGGCTGGAAGCGGCTTATGGCCTCAAGCGTCAGGGCATGGATGTCACCGTCATCCACCTGATGCCGACGATCATGGAGCGCCAGCTCGATCCGGCAGCGGCCTATCTTCTCGAAAAGGCGCTCAATGAGCGCGGCATCGACATCATTACCAAGGCCAATACCAAATGCATTCTGGGTGAGGAGAAGGTCGAGGGCATTGAGCTGGAAGACGGCCGTGTCATCAAGGGTGACATGGTGGTGATGGCGGTCGGCATCCGCCCGGCCTCGGGTCTCGCCAAGGAAGCCGGTCTTGCCGTCAATCGCGGTATCGTCGTTGACGATGGCATGATGACGTCGGACGCCTCGATCTATGCGCTCGGCGAATGCGCGGAACATCGCGGCATCTGTTACGGACTGGTTGCGCCGCTGTATGAATCGGCCCGGGTGCTGGCTGACCGCCTTTGCGGCGGTTCGGCCGAATATCATGGCTCCGTCACCAATACGAAACTGAAGGTCACCGGCATCAACCTGTTCTCCGCGGGTGATTTCGCCGAAGGTGATGACCGCGAGGAAATCGTGCTGCGAGACGCCACGGCCGGCATCTATAAGCGCCTCATCCTGAAAGAAAACCGCATCATCGGTGCGGTGCTTTACGGCGAGACGGCGGATGGGTCGTGGTTCTTCGACCTGATGAAGAAGTCCACCGATATTTCCGCCATGCGCGAAACCCTCATTTTCGGCCAGGCCTATCAGGGAGGGTCGCCGCTGGACCCTATGGCGGCCGTTGCAGCCTTGCCGGATGATGCGGAAATCTGCGGCTGCAACGGCGTCTGCAAGGGCAAGATCACCTCGGTCATCACCTCCAAGGGGCTGACCTCTCTGGACGATGTGCGCGCCCACACCAAGGCGTCGGCCTCCTGTGGCAATTGCACCGGCCTTGTCGAACAGCTGATGACGCTGACGCTCGGCGACAGTTATAACCCCGCTGCCGTGCAGCCCATGTGCAAATGCACCGATCTCGGCCACGACGATGTACGCCGTCTCATCAAGGCCAAGGGTCTTAAGACTATTCCAGCCGTGATGCAGGAACTGGAATGGAAAACCTCCTGCGGCTGCGCCAAATGCCGGCCGGCGCTCAACTATTACCTCGTCTGCGATTTTCCGGACGAATATGCCGATGACTATCAGTCGCGTTATATCAATGAGCGCGTCCACGCCAATATCCAGAAGGATGGCACCTATTCCGTCGTGCCGCGTATGTGGGGCGGCGTTACCTCTTCCTCCGAGCTACGGGCGATTGCCGATGTGGTCGACAAGTTCGAAATCCCGATGGTGAAAGTGACGGGTGGCCAGCGCATCGATCTTCTCGGCATCGAGAAGGAGGATTTGCCCGCCGTCTGGGCCGATCTCGGCAAGGCCGGGTTCATTTCCGGCCAGGCCTATGCCAAGGGCTTGCGCACCGTGAAGACCTGTGTCGGCCAGCAATGGTGCCGTTTCGGCACGCAGGATTCCACCGGGCTTGGCATTCGCATCGAAAAATTCATGTGGGGCTCGTGGACACCCGCCAAGCTGAAGCTTGCCGTTTCCGGCTGTCCGCGCAACTGCGCCGAGGCCACCTGCAAGGATATCGGCGTCATCTGCGTCGATTCCGGGTTCGAAATCCATTTCGCCGGCGCCGCCGGTCTCGATATCAAGGGCACGGAAGTTCTGGGTCTTGTCAGAACCGAGGATGAGGCGCTGGAGCATATCGTGGCGCTCACCCAGATGTACCGTGAGCAGGCGCGTTACCTTGAGCGCATCTATAAATGGGCCAAGCGCATCGGTTACGACGAGGTTCGCCGCCAGATCATGGGCGATGCCGAAAAGCGCAAAGCCTATTTCGAACGCTTCGTCTTCAGCCAGAAATTCGCGCAGGTCGATCCCTGGTCGGAACGTGTGTCCGGTCATGACAAGCACGAATTCAGGCCCATGGCGGCAATCGGTTTCAGCGAGGCGGCGGAGTGAGAACGATGGACAGCAACTGGATCGATATTGGTGACATCTCCGACATCCCACTACGCGGCGCGCGGTGCGTAAAAACGCCGATGGGCAAGATCGCCGTGTTCCGCACAGCGGAAAATCATGTCTTCGCCATCGAGGATCATTGCCCGCACAAGGGCGGGCCGTTGAGCCAAGGCATCGTGCATGGTGCTTCAGTGACGTGTCCGCTGCACAATTGGGTCATTTCGCTGGAGACCGGCAAAGCGCTGGGGGCAGACGAGGGCGAGGTGCGGACCATCCCGGTGCGTAATCTGGATGGCTGGCTTTCGATAGCGCTTGAAACGCTGATGATTGCGGCGGAGTGATTTTCGATGGCGTTGAAGATACCCCCCTCTGTCCTGCCGGACATCTCCCCCACAAGGGGGGAGATCGACAAGGTGAATGCTCCCAGCATCTCTACCGGCGGCGGCGCGAGCTGTGAATGGAAGCCCGTGCCACAGTTGATCTCCCCCCTTGTGGGGGAGATGTCCGGCAGGACAGAGGGGGGTAAGCGCCACGCAGTGAGAGGGCAAACCCATGCCCGTTGAAACAAAAACCACCTGTCCCTATTGCGGCGTCGGCTGCGGCGTCATCGCCACCGTTGCCGATGACGGCGTCGTTTCCGTCAAAGGCGATCTGGACCACCCCGCCAATTTCGGCCGGCTGTGCTCCAAGGGCTCGGCTCTCGCCGAAACCATCGACCTTGAAGGACGCATTCTTCACCCTGAGATCAATGGCAAACGGGCAACATGGGACGAAGCGCTTGATCTCGTCGCTTCCCGCTTCTCCGACACCATTGCCGAACATGGCCCGGATTCGGTTGCCTTTTACGTCTCCGGCCAATTGCTGACGGAGGATTATTACCTCGCCAACAAGCTGATGAAAGGTTTCATCGGTTCGGCCAATATCGATACCAACTCAAGGCTCTGCATGTCGTCCTCGGTCGCTGGCCATCGCCGTGCCTTCGGGGCTGACACGGTGCCGGGTGCCTATGAGGATATGGAGCTTGCCGATCTGGTGATCCTCACCGGTTCCAATCTCGCCTGGTGCCATCCCGTTCTCTACCAGAGGCTAGCGGCGGCAAAGGCGGCACGGCCGGAAATGAAAGTCGTTGTCATCGATCCGCGTCGCACGATGAGCGCCGATATTGCCGATATGCACCTCGCCATCCGCCCGGATGGAGATGTGGCGCTGTTTGCCGGCCTGCTGGCGCATCTTTCCGGTAGTCCTGCAGTCGATCACGTCTATGTGGAAGATCACACGGTCGGTTTTGATGCTGCGATGCAGGCAGCAACCGACTATAGCCTGCCTGATATCGCTGAGGCCACCAGCCTGACGATTGCCGAACTGATTTCCTTTTACGAATTGTTCGAGCGCACCGAAAAAACCGTCACCTGTTACAGCCAGGGCGTCAACCAATCGCAAAGCGGCACCGACAAGGTCAACGCTATCATCAATTGCCACCTTGCGACCGGTCGCATCGGCAGGCCCGGCATGGGACCGTTTTCGCTGACCGGCCAGCCGAACGCCATGGGCGGGCGCGAGGTCGGCGGGCTGGCCAACATGCTGGCCGCCCATATGGCCATCGAAAGTGCCGGGGATCGTGATCGCGTGCAGCGCTTCTGGGCCTCGCCCGCCATTGCGGAAAAACCCGGCCTCAAGGCCGTTGATATGTTTCGGGCCGTGGCCGATGGCCGCATCAAGGCGCTGTGGATCATGGCAACCAATCCGGTGGTGTCCATGCCTGACGCCGGTGCCGTCGAAGCGGCCATCAAGGCCTGTCCATTCGTCGTGGTGTCCGATGTCATGGCCAAGACCGATACGGCGCGCCATGCCCATGTGCTTCTGCCATCGGTTGGCTGGGGGGAAAAAGACGGCACGGTCACCAATTCGGAACGGCGCATTTCCCGCCAGCGCGGTTTTCTCGATGCACCCGGTGAAGCGAAAGCGGACTGGTGGCAGATGGCGGAAGTGGGCCGGCGCATGGGTTTCGGCGCAGCCTTTGCCTTCCGGCACGCGTCGGAGATTTTCGCCGAACATGCAGCTCTGTCTGGCTTCGAAAATCTGGGCAGTCGCGATTTCGACATCAGTGGCGTCGACACGAAGGTCTATGACGGGATGGCGCCCTTCCAATGGCCAAGACCGCAGGCAGGTGACGCCGGCACGACGCGTTTCTTCGCAGATGGCCGGTTTTATCACGCCGATGGCAAGGCGCGGTTCATCGTCACAGCCTTGCCGGAGGTGGACAGAACGTCGGCGGACTATCCGCTGACGCTGAATACCGGGCGCATTCGCGACCAGTGGCACACCATGACCCGCACCGGCAAAAGCGCACGCCTTACCGCCCATATCGCCGAGCCATTCGCCGAGCTTCACCCGCGCGATGCACAGGCGCTGGGCATTGAAAGCGCCGATCTGGTAGAGCTGGAAAGTCCACATGGTAAGGTTCTGCTGCGGGCGTTGATCAGCGAAAGGCAGGCGCGCGGATCGGTCTTCGCGCCGATGCACTGGAACGACCATTTCGCCTCGCGGGCGCGGATCGATATGGTTGTGGCCCCGGTCACGGACCCTTATTCCGGCCAGCCCGCCTCGAAAAACACGGGCGTGAGGGCAAGACGTTTCGAAGCGAAGGCTTACGGTTTCGCCATTTCCCGCACCCGGCCCGATGCGCCGGACTGCGCCTATTGGGCCATTGCAAAGGCGGATGGCGGCTATCGCATGGAGCTTGCCTTTGCGGAAGAGCCGCAGGACTGGACGCTCTGGGCGCGACAGGTCTTCGGCATCGACGTCGGGATCGAGCCTTTGGGTTACAGCGATCGGCAAACCGGCGATCTGCGCCTTGCCTTTTTCGATGGCGATATACTGCTGGCGGCGCTGTTCATCGCAAGGCGGCCGGTGGCTGTTGCCCGCAACTGGGCGATCTCGCAACTGATCGAGCGCCATGAGGATCTGCGAATGCGGTTTGCGCTGATCGCCGGTCGCCCCGGAGCCGGCCGTCCCGATCCGGGGGCCACGGTCTGCTCTTGCTTCAATGTCGGCGTCAACCAGATCACGGCCGCAGTCCGGGATGGCTGCCATAGCGTCGAAGCCATCGGCAAGGTGTTGAATGCCGGCACCAATTGCGGCTCGTGCCGCGCCGAAATCAAGGAGGTCATCAATGGATGCCTTAAAACCGCAGCGGAATGAACCGGCCCGCATGGAGAAACTCGCCAAGCTGCCGGTTTTCTGGGGGCTTGAGGGCAAGCGCGTGGTGCTGGCGGGCGGATCGGATGGGGCCGCCTGGAAGGCGGAGCTGTTGCTGGCCTGCGGCGCGGAATTGCATGTCTTTTGTGAGAGGGGTGACCTGTCCGAGACATTTGCAGGGCTCGTTGCCAGAAGCACTCGCCTGCATTTCCATGCCATGCGCTGGCATAGGGGCATATTCGCCGATGCGGAACTGGCGCTGGCGGATTGCGAAACGGATACGGAGGCGGCAGCCTTTCATGCCGCTGCGCGGGCGGCGGGTGTTCCCGTCAACGTCATCGACAAGCCGGAATTCTGCCAGTTCCAGTTCGGCTCCATCGTCAATCGATCGCCAGTGGTCGTCTCGATCTCCACCGATGGCGCAGCACCTATTCTGGCTCAGGGCATCCGTCGGCGCATTGAGACATTGCTGCCGCCCTCGCTCAGGGATTGGGGCGCGCTTGCCCAGACCATCCGTGAGCGGGTCAACCTGCGGCTGACGCCAGGTCCGTCCCGGCGGCTGTTCTGGGAGAAATTCGTCGATCGGGCCTTTACCGAAAGGCTGGACGAAGACAGCGAAGAACGGTTGCTGACGGCTACCGGAATGCAGGCTTGCGAGGTTGGGGGGCGGGTGACGCTTGTGGGCGCCGGCCCTGGAGACGCCGAACTCCTGACGCTGAAAGCGGTGCGCGCCCTGCAGGCGGCAGATGTCATCCTGTTTGACGATCTTGTCTCAGCCGAGGTGCTGGAGCTGGCGCGGCGGGAGGCCAAGCGCATGCTGGTTGGCAAGCGCGGCGGCCGCGAAAGCTGCAGGCAGGAAGATATCAACGACATGATGATCCGGCTTGCAAAGGCGGGAAAAAGGGTGGTGCGCCTGAAATCCGGCGATCCGATGATTTTCGGGCGCGCCGGTGAGGAGATCGCCGCGCTGGCGGCTGAAAACATTCCCGTCGATGTCGTGCCCGGCATCACCGCGGCAAGCGCCATGGCCTCCCGCCTCGGCATTTCCCTGACACATCGCGACCACGCCCAGTCGGTGCGCTTCATCACCGGCCATTCCCGTCAGGGAAAGCTGCCGGAGAATATTGACTGGACATCGCTTGCCGACCCCGCCGTAACCACGGTTTTTTACATGGGCGGGCGAACCGCGGCGGCAATCCAGTCCTCCTTGCTCGCCCACGGCATGGACGCCTCGACGCCCGTTGCCGTCGTGGTTTCCGTCACCCGGGCGAATGAGCAGCGCTGGTGCGGCACACTCACGCAACTGTCTGCGGCAATCGAGCGGCTGGGGGTAAACGAGCCCGTTCTGATCGGCATTGGCGATGCGTTCCGCGCCGCTTCCCCGGCGCTGTCCGTGATGGACGCAAAGATCCTTCCGCCCGTTCTGATAGCTCGCTGACGGACCACGCGCCGCCCCGGCGCAAATTTTTGACACACGACGTCGACGCGGCCACCCATGGTCGCCATAAACCATCCCTTGACATTGGTTTTTCGTTCGCTCTTCAATAAAACGAAAAAATTGAAAGAGGAGGGAGGGCGAAATGTTGCTCACACCGCGTCAGGATGAAATCGTCGCGCTGGCGAAAGCGAACGGGCGAGTGCTGGTCGACGAGCTGGCATCGCGGTTTTCCGTCACCCCTCAGACGATCCGCAAGGACCTGAACGACCTCTGCGATACCCGCGTTCTGACCCGCATCCACGGCGGCGCGCTTTTTCCAAGCGGCAATGAAAATGTCAAATACGAGGCTCGGCGGGCGATTGCTTCCGTGGAGAAACAGGCGATCGGGGCCGCTGCCGCCGCTCTCATTCCCAACAATTCGTCGCTTTTCATCAACATCGGCACGACCACGGAGGCGGTGGGCGAAGCGCTGGCGGATCATCACGAACTGATGGTCATTACGAATAATATAAATGTTGCCAACAGGTTACGCGTTTTCCCGGGTATTGAGGTGGTGATTGCCGGTGGTGTCGTGCGCGGCTCCGATGGCGGCATTGTCGGCGAAGCGGCCGTGGATTTCATTCGCCAGTTCAAAGTGGATTTCGCCGTCATCGGCGTGTCCGCCATCGATGAGGACGGCGCCCTGCTGGATTTCGATTTCCGCGAGGTCAAAGTTGCGCAGGCAATTATTTCCAACGCGCGCCATGTGATTCTGGTATCGGATTCGCTCAAATTCGAACGGACGGCCCCTGTCCGCATCGGCCATCTTTCGCAGGTTCATACCTTCATCACCGATCATTGTCCGATTGATTCCATCCGCAGCATCTGCGCCGATCACGATGTCCGGCTGATCGAAACGGAGGCCCGCGGCACCTGATCCACGGGCTATCGGAATTTCGTTTGACATTCGTTTTGTCTTCGAATTAGATGGTCGTGCTTTCAATATATCGATGAGGAGAGCGTCGATGAAAGCGCGGGAGGGTGCATGTCTGACGGGGCAATTCACGATATTTTCGTGATCGGCGGCGGTATCAATGGCTGCGGCATTGCGCGCGACGCCGTCGGCAGGGGCTATTCCGTCGCACTTGCGGAAATGAACGATTTCGCCTCCGGTACGTCATCTGCTGCAACCAAGCTCATTCATGGCGGCCTGCGTTATCTCGAACATTACGAGTTTCGTCTGGTGCGCGAAGCACTGATGGAACGCGAGGTTCTGTGGGCCATGGCGCCTCATATCATCTGGCCCATGCGTTTCGTGCTGCCCTTCCAGAAGGGCGGTGTGCGTCCGGCCTGGCTCGTGCGTCTCGGGCTCTTCCTTTACGATCATCTTGGCGGTCGCAAGCTCCTGCCCGCCACCCGCTCGCTCGATCTGCGCCGTGATCCGGCCGGAAAGCCTTTGAAACCGATTTTCGCCCGGGCTTTCGAATATTCCGACGGATGGGTCGACGACGCCCGCCTGGTCGTGCTGAACGCCCGTGATGCCGCTGACCGTGGCGCATTGATCCTCAATCGGACGCAGGTGGTTTCCGCGCGGCGCGACGGCGCGTTCTGGCGGGTAGAGACAAGAAATGCCGCCGGAGAAACGCAGGTCCACCGGGCGCGGATGTTGGTGAATGCCGCCGGTCCATGGGTCGACAGGGTTCTGTCGGCGACCTTCGGCAAAAACAACGTTCACAATGTTCGCCTCGTCCAGGGCAGCCATATCATCGTGCGCAAGAAATTTTCCGATCCGCGCGCCTATTTCTTTCAGAATCCGGATGGCCGCATCATTTTCGCCATCCCTTACGAACAGGATTTCACCCTGATCGGCACGACGGATCGCGACTATACCGGTGACCCCCGGGCTGTTAAGATCAGCGACGAGGAAATCAGCTATCTCTGCAGCGCGGCGAGTGAATATTTTGCCGAACCGGTGAAGCCGACCGATATTGTCTGGACCTATTCCGGGGTGCGGCCGCTTTTTGATGACGGTGCGTCAAAAGCGCAGGAGGCGACGCGTGATTATGTCTTGAAGACCGAGGGGACCGACGGCGAGGCACCACTTCTCAATATTTTCGGCGGCAAGCTCACCACTTATCGGCGACTTGCCGAACATGCTCTTGAAAAGATCGGCGATGCGCTGGGAGCAAAGGGAGCCCCATGGACAGCGGGTTCTCATCTGCCGGGCGGAAATTTCAATGTGGAAGCTTATGCTGCGGAGGTTTCTGCGCTGCTATCGCGTTATCCCTTCCTGGAAGAGCGTCATGTGGAGCGGCTTGTACGCTGCTACGGCACCGATGTGGCGGCGATGATAGACAACGCGACAGACGCGTCGGCGCTTGGGCGGCATTTCGGCGGCACGCTCTACGAAGCCGAAGTTCGCTGGCTGATGGCGCGGGAATGGGCGCTGACGGCGGAGGATATTCTGTGGCGCCGTACCAAGCAGGGGCTTTTTTTTACCCCCGACGAGGTGCGTGGGTTGGAGGACTACATCGATGACATTGCAGGTGGACGATTGAAGGCAATCTGACGATCCGGACAAAAGCGGAGGAGGCTTTGGATCACCATGCTTGAATTGCGAAATGTCTCGAAGATGGTGGGCGGTGAGTATCATATTCACCCCACGGATCTGACATTGCAGCGCGGAAGCCTGAACGTTCTGCTTGGACCGACGCTTTCGGGCAAGACGTCGCTCATGCGGCTTATGGCGGGGCTGGACAAGCCAAGCAGCGGCTCGATCCTGGTCAACGGCGAGGATGTGACCGGCTGGCCGGTCCAGAAGCGCAACGTCGCCATGGTGTACCAGCAGTTCATCAACTATCCGGCGCTCAGCGTTTACGAAAACATTGCCTCGCCGATGCGGGTTGCGGGCAAGGATCAGGCAACCATCGACCGGGAAGTGAGAAAAGCCGCGGAGCTTCTGAGGCTTACGCCTTATCTCGACCGTACGCCGCTCAATCTTTCCGGCGGCCAGCAGCAGCGAACGGCACTTGCCCGCGCCATCGTCAAGAACGCCACTCTGGTGCTGCTTGATGAGCCGTTGGCCAATCTCGATTACAAGCTGCGCGAAGAATTGCGCGAGGAACTGCCGCGTATTTTTGCGGAGTCGGGCGCGATCTTTGTTTACGCCACCACAGAGCCGTCAGAGGCGCTGCTGTTGGGCGGCAATACGGCAACGCTCAACGAGGGCAGGGTAACCCAGTTCAGCCGAACCATCGAGGTTTACCGGCGTCCTGTGGATATTGTGACGGCGGAAATTTTCGCCGACCCGCCGCTCAACACCATTGAGGTCATCAAGACGGGTGGCGCCTTTACCCGTGCTGATCGCGCCGTTGTCGCAGTGCCGGCGCACCTTGCCACCGTGCCGGATGGACCTTTGACCATCGCTTTCCAGCCGCATCATCTTTTCCCGCAGGCGAAGGGTGAAGCACGGCAATCCATACGGGCGCGGACGCTGATCTCGGAAATCGCGGGGTCGGAAAGCTTCGTGCATGTGGAGTTTTCCGGCCGGCGATGGGTCATGCTGGCGCATGGCATCCACGACATCGAACCGGACAGGGATATCGAGCTGTTTCTCGATACAAGCCACCTGATGGCATTTGACGCAAATGGCCGCGCCATCGGCGAAGCGGCGTAAGGGGGATCGGTCATGGCACGTATCACGCTCGATCATATCCGCCACGCCTATAACGCCAAGGCACAGGCTGCCGGCGATTATGCCCTGAAGGAGGTTCATCACGAATGGGAAGATGGCGGTGCCTATGCACTTCTCGGTCCCTCCGGCTGCGGCAAGACTACGCTGCTCAACATCATTTCTGGCCTGCTGCGACCCTCCGAAGGCCGCATCGCGTTCGACGGAACAGACGTCACGGATTTTGCGACTGAAGATCGCAATATCGCCCAGGTGTTCCAGTTCCCGGTCGTTTACGACACGATGACAGTTTACGACAATCTCGCTTTTCCGCTGCGCAACCGGCATGTGCCGGAGGCCGAGGTGGACCGCCGCGTGCGGGAAATCCTTGAGATGACCGACCTTTCCGGTATGGCCAAACGCAGGGCCCGCGGGTTGACGGCGGACCAGAAGCAGAAGATCTCGCTGGCGCGCGGCCTCGTACGCTCCGACGTCAACGCCATTCTCTTTGATGAGCCGCTGACGGTCATCGATCCGCATATGAAATGGGTGTTGCGCTCGCAGCTGAAGCGCCTGCATCGCCAGTCTGGTTTCACCATGGTCTATGTCACCCATGACCAGACCGAAGCGCTGACCTTCGCCGACAAGGTTGTGGTCATGTACGACGGGCAGATCGTCCAGATCGGCACGCCGGCCGAGCTTTTCGAACGGCCGGGGCATACATTCGTCGGTTATTTCATCGGCTCGCCGGGCATGAACGTGCTGCCCGCCAATATCAAGGGGACGACGGCTGTGGTCGGCGGTCTTGGTGTGCCGCTGGCAGGTGCGCCGACGATCGCATCGGGGCAGCGCATCGAAATCGGCATCCGCCCGGAATTCGTCCGGCTGGAGCGCGGCGGCATGCCCATCACTGTCGATAAGGTCGAGGACATCGGCCGGCAGAAGATCGTGCGCGCCCGGTTCGCCGGCCAGAAACTGGCAATTGTCGTGGCCGAAGACGAGGAAATCCCGGCGGAAGCGGGGGTGCGCTTCGACCCGGCCGCCATCGGTGTTTTCGCCGATTCCTGGCGTGTAAAGATGGGGGCCTGACCATGGAAAAAAGCTGGAACAACAAGGCATGGTTCATGGTGCTGCCGGTGCTGGTGCTGGTCGCCTTCTCCGCCGTCATTCCGCTGATGACCGTCGTGAATTATTCGGTGCAGGACACCTTCGGCAACAACCAGTTCTTCTGGGCGGGAACGCAATGGTTCGAGGAAATTCTGGCCTCAGACCGGTTCTGGGATGCGCTGGGGCGCAACCTGCTATTCTCAGGAATCATCCTCGCCATTGAAATTCCGCTCGGCATCTTCATCGCGCTCAAAATGCCGAAATCCGGTATCGGCGTGCCTGTTTGCCTCGTCACCATGGCGTTACCGCTCTTGGTGCCGTGGAATGTGGTGGGCACGATCTGGCAGGTCTTCGGGCGCAGTGATATCGGGCTGCTCGGTTATTACGCCAATCAGCTTGGGCTCGACTACAACTATGTCAACGATCCCGTCGATGCCTGGATTACCGTCGTCATCATGGATGTGTGGCACTGGACGAGCCTTGTCGTCCTTCTGTGTTATGCCAGCCTCGTTTCCATTCCTGACGCCTATTATCAGGCGGCAAGGATCGACGGCGCGTCGCGTTTCGCAGTGTTCCGGTTCATCCAGCTGCCCAAGATGAAACGGGTGCTGCTGATCGCCTTCCTGCTGCGCTTCATGGATAGTTTCATGATCTACACCGAACCCTTCGTCGTCACCGGCGGCGGCCCGGGCAATTCCACAACCTTCCTGTCCATCGATCTCGTGAAGATGGCACTTGGCCAGTTTGACCTCGGACCGGCAGCGGCCATGTCGCTGATCTACTTCCTCATCATCCTGCTGTTGTCGTGGGTGTTCTACACCGTGATGACCAGCCACGACGCGGAGACCTGAGCCATGAGCGCCTCCAATGTCACGACCGGCGTGGAACGTAACGGCTTGGTCTCCGGCTCATCGGGCGTTGCCACGTCGACAAGACCCAGCTTTGCCGCAACGGCGCGCTCACGCCGCCATCACGGGCCATCCCGGTTTTCCTGGCTGGTGCCGACGATCTACATCCTGCTTCTGCTCGTGCCGATCTACTGGCTTATCAATATGAGCTTCAAGACGAATGCGGAAATCGTCTCGTCCATGACGCTCTATCCGCATCAACCGACGCTGCAGAACTACCGGACGATCTTCACCGATTCATCCTGGTATTCCGGCTATATCAATTCGATCATTTATGTCGTCATGAACATGGTGATCTCGGTGGCTGTCGCGCTGCCAGCGGCCTATGCCTTTTCGCGTTACCGTTTTCTCGGTGACAAGCACCTGTTCTTCTGGCTTTTGACCAACCGCATGGCGCCCCCCGCCGTCTTTGCATTGCCCTTCTTCCAGCTTTATTCCGCTTTCGGGCTGATCGACACCCACATTGCCGTGGCGCTCGCGCATTGCCTGTTCAACGTGCCGCTGGCGGTGTGGATTCTCGAAGGTTTCATGTCTGGCGTGCCGAAGGAAATCGACGAAACCGCCTATATTGACGGCTATTCCTTCCCGAAATTCTTCGTGAAGATCTTCATGCCGCTCATCGCTTCCGGCATCGGGGTCGCGTGCTTCTTCAGCTTCATGTTCTCGTGGGTCGAGCTTCTGATCGCCCGCACGCTGACGACAACGGACGCAAAGCCGATTGCCGCGACGATGACGCGGACGGTTTCCGCTGCCGGCATGGACTGGGGCCTGCTTGCCGCTGCCGGTGTGCTGACGCTGATACCGGGTGCCCTGGTGATCTGGTTCGTGCGCAATTACATCGCCAAGGGCTTTGCGCTGGGGAGGGTTTGACCATGACGAAGATGCCCGATTTTACCTGGATGGCGTGGACCTGGCAGACGGCGGCCTTTTTCGGCACCATCGCGGTTTTGCTCGTCGGCATGTGGTTCTGGGAACGACTCTCGCCCGGCGGCAATCCCCGCTTCGGCCTGTTGCGCTTCGAAACGACGCGTGGTGACAGGCTGTTCATCTCGCTGCTTGGCAGCGCCTTCATTCATCTCGCATGGCTCGGGCTGGTCGGCCCGAACCTGTGGTGGGCTCTCGCTCTATCCGTGGTCTACGCCGTCGGCGTTTTCCGTTTTGTCTAGAGCAGGAAAAAGATGCGGCGGAGGAAAACCGCATCTCGCAGACTTCATGCAATCGCAACCCTTGGGAGGACTGATATGCGACGGCATCTGATGACGACGACGGCAGCCATGCTGCTGGCAATGACAGGTTCGGCCTTTGCCGGAATGGAGGAAGCAAAGCAGTTTCTGGACAAGGAAATCGGCGACATGTCGGCGCTTTCCCGTGCAGAGCAGGAAAAGGAAGTGCAATGGTTCATTGATGCCGCGAAGCCTTTCGCGGGCATGGAGATCAAGGTCGTATCCGAATCCCTGACCACGCATGAATATGAATCAAAGGTTCTGGCGCCTGCATTTACCGCCATTACCGGCATCAAGGTGACGCACGACCTTATCCAGGAAGGTGACGTTGTCGAAAAGATCCAGACCCAGATGCAGACCGGCCAGAACCTTTACGATGGCTGGGTCAACGACAGCGACCTCATCGGCACCCATTGGCGTTACCAGCAGGTGCGCAACCTGACGGACTTCATGGCCAATGAAGGCAAGGATGTCACCAATCCCGGTCTCGACCTCAAGGACTTCATCGGCAGCGCGTTCACGACGGCACCGGACAAGAAGCTCTACCAGCTTCCCGACCAGCAGTTCGCAAACCTCTACTGGTTCCGTTACGACTGGTTCAACGACGATAAGAACAAAGCGGACTTCAAGGCCAAGTACGGCTACGACCTCGGCGTTCCCGTCAACTGGTCGGCCTATGAGGACATCGCCGAATTCTTCACCGGCCGCGACGTCGGCGGCAAGAAGGTCTTCGGCCATATGGACTACGGCAAGAAGGACCCCTCGCTCGGCTGGCGCTTCACCGATGCATGGCTCTCCATGGCCGGCAATGGCGACAAGGGCCTGCCAAACGGCCTGCCGGTCGATGAATGGGGCATCAAGGTCAATGACAAGTCGCAGCCGGTCGGCTCCTGCGTGGCGCGCGGTGGCGATACCAACGGTCCCGCTTCGGTCTATTCCATCGAGAAATATCTCGAATGGCTGAAGAAATATGCGCCGCCGGAAGCGCAGGGCATGACCTTCTCCGAGTCAGGACCGGTGCCGGCACAGGGCAACATCGCCCAGCAGATCTTCTGGTACACGGCCTTTACTGCCGACATGGCCAAGCCCGGCCTGCCTGTGGTGAACGAGGACGGTTCGCCGAAATGGCGCGTCGCACCCTCGCCGCACGGCGTCTACTGGAAGGACGGCATGAAGCTCGGTTATCAGGATGTGGGTTCCTGGACGTTGATGAAATCCACGCCAGACGACCGCGCCAAGGCCGCATGGCTCTATGCGCAGTTCGTGACCTCAAAGACCGTGGATGTGAAGAAGAGCCATGTCGGTCTCACCTTCATTCGTGACAGCACCATCCATCACAAGAGCTTTACGGACCGGGCCTCCAAGCTCGGTGGACTTGTCGAGTTCTATCGCTCGCCGGCCCGCGTTCAGTGGTCGCCGACTGGCACCAATGTTCCTGATTATCCAAAGCTGGCGCAGCTCTGGTGGCAGGCAATCGGCGATGCGTCGTCGGGTGCCAAGACCGCTCAGGCTGCCATGGACTCGCTCTGCGCCGAACAGGAAAAGGTCATGAGCCGCCTGGAACGTGCTGGCGTGCAGGGCGATATCGGCCCGAGGCTGGCGGAAGAGCATGATATCGAATACTGGAACAAGGACGCCGTTTCGAAGGGCAATCTCGCGCCGCAGCTGAAGATCGCCAACGAAAAGGAAAAGCCGGTCACCGTCAATTACGACGAACTGGTGAAAAGCTGGCAGAAGTGATGTCTGCATAAAATCTTAAATCGGGGCGGCTCTGCCGCCCCGTCATTGCGTTTGAAAGGGAGTGACATAATGGGCGGTTATATTCTGGCGATCGATCAGGGCACGACATCGACAAGGTCGATGGTCTTTGATCGCGACATGCGGGTCATCGGTGTCGGGCAGCGAGAATTTCCGCAGCATTTTCCTGCCTCCGGCTGGGTCGAGCACGATGCCGAAGACATCTGGAAAAGTGTGCTTGAAACCATCCGACTGGCGCTTGCCGATGCCGGCATCGCCGCAACCGATATAGAGGCGATAGGCATCACCAATCAGCGGGAAACGACGGTGCTGTGGGACCGCAACACCGGCGAACCGGTGCACCGCGCCGTGGTCTGGCAGGATCGACGTGCCGCCCCGGTCTGCGAGGATTTGAAAAGAAGGGGGCTGGAACCGCTCTTCTCTAAAAAGACCGGACTGCTGCTCGACCCATATTTTTCCGGCACGAAGCTGAAATGGCTTTTGGACAGCGTCAGCGGTCTTCGCGAAAGGGCGGGCAAGGGAGAAATCTGCTTCGGTACCGTCGACAGTTTCCTGATCTACCGTCTCACCGGCGGCCGCCGGCACGTGACCGACGCCACCAACGCCTCGCGAACGCTGATCTACAATATCGAAGACAATGTCTGGGATGATGAACTCCTGTCCATCCTCGACATCCCCCGCGCCATGCTGCCGGAGGTTCTGGATTGCGCCGCCGATTTCGGCGTAACGGACAAGTCGCTTCTGGGCGCGGAAATTCCGATCCTCGGCGTTGCGGGCGACCAGCAGGCGGCGGTGATCGGCAATGCCTGCTTCGAGCCGGGCATGATGAAATCGACCTACGGCACCGGCTGCTTTGCACTTCTCAATACGGGCACGGACCGGGTGGCCTCCACAAACCGGCTGCTGACGACGATTGCTTATCGTCTCGACGGCGTGACGACCTATGCGCTGGAAGGCTCGATCTTCATTGCCGGGGCGGCGGTGCAGTGGCTGCGTGACGAGCTTGGTTTCATCTCGGTTGCATCAGAAGTCAGCGCGCTTGCCGAAAAGGCCGATCCGAAGCAGCGCGTTTATCTCGTGCCTGCCTTTACCGGTCTTGGCGCGCCTTATTGGGATGCCGAAGCGCGGGGTGCGATCTTCGGCCTCACACGCGGGACGGGCCCGGCGGAATTTGCCCGCGCGGCGCTCGAAAGCGTTGCCTATCAGACGTTCGATCTGCTGGATGCGATGCGCAAGGACTGGGCGGGTGACAATGGCAAGACGGTGCTGAGGGTCGACGGCGGCATGGTCGCCTCCGATTGGACGATGCAGCGGCTGGCGGATATTCTCGCCGCTCCCGTCGATAGACCGGTGTTTCTCGAGACGACAATCCTTGGTGCCGCCTGGCTTGCGGCCTCACGTGCCGGCATCTGGCCGGACCGCAAGGCCTTCGCCGACCATTGGCGGCGCGACCGCCGCTTCAGCCCCGAGATGGAAGAGAGCGAGCGGAAGAACGCCATCGCAGGCTGGCGCGACAGCGTCGGCCGTTGCCTCTCGAAACGGGACAATTAAGGCCGGTTACACGAAACTGCCGGGTGCGATGCTCTTGCTGGAAACGAGATCGGAAAGGGCGCGCACCAGCTCCGCCTCCGCACCCTTACTCGGTTGAAGCACGAATTCCACGTCTTCCAGCAGCGGCAGCACGCCTGCGGCAATCTCCTTCAGACCAGCCGGCGCCATGCTGCGCGGCTGCACCAGAATGCCCATGCCCGCCCTTGCTGCGGCGGTTAGTCCACTGAGACTGCCGCAGGTGCAGACGATCCGCCAGGCGAGACCGGCCCGGTCCAGTGCCTCCTGCGCTGCCTTCCGGGTGATGCTCGGTGGCGGAAAGGCAATCAGCGGGAGCGCATCCGGCTGGTTCAGCATCCGCTCAGGATCGCGCGCCAGCCAGACGAGCGGTTCGCGATAAAGGAAATGACCAAGCTTGTCGCCAAGACGACGCTTGGCCAACACAACGTCAAGTTCACCGTTATCCTGCATCTGGTAAAGCACACCGCTCAGCGAGACCGTTAGTTCAAGGTCAACCAGCGGGTAAAGCCGAATGAATTCCTCTAGAATGGTCGTAAGGCGACTGGCGACAAAATCTTCCGACACGCCAAGCCGCAGCCGCCCACGCAGGCGGCTTTCGCTGAAGAGCGAAGAGACCTTGCTATCGATTTCAAGCATGTTGCGAGCGTAACCGAGTAATGCCTCACCCTCGCCGGTCAGTTTTACCTGATGGGTGTTGCGTGCGATCAATCGGCGGCCAAGGGAGGCCTCAAGCCTTTGAATATGCTGGCTGACAGTGGATTGGCCAATGCCGAGCCGTTCGGCAGCAAGGGTAAAACTGCCGGTTTGCTGGAGCATGACGAAGCTGGCAAGATGTTGAAGGTTCAGCATTATTTCAAATCATGATAACTGTTAATCTTTGCATCCGAAATCATGATGAGCGATAGTGGCGCGCGTTTCAAGCAAAACCGCTGCCGGAAAGACCTCCCATGACCCGCTTCCTGCCCGACCGTTTCACCATGATGCTGGTGGCCACCGTAATTCTGGCTTCCCTCCTGCCGATCAACGGCGAGCCGGCAGAATATTTCGGGCTTGCGACAAAACTCGCGATCGCTCTGCTATTCTTCCTGCACGGCGCGCGGCTTTCGCGGGATGTGGTGATTGCGGGCATCCTGCACTGGCGTCTGCATCTGGCGATCCTGCTCGTCACCTTCGGCCTTTTCCCGCTTCTCGGTGTGGCGATAGGATTCATTCCCGAAAGCATCCTGCCGGCACCGCTCTATATGGGCGTGCTGTTTCTCTGCGTGCTTCCATCCACCGTTCAGTCCTCCATCGCCTTTACCTCCATGGCGAGCGGAAACGTGCCGGCGGCGATCTGTTCGGCTTCGGCTTCGAATATTTTCGGCATGTTCCTGACCCCATTACTGGTCGGCTTCCTTTTCACTGTCGGCGGCCATGGCGGCGGCTTTTCGCTGGATGCTTTCCTGCAAATCTTCCTGCAGCTGCTTCTGCCTTTCATCGTCGGTCAGGTCCTGCAGCCCTGGATCGGTGACTGGATCAGGGCGCGCAAGAAATTGCTTTCTCCGGTCGATCGCGGCTCCATTCTGATGGTCGTTTATCTCGCCTTTTCCGATGCGGTCATCGAGGGCATATGGCACACGTTTTCGCTCCGGGATATCGGTGTTGTTATCGTCATCAATATCCTGCTGCTGGCGTTTGTCCTATGTGTGACGATGTTCGGCAGCCGACTATTGGGGTTCGACAAGGCCGATGAAATCACCATCACCTTCTGCGGCTCGAAAAAGAGCCTCGCCAGCGGCGTGCCCATGGCCGGCGCGATCTTCGCTGGCCAGAGCATCGGTGCCATCGTTTTGCCGATCATGCTCTTTCATCAGATCCAGCTGATGGTCTGCGCTGTCCTTGCCCAGCGTTATGCCCGCAAGGCCCATGAAAAGGCAGCGATAGCCGAAGCGGCTGCGGCAGAAGGCGCCGCAGCCTCCGCTCGATAAAACGCGCTCCCGCCAACAAAAACGGCCCCTCAAGGGGCCGTCTCTCTTGCATATGGAATACTTAGTTGACCTGAGCCGGGGTAACCTGGGCTTCGATGGTCTTCGGCGCATCGGCGCTGTCGGACGAGATCGCAATGCGGCGCGGCTTCATGGCTTCCGGAATATTGCGAACGAGATCGATGTGCAGCAGGCCATTCTTCAGGGAAGCGGTCTGGACTTCTACGTGGTCGGCAAGCTGGAAGCGGCGTTCGAAGGCGCGCGTGGCGATGCCGCGATACAGAAATTCGCCTTCCGTCGTCTTCTCATCCGTGGCCTTCTCGGCTTTCACGGTCAGCGCATTGGCGCGGGATTCGATGCTGAGTTCATTTTCATCGAAACCGGCAACGGCCATGGTGATGCGATAGGTATTCTCACCGGTCCGCTCGATATTGTAGGGCGGATAGGACTGGGCCTGCTCAGGCTGGCCGAGGCCGTCAAGCATCGAGAAAAGACGGTCGAAGCCCACGGTGGAACGATAGAGAGGGGAAAAATCAACGTGACGCATGGTGTCCTCCTTAAGAAGCGACTGTTTGCGGTTAAGTCCGCCATCCCATTCTGGCGACGGTCGGACATTTGGCGCGGCCCCGCTTTGGCGACCGCATGAAGGAGATGGGAACGGCGTCGCGCGGCGTCAAGGGGTGGATGCAACATGAACCATGTCTGAACATCCGGTTCCGGCATCGTTCAGTTTGAGAGCCATAAAACTCCAGTCATCGGAGACATTCTCCGTGGACAGAAGCAATAACGTCCCTTCTTCTTCTGTCTTACTCGCCGGAACCGCGACTGCTTTAACCGACGGTTCCGGCAATTTTTTCTTTGACCTTCCCGCGCCGCCGACCTATCCGAAAAGAGTTGACAAGCCGGAAAAAGACCGATGATCGAAGCCATATTGCGCGCCAGTGAAGACAATCCGGTTCCCGACAACCATGTGGTTGGATATTTTTCTGGCCATGGCGGCAAACAGCTCCGCTATGCGATCTTTCGGACCCATCGTCATGTTGCCCGCGGAACGGTGGTTCTGCTGCACGGCAGAAACGAATGTATCGAAAAATATTTTGAAACAGTGGCCGATCTGACGGCCATGGGCTTCTGGGTCGCGACGTTCGATACGCGCGGGCAGGGCGGTTCCGAACGGTTGCTGAAAAGGCCGGGTGCTGGGCACGTGCGGCGCTTTTCCGATTATCAGCACGACATCAGCCTTTTTCTGGAACAGGTGGTGCTTCCGGATACGAGGCTGCCGTTCTTCATGATTGCACATTCTACCGGCGCGCTTGCCGCGCTTGCCGCAGCGCCCGGGCTCGCGAACAGGATTGATCGGCTGGCGCTTTGTTCGCCCTTCATAGAACTCGGCAGTCAGCAATCCGTCCCGCCGTCCGTTATCCGGCTGGTCGCCACGGCTTTGAGCCTTGCCGGCCTGGGAAGAGTTCAGCTTGGCAGGGACCAGCGCGAAAGGGATTTTGACGGCAATCCGCTAACCTCGGACGCGAAACGTTTCGCAAGGAATCTCTCGCTGCACAGGCAGTTTCCGGAACTGTTCATTGGCGCGCCAACGGCCCGCTGGGTCTATGAGGCGTTGAAGACCATGTGCCGCGTGACCCGTCAGGATCATCTGACGAACATAACCATTCCTACCCTCATTCTGGCGCCCATGCTGGACACGATAACGCCCTATAAGGCGCAGGAGGAGCTGTCGCGCAATTTCCGGGCAGCGCAGCTTCTTCCCATCACCGGCGCGCGTCATGAACTGCTGCATGAGCGGGATGTTTTCCGCAAGCAGGCACTGGCCGCCATCGACGCGTTTTTTGCGCCGGAGTGATGGCCGCCTTGCAGGGCAGGTCTATAGTCTGGAGAGAATGGCAAGCGCCTGTTCATGTACGGATCTGGAGCCGGCCGCCAGAATGCGGCCGCCATTTTCAGGACGTCCGCCATCCCATGTGGTGATGATGCCGCCGGCCTGCTCGATGACCGGAATAAGTGCGCCCACATCGTAGGGCTTCAGGCCGGATTCAATGACGAGATCGACATGACCCGCGGCCAGCAGGCAATAGGCGTAACAATCCACCCCGTAGCGGAAAAGGCGGACCTGATCCTGCACCTTTTCGTAGAAGGGCTTTTCCTCGGCGGTGAAAATATGGGGTGTTGTGGTGAAAAGTATCGCGTCCGATAGCGAAGCGCAGTCACGCGTGCGGATGGTTCGTTCGCCCTCGGGTCCGAAATACCAGGCGGAGGTGCCGTCGGCAAAGTAACGCTCCCTGGTGAACGGCTGGTCCATCATGCCCATCGTGGCGCGGCCGGCAGACTGGAAGCCGATCAGAGTTCCCCATACGGGCACGCCGGAAATGAAGGCGCGTGTGCCGTCAATGGGGTCGATGACCCAGACATGCTCGCGGTCGAGACCGACATTGCCATGTTCTTCCCCGAGGATGCCGTGCTGGGGAAAACGAGCCTCGATGAGCGCACGAATGGCGCTTTCGGCCGCTTGATCGCCTTCCGTCACCGGATCATAGCCGCCATCCTGCTTGTTGGTAACGGCAACGCCCGTGCGAAAGCGGGGAAGCGTTTCGGCGCTGGCCGCATCAGCAAGTTCGAAGAAGAAATTCCGGTCGGGCAGCATGCGAAACCTCATTGCCTGAATTGATGGCCTCAATTGTGTGGCGAAATGCATAGACCGGAATCACATCCGCCGTCCACTCGTATGGTGACGAAGCCGTGGTTTCCATATTTTCGGCAAAAGCACAAAAAACATGCAAAAAATAAAATGATTGACAATTGTGCAATTACTGCGTAGCGTGATGCTACAGTCTTTGACTGTAAATACCCTCCTTGGGTGTTTCCTCCCTAGACTTGACCGCGCCAAGGCGCGGTTTTTTTTGCCCGGCGCACGGCCAGGCAAGGGGGCGAACGATTTAATTGAGAAGCTTGGCTGTGCTATTCGGCGGCGAGCGAAGTTTCGATCGCATATTCCGACACGAAAGTCCCGAGCTGGCGCATGAAGATTTCGAGCGAAGCCTGAATGGCGGGAAAATCGCCTTTCTTCAAAAGCGTTTTTTCATCGACATAAAGCGACCGGTTGACCTCTATCTGCAGCGCGTGAAGCGAGCGTATGGGACGGCCGTAATGTTCGGTAATGAAGCCGCCGGCATAGGGCTTGTTGCAGACGGCGACGAAGCCAAGTTCTTCGAGGAAATGCAGGGCCGCACGCGAGACTTCCTGGGAGGCGCTGGTGCCGTAGCGGTCGCCGATAATAATATCAGGTCTGAGGTTTGACCCCGTGACCCGGATGTTGCCGGGCATCGAATGGCAATCGATCAGCACCGCCATGCCGAAATGTGCGTGCGTGCGGGACAGCAGGCGGCGCAGACAGGCGTGGTAGGGTTTGTAAATGGTCTCGATACGGGAGAGGGCTTCATCCACCGGCAGGCGGTGGGCATAAATATCCATGTTTTCCGCAACGATACGCGGCACGGTGCCAAGGCCGCCTGCAACCCGCATGGAGCCGATATTGGCGTAGGGCGGCAGGGTGCCCTCGAACATGCGGGGATCGAGCTCATAGGGCTCTCGATTGACGTCGAGATAGGCGCGCGGAAAATTCGCTTTCAACAGCGGCGCGCCAATCTCTGGGGCGGCGCCGAAAAGCTCGTCGACGAAGTGGTCCTCGGAGCGACGTATGTCATGCGAATCGAGCCGCGCCGATTCTAGGAAGGAGATGGGATAGCAGCGGCCGCTATGGGGGGAATTATAGACGAATGGCAGGGTTTGAACGGCAGGTTCCGTTACTTCGAACAGCTCATATTCACCTGTTACCCAGTCCATTCAGGCCATTTACCATGTCGCAAACTATCAGGAGGTTCATGTTGCCAGTTACGGTGCGGCAAGTCCATACTGTCGCCCAAGTAGCGCTATACCGATTCACGTGTTCACAGGATATTTACCGTGAAAATCCTATAATCGGGCTAGGGTATTCCAAACATTAAGCAGTTACGGTCACTTAACCATGAATCAGAAAATTCTTCTCGCTGAAGACGATAACGATATGCGCCGCTTCCTCGTAAAGGCGCTGGAAAAAGCCGGTTACAAGGTTTCTTCCTTCGACAATGGCGCAAGCGCTTACGACCGGCTGCGCGAGGAGCCCTTTTCCCTTCTGCTCACCGATATCGTCATGCCCGAAATGGACGGTATCGAGCTTGCACGACGCGCGACCGAACTCGACCCGGACCTGAAAGTCATGTTCATCACCGGCTTTGCAGCGGTTGCGCTGAATGCCGATTCGAAAGCTCCGAAAGACGCCAAGGTGCTTTCCAAGCCGTTCCATCTGCGCGATCTGGTGGATGAGGTCAACAAACTCCTTGTGGCGTAAGGCCTCTCAAAAAACCTTCACAAAACCGAAAAAAAGCAGTTGACGCATGAACCGGTTTTGTGGTCTATCCGCCGCCACGGAGGGCGTGTAGCTCAGCGGGAGAGCACTACGTTGACATCGTAGGGGTCACAGGTTCAATCCCTGTCACGCCCACCATCCGAATTCATAAAAGGGTTTCTGAGCAGTCAGAAACCCTTTTTTCGTTTCTCCTTCAGCCCGGCCATTTTTCCTCGGATGCGATTTCTGTCGCTGCTGGCTTTCGCCTGCGATGAGCTTCAAGTCACTGCGGTGGCGGGGTATGTTTGCAATAAATTTCGCATTGAAAAATAAAATTCAATGCCGTTGACGTATCCGGTTTTTCCGGCTATCTCATCGGTATGCAATAAATTACAGAGACCAAAATTTATTGCGCGACAAGTCATTATCCTTGGGAGGGGAATATGTTGGCTTTTATGAAATCGACCGTCGCTGCGGGTGTATTGGCCGTGGCGCTTGCGGCGGGCGCCGGTTCGCCGGCCGCCGCCGCAGGCAAGTTTGCCTGTGAACCCGGCGAAACCTATGTGATGAATGTCATGGTTTCCAGCCATCCCTATTGGGTTCCGGTATTTGAAGGGTTCAAGCAGGCCGCCAAGGCGCTCGGCTGCGAAGCTGTTTTCACCGGCACGCCGGAATATGACATCACAAAGCAGATTGCGTCCTTCGAGCAGGAGCTGGTGAAGAAGCCTAAAGGCGTTCTCCTGCACCCGATGCAGGCGGATCCTTTCATCGAGCCGATCAACAAGGCGATCGCCTCAGGTGTATCCGTGACCACCTTCGCGGCCGATTCTCCGAAGTCGAAGCGCACCGCCTATATTACATCGGACAATGTCGCAGAGGCGAAGTTTGCGGCTGACGAAATCGTCAAGAAGCTTGGCGAAAAAGGCGAATATGCCGTTCTGGAAAATCCGGGCCAAAGCAACCATGATCTGCGCGTTACTGCCCTCATAGACTATATGGGGCGGACCTATCCGCAGATGAAGCTCGTTGGCCGGCAAGCGACCAACCAGGATGCGAATGTCGCTTATCAGGCAACCGCCGCACTACTGCAGGCCAATCCCAATCTCGGTGCATTGTGGATCCCTGAGGCCGGTTCGGCTGAAGGCGCGACGACCGCCGTTCTCGAGGCAAAAAAGAAGGTCCTGATCCTGCATGCGGATATCACGCCGGCAACGCTGGAACACATCAAGCAGGGTAATATCTATATGGCCATCAATCCCAATCAGGGCGTTCAGGGCTTCATGGGTTTCATGAACACGTTTCTCGGTGCTCATTCGGACCTGATCGACCCGTTCAACGACTACAAGGTCTCCGGCTTCAACCCGATGCAGGTGCCTTCGATGGACAATGGTTTTGCCGTCATCACCAAGGCCAATGCCGCCTCCTTCGGTCTCAACGAATATATGAAGGGGCGCTGAGGCGTCGCTCTGGACCCGGCGAGGTTACGCCTCGCCGGCCATGTGGGAAAGCCGGTTCGGGAGGGCGTTATGGGTGAGGTCATCCTCAGCATGACGAATATTCATAAGGCATTCGGGCCCGTGAAGGCGTTGCGGAGTGCTGCACTTGACCTGCGGCGTGGCGAAATCCACGCGCTGGCGGGGGAAAACGGTGCCGGAAAGTCAACGCTGATGCATATCATCGACGGCATTCTGCAGCCCGATGGAGGGGAGATCCTGCTGGATGGCAAGCCGGTCAAGATATCCTCGCCTAATGTGGCGAACCGGCTCGGCATCGGTTTCGTTCATCAGGAGATCGCTCTTTGCCCTGATATTTCGGTTGCAGAAAACATGTTTATGTCAGAGACCGGTCGAAGCCGTTCCTGGTTCATGAATTACCGCGACCTGGAAAGGCGGGCGGCAGCGGTGCTGCGGGAGATCGGCGACATCGATCCCGCCAGCCGCGCGGGCGGCCTCTCCATTTCGCAGCAGCAGATCGTTGAGATCGCCAAGGCGTTGACGCTGGATTGCCGCATCCTGATCCTCGATGAGCCAACGGCAGCGCTGACAGAGACCGAAGCCCAGACACTTTTCCGGATCATGCACCGGCTGGCTGAGCGCGGCATTGCCATCATCTATATTTCGCATCGCATGGGGGAGATTTTCGAACATTGCGACCGCATCACGGTCATGCGCGACGGTTGCCATATCAGGACGGAGAATATTGCTGATATTTCCCCTGAGGAAGTCGTTAACAGCATGGTGGGACGGGTACTCGACAAGCTCTACCCGCCGAAGCTCTCGGATGATGAGAAATCTGACGACGTGATTCTCTCTGTTCGGGGTCTGAATGAAGGAAAGCGCGTTTTCGATGTCGGTTTCGATCTGCGCCGGGGTGAAATCCTGGGGTTGGCTGGACTGATCGGTGCGGGAAGAAGCGAGATCGCGCGGGCGGTCTGCCGGCTGGAGGGCAAGCCGACAGGCGAGGTTATGTTACGTGGCCGCCGGCTTGGCCTGAAAGACTATCGTGACAGCATCCGGGAAGGGATCGTTTATCTTTCCGAGGACCGCAAGGGGGACGGGCTGTTCCTGAACATGTCCATCGCCGCCAATGTCTCCGCGCTCGACATAGGCAGGATATCGAATGGCATGGGTTTCATCGAACGGCGCAAAGAGATGAAACGCGCAGATGAGCTGGGGCGCCGGCTGAAACTGCGGGCGAACAGCGTCGGTGATTCCGTCTCGACCCTGAGCGGCGGCAACCAGCAGAAGGTGGCGTTGGCAAAGATGCTGTCGGTGGAACCGAAGGTCATCTTTCTGGATGAGCCGACACGGGGGGTGGATGTGGGTGCCAAGGCGGAAATTCACCGCCAGATTCGGGAACTGGCGCGTGAGGGGGTTGGCGTGGTCGTCATCTCCTCCGAACTGCCGGAACTCATCGGCGTCAGCGATCGTGTGCTTGTCGTGCGCGAGGGGCGCATCACCGGCGAGGTCGAGGGGGACGACATGACGGAGGAGAACATCATGCAGCTCGCGTCGATCACAATTATGCAAAATGCGGCGGAAGCCTGAGGGAGCGGGAAAATGGCAACATCGGAAACACCTTCAAGCCTTGCCGGGACGGCGGTTCGCCGCACAGCGTGGTGGGAGCCGGCGCTCAAGGCGCGGGAAAGCGGGCTGATCGTCATCATTCTCGCGCTTTTTGCCGTGATGTCCTTCATCTCGCCGTACTTCCTGACCGTGGATAATCTGCGGGCCATGGCCATGGTCTTCGCCATCGAAAGCATCGTCGTCGTGGGCATGACGATCCTGCTGATCTCTGGTGGCATCGATCTTTCGGTGGGATCCGTTACGGCGCTTGCGATGGTGGCAGCCGGCTGGCTTTTCCTCAACGGCGTCGACCCCTGGGTGGCGGCGGGGTTGGCAATCTGCCTGACGACATTGGTCGGCATGGTCATGGGATTTCTGACCACGGTCATCGGTCTGCATCATTTCATCGTGTCGCTGGGCGTCATGGTCATTGCGCGCGGTGTTTGCCTGCTGGCGACCGGCGGGCGGCCGCTCGGGCTCTACTCCCTGCCGCCGGAATTCAAGTTCATCGGTCAGGGTGTGATTGGCGGCATACCGCTGGTGCTGATCATATTTATGGTAGTGGTCGTTTCTTTCGATCTGCTGCTGCGGCGCACGACTGCCTTCCGCAAGGTGTTTTACACCGGCAGCAATCCCAAGGCCGCGGCCTATTCCGGCATCCGTGTCGGCCGCGTGGTCTTCGCCACCACAACGCTTTGTTCGATGCTTTGCGGTGTTGCAGGTGTTATCTACATGGCGCGCTTCGGTTCTGCCCAGCCAAGCTTCGGCATCGGCATGGAACTCAACGTCATCGCGGCCGCGGTCATTGGCGGCGCCAGCCTTTCGGGCGGTTCGGGTACGATTCTGGGCGCGATCCTAGGAGCCATCCTTCTCTCGGTGGTTTCCACTTCGCTTGCCTTGCTCAATGTGTCTGTCTACTGGCAGGACATCATCAGGGGCAGCATCTTGCTGGCTGCGGTACTGTTCGACCACTATCTGGTCAGGCGCCGCCGTTGAGCGCCGTTCGCTCGCCCGAAGGTAACTGGAGAAAGACGATCATGCTGGATATCAAGGACGATTTCGATCAACAAAGGCAGATGTATTCCGTCCTGGTGCTGCATTTCATCGAAGGGGTGAAGCAGTCCGAAATCGCCGAGCGGCTCAACCTTTCCCACACCAAGGTGAACCGCATGATTGCGGCCGGGCGCAAGGCGGGCATGGTGAAGATCAGCATCTCCAGTCCTTATCAGCGGCTTGTGGACCTTGAAAACGAGATCACCCGCCGGTTTGACCTCAGACAATCCGTCGTTACGCCAACGGTATCGGACAATCCGGAAACAGCCTTGCAAATGGTTGGGCGGGTGGCCGCAAACCATTTGCTGGAAACGATCCGCGACGGCGATGTGATCGCGATTACGGGCGGCAAGGCGGTGAGTGCGGTTGTCGACAATCTGCAGGCGGAGCGCCGTTTCGATGTGCGGGTAGTGCCGCTCACCGGCGGGGTGCAGGGCAAGCACTACACCGACGTCAATCATCTCGCCACGCAACTGGCGGAAAAACTTGGCGGCAGCGCCTCGCTGCTGCACGCACCATTATTCGCCGAAGACGAGGAACAGCGCGATCTCCTCATGAATGTTGCGTCGATCCGTGAGGTTTTCGATCTGGCGCGTCAGGCGCAGGTGGCGCTGGTCGGCATTGGTTCGGTGGAGGCGCCAGGCTCTGGCTATTACGATCTTTTGCCGGATGCCGCCCGTGGCGGACAGGCGCTGGTGGATGCCGGCATTGCCGGCGAGTTCCTCGCCCACCTCACCATGGCGGACGGGCAGCTTGCCCGGATCGATCTCAACTCGCGCGTGGTGGCGCTGGACCCCGGGCAGCTTGCCCGGTGCCCAAACATCATCGGTGTCGCAGCAGGCGCCATCAAGGCCGGCCCGGTGGCGGCCACGCTTGCCGGCCACTATCTGACCTCGCTGGTCGTGGATGAAGCGATAGCCGGCTACTTATTGGATCATGAAGGAGGGGAGACCTCGTGACGGACAACGCAATATTGACCCGGACGATAGGCAAAAGCGGTATCAACGCATCTGCCGTGGGGCTTGGAACCTGGGCCATCGGTGGCTGGATGTGGGGCGGCACCGACGAGCGGCAGTCCATAGCAGCCATCCAGGCCTCCATCGATGCGGGGATTTCCCTCATCGATACTGCGCCAGCCTATGGCATGGGGCTCGCCGAAACCATCGTTGGCAAGGCAATTGCCGGCAGACGCGACAAGGTGGTGCTGGTCAGCAAATGCGGGCTTGTGTGGCATGTGAATGAGGGCGCTTATTTCTTCCATCAGGATGGCAAGCCGGTTCATCGTTATCTCGGCGCCGGCTCCATCCGGTACGAGGTCGAAGAGAGCCTGAAACGGCTTGGGACAGATTATATCGACCACTACGTCACCCATTGGCAGGATGCCACGACGCCGATTGCCGAGACAGTCGGGGCTTTGGTGCGGCTGAAGGAAGAGGGGAAGATCCGTTCCATCGGGGCAAGCAACGTCTCGCCCGGCGATCTCGAAGCCTATATCGCCACCGGGGCGCTGGATGCCATTCAGGAAGAATATTCCATGGTAAAGCGCGATATCGAGACGACGCTCCTGCCCGTTTGCCGGGAGAATGCCGTCTCGGTTCTCAGCTATTCGTCGCTGGCGCTCGGTCTCCTCTCGGGCAAGGTCGGGCCGGAGCGGGTTTTTGCGGAAGATGACCAGCGCCATGGCAATCCGCGCTTCAGCCAGGCCAACCGTGAAAAGATCGCGCGTTTGATGGGCGTGCTGAAACCGGTGGCGGCCGCCCGGTCCGCCTCAGTGGCACAGGTGGTGATTGCCTGGACGATTGCCCAGCCGGGTATAACATTCTCGCTGTGTGGCGCACGCGATCCGGCTCAGGCGGTTGAAAACGCCGCCGCGGCGCGTCTTCGTCTCACCGAGAGTGAGCTGGCGCTCATCAGCACTGGTGTCGCGGAGCATCTCGTGGGTCTCGATACCTGATTGTGTAGCTGGAACGGGGTTTCAGGCGCACATCGCATAATTTCGTTCCCTTTCTCACGTCGCTTAACGGTCAACAACATTGGGACGCTGGTCATCGCCAGCGAACGGTATTCCTATGCCCAGTTTTCGCGAGGACGCTCTCCATCGCATCCGGCAAGACGGTGATTTCGACGCTGTGGTCATCGGCGGCGGTATCAATGGCATCGCCGCCTATCGTGATCTTGCCCTGCAGGGGCTGAGAGTTCTTCTGGTCGAGCGCAGCGATTTCTCCTCGGGTTGCAGCGCTGCTCCCTCGCGGATGATCCACGGCGGCCTGCGTTATCTAGAAAACGGCGAATTCGGCCTGGTGGCGGAATCCCTGCGGGAGCGCGATGCACTTCTGAGGCTCGCACCGCATATGGTTCGGCCGCTGCCGACCACGATCCCGATCTTTTCGACTTTCAGCGGCCTGTTCAATGCGGCAGCAACCTTTGCCGGCTCCGGTGGGAAACCCGCAAGCCGGGGTGCTCTCGCCATCAAGGCGGGTCTGATGCTCTATGATTTCGTCACTCGCAAAAATCGCATCCTGCCCCGTCACGTCTTTCGCGGCGCGGCCGATACTTTGCAGCATTGGCCGGATCTGACACCGGAGATCAGATATTCCGCCACCTATTACGATGCTTGGATAAGCCAGCCCGAACGGCTTGCCCTGGAGCTTCTGATCGACAGCCAGTCGGATGCGCCGCAAAGCGTTGCACTGAACTATGCCGAACTCGTCCGTGTGGGCGATGAATATGGTCTGCGGACGGAGGAAGCGGACGAAGTCCTGCCGATACGGCCCCGGATCATCATCAATGCGACGGGAGCCTGGATCGACGAGACGATCGGCGTATTGGCCGATGGCCCGGCGTCGGACAGGGCAAAACCCACCGTTTCAGGCACCAAGGGATCGCATCTGATCCTTGCCAATGAGGAACTTCTCAAGGCGCTGAACGGTCACATGATTTTCTTTGAAAACACGGATAACCGGGTCTGTATCCTCTTCCCTTATCTCGACCGGGTTCTTGCGGGATCGACCGATATCAAGGTGGATCGGCCCGAGCGGGTGCGCTGCGAGCCCGAGGAACGGGACTACATTCTGGACGCGATCCGGCAGGTCTTTCCGCAGATTGCCATCGATCGCTCCGACATCGTCTTCAGTTTCAGCGGTATACGGCCATTGCCGCGAAGCGATGCCGCCTTCACCGGGAAAATATCCCGCAGCCATTTCATCCACCGCGTTCCGAGTGATCCGCCGCAGCTCTGCATGATCGGCGGCAAGTGGACCACTTTCAGAGCTTTTGGCGAACAGGTGACCGACGAGGTTCTGGCCTTTCTTGGGCGAAAGCGGCTGACCGGCACCATGGACCGCGCAATCGGCGGCGGCAGGAATTTTCCGGCCGGTGCAGGCGGCCTGCCTGCCCTGTTGTCGGAGGAGTTTTCGATTGCCGAAGACCGGGCGGAGCATCTGGCCCTGGCTTACGGCTCCCGCGCGTTTGAGGTGATGGTTTTTTGCCGGGATCGTTCGGATGACGTGCGGCTTTCAGAAAAATCGCCGATCACGGCAGCGGAAGTGGTCTGGCTCATCCGTTGCGAACAGGTGCGGCACCTAACCGATCTCGTCCTGCGTCGCACGACGCTCGCCATCACCGGCGTCATCGATGCCGATCTGATCGACGCGATGCTCGCCATTGCAGCGCGCGAGTTGGGCTGGCTGCCAGACCAGGCGTCAGTGGAACGTCAGCGGCTCATTCACGAGCTGGAGACCTTTTACGGGGTCACGCCGGCAATGCTTCAACACAGATGCAAGGAGAATGCATGATGATGCGGATTTCGAAGAAGGCGCGCATGAACAGGCTGTTCCGCAATGGCGGCTGTCTGGATGTGGCCATCGATCACGGGGTTTGTAACGAGCCGAGCTTCCTCGTCGGGCTGGAGGATATGTCGCAGACCGTGGACAGGCTGGTAGAGGCTGGTCCCGACGCCATCCAGATGGCCTACGGCCAGGCAGACCTGCTGCAGCAGCGGCCGGAGCGCGACAAGCCGGCGCTCGTCATGCGCATCGACATGGGCAACCCCTATAACTCAACACGCCACAGGACCATGTGGTCGCAGCTTCAGAATTATCATGACCCGATCATCGGCGCGCTGGAAATGGATGCCGCTTGCGTCGTCGTGAACCTGTTCATGCTGCCGGACGAACCTGAGCTCTTTCGTCAATGTGTTGAAAACATCAGCCGCGTGCGCGCCGATTGCCATCGTTTCGGCATGCCGCTGATGATAGAACCTTTGGTCATGCTGCCGCATGATGTGCGCGGCGGTTATCAGGTGGATGGCGATGCCGAAAAGATCGTTACGCTGGTTCGTCTTGCCTCGGAAATGGGAGCCGATATCATCAAGGCCGATCCGACCAGTAACCCGCAGGACTTTCACAGGGTGATCGAGGCGGCGCGGTGCCCGGTGCTGGTGCGGGGCGGGGGGCGTGAGGACTTGCGCAATGTATTGGCGAAATCGGCGGCTCTGGTGGCCGAAGGTGCAAACGGCATGGTTTACGGGCGCAATATTTACCAGCACGACAATCCCAAGGCCGTTGTTGAGGCGTTGATGGCCATCATCCATCAGGGTGCGGGTGGTGAGGAAGCATGGGATATCTATAATCGTGGCTGACAAAAATCACATATTGGGTCTTGATGTCGGCAACACGGTCATCAAGGCCGTGCTGTTCGACACGGCGGGCCGGCAGGTTGCGCAACACGCGATCGACGGACAGTCGACATTCCCGCAGCCCGGCTATGTCGAGCGCGATCTCGAGGAATTGTGGCGCAACGGCTGTGAGGCGATCCGGCAGCTTCTGGTAAAATCGTCAGTCGATCCTCGCAGCATCCTCGCGGTAGGCTGCGCCGGCCACGGCAATGGTCTTTATCTTCTGGACAAGAAACAACAGCCCCTGATCGGCATCCAGTCGCTCGACAGCCGCGCCGCCGATGTGGCGGCCGAGCTTGACGGGAAAAGCGGAGCGCAATTGCAGGCCCGCTGCCTGCAGCGGCCATGGCCTGCGCAAACCCCGAGCCTTCTGGCTTGGGTGAAGCGACGTGCACCCGATCTTTACGCCCGGACCGGTACGGTGTTGTTCTGCAAGGATTTCGTCAATTTCCGCCTGACGGGCTGCCTTGCCAATGATATTTCCGATCTCAGTGGCGCGGGACTTTTGGCTTTGCCGGAAGCGCGGCTCGACCGTGAGCTTCTGTCTCTTTACGATATCGAGGACGCGTTCGCGTTTTTCCCCCATTGCGTGGAATCGGCCGACATCGTCGGCCAGGTGACGGGCGAGGCTGCGGCTATGACGGGGCTATCCGAAGGCACACCCGTCATCGGCGGTTTCTTCGATGTGGTCTCCAGCGCCATGGGGTCGGGCGTCATCAATGCCGGGGAAGCTTCGATCATAGCCGGCACCTGGAGCATCAACCAGGTTTTCGCAGACAGGCCGGTAATCAGTCCCGATGTCTTCATGGTTACGACCTTTGGCCGCAACCGTTATGTCAATATCGAATCCAGCGCCACCTCCGCCGCCAATCTCGAATGGTACGTGCATCGTGTTCGCGGTGACCACGGCGACCACGCCTTCGAGCGCTGCAACGAATTGGTCGGCTCCGTTACCCCGCGCGCCGACGATCCGTTCTTTCATCCGTTCATTTTCGGGTCGCGGCTGGGTGCGGAGTTTCGTGGCGGCTTCTACGGCCTTGCGGGATGGCATGGTGAAGGCCACATGTTACGCGCCCTGTTCGAGGGTGTGTGTTTTGAGCATCGACGCCACATCGGCGTCTTGCGCGAAGCGGGCTTGCCGGTGGAAAGCGCCGTGATGTCCGGCGGCGGTTCCCGCAGCCAGCATTGGCCGCAGATCATGGCTGATGTCCTGGAAATTCCGCTGCGTGTCGCGGAGGCCCGCGAGACAGGTGCGCTCGGTGCTGCCATTGGTGCGGCCGTGGCGATTGGGCTCTATCCTGATTATGAGGAGGCGGTTTCGTCGATGACACGGGTTGCGAATGCCTACCAGCCGGATGCTGCGCAAGTCTCGCATTATGCGCGGCGTTATGGTCTTTATGCGGAGTTGACCGCGCAGTTGCGTGGCTTCTGGAGCGCCTTGCGCCTGGCGCGAACCTGAGAGTGCACCACGTGCAGACGATCAACCGGGCCGTCGCCGGACAAAGCGTTGCTCCAAGACCTCGCTTCCCCATTGGCTGTCCGGATATTCCTCGACGCATGTAAAACCATGGTTCTCGTAAAGGTGGCGTGCGGTCGAGAGACCGTTGAATGTCCAGAGATGGGTTGCGGCGAAGCCATTTTTGTCGACAAAGGCCAGTGCTGTTTCGAGCAGTCTGCGTCCAACACCGCCGCCGCGCACACCGTCGTCGACAATAAACCAGCGCAGATGCGCAATATCCGCTCCGAGATCTTCGCCGTCGATCGCGATGGAGCCGATGATTTGCTGGCTGCGGATTGCAACCCAGATCGCGTTCTTCGGGCTGTCCAGCCGGTTGCAAAAAGCCGCGAGGCCCTCTGCTACAACGGATTCGAAACGCTGGCCGAAGCCGGATGTCCGGGCGTAATAAAGCGCATGCATCTGCGTGATGCGAGCGATGAGCCCTGGCCTGTAGCCTTCGATGACCTCGACGGCCGGAGCCGCGACATCGCCCCTGTCTCCCAACGCATCGGCATAGAGGCGTAGCCCTTCCAGAACCGTGAGAGCTTGCGCCGGGCCGATCCGTGTTAAGGCGCTCGATACCTGCCGATTTGCGAAGGCGTGAATGGTTTCCACCCTCTTCTGCCCGGGTTTGGTCAGGCGGAGCCGTTTGATTCGGCTATCGTCGATATCCGTCTCCTCCAGGAGGTCTCCTGAAAGGACGAGTTTGCGAAGCATTCGGCTGACGCTTGATTTCTCCAGCCTGAGCAACTTCGCCAAATCCCGAGCTGTGATGCCCGGGCATGCCTCGATCTCGATCAGCGCGTGCACGGCGGAGGGCGGCAGATCAGTGCCGGCAAAGTCTCCTCCCATAAAGCCGAGTTCGCGAACAAGCCGCCGCGAGATGGAGCGGATATCGTGTATGGGAAGGGGCTGTTCAGGCATGGTTAATCCAATATGGTTGCATAATGCAACCATATACACATGCGGAACGGTCTGCCAAGGCCATCTCGGCATAAGGACTGGCTTTCTTCGCAAATATTGGCGATCCTCCTTCCATGCACCGATAAAGCGTCTTTCGGCCGCGGCAGGGAGGTCAATAATCCGGTCATGGAGCAGATATGCCCGATACGCCCCGCTTTTTCCGTTATGCCGTTTTGGTTGCAATGTTCCCCGTCGCCGCCATCGGGCTTGTGGGAACGCCAAATGAATATCGCGCCGTCGGTATCGAGGCTATCGATTGCGACGGCCCCCTATCGGTTCTTGTCGCTGCCGTGCCGGCGTTTTTGGCCTATGCCGTCATCGGCTGGCTGTTTCTATCTGGCGCCAGGCGCCATCGTTCGCTGATTTCCGGTGGCATTTGCGTGCTGGTATCCCTGGCGCTCACCTGGAACATCGGTCTGGCGCTTCAGGAACATCAACGAAACGCGGCTGAATTGGTCTGCGGTGGCAGTGGCAGGTTTTGACCTGTCCTGGGATCGTGGAACGCTGCCTTAGTCCCGGAACCGGAGGTTGCGGCGAGTCAGTTGCTCGACAGTTGTGCAGCCCATCAGCTTCATGCCGCGCTCGATTTCGATACGCATTGTTTCCAAGGCCCGCTCGACCCCGGCCTGGCCTGCAGCGGCAAGCGGGAAAAGATAATAGCGGCCAAGCCCCACGGCTTTTGCCCCCAGAGACAGGGCTTTCAGTACATGGGTGCCACGCTGAACGCCGCCATCCATCATCACGTCAATCCGGTCACCGACCGCATCGACGATCTCGGCCAGCTGGTCGAAAGCGCTGCGGGAACCATCAAGCTGGCGGCCACCATGATTGGATAGTACGATGCCGCTGCAGCCGATCTCGACGGCACGCCGGGCGTCGTCCACCGACATGATGCCTTTCAGGCAAAAAGGTCCGCCCCATTCGCGCACCATCTGCTTCACGTCCTCCCAATTCATGGAAGGATCGAGCATCTCGGTGAAATAGCGGCTGATGGAGAGCGCTCCACCGTCCATCTTGATGTGATCGTCGAGTTGCGGAAGGCTGAAGCGCTCATGGGTCAGGTAATTGATGCCCCATGCCGGTTTCATGGCAAATTGCGCGATGCCGGAAAGATTGAGCTTGAAAGGAATGGCAAAGCCGGTGCGCTTGTCGCGCTCGCGGTTTCCGCCGGTGATGCTGTCCACCGTCAGCATCATGGTTTCCACACCGGCGCTTTTTGCGCGCGCCATCATATCGCGGTTGAGGCCACGGTCCTTGTGGAAATAAAACTGATAGACCTGTGGCCCGCCGCTGATCCGTCGCGCTTCCTCCAGGCTTGTGGTGCCGAGAGAGGACACGCCGAACATCGTGCCGAATTTGCCGGCCGCCGCAGCAACCGCCCGTTCTCCCTGATGGTGAAAGAGGCGCTGAAGTGCCGTCGGGGAACAATAGACCGGCATTGAGAGCTTCTGCCCCATGACGGTGACCGACATATCCACATCGGCAACGCCGCGCAGCACGTCCGGAACGAGATCGCATTTTTCGAAGGCGGCCGTGTTTTGTCGATACGTCACCTCGTCATCGGCAGCGCCGTCGATGTAGTTGAAGATTGGTCCGGGAAGACGCTGTTTGGCCATGCGGCGAAAATCGTGGAAATTATAGCAGTCTTTGAGTTGCATCTGTTGCCCGACCGGTCAGCTGAAAGCCCGAAAAAGATCGAGTGAACCTATACCGGGTCTCGGGGGCGGGCAATTGCGTCCGGGGCGAATTTTGCAGTTCTCAGGTGGTTAGCGATCCCGGCGACCTAGGTCCTCGAGACGGCATGCAGTGCCTTGCCGGTATCAAGAAAGCTCGTAATGTTGGCGATTGTCGTGTCCGCAATGTTTGTGAGTGCTTCCTGTGTGAAGAAACCCTGGTGACCGGTCACCAGAACATTGGGAAAGGTCAACAACCGCGCGAAAACATCATCGCGCAACACATCATTGGACAGATCCTCGAAAAAGAGATCGGCTTCCTCCTCGTAGACGTCAATGCCGAGGGAACCGATGGTGCCGTCTTTCAATCCGGCAATCGCGGCCTGCGTGTCGATGATGGCGCCGCGGCTGGTATTGATGAGCATTACGCCCTTTTTCAGCAGCGGCAGCGTTTCGCTACGAATGAGATGGCGGGTCTCCGGTGTCAGCGGGCACATCAGTGTCAGTACGTCCGAGGCGCGGAACAGCTCCTCCCGCGTGACATAGGTCATGCCCAGCGCCACGCAATCCGGATTCTGCCGGATATCGTGGCCGAGCAGACGGCAGCCGAAGCCGGCCGCGATACGCGTGAAGATCGCTCCGATCTTTCCCGTGCCTACAACACCAACCGTCTTCCCGTGGAGATCGAAGCCAAGCAGCCCGTCGAGTGCGAAATTTCCCTCGCGAACGCGATTATAGGCGCGGTGAATCTTGCGGTTGAGCGACAGGATGAGCGCCATGGTGTGTTCCGCCACCGCATAGGGCGAATAGGCCGGCACGCGCGCAATGGTGAGGCCGAGCTTTTCGGCGGCCTGAAGGTCCACCTGATTGAACCCGGCGCATCGCAGGGCGACAAGTCGCACACCCATTGCCGCAAGTTTCTCGAGCACCGGTCCGGACAGGTCGTCATTGACGAAGGCACAGATCGCCATCGCTCCCTCCGCCAACGCTACCGTTTCGGCAGACAGGCGCGCTTCGCAATATTGCATCTTCATGCCAGGGTGGGCGGCAGCGTCAAGGAACTGCCGGTCATAGGGCTTGGCGCTGTAAACCACGATCCGCATCTGCTTCTCCAGTCTCCAAAAGAAAGCTGCCGTCACAGGGCGGTGCGTTCGGCAGATGGCTCAGCTGTGAAGGCCCGGGGCTTCCTGTCCGGTGCTTTCGACATATTCGGTGTACCCGCCACCGTATTGATGGATACCGTCGGGCGTCAGTTCCAGAACCCGGTTCGAAAGGGCGGCCAGGAAATGACGGTCATGCGAAACGAACAGCATCGTGCCTTCGTAATCCGAGAGGGCCTTGATCAGCATTTCCTTGGTGTCGAGATCGAGATGGTTGGTCGGCTCGTCCAGCACGAGGAAATTCGGCGGATCGAACAACATGGCAGCCATGACGAGACGGGCCTTTTCCCCGCCGGAAAGAACGCGGCAACGTTTTTCCACGTCGTCGCCGGAAAAACCGAAACAGCCTGCAAGGGCGCGCAACGGCGCCTGCCCCGCCTTTGGAAAGCGCTCTTCCAGCCATTCCAGGATGGTGCTGTCACCATCAAGAACATCCATGGCGTGCTGGGCGAAGTAACCGAGCTTGACGCTGGCGCCGAGGGTAACCTTGCCGGAATCCGGTTCCGCCGTGCCGGTTACGAGCTTCAACAGCGTTGATTTTCCTGCACCATTGACGCCCATGATGCACCAGCGTTCCTTGCGCCGCACCATGAAGTCGAGATCGTCATAAATGGTGCGGCTGCCATAGGCCTTGTTCACCTTCTTCAGCGCCACGACATCCTCACCCGAGCGGGGCGCCGGCGCGAATTCGAAAGCAACAGTCTGGCGTCGGCGTGGCGGCTCGACGCGATCAATCTTGTCGAGTTTCTTCACGCGGCTCTGCACCTGCGCGGCATGCGAGGCGCGCGCCTTGAAACGCTCGATGAACTTGATTTCCTTGGCGAGCATGGCCTGCTGGCGTTCAAACTGTGCCTGCTGCTGCTTTTCATTCTGCGCGCGCTGCTGTTCGTAAAAGCCGTAGTCGCCGGAATAGGTGGTGAGACTGCCGCCGTCGATCTCGATGATCTTGGTGACGATGCGGTTCATGAATTCCCGGTCGTGCGAGGTCATCAGCAGCGCGCCGTCATAATTCTTCAGGAAATCCTCAAGCCAGATCAGGCTTTCAAGATCGAGATGGTTGGAGGGTTCGTCGAGCAGCATCACGTCCGGCCGCATCAAAAGGATGCGGGCAAGCGCGACGCGCATCTTCCAGCCACCGGAAAGCTTGGAAACATCGCCGTCCATCATCTCCTGGCTGAAGCTCAACCCGTCCAGCACCTCACGCGCACGGCCTTCCAGCGCGTAACCATCAAGCTCTTCGTACCGCGCCTGCACTTCGCCGTAACGTTCGATGATGGCGTCCATCTCGTCCATCCGGTCGGGATCGGACATGGCGGCTTCCAGTTCCCGAAGCTCCGCAGCGACCTCGCTGACCGGGCCTGCACCCTCCATAACCTCGGCCACGGCAGAGCGGCCGGACATTTCACCGACATCCTGATCGAAATAGCCGACTGTCATGCCCTTTTCGACGACGACCTGACCCTCGTCGGGCTGCTCCTCGCCGGTGATCATCCGGAAAAGCGTGGTCTTGCCGGCACCGTTCGGACCGACAAGGCCGATCTTCTCACCGCGGTTGAGCGCGGCGGAGGCCTCGATATAGAGAATGCGGTGACTGTTCGACTTGCTGATGTTTTCGATGCGGATCATGACAGGGCCTGTGAATGGGAGCGGCCCTCCTATGCCACGGGCCGCCGCCGCTGTCACCTGCCGCACATGTTCTGTCAGCCATGCGGCGGCGAAGGCGCTCCGGCGCGGCGGCGCCGGAAGCGGAATTAGTTGGTGAGCGTGGCGATGCTGCCAGCAGCCTTGCGGGCGATTTCGCCAAAGGCTGTTACGATCTGCTCCATGTTTTCAGGGGCGTAATAATTGTCAGCGCTCGATGCGCAATATTGCAGCAGCGCCTTGCCCTTGTCCGGCGCCATGAAGGCGACGCTGAAAATCTTGATTCCATCTTTCTTGGCAGTCTCGCAGGTGGTGCGTACCGACTGGTCGATGCTGGAATTCCACGAGGCGCTGTTTCCCGTCATTTCGCCATCGGTCATCAGAACAATATAGCGCTCGAAGGATTCGCTCCCTTGCGTTTTATGTGCCTTCGCCTCGTCGGGATTGGCTTTCTTGAGTGCGTTATAGGCGGCGTTCAGGCTGCTGCGGGCATCCGTGCCGCCGGTGGGAAATTCCGGAATCTGTTTGTCCACATAGCTGACAACGCTGCTCGTGCCCCAGCTGAGAGGCTGTGCGGCATAGGTCTCGTGCGTATAGACCGAGGCACCTGTCCGCACCAGTTGTGAACCGCCGTTGGCAGTGTAGGTCGGGTCGGCCTTGTTCAATGTGGCGACGAGAAATCCGACCGCGGTTTTGAGCGACGTGGCCTTGTTGACATAGCAGGGGGATGTCTTGCCCAGATTGGGATATTTACCCCAATTATCAACCGTGTAGTTCTGGCATGACGTTTTTTTGGTATCGATTGTATCCGTCTTGAACGACATCGAGCCGGAACGATCAAGCGCCAGATACATGGAGATCGGAGCACCCTTGTTGACGGTGCTCTTTGCGGTGCCGGTTACCGAAAGATCGAGTGTTTTTGCGCCAATGAACCCGAGCAGCGGATTGAGCTGAACCTGGTGGTTGATCGTGGTTTCGATCGTGTAGGTCTTGCCGCGGGCATTTTCCGTCGTCGTGATGCTGGTTGGAGAATTCTCCTCCAGTTTCTTCTTTTCTTCTTCAGTCAGGCTTTTTTCCATCTGCGCCGCAATGAAGCCCTTGGCGATTTCCTTGATCTGCTCATCCGTCAGATCGCCCTTTTTCAGCCGTGCCTCGGTTGCCGCCGCAAGGGCGGCTGAATCCGCAGTGTTCTGCATGTCCGCTTTCACCTGCATCACATTCGCCAACTCCATGCCGGCACCGGCAAAACCCAGCAAGACAGGCAGCAGGATTGCCGTCATGATGCCGAAATTGCCGCTCTTATCGGTCAGGAAACGGCGCTTCAATTTGTCAGGTGCAGAGGCGGTCATAGTGGTGCTCACCGATTAGAATATTCGACTGAGCGCAGGAAACCCGCAAACGATGTAAAATCCGCTAACGTGATCGGTTCAATTTTACGCAGTGGTCAAATTGACGCAGCTTTCAAAGTATTTTCAAGAATTGTCGTCGCGAAGGTCTGGAATAATACACGTTGTGTCATTGCTGGATGGGGATCACGTCGACCGCCTGTTTTATCTGCTGGTTGCCGTAGCTCTTCAATACACCGATAACGGGGGCGACATCGGAATAATCCCTGCCATAACCGACGACGATATGGTCGCTTCCAGCCACGATATCGTTGGTGGGATCGAGCTCCAGATAACCGGCAGCCTCGCCGCACCAGATGCGCACCCAGGCGTGCATTGCATCGGCGCCTTCAAGCCGTTCCTTGCCGGGAGGGGGAATGGTACGCAGGAAACCGCTGACATAACCGGCGGGAATGCCGAGGCTGCGCAAGGCCATGATCATGATATGCGAAAAATCCTGGCACACGCCGCGCTTTAGCTTGAAGGCTTCCGCGGGTGTCGTATCAACGGTCGTCGCCTCGCCGTCATAGGTGAAGTCCTTATGGATCCGTTTGCACAGAGAGAGCGCAATTTCGCGAATGGTCATTCCGGGTTTCAGCACTTCCCGGGCATAGGCGGATATCGCCGTGTCCATTCCGATCCTTGGACTAGCGCCGATAAAGTGGTGCGGCGACTGGAAATCGAGCGACCACACACCGGCGAGGTCCTGCGGCAGGCGGGAAAGCTCGGGCGAAAAATCCGCCGTCAATGCCGGGGCTTCCACCATCACCCGCGCCTGCATGCGAATATCGAGCTTTTCATGCGGTGCGCGCAGATGCACCGATGTGGCCGAGAGATGAAAGAAATCCTCGAAGACGGCCCGTTCTTCCGGCGTCGGCGAAACGTCGATGGAGCCGGCGACAAGCCGCTGTCGACCCGGGATGGAGAGCGGCAGGACGCGGATGATGTGGCGTGCGCCATGGGCCGGCGTGTCGTAGGTGTAACCCATATGCAGGGAAAGATCATAGAGCATAGGATTATCCGAGATAGGTCCGGGCCAGAACATCGGAAAGATGCTCCATGTCGGTTTCGAGCTGGCGGTAGATCGCGCCATTCATGTTTTCCGGCGTCATGACCGCCAACCCGGAATGCAGGCGCATCGCCTCGCGGTAGAAGGGCGACATCTGGCCGTTGACGAAGGCGTTTGGAAGCTGCTCCACCTCGGTGCGGATCTCGTTCAGCTGGAACAGGATCGAGCGGGGATTGAGCGGGTCGAGTGCCAGAAGATCGGTCACGGTCAGACCTGCCGTATTGACGTTATAGCGCCGGCGATGGGTCATGACGCTGTCGCCGATTTCAAGCAGCATGTCATAGGATCCATCTGGCGCGTCCGGGCCGGTCATATGGCCGAGAAGGCGCGTCATATGCAGCCCGCGTTCAAGATAACGGCCGATCGACAGGAAACGCCAGCCGGTAAAGCGATACATGTTTTCGTGCACCAGGCCGGCAAAGCCCGCAAGCTTGCGCAAGAGGACCGTCATGGCATGGGTCGCGTCGTCGCCGGGAGCCACTTTCGCGTGGAAACGGCGGGCTGTCTTGGCAAGGTCGTTCAGCGCCAGCCATCCGTCCGGCGAAAAGCGGTCACGAATGTTGCTGGCGGAATAAAGAGCACTGTTGATGTTGGTCAGCAGGCTTTCCGGCACGGCATCGTTCATCTCCACATCAAGCGCTTCGAGATACCGCGTGACATGCGCGAGCAGCGGCTGGCGCGGATCAGCGGATTCGGCATAACGCCCATGCCAGGCGCGAAGGATGCGCAAGGCGCCTTCAGAGCGCTCGATATAACGACCCAGCCAGAAGAGATTGTCGGCCGCGCGGCTTGGCAGGCTGCCCGGCATGTTGCGGGTGAAGCTCTCTTCCGCCGGCAGAAGCGTGGTGCGCTCCACCGGTCTGTCGCTGACGATCCAGACATCAGCCGCGCTTCCGCCCGATTGCATGGCGATGGCGGACACGTCGTCACCGCTACCGATCCGGGCAAAGCCACCCGGCATGATCTGCCAGCCATCCTGGGTGCGGGCGGCAAATACACGAAGGCTCATCGGGCGCGGCACGAGCTTGTTGTCGATATAGGCCGGGGTGGTTGAAAGCTTCACCACTTCCTGGCCCACCAGCCTGTGGCCATCGGAGGCAAGCCAGTCGCTGATCGATTCCTTTGCAGTTTCTCTCAGGGAAGAGCCAAGCACGGACTGGCCATTATCGTCGAAGAATGGAAGCCGGGAATAGGCCGGGCCAATGACCATGCCTTCGATATTGCCGGCGACGTGACGGCGTTCAGCCTCCTGTCCGCACCACCATGTTGCGATGGACGGCAATTTCAGTTCTTCGCCGAGAATGTGGCGGCAGATGCGCGGCATGAAGGCAAGCAGCGCCCGGGTTTCCAGAATTCCGCTGCCGAGCGCGTTGACGATGGTGAGCGCTTCATTGCGCAATGCCTGTACCATGCCCGGCGTGCCGATATGGGATTGCTGGTTGAGCTCCAGCGGATCGGAATAGGATGCGTCGAGACGCCGCCAGAGGACGCCGATCGGCTTCAACCCGGCAACCGTTCTGACCATGACGCGGCCATTGACAACGGTCAGGTCTTCGCCCTCCAGCAGCATGAAGCCAAGATAACGGGCGATATAGGCGTGTTCGAAATAGGTCTCGTTGGCCGGGCCGGGCGTTAACACGGCGATCCGGTCGTCAGGGTGTTTTCTTTGCGCCTGCAGCGTGTCGCGGAAAGCACCAAAAAACGAGGCCAGACGGTGAACATGGGTTTCGGCATAGATGTCGGAGAGCGCACGCGTGGTCGCCACCCGGTTTTCGAGTGCGAAACCCGCACCGGAGGGCGCCTGTGTCCTGTCGGCCAGCACCCACCAGTTGCCATCTGGCCCACGCCCGATCTCGAAGGAACAGAAATGCAGGTAATGACCGCTTGCCGGCTTTACGCCGACCATGGGTCGCAGATATTCGGGATTGGAGGCAATCAGCGCCGGCGGCACATAACCTTCCTTCACCAGTCGGTTTTCGCCGTAAAAATCGGCGACCATGGCTTCCAGAAGATTGGCGCGCTGCTTCAACCCCTCGGCAAGAACCGTCCATTCCCGGTCGTCGATCAGCACCGGAATATGGGAGATCGGCCAGTTTCTTTCGCTGCTGCCCTTGCCGTAATCGCGGTAGAACACGCCGGCATCGCGCAGATAGCGGTCAGTGCGGGCAAAACGCTCATGCAGCTCCCGCTCAGACATGCGCGACAGGGCCTCGAGCAGGGTCTTCCAGACCGGTCTCACCGCGCCGTTGTTATCGAGCATTTCGTCGGCAACGCCAGGCAAAGGGGAATATTCAAGCCCGCTTGGCCGCGCGCTCGTTTCCGTCTTGCGTTCCGTTGCCGGGGCTTTGGACAATTTATACTCCGTAAGGCCGGCGCAGATCGAGCGTCAGCGGAAATTCTGGCGACACGGTTTCCGCCCGAAGCGGATATTGCCCTGCCGTATGCCCCCATGGTTCGAAACGGGCGAGGCGGCGTGCCTCCGCCTCATTGCCGTTGACGGGAAACGTCTCGTAATTGCGCCCGCCCGGATGAGCAACATGATAGATGCATCCGCCGATCGATCGCCTCGACCATGTATCATAAATGTCAAAGGTCAAGGGTGAATTGACGGGTAACACGGGATGCAGGCCGGAAGCGGGCTGCCATGCCTTGAAGCGGACGCCGGCAACCGCGACGCTGCGGTTTTCCGTCGGAGTCAGCGGAACGGCACGGCCGTTGCAGGCCACCGTGTAGCGGGCGGGGTTGGATGTTTCGAGCCGCACCTGCAGGCGCTCGACGGAGCTGTCGACATAACGCACGGTGCCGCCGATGGCGCCCTGTTCGCCCATCACATGCCAGGGTTCCAGCGCCTGGCGCAATTCCAGCTTTGAGCCTTCATATTCCACCTCCCCGAAGAATGGGAAACGGAATTCCTGCTGGGCAGTGAACCATTCCGGCTTCAGGTCGAAACCGTTTTCCCTGAGGTCTGCAAGCACATCCAGGAAATCGGCCCAGATATAATGCGGTAGCATGAAACGATCGGCGAGTGCCGTGCCCCAGCGCACGAATTTGCCGACGGCCGGGTTTTTCCAGAAACGCGCGATGAGAGCACGCACCAGCAACTGCTGGGCAAGCGACATGCGCGCATTCGGCGGCATTTCGAAACCGCGAAATTCCACCAGCCCGAGGCGGCCAGTCGGTCCATCAGGCGAAAACAGCTTGTCGATGCATATTTCGGCGCGGTGCGTATTGCCCGTTACATCCGTCAGAAGATTGCGGAACAGGCGGTCAACCAGCCATGGCAAGGGCGGAACGCCTTCACCGGGCGGCGGAACCTGCGCAAGCGCGATCTCCAGTTCGTAGAGACTGTCGTGGCGGGCTTCGTCGATACGTGGCGCCTGGCTCGTCGGGCCGATGAAGAGCCCTGAGAAGAGATAGGAGAGCGAGGGGTGCCGCTGCCAGTGCAGCACGAGACTTTTCAGAAGATCGGGTCGGCGCAGGAATGGGCTGTCATTGGGATTGGCGCCGCCAACCACCACATGGTTGCCGCCGCCGGTGCCGGTATGACGGCCATCGATCATGAATTTGTCGGCACCGAGACGTGACTGGCGCGCCTCTTCGTAGACTGCGGTGGTGATGTCGACACAGTCCTCCCAGCTTGAAGCGGGGTGGATGTTGACCTCTATGACACCGGGATCGGGCGCGACGCGGATTACATTGATGCGCTCATCATGCGGCGGCGCATAACCCTCTATGTGGACTGGCAGTCCAAGCTCGGCGGCTGCCGCCTCCGCTGCTGCAATCAGCTCGAGATAGTCCTCGATGCGTTCCACTGGCGGCATGAAGACGCAAAGCCTGCCGTCACGCGGTTCCACCGACATCGCGGTGCGCACCGCGCCGCCGATTTCGCCGATCGTCTGTTCTACGCGTTCCTGCCCCGCGGCTTCGCTGGCATGGAAAGAAGCTTCGGGCATGGCGCGGCCCGATGGCGTGAAGACGTCGGGAAGCGGACCGCGGGGGATCGAGGGGTCGGCCTCGTGAATATAGGGATAGGCGGATGGCGGCACATAGGGCAGGGTGCCGAGCGGCAGGCGGTAACCCACCGGGCTGTCACCCGGAACCAGGAATATTTTACCGCGCCGCGTCTTCCATTTTTCGCTGATCCAGCGCTTGCCGGCAGCGCGCGCATTCCACGCCTGAACGGGAAGAATATAGCCGGTCGGTGTCGTCAGTCCCCGCTCGAAGACGCGGGCTATGCGGTTTCGCTCCTCCGGGTCCTTCAGCTTGGAATTTGACGGGTCAACATTGTCGGGAAGGCTGCCTTCCTTGATGATCCATTCCGCCGGATCCTCATAGGCCGGCAGCACCAGCTCCCGTTCGATGCCGAGATGGGAGGCGATGCCGCCCAGCAGTTTCTGCGCGTCTTCCGCCTTTGCGCCGGTATTCGCGCCCTCCTCGGCGATAAGCGCCGGGTTCTGCCAGATCGGCAGGCCATCCTTGCGCCAATAAAGCGAGAACGTCCAGCGCGGCAGGCTTTCGCCCGGATACCATTTTCCCTGGCCGTAATGCAAAAACCCACCCGGTGCGAAACGCTCGCGCAGGCGGCGGATCAGCAGGTCGGCCTTTTCGCGCTTTGTCGGCCCCACCGCACCGGTGTTCCACTCATCGGATTCGAAATCGTCGATGGAAACGAAGGTCGGTTCGCCGCCCATGGTCAACCGGACATCATGGGTATTCAGAACCTCATCGACCTCCTGGCCGAGCGCATTGAGTTCGTCCCAGCTTTCGTCCGAAAAAGGCTTGGTGATGCGCGGCGTCTCGGCAACCCGCCGAACCTGCATGTCGAAGGCGAATTCCGTGTTGGCATGGCCGTAATAGCCACCGGAAATAGGCGCGGCGTTGCGGTAATGCGGTGTTGCCGCCAGCGGAATATGGCTCTCGCCGGTCAATAGACCGGACGTGGGGTCGAGGCCGACCCAGCCCGCACCCGGCATATAAACTTCGGCCCATGCGTGCAGATCGGTGAAGTCCACTTCGGTGCCGGATGGGCCGTCCAGCGCCTTGAGGTCAGGTGTCAACTGGATGAGATATCCCGACACGAAACGGGCAGCGAGGCCGAGATGCCTCAGGACCTGCACGAGTAGCCAGCTGGTATCGCGGCAGGACCCCTTGCCGGAAGCAAGCGTCTCCTCAGGTGTCTGGACGCCGGGTTCCATGCGGATGACGTAACCGATCTCCTGCTGCAGGCGGGCGTTGAGGCCGACGACCATGTCCACCGTCTGCTGACCTGGAGTGCGGTCGACAGTGGCCATGAAGGCGGCGAGCAGAGGACCGGTCGGTTCCGGCTTCATGTAGATGGAGAGATCGTCGCGCAGTTCCTGCGGATAGTCGAAAGGCCACTTTGTCGCCTCTTCCTCCACAAAGAAATCGAACGGATTATAAACCGTCATATCGGCGACAAGATCGACCTCGATCTTGAATTCGCTCACCGGTTCCGGAAAAACGAAGCGGGCAAGGTAGTTGCCGTAGGGATCCTGCTGAAGGTTCACGAAGTGATTGGAGGGTGAAACCTTGAGGGAATGGCTGATGACGCTGGTTCTGGAATGTGAGGCGGGCTTCAGTCTGATGATCTGTGGTCCAAGGCGAACCGGATTGTCGTATTTGTAATGCGTCAGATGATAGATGCTCGCTTTGATCGCCATTAATCTGCCTTGCCCGGTTTTCCGGCTTATGCGGTTTGTCCGCCCCTCTGAAATTACTCGGATTTTGTGCAATGCAGGAAAAGAAAGCAAGGATCATTTCCTGGGGCAATCGCATTGTTGGTCGAAGCCGCTTCATTTGCCTGCACGAAGAATTGCGCGGGCTTTCAGGTTGTCGCCGCGGAGATTTCGCCGGCATTGTGGACATGGTCGAACGGCGTGTTATTGCTTGGCATCGAAAGGCGCAGAATCGCGACCGGCTTTCTTTGCCCACTGACGTTTCGGAATGGATGAATGGCAACATCGGTAAGCGACGATCAGCGCAAGGGCGCGGCTAACCTTTCGGGCTTCGATCTCGATTTTCCGGCTCAGCTGCGCGTAATGGGGCGCGCCTTCTGGACATCGCCGGTGCGCAACCGTCTGATCTTGCTGTCGATGGCCCTTCTCGCGGTGATATTGCTGACGGCCTACGGGCAGATCAGGCTCAATGAATGGAATGCGCCGTTTTATAACGCGCTGGAACGGCGCGATCTCGACGCCTTCCTTCATCAGCTCGAGGTTTTCGCGGTCATCGCCGGGCTGTTGCTGCTCCTCAACGTCATTCAGACCTGGCTCAACCAGATGACGGCGCTCAACATGCGCGAGGGTCTTGCCAAGGATATGGTGGACCAGTGGCTGAAGCCGGGTCGCGCCGCCCGTCTCGCCAGTTTCGGCACGATAGCCATCAATCCGGACCAGCGGCTCCATGACGATGTCCGCAACCTCGCCGAAAGCAGTACGGCGCTGTCGATCGGTCTTGTGAACGCGACGATCCTGCTTGTCAGCTTCATCGGCGTTCTCTGGTCGCTCTCGGCGGGCTTTGCCATTACCATCAGCGGCGATACCTACGCTATCCCCGGCTATATGGTCTGGGCGGCAATCCTTTATGCCGGTTCCGCTTCCCTGCTCAGCAACCTCGTCGGTTATCGGCTGGTGGGGCTGAACGCGGAGCGTTATTCCAAAGAGGCGGAGCTTCGCTTTTCGTTGATGCGGGCCAGCGAAAATCTTGCCGCCATTGCCCTTGCGCGTGGCGAAAAAAATGAGAGGCGGCGGATTGGCGTCGATATCGATGCCGTCCTCGGTGTCATCCGGGGACTCGCCATGGCGCTGACACATCTGACCTGGGTCTCGGCGGGATATGGCTGGCTGGCGGTGGTGGCGCCGATCCTGATCGCGGCTCCGGTCTACTTTTCCGGCAATCTCACTTTCGGCGGGCTGATGATGGCGGTCGGCGCCTTCAATCAGGTGAATACGGCGCTACGCTGGTATATCGACAATTTCGGGCCGATCGCCAGCTGGAAGGCGACGTTGCAGCGTGTCTCCGTGTTCCGGAACGCTTTGATCCAGATGGACAGCGTGGAACAGCACGGCCTGACGATCGATCTGCAACGCAGCGCGGAGAATGACAGAATCCGTCTTCAGTCGGTCACGATCTGCCGCGATGCGGGCGGGCAGGACATTGAACGCGGATTCATGCTGCATGAGGCGGATGTCGAGGTCGGGCCGGGCGAACGGCTGATGATCAATGGCGAGCAGGGTGTGAACCGGCGGCTTTTGTTCGCAGCTATGGCGGGGCTGTGGCCCTGGGGCCAGGGCAGGATAGAGATGCCGGATCAAACCGACACGCTTTTCATTGCTCAGCACGGTTATCTGCCGGCAGGAACGCTGCGCGAAATCATGGCTTATCCGCGTGCACCGCAGCGCTTTGCGGATGAGGATTATGTTTCGGCGCTCGCCGCATCGGGTCTCGGCGAGATGGCCTCTCGTCTTGATGAAAACATCCGTTGGGACAAAAAACTGGATTCGGACGAACAGGCCAGCATCCGGGTTGCCAATGCGCTGTTGCTGAAACCGAAATTCATCGTCATTGACGATCTGCTGGAAGGCCTGGAAAAACAGACGCAGGACACGCTGGCCGGGGTTTTGAACGGGATCGAGGGCGCGGCGATTGTTTATATCGGCCGGTCCGAGACTTTTCTGTCGATTCTTTCTCCGGCGGTCGCCCATCTAGACCACGTCTCCCAGAAGGACGGGACCGACAGGCGCGATGGCGGCGCCCCGCAATAGCTTAATGGTTGTGCTGCCGGGTGTGCCGATCGCGGCGTATCAGAGCCGCAAATGCCATTTTTCAGAGTTGAGCCGCTGTTGTTTGCCGATACTTATGGTGTTGTTCGGCTCCACCTGTGAGCGGAAAGCCAGTGTACCTGTTGCCAGGCTGATGGCGACAACGCTAGCGACCGCCAGAACTATACGATCGTAACGCTGCTGTATCGTGTTGTTTCCACTCCAGTCATAGGCCATTTGTACGCCCCCGCGCTTTTTTGGAATCGTGCCCCATCATGGTTAACCGAAGCTTACGATGGCCCTGTGATTCCTTGCGGTTTTGGAAGGGCTGCCGCGACAAATCGGCTATTGGCGGAAGGGGTGCGGTTGTTTAAGTCCGGCAGCGGGAGGTTTGTGAAAGGAATTTGACAGATGGATCAGCAGCCGCCCGCCGATATGGAACTGACGCTCAGAACGCTTGCCATGCCCGCCGATGCCAATCCGGCCGGCGATATTTTCGGCGGCTGGGTCATGTCGCAGATGGACCTTGCCGCTTTCGTCCGCGCCAATGATGTGGCCGGGGGCCGCACCGTCACCGTCGCAGTCAACGAGATCGTCTTCAAGAAACCGGTCAAGATCGGTGATACATTGTGCGTCTATACCCGCATTGAAAAGATTGGCCGCACCTCCGTCACGCTCAAGATCGAAGCCTGGACGCGCCGGCACTATCGGGATTCGCGTGAAAAGGTGACGGAGGCCGTCTTCATCATGGTCGCCGTCGATGAGAACGGTGAGCCGCGCCCGGTTCGGAAAGACGCGTGAGGCGTTGATTTTCCTTCCGGACGCTGTCCGGAACGCATCGTGGAGAGACTGGCAGCGCAAGCGCATGGGTCTTTCCGCGACCTCCATATTTCGGAAATATCGAATTTATTTATCAATTTTTGCGATCAAGATATGGAGTAGGACGGGGATCAGGCTTTGACCATTCCAGGTGTTGTTATTGTCGGCGGCGCTCATGGCACGCTCGCCCTCGCGCGCAGCCTCGGGGCCCTGAATGTGCCTGTTTATTACCTCACCCATGACTCACCCCTGCCCAGCTGGTCGCGTTTCGTGCGGGAGACAATACGCTGGGTCGGTCCGCACGACGCGGGGGCAATGTCTTTCCTGCGGCAGATGGCCGACAGGCATCATCTCAAGGGTTGGCTGCTGGTCCCATCCGGCGATGGTGAGGTTCAGCTCGTTTCGCAGCATCACGATGAACTTTCGGCTCTCTACAAGATCGTTCTGCCGGACTGGGCGGCGCTGCAATGGCTGTGCGAAAAACCGCTGCTATACAGGCGCGCGGCGGAACTCGGCGTCAGCATTCCCAGGACCTATGCGCTGGCGTCAGCCGCTGATATCGATGCGCTTGACGTGCTGTTTCCCGTCATCCTCAAGCCAAATATGGGCGGCGGCGATACCGCGATCGCCCGCGCCAAGGTCGTCCGCGCCGAAGATCGGCAGGCCCTGAAAGCCGCCTTTGCCGAGGCCAGCGAAGAGATCGGCGCCGGCAATGTGGTGGTGCAGGAACTCATTCCAGGTGGCGGACGAAACCAGTTCTCCTATGCTGCCCTGTGGCTGAACGGAGAACCAGTGGCGGAATTCACCGCCCGGCGCATCCGTCAGTATCCCGTCGATTTCGGTTACACCAGCACTCGCGTCGAGATTGTCGACAACCCGTCGGTGATCGATGCCGCCCGGACAATATTGAGGTCCGCCGGTCATAGCGGACTGGTCGAGGTGGAATTCAAGTTCGATGACCGGGACGGGACGCTGAAACTTCTCGATGTGAATCCCCGTCCGTGGTCGTGGTTCGGCCTCTGTTCTGCTGCCGGCATTGATCTTGGCGCATTGTTATGGCGTGCCGCCAACGAAGAGCCGACCGGCGAGCCGGTCAAGGCCCGCAACGGCACGTCGTGGTCCTATCTTGTCCGTGATGTTGTTGCCGCATTTACCCTGGGGCGGAGAGGGGAGGTGCGGGCTGCCGACTATCTTGCGTCCTTCGCCAAAGTCCGCAGTTGGGCTGCATTTGCGCTGAATGACCCGCTGCCGGGCCTGATCGACCTGCCGCTCACAGCCTTCAGGGTGTTGAAAAAGCGGGTATTACCCGGCCTGTCGTCGCGACAACCGGCGGGACTTTTTCTGCAGCCGGTAAAACGCCTTGTGAAATACACCATCATAAGGGCCGGGCTGGAGGTGAGTTCCCTCCCGGCTGTCCGCTCGGCATTCCCTTCGCTTGCCGGGCGCGGTGTCATCTTCACGCTTCACCACGTGCGTCCGGGCGGCGCTGTCTCGGCTTTCGCGCCCAATGTACAATTGTCCGTCACGCCGGAGTTCCTCGAAGAGGCCATACAGGCGGCGCTCGAATCGGGTCTCGTTCCCGTTCACCTGCATGATCTTCCGGCACTGCTTGCCGGCAGCGGAGAAGATCGGTCGTTCTGCGCCTTTACGCTTGATGATGGCTATCGCAACAACGCAGACTACGCCGCGCCGATCTTTCGCAAATATGGCGTTCCCTACACGATTTTCATCACGCCCGGTTTTGTCGAGCGTACACGCGGCTTGTGGTGGGAGACCGCCGCCGCCTTGACGCAGAAAGCGGCGTCGTTCGATTTCGATTTCGGGGCGGGGCCGGAGCACGTGACATGCGGAACGCCCCTGCAAAAAGCGGAGGCATTCGCGCGGCTGGAAAATTTTGTTCAAAGCGCCACCGAAGATGAAGCGGTGGAGAGGATCGATCGCGCCGCTCGACAGTGTGGCATCGATCCGGTTGCCATCGTGGACGAGCTCATCATGGATGCGGCAGAACTCAGGGCGCTGTCGGAGGATCCTCTGGTGCATCTCGGCGCCCATACCATGACCCATGTGAATATGCGCAAGATCGACACTGAGCGACTGGCCTACGAGATTGCGGAATCGAAGCGCCGGGTAGAGGAATATGCGAGCCATCCACCGCGCTCCTTTTCTTATCCCTATGGTTGGACGAAGGCGGTGGGCGAGCGCGAGGCGAAGGCGGTATCGGACGCAGGATTTTCTGTGGCAGTCACCACACAGGCGGGGGTTCTCGGCCTCGGCAGTCTCGAAAAGCCGACACTCTTGCCGCGTGTTTCACTGAACGGCCGCTTTCAAAAAAAGCGCTTCGTCAAAGCCCTTATCTCCGGTCTGCCTTTCCGCTTCGTTTAGCGACGCGAGGGTTCGTCATCCTTGCTGGCACCCGCTATCGGTGGGCATGGCTGATCTTGCTTTCCATTTTCTCCGACGACTTCAAAGGTCGGTGCGATCAATTTTGTTATTCACATCTCTTTATCTATTGAATATAAATAAATTTATCGATGTAAAACCTTACAACTTTTCGAAGGCGATGCCGTGCTGTTGATTTTTGCCGATGATTTGACCGGCGCGCTCGACGCGGCCGCCCCCTTTGCCGGGCGCGGAATGGTGACAGAGGTGGCAACGGGGCTGGAAGGCGTGCATGCGGCGCTGGCCGCTGCCCCTGCCGTTCTCAGCGTCAATCTTGGATGCCGCGATGGGAAGGCGGACGAGGCCCGACGTCGCACACAGGAACTACTGGCACTGGTTCCAGCCGACACGATCCTGTTCAAGAAGATCGATTCCCGCCTGAAGGGACATATTGCGGCTGAAATGGATGCAGTTTCTTTTCGGCGCGCTCTTGTCGTGCCGGCGATTCCGGATTTCGGACGTATCGTCAGCGGCGGCGCCGTCTCGGGCTTTGGGGTCGAAACCGCCATCGCGATTGATGAAAAACTGGGAAGACATGCCCTGCGTTGTTCAATACCCGATACGCGAACGACTGAGGATATCAGGCAGGCCCTTGCCGCCGCGCAGGCTGAAGGGGTTGATCTTTTCATTGGCGCGCGTGGTCTTGCAGAGACGCTGGCGGCGGTGATGGCGGCGCGCGTCCTGCCCGATGTTGCAACCGTTCCACCTGGCAAGGGGATCTTTGTCATCGGTTCCCGCGATCCGATTACGTTGGAGCAGATTGACGTCCTCAAGAACGCGGATCTGGTGTCGATCATTGAAGCGCCCAACGGTGCCGTTCCTCGTGACGCGGAGGAAGACGTCGACCTTTCCCTCATTCAGGCAACGCAGGGGAATGAGTATCTTTCTTCGCTTGAAGTTTCAGACCGGCTGGCGGAAGGGGTCGTTCCGCACTTCACGGCCGGCGCGGGCAGGCTGCTTCTGTCAGGCGGGGCAACGGCCGAGGCGGTGCTGCGCGCGATGGGCATTTTTCGGCTGCGTCTTGCCGGCGAGTGCCTGCCGGGCCTCGGTGTCGGCTGGGCGGGGGACCAATGCATCATTGCGAAATCGGGCGGTTTTGGGCAAGCTGACACATTGAAACGTATCGCGAAAATGATGCTTGGCGCGACAGATGCTGGAGAGAGCTGACCAGATGGGGCTGATGAAAGAAACGGCGCGCAAGGCACTTCCGGACATTATTTTCGAAAGGATGCACCGGGCGATAAAATCCGGCGCCTACAAGCCGGATGAAAGATTGCCGACCGAACATGAACTCGCCATGGAATTCGAAGTATCCCGGCCGGTCGTTCGCGAGGCACTACGGCGATTACGCGAGCAGGGTTTCATTTACTCCCGCAGAGGTTCCGGCAGCTATGTCCGGGCCTTCGGCCTGCGTGAACCCCTTGGCTTCGGACAGCTGGAAAACGTTGCGGACCTTCTGAATTGCTACGAATTCAGGCTGACGCTCGAGCCCGCGGCGGCCGCTGCCGCGGCATTACGGCATGACGCCGAGAGACTTGCGGCCATCAGGAAGGCGCTTGAGCTGATGCGGGATGCGACCAACCGCCAGTCCCACCGCGAGGATGCCGACTATCAGTTCCACCTTGCCATCGCGCGGGCGGCGCGGAACAGCTATTTCTCCACCGCGATGGAGGCTCTCAAGGATCATATCGCGGTCGGGATGAAATTCCACGGCATGTCCGTAAAGCGGGAGGCCTCGGGCCTGACCCGCGTTTTTGCCGAGCACGAGGCCATCGCAAAGGCGATCGCGGATGGAGATGCCGATTCAGCCCGCCAATTGATGCTGCAGCACCTGACAGGATCGCGCGACCGGCTTTTCGAGTCATCGCACGGAGATTAAGCGGCTCAAGTAAACGGCCCGAGAACCGACGCGCGTGACCGCATCGGTTCTGCTTCAGTAGGCGTGACGGTAAATTCCCAGCACGTCCTGCAGGGTCATGTCGACGGGGTTGTTGTCCATCAACCTGCGGATGGCATGGGCATCCTCGGCATAGCGGGTCAGATCGGCCTCGGCTGCTCCGTGTTTGGCAAGCGACATTTCGATGCCGAGCGCCGCGCAGAAATCCGTTGCTGCCTTGCGCAGATCACCGGGCGAGAGATGGTCACGAAGCCCCAGCGCTCCGGCCACTTCCGCCGTCTTTGCGGAAACCGCAGGCTGATTGAAGGCCAGCACATGTGGAAAGACGATAGCGTTGGCCAGCCCGTGCGGCAGGTTGAGACGCGTGCCGAGCGGATAGGCGATGGCGTGGCCGGCCGCCGTGTTGACCGGCCCGAGGCAAATGCCGCCATAATAGGAGGCGAGCATCATGCCTTCCCGCGCTTCCGTATCCGAACCGTCGCGAACGGCGCGGGCGAGATATTTCCCGACCAGCGTGAAGCCCATGCGGGCAAAGCCGTCAATCATTGGATGGGCCTTGCGGTTGGTAAAGGCTTCGACGCAATGGGCCATGGCGTCGATGCCTGTTGCCGCAGTTACGGCCGATGGTACGGAGTAGGTGAGTTCCGGATCGAGAATAGCGAAATCCGCGATCAGATACGGGCTTTCGACGGCGATCTTGGTGCCCTTGAGGGGATCGGTGATCAGCGAGCGGATGCCTGCTTCCGAGCCGGTGCCGGCGGTGGTGGCTATCTGCACGAGGCGCGTATCGCGACGGGCGACCTTGTTAGGTCCGGCGACGTCCTCGAGCGTCTGATCTGAATTCCACAATGCGGCGACAAGCTTTGCCACATCCATCACCGAACCGCCGCCGAGGCCGATGATGAGATCGGGCCTGGCCGTGCGCGCCGCGTTGAGAGCGGCGTCCAGTGTCGTCGTATCCGGCTCACCCGGAATGGCGTCGAAGACGGCAAAGGGCCCTTGCAGTTGCAGACGTTCCGCGAATTTTACCGTCAGCGGCGTTGCGATTACCAGCGTTGAGGCGGTTTTGCCGGCCCAGTCACCAACCTGCGCGACGGTGCCTGCGCCAACCGAGAGCCTGCGCGGCTGGTGGATAAGAATGGGAGCCGTGGACATGGTGCTCATCTCTTTCCACCCTTGCCTGCCACGAGCTTGCGCGCATAGGCGATGGCCGCATTCATGTTGCCGTGATTGGCGATGCCCTTGCCGGCTATGTCGAAGGCGGTGCCGTGATCGACGGAGGTACGGTCTATCGGCAGGTCGACGGAGACATTGACGGCGGTGTCAAAGGCGACGAGTTTGATGGGGATATGCCCCTGGTCATGATATTGCGCGACGACAAGATCGAAAGCGCCTGAATAGGCGCGATGAAATACGGTATCGGCGGAAACAGGCCCCTGTACCTCGATGCCTTCGGCGCGTGCGGCCGCAACCGCCGGCGCGATCTGATCGTCATCCTCGGTGCCGAAAAGACCGTTTTCGCCGCAATGCGGATTGATGCCCGCCACCGCGATGCGGGGTCGTTCGTAGCCGATGCGCTTCAAGTGGGCGTTGCCGGCGCGAATGGTGGCCAGCACCCGCTCCGTCGTCGCCCGGCGTATGGCCTCCTGCAGCGAGACGTGGGTCGAAACATGAATGACCTTCAGCCGCTCGGACGCGAGCAGCATATAAGCGGCCGAGGCACCTGTCAGGCTGCGCAGCATGCCGGTGTGGCCGTCATAATGATGGCCCGCAAGGTTCAATGCTTCCTTATTGATCGGCGCGGTGACGATGCAGCCGATCCGCCCTGCCTCGGCGTCCCGCACAGCCGTTTCGATGAAGCGGAATGCGGCGTCGCCGGCCACCGGTGAAAGCGTGCCCCAGGGCAAAGGCGCACCCTCAACGGGCAAGTCTGCCACGTGGGGGGCAAGATCGATATCGAGACCGAGCGCCTGCCGTGCTGCCTCCAGCGTGGCGAGGTTTCCGTAAATCCGCGTTGCGGCCTGGTCGGGAGCGGACATTTCAGCAAATGTCCGGACAGTGATCTCGGGACCAACCCCGCAAGGATCGCCCATCGTGATGCCGATAATATTGCTCATCTTTTTCTCCCGTCCGCAGTTTCGGCCCAGCCGGGCTCCAGCCGCACATATTTGATGGCGCGACGATGATAGGTGTAGCTTGCGTGCAGCGCACCGTCAGGTGTTTCCAGAAGCCATGGATAGGACATTTCCAGGTTTCGGCCATCCGTCGAATCGTTCGACAGACATGTGCCCGGCCCGTCCTCGATCAGGATGCGGGTCGGAAAGCTGCGCCCGTCGTCATCGGAAAGGCAGATTGTGACGGGTGCGCGCGGCACCCCCCAGACGGGCACGCATCCGCCGCTTGGATCAGCATCCGGCCTGCCATCGTCGTCTCCGAGTTCGTCATAAAGCGAGGCGCGGCGGTCGCTCGACTGGGCGGCGTTGACGGGATTGCAAATCATTGCCAGCCGGCCGCTACCGAGCCTTGTCACGGCGATGGAAGAATTGTTGTTCGGCACATCGGTCGGATGCGGCCTTGACCATGAGCGACCGCCATCCTTGCTTTCGGTGCGGTAGACAAAATCGGCCTGGCGACGGCGGAAAAAAGCGGAGTGTTGCCCGTCCGTTCCCGCCACCGGGCTCATATGCACGCAGCCGATCGAGTCCGGCAATTCCTGCAAGGCCCATGTCTCGCCATCGTCCGTGGAAATGCCGAGCGCCGCCGTATCGTGGCTGCCGTTCCATTTCTGTCCGGGTCGCTGAACGCAACGGAAGATCGGCAACAGCCACGCTCCATCATCGCGGATGCGCAGCGGCGCGCGGATGAAACAGCCCTTGGGAAGATCGAGAAATCGTCCGTCTTCTGAAATGAGCTTCTCCGGTTCCGACCGATTACGATGGATTTTCGCCATGCGGATGCGGCACTCATCTTGATTGCCGGATGGTTGGGCGGTGTGAAACAGCCAGAGAGCGCCATCCGGCGCGGTGAAAAAAACAGGATTCTGTTCGGAGTGGGCCGTATCATGACTGAGGCGCTGCGGCGCTCCCCAGCGTCCGGCTCCGGGCGTCAGCACGGATGCGAAGATGGAAATATCCGACTTTCCCTCGAGCGTTCCCCCGAACCATGCGCAGAGCAGCGCGCCATCGTCCAGAAGATGCAGGAAGCTCGCATGGTTCTGGATCATGGGCGATGGCAGAAAGGCTTCACGCCGTTTTTCTGACGTGACGTGGATATCTCCGGTCATGGCTTGAGCGATGTCATCAGGGGTCATCTTGATCTCCTCTTGGGCAGATGAAAATGGCATATTCGAAAAGTTGTCAAGTTTATTGTATTAGAAATATCATGGTGTTTATTCGGAATTTTTCATCTAATACACTGTTTTTTAAGAAAAAAATTTATAAATTGAGGCTGATCCGAAATCGGAAAGGAAAAATAATTTGACAAAAAATGCGATAGCGTCGATGCTTTGATGGCGGGTGGAGGAGACGATCATCCGCACGCCATGCTCCCCGATGCGGGAGACGGGGCCTTCAAATGCCTCTTGCGGTCCACCGCCATGTTGCTGAATTTCTGATCTGGGAGGAGAACGGAATGAAGAAGTCATTGATTGCGGGCGCCCTTGTTTTGGGGTCCCTCAGCGCCGCCGGCTCGCCGGCGTTTGCAGCTTCGGGGCCGATCAAGATCGTGCTGGCGGAAGAAGCGGACCTGCTTGAGCCCTGCATGGCCACGCGCTCCAACATTGGCCGTATCATTATGGAAAATGTCAGTGAGACCCTGACCGAGCTTGATGTGCGCGGCAAGAACGGCGTTCAGCCGCGCCTTGCTGAAAAATGGGAGCAGAACTCGGATGGCAGCTGGCGCTTCCACCTGCGCCAGGGCGTGAAATTTTCCGACGGTACGGATTTTGACGCCAAGGATGTGAAGCACAGCTTCGAGCGCATCATGAGCGACAAGAACGCCTGCGAGTCCCGTCGCTATTTCGGCGGCATGACGGTGACGCCGACGGTTGTCGACGACCATACGATCGATTTCAAGACGGATCCGGCCCAGCCGATCCTGCCGCTGCTGATGTCGCTCGTGACCATCGTTCCCGAAGAAACCAAGATGGAATTCATCCGCGAGCCTGTCGGCACCGGGCCCTACAAGCTGACCAACTGGACTCCCGGCCAGCAGATCGTACTGACGTCGCGTGATGATTATTGGGGCAAGAAGCCGCAGGTCACGGAAGCGACCTATCTCTTTCGCGCCGATCCCTCGGTGCGGGCCGCCATGGTGCAGACTGGCGAGGCCGATCTCTCTCCCTCCATTTCACAGCTAGACGCGACAAATCCGAAGACCGATTTTTCCTATCTCGACAGTGAAACGGTCTATATGCGCCTCGATCATAATATCGCGCCGCTGAACGATGTCAGGGTGCGCCGCGCGCTTAACCTTGCCATCGACAGGCAGGCATTTCTTGGCACGCTGGTTCCCGAAGGAGCGGTCCTGGCAACGGCGCTGGTTCCGCCGACCACGCTCGGCTGGAATCCCGACGTCAAGGTCTTCCCCTATGACCCTGAGGGTGCAAAAAAGCTGCTTGAAGAGGCAAAGGCCGCCGGCGTGAAGGTGGATACACCGATCACCGTCATCGCGCGCACGGCGAATTTCCCGAACGTTACCGAGATCATGGAAGCGATCCAGCAGCAATTGCAGGAAGTCGGCTTCAAGATCGACCTCAAATTCGTGGAAGTGGCCGAGCACGAAAGTTATTATTCCAAGCCATTCAAGGAAGGCCGTGGACCGCAGATCGTCGCCGCCATGCATGACAATTCCAAAGGCGACCCGTCCTTCACGATGTTCTTCAAATATGCCACCAAGGGTACCCAGTCCGGCTTTTCTGACAAGAAGGTGGATGATCTGATCGAACGCGCCTCCGCAGCCGTGGGTGACGAGCGCGCCAAGCTCTGGTCCGAGCTTATCGCTTATCTGCATGATGACGTGGTAGCGGATGTGTTGCTATTCCACATGGTCGGTTTCTCCCGTGTCTCCGAGCGGCTGGACTTCAAGCCGACCATTGCCACCAACTCGATGCTGCAGCTTTCGGAAATCGGCATCAAATAAGTTCCCGCGTCCTGTCAATGAAGAAGCGGCGGCGCGGCGGAAGCTTCGCCGCCGCATTGAAAAACCGGAGGCAACAATGCTGAGCTTCATCCGAAAACGTTCCTTTGCGAGCCTGATCTCCCTGATCGGCCTCATCGTGATGGTTTTCTTCCTGTCCCGCCTGACGGGGGACCCTGCGGCGCTGTTTCTGCCGGTGGAAGCGTCCGAGGAATTGAAGCAGCAGTTTCGCGCCTTGCACGGTTTGAACGACCCGCTGATGGTGCAGTTTCTGCGCTATGCCGGCGATGTGATGACGGGTGACCTGGGTGAATCTCTCCGAAAGGCCCGCCCTGCGCTGGATGTGGTGCTGGAGGCTTTCGTCTGGACGCTTTGGCTTGCCGTTATCACCATGTCGCTGGTCACCACGGCGGCCATCGTCATCGGCTCGCTCGCGGCGTTCCGTTCCGGCGGCTTTTTTGACCGCGTCGCTTCGAGTATCTCACTCATCGGGGCATCCGTGCCGGATTTCTGGCTGGCGATCGTCGCGATCGTGGTTTTTTCCGTCAATCTGGCCTGGCTGCCCACGTCGGGCACAGGCTCCGTGCTGCACTGGATATTGCCTATCGCGGTTCTGTTTGTGCGCCCCTTCGGCATTATCGTGCAGGTGGTGCGCGGCTCGATGATCGGCGCGCTGTCCTCGGCCTATGTCAAGACGGCGCGCGCCAAGGGTGTGAAATCGGGTCCGATCATCTTCATCCACGCCTTGCGCAATGCCATGTTGCCCGTGATCACCGTTATCGGCGATCAGGCGGCGAGCCTTCTCAACGGCGCCGTCGTGGTTGAAACCATCTTTGGTTTCCCCGGCGTCGGCAAGCTGATGATCGATTCCATCCTTCAGCGGGATTTCAATGTCGTTCTGGCCGCCATCCTCGTCACGGCGTTGGCCATCTTCCTGATGAACCTTCTGATCGATATCGCCTATGCGCTGCTCGATCCGCGCATCCGGCACTGAGGAGGTCGTCCAGCCATGAGCCTTATGAACGCCGATACTGAGATCATCGATGAACCGTCTTTCGCAACCCGCATGCTGCGCATGTTGTGGGCAGACAAGTTTGCGCTCTGCGCGGCCATCTTTCTCGTCATTGTCGTCATTCTCGCTTTTGTCGGCCCGGCCTGGCTCGGCGATCTCGCGACAAAACAGAACCTGCGCGGGCGCAACCTTGCACCGTTCGACTGGCAGCGCGAGTGGTATTTCTGGCTGGGGGCGGATGCACTCGGCCGCCCGCTTCTCGCGCGCATCGTCGCCGCCACACAAAACACGATGATGATCGCCGCCGGCGCGGTTTTTCTCTCCGCCGTCACCGGAACTGTACTCGGCCTCATCGCCGGTTTTTCCTCCAGCCGCACCGGCCAGATCATCATGCGGCTTGCGGATGTGATCATGTCCTTTCCATCGCTGCTGATTGCGGTCATCGTGCTTTATCTGCTGGGCTCCTCCATCCTCAACCTGATGCTGGTGCTCGCCATCACACGGATTCCCGTTTATATCCGCACCACCCGGGCGGAGGTGCTGGAGGTGCGCGAACGGATGTTCGTGCAGGCGGCAAGGGTCATGGGCGCTTCGGGAAAACGCATCCTCTTCCGCCACATCCTGCCCGTGGTGCTGCCGACACTGACGACCTTGGCAACGCTTGATTTCGCTTATGTCATGCTCGCGGAAAGCGCGCTGTCCTTCCTCGGCATCGGCATTCAGCCTCCGGAAATCACCTGGGGCCTGATGATTTCGCAGGGGCGGCAATATCTAACCAATGCCTGGTGGCTGTCCTTCTGGCCGGGGCTCGCCATCATTCTCACCACCCTGTCGCTCAACCTGCTGTCCAACTGGCTGCGCATCGCGCTCGACCCGGTGCAGCGCTGGCGGCTGGAAATGAAGGGCCGTAAAAATGGCTGACCATCTTCTCGAGGTGCGCAATCTTTCCGTGGAATTCCACACCGTAAGCGGTGTCGTGCATGCGGTGAAGCATGTCTCCTACCATATCGACCGAGGTGAGACGCTGGCGATCCTCGGCGAAAGCGGTTCCGGCAAGTCGGTATCCTCGTCGGCCATCATGAACCTCATCGACATGCCGCCCGGCCGCATCGGCGGTGGAGAAATATTGCTCGACGGCAAGGACCTGCTGACCATGCCGACCGAGGCGCGCCGCGAGATCAACGGCCGGCGCATCGCCATGATCTTTCAGGATCCGCTCAGCCATCTCAACCCGGTTTATACTGTTGGCTGGCAGATCCGGGAGGCAATGACCACGCATGGCGTGGGCAAGGCCGCGGCAGAAGCGGAAGCGAGGCGGCTTATAGCGCGTGTGGGCATTCCCGATCCTGACAGGGCGCTGACGAAATATCCGCATGAATTTTCCGGCGGCCAGCGCCAGCGCGTGATGATCGCCATGGCGCTGGCGTTGCGCCCCGATCTTCTGATCGCCGACGAACCCACCACCGCGCTCGACGTGACGGTGCAGGCGGAAGTGCTTTCGCTGCTCAGGGAACTGCAGCGGGAAACGGGCATGGCAGTGCTCATCATTACCCATGATCTCGGCGTAGTCGCCGAAATTGCCGACCGGGTCGTGGTGATGGAGAAGGGCGTTCTGGTAGAGGCCGGCACCGTTCGCGAGGTTTACAGCAATCCGCAGCACCCCTACACCCGCAAGCTGATCAACGCCGCCCCCGGCCGGGGCGAGATGCATGAGCCGAACGCAACGGGTGAGCCATTGCTCAGCGTGCGCAATGTGCGCAAGCGTTACGGCGCCTTCGAGGCGTTGAAAGGTGTCTCTTTCGACCTGATGGCCGGAGAAACCATCGCCGTCGTCGGCGAAAGCGGTTCCGGCAAGTCGACGCTCGCCCGCATCCTGCTGCGGCTCGATGAGCCGGATGACGGCAGCGCCGTCTGGAAGGGGCGTGACCTGTTCAGGCTGTCGCCAGCGGAGCTTTATGCGCTTCGGCGCGATCTGCAGATGGTGTTTCAGGACCCTACCCAGTCGCTCAATCCCCGCATGACGGTGTTCCAGCTGATTTCCGAAGCCTGGGTCATCCATCCGGACATAGTGCCGAGGGCGAAATGGCGTGAACGGGTTGGTGAGTTGCTACAGCAGGTCGGTCTTTCACCGGATCATATGCGCCGGTATCCGCACCAGTTTTCCGGCGGCCAGCGGCAGCGCATCGCTATTGCACGGGCGCTAGCGCTGGAGCCGAAGCTGATCATCTGCGACGAAGCGGTTTCTGCACTCGACGTTTCGGTTCAGGCGCAGGTCATTGCGCTGCTGGACAAGCTGCGCCGCGAAATGGGCCTCTCTTTCATCTTCATCGCTCACGACCTGCCGGTGGTGCGGGATTTTGCCGATCACGTCATGGTCATGCAGCGCGGGGAGGTGGTGGAATTCGGCACCGTCCGCCAGATTTTCGAAGCGCCGGGCGAGGCTTACACGCGCGCGCTTCTTTCAGCCAGTCTCGACCCCGACCCTGGTAGGGAGGCCGGGCATAACGCTGCGTCGCCTGTCCAGGCCACCGGAAATTCAAGCGGAGTTCTTTCATGAGCAAACAAGCCTTCGTTGCGCTCGTCACCTGTTTTAATGAAGACGAAACCATCAATTATGAGGCGACGCGTGCGCAGGTGCGCCGCCAGGTGGCCGCCGGCAACAACATCATGTGCGCCGGTACCAACGGCGATTTTACCGCGCTGACACATGATGAAAAGATCCGGCTGACGGAGGAGGTGGTGGATGAGGTGGCCGGCCGCGCCAGGGTCATCGTGAATGCGGGCATGCCGGCCACATTCGAAACCTTGCAGCTCGCGAGATCCTTCGACCGTATTGGTGTCGACGGCATCGCCGTCATCACGCCCTTCTTCATCGCCTGTACGCAGGATGGCCTGATCCGCCATTTCTCGACGGTGGCCGACGCTGTCGACACGCCGGTCTATCTCTATGACATTCCCGCCCGCACCCAGAACCACATCGAACCGGAAACCGCCCGCAAACTCGCCACTCACGGCAATATCGCCGGCATCAAGGATTCCGGCGGTGCACAGCAGACGCTCGAAGCCTATCTTCGGGTGGCGAAGGACGTGCCCGGCTTCGAGGTCTATTCCGGCCCGGACCATCTCGTTCTGTGGTCGCTGCAGAACGGTGCGGCAGGCTGCATTTCCGGTCTCGGCAACGCACTTCCGGACGTCCTCGCCGGCATTCTCGATGCTTTCAACGCCGGCGACATCGCCGAAGCCGAACGCCAGCAGGCCATTTATGCGGCATTCCGCACCGATCTCTATGCGCTCGGTTTCGCGCCGGCCATGGTGAAACGTTCGCTTTATCTCCAGGACCCTTCCGTCGGCGCCAGCCGACAGCCGGCGCTCCTGCCGGATGCTGAGCAGGATGACCGGATCATGGACATCCTCCGGCGCTATCAGCGCCTGTAGACCCGATCGATCAATCACACGCGCCTGGCAAAATCCGAGGCGTGTCATCAGTAAATATCGGCAAAAACAATCAAACTCCAACCCCATTCCGTGAGCTCGTTCAAGACGAATAATTTGTGACACAAACGCGAAATTCCGCTTGTCAGCCCGGCCATTGATGGTTATGAGAAGCGCGCAACGCAAGCGTTCGCGCATGCGGAGAGGTGGCAGAGTGGTCGAATGCACCGCACTCGAAATGCGGCATACCTGCAAGGGTATCGTGGGTTCGAATCCCACCCTCTCCGCCATAATTTGCCTTCGATATCGAAGCTTTTCCCGTCATTCTTGAACTTATGCCGTCTTTGGCGCTGATGCCAAAAATGGCCTTGGTCGCATTCGGGGCTTCCGTCTGTTCGGAACAGCACATCTCTGCCATTGCCTGTAGCGGCTGAGGCGCTATCATGGGGATGCTGTGGGGCGCTAAGCTTTGGGAGGAGCGATACGTGAGACGGATGTGGCCAGATGAATTTGCCTTTCTGCTGGACGATGCGGAAGAGGTCGACTTGCATATTCCACCGGTGGCACATGAGGATGGATCGCCGGGAAAAACCATTTCCAGGAAGGCCTTGAAAGTTCGTATCAGCCAGCAGGACTTCGAGAAAATTTGGCCGCTTGCCGAGGCTCGCTATCGGTTGAACGGCAGGTTTGCGGGCAAGGCCATTACGCTGATCGCCAATAATCCCCATTACCAGAAGTGGCATCCCTCCGATGGCGGCAGTGTCGAAAGCGTGTCGGATAGCGGTCAAAAATATACCACGCCTTATGTGATCGTGCACTTTCTGCTGGATGATGTCCGCGAGCCTGTCGAGGTTTAGTTCGTAGAGCCGGCTCTGCCGTCAGGTAGCCCCGGCCTTTCATGGCGTCCCGATATTGGACGTTGCGGGAATAGTCTCTCGCTTCAAAGGCTCTCGCATATGATCGAACGATCGTTGAAGATTGAGGCAGCCATGGTATGAAAACGGGAGACGCGGCCGCTGGCCGCGCCCTCCGGGTTCAGAAGCCGCTTTTTGCAAGAAATGCCCTGCTGGCTGCCAGATCATCGAGAATGCTGCCTGTATTTCTCGGGTCGCGTTCCTGTTCGATGGTGATATAGCCGCCATAACCAAGTTCGGTCAGGAGGCTGCGGATGGCTGGATAGTCGATCGAGCCGCGGCCTATCGGACACATCACGCCCTTGGCGCAGGCCTCGAAGAAGCGGATGCGCTCCGCCATCACTTCCTGAAAGACCGCGGCGTCGATATCCTTGAAATGAATGTAGTCGACGCGATCCCAATAGCGGCGCAACGTGGCGACGGGGTCCATGCCGGAATAGGCCATATGGCCGGTATCGAGGCAGAGACCCGCAAGATCTGCGGGAATGTCCTCAACGATCTGCTGCAACTCATCGGCAAACTCGATGTAGCCGCCGGCATGGGGATGTAAGGTGGCGCGCACGCCATATTTGTCCCGGGCGAGCGTTGCGATGGCCCGGATGTTCTCGACCATGCCCCGCCAGGCGGTTTTATCGAGACGTGGCGCGCGGTCAGAGTGTCCGGCGGCATAATCACGCTCGTCATGGCCCCAGTCCATCACCGTCAGATAGGGGGCGGAAAAGCGTTGGCCCGCATGGGTTTCCGGCTTTGGCAGGCGCGTTATCAGCGCGCAGATCTCCTCAGTCTGGCGTAGCAGATTGTCGCGATTTCCGGGTGAGACCAGATCGTCGAAGATGGTGCCGGCGACGATCTTGAGGCCTCGTTCATCCAGCGCCTGCGAAACACGCCTGAGGTCGAGCGGCAGATAACCGTAGGGGCCGAGTTCCAGACCGCCGAAACCGGCTGCTTTCGCTTCGTCCAGCACCCTTTCCCAATGGGGAAGATGCGGGTTCTTGACGTCGTCGACGCCCCAGCAGCAGGGCGCGGTGGTGATGGTGATCGGGTTGGTCATTTGATCCTCATGGCGGTAGCGGCATCGGCCTGTTCTCTAGCCCGGTGCAACGTCTCAGCAGTTGATGACAGCTTGCAGGGCAACGATGGAGGGCCGGCTGTCCGCTTGCGTGAATATGGTGAAATCCTCACTTGAAGGCTGACCCAGCCGGAGGAGGATTGATCCGGAACGCCCTTAAATCCATTATGCGAAATCGACCCAGGTGGCACCGGCATCGGCCGAGCGGACGCAGTTTTCCAGCCAGCGAACGCCTTCTGTGCCGGCTGCGATGCCGGGATAGTGATGGGTCTTGAGAAAAGCCCTGTCACCGCGATTGGCCGCATCGATTGCCTGGGCGATCCAGAGGTAGATGTTCGACCAGCTATCACCGAGACCTTCGGTGTGCAGGGCGCCCATCCGATCGATAGCAAGGCTCTCCTCTTCCAGATACGGCATGCCGTGATGCAGGATACGCTCCGGCTCGCCCTGAACCTGATAGATCAGCTGATCGGGACGGGAATCAGACCATTCAAGCGACGCCCTGGAACCGATGAAGCGGTAACGCTGCGACCCCATATTGCCGGCATTGACGGAAGAAACCCACAGACGCCCGCGTGCGCCATTATCGTAGTGCATGAGAACCGTCGCATGGTCCTCCAGCGGCGCCCGCGTCGGGATGAAGGCCTTCCGGTCGCAAAGCAGGCGTTCCACCTTCATGTGCGGCAGCACGATTTCCGAGAGATAATAGAGATGCGTACCGATGTCGCCGAGCACGAAGGTCGGGCCGGCGGTACGGGGATTGGTGCGCCATTTGACGGCCTCGCCTGCGCCCACATCGTCGCCGGCATTGAAGCCGTGGGTATATTGCAGATCGACGATGCGGATATCGCCCAGCATCCCCTTTTTGACCATGGCCGCCATCTGGTGCACCAGCGGATGGCCGGTATAGCCATAGGTGACGCCGACGATCAGTCCCTTCTGTTCGGCCAGCCGCGCCACCTCGTCACATTCTGCAACGGTGAAGAATAACGGTTTTTCGCAGATGACGTGCAGCCCGGCTTCAAGGCAGGCCTTGGTGATCTCGTAATGGGTAAAGTTGGGGGTGGCGATGGAGACGACGTCGATGCCGTCTTTGCGCGCGGTCTCGCCAGCTATCAGTGCCCTGTAATCTGGATAGCAGCGGTCCGCCGCCACGCCGAGATTGACGCCGAAATCGCGGCCCATTTCGGCATCGAGGTCGAAGGCGCCGGCGACGAGCTGGTAATTGCCATCGCGCAGGGCGCCGGTGCGGTGCTTGTATCCTACCTGTCCCGTGCGGCCGCCGCCCACCATGGCCCAGCGCAGCGGTCGCGAAATCAGTCTTTCTCCATTGATCATGTCGATCGTCTTTCCGTCGGATGTTTCGAAGGGCGTAGCCAGAGGCAGGTTCTGCCTGGGCACCGGCACCGGTTTTTCGCGTTATTTCTTGAAATAGAGGTCGATATAGTCCTGCATCTTGGCGCGCATGAACCGGCTCGATTCATCCGCCCTGTCTTCCCAGGCGAAGACGCAGGAGGTCATGATGCCATCGAAACCGATTTCAGCGAGCGTGCCGAAGAAGTCGTCCCATGGCACTTCGCCCTGACCGATATTCAGGTGCTGGTGCACCCTTGCCTGTGTACCGGGCGGGTTGAGAATGTAGCGGAGCCCAGAACTTGCCCTGTGGTTGAAGGTGTCGCCCACATGCACATGGGCCAGCACGTCCTTGGCTTCCCGAAGCATCGCCTTGGTGTCGTCGCCGAAATAGAAGGTGTGTGGCGCGCAATAGAGGAATTTGACGTTCCTGGAGTTGACCGTGCGGATGATATCAAGCGCCGGCTGCAGCGTTTCGCACCAGTCTTCCGGATGCGGCTCGACATGCAGGCTGATGTTCTCGCGCTCGAAGATCGGTACCAGCTCTTCCATCGAGCGCCACCATGCATCCTCGCAGGCCTCGATCATCGAACCGGTATGGCAGCAATAACATGAGCCCTTGTCGGGATGTGGTCCGCGGCCGAACTCCGAGTTCATCGTGTCGACCTCAAGTTCGATTGCGATCTCGATAGCGCGTTTCCAGTGTTTGACCGCTGCCTGCCGCTCGGTTTCATCATTGGAGGCCCAACGATACATTGGCAGCAGCGCGGCGATGCCGACATCGGCCTCTTTCAAAGCCTTCTTGAAGGATCTGATACGTTCGGGAAACACGCGCGGCGCCTTGAACCATTCGAGGAAATCGGCGCGCGGGCTGAGTTCGATCCAGTCGTAACCGAGCTCCTTAACTTTGGCGGGCAGCTCATCGAGGCTGGTGAAACGGTGCATGTGGGGGTCGATGGCGATTTTCATCGATCTTGATCCTTCTTATGTCTCGACTGGATGGCGAGGGCGGATGGCCGCAAAGGCACTGGACGCCATCACAAGCGACACGGTTCGTATCGCGAAAGATTTCCTGGAAAATGCCATTGCTTCCTCCCCGCCCATCCTCCCGATGGGCCTGAATGACAGGCTGATTTATATCTTTCATTTTCACGGAAATGGAATTTATATTTCATTTTGTGTTGCATTTAATATCATTTCATGTCATTCATGAATGATACGATTGAGGGCGCCATGAATCGACCCACCATTGCCGATCTTGCGAGAGCCGCGGGCGTCAGCATCTCCACTGTCAACCGGCTGCTGCACGGTTCGAGCGCCGTACGTCAGGATACGATCGATCAGATTCTCAAGGCGGCGCAGGAGATCGGTTTTTATGGTCTGGGCACCATCAAGGACCGAAGGCGTGAGGCCTTGCCACATTACAGGCTGGGCTTCCTGCTGCAGCAATCCCACCGGCCGCTTTACCGCCTTTGGGGAGAAGGGATCGTCACTGCCGCACATCAGAGGCTGGAAAGCGTCATCGAGCCAGACGTGGTTTTTGAGGACGATCTTTCACCGGAGGCCGTTTCCGCCAATCTCCTGAAGATGGGGCAGTCCTGCAACGCAGTTGCGGTTGTGACTGCCGATCACCCGCTGGTGAGCCAGGCCATTGATGAGTTGCGGAGCAAAGGTGTTCCCGTGGTGACCTATGTGTCCGATCTGTCAGCGGCGAGTCGGGCGGGTTTTGTCGGAACCGACAGCTGGAAACGCGGCCGGACGGCCGCCTGGTTCCTCAGTCAGACCGTGAAAGGCGAGGGGGTGGTCGTGCCCCTGATCGGCAGCAACCGTTATCAGTGCCAGGATGTTTCAGATGCCAGTTTCCGTTCTTACATGCGCGAGAACACGCCGGAACTGCAGGTAGCGGAAACACTGCTGACCCATGAAGAGCCGGAAAATGCCTATGCCGTCATTCGGGACATCATTGCTGCCGAACCAGGACTCAGGGGGATATATATCAATGGCGGCGGCATATCGGGCGTCTTGCGGGCGCTCAGGGAGCTGCCTGCGGAGAAACAGCGCGGCATAAAGATCGTCTGCAACGATATCGGCCCGGAAACGCGCAAAGGCTTGAATGAGGGGCTGATTACCGCTTCGCTGCCACTGCCCCTCGACAGGATGCCGCAACAATTGATCGACGTGATGTTGCGGCGCATCGAGAACGCGGATTCGTCTTCCGTCGAACAGCGGATCGTGCCTTTTGAAATCCTGACGCCGGAAAGCATCTGGACATGATCGCAGGGTAACGGGAATTCAAAATCCCCGAACCGCGTGAAATCACCGATTGGGAAAAGCCAATCTACACCAAGGCCGGTGGTGCGCGCGCCTGTTACGATACGTGGTGAAGAATGGCAGCGGTCGGTGGCACGGTGCGAGAACGCGGACGCTTTTCGTAGTCGGCTTTTTATGGGCAACCATGTTTACCGCAAAACCGAAGAGAGAAACTCGCGGGTCCGCTCTTCTTTCGGCTCTCCGAAAATTTCCTCCGGCTTTCCCTGTTCGCAGATGCGCCCCTTGTCGAAGAAGCAGACCCTGTCCGATACCTCACGGGCAAAGCGCATTTCGTGGGTGACAAGCAGCATCGTCAGATCGTGCTCATGCGCGAGATCGCGGATGACGGAGAGCACTTCGCCCACCAGCTGCGGGTCCAGCGCCGAGGTCGGCTCATCGAAAAGCAATACACGCGGGCGCATGGCGAGCGAGCGGGCGATGGCGACACGCTGCTGTTGTCCGCCGGAAAGCTGAACCGGGTAATGATCTTTCTTGTCCGCAAGCCCCACCATTTTCAACAGTTCGATCGCACGCGCCTCAGCCTCTCCACGGGCGATACCCAGAACACGCACCGGCGCCTCCACGATGTTGCGCAGCACGGTCATATGCGGAAAGAGATTGAAGCTCTGGAAAACCATGCCGACGTGGTTGCGGATCTGGCGCAGGTGTTTTTCCGAGGCCATGAAGGCCCCCTTGCCTCCCGGCTCATGATAGGACATGCCAGCCAGCGTCAGTTTTCCCTCCTGGAAGGGTTCGAGTGTCATGAGAATGCGCAGGACTGTCGACTTGCCGGAGCCGGAAGGGCCGATGAGGGTGACTTTTTCACCCTTCGCCACGCTGAAATTGAACTGGTCGAGCACCGTCAGGATGCCGAAGCGTTTCGTGACGTCGGAAAACTCGATCAGCGATTGATTGGTGGTGTTGGTCATCGCAAGGGTATTCCTGCTTTTGGGAGCGCCCTTTGCAGGCGGCTGAGGCCTGCCGAGCAGATTATGGTCAGAAGGAGGAAGATCAGGCCGACAAGCGTCAGCGGCACCAGATATTCGAAGGTGCGTTCGCCGATCATATTGGCAAGCCCCATCATCTCGAGAACCGTGACGACTGATAGCACCGGCGTTTCCTTGATCATGGCAACGAGATAGTTGCCCATGGCTGGGACGATGCGCGGAATGGCCTGGGGAATGATGATATCGCGATAGGTTTGCATGCGCGTCAGGTTAAGCGCGGTCGCCGCCTCCCATTGGCCATGGTGTATCGCCTCTATGCCGCCGCGATAGACCTCGGAAGTATAGGCCGCATATTGCAGGCCGAGCGCCAGCGCGCCGGTCAGAAACGCGGGCAAGATGATGCCGAAATCCGGAAGCACATAATAAAGAAAGAACAGCTGCACCAGAAGCGGCGTATCGCGCAGGAATTCGACAACCAGCGCAGTCGGCCAGGAAATCATCTTTACCCGGCTGCGGCGCAGCAGCGCAAAGACAAGTCCCAGAACCAGTGCGATGGCAAAACCGGCGGCGGCTGCCTTCAGCGTCACGGTCAGGCCGATCAGGATGATGGGCAGGATGGAGGTCGTGTAGGTAAGCCAGGTCGTCGTGTCCCATTCGTAACCATACATCATGAGAAGATATCCTTACGAATGGCGCGTGCGCGGGAAGACATTGCCGCGCCGCACGAAGCGTTCGATCACCCGGATGACGACCATCAGGATCAGCGACATCGCGAAGTAACAAAGCAGCGTGACCGAATAGATGCTGGCGCTGTCCAGCGTCAGGTTGCGGATCGACTGCGCTGCGAAGGTGAGATCGGCAATCGAGATCAACGAGACGAGCGAGGAAAGCTTTAGTGTCTCGATGGCCAGATTCCCGAAAGCCGGCATCATTTCAACGATCGCCTGTGGCAAGGAAATGCGAAAAAGCGTCTGCATGCGTGTGAAGTTCAGCGCGCGTGCGGCTTCCAGCTGCTGCACCGAGACGGAGGACAGCGCGCCGCGAACGATTTCCGCGCCGTAGCCGCCAGCGTGGGCGGCAAGCACCAGCACGCCTGTCGTGATCGGATCGAAGCTCAGTCCGACCAGCGGCAGGGCATAATAAAACCAGAAAAGCTGAACCAGCAGCGAGGTGCCGCGGAACACTTCCGTATAACAGAGCGCGATTGCCGACAGGATCGGTCCGCCCTCGACCCGCAGAATGCCGAAGAAGAAGGCGAGCACGGTGCCGACGACAAGTGCTGCCACCGTAATCGTCATGGTGACGACGGCGCCTTGCCATAACATCGGCAGATAGGCAGTCATGTCCATCTGGAGTTTTCCCGAATTCCCGAGGAACGGCGCCCGGTTATGCCCGGGCGCCGGCTGGCATTATTTGCCGGCGCAGAGATCGGCGACCTTCTTTTCGGCCGCTGCCGCGATGCTCTGTTCGGAGAGGCCGTATTTGGCGAGGATTTTCTTGTAGTCGTCGGTCTTGCGGAATTCGACCAGGGCAGCGTTGAAGGCGTCACGCAGCTCCTTGTCTTCCGGGCGGAAAGCGAAACCGCCATAGTTTCGTACCGGCGCATCCTTCACGACCGGATCGGTGAAAGGTTCGACCTGTTCGACATTGGCCTGACCCTTGGCGAGTTCCGAAACCGTCAACTCCGTTGCCGCATAGGCGTCGGCGCGGCTCTGCACGGTTGGGATGGCATCGGCATTGGCTGGGATGAAGACGATCTGTTCTTCCTTCACGCCAACGGCGCGCAGGAAGTCGACATTGTTCGCGCCCGACACGACGGCCACCTTCAACGAAGGGTCCTTTGCGATATCGGCGTAGGTGGTCAGCTTTTTCGGATTACCCTTTTTCACCAGCAGGCCTTCGCCATAGGAGGAGTTCGGCTCGGTAAAGGCAACCTGCTTGCAGCGCTCGGGCGAGATGTTCTGTTCCGCGGCCGCAAAATCGAAGCGACGGGCCTTGAGGCCGGGGATCAGCGTGCCAAAGGGCGTCACCGTCCAGTTGACTTCTTCGATGCCCATCGATTTCAGAACCGCATTGGCCACATCCGGGCCGATGCCGGCGGAGGTTCCATCCGGCTGCATGTAGGAATAGGGCACCTCATTGGCCGTGGCGGCCCGTATATAGCCCTGGCTTTTGACTTCTTCGACGGTGAGCGCGCTGGCTGACGTCACGCCGATAGTAAGGGCGAGGGCGGAAAGGCCGGCAAGTCTTGTCATACGCATGTTCTAACTCCTCTGGTTGGGTTGCGTGGTCCGTTTTCGGATCTCACGGTGTTTCTTCTGGCTAGGTGTTCTCCGTGACCGTGGCGATGACGGAAAGGCAGTCTCCAGCCTTGATAAGGCCGGGAACGTGGCGCGCGGCAAGCACACCACTGATGGAGGCGCGGTAATCGACAGGCGCGAGGCCGGTTTTGCCAATCGGATAGACCCGCGCGATTGTTTCACCTGCCGTGACCGCGTCTCCCAGATCGCGAACGAAGACAACGAGACCGTCGTCTTCAGCAAAAGTGAAGCAATCACTGGAGGGCATATCCAGCCAGCGGCTTGGCGCGGGAATGGGCGAACCGGCCAATATACCCGCATGGCGCAGCAGATTGATGGTGCCCCTGCGGGCGATATTGATCGATTTCGCGCTCGCCGTGCCGGCCCCGCCGAGTTCGGTGGTGACAAAGACCTTGCCCATTTCCTCGACCGTCGTGTCCAGCATGCCGACGGCGTCGATTTCCAGCATCTTCATCGAATAGGGGGCAGCAAAAGCGGCCACGGCATCAAAGCAACGGCTTTCCTGAGTTTTGTCGGGCAACTCGTGCGCCGCTGCATAGGGCAGGAAATCAAGCGTCCTGCCGCCGGAATGAAAATCGAGAACGACATCCGCAAGCGGTATCAGATGACGGGTGACGTAGTCGGCGATCTTCTCTGTGACGGTACCGTCAGGTCGGCCGGGAAAGCTGCGGTTGAGGTTTCCCCGGTCGATGGGTGAGGTGCGTGTACCTGCGCGAAAGGCCGGGTAGTTGAGTGCTGGGACAATAATGATGCGGCCTTTCACTTCGGCCGGATCGAGCGTCTGGGCGAGTTCGAAAAGCGCCGCCGGCCCCTCATATTCATCGCCGTGATTGGCGCCGGTCAGAAGGGCGGTCGGCCCCTCACCATTAGCGATAACGCAGATCGGGATCATCACCGAGCCCCAGGCACTGTCATCGCGGCTGTAGGGCAGCCGCAAATGACCGTGTTGCACGCCCTTGGCGTCGAAATCGACGGAAGGCGTGATCGGGGAGGGGCGAAGCGCGGTCTTCAACATCGTCTTAGCCCTTCACGAAGAGTTGCCGCGGCACATTGGAAAGGCATTCGACACCGGTTTCAGTGATTGCGATGCTCTCGGTGATTTCGAGCCCCATGTCTTCCAGCCACAGGCCGGTCATGAAATGGAACGTCATGCCGGGTTTCAGCTCTGTGCGGTCGCCGGGGCGGAGGCTCATGGTGCGCTCGCCCCAATCAGGCGGATAAGAAAGTCCGATCGGATAGCCGGTGCGGTTGTCCTTAATGATCCCGTATTTTTTCAACACGGCAAAAAAGGCATTGGCGATGTCTTCGCAGGTATTTCCGGGCTTGGCTGCGGAAAGACCGGCCTCCATGCCCTCGAGCGTTGCCTTCTCTGCGTCGAGGAATGCCTGTGTCGGCTTGCCGAGAAAGACGGTGCGTGACAGCGGGCAATGATAACGACGGTACGCGCCTGCGATTTCGAAGAAGGTGCCTTCGCCCGAGCGCATTGGCTTGTCGTCCCATGTCAGATGCGGCGCGGAGGCGTCGGCACCGGAAGGAAGGAGCGGCACGATGGCGGGATAGTCGCCACCAAATTCGGCGGTACCACGAATGCCGGCATCGTATATTTCGGCCACGAGATCGCATTTGCGCATGCCCGGTTCAACGACGTCGACAATGCGCTTGTGCATCAGTTCGACGATCTTGCCTGCCTTGCGCATGTAGTCGAGCTCGGTCGGGCTTTTGACAGCACGCTGCCAGTTCACGAGGCCGGCGGCATCCTTGAAGCGTGCGTTTGGCAGATGTTTGTTCAGCGATGCAAAGGCTGCTGCCGAGAAATAATAATTGTCCATCTCGACGCCGACCGTCAGGCTGGACCAGCCCCGTTCCTCGATGATCTCAGACAACAGGTCCATCGGGTGCCGTTCGGTCGATTGAACATAGTGATCGGGATAGCCGATGATATTGTCGTGGGCGAGGTATGCCGTGCGCCTGGCTCCATTGGCATCCTGCTTGCGACCGTACCAGATCGGCTCTCCTTCCGGCGGCACCAGCACACATTGGTGGACGTAGAAGGACCAGCCGTCATAACCCGTCAGCCAATGCATGTTGGACGGGTCGGTGACGACAAGCAGGTCGATACCGGCACTTTCCATGGCTTTACGGGTTTTAGCCAGGCGCGCGGCATATTCCTCGCGCGTAAAGTTCAGCGTTACACTCACGCTGCGTCTCCCATTTTTACGCTGTTTTCGATGACTTGGCCGCTGCCCACGTCTTTAGCGCGGGCAAAGGCGAGATTGGCGATGGCTGTGTCCTGCACGCCGGTGCCGGTCAGATCGGCAAAGGTGATGTCTTCGTTCGAGAGGCGGCCCTGTGACTTGCCGGCAATCACGTCCCCAAGCTCGGCGAAAGACTGATCTGCCGCAATGCGACCGGCGGCAATGGCGTGATGCAGCTCCCCGAGAATGCGGGTCTGCGACAGCCGGTCCGCGACATAGACCGCCTTGGCGAATACGGCGGGATCGATCTCGTTCTTGTGTTCGGCATCCGATCCCATTGCGGTCAGATGCTGGCCTTGTTGCAGCCAGTCGGCTTGCAGGATTGGCTTTTCGGCCGGTGTCGTGGTGACGATGATGTCAGCGTTTCGCACTGCTGCCTCTGGATCGGCCACGGCGGACACTTCGATGCCGTGCTCGCTCGCAAAATCGCTAGCGAGCTTCTCAGCCTTGTCATGGTTTCGTGCCCATATCCGCGCAGCTTTAATCGACCGCACCAGCGTCAAAGCCTCTAGCTGCAGACGCGCCTGCATGCCCGCCCCGAAAATGGTCGCGACGGACGCGTCCTTTCGCGCCATGTGCCGCGCCGCGACTGCGCCAGCCGCAGCGGTGCGCACATCGGTAAGATAACCGTTGTCGAGAAGCAGGGTCTCCACCAGCCCGGTCCTTGCGCTGAAAAGGATCATCAGCCCGTTGAGGCTTGGCAGACCAAGCTTCGGATTGTCGAAGAAGCCGGGGCTGACCTTGATCGCAAAGCCGTCGAAACCCGGCACATAGGCAGTCTTAACATCCACTTCGCCGCGAAATTCGGGAATATCGAGCCGGAGGATCGGCGGCATGGCGACAGCTTTGGTGGCAAGGGCGGCAAAGGCCTGCTCCACGCAGTTGACCGCGGAAAGGTCGAGCTTAACGACGGCGCGCAGTTCTTTTTCGGTCAGGATGGTGATGCGGCTCATGCGGCTCCCCCGTCGATGATAGTCTTGTGGAGCGCCGGATCGATGTTTCCGCCCGATACGATGATCGCGGTCGGGCCGCTGATGTTGACCTTGCCCGCCACCACGGCAGCGAAGCCTACGGCGCCTGCGCCTTCCACTGTCAGGCCTTCCTCGTGCGCCGCATGGCGGATGCCTGCTGCGATCTCGTCTTCGGAAACCAGCACGATGTCATCAAGCAATGCCTGGCAAAGCGCAAAGGTCACACGGTTCGCCAGTCCGATCCCGCCGCCAAGCGAATCCGCCAGCGTCTCTTCCTCCTGGACCGAGACGGGCCGGCCGGCTTTGACCGACGCATGCATGGCCGCACCTCGCTCCATGGAAATGCCGATGACCCGCGCCTCCGGCTTCAGCGCCTTAACCGCGACGGCGATGCCGCCCGCGAGACCGCCGCCCGAGAGAGGAATGACAATTGTCTTGAGGTCTGGCATGTCTTCAATGACTTCGAGGCCAATCGTGCCCTGGCCAGCCACGACGTCGGCATGATCGAACGGCGGGATAGCGGTGAGCCCGCCGCTCTTGGTCAGCCGCTCCACTTCCTCCTGCGCGTCATCCTGCGACCTGCCAACGATGCGGATCTCTGCGCCAAGCGCGCGGATCGCCTCCACCTTGTTTGCCGGCACCAGCGCCGACATGCAGATCGTGGCAGGAATACCCAGTTTCTCTGCCGCATAGGCCACCGCCCGGCCATGATTGCCGGTGGAGGCGGTGACGAGGCCCCGCTGGCGCGTCTCGTCGTCAAGAGAGAGAACGGCGTTCATCGCGCCGCGCAGCTTGAAGGCGCCGATAGGCTGAAGGATTTCAAGCTTCAGATGAACGGGATAACCAACGCGTTTCGAAAGATTGTCCGAGCGAACCAATGGTGTTCGCTCAATCCTTCCCTCAAGCCGCACCGCAGCCTGCTCGATCGCTTCCAGTGAGACCGGCAGCGGGTTCTTGTACGTCGATATGGAAAGGTTTTCGCTCTTCATGATTGTCATGTTGTGAGCGAAGTAAAATCATGTCAATTATTATATTGTAATGATTCAATGATTTCGGGTGGCAGCCTCAGCCGATCGAACCGATATCGTAGACCGGCGGCAGTTGCTCGAAGGTCTGTCGCACCGTGGTCAAAGCCTTGATAAGGCTCGCATGGTTGAGGCGGCCGCCGAGGCATATGCGGATGCCGCCGCCATGGCCGGGACCGGCAATGAATGGTTCTGATGGAGTAACCGCGACATTCTGGTTCGTCAGCGCGCGTACAAGGCCGTCCTCCGTCCAGCGCGGCGGAACCTTCAGCCACGCGCAGAAGGAAAGGGGATGGGTCGAGGCGATATGCTGGCCTAAGATATCCACGGCAATTTTCTGCCGCGCCCGCGCTTCGGCGCGCTGCACATCCAGCAGCCGCAAGGCAGTGCCGTTTTCGACCCAGCGCGTCGCTATTTCTGCGGTGAGATAGGTTCCGCTCCAGCTCGACACCCGCAGGATGGACGCGGCGCGGATGGAGTAGGCCGGCGGCACGACAAGATAGCCGACGCGCAGCCCCGTCAGGACCGCTTTCGTGAAGCTGGTGACGAAAAAGCCGAGATCAGGCAGCATTTCAGTGATGGATGGCAGATCATCCTCGATGATCGGGCGATAGACTTCGTCCTCAATGACAAAGATGCCATAACGTTCAGCGATCGCGGCGATCGCCTGCCGTCGCGCTGGGCCAGACACATGCCCCGTGGGATTGTTGAGGGTCGGAATGAGCACCAGCGCTCGCACACCTCCGGCTGCGCAAGCGGCCTCCAGCGCGTCCGGTAAAACGCCCTCTTCATCGGTCGGCAGGCCCTTGAGACTGAAGCCGAGGATGTTCGACAGGCCGATAATGCCGTGGTCCGTGAGGTTCTCGCAGAGAACCACGTCGTTCGATCGAATGATGCAGCTCAGGGCAAGGAAAATGCCGTGGGCTGCGCCGTTAGTAACGAGGATACGTTCCGCACCGGCGGTCACGCCCATCATGGTGAGCCAGGTTCGGGCGGTTTCCCGGTGGCTGTCGAGGCCGGCCACCGGCCGGCAGGGGCGCATGAAACCCGAATTGTCACCATCGGCCAATTCACGAAGGATGGCGCGTGAGGCGTTTTCATGCTCGTCGAGATAGACGCCGCGGATAATGGAGAGATCGAGGACCTCAGTCGGGCTGTGGTCGAGCATCATGCGGCCCGCCCGGTCCGTCACCCGTGTCTTCACGAAGGTGCCTCGGCCGATTTCGCCGCTGAGATAGCCCAGCCGCTCGGCCTCCTTGTAGGAGAGGCTGACGGTCTGGACGGAAAGGCCGAGTTCACGGGCGAGGTCGCGATGGGTCGGCATGCGGTCCATCGGCTTCAGAAGGCCGGCGTCGATATCGGCGATGATGCGTTCGGTCAGTGCCGAATGTTTCGTTTCGCCCTTCTGCTTGGCGAGAACTGGCCGCCATGCCACCGGTTTCGTTGCGTGAACCGGATCGAGGCTGAGCGGATTGGCTTGACGGCGCATGAAATTGTCTCGTTTTAGACGAAGATGATTTCATGACATTATGCACGGTTCGGCGAAAAGATGAAGCCTTATGCAGCGTGGATGACAATTGCATCCAAAACAGGCGCAATCGTCATCTCCCTGCTGTCCGGACGTGCAGTTCCCGGGTCCGGTAAACGCTGGCTGGTGATCAGATTTTTTCGCCAGCCTGGACCAGATCATCCATGACGCTGCGGACGGCGGCTTCGGCGATGGCGATGATCTCGTCCACCTCCGCCTTCGTCGTGACGAGCGGCGGTGCAAAGCCCAGAATATCGCCATGCGGCATGGCCCGCGCAATAAGGCCGCCATTGCGTGCCGCCTTCGAAACTCGCGCACCAACCGCAAGACCCGGTGCAAAACGTGTCTTCTTTTCCCGGTTCGCCACGAATTCGATGGCGCCCATCAGGCCCACGCCACGCACCTCGCCGACGATTGGAAGCTGTGCGAACCTTGCCTTCAACTGCTCCTGAAAATAGTTGCCGACGGCCCGCGCATTGCCCGGCAGGTCTTCCTTTTCCACGATATCAAGCACGGCGTTTGCCGCAGCCGCACCGATGGGATGTCCGGAATAGGTGTAGCCGTGCGAGAAGGCGCCGACGCGATCAGCGCCGTCCTCCATCACCTTATAGACTTTCTCTCCTACGATCGCGCCGGAGAGCGGGAAATAGGCTGATGTCAGCCCTTTGGCGACAGTGATCAGATCCGGCTCGATGCCGTAATGTTGCGAGCCGAACATGGAGCCTGTACGCCCGAAGCCGGTAATCACCTCATCGGCAATCAACAGGACATCGTATTTTTTGAGAACGTCCTGTATCGCTGGCCAGTAGCCTTCCGGTGGCGGCGTGATGCCCCCCGTGCCGAGCACCGGTTCGGCAATAAAGGCACCGATTGTGTCGGGGCCTTCGCGCAGAATGAGCGCTTCCAGTTCGTCAGCGCGCCGTTTTGAGAATTCCAGTTCTGTTTCACCGGCTTCAGCGCCCCAATAATGGTGGGGGACGCCGGTGTGCAGCACGCCAGCGCGCGGCAGGTCCATGTGGTCGTGATAAAAGCTCATGCCGGTCATGGAACCGGAAACGACGCTGCAGCCGTGATATCCCCGCTCGCGGGAAATGATCTTCTTCTTCTCCGGCTTGCCGCGCAGATTGTTGTAATACCAGACGAGCTTGGCCTGGGTCTCGTTGGCGTCCGAGCCGGACATGCCGTAAAACACCTTGCTCATCTTGCCGGGCGCCATCTTCACCAGCCGGTCGGACAGGATCGCCAGTTCGTCGGTCGTGTGGGCGGCGTAGGAATGATAATAGGCGAGCCGATAGGCCTGACGGGAAATGGCTTCCGCCACCTCGGTGCGACCGTAACCGACATTGACGCAATAAAGACCGGCAAAGCCATCGATCAACTGCTTGCCGTGCGCGTCCTGAATGCGGATGCCTTTGCCGGTTTCAACGATGGTCGGTTCCCCGAGCTTGCCGCTGGCGAAGTCTTTCAGCTGCGTGAAGGGGTGCAGAACCGCATTTCGATCCATTTCCGCGATATTTTTGATGTCGATGGTCATAGGCGGGTTCCTTTCAGGCAGCCAGATTGCCGAAGCAGACATATTTGGGTTCAAGATATTCCATCAGGCCGTGGCGCGAGCCTTCGCGACCGAGGCCGGATTGTTTCCAGCCGCCGAAGGGAATTGGCGCACCGGTGAATTTCGGCGTATTGACGGCAACCATGCCGTATTCCAGCTGGTCGGTCAGGCGCATCGCCCGGCCCAGATCGTTGGTGTAGACATAGGCCGCAAGCCCCATCTCGGTTGCATTGGCGCGGCGGACGACCTCACTCTCATCATCGAAGGGAAGGATGGCGGCCACAGGCCCGAAGGTTTCCTCACGTGCGATCAGCATGTCGTCAGTCACATCAGCCAGCACGGTTGGCGTTACGAAATTGCCTCCGAGCGGACTGTCCTGCCCGCCGCAGACGAGGCGCGCGCCGGCGGAGAGCGCCTGTGCGATCTGCTGACGGCACTTTTCGGCGACCGATGGCCGTGTCATCGGCCCAATGTCGATGCCCGGTTCAAGGCCGTGGCCAACGGTCAGTCTGGAAGTTGCGTCGGCAAACTGATCGATGAAGCGGTCATAGAGCGCTCGCTGAACATAGATGCGATTTGCCGCCAGGCAGTCCTGGCCAGATGTAGCGAATTTGGCGCTGATGCACCCCGCCACCGCTTGAGAAAGATCAGAATCCCCAAATACGATGAAGGGCGCATGACCACCCAGCTCCAGCGACGCTTTCTTGACGGTTGCCGCCGACTGGGTAAGGAGCAGCCGCCCGACCTCCGTCGAGCCAGTGAAGGAGAACGCCCGCACATCGGTATGCTCCAGAAGACGACGCGCCAAAGGCGCGGCTTCACCGGGCAGTACCTGCAATACGCCGGCCGGCATGCCTGCCTCCTCCGCAAGTTTTGCCAGAGCCAGTGCCGAGAGTGGAGTTTCGGGTGCCGGCTTGACGATCATGGTGCAACCGGCGGCAAGGGCCGCTCCTGCCTTGCGGGCTATCATGGCTGACGGGAAGTTCCATGGCGTGATCGCTGCCGTTACGCCGATCGGCTGCATCCGTACGGAGAGATTGCCACCTTTCAGGTGGCTCGGTATTGTCTCGCCATAGGATCGCTCGCCTTCGCTCGCGAACCAGTCGAGAAAATTGGCCGCGTAGGAAATCTCCCCTAGCGATTCTTCCAGCGGCTTGCCCTGCTCGGCGCTGATGATAGTGGCGAGATCGCGCGCATTGTCGCGCATCAGTCTGCCCCAGCTCCGCAGGATGTCGCCGCGTTCTACTGGCAGCGTCTCGCGCCAGTGAAGGAAGGCTGCGCTGGCGGCCTCTATGGCGGAATCGACATCATCGAGAGAGCAGGCGGTCACATCCACGAGATGGTCGCCGCCTGCTGGGTCGATAACGCTCAGCCCCTCGCTGCGCTCCACCCATACCCCGTCCAAAAAGGCGCGGTGCTCGATCAGATCGGGCCGGCGAAGGTTCTTCAACGCGGCGCTGGCAATACCTTTCATGAATATGCTCCGTTTTCATTTGCGTGGAGCTTAGCGTCGCTGCATGATCGATCTCCGGCATTTATTTCCTGCTTGACGCAGAAATAATGCTAATTTTACCCGTATACGCAGGAATTCTGCATGACCAATATTGATCGAGCCGACAGGGCGCTGCTTGACGCCGTGCAAAAGAACAACCGTCTGACGTCGGAGGAGCTGGCGCGGATCGTCAATCTCTCGCCGACGGCCTGCCAGAGGCGGCTCAAGCGATTACGGGAGGAGGGAGTGATCGAGGCGGATGTGGCGATCATCTCGCCCAAAGCCGTGGGACGGGGCATCACCATGATCGTCCTCGTGTCGCTGGAACGGGAGCGCGCGGACATCGTCGATCGCTTCAAGGCGGCGATCCGTGCGACGCGCGAAGTCATGATCGGCTATTATGTCACCGGCGATGCCGATTTCATTCTGGTAATCACGGCAAAGGACATGGAGGACTACGAGGCCTTCACCCGCCGCTTCTTTTACGAAAACCATGACATCAAGGGGTTCAAGACAATGGTCGTCATGGACCGCGTGAAGGCCGGATTCGCCTTTCCTATCGAAGACTGACCGGCCAGAGGCCTGCCAACATGTCTGTGTCGAGACTTCGGCCTTTTGTACGGTCGTTCTAGTTCTGGACGGGCTGCAAGGCCCTGCCCAAGCAGCGGGGAAAGGAAGGAGGCCCGGATATCCGTGCGATGACAGATCCGGAGCCTCGGGGAACTGGGAGTTCATGTCCTCCCTGCGCAGGCAGATCATGCGCTCGCAATTTGGAACATTGCCGCGCGCTATTGCGTGATTTCGGGTTCCACGAGCTTGGCAAGCTTGCGCAGTGACTCCTGCCAGCCGAGATAACAAGCATCAGCCGGAATGATATCCGGCACGCCCTCCTGTTCGATATTCACTTCGGTGCCGGATGCCACTGCCTTCATGCTCACCGTGACTTTCATCTCGCCGGGCAGGTTGGGATCGTCGAAGCGGTCCGTGTAGACAAGGCGCTCTCCGGGTACGAGTTCAACATAGGTCCCGCCAAAGGAATGGCTGTCGCCCGTCGTGAAATTTCGGAAAGACATCCGGTGATTGCCGCCGACCTTCGCATTCAGTTCATGAACGGTACAGGTGAACCCGAATGGCGGGAGCCAGCTTGAAATCGCGTCCGGTTCGATGAAAGCGCGATAGAGCTTTTCGGGTTTCGTTGCGAAGACGCGATGTAGACGAATGACGCTTGGCATGGTTTCCTCCTGTTGATGCGTTGTCATTCAACGTGGTCGATCATTGTCGGGCTGAACAGCAGCCGGATATAGCGGTGAAGATGGTCGAGGCTTTCGACGGCTTGCTGCGGATTCCCGCTCGCTTTTGCCAGAATGAAGGCGCCCTGGATGACGGCTTGAATGTGCAGGGCAAGACTTTCCGCCGTAAATGTCTCTGTTATCTTGTATTGATCCAGGGCTGCTTCGATATCGCTCACAAGTGTTTCGGCGTGGCCTGAAATGCTGTTCCAGCACGCCTGCCGGATCGCCTCGCTGGTCTCGTAAACCTCCTGCGCCATGGTGCCGACAAAGCAGGTAAAATCCGGCAAGTCGCCCTGTATCAACTGCTTGCGGAAGGCGACATAGTTCAGCAGTCGCTCCAGTGGATCAGCGGCATCATGATAGGACGCGGTTTCGAACACCGCACCGGTTACCTCCGACCAGTGCTGGGCAGCAGCGACCGCCATCTCCTCCTTGCTGGAGAAATGGTGGAAGAATGCACCTTTGGACAGTTCGGCCTTGGCGCAGACATCGTCGACTGTTGTCGCGGCGTAACCTTTCGTCCGGATGACGGTAAATGCCGCCTCCAGCAGGCCCGGCCTGGTCAGTGGGTTCTGTTTCCTTGCCACATCAACTCTCCCTTGCTTGATTAAATACAGACTAGTCGGTATTTAATCAAGCAGAATTTTACTGGAGTGTTGTCCGGTGACTTCCCGGTCCAATATTGTAGGGCGGGATGGTGCACAACAGAAGGCGCGCGCACGGATCCCGCCAGGGAGCGTCGCTCCCGCGCCGTCATTAAAATGCGCAGATTTGGGCAGTTCTACTCCAGCGCCACCATGTAGGCTGGTAACTGTTCTTCGAAAAATTTCGAGAAAGTTGCGATGCGGGGCGGCAGGGCCTGATAGGGCGGATAATAGAGCGTCAACCAGAGTTCCGGCGGCGACCAGCCGGGCAGGACATGGACGAGGCGCCCACTGTGGATATGCTGTGCGATGTTGAAGCCCGGAAGCAAGGCGACCCCTGCACCATCCGCAGCCATATCGGCCAGAACCTCGCCGCTATTGGCGCTGAAAGCACGACCTGCCGTTATCGTGATACTTGACCCGCCATCTGACAAAACCCAGTTCTCCCGACGGCTCTCGCCGCTGTAGGCAAGGCAATCGTCAGGCGTCAGTTCAGCGGGGTGTTTCATCTGCGCGAACCGGCTGCCCGGAGCCGCCACCAATATGCGCGGCACAGCCCTGATCTTGCGCCATATGGTGAATTTGTCCGATGGGGCGGACGAGATACGGATTGCCAGATCGTAGTCATCATCCACGATATTGACCAGGCCGTCCGATAACGAAATCTCGAAGCACATTTTCGGATAGAGTTCCCGGAAGCCCGACAGGATCGGCGGCAGCACCGTTTTGCCGAGCCATGTCGGCGCGCTGATCCTCAGGCGTCCCTCGTCGGCCTTGTGGGCGTTGCGAACATCCCGCCGGGCGTTCTCCAAAGCCTCGACTGCCGGCTGAATCTGTGCGGCGAAGACGGCCCCGTCCGTCGTGAGCGATACCTGACGGGTGGTCCGGACAAATAATTGCACGCCGAGATCATCTTCAAGTGCTGCAATCGCACGGGTGACGGCCGCTGCCGTCATGCCGAGTTCACGGGCCACCTGCGCGAAGTTGCGCTTTTCGGCCGCCATCAGGAAGGTTTTGAGAGCTTTGTGATCGTTCATCTCTATTATTTCAAAAATCGCAATTCATTCGAGAAAAATATTGCAATTCCGCGATGCAATCAAGCGGGTTACATCTCTCTCCATCGAAACGGGCACACCAAAAGCGAAAGGCGCCGACGATGATCAAGGATATCAAGGGCCTGCACCACGTTACCTCAATGGCGTCGGATGCGCGGCAGAACAACAGCTTCTTCACCGATACGCTCGGGCTGCGCCGGGTCAAGAAAACCGTCAACTTCGATGAGCCAAGCGTCTATCACCTTTATTACGGTGACGAAAAGGGAACGCCTGGCACCGTCATGACCTACTTTCCCTTCGCCAACATGATGGCCGGCCGTCCGGGCGTCGGCGAAGTGGGCGAGACACAGTTTTCCGTTCCCAAGGGTTCGCTCGGCTTCTGGAAAGATCGTCTCATTACGAAAGGTGCCGCCGGACTACAGGCCGATACGGTCTTCGGTGCACAGCGCCTGCGTTTCACCGGTCCGGATGGCGATGGACTCGCGCTGATCGAAACGGATAACGATACCCGCGCTCCATGGCTTGCCGAGGGCATTTCCGAAGACAACGCCATACGCGGCTTCACCGGTGCGCGCTTCAATCTGAATGATACGGCGGCGACCGAGGAACTGCTTCGCTTCATGGGATATGAGCGCGCCGATGCAGAAGGCGATGTAACCCGCTTCGTCATTCCCGGCGGCAACGGCGCCGATACGATTGATCTCGCCACACTGCCAAAGACGCCCTTTGCCCGTCCGGGAGCCGGTTCGGTTCATCACATCGCTTTCGCGGTTGAAAACCGTCAAAAGCAGCTGGACGTGCGCAAGGCGCTGATGGACACCGGCTATCAGGTCACTCCTGTCATCGACCGCGATTACTTCTGGGCGATCTATTTCCGCACGCCGGGCGGCATCCTGTTCGAAATCGCCACCAACGAGCCCGGTTTCGACCGCGACGAGGATACCGCGCATCTGGGCGAAGCGCTCAAGCTGCCAAGCCGTTATGAGCCTTTCCGCAATCAGATCGAGGCGAATCTCGCTCCCCTTGCGGCATAAAGCGGGTCCTTGATCCGCATCGACTGAAGAAATCATATCCACGCTTTCAAGACGGCTGCCCCTGCGGGGCAGCTGATCGGCGAAGCCTTGTCAATTTCACCGCCGTCGACCGGCAATCACCACCTGAATGGAGAACCACCATGTCGAAGCTTGAAGTCCTTACTCCCGCCAACAGCCAGCTCATCTTCATCGACCAGCAGCCGCAGATGGCTTTCGGTGTGCAGTCGATCGACCGCCAGACCCTGAAGAACAATGTCGTCGGTCTCGCCAAGGCGGCAAAGATTTTCAACATCCCGACGACCATCACGACGGTCGAAACGGAAAGCTTCTCCGGCAACACCTTCCCGGAACTGCTCGCGGTTTTCCCGGAAAACGACATTCTCGAGCGCACCTCGATGAATTCCTGGGACGACCAGAATGTCCGCGATGCGCTGGCGAAAAATGCCGCTGACGGTCGCAAGAAGATTGTCGTCTCCGGCCTCTGGACGGAAGTCTGCAACCTCACCTTCTCGCTTTCTGCCCTGCATGATGTCCCCGACTACGAAATCTACATGGTGGCGGATGCGTCTGGCGGTACTTCAGTCGATGCGCATAAATATGCCATGGACCGCATGGTGCAGGCTGGCGTCATTCCCGTTACCTGGCAGCAGGTGCTGCTCGAATGGCAGCGCGACTGGGCACATAAGGAAACCTACGACGCCGTGACGTCGCTGGTGAAGGAACATTCCGGCGCTTACGGCATGGGCATCGATTATGCGGTTACACATGTTCATGGCGGTGCAGAGCGCGTCAAGCACGGCAAGCGCATCGGCCCGAACCCGGCCAAGAAATAAGCTTTCAACCCACCGCACCGGAAGGATCGTCATCCAGCCGGTGCGGCTTCAACCTGTCGAGGAGGTTTCCATGAAAGTCTATCTTCTGTCACTTGGCGCCGGCCTGCTGGTCGGCATCGTTTACAGCCTGCTCAATGTGCGCTCCCCTGCGCCGCCCGTCATCGCGCTCGTCGGTCTGCTCGGCATTCTGGTTGGAGAGCAGATCATTCCCTTCGCGAAGACGATTGTCGGCAGGGAACCCGCTGCAGTCTCCTGGATCAACCAGATCAAACCACATATGTTCGGCCATATGCCCAGAGGTGGCGCTGAAGCAACCGACCTTGCCGAAGTCAAACAGACCATCAACCGGGAGAAAAGCTGATGCCGACCCGACGCACTTTCCTCGGCGCGGCATCCAGTCTCGCCTTTCCGAATCTGTTTTCACCGGCTAAGGCCGCTGATCCCATCAAGAGCGGAGCTTCGTCCATGCATCCAGATACCATCCTTCACAATGGCCGCGTCACGACACTTGATCGCGGCAATCCGAATGCATCAGCGGTTGCCATCAAGGATGGCCTGTTTCTGGAGGTGGGAAGCGATACCGAGGTCATGGCGCTTGCGGGTCCGGAAACGAAGATCATCGATCTCAAGGGCAAGCGGGTTCTGCCGGGCCTGATCGACAACCACACCCACGTCGTGCGTGGCGGCCTGAACTTCAACATGGAACTGCGCTGGGATGGTGTTCGCTCGCTTGCCGATGCCATGGACATGCTGAAGCGTCAGGTCGCGATAACGCCCGCCCCGCAATGGGTGCGCGTCGTCGGCGGTTTCACCGAGCACCAATTCGTCGAAAAGCGTTTGCCGACCATCGAGGAGATCAATGCGGTCGCGCCGGATACGCCGGTCTTCCTTCTGCATCTCTACGACAGGGCGCTGCTTAACGGCGCAGCGCTGCGTGCCGTCGGTTATACCAGGGACACGCCCAACCCGCCGGGCGGCGAGATCACCCGCGACGCCAACGGCAATCCCACCGGCCTGCTGCTCGCCAAGCCGAATGCCGGCATTCTCTATTCGACGCTTGCCAAGGGGCCGAAACTGCCGCTCGACTATCAGGTCAATTCCACCCGCCATTTCATGCGTGAGCTGAACCGGCTGGGTATGACCGGCGTCATCGATGCCGGCGGCGGCTTCCAGAATTACCCGGATGATTACGAGGTGATCCAGAAACTGTCAGATGAGAACCAGATGACGGTTCGTCTGGCCTACAACCTCTTCACACAGAAGCCGAAACAGGAAAAGGAAGACTTCCTCAACTGGACGCAATCGGTCAAATACAAGCAGGGCAACGATTATTTCCGGCACAATGGTGCGGGTGAAATGCTGGTCTTTTCCGCGGCCGATTTCGAGGATTTCCGTCAGCCGCGGCCCGATATGCCGCCGGAGATGGAAGGCGAACTCGAAGACGTTGTCCGTATTCTCGCGGAAAACCGCTGGCCCTGGCGTCTGCATGCCACCTATGACGAGACCATTTCGCGGGCGCTGGATGTCTTCGAAAAGGTCAATCGTGATATCCCGCTCGAAGGCCTGAACTGGTTCTTCGACCATGCGGAAACCATCTCTGACCGCTCCATCGACCGTATCGCCGCGCTTGGCGGCGGCATCGCCACGCAGCACCGCATGGCCTACCAGGGCGAATATTTCGTCGAGCGTTATGGCCAGGGCGTGGCCGAAGCCACACCACCGATCCGGCGCATGCTCGATAAGGGTGTGAACGTTTCGGCTGGAACGGACGCAACGCGCGTCGCCTCCTATAATCCGTGGGTGTCGCTGTTCTGGATGGTGACCGGCAAGACCGTTGGCGGCATGCAGCTTTATCCGCGCGCCAATTGCCTCGACCGCGAAACGGCGCTGCGCATGTGGACGGAAAAAGTGACCTGGTTCTCGAATGAAGAAGGAAAGAAGGGCCGCATCGAGAAAGGCCAGTTCGCCGATCTCGTGGTGCCGGACAAGGACTTCTTCTCCTGTGCGGAAGATGAAATCTCCTTCCTTACCTCGGAACTGACGATGGTGGGTGGCAAGGTCGTCTATGGCGCCGGCGACTTCAAGGCACTGGACGAGAGCAATATTCCGCCCGCCATGCCAGACTGGTCGCCAGTGCGGAAGTTCGGCGGCTACGCCGCCTGGGGTGAACCGGATGGCGCCGGCGCCCGTTCGCTGCGCCGCACGGCCATCTCCACCTGCGGCTGCGCCAGCGATTGCGGTGTGCATGGTCACGACCATGCCGGTGCCTGGACATCGAAGCTGCCGATTGCCGATCTCAAAGGCTTCTTCGGTGCCCTGGGCTGCTCCTGCTGGGCGGTATAAGCCTCATCGACAAAAGAACCCCCACGGGCGTAGCATGTGCCGCCCGTGGGATACGACCAATAGCCGATAAAAGAATATTACAAATTTCGCAATTATATCGAAACTATTGATGCAATTGTTGGCGATAATCCTTTGCGCCAATATCGCTCCATCAGATGAACGCCAGCGCCGCTCGAACCGAACGGCCAGTAGGAGCACATTATGACTGAGCCGTCTTCAACCCTTCGCCTTCGGGGCTTCCTTGCGGATATCATTGCCGCACCCGCCACAAAAACCCTTGCGCTTCTGGCGCTTTGCTCGGCCTATATTCAGGGACCGCTGACGAAGATTTTCGACTTTCCCGGGGCGATTGCCGAGATGAACCATTTTGGCCTTCAGCCGGCGGTCGCATTCGCCGTCGTCGTCATCCTGTTCGAACTCACCGCCTCCGCTCTGGTCGTGTCGGGCTTCCTGCGCGGGGTCGGAGCTCTGGCACTGGCGGGCTTCACTCTTCTCGCCACCTTCATCGCTCTCCGCTTCTGGGAAATGGCGCCTGGCATGGACCGCATGATGGCCACCAATGCCTTCTTTGAACATCTAGGTCTCGCTGGCGCATTTGTTGTCGTCGCTGCAATCGATCTCACGAAAGGAACGGGCAAATGAGCGCCGCAAAATCCTCCGCAAGCAGTTTTGCTCCGCTTGCACAACCGGTCTTCGCCGTCCTCTGGGCCGCGACGGTGCTGGGCAATACCGGCAGCTTCATGCGTGATGTCGCGAGTTCCTGGTTGATGACCGATCTTTCGGCCTCTCCGGCGGCTGTCGCCATGGTGCAGGCCGCTGGAACTCTGCCGATCTTTCTTCTGGCGATCCCGGCCGGCGTGCTGACCGATATTCTCGACCGCCGCAAATTTCTGATCGCGGTTCAGCTGCTGCTGGCCTCGGTCAGCGTCACACTTATGGTTCTTGCGCACACCGGACTTTTGTCCGTCAGCGCCCTGATCGGTCTCACCTTCCTCGGCGGTATCGGTGCGGCGCTGATGGGACCGACCTGGCAGGCCATCGTGCCGGAACTGGTGAAGCGCGAGGATATCAAGAGCGCCGTGGCTTTGAACTCGCTCGGCATCAATATCGCCCGTTCCATCGGTCCGGCTGCTGGCGGCATCCTGCTTGCGGCCTTCGGCGCGGCCTTTACCTATGGCGCCGATGTCGCCAGTTACTTCGTCGTCATCGCCGCCCTTTTGTGGTGGCCGCGGGTAAAGAACGCTGATGATGCGTTGGCCGAAGGTTTCCTCGGCGCTTTCCGGGCGGGCCTCCGTTACACCCGTGCGAGCAAGCCGCTTCATGTCGTGCTGCTTCGGGCCGCGATCTTCTTCGCTTTCGCCAGCGCCGTCTGGGCGCTGCTGCCCCTGGTTGCCCGGCAATTGCTCGGCGGAGACGCCAGCTTCTACGGTATCCTGCTCGGTGCTGTCGGCGCGGGCGCCATCGGCGGCGCGCTGGTCATGCCGAAGCTGCGCGAACGTTTCGATGCAGATGCCCTGCTTCTCGGTGCTGCCGTCATTACCGCACTCGTCATGGCCGCGCTTTCGCTCGCACCGCCCAAGTGGCTTGCCATCATCGTCCTGCTGTTCCTCGGCGGCGCATGGATCACCGCTCTGACGACGCTGAACGGGGCAGCCCAGGCAGTTCTGCCAAACTGGGTGCGTGGCCGTGGCCTTGCTGTCTATCTCACCGTCTTCAACGGCGCGATGACGGCCGGTAGCCTTGGCTGGGGTGCTGTTGGTGAAGCCACAGGTGTGCCGGGTGCATTGCTGATCGGTGCTGCGGGACTGCTGGTTGCGGGCCTAGTCATGCACCGCCTGAAACTGCCTGCGGGTGATGCGGATATGGTGCCATCCAACCATTGGCCGGAACCGCTCGTTGCCGAGCCGGTGGCCCATGATCGCGGCCCGGTTCTGATCCTGATCGAATATAATGTCGAAAAGCATCACCGCTCCGCTTTCCTGCATGCACTCGACGAGCTTTCCCAGGAACGTCGCCGCGATGGGGCTTATGGCTGGGGTGTCACGGAAGACTCCGCCGATCCGCAGAAGATCGTCGAATGGTTCATGGTGGAATCCTGGGCGGAACATCTTCGCCAGCACAAGCGGGTCTCCAATGCCGATGCAGATTTGCAGGGCAAGGTGCTGGCTTATCATTCCGGGCTGGAAAAGCCTGTCGTGCGCCACTTCCTGACGATCAACCGTCCGGGCAAGGCATAAACAGAAGGGGCCGAAAGGCCCCTTTTGTTCCTACCGTTGCAACGGCTGCTATCGCGCAATCCGCTCGAGCACGCGGCTCAATGCATCTTTCAAGGCCCTTGAACCGCCTTTGCCATCGAAGTCTTTGAGCACCTGTTCGTTGAGGCCGCCTTTGGTGGCGAATTCACGGCTGATCTCGTTAAAATCCGCCTTGCTTCCGGCCAACACCGCCACCTCAGAGAGGCCGCCAAAGAGGGGTGCAAGATAGGCACGCGCCTTTTCTTCCGGCAGTCCGTTTTCGGCCAACCATTCCGTTGCCGTCTGCATGATGCCGAAATAAGTAGCCATCAGAGCGCTTCCGGCGGCCAGAAGGTCGTATTCGGCCTTGGTCTCGCATTCCACCGCATTGCCGAGCACGTTGAAGATTGCTGCCGTATCCCTATCGGCGGGATAAATGGCGGTGACGCTTTTGCGGCGGGCGACGAAGGGCAGCGGGATCGCCTGGGTGAGATGTACATCCGCATCGATCCAGTCGAGAAGGGCTTCCCGGCTGGTCGCAGCCACGACGCTGATGACTTTCTGTTCGTCCCTGAACCGTAGCGGCCGGATGACCTCCTCGGCGATCTGGGGACGGATTGCCAGCATGACGGTATCGCAGCCATCGACGATCGCCTGATTGTCGCTCGAGACGATCACCTGCGAAAAATCGGCAGCCAGTTCAGCCGAAACATCCGCGCTGCGCTGGGACACCATGACATGTGGTACGGCGGCGGGTCTGGCAAGCAGGCCACGTACCATCGCGTCGGTGATGGCGCCTGTTCCGATAAAACCGATTTTTTGGGGCAGGGACATGAATACTCCACTGTGGCGGCTGGATCGAGAGATGGTCGGTCCTTCCAGTTTGGCGCGATGCTAGATTTTCCACCGGTAAATGTCGACAGGCGGTCGGGCTATCTGTGACGCCACGGCACTTAGGCCGGCCGATGCTCGCGAAAAGCGGCAGCGAGCGTTCGCAACGCCTCACGCGATCTGCTGTCCGTCAGGGTCGAGAACATGATGATTTCGGTGGAAGGCAGGGAAGGCAGCCCAAAACGCTGGCTCACTTCCACGGTGCCGGGTGGGGCAAGACGGGAGGAGAAGGCGGAAATCGCAAGTCCCGCCGAAACGGCCGCGGTTACCATGGACGATGTGCCGCCGAGGAAAACCTCCGTCCAGGCTATGCCAGCCCCGTCCAGGGCGCGGGTGGCTATATCACGCACGCCGCAAGCGGGAGACAGTGCCGCAAGCCGCAACGGTTCACCCTGACGATGTTCGAATTGCGGGGCTGCATACCAGCCGAAATGCTCCGGTCCGAGAACCTCGCCGTCGCGCCGATCGTCCTCGCGTCTGATGATGGCCGCGTCGATTTCCCCACGGTCGAACGCGTCGAGCAGGGAGCGTGAATGGTCCATCCGCACTTCAATCGTCAGGCCCGGGTCATGGTCGTTGAGGCGGGCCAGAAGGGTCGGCACCTCCGGTCCTGCCACGTGGGCGGCAATGCCGAGGCCAAAACGACGGCGCGGTGAGGAAAGGCCTGCCAATGCACGATCGTGTGCGGCGAGAAACTCGCGGGCGGGCGCCAAAAACACTGCACCCTGCGCGGATAGCCGCACCGAACGCGGTGTGCGTTCGAGCAGCCGCTGGCCCAACCTGTCTTCCAATCGCTTGAGCTTGACGCTGATTGCCCCTTGGGTGGTGCCGAGCGCTTCGGCCGCGCGGGTGAAGCTCTGCATATCCGCGATGGTAACGAAGGCTTCGACGGCCTCCACATCCAGCGTGCTCATGTCGACTATTCCAATTTGTTGTCTCTGAAATAGCCAATCATCCAATTCAGTTATGGTCAAGCTTTGTCTAGCCTGTCGCCTCCGTAGATCGGTTCACAGTTGCGAGCCGAGCCAAGAAAGGCTGAAGAATGACCCTTGTTATTACTGAACAAACGGGCAGCAGAAGCGCCATGGCGCTCGCTGCCGTTTGTCTCTCCGCTCTGATGTTCGGACTGGAAATCTCCAGCGTTCCGGCGATCCTGCCGACACTGGAACAGGTACTACACGCCGATTTCCGGCAACTCCAGTGGATCATGAATGCCTATACCATCGGCGTGACCATGGTGCTGATGGCAACCGGTGCGCTGGCCGACCGCTTCGGTCGCAAACGTGTCTTTATTGCCAGTATTGCTGCCTTTGCCTTGTCTTCCCTTGCCTGCGGAATGACGCAGAATGTTCCGGTGCTGATCGGCGCGCGCTTCTTTCAGGGCTTGAGCGGTGGAGCGATGCTGGTGTGCCAGATCGCCATCCTGTCGCACCAGTTCCGTACGGCGCGGGAGCGCGGCATGGCCTTCGGCTGGTGGGGCATCATCTCGGGCGTTGGGCTCGGTTTCGGCCCGATCATCGGTGGCGCCATTGTTGCGCTGTGGAGCTGGGAATGGGTTTTCCTCGTTCACGTAGCGCTCGCCATCGTGACGTGGCTGCTTGCTTCGGGCGGTGTGAGAGAATCGCGTGACCCGGAGGCGGCACGTCTGGATATCGCCGGCATGGCCACGCTTTCGCTGTCCGTTTTCTGCCTTGCCTTTTTCATCACACAGGGACCCGAGCTTGGTGTTGCGAGCCCGGCGGCGCTTCTGATCCTTGGCGCCTCGGCCGCGAGCTTCATCGCCTTCCTGATTGCCGAAAAGCTTAGTTCAAGACCGATGTTCGACTTCTCCGTGTTCCGCATCCGGCCTTTTTCCGGGGCGATCATCGGTTCGGCGGCGATGAATATCAGCTTCTGGCCGTTCATGATCTATCTGCCGATCTGGTTTCAGGCTGGCCTCGGTTATGACAGCGTCACCGCCGGGCTCGGCCTGCTAGCCTATACGCTGCCAGCCTTGGTGGTCCCGCCGCTGGCGGAGCGCCTATCGCTGCGCTACCAACCCCGCCTCGTCATTCCGGCAGGACTGTTCACTATCGGCCTCGGCTTCATGCTGATGAAGCTGGGAAGCGGTATCGAAGAGGCGAACTGGCTTACAATGCTGCCCGGCTGCATCCTCGCCGGAATAGGGCTCGGACTTACCAATACCCCCGTTACCAACACGACCACGGGCGCGGTTTCGCCCGCCCGTTCGGGCATGGCTTCGGGCATTGACATGAGCGCACGCATGATCTCGCTTGCCATCAACATTCCGATCATGGGCTTTATTCTGGTCGAGGGCGTGGGGGCTTCGCTTCGGGCGAACCTGCCTCCCGGTGTCGATATCGATACGCTACAGTCGGTCGCGGAGCGGATCGCTGCAGGCACTGCCGCTGCCTCGGCGCACGGCATTTCGGAGGAAACCGTCCATCAGGCGCTTGCGGACGGCTTTGGTCTGGTCATGCTTTATGGCAGCATCAGCGTCTGGCTGCTTGCTGCCGTCAGTTTCATGATCTTCGGCCCGGCGCGCAAGATTGACGCACGGTAGCGCGGATTGAAGCTCCCGCTAGTGGGTTGTTTCAAAACTCAGGCGATCAGTAACCACCTCACGACCGCGGGCCTTCAATTCATCGATAGAGGCAATCCCCATCAGCGTGAGGCTGATGGAGATTTCCTTTTTAAGAATGGCGATCACACCTGCCACGCCGTGTTCACCTGCAGCGGAGAGCCCGTATGCATAGGCCCGGCCGAGCATGACGCCATCTGCGCCGAGGCCAATTATCTTGATGATATCAGTGCCTCGTCGGATGCCGCCGTCCACCATCAGACAGAAATCCGGGCCGACGGCCGCGCGGATGCTTGGCAGTGCACGGATCGTGCTGGATGCGCCGTCCAGCTGGCGGCCACCATGGTTCGAAATCACGATACCGTCGCAGCCCGCGTCGCGCGCCTTGACCGCATCGTCGGCATCCAGAACGCCTTTGATAACGAGTTTCCCCCGCCAGCGCTCGCGTAACCAGGCGATATCTTTCCAGGATAGGGTGTTGTCTATACCGCGGGACAGATTGGCTGCCTGCTCCAGCGCGCCGCGGCCGAATTCTGCACGATGTTCAATCGCGCGGACCGATGGCGTTCCGCGTAGCGCTATGTCCGCCAGCCAGCGAGGCCGGAGTAGCAAACGGGCAAACAGCCCAGGCGTTACCTTCGTCAACGAACGGAAACCGTTTCTCACGTCGCGTTCACGGATGCCGGTAATGGCCGTATCGACCGTGACAAAGAGCGTATCGACACCAGCGTGTTCGGCAGCGACAATGAACTCCTCGCAAAGTGTACGGTCCTTCAGCACATAAAGCTGGAAATGCAACGGACCTGTTGTCTCGGCTCTGAGATCGGCGAGCGATGCGATCGAAAACGTCGACAGGCAGAAGGGAATTTCGACGGCATGGGCGGCGCGAACCGCCTTTGCCTCGCCTCCGCCGGCATAAAGGCCGAGAAATCCCACCGGCCCCAGCATGAAAGGCAGGGGATGGCGCGCGCCAAGATAGGTGGCGGAGAGATCCTGCGGCCTGGGTTCCACCAGCACATTCTGCTTGAGCGCAAAATCGCCGAAGTCCACCCGGTTGGCCTGCATCGTCATCTCGTCGAAGGATCCGCCATCGATGTAATCGAAGAAGATTTTCGGCAATCGACGGCGTGCGAGTTCGCGATAGTCGGAAACGTTGACCGGCTTCATTTCAGCCTCGGTCCGGATCGATAGCGTCGAAGAAGCGGGTCAGGGCGTCCTCGCCCTCGACCGGTTCGCTCCCCGCCATGACGGCACTCGACAGGCCGATCAGGGATGATACCGGGTTATGGCTCGTCGCGCCCGCGCGAAGGTTCATCACCAATGTCGGGCACAGGAAAAGGCCGAGGCGGACAACCCGGCGCCAGTCGTGGGGGAGCATGTCACGCGCTTTCAGCTGGGCAAGGAGCGGCCGCCACATGGCCTCGCCCTTCACGGCAAGCAGATCGCGCCGCACTACACTGGGCTCGTAGCTGGTGGTGATCCGAAGCATGTTGCCGTCGAGCGTGGCGCTTGCCGAATAGGTCCTGGCTGCAAGGGCGGGATCGTAGAGCCAGAGCGGATGGGCGAGGATGTTGTGGAACGTCGTCTTCACTTCCGCGAGGAGCGTCGGGATATTCTCACCGGCGAAAGCGGGGTCGAAGAAGGAGAGGCGGGCGTCGCTGCCGTCGTCCTCATACCAGACATTGGCGTTATGGGCGTCGCCATGGGCGGTAACGCCGCCTGCATCGGCGAGTTTCGCTGGGTTCAGCCGTTCATGGGCCTCATCGAAAAGCGCTGCGAGACTGTCACGATACGTGATGCCGTTGACGCAGAAGCGAAGTCCGGAGAGGGTTTGCCAATCTAGGGTCATGCCCGGCAGTTCGAACGTGTTGCCAACATAGAAATTTGCCAGTCTGCCACCGGGATAGATGCCAGTGATGGGATCGATCAGGCGCTCATAGAACAATCGATGAACCGGCTCGGCGGCCACTTGCGTGGGCGTGACGCCGTGCAGCGTTTCCAGATACACTTTCAGAACCGCCTCATTCAGCCTGCGCTCGGCCTCCACCGCCTTTGCGCGGGCCGCCGGATCGTCCTTGAGGTCCAGCGCACGCAAGACGTCGGAAAAGCGCGGGTCGCTGCGGCGGCGATAGACAAGTATCTGTTCACCCGGCAGCACGGACATGAGCAACGGCTGGTCGACCGGCAGACCTGCGCGGGCAAGAATATCGGCGCGGTAATATTCGCCGCTCATGGCCTCTTCCCCCTCCTCCTGATGGAACTTGAAGAAGAACTGCCCCTCGCCGGTTTCGAAAAAGCCATTGAGGGAATTGAGGCTGTATTGATCCTGATTGATCGCCACATTCCCTGCTTCGATGCTGAAAAGGTCACGCAGCAAGTCGGCGAGCATTTTTTCCGCTCTGCCATCGGCGGCCTTGGCGATTTTTCGGATTTCCGCGGTGCGGCTGGCGGGCTGGTTCATGGCAATTGTTCCGGATGTTGTCTTATTTGCTGCCGTGCAGATAGCGGCTTCCAAGCGAGTAGCGGCTGCCGACATAGGTCAGCGTGTTGACGGTCGCGACGATCGGGCCCGTCCAGGTCTTTCGGTGCAGGACGAGGCAGCTGTCGCCAACGCGGATCTGCAACAGACGCGCATGGGCGTCGCTGGCCGGCAGGGCGCTGATCAGGTGCTCGACTTCGGTGAGCGGTGTTGCGTTCTGGAGGTAGTCGTAGGTTGCCGCCGTGGTGAAGTCCTGCTCGACATAGCCCGAAACGAGGCTGGGGTTGACATAGCGTTCCTCGAGCTGCACCGGCAGGTCGTTTTCAAAATGAATGACGACCGAATGGTCGACGGGCCGGCTGGTGCTGAACTCGAAGGCAAGCAGGAGTTCGGGTTCCGGCCGTGCGATGCGTTCCAGCACGACAACTTCGGCGCGGTGGCGACCACCACGGGCTCTGATTTCGGTCATGATGTTGCTGATCTCGATCAGCGTTGACTGCGGTTTTGGCGGCGCGACAAATGTGCCCACGCCCTGGATGCGGCGCAGATGCCCTTCCGAGGTGAGCTCCCGAAGCGCCCGGTTAACTGTCATGCGCGAAACGCCCAGCGTCGAAACCAGCTCGTGCTCCGAAGGTAAGCGGCTGTTGCGCGCCCATTTGCCGCTGCCGATGTTGCCGAGAACGAAGTCCTTCACCTTCTCGTAGAGTGGCGAGGCGGAATCTGAAAGTGCAGTCATGGTCCCTGTCTCCGCCTCCGCGTCGCTGCGCCGGCATTGTTGAAGTGACGTGTCAGACCTATTTCGACACGTCTATTATCGTCTTCAAAGCGCTGCTTTCGCCCCACAGCAACCGGTCATAGGCGCCGGGGACATCATCGAGTGATGGCAGCACCTCGATAAAACGATGAAGAGCCGGCGCGAGCTCTGTCAGCAGCGCCGTTGCGTCAGACAGTTCGTCGCAAAAGGCGTGGCAACCGATCAGCGAAATTTCGCGCTCGACAAGAATATTGGGATCGAAATCAAGCTTGCCGTGGCTGATGCCGACAAGCGCCAGCCCGCCGCCACCGGAAAGCAGTTCGATGGCCCGCCCTATCGCCTGAATGCTGCCGGTGGCGTCGAGCGCATAACGAAGGCGGCCACCCGAAAGCGCGGCGTCTATCACAGGCTTGTCGAGTGTCACGATCTTGCCGCCTGTCACGTCACTGACGCGCCGGGCTCGCTCCGCATTCAGGTCGGCGAGCAGAACCGGGCCGTCGTGCAGGCGGGAGAGGATGAGAGCGCAAAGCCCGCCGATCGTGCCGCAGCCGATGACGAGCACCGGTTCCCCTCTGGGAACAGCAAGGCGGCGCACCGCATGCAGCGCCACGGCGAGCGGTTCTGCCATGGCAGCGATATGTGGCGAGAGTTGCGGATCATGGCCGACCAGCAGCTTGGCCGGTACCTGCACTTCATCGGCAAAACCGCCGTCGCAAACTTCGCCGACAAAGCCCAGGTTTTCACACACATTGCTGCGGCCACTCAAGCAGGCCGGGCAGACGCCGCACCACATGCGGGAATCTGATGAAACGACATCGCCGATGGCAAAACCGTTCACACCGTCGCCGATCGCGGTGATGCGTCCGCAGAATTCATGACCGGCGGTGGATGGACGACGGGAAATCCATTGTCCGGTGCGGTAATTGTGCAGGTCAGAACCGCAAATGCCCGCTGCCCTGACTTGCAGATTGACGAAGCCTGCCGGCGGCGAAGATGGGGAGGCCATCTCCTCCACACGCAGGTCGTTCGCATCGTAAAGCCGCACCGCCTTCATGGATCAGGCACCCTTTTTCAGATAGGCGTCGCGCACCGGGGACACCGCCAGGGCATGCGAGGAAAAGCCTTCGTAAAGAGCGAGGTTATGGGAATGTCTGGCGAATTCGGGATAGGCTGGCGGCGTGACATAGCCGATCGAGCTGCGCTTGACGAAGTCGGTCACCGAGAGCGGCCCGAAGGTGCGTGCCCAGCGGCTTGTCGGTAGGACGGCGTTGGGGCCGAGCGAGAAATTGGCAATGCTGACCGGCGTGTGGGTGCCCATCAGAATTTCGGAGGCTTCGGTGATATGTCCGAGATGGATGAAAGGTTCTTCCGACAGTAATTCGAGATGTTCCGGCGCATAGGCATTGACGAAAGCGTAGCTCTCTTCAATCGAGGACGTCAGGACGATACCGCCGGTCTTGCCGGTGAGAACGGTCTTGGAGAATGCGACGCGCTGCTCCGACATCTTGGCCCAGTGTTCGGGCAGGGCCGCGATCGCCTCTTCAACGACGCGCCGGCTATGGGTGACGAGATAGGCCGAGGAATCGGGGCCGTGTTCCGCTTCGATCAGCAGGTCAAGCGCGGCGAGGCCGCCATGCACCGTATCGTCGGCAAGGATCATGACTTCCGAAGGGCCGGCCGGCAAGCCGGTATCGATGACGCCGGACAGCGAACGCTTGGCGGCGACGACCCATGGGCTTCCCGGACCGACGATCTTGAGTGCTGGCTTCACGGTCTCCGTACCGTAGGCGACGGCGGCCACCGCCTGGGCGCCACCGACCTTGTAGACGGTATCGACGCCGGCGAGGCGCGCGGCAACCAGTGTGGCCGCATCGACCGAGCCATCGGGCGCTGGCGGTGTGACGATGGCAAGGTTCGGAACACCGGCAACGACCGCGGGCACAGAGGTCATCATGGTGACCGACGGAAAGGAGCCCTTGCCGCGTGGAACATAGAGCGCCACAGACTGGATCGGTGTGAAGCGGTCACCCGCAAAGGCACCGGGGCGAATTTCCTTCAGCCACATGGCTTCCGGCTTCTGTTCCTCATGGAAATGGCGGATATTGTCGATGCCGAACTGGATGGATTCGATGACGCTTGCATCAACCAGCTTGAAGGCTGCGTCGAATTCGGCTTCGGTGACTTTAAGATTGGCTTCGGTCACGTCGGCCTTGTCGAGTTCGCGACCGAAGCGAGCCAGTGCACTGTCGCCCTCGGTGCGAACGGCTTCGAGGATTGGGGCAACCTTTTCGATGAAGCTCGAGATGTCGCTTTCCGAACGGCGCAGCAGGGCGGCCTTCTCATCGGCATCGAGCTTGGAATAGTCATAAAAAGACACTGATGTCATCGTCTTGTCCTTGATGGCTGGCCATACGGCCGATTGGTCACTTCGATTTCAGGAAGATGTCGAGGCCGACGAGGCGGTCGAGCAGCGCGATCGCGATCCCGGCGCAGGCGATGAACACCACGGAAATGGCGGCAAGGTCCGGTGTGATGATCGAGCGGATGGAGTTGTAGATCTGGACCGGCAGTGTGACGCTTCGCGCGTCTACCAGAAGCAGGCTTACGAGGAACTCGTTCAACGCCAGAATGAACATTAAGAGCGAACCGGTGATCACGCCCGGCAGGACGGCGGGAAGCGTGATGTAAAGGAAACGCTGCAAGGGTGGCGCACCGCAATTTGCGGCCGCAAGTTCCAGATCCGGCGACAGGTTGCTCGCGCTTGCCGTCACCGCCCAGATCATGAAGGGCAGGTTGATGACCGAGCAGGCGATGCCGACGGGCCATAGCTTGCCGAGCACACCCATCTGTCCAAAGGCGAGCATCATGCCGATGCCGGAACCGATCAGCGGAATCGTGAAGGGAAGCAGCAGATAGATCTGGATGGAGCGGGCAAACCGCACCCGATATTTGGCGAGCGCAATACCGGCGAGCGTGCCAACGGGAATGGATACCAGGGTGCAGATCGCCGCGACGATCAGTGAGCGGAAGAAGGCCTGGCGCAGATCGGTGGCGTGGGCGATCTTGCTATACCATTGCAATGAAAACCCGTCCGGCGGGAAAGTGATGATGTTGCCCGAAGTAAACGAGGCACCGAGAACCACGATGGTGGGTGCCGACAACATGACGAGCGCGGTCGAGACGAAGGCCCAGATGACGATGGATTTGCTGCGGCTGCCGGTCATTTGCGGTCGCCCCCCATGGCAAGCGTGCCTGCACCGAAGACCATGAAGACGACACCGACGAGAATGGAGCCAACCGCGACGAGCAGCAGCGAGAGTGTCGCGCCAAGGCCTTGGTCGGAGGTGCGGAAGAACTGGTCGTAGATCGCGTTAGCGATGAAATCCTGCGTCCCCCCGCCAAGGATGGCGGGAATGGCAAAGTCCGTAAGGGAGAGCGTGACCACGACGAGACCGGCTCCGACGAGGCCAGGGCGGGAAAGCGGCAGGACGACATGGCGGAAGGTGCGCAGCCAGCTGGCGCCGAGGGAGGCAGAGGCGGCCTCGAGTTCCGCCGGAATGGCGGTCAGGGCAGGTGCCAGCATCAAAACAGCGAAGGGCAGCATGTATTGAACAAGGCCGAACAGGACAGCCGGGTAATTATAGAGAAGGCGTATCGGTGGGACACCGACCAGGCCGAGAGCCTCGTTGACCATGCCCTGGTTGCCTAGAATGATCAGCCAGCCATAGGCGCGTACCACCTGACCGATGAAGAAGGGCAGGAACAGCGCAACGAGCAGGAATTTGCGCAGCGCCGAGGACGGCGTGCGCACCATGAGGTAGGCGTAAGGAAAGGCGAATATCAGCGTGACGACGGTAACGATAAGCGAGCCTATCAGGCTGCGGCCGGCGACGGTGGCAAAGAATTTTTCCGTCAACGCTCGCTGGTAATTGGCGAGCGTGTAGGTCTCGGACATCAGAAACGTATTCGTGTCCAATGTCCGAAGACTTGTATCGCCGATCTGGATGAGGCCGAGGACCAGAAGGCCAACCAGCACGATGGCCGGCAGCAGCATCAGATAGGGCAGACCCTTCTTGAAGCTGGAAGGCCAGAAAATGGCCGCAAATCGTTCGAGCATATCCATGACGCGCCACGTCAGGGGATATGCGACACGGGAAGCGCGCATGAATACCGATCCTCGAGCGGACCCGGCAAAGGCTATGGCGCATTTGCCAAAGAGACCGCGTTACCTCTTAACCTCAAGTGGAATGCCCGCCGTCACCTGAACGACGCGACGGGCGGGACAGGGCTTCAGCCCTGCATGATTTCCTTGAACTTGGCGAACCACTGGCTTTCGTTTTCGACCTGGATCTTGGACGAAACCCGGATCAGGTGTTTGAACTCCTCTTCCGTCGTAGGATAGGAAGGATCGCCCACGAGGTCGGCCGGCGGTTTGACGCCCGGAATGACGCCGGGAAGTCCGAGGCCATCAAGCCAGACCTGCTGGGCTTCCTGGGTCAGGGCATGGTTGATGTACTGCTTCGCCCAGTAGAGCTCGTTCTCCGGCAGGCCCTTCGGAATCCACAGGCCGTCGGTATCGAATTTCGCACCTTCTTCCGGAACCACCCATGCGATCTCGATGCCGTTCTTCTTGGCTTCGCGGGCATTGGTTGAAATGGTGCAGGCGGCGTCGATTTCGCCTTTCTGGAACCAGGTGGTGAAATCGGGGTCTTCGCCCAGCAGCGGCTGCTGCGCCTTGATCTTCGAAATGAAGTCCCAGGCGGGTTGCATGTTGCCGGGAATGTCCTCGAGCTTGCCGCCACCTGCGACCTGCGCCGGGAAATGGAAGCCGATGCCGTCATTATAGAGCGCGATACGGCCCTTCAGCTTCGGGTCGAGAAGGTCCTTCCAGGACTTTGGTGCTCCGTTCGGGAATGCCGAGGGGCGGTAGGCGAGCACATAGACGTAGCCATAGGTGTTGACGATCGGATAGCCATCGAGACCGACCGGCTTGGCAAGATCGGTGGCATTTTTGAGATTGGGCAGGTCCGAGAGGTCTTCGGTGACACCACGCAGCGCCGACTTCGTGGCATTCGTCGTGGTGTCCCAGTTGATATGGATCGGCGGAACGCGCTTCTGGGCGACAGCGGCCCAGACCTTCGGCTGGATTTCGTTATCCTCGGTCAGATCGTGGCGCACCGCGATGCCGGTTGCCTTGGTGAAGCTGTCGGAGACACCTGCCTTCAGCGCATCTACCCAACTGCCGCCCCAGGCGCGAACGATGATTTCGGCTGGTTTTTCCGGCTCCTGCGCAAAGGCGCGGCTGACGCCGAGCGTCGACAGGCCGGCATAAGCGCCGGCTGCGGAGAACGACGCCAGCAACGTACGACGGCGGAGCTGGGCGGTCAGAAATTTATCATGCGACATTGAACATTCTCCTCTGGTCCGACCTTCTGGGGGTCATTTTTGAAAGATATGCATATCCCGTGCATTCCAGCCCAGACGAACGTCGTCGCCCGGAGCGAATTGTAGATGTGATTCCGGATCATGATCGAACACGCGCATCACGACACCGCCGAGAGCCTGGACCCGAATTTCATAAACCACGCGCTCGCCTTCGAAAATGCAGTCTTCGACCTTGCCCTCGACCACAGTCGAAAGGCCTTCGAGGCGGCCATTGGTCGAAGCGATGCGAATTTGCTCTGCCCGAACGGCCCCGGCACAGGCCGCGCCGACGGCGAGATTTTCGTCCGAAGCGACACCGATGAGATTGATGCCCGCCGCCGTGATCGTGACATTGGTTGGTGTGACTTCGGCAACCTTGCCTTCTATGAAGTTGGTGACGCCGATGAAGTTTGCGACGAAGGCGTTTGACGGCGCGCGATAGGCTTCCACCGGCCGTGCCTTTTGCTGGATTTCGCCGCCGTTCATCACGATGACCTCGTCTGAGACCACCAGTGCCTCGCGCTGGTCGTGAGTAACGTTGATGGTGGTGACGCCGAGTTCCTTCTGGATACGGCGGAACTCCAACTGCATTTCCTCGCGCAGCTTGCGATCAAGTGCCGCGAGTGGCTCGTCGAGCAAAAGCAGATCCGGTTCGAACACCAGAGCGCGGGCAATGGCGACGCGCTGTTGCTGGCCGCCCGAGAGTTCGTTAATGCGGCGATCACCGTAACCGCCGAGGCGAACGAGGTCGAGATAACGCTCGACCTTCTCGGGAATGGTGCGGGCATCATGTCGGCGCATTTTCAGGGGAAAGGCGACGTTTTCGGCGGCGGTCATGTGCGGAAAAAGCGCGAGCTTCTGGAACACCATGCCGATGGCGCGCTGGTGTGGTGGCACGGCGCTGACCGGCTGCCCGTTGATGAAGATTTCACCGCTGGTCGGGCGATCAAAGCCGGCAATCATCCGCAGCAGCGTCGTCTTGCCCGAACCGGAAGGGCCGAGGATGGTCAGGAAACGGCCCTTGGGCAGATCAAAAGAGGCGTGCTGGACGGCGTGGACATTGCCGAAGGACATTCCCACGTCTTTGACGGACACCGCGATGGGGCCAGCGGAAGGATCGACCGGACGAAGTACTGCTGCCCCCATGACATTTCCCCTGTCACGCTTTGATGGTGGCTAATCCCCTCAAAGCTGTCTATGCCCCTTCAGCGGTGTGTTCCGCCGCGCTATATGTACTTGTATATACATATCTGTACAACTGCCGTCAACCGGATTTGCGTAATTTTTCACCTGAAATCCTGTTGCGTAATATTTATGCAAGTGCGGAATATCTAGCGGCGGCTCAGCGACTTTGTTGGTCATCGCGTCGAATGACAAGCGCCGAAAACCTCTATTCGGTACTATTTCGCAGTCGTTTTAACGGGAAGTTTATCGCCCTCAGATCGAGGCCAGATAGCCGCCGTCCACCGGAATGCAGTGACCTGTAATGTAGGCCGCAGCATCGCTGCAGAGAAAAACGGCAACGCCGCCGATATCGCTTTCTTTGCCGAATCGTCGTTGCGGGATCTTCTCCAGCATCCGCGACTGCCAATCGTCGTTCTCGTAGAAAACCTCCGTCATGGCCGTGCGGAAATAGCCCGGTGCAATGGCGTTTACCCTGATGTCATGCGCCGCCCATTCGCTCGCAAGGGCATGGGTTATACCCAGCAGGCCGGATTTCGAAGCGCCATAAGGGGCGGCGGTTGGAATGCCGACATAGGATGTCAGCGAGCAGAGGTTGACGATGGCGCCCCCGCCGCTTTCGGCCATGATGCGCCCGGCTGCTTTCGCGCAGAAAAACGCGCCCTTCAGGTTTGTTGAAAGGATCGACTCCCAGAGTGCTTCGTCAACGTCGAACGACGCGCGAACGTTTTCGAAACCGGCGTTGTTGATGAGGATGTCGAGACCACCAAGTTTTTCCGCGGCTTCTGCCGTCACGCGGGCGCATGCCTCGATGTCGCGAACGTCCTGCGCGAGCGCCACGCAGCGTCGGCCAAGGTTGCTGATGCGCGAATGCGTTTGCGAGAGCGCCTCGACCGTGCGTGCGGTGATGGCGATATCGGCGCCAGCCTGCGCCAGCGCGACGGATATGGCCTGGCCAATGCCGCGGCTTGCGCCGGTCACGAGCGCGCGGCGGCCGGAGAGGTCGAAGTTCGGCTGAGTCATGGCGGCCCCATTGTTGTTCACCCATGCGATGACATCATTTTCATCTTAAAATGTCTATACATATTTACGGATGTGATTTGCGGGCTTATGACTTGTCCATCCGCATCTCATGGAGACTGCAAAATGGAAAAGCCTTCAAGCCCTATCCGCGACGAAATTCGCGCCATTGCCCCTTACAATGCAGGTCTGACGATTGAAGAGGTGCGAGCGAAATATGACGTCGGCACCATCGCGAAGCTTGGTTCCAACGAGAACCCGCTTGGGCCATCGCCTGCGCTGCGCCACCTTTTTCCCGATATCGGCGAACTGGCACGTCTCTATCCTGATCCGCAGGGCCGGGCCTTGTGCGGTCAGCTTGCTGCGCGGTTCGAGGTAGATGACAGCCAGGTGATCCTTGGCAATGGCTCGGAGGACCTGATTGCAGTTATCTGCCGATCAATCGTTCGCCAGGGCGATACGGTCACGACGCTTTATCCCTCTTTCCCGCTGCACGAAGACTACACCACACTGATGGGCGGTGTGATCGACCGTGTGCCTGTGATGTCCGATTTGACGATCGACGTCGATGCATTGCTCGCGGCCATCGCGCGCAAACCGCGCATGCTGATCTTCTCGAATCCGATGAACCCCGTTGGTTCATGGCTGACGCCCGCTGAACTCGATAGGGTAATCGCTGCGCTCGACAAGGACACAATAGTCGTCATCGACGAAGCTTATGCCGAATATGCGGCTGGCGAGGACTATCCTTCCGCTGTCGAGATGCTGCGGGATGCGAAAGTGAACTGGGTGGTCCTTCGCACTTTCTCCAAGGCCTTCGGCCTTGCGGGTCTCCGCATAGGTTACGGCGTCGTCGGTCGCGGGGAGCTCTGCGATTTTCTCCACCGCGCCCGAACGCCCTTTAATACCAACGCCATTGCGCAGGCTTCGGCCATTGCCGCTCTCAACGATGCTGCGCATCTGCGGAAATCCGTCGAGCTGGCTCTTCTGGAGCGTGCGCGTATCGCAGGCGAACTCAAATCGTTGGGTTACCGCATGGCGCCGTCGAAATGCAATTTCCTCTTCATCGATGTCGGGGTCAGCGCTGTGCATGTGGCGGAAAATCTGCTCCGCCTCGGCGTCATCGTGAAGCCATGGAAACAACCGGGCTTCGACACCTTCATTCGTGTCAGCATCGGCTCCCGCGAGGAGAATGATCATTTCCTCGACGCCTTCAGGCAAATAGCGGCTGGCTAGGCTTTGGCACCAGACCTCTCTGGAAGTGCATTCACCAGTAACAAAAGGGGCAGAAATTTTTCTCACTGCCCCTTCCGTTTCTTCTAAAATGATGACGCCAGTCTTATTTCACCTTTGCGACGACAAGCTTGCCGTCGGCGCGTTCGGCGATGAACTCGATATTGGCGCCTTCCTTGAGCTTGGCGAGCATCGCATCGTCCTTGACGCGGAACACCATCGTCATGGCGGGCATGTCGAGGTTCTTCAGTTCTTCATGGATGATGGTGACCTTCTTGGCGGCAGCATCGACTTTTTTGACTGTTCCCTTGGTGAATTCCTCTGCAAACGCGCTGAATGGAGCGGTGAATAGAAGTGCTGCTGCGACGGTGAACTTAATGATGGTCTTCATGGTGAGATTCCTTCGGTCGTGGGTTACTTGGCGGATACTTTGAGATCGCCGCGCATGCCGGCCTCGTAATGTCCGGGTTTCAGGCAGGCGAATTCGAACGTGCCGTCATTGGTGAATTTCCATATGATTTCGCCGCTTTCTCCCGGCGCGAGGGTGATAGCGTTCGGGTTGTCGTGTTCCATCTCCGGCGCCTTGGCCATTGCAGCCTTGTGCTCCAGATTGGCTTTTTGCTCGTCCATGATGAATTCATGGTCCAGCTCGCCGGCATTCTTGACAGCGAAGCGAACCGTCTTGCCTTTCTTGAATTCGAATTTGGCGGGCGTGAACAGCATCTTGCCATCGGGTGTCTCTTTCATCGTCACCTGAATGGTCTGGGTCACCTTTGCCTTGTCGCCCGGTTCGCCCACCGCCATCGCTTCATGGCCGCCGCCGTGGGTGCCGGATGCGAGCGCTGGCGTGGCAAGAGTGGTGAGAAGCAGTGCAATTTTCAGTCTGGTCATGTCATTGTTCCTTGATTCGTAAGGGTGGGTCGTCTTCAGCCGTGTTTCATCGGATGCGGCGTGATCTGCGTTTTGGGGTCGGTGTTTTTTTGGCTGTCCGGCAATTCACCGGTCCATTCCCAGGCTTGCGTGCCGGGCGGGTTTTCGTACCAGCCGGGATCGGCGTAATCGCCCGCGGAGATGCCTTCGCGAACCTTCACCACGGAGAACATGCCCCCCATTTCGATTGGGCCGTGCGGGCCCCACCCTGTCATCATGGGAACGGTGTTCTCAGGGATTTCCATTTCCATCGCGCCCATGTCGGCCATGCCGGCGGTGCCCATCGGCATATATTCCGGCCGGACCTTGCGGATCTTTTCGGTGACGCTTTTTTTGTCGACGCCGATGAAGGTGGGGACGTCATGTCCCATGGCATTCATCGTATGGTGCGACTTGTGGCAATGGATCGCCCAGTCGCCGACATATTTGGCGTCGAATTCATAAGCCCGCATGGCGCCGACCGGAATATCGATGCTGACCTCCGGCCAGCGCGCCTCCGGCCGCACCCAGCCGCCATCCGTGCAGGTCACCTTGAAATCGTAACCGTGCATGTGGATCGGATGGTTGGTCATGGTCAGGTTGCCGACACGCACGCGCACCCGGTCGTCCTTGGAAACCACCAGCGGATCGATGCCCGGAAACACCCGGCTGTTCCATGCCCAAAGATTGAAATCCGTCATCGTCATGATTTTGGGGACGGAGGTGCCGGGATTGATGTCGAAGGCGTTGAGCAGGAACACGAAATCGCGGTCCACCGGCATGAAGGTGGGGTCTTTCGGATGGACAACGAAGAAGCCCATCATTCCCATCGCCATCTGAACCATCTCGTCCGAGTGCGGGTGGTACATGAAGGTGCCCGACTTCACGAGGTCGAACTCGTAGACGAAGGTCTTGCCGACGGGGATATGCCGCTGCGACAGTCCACCCACCCCGTCCATGCCCGATGGCAGGATCATGCCGTGCCAGTGGATCGTCGTATGTTCCGGCAGCTTGTTGGTAACAAAAATGCGCACCCGGTCGCCTTCCACGGCCTCGATGGTGGGGCCCGGTGACTGGCCGTTGTAACCCCATAGACGGGCAGTCATGCCCTCGGCCATTTCGCGTTCCACCGGCTCGGCGACAAGGTGGAATTCCTTGACGCCATTGTTCATGCGGAAGGGCAGGGTCCAGCCATTCAAGGTGACGACCGGATTATAATCGGGACCGGTGGTGGGCTTTACCGGCGCCTGCGTTGCCGCCGTTTCCATCACTGCCGCTTCCGGCAGGCTACTGTTGGAGGTTTTCGCCCAGGCCGCCGAGGAGACCATCGCGGCGCTGACGCCCAGAAGTTGTCTTCTATTCAACATGGCCTTTTCCTTTCTCAATGTCCGCCACCACCGCCGCCGGAAGCGGCGGCAACCTCGGTCTCTCCGCCAGACGCGCCTGCGCCGCCGCCATAAATGGCAGGGGCGAGGCCGGCTTCGGCGAGCCAGAAGTCGCGTTTGGCATTGATGGCCAGCAGGTTTGCGTTGACCTTCTCGCGGCTGTCGGCCAGCAGCTCGAACGTGTTGGTGAGCATGCCGTTATAGGTCAGCAGCGACTCTTCTTCGATTTTGGTGCGCAACGGCACCACGCTCTTGCGGTAATGCCGGGCGATATCGTAATTCGAGCGATAGGCCTGATAGGCAGAGCGGGCTTCCGAGCGGATATTGACCGCCTTTTCCGCCAGCAGATTGGCTGCACGCATATAAGCGAGCTCGGATTCCCGCATGCGCGCCTGGCCGGAATCGAAGATCGGAATGACGAATTCCAGTTCCGCGTTGCCGGTCGTCTGCTTGTGCTTTTCGCCGTCTTCCAGCTCGCGCTCGGTCTCGAAACCGGAGCGCAACTCGAGATCGGTGACATAGCGGGTGGCTTCCGTGAGCTTGAAGGAGCGCGCAGTCGCCTCAAGATCGAGTTTTGCCATCTGCAGATCGACGCGGCGTTGCAGCGCCTCCGCCTCGATCATGTCACGCTTGGCGAGTGTTTTTGGAAGTTGCGGCAGGCGGTTGGGAATGGCGTATTCGATATCCGCTCCCCATAGACCCATCAGCCGCGTCAGTTCTTCCTTGGCAAGGCGGGCTTCAAGTCGCGCTCTGGCGATCTGGCCCGTCAACTCGGCATAAAACACCTGCTCGCGGGCCTGGCCTTCCTTATTGAGCGAGCCCGCCTCGCCAAGCTTCTTGGCGAGTTCAGAGGCGGCGTCCGCCGCGGTCTGCGCCTGCGCCAGTTGGCCGACATTTTCGAGGGCGGCAACGGCGTTGATCCATGCCCGGCGCGTATCTGCCGCCAGTTGCAGCGTTTTCAGCGCGGCGGCAAGCTGCGCCTTGCGGAAGTTGGTATCGGCAATCGCCACATTCTGCTTGAGGGTGGCGAGTGCCAGGATATTGGTGACGACCACACCCTCGATTGACTTATAGGCCCTGAGGCCGGGGGTGCCGATCCCCGTCAGCCCGATACCGACCCGCGGATTGACCAGCATGGTCGATTGCCAGGCGGTTGCGGCGGCTTCCCCCAGATCGGCATAGGCCGCCTGCAGGCCCTTGTTGTTCAGCAGCGAAACCTGTACGGCGGTTTCGGCATCAAGGACCTTGCTGGCCGCCATCAGCTTTTTGACGCGGGCCTGTGTTGCCTGCGCTTCGACCCGGTTCTGCACCCAGATGGCCTGTTTTCCGGTCGCTTCCGATGTCTTTGCCGAAACGTTGATGAAGCCAGCATCCGACGCCGCATATTGTGCGGCCGAGACACAACCACCGAGAAAAAGCGGCATGGATAGAACGGCTGCCAGTTTTGCGCCGAGTTTGAATGCACGTGGTGTCATGATGCGTCTCCTTTTGGAGCCTGCGCATCGTTCTGGTCACGCCAGGGTTTGGGATCGACCGGCATGCGGGCCGTGTAAGCCGAGACCGGGCTTTGGTAGCGGAGTGCGGCAACGGCAAGCGTCGGGTTTGCCGCGTCGTCATAGGAGGCGGCGTCATTCATCATCGATGTGGCTGTGCAGCCGCCCAGAAGCAGGGGCGCCGCAACCACAATATAAATTGGGTTCATGGGTCGTTTCCGAACAGGAGATGTAACGGCGTAGCGGCGCTACAGCCGCTCACGCACTGTCATTGCCCAAAGGCGGGCTCTGCCTGTTCAGATGTTCGGGGGGCGGTGAAGAAGCGGGGTCTGCCCCAGCGCCTTGCTGTCGTCGAGGAAGGAACGGATGCTGCTGACGACGGGCGTGCCGACTGTGCCGTGACCGATCAGAACCGCCATGCCGAGACAGAAATCGCCGCAGCATTGTGGCTTCGCGGTTTTTTTGACACCACCGTCCTCGTCGGACATTCCATGCAGGTCCTGGGCGCCGTGGCGACCATGAGTGTCGGACATCATCGCCGAGCCGCCATGATCCATCATCTTGCCGTGATCCATCGTGGCGGATTGAGTGTGTTGCATGCCTCCGGCGTCGGGACCATGCATTGCGGCATTCACGGTGGAAACGCTGTAGCCAGCCAGTGATAGGATCATCACCAGTCTAAACATAAGGGCCAGCAATTTCGATGCTCGCAACGTTTCACGCATGGCCTTAAGAAAAGCCGCTGTCCCGTGATTTGTCAATGGATATGGTTCATAACCATTGATGAAAACCTCGATGTGAAGCTGATCGCCCTTCCGACGTCATGCGAAAGACCACAGCCAGATGTGGCACTTTCGCCGGCGATGCGGGTAATATCGGCCTCGGCGATGAATTCGGGAGGAGGCAGCGCAAAGCGGCTCCGTCGCAGAAATTGCGGGCTCGGAAATGGACGATGGTGTGCATGGCACTGTCATCCCCCGCGCCGCCGGCAGTCTATTATTCCGTTGGGCGAAATCGAAGATGGATGAGCGGATAGGGCCGCCCCTGTCCGTCGAGATCGGAGCGTCCCGTCGGCTTGAAGCCCAGCCGGCGATAAAAGCCCAGTGCTTCGCCGTTTTGCTCGTTAACGTCGGTTGTCAGTGCCGGGTGAAGCGCAAGCGCACTTTCCACCAGGGCCTTGCCGATGCCTTTGCCGTGATGGTCCGGATCGATGAACAGCGCCTCCATATGGCCTTCATGCAAAAACATGAAACCCAGGGCGCGGTCTGTCTCGTCGACGGCAAGCGTCAACGGCGCCTGCGGCAAAAATGCCCTGACTTCCTCGCCGATCGCAACGCGATCCTGCGGAAGTAGAAAGCCATGGGTTGCGTCGACGGCCCTGCTCCATATGTCGAGGATGCGCGCCGCGTCGCCGTTGGTGGAGGTGCGAAGTGATATCATTTCCGAGCTTTAGCAATTCGGACGTATTCGCGCCATGGGCCTGCCCGATGTTTTCCTGGGCAAATATGTGGGGAATTACCACCCTCGAAATGCGGCCTGTCCCGATCCGATCCTGTCTGCCTTTCGCGTCGAAAAAACTCTCAAGAAAAAAAGCTTGCAAAATGCTATTGGAAAAAAATAGATAAAAACAAGTTCTATCTATTTATTTAAGGATTGGGAGTGATGTATGGATCAGATGGCGCTGCGGGCTGACGAAAAACCGGCCGCTTTGAGCGATGCTGAAACGAATTCCACCGTTGAAGAGGCAAAAATTATCTATAATTTACCTTTCAACGATCTTTTGTTTCGAGCGCAGCAGGTGCACCGGCGTCATTTCGATGCCAATGCAATCCAGATGAGCCGGCTTCTTTCGATCAAAACGGGCGGCTGCCCCGAAGATTGCAGTTACTGCAGTCAGTCCGCCCGAAATCCGACCGGTCTGAAGGCTTCCAAACTCATGGAAGTCGAGCGGGTACTGGCGGAGGCGCGCAAGGCAAAAGAGGGTGGGGCGACGCGTTATTGCATGGGTGCTGCCTGGCGTAATCCCAAGGAGCGCGACATGGAGGCTGTGGTCGCCATGGTCGAAGGCGTGAAGGCGCTCGGCATGGAAACCTGCATGACGCTCGGCATGCTGACGCCGGAGCAATCCGAGCGGCTGGCCGATGCCGGGCTGGACTATTACAATCATAACGTTGATACGTCAGAGCGGTTTTATTCCGAGATCATTACGACCCGCACCTTCGAAGACCGGCTGGCGACGCTCGCGAATGTCCGCGATGCCGGCATCAAGGTCTGTGCCGGCGGCATTCTCGGCATGGGGGAAACGGTTGAGGACCGGATTTCGATGCTGGTGACGCTCGCCAACCTGCCGGTTCCGCCGGAAAGCGTGCCGATCAACATGCTGATCCCGATCCCCGGCTCGAAACTGGCCAATGCCGATCCTGTCGATCCGATCGAATTCGTCCGCACCATTGCACTCGCACGCATCCTGATGCCGCGTTCGCATGTGCGGCTTTCGGCCGGGCGCACGGAGATGAGCGATGAGACGCAGGCGCTCTGTTTCCTGGCCGGCGCCAATTCCATCTTCATCGGCGAAACGCTGCTGACGGCGGATAATCCGGGGGAAGATCACGATACGGCGCTCTTCCGGCGGCTTGGCTTGAAGCCGATGGAATTGCCGCCTGTGGAAGCAGGAGGCTGCCGGTGAACCTTGCGGCTCTCTCCCCCTATGAGGCGCAGCTTGCCGGCCTCAGCCGCAAATCGCGGCTTCGTGCGCTTGCACCGCGGGAGGGGGTCGATTTCACTTCGAACGATTATCTCGGCCTTGCCGAAGCGCCGCGCCTGAAGGCGGCAATCGTTGATGCCATGGCTAGAGGCCTGCCGGTCGGCGCCGGCGGCTCGCGGCTGCTGCGCGGTAACCATCCCGAACACGAGGCGCTGGAAGCGGAAGCGGCGGCGTTCTTCGGGGCCGAAAAAGCGATCTATTTCAGCAGCGGTTTTGCCGCCAATGTCGCGCTTTTTTCCACCCTGCCGCTGCGGGACGATCTTGTCCTCCATGATGCCCTTATCCATGCCAGCGTGCATGATGGCATTGCGGCGGGCAAGGCCAAGGCGGTGGCTGTACCGCATAATGAGGTTGAGGCATTCGAGCGGGAAATAATCTGCTGGCGGCAGGCGGGCGGTCGCGGTCGCCCATGGATCGCAGTCGAAAGCCTTTATTCCATGGATGGCGATTGCGCGCCGCTCGCGGCGCTCGCCGATCTTGCCGAACGGCATGGCGGTTTTCTGGTCGTTGATGAAGCCCATGCCACCGGCGTCTTCGGCCCCGGTGGGCGCGGACTTGCTGCGGCACTGGAAGGCCGGGGCAATGTGGTGGCGCTTCATACCTGCGGCAAGGCGCTCGGGGCCTCCGGCGCGCTTGTGAGCCTGCCTGCGGTTCTTGCCGATTATCTCGTCAACCGCGCCCGCGGTTTCATCTATTCCACCGCCCCTTCGCCGCTGATGGCGGCGGCGGTGCGGGAAGCCCTGGGCATCGTCGCGGACGAACCCTGGCGGCGGTCGCGACTGGCTGAGCTGGTCAGTTTTGCCGGCGAAGAGTTGCACCGCCAACTCGGCGTGACGCCCAGCGGTTCACAGATCCTGCCGGTGATGATCGGCGACAATGCCCGCTCGCTGAAGATTGCCGCGCGGCTGCGGCAAGGCGGTTTCGATGTGCGGGCGATCCGCCCGCCGACGGTGCCGGAAGGCACGGCGCGGCTGCGCATCGCCATCACGCTCAATGTGCAAGAAGGCCAGATTGCCGACATGATCGGGCTGCTTGCCCTCTCGTTGCGGGAGGAAGCGGCATGAGCCCGCGTTTTGTCATCTCCGGCACGGATACCGGTATCGGCAAGACGGTTTTTGCAGCAGCGCTCACCCACGCCCTTCAGGCCCATTACTGGAAGCCCGTGCAGTCAGGACTTGAGGAAGAAACCGATAGCGAGACGGTGGCAAGGCTTGCAGGCGTGCCGCACACGCGCATCCTGCCGGAAGCCTATCGGTTGAAGACGCCGGCCTCGCCGCATCTTTCGGCGCGTCTCGACACTGTCACAATCGATCCCGCACTTTTACAGCCGCCGCGGCTGGATGGGCCGCTTGTCATCGAAGGCGCAGGCGGGCTTCTGGTGCCGCTGACGGAGAGGGTACTCTTCGCCGATGTCTTTGCTCGCTGGCAAATTCCGCTCATTCTGTGCGCCAGAACCGCGCTCGGCACCATCAACCACACGCTGTTGTCGCTCGAGGCGTTGCGGCAACGCGCCATTCCGGTGCAGGGCGTGGTTTTCATCGGTGAGGAAGACTGGGAAAACCAGCGCGTCATAACCAACATCGGCGCGGTGCGTCCGCTCGGGCGGTTACCACGCCTGGTGGATCTGACCAGCGAGGCGCTCCATCAGGCCTTCGCCCAACACTTCAATCTCGCTGATTTTCTGGAGGTGCCGGCATGAGCCGTTCCCCGGTCTGGCATCCCTTCACCCAGCATGGGCTGGAACCCCCGATGAAACATGTAGTCTCGGCGCAAGGGGCGTTTTTGGTGGATGAGGATGGCAATCGCCTGTTCGACGCCATTTCATCCTGGTGGGTCACCACCCACGGGCACCGGCATCCGGCGATCATGGCGGCCATCCGCGCCGCCACCGAAACCCTGGACCAGGTCATCTTCGCCGAATTTTCCCATGAGTCCGCTGAGACGCTCGCCCGCGGGCTGATCGAGCTTGCCCCTAGTGGGCTAAGCCATGTGTTTTATTCCGACAGCGGCTCGACGGCGGTGGAGGTGGCGCTGAAAATGGCGCTCGGTTATTTCCACAATCGCGGTGAAAAGCGCGATCGTATCGTGGTGATGGAGCATGGCTATCATGGTGATACGATCGGCACCATGTCGACAGGCGAGCGCGGCGTGTTCAATGCCGCCTACGAGCCGCTGCTTTTCGGCGTCGACCGTCTGGCCTTCCCGGAGGCGGGCAGCGAGCAGCGTACATTGGATATGTTCGAGACCTATTGCTGCTCGGGCCGCATTGCCGCCCTGCTGATCGAGCCACTGGTGCTGGGGGCCGGCGGCATGAAGATTTATGGCGCCGATGTTCTGGCCGAACTGAAACAGATAGCCGAAGGCCACGGCTGCCTCGTCATCGCCGATGAGGTGATGACCGGTTGGGGCAGGACCGGAACCGTGTTTGCCTGCGAGCAGGCGGGAATTTCGCCGGATATTTTTTGCACCTCCAAGGGGCTGACCGGCGGTTCCCTGCCGCTGGCGGCGACGCTGTGCAGCGAAGAGATTTTCGATGCGCATTTTTCGACCGACCGTCGCAAAACCTTTTTCCATTCGAGTTCCTATACGGCCAATCCGATCGCCTGCGCCGCTGCCGTCGCCAATTTTCAGGTCTGGCGGGATGAACCGGTTCTCCAGCGCATCGGGCTGGTGCAACAGGCGCTGGGCGATAATATCGGGCGATTTGCAGATGATGGCCGTTTCGCCAATCTCCGGCAGGCGGGCACCATCGCCGCGCTCGATCTCGTGGTGCCGGCCGGCGGCTATCTTTCCGAGGCCGGCCCGCGCATGCGCCAGCTGTTCCGCGAGCGCGGTTTCCTCATCCGCCCGCTCGGCAACGTACTTTACCTGATGCCGCCCTATTGTTCGACGCCTGACGACCTGACACGTGTCTTTGACGTCATCGATGAGGTTGCCGGGATCGTTACCCGGGGTGCACCGGTAAATTCGCGCGCCGCCGGGACATAGAAAATGGCGATGTTCAGACCATTGGGAAAGCCCTGACAATGCGGACACGCTCTTCCCGCATGGCCGGTTTTGGCCATGCCGTTCCGGCCCGTTGCGTCAACAATGCCGAGATCGAGGCCAATCTGGGGCTGGAGTTCGGCTGGATCGAGCGGCGTACCGGCATTCGCTCCCGTTATTGGGCAGAGAAGGACGACACGTTGAGTGGCCTTGCGCAAAAGGCGGGCCGGATGGCGCTGGCGGACGCGAAAATCAAAGCCGATGACATCGCGTTGACGCTGCTTGCCACCTCCACGCCGGACCATCTTCTGCCGCCTTCCGCGCCGCTGCTCGCGCACAAGCTGGGCTTGACGCGATCCGGAGCGATCGATCTTGCCGGGGCCTGTTCCGGTTTTCTTTATGCGCTTACCGTCGCAGATGGTTTTGTCCGCACCCATGGCCGCGCTGTCCTTGTCGTCGCTGCCAATATTCTCAGCCGTCGCATCAATCCGGCGGAAAGGGCGAGCGCCGTCCTGTTTGCCGATGCTGCCGGCGCGGTGGTGCTCACCCCCAGCCCTGAGGCGAAACGCGGGCTGTTGTCGGCCGATCTGGTTGCCGATGGCAGCGGTTACGATCTCATCCAGATTGCGGCAGGCGGCAGCAGCCGGCCCTTTTGCGCCGATATGCCCGCCGAAGATGCCCTGATGGCGATGCGCGATGGCAGGGAGGTTTTCTCCCGCGCCGTGGCGCTCATGACCGAGACCTCACAGCGCGTGCTGGAAAAGGCGGAACTGACCGCAGCCGATATCGGCCGCTTCGTACCGCATCAAGCCAATGCCCGCATGTTTGATGCCGTCTGTGGCAATCTTGGTATCGAGCGGGGAAAGACGGTTCGCACCATCGAAAGCTTCGGCAATTCTTCCGCCGCAACCATCCCGCTTTCGCTGTCCATGACCAACAGAGGACGACCTTTCGCGAGCGGTGAAAATCTGCTTCTGACGGCAGCCGGCGCGGGCATGACGGGCGGAGCCGTGGTTTATCGCGTCTAGCTTTACGGTTTTCCCGGTGAGGGGCTGCGTCAGCGCCAGAACACGAACGCCATGCCGATAACGACAAGAGCGGCTCCCACCCACGCACCAGATGCGGGCCGCTCCCCGGTTCTGAGCCAGAGCAATGGCAGGATGATGACCGGCGTGGTGGCCGAAAGTGTGGAGACAATGCCGACCTTGCCACCAGAAAGCGCAAACAGCAGCAACGTCATGCCGAAGCCGAGCGCGATCGTGCCGGTCAGCGCCGTCTGGAGGAAAATGCTGCCCGTCAATGGCCCCTTGGGTTTTACGGCCTTGATGGGGAGCATTGTCAACATCGTAAGGCAGATTGCGGCGACGCCCACCCGCAGCATGGATGCGGCGATGGGATCGATACCTGCTGCCATAACAGGCCTCGCGATCAGCGAGCCAACGGCCTGGCTGAGAGCTGCGAGAAGGCCGACGAGGACGCCGAGCCAGAGCGGTCCCTTCACGCTTTCCCATGCGTGCAGCTGGGATTTGCGTTTGCCGAAAAGGATAGCGAGCAGCACGCCCGCAAGGGTGAGGCCTATACCGGCCATGGCTGTCACGGAAAGCTGTTCCCCGAGAACAGCCCATCCAAGCACGGCGGCGATGGGAGCGTTGAGCGCAAACAGGATTCCCGAGCGGCGTGGCCCCAGCCGGTTGAGGCAGGTGAAAAGCAGCGTGTCGCCAACGAAGATGCCGATGACGCCGGAAAGCAACAGCGCCCACAGCGCATCCGGTTGCAGGTCCCGCCAGATTCCTGATGCGAGGACGTATAGACCGAGCACCGAGGCGACAAAAAGCTGCCTTGTCCTGTTGAAGGCAAGCGCGCCAAGATGCCCCGCCGGGCGGGCGGCAAGCAGCCCCGTTATCGCCCAGCAGGTTGCGGCGCCCACGGCGGCCAGTTCATAGAGTACCATCTCGTTCCACTGCTCCGCGGGCTTTTCTTATTCACCCGCCCCCATCATGCGTGCTTGCGCGCCCACCGCTGGTTCTGCGTTTGCCCGCCATAACCATAGGTGTCGCCATCCACGGCGTGAACCAGCACATAGCTTGCTTCGTGCACGGGGCCAAGCAGCCTGTTCATCTCTTCATAGACACGGCGTACCCACTCGGTCGTCTCGTCCTTGATGTTTGTGTGATCGGTAATCGAAACCTCGACATAAAATGTGCCGATCTTCTGTTCGGCGACACTCGATCCGGCGATGATCCAGTCGGCGGGATCGGCACTTTCGACGAGAACGGCGGTAACCGCCGGGTCTTTGTGCAGGATGTCCGCAGTCAACCGGGACAGGACAGCGGCGATTTCCAGCTTCGGATCGTCTGCGTCTTGGGGTTTGGTGTAGCGGGCTTTGATCATGGGCATGGTGTTATCTCCTTGTTGCCGAAAACCACCTTGCGTAAATTTTATCATAATGAGAAGATAATGAATGCTATTCCATTCATAGCGATTTTATATGATTGATCTTGAAGGCGTCCGCCTCTTCATTCTCGCCGTTGAACTGGGCAGCCTGACTAGGGCGGCCGAGGCTGCGGGAACCGTGCAGCCCGTCGTCAGCCAGAAGCTGAAGATGCTGGAGCAGCGTCTCGGCAGACGGTTGATCGACCGCTCGCCACGCCACCTTCGGCTGACGGAGGATGGGCAGGTGTTTCTGCCGAAGGCCCGCGAGCTGCTGGCCAAACATGAGGATGCGCTGAACTTCAGTGACGAGCCACCGCTGCACTTTGCGCTGGCGGCCAGCGATCACGCGATCGGGACCCGCCTTTCGGCGGCGATAAGAGCAATGCGCGCATCGCTGCCGGCCAATGCTGTGATTGATGTGACCTTGGCTTTTTCCCGGCAGGTGAAGGAAAGCTTCGCTTCCGGATTGGCCGATGCCGCAATCATCCGTCGCAATGGCGGCGGGTCCGATGGCGAAGTGCTGCGCACCGACAGGCTGGGATGGCGTGTGGCCCCGGACTGGCGACCGCGCACCAACAGCGCCGTTCCGCTCGTCTCTCTTGGGGCGGGGTGTGGTGTCCGGGATATTGCGATAGCCGAGCTTGGAAAGGCTGGCGTCGCCTGGCGCGATGCATTCACCGCTGGAAGCTGTTCTGCGCTCCTGGAAGGAGTGCTTGCCGGCGCAGGCATCGCAGCCCTCGGCGAGATCAGCGCCCGAGGCTTGCCGGATCGCGGCCCCGAGCTGGGCCTGCCACCATTGCCAATCTCTGACATCGTGCTTCTTTCCCGCGCGCGCACACCGTCCCACGCCTCAGCCATCAGGGCGCTCGCCGCCGCGATATCGGCCGCAGGCGAGTAGCGTCGGAATGATATCCGCTACGAGACAAAAATCGAGGATGTAAAGGGAGTTAAGGTGTTGGCTGGGGAACCTGGATTCGAACCAAGATCGACGGAGTCAGAGTCCGCTGTTCTACCATTGAACTATTCCCCAAAAGCCTGAAACGCGTTGTCGCGTTCGCTTTGGTGGGTCGTCATATAGATGATTTATTCCGGGGCGCAAGTCGAAAAAATCGAAAAATGCGTTTTATCCTGCTTTTGCCTTTCGTCTCTGTGTCAAAGCCTTGCGCGGGTGGAACGCGGGGTGGAGAGCAGCAGGCTGGTCTCGCTGCCGGTAATCCCGGGCACGAGGCGGATGCGGCGGAGCACGGCGTCGAAATCGCTAAGTGTCGCGGCATTCAGTTCCACGATCAGATCCCAGCGGCCGTTGGTGGTGTGGATTTCGGAGATTTCCGGAAAGCCGCCGAGCGTGCGGATAACGCGGTCCGTCACATGGCCTTCGATCTCGATCATCATGATGCCGCGGATTGCGGCTTCAACGGCATCGGCGCGCAGGATGACGGTATAACCGATGATCGTACCGTCATTTTCCATTCTTTCGACGCGCGAGCGAACCGTCGCGCGCGAGGTTTCAGTCTCCACGGCCAGGTCGGAGATGCTGCGCCGGCCATTATGCCGCAGAAGGGTGATGAGGCGTTCGTCGAGTTTGTCCATACCTGCCATTTCGATAAAACGATTTTACCAAAACGGTAGGTTATTTCGATAATATTGCCAATCTTTGATGTTCGTTCTGCCATGTCTCCGTGGTCTAGTGGAGTTGTCGGTCGGGAAAGTGAGGATGGGAATGGATATCAGGCTTGTTGGTGCGCCGTTGCAGATCGGGGCCGGGCAACTGGGATGTGAAATGGGGCCGAGCGCCTATCGCGTCGCGGGGCTTGCCCATGCCCTCGAAGAGCTGGGGCATCGGGTGGTGGATACGGGCAATGTGACGCCCGCGCCGCTCCGGGAATTTTGCCACCCTAACGCGGCCGTGCATCATCTGTCTGAAACAGTGGCCTGGACAGAGGCGCTGACGGAAGCGGCCTATCGCGAAAGCGCGGACGCCGTGCCGATCTTCCTCGGCGGCGACCATGCGATTTCGGCGGGGACGGTTGCCGGCATGGCGCGCCGCGTGGCTGAAACGGGTCGGCCATTCTTCGTCCTCTGGCTCGATGCTCATACAGATTACCACACCCTTGAAACCACACGCAGCGGCAATCTGCATGGCACGCCGGTCGCCTATTTCAGCGGGCGTGATGGTTTTTCCGGTTATTTCCCGCCGCTTTCCCATGCTGTTCCGGAAGACAATATCGGCATGATCGGCATCCGCAGCGTCGACCCTGCCGAGAGGGCCGCTCTGGAAAAAAGCGGCATTACCGTTCACGACATGCGTTCGATTGACGAGCATGGCGTTGCCGTGCTGCTGCGTGAATTCCTGGCGCGGGTTCAGGCGGCAAACGGGCTTTTGCATGTCAGCCTCGATGTCGATTTTCTGGAGCCGTCCATCGCGCCGGCTGTCGGCACCACGGTTCCGGGCGGCGCGACATTCCGCGAAGCCCATCTTGTCATGGAGATGCTGCATGACAGCGGGCTGGTCTGCAGCCTCGATCTCGTGGAACTCAATCCGTTTCTCGATGAGCGCGGCAGGACCGCGACGCTGATGGTGGATCTTGCCACCAGCCTGATGGGCAAGCGGGTCATGGACCGCCCGACGCGGGCCGGCTGAAAGGGGTGATGTGATGACCGTGATACCAAACCTCAATATCGTGCCTTTCGTCAGCGTCGATCACATGATGAAGCTGGTGCTCAAGGTGGGGATCGACACGTTCCTGCGTGAGCTCGCCGATGTGGTGGAGGAGGATTTCCGTCGCTGGCAAAGCTTCGACAAGACCCCGCGCATCGCCTCCCATTCGACGGAGGGTGTCATCGAGCTGATGCCGACCAGCGACGGCACGCTTTACGGCTTCAAATATGTCAACGGCCACCCGAAGAACATGAAGGAGGGCCGCCAGACCGTGACGGCCTTCGGCGTGCTTTCCGATGTCGGCAATGGTTACCCGCTGCTTCTGACCGAAATGACGATCCTGACTGCGCTGCGCACTGCCGCCACCTCCGCCGTTGCGGCGAAATATCTCGCCCGCCAAAACGCCCGTTCAATGGCCATTATCGGCAATGGCGCACAGAGCGAATTCCAGGCGCGGGCGTTCAAGGCCATTCTCGGCATCGATACGTTGCGGCTGTTTGATATCGACCGCTCCGCCAGCGAGAAATGCGCCCGCAATCTCGCCGGGCAGGGCTTTGCCATCAAGATCTGCGACAGTGCGGAAGAAGCGGTGGAAGGCGCGGATATCGTCACCACGGTGACTGCCGACAAGCAATATGCGACGATCCTGACTGACAACATGGTAGGCCCCGGCATCCACATCAACGCTGTTGGTGGGGATTGTCCCGGCAAGACGGAATTGCACCGGGACATTCTGTTGCGATCCGACATTTTTGTCGAATATCCGCCGCAGACGCGTATTGAGGGCGAAATTCAGCAATTGCCGCCGGATTACCCCGTTACCGAGCTGTGGCGGGTCATAACGGGTGAACAGCAAGGCCGGGCAAACGACAGGCAGATCACACTGTTCGACAGCGTGGGTTTCGCGACTGAGGATTTTTCGGCGCTGCGTTATGTACGCTCAAAACTGCCGTCCACCGGGCTCTATGCGGAGTTGGACCTGCTGGCGGACCCGGATGAGCCGCGGGATCTTTTCGGCATGCTGCTGCGCTGCGAGGCGGCTCTCGTCTAGGCCGGCTCCGGCCGGCAGGCATATCAGCCTTGCCGGCGACCCTTCCGTGCGGTCATGTGTTCCCGCCAGATGGTGAAAAGACCGGCTGCTATGACGATGGCCGCGCCGATCACCATATTGGAAGTCACGACCTCGCCATAGATGGTGACGCCGATGATGGAGACGAGCACGAGCTGGTAATAGGAAAAAGGCTGCACGGAAGCCGCATCCGCCAGTTCGAAGGCTTTAATCAGGCAGTAATGGCCGCTCATGCCGGTAATGCACAGGGCCAGCATCCATCCCCAGTCATGGGGCGCCAGGCTGACCCAATAAAACGGGCCAACCAGCGTCAGGGCGGCAGCGCCCGCCACGCCGGTATAAAAGAAACTTGTCATGGCCGTATCGCTCCGGCTGCCGAGCCGTGTCAGCACACCATAAAGCGCCAGCATGAATGCGGCGACGAAGGTGATCAGCAGGCTCTTGTCGAAACCTTCGCCATCGGGTTTGAGAATAACGAGAACGCCGATGAAACCGACAAAAATAGCGCACCAGCGCCGCCAGCCCACTTTTTCCCCCAGCAGCGGCACGGAAAGCGCCGCGACGATGAGCGGGGCGGAAGCGATGATGGAATGGCTGTGGGCAAGGCCGACGATTGCGAAGGAGAAAATCGAAAAGACGATCTGTACGGCGAGGAGGACACCACGGCTGATCTGCAGCCAGGGGCGATTGGCGATGGCGGCACCGCGAATGCCGCCTGAAGACTTCGCCGCCATAAGCAGAACGAAAACGGCAAAGGCCCAGTAGCGCAACATGGCGACGAAGACCGGTGGATAGGCGCTGCCCAGATGTTTCGATATGCCATCCTGCGCCGCAAAGATCGTGAAGGCGACAAGCGCATAAAGAAAACCGGTCTTGGCTGATGGCATGGAAAAACCGCTGTCCGGAGTTTGCCGGCAAAAAAAGGATTCGGCGTGAATGAGATGGATATGGCCATATGTTATGGCCGCACCTTGTCAGACAACCTTATTTTCCGAATAGCAGCCATGCAAGCCCGGAAGCAGCCTGTTGTGGATTTGAGCGCCGCAGATCAATGTGGGATCTGGACGATGTGCCCGATATGCCCGCTGGCGAGGCCTTGGGAAACGCACGGCTGTCCGCCGTCGATAATTGCACGGCGGACAGAGAGTTTGGCAAGATGCGCGGCGCTCTAGCCGCTACCTCAGGCGATCGTCACGACCGTTTTCGACGTTGCGGATTTCAGCGCCGCATCGGCGAGCTTCAGCGCGACCAAACCGTCCTTGATGGAAGGAGAGGGCGCGGTGTTATTTTCGATGCTGTCAATGAAAGCAGTGATTTCCGCAGCATAGGCTGCCGTGTAACGCGTCATGAAGAAATCATGCAGCGGTGGCCGGGTGTAGCCATCAGCATTGGCGATTTCGATGGAAACCGGGCGCTGGTTTTCGGCTGCTGCCGAACCGAGAGAGCCGTGTACCTCGATGCGCTGGTCGTAACCATAGGTCGCGCGGCGAGAGTTTGAAATAATCGCCTGCCTGCCGCTTTTCGTCGTCAGAATGATGCTTGCGCTGTCGAAATCACCGAGTGCGCCGATCTCCGGATTGACCAGAACGGAACCGGTGGCGAACACGCTTTCCACTTCCTCACCGAGCAGGAAACGGGCCATGTCGAAATCATGAATGGTCATGTCGCGGAAAATGCCGCCGGAAACCTTGATATATTCGGCCGGGGGCGGGCCGGGATCGCGGCTGGTGATTGTCACCATTTCGACCTTGCCGATGCGGCCGTCGTCGATCGCCTTGTGAACAGCTTGAAAATGCGGGTCGAAACGGCGGTTGAAACCGAGCATGACCTTCGCACCGGTCTCTTCCACCACCTTGGCGCAGGCTTCCGCGCGGGCAACATCGAGATCAACGGGCTTTTCGCAGAAGATCGCCTTGCCGGCGCGGGCGAAACGCTCGATCAGATCAGCATGGGTGTTGGTCGGCGTGCAGATGATGACCGCGTCGATCGTTTCGTCGGCCAGAACCTCCTCGATCGTGCTGACCTTGCAGTGGGCCTCACGTGCGATTGCTTCCGCAGCGCCGGCCATGGCGTCCACGACAGCCACCAGCTGCGCGCGGCTGTCGGTGGTGATCGCCTTTGCATGGACCTTGCCGATCCGTCCGGCGCCAAGCAGGGCCAATTTCGTAACCATTTTTCCTCCGGTTCCTTCACACGTCCGCCCGTCACTCCCGGAGAGGCAGAATATGAATGCAAACAATGTTTCGATATAGAATATATGTTCCATTTTGCTAGATCGACAGGCATGGCGTGTCAAGCGATTTGACGTCGCGCAGGGCAGCCGAAATCACGGCTCCGGAGGGTGTCGGGGAGGTGCCGTTCGGCTTAAAATGCGCCGTTACAAGCCGGGCAGCCAGCGCAGCCAATCAGGCGGCGACGGGCGCCGATGCGGGATTTTGCGGAAGAGCGTAAACTTCGACCGGGGTTTCGAGGCCGCGCAACAGCCAAGGGCCCAGACTTTCGAACCCGGTCCCGTTGCCGGCCATGCGCACGAATTCTTCGGAGAAGAGGACGTTGCGCCCTGTTTCCTTGGTCAGCGTCTCAAGCCGCGATGCGATGTTGACGGCGGGTCCGATGACGGTGAAATCGAGCCGGGTTTTCGAGCCGATATTGCCATACATGACATCGCCGACATGAACGCCGATGCCATAACCCAAGGGGTCATGGCCTTTTTGACGGTTGATCTCGTTGAGTGCGATCAGGCTTCGTTGCGCCCTGGCAATGGCCTTCAGGAGGTTTTCGCTGGCATCCGGGTTGCTGAGCGGGAAGATCGCCAGCAGCCCGTCGCCCATGAATTTCAGGATTTCCCCGCCAAATTCCTCGATCGGATCACACATGGCGTCGAAATAACCGTTCAGAAGCTCGATCACATCGTCACGCGGCCATAGATCGGAAATATGGGTGAAATTGCGCAGGTCGCAGATCAGGATTGCTGCTCCCACCGTCATGCCGCTGCCGCGTGTCGTCGCGCCGTTCAGGATTTTTTCGCCCGCATGTGGTCCCACATAGGTTTCCAGAAGGGTGCGTGTCATCCTGTTTTTCAGGCGTATCTCGCTCACCAGCGCGAGCGCGGGCAGGAGGTTTTTTAGCGCGACGATCTCCTCGTCGGAAAAACCGCCGGGGCGATCGCTGGAAAACGATGCGACGTGGCGTTTGCCGAACGTGTGCTCAATAGGCCAGGCGCAATAATCCGTCAGCCCTTCCGACCGCAGCTCCTCATAGATCGTGTAACCTGTTTCGTCGATGGCGTCGACGTTCAGGCGATGCCGGATTTCGCTCGCGCCCTGGTGAATGTCCCTGATCGGGCTGTTGAGATATTCGGGGGTGTTTTCCGAGCCGTAGCCATAAGTGACGATCTCGGCTTCGGACATGCCGGCTTTCCATAAAATCCGCGCGCCCAGCCATTGCGGATGGCGGATACGGAAAGCCAGAACGCCGCGCGCCACCGAAATTCCGCTTGCCCGCAAGCGGTTGCAAAGCTCCACGAAGATTTCGTCGATGAAGCGTTCGTCCTTGGTGCCGGTGACCAGCCAGTCGAGAGTCTCGGTTTTCTCCGCCGGCCACAATTCAGCCAATGCTGAAGAAACCCGTTCTTCGGTGTCGAGCGTAAATGTCATGGCAGGATTCCGGAGGTTGTTGCTGCTCTCGGCGGGCGGGATACATGTTGAATGTCGCTGAACGTCCCCGCTCGCGAACTGCATGTGGTGCCGGATAACGAAAATGTTAAGGGAGCGAATGCGGAAAATGTTCCGAAAGAACCGGCAGTCTCCGGGCTGCGCGCGCCGCCTCGATGTTCCCGGGAACATCTTCCCGGCGGCGCTGAGATTTTTCGTGATCGATATGAAAGATCAGATAACGGTTTCGACCGGAATATGCAGCGCGGCGGCAACACGCCGGATGCGCAGGGGATCGCTGTCCGTGCCGTCTTCCAGGGCACGTATTTCGCTCGTGGTGAGGCCACAGGTCACGGCAAGCTGCTCGATCGTATAGCCGGCAAGATTACGCGCTGCCAGGACCTTTTTGGCGAAAGGAGCATCGGTTTCGTGATCGGAATCGGGTTGTGAAACTGAAATTGTCATTATTGCATCTCCCTGATGATGGACACTTAAATGCGGGCGGCAGAGAAAAGTTGCCGGGCCGAATGCGACCGCGTTGCCGGAGAAGAAATCGGTGTTGCAACGCAGCGAGGAACATAGCCGCTTCGTTGACCTACGCAATAGTTAAATTTTGTTAAGATTCGTGATCGCCGGATTGGCGAGACACGTTTCCATGCGAAAGTGGCTGGGAAACGGTCCTTTTTACCTTCCGGATAGTCTGCAAAGGGCTGCTACAGCATGCCCCAGGCGCGGAAACGGCCGCGACCGGTGACCTCCCGCAATTCCAGCTGGTTGGCGAGGCCGATTGCGCCCTGTGGCGTGGTGCCGAGTTCCTTCACGATCATGGCTGCCGAGACCACGGGGCGGGAAACGACCAGCTCGACGAGTTCGGGCAATCGCGAAGAGGAACGGCGGCCGGCCAACTTGCGCATCATCCGCTCCCGCGCATGGCTCAGCCGGTCGTGTTCCTTCATGCTGGCCAGCGCCGCCTCATAAAAACTGTCGAGAAGCGCGAGGATGCGCTGTGTCTGGTTTCTGGCGTGCCGCCGCTCCCTCGGGATGGCACGAAGACCGGCGCTCAGGGCCGGCAGATGATCGGGCGTGACAGCGCCATCGCGCAGAAAAGCCGAGGCCAGAAGCCGCCCAAGCCAGGGGCTGCGCTGGAGAACCTCTATCATGTTCCAGGAATCAAGCAGGATGGCGGTGCGCAGAATTGCCGGCAGTTCCTCCGTCCGCGACTGCACGTCCCACCATTCTTTCAGCCGTTCGTCTTCGTCCCAGTCAGGCTCGTTGATGAGCGCATGGCTTTCCTCCCTGTGCATCGACGGAAGCGCGTTGCCGGCGGTGATCGCATCGAGCGTGGCTGCGCTTCGCGCCAGAAGGGCGTCGAGTTCGGAAAAAGCGCCGTCCAGCGATGTCTCAGCCTCCTCATGTACCTGCTCGCCTGCGGGCTGATCGACGGTCTGCCGTGCGGGCAGCATCTCTTCGGCCGCGGGCGACGCCCTGCCGCGCAGCCGGGAAAGACCCGGTGCGGTGAAAGCCCAGCCGGCCGCATTGGCAAAGATCAGCCGCCGTGAGCGGAGGATTCGGTGTGCCGCCGTCATTTCATGGCTTGGCGCACGCACATCCATATGGGCGTCATGCAACACGAGGTCTTCCATGTGCACGAGTTCGCCGTCCACCCACATGGAGGAGATGGCGTCGGTGAAATCCTGCCTTTCGATGAAGCCCTCTCTCATCGGTGATCGGCTTATCCGCTCGTCCAGCCGCGCCAGCGCTTCGCCCGCCCGGGCGGCGGCGATGAGGAGCTTCTCAAGCTGGATGTCGGATATGTCGTAAATCATTGATATATTTTAGTTGAGCCGGCGCGGCTTACAAGGCGGTTCAAGGTCGTCCAGTTTTCCTTTGATGGTTTCTGCCCAGCAATCGTGATAAAAACGGGTGGCGAAAATGCCGGGGAGGAGGAAGTCTTTCAGACGCCACGGCTGCTTTTTCAGCAATATTGCAACGCGGTATAAACTTGCGCATCGCAGCATGGCGAGTATATACCCTCGACAGGAGCGACAAATTATCACACCTTCCGTTCGCCCTTCCATCTCCAGACGAAGATGAATTGGAGTCAACCCGTGAATATTATGGCAAATGGTCCCGCCGCCGCGCCGGACCAGAAAACCCGTTTGAAATCCATTATCGGCGGATCGGCGGGTAATCTCGTCGAATGGTACGACTGGTATGTCTATTCGGCTTTCACCCTCTATTTCGCGCCGGTGTTCTTCCCCTCGGGCAATCAGACGGCCGAACTCTTGAGTGCCGCTGCCGTTTTTGCCGTCGGATTTCTGATGCGGCCCATCGGGGCCTGGTTCATGGGCACCTATGCAGACCGCAAGGGCCGCAAGGCGGGTCTGACCCTGTCCGTCACGTTGATGTGTCTCGGTTCGCTGCTGATCGCGATTACGCCCGGCCACGAAACGATTGGCATTGCCGCCCCTGCCATTCTGGTATTTGCAAGGCTGCTGCAGGGCATCAGCGTCGGTGGCGAATATGGCGCAAGCGCGACTTACCTCAGCGAAATGGCCGGCAAGAACCGCCGTGGTTTCTTCTCCAGCTTCCAGTATGTGACGCTGATTTCCGGTCAGCTCCTTGCGCTTGCCGTTCTTCTGGTATTGCAGCGGGTTTTGACCCCAGAGCAGCTCGGTTCCTGGGGCTGGCGGATTCCCTTCTTCATCGGCGGCCTTCTGGCCATCGCGGTATTTTATATCCGACGGGGCCTCGTCGAGACCCAATCGTTCGAAAACGCCAAGACTGGCGCCGCCGACAAGCCGAAATCCAGCGGATGGGCGCTTTTCAAGCATTATCCGAAGGAAGCGCTGATGGTCATGGCATTGACGTCGGGCGGCACGCTCGCCTTTTACGCCTATACCACCTATCTCCAGAAGTTCCTCGTCAACACCTCGGGCTTCAGCAAGGAAAGCGCCACGGAAATTACCACGGCGGCGCTTTTTGTCTTCATGCTGTGTCAGCCGCTTGCCGGTGCGCTGTCGGACAAGATCGGCCGTAAACCGCTGATGGTGGGCTTCGGCATTCTGGGAACGCTGTTCACCTATGTCATTTTCAGCACGCTTTCGATCACAACCGATCCGATCATGGCTTTCGGCCTCGTGCTGATCGGCCTGCTGATCGTCACCGGCTATACCTCGATCAATGCGGTGGTGAAGGCGGAAATGTTCCCGGCCCATATTCGCGCGCTCGGCGTGGCGTTACCTTATGCGCTGGCAAACACCATATTCGGCGGAACGGCGGAATTCGTAGCCTTGAAGTTCAAGCAGATCGGCCACGAGAACTGGTTCTTCTGGTATGTGACGATCATGATCGCGTTGTCGCTGGTGGTTTATGTGAAGATGCGCGACACGCGCGACCACAGCCATATCCACGAAGACTGATCGGCTTACACAAAAACCAGCAAAGCCCCGTCCTTCCGGCGGGGCTTCTTCTTTTTTGCGTTCAGGCGGCTTCGCTAGGAATGATCACGCGGGCTTCAAAACCGTCCTGCTGACCTTCTGCGGGAGAGGAAAGCACCAGTTTTCCGCCGGTCTGTTCCACCAGGCTTTTGACGATGGCCAGACCAAGCCCGGTGCCGTCAGCCGTAGACTGGCCTCTGGTGAAACGTGTCGTCAGCTTGGGCAACAACACCGGATCGACGGTCGGCCCGGCATTTACGACGCGGATCGCGCCGTCTGTTTCCGCAATCACCTGCACGGGGCTTTTCGGCGGGCTGTGAATCAGCGCGTTTTCGAGAAGGTTGCGGATGATGATACCGAAGGCATCCGGACCGATCCTGCCGGACAGGGCGCCTTCACATCGATTGGTAAAGCGGATGCGAGACGCCCCTATCGCCGTCCTGCTCATATCGTCGATAACGAGTTCGAGCACGGGAATGAGATCACTCGTCTTATCCGTGAGGCCGATCCTGGCTTCAGCCCGGGACATCTGAAGCAGTTTCTCAGCGAGGTGGGCGAGGTGCTGCAGGGATTTTTCGATGTTTTCAACGCGTGGCGCAAGCTCCGGGGGAATATCGGCGTGCAGCCGCTGCGCCTGCGCCAGCGCGCCGGCAATCGGGGTTCGCAATTCGTGGGCGCTATTGGCGGTGAATTCCCGCTCCGCCTCGATTGTAGAGCGCAGCCGCCCAAGCAGCAGGTTGACCGATCGCGCAATGGGGTGCAATTCGGGCGGGAAGGGCTGAGTTGCAAGCGGCGCGAGATTGCCGCCGTCCTTCTTGCCGATTTCGTCGCGTAAGGTTTGCACCGGCTGAAGCGTTCGCCGCACGACGACGATGACCGCAAAAATGCTGGCAGGAATGAGAATGAGCACGGGCAACACCAGCGCGGTTCCTGCCTCCACGATTGCCTCGCGACGATTTGCGAAGGCATCGGCGACCTGCAGGAAATAGTTGCCGTCGGGTGAGGCGACCGTGAAGATGCGCTGCGACGATGTTTCTGAAAACCCGGGATCGAGCGAGACTTCGAAAGGCTCCGTCGAACTGTCATGCGAATGCAGCACAACCTGGCCTTCTCGGTCGCGAACCTGATAGGTCAGATATTCCGCTCCCTCCGCCGACTGGTTGAGCTTCTGCGCGGCCGGCGCGGTATTGTTCTCACGCAGGTCGTCGAGCAGAAGCGGCAGCAGTCTTTCCGCGGTTTCCTCGAGACCGGCATCGAAAATCTCAGCGAACTCGTCCTGCATCACCATGACGCCCAACCCGCAGGCGAGAAGCCATGATATGGCGACAACGCTAGTCAGCGCCATCACGAGTTTGCGGGTCATGCTGGTCGGTCTGGCCATCTGTATCTGCCTGGGGTTCGTCTATTTGATCGTGTAGCCAACGCCACGCACCGTCTCGACGCGGTCATGGCCGATTTTCTTGCGCAGCCGGCTGATATAGACTTCGACCGTGTTGCTCTCTATTTCCGCGCCGAATTCGTACAGGGTATCGTGCAGCTGCGCTTTCGAGACGACTGCGCCGGGATGCTCGACCAGTTTCTCCAGCACGGCCCATTCGCGGGCGCTGAGCGTCTGCGCCGTCCCATCGACCGTGATGTTGCGCGCCACCTGGTTGATCTCGATGCCGGGCAGGCGGATAACGGGGGCAGAACGCCCCTCGTAACGACGCGAGACCGCCAGCATGCGTGCTGAAAGTTCGTTGAGATCGAAAGGCTTGACCAGATAATCGTCCGCGCCGGCATTGAGCCCGGCAATCCGGTCGGAGACCTGGTCATGCGCCGTCAGAATGATGACCGGCGTGGCGTCGTCGCGCTTGCGCAGGCTTTGCAGAAGGGTGATGCCCTCGCCGTCAGGCAGTCGCATGTCGAGAAGGATCAGGCCGTAAACCATCGTCAGCGTCGCCGCCATGGCGTCGCCCAGCGTCTTGAACCAGTCGACAGCGTGACCCGCCGCGGCCACATGGTCCCGCAGCGCCTCCCCCAGCACATGATCGTCTTCAACAAGCAGAACCCGCAAGACAGCTCCCTCTATCGCGTCGTCTTGCGTATCTTGTTCTCCGGATAAGCGTCAAGCACTGTCTGTTCAGCTCGTCCGGCGTTGGGTACAGCCGCTGAAGACATCGAGCGAGGGATCGTAGACCGAGGTGGAGACGTTCATCATTCCAAGGATGCTGTGGAAATAATTGTCGTGCGAGCGCCCGCCCTCTGCCGCGCTTTTCGCAAGGCAGGCCTTGTCCAGTCCCATGGATTTGGCAAAATCGTCATCGAACCACACGAAAAACGGCACATGGGTCTGCTGGTCGGGCGCGAGGAGATAGGGCGCGCCATGCAGGTAGACGCCGTTTTCGCCAAGCGACTCGCCGTGGTCCGAGGCGTAGATCATGCCTGTTGCCAGCTTGTCGGAACGGGCCTTCAGCTTGTCGATCACGGTCGAGAGGAAGTGGTCGGTATAAAGAAGCGTGTTGTCGTAGGAGTTGACGATTTCGGCGTCGCTGCAATTGCCAAGCTCGGCGGTGCGGCAGTCCGGCGTGAACTTGCGGAACTCGTCGGTGTAACGCAGGTAGTAGGTCGGACCATGGCTGCCCATCTGGTGCAGCACGATGACACTGTCCTTCTTGACGTTATCGAGCCAGGCATCGAGCTTGTCGAAAAAGATGTCGTCGCGGCATTCCCCGCCGGTGCAGAAGCGGCTGTCATTGGTGGAAGGCAGGTCGAAATAGGGAATACGGTCGGCGACGTCCTTGCTACCGGTATTATTGTCCAGCCAGGTCGCGCTGACCCCTGCATGGACGAGGACATCCATGACATTTTCATTCGCAAGCGCCTTCTTGTGGCTATATTGCGAGCGTGTGAGTTGCGAGAACATGCAGGGAATGGAAATCGCCGTCGCGGTGCCACAGCTCGTTGTGCTGGGGAAATAAACCACATCGCGCTTCTTGAGCTCCGGATTGGTTTCCCGCCCGTAGCCATTCAGCGAAAAATTCGCCGCGCGGGCAGTTTCGCCCGCAACGATGACGGTAATGCGTGGCTTATGCACGTTACCCAATGCGGGCAGGACTTTGGCGTCCTTGCCGATGGGGCTGACCTGAATATCGACTTCCTTGCCGGCCTGCGTGAAATAATGCACCGTCGACATGATCGGTGACAACGGATTAACGCTCTTGACGATATCCTTGTGCTGGCGAATGGCGGTTGTGAAGGTCTTGGAGTTGGCGAAGCTGATGATGCCGGTTATGGCAAGGCAGACCAGGATGCTGATCGTGTTCCACAGAAGCTTGTCGAGGATCGGCCGGTGCCGGATGCGGACGGCGACGACGACGAGGGACGGCACCAGCCCGTAAATCGCCATATGCCAGAGAAAGCCGGGCGTGATCAGATTGCCCGCTTCCGCCTGCGTCGTCTCCATGGCGTTGCGGATCATGTCGCTGTCGATGACGATACCGTAGCGATCCATGAACCAGGACGCCGCCGCCGCCGCGAAGATCAGGACGATCAGAAACGGCCTGAGGAGATATTTGGCGGAGAAAATCGTGATGAGCGCGCCAAAAAAGGCGATCATGGCAACATAGAGCGCGACGATGGCGACCGGATAGGCGGAAAGATAGGTATGAACCTTCGACCAGAATGTCCGGTTCGTGAAAAACAGGAGATAAGCCGCCGTCAGCAGGCTCAGCGCCACGCTGCCGATTTCCGGACGATAAGTTGTTGTTCCCGTCGCTTTCGCGGTAAAAAGAGCCACTGCCAGATCCACCAAATTTTCGATAGGCCGGCGGCAATGACAAGCGAGCGCAAACGCCCCTTTCAGGTTTGCCGCATGGGCCGGTCAATGGCGCATGCAGGATTTTGCTGACATCAACCTGAAAGCTTGTCATGAAAGTGTCATGTTGCATGGCATTGCCTCCATAGTGTGTGTGGCGCTGTTGCTGCGGAAAAAGCATCAGTTGAGCCCGACAATGCCGGTTGCGGTGGTGCGCGTCGAAAATATCCGCGTTGCGCGGACCGGCAGCAGGCTGCCGGCGGGCAGGTTCTGGAAGGTCACGGTTGCCCCGGAAAGCAGTGTCAGGCAAAGATGTCCGCCATTGCCCACATAGATCGCGCGTGTGGCGGAAGGAAGCGGCTTTGCATCGTCCGGAACGACGTCAAAAGCGTGGGAAGCCGGTGATTCGAGGCCGGCGGCATAGTGATCGTAAATCTCAGCCATTGCTGTCTCCCATAAATCGAAATCTGTCGCGATTATGCAGTGGGCCGGGGCGGCGGGCAGATGCGGGGAAGGAGATTTTTACCCTGGTCACCGGAACGATGTCCGGCAGGCAGCCATCTGCCCGGCAATTCCGGGCATTGCGGAGCATCGTCGTCGCTGAATCAATGCCGCGCGACGGAGGACGGCGGATTTTTCGTCCCCGGCGAATAAGGTGCGACACGGATATTTCCTTCCACGCGGCTCAATTGCGGGCGTGGAGAATGAAGGCCCTGACGGCGGGGGAGGCTTCGGTTTTCCGGTGGGCGATGGCGAGGTCCGACGTCGTGGCGCTTGCCGCAAGCGGCACATAACGCACGCCGGGCAACCGCAGGCAATCGAGCGAGCGCGGCACCAGTGCAACGCCAAGGCCAATGGCCACCATGCTGACAATGGTCGTGTAGTCCCTGCCTTCCGGGCTGATTGCCGGCTGGAACCCGGCCTCGTTGCAGGCCTCGATGGTGTTGTAATGAAAGCCGACATCCGGCGGCTGCCGCGGCGTGATGAAGGTCTCACCGGAAAGATTTTTCAGATCGATCTGCGGGGCAAAAGCCGAAGGATGGTTTTCCGGCAGCGCTGCCATCAAGGGCTCCCGCAGCACCACGTGGGTTGTCACACCTTCCGGAACAGGGGCGGGCGGGCGGATAAAGGCGAAATCCAGATTGCCGTCGGCAATCCTGGCCAGTTGCAGCCGCATTTCCATCTCGATCAATTGCAGCTCCACATCGGGATGGGAGGCGCGGAAACTGGCGATCGACTGTATCATTAGCCCGGAATAGGCGGCCGAGGCGACATAACCGATGGAGATACGCCCGGTTTCGCCGCGGCCGACACGCTTCAGCGTTGCAAGCGTCGCCTCGGCATTCGAGAGGATTTTCCGGGCATCCTCATAAAGAAGCTGGCCGGGCATGGTGAGCTTCACCGACCGCCTTGTGCGATCAAGCAACGGCATGCCGACGATCTGTTCAAGCGCCATGATCTGCTGGCTCAAACCCGGCTGGGCAATGCCGAGGCGGGCAGCGGCGCGCTCGAAATTGCGCTCGTCCACCAGCGTGGTAAAATAGCGCAGATGCCGCAGCTCGAACGCGTCAGCCCGGTTCGCCGGTTTTCTGCCCATTGTCAGCGCCTCCAGGTTTTGAATAATTCCAAACTATTATGGAGACGTATTTCATAACCAAAAATTATGAAAAAATCCAGTTTCACTTATTGGATCGAAATCCACACCTTGCGTAATAAGATGACTTTAATTCTCCAGTAAATGACCGCCTTATGGCTGGTGCGGGTGACGAGGGATTTTGGCGTGCAGGGAAAAACCAAACACATTTCCATTCTGGCTGGTGGCTGCGCCGCCATTGCTTATGTGGCGTTCCTTGCCCCGGCTTCCGCCCTTGCACAGGACGCCGGAACCACGGTGCTGCAGACCATCACCGTCGACGGCGCGAAAAATCAGGACCCCACGGCGCCCGTGCAGGGTTATGTGGCGAAAACCAGCGCCAGCGCCACCAAGACAGGGCGATCCCTGATCGAGACGCCGCAATCGGTATCCGTCATCACCAGAGATCAGATGGATGCGCAGGATGTCCGCAATCTCGGCGAGGCGCTGAATTATGTGCCGGGGGTGGTTGCGCAGCCGTTCGGCGCCGATCCGCGTTTCGATGCGCCGCGCATTCGCGGCTTTCAGGGGAATCAGCTGCAGTTCCTCAATGGTCTGCGGCTGATGCGGACGGCCGGTGCGCCTTCTTTTGAGGTCTACGGTCTGGAGCGCGTGGAGGTCATTCGCGGGCCCGCTTCCGTGCTCTACGGGCAGGGCAATCCCGGCGGCCTTATCAATCTCAGCAGCAAACGGCCGACCTTCGAACGGTTCGGCGAAGTCGGTGCGCAGATCGGCAGCTTCGATTATTATCAGTCGATGTTCGATATTGGCGGCCCGGTGGCGGATAGCGACAGTTTCGCCTATCGCCTGACCGGCCTTGCGCGCAACGCCCATGCCCAGACGGACAATTTGCAGAACGACCGTTATTTCATCGCGCCGGCTCTCACATGGCAGCCGGACGAGGATACGAAGCTGACGGTTCTTGCCTCCTATCAGCACGACAATCCGAGTTCGCCCTCCGGCCTGCCACCGGCGCTGACCTATTTCAGACCCGGCAATATGCTGGGCCGTAGCTTTTATGTCGGTGATCCGTCCTTCGATACATCAAACCGCAAGTTCACCAATATCGGTTATGAATTTGAACACCGCTTCGATGAGACCTTCACCTTCCGTCAGAATGCGCGTTATTCCAATTTCGACTGGTCCTACCGCGCGCTCGGCATGTCTTCGACCAGCGGCGGCATGATCGGCAATCTCATCCGTCGCAACGCGACATTCCAGGACGAGCTGCTGAACACCTTCAACATCGACAACAGCCTCCAGGCGGATTTTTCCACGGGGCCGATCGATCATACCCTGCTTGTCGGGCTGGATTACCGCTATTTCGACAATAACGTCAAAACCGAGTTCTGGGCCGCAACGCCGCTCGATCCCGTCAATCCTGTTTATGGCGGGCCGATCAGCCTTACCTCGCGCACGCTTTATGCCGATGTGAAGACCGATATTTCCCAGATCGGCCTTTATGCGCAGGACGAGATGGCGATCGAGAACTGGCGCGTCACTGCCGGCCTGCGGCAGGACTGGGCAAGCACCAGCGGCAGGACCTTCAATGGCACCACCTATCGCACGCTCGACAAGGATGACCACAAGCTGACCGGTCGTGTCGGCGTCAGCTATCTGTTTGATGGCGGAATCGCGCCCTATGTCAGCTATGCAACCTCCTTCGAGCCGGTGCCGCAGCCGGCTGTCGGTGATGCGCCAAAACCGACCACCGGTGAACAATGGGAAGCGGGTGTCAAATACCAGCCGGAAGGTTTCGACGGTTTCTTTTCGGCGGCGATCTACGATCTGAAACAGAAGAACGTCACAACGACGGTGGGTGGCGTGACGCAGCAGATGGATGAGGCGCACGTGAAGGGCCTGGAGCTTGAAGGCGTTGCAAGCCTTGTCGACGGGCTCGACCTGCGCGCGGCCTATACCTACATGGACAGTGAGGTCTCCGGCCGTGTGAATAACGGGAAGGAGCTTGATAGCACCCCCCGGCACGCCGCCAGCCTCTGGCTCGATTACACCTTCCCGGAAGATACCGCGCTCGAAGGTTTCGGCATCGGCGGCGGTGTTCGTTACGTTGGAAAACGTTATGGCGATGCCGCCAATACCTTTGAGATGAAGGGGCTCGCCCTGCTCGATCTCGGCGTGCATTACGAGAAGAACGGCTACCGCGCCTCGCTTATGGTGCAAAACTTGACTGATAAAGAATATATTTCTAGTTGCTCCACTTTCGGATGCTATTACGGTGACGGAAGAACGGTCATGGGCAAGCTTACCTATCGTTGGTAACGCCACATCTAAGTGAAGCAGCAGGGGCATGACGCGCAAGGATCGATGGATGTCTCCCGTTTGGGGACGGCGGGAGTTTTTGGCCCTGCTCGCTGCTGCGGCCTTTGCTGGCACGACGCGGGCACAGTCGACCCCGCGCATTGCCGCCATTGACTGGGCGATGCTCGAAACAGCCGTGGCCCTTGGCGTCATGCCGGTGGCGGCGACCGAGCTTATCCAGTTCCGGGCGGGTGCGGTTGAGCCCGAAATCCCGGAAACCGTAGCCGATCTCGGCCTGCGCGGCGCTCCGAATTTCGAGCTCCTGCAACTGACCCGACCCGATCTCATTCTGATCTCGCCCTTCTACACCCGCTACACCGGCAGGCTTGAAGCTATCGCGCCGGTCTTCTCGTTGCCCTTTTACGTAAAGGGCGAACCACCTTTCGCAAAGGCGCTGGCGGCAGTCACGGCGCTTGGTGAAAAGCTCGGGCGGGCCGGAGAGGCGCGCAGAGTTCTGGATGAAACGGAAGCGGCGCTGCACGCCATGCGGACACGCCTCGCCGGATTTGCGGCGCGGCCGACCTATGTGATCAATATCGGCGACGCGCGGCATTTTCGCGCTTTCGGCGCGGACAGCATGTTCGGGGATGTTCTTGGCCGGCTGGGGCTTGCCAATGCCTGGGTGGATCGTTCGCAATTCACTTTCGCGGCTCCGGTCCCGATTGAAAACCTCGCGGCCTCGCCGGATGCCCGCATCATCGTCGTCTCCGATATTCCGGTCGAGGCACGGGAAACGTTGCGCAACAGCGCAATCTGGCGGGCACTGCCTGCCGTGCGGGAAAACCGCGTTGTGACGCTTGCCAATGTCGCCCCCTATGGCGGCATCACCGCCGGCATGCGTTTTGCGCGGCTTCTGACCGAAGCGCTTTCGGTGCGGGGGGAAGCCCTGTGACGGCGCGCCCTCTCCACATTGTCCTGGGGCTGCTGTTCGCTCTCGCCTGGGGGCTCTCCCTGCATGCAGGGCTGCTCCGGCTGCCGTTCAGCGCATGGCCCAGTCCACCGTTCGATGCCGCCAACCTGTCGATGGATCAGGTGATTTTCGCCTTCAGCCTGATGCCCCGTGTGGCGGTTTCCGTTCTGGCGGGCGCGATGCTCGGTCTGTCCGGGGCGCTTTTCCAGCAATTGCTGCGCAATCCGATTGCCGATCCTTCGACGCTCGGCATCTCGGCCGGCGCGCAACTGGCAATCGTCATCGCCACCCTGTTTTTTCCGTCTGTTCTGGATGGCAACCGCGCCCTGGTGGCGCTTGCCGGGGCCGCTGCGGCCGCGGGTATTGTCTTCCTGCTTGGCTGGCGGCGCTCCTTCGAGCCGGTGACCATGGTGGTGTCAGGATTGCTGGTCGGCATCACCGCCGCTTCCGTTTCCGCGGCGCTGACGCTCGCGCAGGGCGAATATCTGATGTCTCTGGTGGTCTGGAACGGCGGCTCGCTCAGCCAGCAGGACTGGTCGAACGCCCTGTCTCTCACCTGCCAGCTTCTGGCAGGGCTCGTTCTGACCGGCCTGCTGATAAGGCCTTTGACGGTTCTCGGTCTCGGCGATTCCGGTGCGCGATCGCTCGGTGTATCGCTCTTTTCGATCAGGCTCGCGGTTGCGGCCGTCGCGGTCATGCTGGCCGCCTTCGTTGCTTCTGCGGTTGGCCTCGTCAGCTTTATCGGTCTTGCCGCGCCGGCACTCACCCGGGCGCTGGGCGTGCGGCGCTCGTCTTCCGTTCTGTTCGTTTCGCCCCTGCTCGGCGGTCTGCTTCTCTGGTTCTGCGATAGTCTGGTCCAGCTTCTGGCGAGCACGACGGCGGAAGTTTTTCCAACGGGTGCGGTGACGGCCCTGATCGGCGGTCCGCTGCTTCTGTGGCTTCTGCCGAAAATCCAGCCGACAGACGTGCAGCGCGGTGAAGGCGTCGAGCTTGCGACAAGACGCCGGCTTAGGTCCCTGCTGCCTGCGCTGGCCATCATGGCGGTGCTGGTGTCTGCCGCACTCGCCGTCGGCAAGGGACCGGATGGCTGGGAAATGCTGAAGGCGGACGATCTGCAAAGCCTGTTGCCGTTCCGCTGGCCCCGGCTGCTGGCCGCCATGGCCGCTGGCGGTCTTCTCGCGATGGCGGGTGCTCTCTTGCAGCGGCTGACAGGCAACCCGATGGCGAGCCCGGAGGTGATCGGCGTCAGCGGCGGTGCGGGCCTCGGTTTTGCCGTCGCCATCACCATTTTTCCGGCAGCAGGCCTGCCGGAACTGTTTTGCGGCGCCGGCATCGGCTCGGCGGCAGTCATGATCCTTGTGCTCTTCTTCGCAATGCGCAGGCACCTCACGCCGGAAAAGATACTGCTCGCGGGCATTGCCGTCAGTTCGCTCTGCTCGGCGGTGCTTTCGGCGCTGCTTGCCATTGGCGACCAGCGGGCATGGCAGATCCTCGCCTGGCTCAGCGGCTCGGGTTCGACGGCAACGCCGGCTTCGGCGATCTTTCTCGCCGTTCTTTCCATCGTGCTTCTGGCGGGGGCATTATCGGTCACGCGCTGGCTGACGATCCTGCCGCTAGGGCGGGATGTGCCGCTTTCCCTCGGCCTGCCGCTCGGCGCTGCGCGAATCGCCGTCATCGCCGTGGCCGGCATTGCCACCGGTGCCGCCTCGCTGCTGGTTGGTCCCTTGAGTTTCGTCGGGTTGATGGCGCCCCATATTGCGCTGCGCTCCGGTTTCACAACGCCACGTGACCATCTCTTCGCCTCCTTCCTGTTCGGCGCGGTGCTGATGGCGCTTTCCGATCTTGGCGCGCGGACGGTGACCTTTCCCTATGAACTGCCGCTCGGACTTTTTGCGGCGCTTGCCGGCGCGCCCTATCTGATCTGGCTTTCAGGCAGGCGATGATGAATTTTTTGAAAGATGTATGGAGATGAGAAGCATGGGTCAGGCAGCGCCCGCGGTCGGTTACGATGATATGCCGCTTTTTTCTCTGGATCGCGTCACCATGGAAGTGCCGGGCAGGACATTGCTGCAGCCGCTGACGGCCAGTTTTGCGACCGGCAAGACCATCGGCCTGATCGGCCATAACGGTTCGGGAAAATCCACGCTGCTGAAGATTCTCGCACGGATACAGGAGCCGACGGCGGGCCGGGTGTCCTTCGAAGGGAAGGCGCTTGCCGCCTGGAGCAATCGGGAATTTGCGCGAAAGCTCGCCTATCTGCCGCAATATACGCCGGCCGCTTCCGGCATGCTGGCCAAAGAACTCGTTGCACTTGGCCGCTATCCCTGGCACGGCGCGCTGGGCCAGTTTACGAAGGCGGATCAGGAAAAAGTGGACGAGGCGATCGAGCTCACCGATACCGTTGCCTTCCGCGACCGGCTGGTGGATACGCTTTCGGGTGGCGAGCGTCAGCGCGTATGGCTTGCCATGCTGGTGGCACAGAACGCCGAAAGCCTGCTTCTCGATGAACCCATCTCGGCACTTGACCTGGCGCACCAGATCGAGGTGCTTTCGCTGGTGCAGAGACTGTCGCGGGAAAAAGGCCTTGGCGTCATCGTCGTGCTGCACGACGTCAACATGGCGGCACGCTTCTGCGACGAGATCGTCGCGCTGCATTCCGGCCGGTTGATTGCCCGGGGAACGCCGGAAGAGATCATGACGCCGGAGACGCTGGAGCGCATCTATGGCGTGCGAATGGACGTGATGACCCACGCCGCCACCGGCCTTCCCGTGGCCCTGCCGCTCTGACGTTGTTGCTGCAGAACCACGTTTGGCAACGCTTGCTGTTTATAGTGATTCCGCACGCATTTCCCGCCCTAACAATGTCTTAATGGCATCCTACCGCCATCAGACATTGTTAACCGTTCGGCTTTCATCGCCTCCAATTAAGTTGTTTTGGATCGATTTCAGGGAACAAACGTTAACAGTGCGGAATTCAATATCCGGAGAGGGCAAGAAGGGCTGCTGCGGGTAGGAATAAAACAGGAGATAATCAGATGAAAAAGGCTGTTGCCGTAACTTTTGCCGCATTGACGATGGGCCTTGGCGGAACTGCATCCGCACTCGCTGCCGACCTTGCACGATACGAGCCGGCTCCGCAGGAGCAGGACGATCGCAACGGCGTCAAGATCGGTTACCTCACCTGCGATATCGGCGGCGGCGTCGGTTACGTTCTCGGCTCGGCCAAGGAACTGGATTGCACCTTCCAGTCCACGATCGGCGCACGTCGTACCGACCATTATAGCGGCGCTATCCGCAAGATGGGCGTCGACCTTGGTTTCACCACGCAGGGCCGTCTGGTCTGGGCCGTTTTCGCCCCGACCGCCGGTTACCACCGCGGTTCGCTCGGCGGCCTTTATCAGGGCGCAACGGCCGAAGTCACCGTCGGTCTCGGCGTTGGCACGAACGTTCTCGTCGGCGGTACTTCCGGCTCGATCCAGCTGCAGACAGTGAGCGTGACCGGCCAGGTTGGCCTCAACCTCGCCGCCACCGGCACCTCGGTGACGCTGACGGCCATGAACTGATCCGGCTGATGCCCGGAGGCTAGAGCCGGGCATTAGGTCGCATGACAAAACACGCCCTCTTCGTTGTCAGACGCAGAGGGCGTTGTATTATCAGGGGTATGATGTCCCCAATCAAAAAAGTCGCGGCCGCGGTCGCGTTCATCCTCCTCCCGGCGTCGAGCGCTTTCTCCGAAGGCGATGCTGCGCATGGCGAGAAGGTTTTCAGTCGCTGCTCCACCTGCCACAGCATCGACGCGCCGCGTACCCGCATGGGGCCGCATCTGATGGGCGTGGTCGGAAGACCCATCGCATCTATCGCTGACTACAGCCACTATTCACAGGCGCTGAAGGATGCTGGAGCGGCAGGCAGGGTTTGGTCGGAGGAGGAGTTGCAGAAATTTCTGTCCAGTCCGAAGAAGGCGCTCCCGGGAAATTCAATGCGCTTTTTTGGCCTCTGGAGTGAGAGTGATATCGCCGATCTCATCGCTTATCTGAAAACCCGTCCACTGCCGCAATAACGTCAGAGCGATACTTCCGACAAAATATCTTCCGCTTCTTCCGTCGTCATCGACATAACCTTCGACCCGATTTCGAAACCAAAACCATTGCGGGCAAATGCCGAAAACTCCTTTGCCTTGCGCTTCTCATCAAGCTCGACCCGACGGTAAGGGCCAAAAGCGCGTTTTCGCGCAAAATTGATGGCTGCGACCAGATCGTTGGTTTCCTGAAGGGCGACGGCTGCGGTCTCCCGGTCTATCCCCTTAAGCTGCAGCTTTTGCGCCAGCCCCCGTTTCGATTTGCCGCTGCGCTGCCCGCTTCGCACGGTGATTTCCGCAAAGGCTGTATCGTCAAGCGCCTTGATCTCATAAGCGAAACGCACCGCGAAATCGCCAAGCGCCTTTATCTGCGCGGTGCCGATATCCTCGAATTTTTCCCGTGCCTTGCGCATGATGGCGTCGCGCAGCTGCTTCTCCGTCATCATGCGCTGTTCCAGCCGGTAGAGAGCGGAATTGCGTGCCCAGGAGAGCATGCGGCTGGTTGGTTCAACGGCCGGCGCTTTGCCGTCGAACTCCATATCGTCAGTCAGGGAGAGGTTGGAATCGTCACTCATGGGCCAATTATAGCGCTCTGAAGCGATCTTGCCACTTCCTGCCAGACCAGCGTTTTCGGATTTCAGGGTGTCTGTGCACCGGTTGCGGCGACATAGACCGAATAGAGCGATTTTGTCGCGGTGATGAACAGGCGGTTCTTTTTTGGCCCGCCGAAGGTGAGGTTCGCCACTGTCTGCGGCACCTTGATCTTGCCGATGAGCGTGCCGTCAGGCGCAAAGCAGTGCACGCCATCGCCGGCGCTCGTCCACAGATTGCCGGCCGTGTCGAGGCGAAAGCCATCTGGCAGGCCATTGTCGATATTGCAGAATTCCCGGCCGTTGGCGAGTTTTACGCCATCCACGACGTCGAAGACGCGGATATGGCGGGGTCGGGTGACATCGTGGCTGTAGGAACTGTCGGCAATGTAGAGCTTCGTTTCGTCAGGCGAAAATGCGAGGCCGTTCGGCTGCACGAAGTCGTCGATGGCGATGTCGATCTTTCCGGTAGCGGGATCGAGCCGGTAGACATTGCGGGTCTTCTGCTCCGGCTCGGCCTTGTAGCCCTCGTAATCGGACAGAATGCCGTAGGTCGGGTCGGTGAACCAGACGCTGCCATCTGATTTCACCACCACGTCATTGGGTGAGTTCAGCCGCTTGCCGTCGTAGCTATCGGCAAGGACGGTGATCGAGCCGTCGACCTCGGTGCGGGTGACGCGGCGGCCTCCATGTTCGCAGGACACAAGACGTCCCTGCCGGTCGCGGGTGTTGCCGTTGGTGAAGTTGGAGGGCTGGCGATAAACCGAGATTCCGCCATCCGGCACCCAGCGAAGCATGCGCTCATTGGGAATATCGCTGAAAAGCAGGCAGTTCAGGTCGGCGAACCACACCGGTCCTTCTGCCCAGCGGCAGCCCGAATAAAGCTCTTCCAGCTCGGCATTACCGACGATCAGGTGGCGGAAACGGTCGTCGTGAATTTCGTAAGGTGAAGTCTTGTCTGTGGTCATGAGCGTGGTCCGCTTTGGCTTGTCGTTCGGGGTCAGCGCGTGGCCTTCGGGCCGCTCGCCAGAAGAATGACGGAGATGATGATGAGACCGGTGAGGATGAGGCGGATGCCCGCGCCGAAACCATAGGTATTCAGCATCGAGACAACCAGGAACATGAAGAGCGATGCGCCCCATATGCCGGGCACGTTGGAATCCCCTCCCGCCACCGCCGTGCCGCCAATGACAACGACGGCGATGGACATCAGCAGATATTCCGAGCCCATGTTGAGCGCCGCACCGCCGGAGAAGCTGGCGAGCAGATAACCCGCAATTGCTGCCAGTACCGCGCAGAGGACGTAGGTGACGAAGCGTGCGCCATCCACGGGAATGCCGGTCATGCGCGCAGCGAAGGTGCTCTGGCCGATGGCGGCAATCCAGCGTCCGTAGAAGGAGCGGTCCAGCAGCAGCCATGCAATGACGGAAAGCAGCAGGGCGACCAGGGCGACGTTGGGAATGCCGAGAAAACTCGATGTGGCGAATGTGGTCAATGTTTCCGGCGGCTTGATGCGCAGGCCGCGGTTCGACCAGATGGCGATGGACTGCACGATGAAGCTCATGGAGAGCGTCGCGATGATCGGCGGGATGCGCAAGAGCTTGATCAGGGCATAATTGCCGATGCCGATGGCGATACCGATGAGGATGGCGATCAGCAATCCCGGCAGAATGAGGCTGTCCGATACATCCATGAACTTCAAGGCAAGCGTCCCCGACAGCGTCATCGTCGCGGGAACGCAGAGGTCGATATTTCCGGGCCCGAGCGTGATGACGAACATCTGGCCGATGCCGACGATGACAGAAAAGGCCGCGAAGGTGAGCGCTGCGTGCGACAGGCCGAATGAGCTTGCGCCGCCGGTGAAGAGCACGGTGATGATCCAAACCGCAATGGTTGCGGCGAAGGACCAGATCCACGGTTTTCTGGTGAGGGAAGAGAGCCCGTTCATTGGTTTTTCTCCCGCTTTTCGAGACGGTTGAGCAGGATGCGCAGTGCAAGCACGATGATGAGGATCGCCCCTTGCGCGCCGATTTGCCAGTCCGGTGAAATGCGCATGAAGGAGAGGAAGGAACCGGCAAGCGTCAGCGTCAGCGCACCGATGACGGCGCCGATAGGCGAAACCCGACCGCCGACGAATTCGCCGCCGCCGAGGATGACGCCCGCAATCGACAGCAGCGTGTAGCGCAGCGCGATATTGGCGTCGGCCGATGTCGTCAGGCCCACAAGGGCGATACCGGACAGCACCGCGAAGAAACCGGCCAGCGCAAACGTGGCGGCGCGGATGCCGATGACCGACCAGCCGGAACGCTCGACAGAGCGGAAATTCCCGCCGACGCCGCGCATCAACACGCCGAACGAGGAGCGCATGACGATGTAGTGGGCGATGACCGCAATCAGGATGCTGGCGACGATCGCGATCGGCACGAAAGGCGGTTTTGCCGTCATCAGCGTGCGGATGAAGGCAGGCGCCTGGCCGCCGGGCGAGGGGAGGATGAGAACGGCGAGGCCGCCCCAGACGAAACTCATGCCGAGCGTGACGACGATGGAGGGCAGGGCGCGGATATGGATGATGGCCCCAAGCAAAGCGTAAACTGCAATCGCCCCGGCAAAGATCGCAATACCGAGCAATGGCGTCGTTTGCAGGAAGGTGGCGGTGACGCAGGCGCAGAAACTGACGAAGGTGCCCATCGACAGATCGAGATCGTTGACCGACATGATCAGCATCTGCGCAATGGTGGCGAGTGCGATCGGCACTGCCAGATTGAACAGCAGATTGAGGCCGTTATAGCTCATGGCACGCGGCTGCATGTAGAAAACGGCGGCGAGCAGAAAGGCGAGCGAGGCGGCGGGAATGATGAGGCGGAGTGCGTTTGCCGAGAGTTTCATGCGTTGTCTTCTCCCGCGAAGGAAGCGGCCAGCACATTCTGTTCGGTGATGTCCTCGCCCACCAGTTCGTCCTGAATGGCGCCGTCGCGGAAAACATAAACCCGGTCACAAAGGCGAATTTCGTCCATTTCGGTGGAGTACCAGATGAAGGTGCGGCCGTGAGAGGCTTCGGTTCTCAAGATATCGTAGACCTCCTGTTTGGTGCCGATATCAACGCCGCGCATCGGGTCGTCCATCAAAACGGTGCTGGCGGTGGTGGCGAGTGCGCGGGCGAAAAGCACCTTCTGCTGGTTGCCGCCGGAGAGAGACAGGATCTTGTTGCCCATGTCGGGCGTGCGAATTTCGATGCGCTTCTTCCATTGCGCGCCGAGGTCGCTCTCCTTGCTCCTGTCCACCATGCCCGCAGATGAGATATCCCGCAGCGACGCGATGGAGAGGTTCTTCAGGATGCTCCACAGCGGGAAGGTGCCGTTGAGGCTGCGGTCGCCCGCGACGAAAGCGATATCGGTCTTGCGCGTCGGCAGCCAGCTGCTGTTGCGGGCAAGATAGAGGTCGAGAAGCGCTTCGGTCTGGCCATGTCCGCCGAGGCCGGCAAGGCCGATGATCTCGCCGCGAAAGGCCTCGAAGGCGATGCCTTCGCCGCGCCGCGCCGGCATCGAAAGCACCTTTTCGCCTGCCTTGCGGTTTTCGCTTTTCTGACGGTCCTGTTGCTTGACGACGCTGCCCATGGCTTCCACCAGTGTTCGTGTCGTAAAATCACCCGCCGCCCGGTCGGCCACCACGCGGCCATCCTTCATGACAACGATGCGGGTGGCGGTTGAAAGAATTTCACCGAGAATATGCGAGATCAACAGAACGGAACCGCCGGTGCGCACAAAACGCCGGACATAATCCATCAATTGTTCGGCCAAGCCGGCATCGAGCGAGGATGTCGGCTCGTCGAGAATGACCAGCCTCGGGGCTTCAGGTGTGCGGCAGAAATTGATGGCGATTTCCACCATCTGCCTCTCCGCAATGGAAAGCTCGGCAATCGTCAGTTCGCAATCGATGCCGTGGCCGGGAAAAATCTCGTCGAGCGTCTGGCGGATCATGGAAAGAGCGCGATTGCGCCAGTTCCGCCCGTTTATGGCGGCATGCATGATGCGGACGTTTTCGCTGATTGTCAGGTTTGGGCAGAGCGAGAGTTCCTGAAAGACGCAGCGCACGCCGCTCGCACGCGCAGCGGCTATGCCGTGGCGGTTCTGGTTCCCATGATAGGAAATGGAGCCTTCATGCGGTGTGAGCCCGCCATTGATGACATTGACGATGGTGGATTTGCCCGCGCCGTTGTGGCCAACGAGCCCGAGGCATTCCCCGGCGCGGATGACGAGATCGGCCCCATCCAGCGCCCTGACCGCGCCGAACACGACCTTCACGCCGCGCGCGGCGACGACTTCTTCCGCCTCGATGATGTCATTCATGAGCAATTACGCCAGTGATTTGAAATTGAATGTGGGATCACTGCGGCGCTTCCATCGAAAGCGCCGCAGGATCAGGTAGGAACCGCGGGTTACTTCGCCGCGGAAATCACCTTCTGGGCATCCTCAAGCGAATATTCCACATTCGCCACGCCACCCTTCTGGGTGTTCTTGAGGTTGTCCTCGAGATTTGCCTGGTCGATGCGCAGGAAGGGAACCGTCAGGTCCTTCTTCACATCCTTCCCGTCGAGAATCTGCTGTGCCACCCAGAATGCCAGCGTCGAGACGCCGGGAGCGATGGAGACGGACATGGTCTCGTAGCCGCTGGCATCCTTCTGCTGTTTCCACCATTGCAACTCGTCTTCGCGATTGCCCATGACGATCGTCGGCGTCGGGCGCTTGGCGGCGGCGAAAGCCTGCGCTGCACCGTAACCGTCACCCCCCTGCGTCACGACGGCCGCGACTTCTGGAAGGCTTGGCAAAATGCCGGCAACGGCGCGCTGGGCGACATCCTGCGCCCAGTCGCCATTAACCGAACCGACGATCTTGAACTGCGGGTTCTTGGAGACGGCATCGACGATACCGGCATGGATTTCGTCATCGACCGAAACACCGGCCAGGCCGCGAATTTCGAGCAGATTGCCTCCCTTCGGCATGGCCTTGGCGAGGTAGTCGATCTGGCTTGCGCCCATGGCCTTGAAGTCGACGGCGATGCGCCAGGCGCAAGGCTCGGTAACGATGCCGTCGAAAGACACGACGATGATGCCGGCATCACAGGCTTCCTTCACCGCGCCGTTGAGTGCGGTGGGGGAGGCGGCATTGATGACGATGGCGTCGTAACCCTGCAGGATCAGGTTCTGGATCTGCGCCGCCTGTTCGGTCGCCTGGTTTTCGGCTGTCGTGAAGGCGTCAGCTGCGGCCACCTGCTTGTCGGCAACCGCCTGCTTGGTGATCTTGTCCCAGCTGGTCAGCATCGCCTGACGCCAGGAATTGCCTGCGTAATTGTTTGAAAGCGCAATCTTTTTTGCCGACGTATCGGCATGAGCGGTGATCGGCAGCGCTGCACATGCGACAGCGGCCGATGCCAGAAGCATCTTCCTGAAAGCCATTTGATTTCCTCCCTCGTGGCTTGCCCTTTTCGAGCCCGGAATCTCGCACGCCGCAAATCTCCTCGGCGGCAGGCGGAATTCCTTTGCACTGGAGCTCCTTTCCCCAGTAGAAGCGAGAATGACCAAGAAGATTTGGCTTGTATAGGCGGATCGCGGCAATCTTCCTGCGGATTTCCGCATAAAGCTTGCGGGAACCCGCAGGACGAAAGGCCGCTGCCAAGCGCAGAATGGATGACGCGGCGTTCCGATGTGTCGAAACTGCGCCGCCGGAGATGGCAGACGCTTGGGAGGGCGTCGGCAAATGTTGGATACGCCCAAAAGCGCGCTTTTTTATCACTACATGGGTATTTCAAGGCTTCTGGCCGGGCAGCTGGAATTCAACGCCATTATTCAGGCGGTCGCGACCGAGATCAGCCATATCATCCCGCATGACCACATGGATGTCTGCATCAAGCAGCTGGATGACAAATACCACATCGCCTATGAGAGCGGGCTTGTCAGTGCCTGGAGCAAACATCCGCCTGCACTTTTGACCGGAAGTCCTATCCGCTCCCTGCTGTCGGGCGAAGTCGAGCATCTTCTGAGCGGCGATGCATGCGCCGATCCGCGATTTCATTTCAACGGCGCCTTTTCCAGTCCCATCCATGAGCTCGATCTGCATAGCCGCCTGCATGTTCCGATGAAGGTCCACGGCGATATTATCGGCGCCCTTAGCTGTTCCTGCCATCGGGCCGATGCCTATACGATGGAAGATGTCACCAATGCCCGCGCCGTTGCGGATTTGCTGGCGCCCTATTTCTACGCCATTCGTGCGGCTGAACAGGCCAAACGCTCGGCCATCGAGGAGGCGCGCGCCAATGCCCGCGAAGAAGGCCTGCGCCTTGGGGCGCTGCAATTGACGGAAGCGCTGGAGGCCGAGCGGCAGCGCATCGGCATGGACCTGCATGACCAGACTCTGGCCGACCTGACGCGGCTTGCGCGGCGTATCGAGCGCATGAGCCATACCCCAGACGTGTCGGGGGAGATGCTGGAGCCGGTGGTGCGCAGCCTGCAGCATTGCATGCAGGATCTGCGCGAGATCATCGAGGAGGCGAAGCCCTCGATCCTGCAATTGTTCGGTGTCGTTGAAGCTATCGAGACCTATGTAGACCGCTCCGTGCGCGACAGCGGATGCGCTATCGACTGGTCAGTGACGGACGAGACGGAGGGGCTGGTTGAAAGGCTGGACAAGACGGTGGCCATATCGCTCTTCCGCATCGTGCAGGAGGCCGTGAACAATGCCATTCGCCATGCCCAGCCCGAAACGATCGCCGTGAGACTAACCGCAATCGACGGCGGGTTGCGGGTGACCGTGAGCGATGACGGCAATGGCGGCGGTGACAGTGGTGCCCCCGGCGGTCTCGGCATGGACAACATGAAGACGCGGGCGCGGCTGATCTCTGCACGGTTCGACAGAGGCGGCAACCGTGATGGGGCGGGTACATGCATCACCGTCACCCTGCCTGCGGGCGCTTTCAATTTCCGGGAGGAGATGTGACATGGACGTGCTCATCGTCGAGGACGATGCCCTGCACCGGGCCTATCTGAACGAGGCGGTAAGAGCCGCCCTGCCGGAATGCGACAAGGTGCTGGAGGCGGCAAACGGCAGGACGGGCGAGAAGCTCGCGCGGGAAAATCGCGCCGCCCATATCGTCATGGATTTGCAGATGAACGAGCGCAACGGCATCGAGGCGGCGCGCACCATCTGGAAAGAGCGGCCGGATACCCGCATCCTGTTCTGGTCCAATTATTCCGACGAAGCCTATGTGCGTGGTGTTTCCCGCATCGTGCCAGAAGGGGCTGCCTATGGCTATGTGCTGAAATCCGCCTCCGATGACCGCCTGCGGCTGGCGCTGCGCAGCATCTTCATCGAGGCGCAATGCGTGATCGACCGGGAAGTGCGCGGCCTGCAGGAAAAGAGCCTCGGCAAGGCGCATGGTTTTACCGATTCCGAATATGAAATTCTTGTCGATGTCGCACTGGGGCTCACCGACAAGGCGATCGCGCGCCGCCGGAACCTGTCGCTGCGCAGCGTGCAGAACCGCTTGCAAAGTCTCTACGAGAAGCTGAACGTGCATCAGGCGGCCGGCGATGACGAGGCGGAAGGCCGGTATAATCTTAGAACCCGCGCCGTTACCGTCGCTTTCCTGCGCAAGCTTTTGAATTACAGCGCGCTGGAAAAGGCGGAACGCGAACTGGCGGAATGGGTGGGAGGCCGCTGACCTGTCAGGGTAAAAAGGCCAGCAGACGTCGTTCATCCGCCCTGAGGCCGGAGACGGGTTTTGCCCCGACCTTCAAGATGCGGCTGAGCTTTTTCTGGGCCTTTTCCTCCGTGGCGATATCGAGAACAGCGGGGTGCACATAGCTCTTGCGGCAGATGGCAGGCGTATTGGAAAGCTCGGTCGCCGCAGCCTGGCACATGCCTTTTATGCTCGGTTTTTCACCGGCTGCCACATGCTCCATGGCATTGCAGAAGGCCGCGAGCGTTCCGCCCCAGGTGCGGAAGGTCTTGGCGGAAATGCCCTGGCCGCCGATACGTGAGAGATATGCGTTGAGATCGCTGGAATCGACGGAGTGAACCCGGTTTTCACTATCCTGCCAGACGAACAGTTCCTTGCCGGGAAGATCGGCAATCTCCTCCAGGATTTTCTGTAGCCGCGGGTGTCGCAATTGCCTTTTCACCTTCTGCCCGCCTTTGGCGGCGAAGCGCAGTTCAATGGTTTCGCCGAAGGAAACGTGGCGCTTGAGGAGTGTCGTTGCGCCATAGGTGCCGTTACTCTCAAGATAGGAGCGATTTCCGACGCGCAAATAGGCGGCATCAAGCAACAGGGTCAGGGCTGCAAGCGTCATTTCCTGCCCATGGTCCTGTTTACCGACGTCGGCCATGGCGCGACGGCGGATGGCAGGGAGCGCCCTTCCGAAGCTTTTGAGTTGGAAGAACTTCGTTTCTCCCCTGAGCGCATGCCAGTCGGGGTGATAGCGATATTGTTTTCGCCCGCGCGCATCAAAGCCGGTGGCCTGCAGATGGCCCGACGGGTCGATGCAGATCCACACATCCCTGTAGGCGGGCGGCACGCCGAGCGATTTGATGCGCCTGAGTTCTTCATTGTCGGAGAGAAGCTCGCCGCCCGGTAGCCGGTAACAGAAGCCACGGCCGCGTTTCTCGCGGGCAATACCCGGCTCCTGATCATTGACATAGGCAAGTCCGATTTTGGCGAGAAGGCGGGTGGAAGGCTGTGGCATGGTTGTTTCCGGCACGTTTAAGGTTGCAGGAAACGAGAAAGAGGCCGCCTTCGTTCCGGCGCCCTGCTGTTCCGGTTACGACTTTTCTCAGCCGGCCTTGGCGATCCGCAAAATTTGCGAGTCGCCGCCGCCGCGCTCTTCGGTCACGGCATAGACGGCGCCATCCGGACCCACTTTCACATCACGAATGCGCGCTTCCAGCGGCAATCGGCTTTCCGTCGCAACCTTGTCGCCGTCAATGTGCAGGATGACGAGGCCTTGGCTCACCAGACCGCCTACGATGAAGGCTCCCTTCCACTCGGGAATCTGGTCGCCGTCGTAAAAGGCCATGCCGGACGGGCCGATAACGGGGTCCCAATAATAAACCGGTTGTTCCATGCCTTCCTTGGCAGTGGCACCTTCGCCAACGGACCGGCCGCTATATTCGACACCGTAGGTGATGACCGGCCAGCCATAATTGAGGCCCGCCTTCGGCAGGTTCAGCTCATCCCCGCCTTTCGGGCCATGTTCCACTGTCCAGAGCCTGCCCTGCCCATCCAGCGCTGCCGACTGGAGGTTACGGTGGCCATAGCTCCATATCTCGGGGAGGGCGTTCTGTTGGCCGGCGAAGGGGTTGCCCTCGAAGGCCTTGCCTTCGGCATCAATCCGGAAGACTTTTCCGAGACCGCTCGACAGATCCTGCGCCTGCACGCGCGGTGTGGCATCCGAACGCTCCCCGACGGTGACGTAAAGTTCGTTGTTCGGTCCGAAAACCAGCCGTGATCCGAAATGCTTGTCGCCGTCATAGGTCGGCATCTGGCGGAAGATCACCGAGACGTCTTCCAGTTTCGCCGCTCCACCTTCTTCTGTCAGTTTGGCCGATGCGACGGAGGTGCCATTACCGCCATCCCGTGGCTCGGAAAAGGAGAAGAAGATTTTACGGGAGGTTTCGAAATCGGGTGCCAGCGCTATGTCGAGAAGCCCGCCCTGTCCATCGGAAGCCACCTCCGGCACGCCTTCTATCGCCGGCCCGGCCTTGCCGTCAGCGACGATATGCATGGCGCCCTCCTTGGCAGCGACGATTATGCGGCCATCGGGCAGGAATTCCATGGACCACAGATGCGGCAGACCATCGGCGACGATGGTTTTTTCGATGCTCGGCTGGGCAGCAGCCTGCGGCGCGCGCGTCTGGCCCTCAAAAGCCGGTTTCTGATCCGGCGCATTCGGCCGTTTCGTTTCGGCAGCCGGGGCGGTCTGTGCGTTGGCTGCGCCGGCCAAAGGAACGGCAAGCATCGCGCACAGGATCGTCGAATTCAGAAATCGGTTGTTGTGGAACATGGGTCTCCCTTCCGTCGTTAAGATCACGCAGGAAACCATTTGGGGAGGATTTCGTTTCCTTCGACAGTTTCAAGAAAACTTGATCATTGCGTGTGCAGGCGCCACGCTCTTTCTCATCCATGCGAATTCATAGGGAACCGCGAGCCGTGCGCTGCGTTTGGCCTCTGTTATACGGAGGGCGCCATGCAAATCATCGACAACAAGACCATAGACGCGAACAGAACCAAGCCGATCCTCAACGTGGCGGAGTTCTGCCGCCGTTATCGGCTCGACAAGGCTGAGGAACTCAGGCTCAGAAAGCTGTTCGGCGAGTTCGCCTCGCGGCATGAGCTTCTGATGAACGCGCAGCGAAAGCCGAACTTCCGCTGATCATTCATCCTCGTCGTCGGATTTTCCGAAGATCATGAAGACATCATAGCGGGTGTTCTTACCCAGTATCTGATGTGATGGCTTGCGAACACCCGGCATCGGGTCGGCGCGGAGCGGCCACTTCAGAACCACCCGCTTCGTCGCATTCTCCAGCGCAGCCTCCATCAGCTCAACCTGGTCCGGGTCGGCGCCGACCAGTTCTCTCAGCACCCGCATCTCTTTTTTCACCAACGCCGTGTTGTGGCGTGGCGGATGCATGGGGTCGACAATCACCACCTCCGGTGACAGCTCTTTCAGCAGATGCCGGGAGTCGCCGTGGAGCAATGTCATGCGCGCCGCCGCCTCGGCATAAGCGCCGCCCGCTTCCAGTGCACGACTGATGCCATCGGCGAGATGGGCGTGCATCTCCGGCGAGCGCTCGATGAGGGTGACGTCAGCCCCGAGCGATGCGAGCAGGAAGGCGTCCCGCCCGAGCCCGGCCGTGGCATCGACGATTTTTGGCGTGCGACCCTTGGTAAAACCTGCAGCCTTGGGCAGCGCCTGCCCGCGCCCCTCGCCGGAACGAAAACGGTGCCCCACCGCACCGCCGACGAAATCCACAACGAAGCTTTCGTTTTGTTCCTTCATATCGACCTCAGAACGGAGAGGGCACGGTATAGATGACATCCCGGCCGTCCGGGTGACGGAATGCCACTTCCTGCGCATGCAGCATCAGGCGGGGCGCGGCGGAAAGCGCCTCACCTTCGGCATAAAATTCATCGCCGAGAATGGGATGGCCAAGCGCCTTCATATGCACCCGCAATTGATGAGTGCGTCCGGTCAGCGGAGTGAGCGCCAGCCGCGTTGCGGGAAGCGGCAATCGTTCCAGCACCTGCCACAGGCTCTGCGCGGACTTGCCGTTTACGTGATCGACCCGGTGGCGGGGCTTGTTCTCGGGATCGATGGCGAGCGGCAGGTCCACTTCTCCGGCCTCTCCCTCAACCTCTCCCCAGACAACGGCAACATAGGATTTGCGCGTCTGGCGGTTTTCAAACTGCGACGCAATTGCCGCGTGCGCCCTGCGGTTCAGCGACATCAGCACGATGCCCGAGGTGTCCTTGTCCAGCCGGTTGATCATCAGCGCTTTCGGGAACTGCTTCTGCACACGCGTCATGAGGCTGTCGGAAAGCGCCGGATCGCGCCCCGGCACCGATAACAGCCCGCTCGGCTTATCAAGCACCAGCAGATCGTCATCGCGGTGCACGATGGTGAGCCAAGGGTCGAGTGGCGGACTATAGACGGGGTTGGAAAGCTCGGATGACATGTCGCCTCCTTAGCACGAATTGCGCATTCGGACAGGCGCTAGTGCATTTCCAGGAAAAGTGGGCCCCGTTTTTCCTGGAAATACGCCAAAATAAAGAGTTGGAGTGTTTTCGCGATTCGAAAAAAAGCGAAAACTCTAGTCCGGAATATGGAGATTGACGCGTCCGCTGGTCAGGTCGCTGAGGAGCCGGGTCAGTCGTTCGGTTTTTTCGGCCGGAACAGAGAGCACCATATCCGCGCCGGTGCCGGTAAACTCCTCCCTCTCAAGTCGCAGGTTCGGCGTGGCGGAAAGGCGTGATTTCACCAGTGCCAGGTCTGAGAAGGGGCAACTCAACGTGGCGCTGACATAAGCGATGACCGGTGACGTCTCGCCGAGGCGGAGACAGGCGGCCGCCGTGCCGCCATAAGCGCGCATCAGCCCGCCGCTGCCGAGCAGAATGCCGCCAAACCAGCGGATGACGAGAACCGCGACATTGTCGAGTGCCTGACCGTCGATAGCCTGAAGGATCGGTTTACCGGCCGTTCCCGAGGGTTCGCCATCATCGCTAAAACGATAGGTCTGACCGCTTCGCCAGGCCCAGCAATTATGGTTTGCATCGGGATCGGAATGTGCCGCGAGGAATGTTTTCGCATCCTCTTCACCCGTCACCGGCGCGGCAAAGGCGATGAAGCGGCTTTTCTTGATATCCTGCGAAAAGGTGACGGGGCGGTCGAGCGTGAACATGGGCGCTTCAATATCGCATATATTCGCCTGCGGAAATCGCTATAAGGCTTTCAACGGTGAAGATGGCAATGGAGAGGGTTTTGGGCGAGGCGAGGCAGGTCGCAATTGTCGGCGGCGGACCAGCGGGGCTGATGGCGGCGGAGATGCTTTCCGCTACAGGCCATGCTGTGACGGTATTCGAGGCGATGCCGACCGTGGCGCGCAAATTGCTGATGGCCGGAAAATCCGGCCTCAACATCACCCATGCCGAAGACTACGACAGCTTCCGCCACCGGTTCGGCGATGCGGAACCGAGGCTGCGCGCCGCTCTCGATGATTTCACGCCCGATATACTGCGCGACTGGGCGCAGGGGCTGGGGCAGGAAACTTTCGTCGGCACTTCGGGCCGGGTGTTTCCCACCGTCATGAAGGCTTCGCCGTTGCTCCGGGCATGGCTCGCCCGGCTGGAGGCGCAGGGGGTGACCATCAGAACGCGGCATCGCTGGACGGGTTTTTCCGGCGAGCACCTGGTTTTCGCGACACCGGAGGGCGAGATCATCATCAAGGCCGATGCCGTTCTTCTGGCGCTCGGTGGCGCAAGCTGGCCGCGTCTCGGTTCCGACGCCGTATGGGTTCCGGCGCTGGCGGAGAGAGGCGTGGTGCTTTCCCCGTTCCACCCCGCCAATTGCGGTTTCGACGTTGACTGGAGCGATGTCTTCCGCTCGCGTTTTGCGGGGGAAGCGGTGAAATCCACCATCACCATTTCGCCGGCCGGGGCCTTTCAGGGCGAATTCGTGATCACGAAGCATGGTATTGAGGGCAGCGTGATCTACGCCCATTCCGCCGCGCTGCGCGACCGGCTGGAAGAGGTGGGCAAAGTGTCGCTCGCAATCGATCTTGCGCCGGGACGTACGGTGGAACGCCTCAGCGGCGATCTGGCGAAACTCGGACGGAAAGAGAGCTTTGCAAACCGCATGCGCAAGGCGGCCGGCTTATCGGCCGTGAAGGTCGGGCTTCTGCGGGAAATATTTCCCGACATCGCCGCCATGCCGGATGAATTCGTCGCCGCGAGAATAAAACATGCGGAGATTCCGCTTTTGCGGACGAGGCCGATTGCCGAGGCAATTTCGTCCGCCGGCGGTATCGCGTGGAACGGCCTTGATGAAAACTACATGCTGGAAAAGCTCCCCGGCATATTTGCTGCCGGGGAAATGCTGGATTGGGAAGCGCCCACCGGCGGTTATCTCCTGACCGCCTGTTTCGCCACCGGCAAGGCGGCCGCAAAGGGCATGGCCGCGTGGCTCGAAGGCTCAGCCTGACAAACGTTCAGCCATGCCTGCTTCCTCACCATGTGCGGTTCGGACGAGGCAGCGCATGATGGCGTCGGTGGTGATGGCGCCAAGCGCCTTGCCGTTTTCCCCGACGACAGTGGCGCTACTGACATTTTCCCGGACCAACGCGCGCAAGCCCTCTTCAACCGTCATATCCGCATCGAGCTGAAGGCGGGACTGGCCGGCAAATTCTGGCTGCACCACGGCCCCGACGCGAATGACGCGGCCGCGATTGACCTCCTCCACGAAGGCCTCAATATAACTATCCGCCGGCGACATGACGATTTCGGCCGCCGTTCCCTGCTGGATGATTTCGCCGTCGCGCAGAATGGCGATCTTGTCACCCAGCCGCAGCGCTTCGTCGAGATCGTGGGTGATGAAGACCACGGTCTTCTTCAGCTCCTTTTGAAGTTCCAGCAGCACCGTCTGCATGTCGACGCGGATGAGTGGATCGAGAGCCGAATAGGCCTCGTCCATCAAAAGGATTTCGGCATTGTTGGTGAGCGCCCGGGCGAGACCCACACGTTGCTGCATACCGCCGGAGAGCTGGTTGGGGTAATGGTTGGAGAAGCCCTCAAGGCCGACCCGCCTGATCCAGACCTCTGCCCTTTCTTCGCGCTCGCGCTTGTCGACGCCCTGCACCTCAAGGCCGTAGACGACATTTTGCAGCACGTTGCGGTGGGGCAGGAGACCGAATTTCTGGAACACCATCGCCGTCTTGTGGCGGCGGAATTCCAGAAGATCCGCTTCGTTGAGGCTGCACACGTCTGTGCCACCATAGAGGATTTCGCCGGCGGTCGGGTCGATCAGCCGGTTGACATGGCGGATCAGCGTGGATTTGCCGGAGCCGGAAAGGCCCATGATAACGGTGATCTGCCCGCCCGGCATGGTGATGTTGATGTCACGCAGGCCGAGCACATGGCCGTGCTTGGCGTTGAGTTCCGATTTGGACATGCCGGCTTTGACGGCTTCGACATGATCCCCCGCTTTGGAGCCGAAAATCTTGTAAAGACTGCGAATTTCGATCGATTGACTAGCCATGCGCCACTTCCCGGTGTTTTTGCAGGCGAAGGCCATAGGCCTGGCTGATGCGGTCGAAGATGATGGCGATACCGACGATGGCAAGCCCGTTGAACACGCCGAGCGTGAAATACTGGTTGGCGATGGCCTTCAGCACCGGCTGGCCAAGACCCTGTACGCCGATCATGGAGGCGATGACGACCATGGCAAGCGCCATCATGATGGTCTGGTTGATGCCGGCCATGATGGTGGGCAGCGCGAGCGGCAGCTGAACTTTAAAAAGTTTCTGGCGTTTGGAGGAGCCGAAGGCATCGGCCGCCTCCAGAACGTCACGGTCGACCATGCGGATGCCGAGATTGGTGAGCCGGATCATCGGCGGAATGGCATAGATGACGACGGCGATGACACCTGGCACACGGCCGATGCCGAGCAGCATGACAACCGGAATAAGATAGACGAAGCTCGGCATCGTCTGCATCACGTCGAGAACGGGGTTGATCACGTTTTGCAGGCGGTTGGAGCGCGCCATGGCAATGCCGATGGGCAGGCCGACGATGATGGACAGCACGGCGCAGACGAAGATCATCGAAACCGTCTTCATCGTGTCTTCCCACATGCCGAACCAGCCGATGGCGAAGAGAATGCCGCAACAGAGCGAAACAATGGTGGCGCTGCGGCTGCCGAACCAGGCAAGAGCGCCGACAATAAGAATAACGACCGGCCAGGGCGCGCCAATCAAAAGCCTTTCCGCCCAGATGAGGAAGCTCTGGAGTGGGGTGAACAACCCCTCGATTGCGCCGCCATAGGTTCGGGTAAAAGCCCGGAACCCCTCGTCGATGACTTTTTTCAGCGCGCGCAGAGCATCGTCATTCATGGTCGGAAATTTGAAAAGCCATTCCATATCCTGTTCTCCATGACGAACCGGAGGCGGGGATCGATGTCCTCCGCACTCCGGAGTAAAATCGCCAGAGCGCCGCGCGGCCAACTGGACGCATGGGCGGAACGCTCTGTTGAACCGGCGCATCGTTATCAGCCAAAGCCGGGTAGCCGATGCGGTTCGGCGTCGCCGCGGGAGACGCCGGTTGCCGGGCAGATATGTCAGGACGCGCCTTTTAAAGGGCGGCCTTGACCTTTTCTGCAACCTCGGGCGAGACCCAGCCCTTCCACAGGGCTTCGTTTTCCTTCAGGAACTGCTTGGCGCCGTCTTCGCCGGTGGCCTGATTATCCGTCATCCAGGCGATCAGCTTGTTGACGGTGGCGTTGGTCCAGGCGCGCTTGTTGAGATAATCCATTGCCGGACCGGCACGATCGGCAAAGGATTTGCTGACCAGCGTCTGTACGTCATCGATCGGCCAGGCGTTCGGCTTCGGATCGGCGCAATCGGCAACGGATGTGCAGCGTTTCCATTCGGCCGCGTCGTACTCCGTGCCGAATCCAAGTTTCACCATTTCGTATTTGCCGAGCAGGGAGGTGGGCGCCCAGTAATAGCCCACCCAGGGCTGCTTGGCTTCATAGGCCTTGGCGATGGAGCCGTCGAGACCTGCGGCAGAGCCGGTGTCCACGAGGGTGAAGCCGGCCTTCTCGCCGCCAAACGCCTTGAACAGCTGCGCGGTGACGACGGTGCCGCCCCAGCCCTGCGGGCCGTTGAACACAGCGCCCTTGGACTTGTCTTCAGGCGACGGGAAGAGCTCGGGATGCTTGAAAAGATCAGGAATTGTTTTGAGATCGGGGTTGGCTTTAGCGACGTATTTCGGAATCCACCAGCCCTGAACAGCGCCATCGGAAAGGATTTTTGCGGCCGCGACCACTTTGCCGCCTTCCAGACCCTGCTTGACGATTTCCGGCTGCAGGCTGACCCAGGCCTCAGGTGCGATATCCGGCTGGCCTTTTTCGGCCATGGAGGTCAGTGTCGGCACCGTATCGCCGGTAACGATTTCGGCGGAGCAGCCATAGCCTTTTTCGAGAATGAATTTGTCCAGGTTGGCGGCAACTTCGGCGGATTGCCAGTTCATGCTGGCGATTGTTACGTTTCCACAGTCGGCGGCATAGGCTGCGCTGCCTGAAAAGGCGAAGCCGGCGGAAAGAATTGTGGCACCCAAAAGTATTTTCATTTTTGTTCCCTCTGGTCGCGGTGTGGCGAAGACCCGGGCGCTGACGGCACCGCGACCGCCAGCACCCTTATTGAGGCTTAATAAATCCTTTGTCGCCATCCCGTTTGCGGCAATTTCTGGCGTATTGAGGATGCCATTCGCCGGACGAAGGCGCGATCGCAGGGCCATATTAGCGAAAATTTCGGAATTAAGCTGTTGAAACATATAGTTTTTTAGCGGCGCATCGATGATTTTTCACAAGCGAGGGAACTTTTTCATTTTTTTGAAAAGTCTGGGAACAATCAGGCGAAGTTTCTGTTCTCTTGGACTTTTATCCCGTTCTGTATTACGGGAGATTTCTTCTCGATTTTTGTGGTGATTTTGAATGACCAATCTTCGTGCTGCCCCGGTATGGCCCATCGGCGGCGGTGAAACGGGTGAGCTTGTGCGCCGCTTCGACTGGTCGAAGACATCGCTTGGTTCGATTTGCGACTGGCCGCAAAATCTGAGGCAAAAAGCCAATTCCGTCGTCAATTCACCTATTCCGCAGGTGCTGATGTGGGGCCACGATCATGTGATGATCTACAATGACGGTTATGCGGAGATCGCCGGTAATTACCATCCGCAGGCGCTGGGCGGCACGGTGCCCGGGATCTGGCCGGAAATCTGGGACTGGAACAGCCGCATTCTCGAAGCCGGTTTTCGCGGTGAAGTCTTGGCCTATCGCGACCAGCCAATGACGCTGATGCGACATGGCATACCGGAAGAGGTGATCTTCGACCTGTTTTACACGCCGATCTATAATGAAGGTGGCACGGTTGATGGCGTATTGTGCACCGTGCTCGAAAACACCGACAAGGTGAAAGCCGTTGAGGCTATGGAGCAGAGCCGCAAGGAATTGAGCCGGCTCACCAACGCCCTGCCTATTCTGGTCGGATATGTCGATCGCGATTACATCTATAAATTTGCCAATGACGGTTATCTCGAATGGTTCGGCCGAAGTGGTGAAGACGTCATCGGCCGCAGCGTTCCCGAGATTGTCGGCGAGGCATTTTTCGAGGCGCGCAAGGCCTATCTCGACCGGGCGCTCGCCGGTGAGAAGATCGTTTCGGATACCGTCATCAGCAGACCGGACGGCACCAAGCGCGCCGCTGAAATCCGGTATGTTCCGCGCTACATTGCCGATGGCTCCGTCGACGGCATCTATGTCCTGATCATCGATATCGAAGAGCGGAAGCGCTCGGAGCAGGAAATCCTCATCAGCAACAACCGTTTCCGCGCGGCGGTGGAGGCCGTGCACGGTGTGCTGTGGACCAACAGTGCCGAAGGCAGGATGCTGGGTGAGCAGCCGGCATGGGCGGCGTTGACGGGCCAGACGCCCGAAGAATATCAGGGCTTTGGCTGGGCGGACGCCGTTCATCCGGAAGACAGGCAGGGTTCGGTCGATAGCTGGAACAAGGCGGTCGCGGAAAAGTCGACCTATATCTGGGAACATCGCGTGCGCAGACATGACGGTGTCTATCGCACTTTCGCGATCCGCGGCGTGCCGATTTTCGACAAGGCAGGCGCTATTGCCGAATGGGTCGGCGTTCACACCGACATCACCGAGCAGCGGTGTGCCGAAGACACCCTCAAGGAACATGCGAGCAATCTTGAGCGTGAAATTCGCCATCGCATCCGGGCGGAAGAGCAGCTCCGGCAACTGAATGAGGGGCTGGAAGCCCGGGTCGAAGCTGAAATGGCGGAGCGCCGTCAGACCGAAAAGGCCCTTCAGCAGGCGCAGAAAATGGAATCCATCGGTCAGCTGACCGGTGGTGTGGCGCATGATTTCAACAATCTACTGCAGGTGATCGCCGGCAATCTGCAATTGCTGTCGAAAGATGTGATCGGCAATGAACGTGCGGAGCGCCGCCTGGAGAATGCGCTCGCGGGCGTTCAACGTGGCGCGAAGCTTGCGAGCCAGCTTCTGGCCTTCGGCCGCCGTCAGGCGCTGGAGCCGCGGGTCATCAATATCGCCCGTTTCGTAACAGGCATGGATGACCTGCTTCGCCGCTCGCTTGGTGAGGCGATCGAGGTGGAGGTCATCACGTCAGGTGGCCTCTGGAACACCTATGCCGACCCCAACCAGGTGGAAAACGCGCTTCTCAATCTCGCGATCAACGCGCGCGATGCCATGGAAGGGCACGGAAAGCTCACCATCGAGGTAGCCAATGCGGTTCTCGACCGCGATTACGCCCGCAAACATTCCGAGGTCACAGCCGGGCAATATGTGATGCTCGCGGTCACCGATACGGGTTCGGGCATGTCGCCGGAGATACTCGAAAAGGTCTTTGAACCGTTCTTCTCGACCAAGCCCGAGGGCAAGGGCACGGGCCTTGGCCTTTCCATGGTCTATGGTTTCGCCAAACAGTCCAGCGGGCATGTGAACATCTATAGCGAGGTGGGGCAGGGCACCACGGTGAAAATGTATCTGCCGCGTTCCGCAGCCGATGAGGACAGGGAGGTCGTGGTGCATAACGGCCCTGTCGAAGGTGGGACGGAGACGATCCTTGTGGTTGAGGACGATGAAGAAGTGCGCGGTACGGTCGTCGAAACTCTGAGCGATCTCGGTTACAGGGTGCTGACCGCACGCGACGCACAGGCGGGTTTGACGGTGGTGGAAAGCGGCATTCCGATCGATGTCATCTTCACCGACGTCGTGATGCCAGGCCCCTTGAAAAGCCGGGAAATGGCACGTCGCGCGCAGGAGCGGTTGCCCAATCTCGCCGTTCTTTTCACCTCGGGTTACACCGAAAACTCCATCGTGCATGGCGGCAAGCTGGATGCAGGTGTGGAACTGCTATCCAAACCCTATACGCGTGAAGCGCTGGCGCGGCGCATCCGCCACGTCATAGCCAACCGCAAGCAGGTTTCGCTGTCGAGGGCGCGGCCTGGTTCTTCAAAAATCCCCGAATCCGCCATGGCGGTCGACAACCGGGAGCGGTCAATCCAGGTTCTTCTGGTCGAGGATGACGAGCTGATCCGGATGAATTCCATGGAGATGCTTTCGGAGAGCGGCTTTGCCGTTGTTGAGGCTGGCAACGCGGCGCAGGCGCTGAAGGTTATCGAATCGGAGCAGATCGACGTTCTCGTTACAGATATCGGCCTGCCGGACATGAAGGGCGGTGAACTGGCGGTGGAGGCCCTGCGCCGCAGGCCGGGTCTTGCCATCGTCTTTGCGACCGGCGACAGCCATCTGCCGGAGGGGGCGCCGGAAAGCGCAGTTCTGCTCACCAAGCCATACGATGAACAGCAGATCATTGCAGCCGTTGAAAAGGCCCATACGGCCAGGCCGGTGGCGGCCGAATAAGGCCGCCTTGGCGCCGGTTCAGTAACCGCGGTCCATGTCGACGGTTTCCGGCAGCTTGCCTGTTTCCCGCCATGTGCGGACGTTGCCGGCCACGATCCGCGCCGAACTCTCCCGGCTTGTCGGCGCGGAAATATGCGGCAGGACCGTAACTTTGGGATGCTGCCAAAATGGCGAAGCCGCAGGGAGTGGCTCCTGTTCGAAGACATCGAGTACCGCATGCGAGAGCTTGCCGGAATCGAGCGCCGCGATCAACGCATCGGCGACGATGACGGCGCCGCGGGCGAAATTGATGACTGCCGCGCCCTGTTTCATTGCGGCGAGACGGCGGGCATCGAGAAGACCGCGCGTCGCATCGGTAAGCGGCACAAGGCAGATGAGAATGTCGCTTTTTTCCAGCAATGCCTGCAGCCCTGCATCGCCGGTCGACGTTTCCACGCCTTCGATTGTTTTGGCCGAACGGCTCCATCCTGCGACGTTGAAGCCGGCATGGATAAGGCGCTCCGCCGCGGCCGCGCCGAGTGATCCGAGCCCCAGGAGACCGATGGTCATCTCGCCGGGGTGGCGGTAATCCAGTTCCTGCCAGAGCGCCTTTCGCTGATTTTCGCGATAGGCGGGCATGTCACGCTGCAGATAATAGGTCCATGCCAGCACCGCTTCGGCCATGACGCGGGAAAGTTCCGGGTCCTTCAGCCGAACGATGGGGGGAGCCTTGTTGCCCAGTTCCAGCACCAGCCGCTCCACGCCCGCCCACAGGCTGTGGATCCATGAGAGGCCCGGAAGAGCGGCGATATCGGCCGGATCGGGATTGGCGACAATGGCAAATTCCACTGCCCGCCGCTGCTCGTCCGTCAATTCGGAAAAGGAGAGGATCTCCTCCTCCGGCATGGCGGCGCGCAACGCCTGTTTCCAAACGGCCTCCGTCTCTGCATTCATCCGTGAAACAAAGGCGATTGGTGAAGACATGGTATTGGTCCTGCTTGCGATTTTTGCATGACGCCATCAATGCGCAATTTCGGCGGGTAATGCCATGGGTGGAATGGGGGAATTTGTGATTCTTCCGTCATGCCGGACTAGATCCGGTATCCAGCCGCCGCGCGTCTGCGCGGCGCCAAGACTTCTTTCAGCCCAAGGGCTTGGGCTGGCTGGACCCCGGCTCGGCGGCAGGGGTGACGGAGTGTGGATGCGACCGGCCTGTTAAATCTCAACCATTACGCATCTTCTTTTACCGGCGGCTTCGCATCGCCGTAATAGGCCGAGAACGACTCGTGGTAATGCTCCGAACCGCCAGGTCCGGCATAACGCTGCAGTTCCGTCATGTCGGTCTTGTTGAGCACGATGCCGAGCGTCTTGTTGGCGATCTGCGGTTCGTTGGCCATCAGGTTCTGCACCATCTGGATCGGTGTCTTGCCCCATTCGGTGACGAAGACGAAGCCGTCCACCTGCGGCGCAAAGGCCTTGGCGTCGATGACGGGCACAACGGGTGCAAGGTCGACGATGATGTAGTCGCAGGCCTCGCGAGCCGAGTCGATAAACTTGCGCATGCCGGAAGAGGAGAGCAATTCGCTTGAATGGGCGAACTGGTTGCTGGTCGAAACCGGCAGAATGCCCATCTTGGTGCGCGTGTCCACTTTCACCGCCTGCGTCCATGGCACCTCGTCAAGCACGACCTCCACCAGACCGGCGGATTGGCGCGTGGTTAGCATGCGGCTGAGACCCGGGTTGCGGATGTCGGCATCCACCACGAGCGTGCGCTTGCCGGTGGAGGCGATCAGGCCGGCGAGGTTGAGGGCAACGACCGATTTGCCCTCATTCGGCAGGCAGGAAATGACGCCGATGACCCGGCATTGGCGCTCCTGAATGACGACATCCGCCGTCAGTTTCACGTTGCGCAGCGTTTCCGCGAAACTGGAGCGCGGACTGTCAACGGCGAGGCGCAGCATTTTCTGGAACGAGACCTGGCCGCTGTCCTCAAGCGTTGCATTCTCGCCGCCGGGGGTTGCGGCGCTGTTTCCGGTCTTGGCGTTTTCCACACCCCTTTCGCCGATGAAGGGAAGGTAGCCGAGAAAGCGCATGCGCAGGTTATCGCGCACATCGTTGCCGGTGTGGAAGAAGCGGTCGCGGAATTCGAGAAGTGCCGCAATGCCCCCACCCAGCATCAGGCCCAGTACGACCGAAAGCGCCATTGTCATGGTCTTTTTCGGGCTGGAAGGCGATGTGGGAAGACCAGCCTCGGAGATGATGCGGGCTTTGGCGATCGGCAGCGACTGCTTCTGCGAAGCCTCTTCGAAGCGTCCGAGATAGGACTGGTAGAGGGTGCGCAGGGCCGTCGCCCGCTGCTCGAGCTCGCGCAGCTGCACCATGGTGATGTTGGCTTCCGAATTACGGCCAGCCACCTTGTCGATACTGTCGCGCAACGACTGTACGCGCGAATTGGCGACGTCGTATTCGTTCTTGAAGCTGCCGGTCAGCTGCTGCAGTTCCTGGAAGATCTGCTGCGCCACTTCTTTCTTCTCGGCGTCCAGCGCGGTTGCCTGCGGATGGTCTGCTCCGAACTGCTGCACAATGCCCCGCTGCCGGTCGGAAATGGTGATGTAGCGCTTGCGCAGATCCTGAATAACGGAATTGTCGGTATCACGGGCCGAGACGACGGCGTTGTCCACGGCCGTTTCCGGGCCGCGGTCGATGATGGATTTATACTGATTGTAACGGGCGGAGGCCGTCGCGGCATCCGCCTGTGCCGCAATCAGCTGGCCATTGAGATCGGCAAGCTGGCCTTCCGACATCAGTTCGCCGCGCGAGGACACGATATTGTTGTCGGACCTGAATTTCTGCACCGCAAGCTCTGCCGCCTGGGCGCGCTGGTTAAGGTCGGTCAGGCGTTCCTGCAACCAGACAGAGGCCCGCTCGCTGGCGTCGAAATTGGCGTTCAGCTGCTCGGTGAGATAGGCCTGCGCGTAGGTCTTGGCGATGTGTGCGGCCAGCTGGCGGTCAGTCGAACGGGTGGAGATGGCGATGACGGAACTGCGACCGACCCGCTCCACAGTCAGCGACTGCTGCAGCACGGCGGCGGCCTTTTCGCGGCGTCCGGCGCGGATTGCGGCTTCGGAGACCGGCGGATCGCCCGGCAGGACGAGATCGAGGATACCGCGCACGGAGGATTTGACGAGCTCGACCGGCGACATCGGCGGATTGACGATGGTGTCGTTCTCGTCAAGCTTGGCCTTGTCCACCACGGTCAGCGCCATTTCCTTGGATTTCAGGATTTCCACGGCGCTGGCAATGCGGTTGTCGACAATCTGGGCTGCGGGCACAGGCGATTCCTCTTCCGCATAACGGGAGAGGCTTTCATCGAGCAGCACCTGCGTCATGGCCGTATAAACAGGGGTCGCAAGCACCAGGTAAAGTCCGGCCAAAACTACGGCGGCAATGACGGAGGCGGCAATGACGTTGGCACGGCGCACCACGGCGGCCCACAGGCGGTCGAGGTCGATGAACGTGTCGGAATCCTTGCCGGACTCCGGAAAACCGATATTGGATTTAAAGGTCTTGTGGTGCATGGACCTACCTTGTGAATTAAAAATGGTACGCGGGAAGCCGAGCAACTCTCGCCTTCCCGCCTCCCGTTATTGGTGCGCCAGCCGCCTCCCCCGGCGGCGCGATGAAAGTCAGGCCGCCTGCACGCGGCTTTCGTGGTTCGCCACCAGTTCCTTCACCGAAGCGACAACCTGCGCTTCCATGTCGGCGCGCAGCAGCGAGAAGGCGACGTTGGCGGCAATGAAGCCCTGCTTGCTGCCGCAATCAAAGGTGCGGCCCGAATATTTCTGCGCGTGGAACGGCTGCTTTTCCGCAAGACGCTTCATGCCGTCGGTCAGCTGGATTTCGTTGCCCGCGCCGCGCTCCTGCTTGGCGAGAATATCGAAGATTTCCGGCTGCAGAATATAACGGCCATTCAGGTAATAATTCGAAGGCGCCCTGGATGGTTCCGGCTTTTCGACCATTTCGGTCACGGCGAAGCCGTGATTGACCTTCTGGCCGACGCCGACGACGCCGTAGGACGAAACTTCTTCCGGCAGGCATTCCTCGACACCGAGAATATTGCCGCCAACCTCATCGTAAAGCTCCATCAGACCGGCAATGCAGCCGCGCGCGCCATAGGAGACCATGTCAGGCAGCAGCAGAGCAAAAGGCTCCTTGCCGACCAGTTCACGCGCACACCAGACGGCATGGCCGAGGCCAAGCGGCACCTGCTGGCGGGTATAGCTGACGGTGCCGGCAACCGGCAGCATCTTTTCCAGCTGCAGCACCTGCACGGTCTTGCCGGAGCGGGTCAGCGTGTTGATGAGTTCAGGTGCGTTGTCGAAATAGTCTTCGATGGCGGTCTTGTTGCGGCTCGTGACGAAAATAATGTGCTCAATGCCGGCCTGCATGGCTTCATCCACGGCATATTGAACGACCGGCCGGTCAACGATCGTCAGCATTTCCTTTGGCATCGCCTTGGTGGCGGGCAAAAACCGCGTGCCGTTGCCGGCTACCGGAATGACGGCTTTTCTGACAGTTCTCTTCAGGTCCATCGCGTTCTCCTTCATCAAGGTTTGATCTGTCCCCAGTCCCCGCGCAGACATGGTCCGCGCGCAAATTTCACGAAATCTGCCTTTTCACCCCTGTATTCGCTGCGGGCGCAAACATGGCGTCCCGCAGCCTCCTCAGCCGCACTGCAATCGGCATTCTCAGGTGCCCCAGCACGGCAGGATCTCGGATTGTGGTCTTCAAGGCGCCGAGTACCGAGCGGCGCTTGATGTTCTCCACCAATGTCAAAAAATTATGCGCCAGCCGCAGGCTGCGGGCTCTCGCCTGCTGCGCATCCATGGCGGCCGGCAGCAAGGTGTAGTGGCTCAGGAATTCTTCGTCCGCTCGCATCATCGCTTCGACGTGATGAAGTTCGAGGACGCGGGAAATCGAACCTTCGCGGATATTGTAGATGTAACCCGGCTGCGGTTCGATGACGCAGAGGCCGCCAGCGGCAAGCGCCGAGGCGAGAAGAATATAGTCTTCGCCGATGCGGATATCCTCCCGGAAGCGCAGTGCTTCGTTATTAAGGAAATCGCGCCGGAACATCGGTTTCATGTAGCCGAAGTTAAAGGTGGAGCGGAACAGGATGTTGGAGGAAATGAAGTCCTCCAGCGTGAGAACAGGCCGTTCCTCCAGAAACTCTTCGGGAAACATCGTCTCCATCGGCCGGCCATCGGTGTAGACGACATCGAGATTATCGACAGCGATGTCAGCGTTGGCGGCTTCTGCCCGGCACATCATGCAGGCGGAGCGCTCCGGGCGGATGACATCGTCGGAGTCGAGCACGGCGATCCAGCGCCCCGTCGCGGCCTCGATGCCGGCGTTGCGGGCGCCGCCCGGACCGCGGTTTCCTTCGAGCGCAAGCAGCCGCACGCGCGGATCGATTGCGGCGATCGCTTCAACGAAGGGAATGGTATCGTCTGCGGAGCGGTCGTCAACAACGATCACTTCCAGCGTCACCCCCTGCTGATCGAGCGCACTTTGGATGGCGGCCTCAATCGTATCGGCGGCATTATAGGCGGCGATAACGAAGCTGATGTCTGGCGGAGAGGTGAGGTTTTCCATCAGGTCGCCTCCACGGCACCATATTGGCGGATTTCGCGCACACCGAAGGCGCCGCTCATCGAACCCATATGCAGCGCGCCTCGCAACGCATAACGGTTGCGGCGTACGGCATTGAAACCGCTCAAGGCGGCAAAAAGAGCGCAATAAAGCACTTTCGAACCAGCTTTCACCACCTGGACGACGCGGCGCGCACCGGGTTTCTTTTCAGCCAGCACCCGTCCATGGGTCTGGCCGGAACGGAACCGGCGCTTGGCAAGCCATAGAAAGCTTGCCCGATTTTCCGGAACCGGCTCCGACAAGACAGCGTCTTCCGCAAAGACGATACGGCCGCCGGCGGCGTGGAGATGCGAGAAGAAATGTGTGTCTTCGCCGCCGCTCTGGCCAAGCGCCAGCGCGAAGCGCCGGCCCTTTACCGATGGCGCTTCCATCCTGAGCAGCGTGTTGCAGGTATAACCGGTGATGATCTCGCCATTGACCCAGACCGGAACGGTCGAGTGGAAATCTCCGCGTTTCATCCAGCCCGGCGCGTTGTCCCGGTAAACCGCAGTGACGGGGCCGAGAACGGTTTCTGCACCGGTCTCGTCGGCCTTTTCCAGAAGCGCGGCCAGCCAGTGTGGCGGCGCCGTTTCGTCGTCATCGATAAAGGCGAGATAATCCGCCTTGCATTCCGACAGGCAGGCATTGCGGGCAATCGAAATATTAGATTTCGGGCAATGCACATAGGTGATCTCGAAGGGGGCGGTTTCGCGCAGGCGATCGACGCTTGCCTTTGCGCTGGGCTCCTCGTCATTATCGGCGACAATCAGCCTAACTTTCACGCCTTCAGGCACATCCAGCTCGAAGAGTGACAGAAGTGTGGCGACAAGCGCCGGGCGTCTGTAGGTGCAGATGCCGATATCGACGGTCTTGAGATATTGCGTGCCGGTGACGGTGTTGTCGGTCATGAGACAGCCTTTCTTCCCCGGAATTTCAGGAGTTCCAGCCAGAAGCCGGTGGACCAGGCCAGATGCATCACCATTGCCGAAAAAGCGGCGAGCGGGCCGTATGGATTTTTCTGACCTATTGCCATCCACAAGCCATAACCCACACATGCGGCAATCCAGAGGCCGAGCGGAATAAGGGCTGCCCAATGCACCAGCGACAGCAGCGCGAAGATGAAGACCGGCAGCACGGCGAGCGGAATCATCTGGCGGATTTTCGGGATTGAGCGATGTTTCAACAGGTTCTTCGCCCGGCCGCGGCCATAGGCGAGATATTGCTTGAAGAGCGGCATGACGCTGGCGCGCGGATAATAGGTCATGCGGGTCTTGTCGGTCATCCAGATGCGGAACCCGGATTTGCGCAGCCGGAAATCCAGCTCCGCATCCTCATTGTGGCTGAAGCTCTCATCATAACCGCCGACCGCATCGAAAGCGGCAATCCGCATCAGCGCGTGGTGGCCGTGATCGATCCAGTGGCCTTTTGCGCCTTCGCGGTGCTTGGAACCGCCATTGCCGAGCTTGGAATTCTGGGCAATGGCAGTCGCCTTCTGGAACAGGCCGTGGCCGACTGTATCCATGGCGACGACGACGGAGTCCGCACCCGTCCGTTCCGCATCCTCGATCAGCCGCTGGCAATAATCATCGGGATAATCGCCATGGGCGTCGATGCGGATGAGATAATCGAAATCCTCGCCGAAGGTGGCGACGGCAAGGTTGATGCCGGCGCTCTGGATACGCTTCGGATTAGCGAGAAGCGTGACGCGTTCGTCCTTTGCCGCAAAGGCGGCAACGATATCGCGCGTTCCATCCGTGCTGCCGCCATCGGCGACGACGATGCGGAACAGGCGCCCCTGCATTGCGCCGGTGAATTTGACAAGCAACCCCTCGATCGTCTTCGCCTCATTGAGGCAGGGTATGACGATCAGCGTTCTGATGCCGGAATGACCTGGACCTTCCATGATTTGCCCCCTACGCACTACACGGGTGAAAACTGCGCTTCACGGGCGTGGCCGGAAGCGGATTTGGCGAGTGAGGACAATTGCTGCACCAGCAGACGGCAATCGTCGCGGTCGGTCAGCCATTGTTTCCTGTCTGTTGCCGACAGGGTGTGGAAGCCATCCGCATAGGTTTGCGGGGTCATCCGGTTGAAGAGGGCGGCAAGATCGTCAGCACCCGCCTTTTGCAGGACGAAGCCGATGTTGCGTTTTTCTATGAAGCGAGCCGTTTCCGTGCCGGAAAGCGCAATCGGCAGGGCGCCATAAAGGCAGCCTTCATAAAGCCGGTTGGGCAGCAGCCAGCTGGAATTCTGGCCTTCCTCGAAAAAGTCGATCGCCCAGGTAAATTGCACCTCGTTATAGATGGCGGCAAGGTCCTCGGGGTTTTTGTAAGGTCCGTTGAAATGCACATGCGGGGCTGCTGCCACGAAGCCATCGAAATCGGCAAACTCCGAATAGGCCGGCCGGCCACGCAGGATGATTTCGACCCTGCCTTCCATGCGGCGAGCGAACTCAGCGAGAATTTCAAGCGATTTGCCGCAGCGAAGCGCGCCGAACCACCCGATTTTCCATGGCTCGCCGGGCGCGGGCGCACGTGGTCTTGGCGTGGCGGCAACGGTGTCGTCGAGCGCCAGCACCTTGTTTTCCTGCAACAGGACAGGAAGGTCGAGGCCCGACACGGGCTTGAAATAATGCTCCACGAATGCCGGGGAACTTGTCACCAGAAGCTTTGCGTCGCGTGCGAAATAACGCTGAGCGGCATTCAGCATCTGTCCGGGCTTGCCCTTGTTGAGCAGCAGACGGTGAATATCGAGACATTCGTAAACCAGCGCCGGCTGGCCGCCATAGATCGACATGGCGCGCTTTGCCAGAGCCAGCATTTCGAGATTCCTGGCGAGAACGACGTCGGGTGCCGGAATTCCGTTCAAGACTTTGCCGAGCGAAAGGCTGGCTTTTGCCACCGCCGCCATGCGCTGCAGAAATTGCCCGTCGGCGGTTTCCCCGAGCACGACGGGTACGACGCCTTCGATCTCCGCCAGCCGGTTCTGTCCGCGCCGGAAACCGGCCAGCGTGACCCGCGCCCCGCCCGCAAGCAGCGTCAGCACCCGCCGACGAATGGCGGGGTCTGACAGATCATGCGCGAGGTAGAGAATATGGATCATGCAGGGTTCCGGTCGGTTCGCGGGTCAAAGACGCCGCAGCACAGGATTTGGTTCAAAAAAATCGGTCAATTTAGAGCGCAGGCGATGCTTTCCGGGAACTGGCATTGATCGCCGAGCGCGGTGAAGGCGAAGCGGTCAACGACCATTTCCGACGGCCCGGCATAAGCAAACTTGCCCATCCAATCCTTCAGCGTATCGGTGCCCCAAAGGCTGAAGAAGATTTTCTGAGCGTTCTGCGGGATTTTCGTTGCGTCCGTGACTTCGTGGACCAGCTTGCCGTTGACATAATAACGCAGGCGCTGCGGCTCCCAGACGAAGGCGTAATCGTTGAAACCGGCATCGGCTCCGCCTTCCACCGGCACCAGCTTCTCATTGCCGCCCTTGGCGGAGATATATTGGTTGAGCTGCACCTGACCGGTATTTTTGCCCAGAACCTCGAAGTCGATTTCGTCGTGCGGTTTTTTGTCGGTCGGGCCGATATAGGTGAAGAAGGCGGAGTTCAGGCCGGGGCCGGTGGCGGCCTTCATGCGCGCTTCATAGGTGCCGTAACGATAACGGCCCTTGGTCTGGATTTCACCGCAGGCGAAGTTGCGGTCGCCGGCCTTGGCTTCCTCGAAGCCCAGCGTCAGCTGGCCGTTCTCCACCGTTGCCAGCTTCTTCGACCAGGTGCAGTTCTGGTGCGCGCCATTGTTCCAGCCGTCTGAAACGTACCAGAAGCTTCTGTCCATCTGGTCGAAATTCTCCATGAAGGACGCGCCATTGCCCTCTTGGGCGTTGACGGGGGCCGTGAATGCCGTTGCAGCGAGGGCGGCGGCAAGAAGAATGCGTATCTGAACGCGGGTGACAAATGTTGTCATTGGTTCACCTCTGTCGTTGCGAATAAAGTGTTTCGGATGTGGGTGGACCTATCGTGGAAGCCCGTTTGGCCGCGAATTCGGCCTTTGCCTTGCCTTTGCCGCTGCGGCTTCCGGTCAATACGGCATAGACGGCCGGCAGGTATTTGCGGGTCTGGGCATTGCTGATCACCAAAATGACGAAGGCGCAAAGCGTCGCGCTGATGTAGAAAGCGGGATAGAAATCCGGCCCGCCCTTGTTCCAGACCATCCACATGATGACCAGCAGCGGATAATGGGCGCAGAATATCCAGAAGCTGAGACTGCCGGTCTCGGCAAGCCTCTGACCGAGCCGGCTGCGGATCAATATCGATGAAGACACCCAGAAGCCGAGCGCGCCGAAGACCGCGAGCAGATTGCGCGACATATTCAGCCAGAATGTGAATTCAGGCCCGGTAAAATAGAGACCTGTGGCGAGAATGGCCGACGCGGCAAATGTCAACAACATGATCGGCAGGGCATAAGGATCAAGTGCCTTGACGTCGACCCGGTGCAGCGCAAGCGCGATGCCGAGCGAAAAGCTGAAGAGGATGGATTTTTTCTGGACAATGAAGATCTTCAGGTCCGGCATGGCCGTGATGATCAGCAGGATTACGAGCGTCGGCAGCGCAAAGCGTCGCATCAGAAATGCGAGCACCGGCGACAGCAGAATGCAGACAAAAAGGTCGCGCAGGAAATAAAGCGGCACATTCACCGGCAGCTCTTCCAGCGCCGTACCATGGCTGAGTATTTCGCGCGGGCTGGCATTCCATAGGTCAGGAAAATATCCGACGCCAACCTCGAACAGCTGGATCAGAAGCACGGCGGCAAACAGTGCGCCATTCCACAAGAGGAATGGCAGCAGCACGGTTTTCGTCTTGGAGCGGATCGTCGCCGGATAATCGAAAGCGCTCATGCCGCGGCGAAACAGCAGATAACCGGAAATGGCGCTGAGACAGGGCACGCCGATGCGGAACAGTGCGTCGCCCAGAAAAACCCGCAGCCAGTCAAAAAAGCCGTAAAGGCCAAGAAAGGGGCTGGTTTCGGCATTGTGCGGCACATGCACGAACACGATTCCTGAAATCAGCAATATGCGCATCAAGTTGATACGGGAGGATAGGTTCTGATCGACAGTCACATCAGTCACCCCTATTGGGCGGCGTCTCCCCACGCCGCGTTGCAACCAGAGCGAACTTAAGCCCGCACTGGGAAGTCTGGTTTCGACTTTGGGATAAAATGTGGCGACGCGGGAAAAACACAAGATTAGATTTTGCGGGTGAATGTCTGGCGTCAGCGCAGTTTCTATCACGAGAAAAAATTAACTAGTTGAAATAAATGAATTTTATCTAAATTCACGCCTCATTAAAAATCTCTGAAGCGTGCGAATTTGTCATTTGCCGTGATGTTGCGCTGCAAAAAGAGCGCCGAACCCACCTTGCCACGGCGAGAAAAATCACCGTGGCAAGGCCCCTTAACGGCAGAAATGAGGCGCATTTTTCTGTGATATTTCTAACCTTGGGTTGCGGTATTCGGCATACGCCGTGATTTGACCATGCCCAGGATTTTCCCCAGCAGGGCACGTTCAGTCAGCAGAATCAGTATTGCATAGATGGCGCCGCCCACGGCAGCACCGATAAGAACCTGAAGGGTGGCATTGGGAATGCGATCGGCGAGAAGGTGAAGCAGATAGCGCACCGCAACGGCCATCACGAAAGCGGCGATCATCGGCCGACTGCTGACATAAAGGCCCCGGAAGAAAGGCGTGTCGCTGGCCTTGAACACGGCCCAGGAGTAAGCGACCAGTGTGACCGCGTTGACGATGCAAAGCCAGACCATGGCGTCTATCAGCGTGCCATAAAGTGCGGCGAGCCACACTGCCACCGTGGTGACGATGGCGCGGATCGTCGCCGACCAGAACAATACGCGGCCGTAACCAGCACCCTTCAGATACGGGATGAAGGTGCTGCACGGTGTGAGAATGGCCTTGGACAGGGCGAGCAGCCCGAGGACAGGCCAGGCATAGGCCCAGTTCTGGCCGAAGATGACAAGCATGGCCGGCTCGGCCACGGCCCAGAGACCGAACATCATGGGCGCGAGCAGTACGGTCAGCACCTGCGTGCTGAACATCAACGCATCACGACGGCGCTGCGGGTCGTCCATCATGCGGCTGAAGGCGGGAAACAGAACCCCCATGACGGCGGATAAAACCACCTGGTTGGGAATGCTGGCGAAACGGTTGGAGGCGGAATAGGCGCCGGCATCCGCCAGACCCAGGTGACGGGCAATGACCACCATCGGAGATTGGAAGGTGACAAAATTGGCGATTTCCGAGCCCATCAGCCCCGAACTGAAGCCGAGAAGCGGCACCAGCCGGCGTGGCTTCATGACAAAACGCGGGCAATAGCGGGAAACCGCATAAAGCCCGACGAGACGGATGAGAGCTGCGGCAAAAAGCTGGATGATAAGTGCCCAGACGCCGAACCCCATGAAGGCGAGCGCGACCGCGACAATCGCTGCGATGCTCTCCGAGGCCATGCTCCAGAGCGCATCCTTGCTGAAGTTCATCCGTCGCGCCAGCAGCGAATAGGCGACATCGCCAGCAAGCTGCAATGGAATGAGGAAGGCCATGATGCGCAGCAGGTATGCGCTTTCCACCGCCCCCAGCAGTCCGCCGAAAAATTCCGCCCAGATGTAGAGGACGGCTGCCATGGAGCAGGAGATCGCCAGATTAGCCCAGAAGACGGTATGGATCGTTTCCATATCCTCTTCCTTCTCAACGATGAGAGCGGAGGTGAGCCCCGCGCCAGCAATCATGGTCAGGAACTGTACAACCGTTAGTCCTACCGCTACCACCCCGAATTCCTCCGGGGAAAGCAGCCTTGCAAGAATAGGGACCGTGACAAATTTAAGCCCGAATGTCCCTGTTTTTGATAAAACGCTCCAGCCGACATTCGTGGTGATGGTCTTTACATTTGGCGCTGGGGGCATACAAGCATCCTGTTTCTGGAGGCCGGCGGGAGGAAGCCGGTTGGGAGTTGCCGATACCATCGGGGCCGCTTTTAGGATCGGGCCCGACACTTCTTGATCAACGCAAGGGGCGAAACAATGGCAAGATTTACTGTCGTCATTCCCTACTATCAAAAGCAGCACGGTGTCCTGGGACGTGCACTCGCATCGGTTTTTGCGCAGACCTACCAGGACTTCGATCTTGTCATCGTCGATGACGAATCGCCATACCCGATCGATCAGGAACTTGCGGAACTTTCGCAAGAACAGAAAGACCGGATTCTTGTCATTAAGCAGGCCAATGCCGGCCCGGGCGGCGCCCGTAACACCGGTCTGGACAATGTGCCTGACGGCACCGACTACGTTGCCTTTCTTGATTCCGACGATATCTGGACGCCCGATCATCTGCGGAATGCGGCCTTTGCGCTCACGACCTATGGCGGCGAGTGCTACTGGGCGTCCATGCAGGCAAGTGACGAATTTTATTATCATTTCGCCATTTCCGAGCTGGAGAAGAATGAGGGTGCGGCACGGCTTTCGGAGAAGCCGCTGGTGATCGAACTGCCGGATCTCGCAAGCGTCATGCTGCGGAACTGGAGCTTCCTGCATCTCTCCTGCATGGTGATCGGTCGTCCTCTTTTCGAGAAGATCCGTTTCGATCCGGCGCTCAGACTGGCGGCGGAAGACGTGCTGTTTTTCTGCGATTCCATCCTTGCATCGAAGCGGACACTGCTCTGTGACGACGCCGGCGCGATGCGCGGCATGGGCGTCAATATCTTCCACAGCATCGACAATACCTCGCCGGAATTCCTGCGCCAGCAGTTCAATACCTGGGTGGCGCTCGATACGCTGGAGGGACGTTTTTCTCGCCGGCCGGCCGACGTGGCGTCCATCGCTTCCTATAAAAACACCGCGCGCAAACAGGCTCTCTGGAGCCAGGCTGGCAACCTGAAACGGCGCAAGGCTCCCGAATTCGGTTTGCTCCTGAAATGGGCAATGCGCGATCCGGCACTGCTGCGCGCCGCTTTCGAACTCGGCGCCGGAAAAATCGTCCGCTCCAGATGAGCGAATTTTCGCCCGCAACAATTTATATGTTTTTCACCCAGGAGTGACCTCATGAAACCTTACCACTGGGAATCTCATCACGGAAATTTCGGTGACGATCTCAACCTGTGGCTGTGGGACTTTCTGCTTCCGGGCCTGCGCGATGTGCATGACGATGTCATGCTCGTGGGCGTCGGAACGGTGCTCAACGACGTTCTTTTGCCCGCCAAGCAGCGCAAGCTGGTGATTGGCAGCGGCTATGGTTATGGCGCGGTGCCGGATACCGGCACCGAGTTCTGGGATATCCGGTGTGTGCGCGGCGAAAAAACCGCCGCCAAGTTGGGGCTCGCTCCCGAAAAAGGCATTGTCGATCCCGCCGTGATGGTCACCGAGATGCCTGATTTCAAAGGGCTGCCAAAGCTCCACAAGAAGACTTTCGTCCCCCATTGGGAATCGGCGGAATTCGGCATGTGGGAAGCCGTCTGTGAACCGGCAGGACTCACCTATCTCGACCCGCGCGGCGAGGCAAAAGCGGTCATCCGCGCCATTGCCCAATCGGAATTCATCGTGGCTGAATCCATGCATGGTGCAATCCTTGCCGATGCCTTCCGCGTGCCGTGGGTCGCCGTCAGCACTTCACCATCGATCAACAGCTTCAAATGGAGCGATTGGGCCGGCAGCGTCGGAGTCGAATATCAGCCGCGCTATGTGCCGGTTTCAACCCGCGCGGAAGCGGCGAAAAAGGGCTCACGCTTCTGGGGCATTAGCTTCCCGCCACCGCCCGCCCCCGTTGTCACCGCCGATTCCGTCTCTCCGCTTGAGGGCCGGGCGCATGAGGGCGATGTAATGGTGCGTCCGCAGGAAACGCAATCCCGCTCGTTGCGGAAGCTCGCCAAGCAGGTGCTGGCTGCACCTTCCACACTGGCGCTCTGGCAGGCAAGCCGAGCGGAACCGCGTCTTAGCCCGGATGGCAGACTGGAGGAACGCAAGGAGCGTTTCGCCGCCGTTCTGGAAACGGTAAAGCGGGATTATCTCTAGAGGTGAGGAGCGGATGCCGCAGGGAATTTTCTGCGGCTTTTGCTTGAGGACACCGCCATGCTTCGGCCTGTCCCGAGCATTTGCGACTGAACGCTTAGAGGATACGTGAGCAAATCCCCGGGACAAGCCCCGGGGCGGACGGCAGAGATTTGTCGTGAGTTGTCTTTTCCCTTAGGAAACCGGCGTGCCGTCCAGCAGATAACGCACGTCCCGCACCGGCGCCGCTTTGCGGAAGCGGGCGGTCTTGTCGCTCCAGATACCGCGTGTAATGGCGGGCAGGGCGGGCAGACGCGCAAGGGCGTGGCTCAGCGCTCCGCTCACACCCTTCTGTTTTTTTGTATCGAGAAAATGGCGAAGCTCGAATTTGGCGCGGATGTGTTTCTCGTGCTCGCGCAGGATCGCCGTTTCCTCTGCCGAGAGCCGGCAACCGGCGAGAATCGCCCTGTCTGCTTCGTAGAGAAGACGGAGATCTTCGGTTCGGTGGCGGCCACTCAGCGAGTTGCCGCGAACGATCGCACCGTAACCGCAATGACGGATGACCTTGTAGCGCGCGCCGGCCGCCAGCGCGCGCACGTAAAGTTCGTAATCCTCGCCAAGTCGCAGAGCCTCGTCATAACGCAGCGCATGTTTGTCGAGAAAGGCGCGGCGTATCACCGGTTTCAGGAAGCCGGTTTCCCCGCGCTCCACACCCGGCCTGGAAATATTCCCTTCCACGAATTCCGTCAGCGACAAAAACCGCGCCTGGGGCTCGAAGCGGGCCGGCTGCATGGAGGACGCGCCCGGAACGGATTGCTGGATGAAGGCGATATTATCGGCCACGAGGTCCCAGTCGTCATCGGCCAGCATGGCAGCGAAACGGCCGTGGAAGAAAAAATCGTCCGCGTCGAGAATGCTGATGAGGGGAGCGGAGGAAATCGAGATGGCATGATTGCGCGCAGCCGATGGCCCGCGGTTGACGTCGAATCGCACCACCCGCAGGCGGCCCGTGCCGTCATCCGCCGCATGCGCCACGTCGCTCGTTGTATCGGTGGAACCATCGTCGATCACCACGACTTCGCCGACCTCTGGCTCCGCAAGGGCGGAACGAATGGCGATATCGATGGTATCAGATGCATTCTTTGCAGCGATGATGACGCAAATGGGCTGTGAACCGCTCACCATGGGGTGTCCTTCTGCTTTGACGAACCTTCAGGATTTGGCCAGCAGAAAGTGTCAGCGATATGGATGCAAGCGATTTTTTGCGATGCAATAAAAGCGGATGCGAAAAAACTTACATATCCGTCAGCTTTGCCCCATGCGGCGGTGCGCTTTTCGCGGTGTCTGCTGCAATTGTTTCAGCGCTGAGGTCCCGGGAAAAGGTCTCCCGCATCCGGCGTTTTTCACGGGCGACCAGAACCAAAATCGCCACGAAGTAACCGACTTGCAGAATGACTGCGCAAATGAGGGTCTGAATGAACGCCGTATAGAAGGAGCCGTGGATGAAATATGTCGCAACCGCAAAAGCAAGCAAAGCACCGATCATGCTGAAAAAAACACGAGGTGCATACATGTTGCTCTCCTCCCGAGAACGATTTCTCCATTTTTGACTGCGCTGCGGCATTTTTCTTCTTTGCAGGAAATATACGATGAGACCGGTGCTGTTTCAACACACATATACTTCTTCTACCTCCCGCGGCATGAAATTTCGGTAATCTTGATTGGTAAATTCCTCAGTAACTGCCGATTCGCATCGATGACGTCGGCCAGACAACAGTGATGCCTGCTTCTGATAAGTCTAAAACCGCCTCCGGTGCAGGCCTTGCGGAGTGTCTGGCCCGCTCTGCAGACTTCGTTAACCATCTCGCCTTTAAAAAGTCGGTATTGATTCCTCGAAGAGCAGGGTGCCCGCGTGACGACGAGTTCAGAAGTAATCGCCTTTCCGGCAAAGAACCGCATTGCCGACGTAAAACGATGTGCAACCATGCTCGACCGGCTGCATGGTGTGGAGGCGAATGATTTCTGGCGCAGGGAGTGCCGTGAACTGGCCGCCCGTCTGACGGCGCTTGGCTATGAGGACGCCGCGATGCGGCGCGAGGTCATGGAATTTCAAAACGCCGTGCAGGCTGAATTGTGGGCGGTGGATGCCGCGCCCGAGGCACGCCGCGACAGCCATTGATGGTTCTTTTTCTTCATTAAAAAAGCCGGCGGGTTATAAACCAGCCGGCTTTTTTATTGGTTCCGGACGCCTTAGGAGGCGCCAGCGGCGCCGCGCGTGCGGGCAACGCCATCCAGTGCGGGCTTGTATTTGGGATCGAGTCGCGCCGCATGCGCATAGGACTTGGCCGCCTTGGCCATCTCACCGCGTCGCTCATAGACCAGCGCCTGGTTGGCCCAGGATTCCGCCACATTCCCGTCAAGCGAAATGGCGTGATTGAAATCCGCGAAGGCGTTTTCGTCGTCATTGAGCGCGACGTAGGAAAGGCCGCGACCGTTATAGGGCTCCGGTGACGTCGATGACAACGAGATTGCCTTGGAGAAGTCCTCGATGGCCTGGGCATGCTGGTTACGCAGCTGGTAGATCAGGCCGCGATTGTGCCATGCGCGACCGTCGGTGGTTTCCAGCTCGATGGCGCGGGAGAAATCGTTGAAGGCTTCGTTGACGCGTCCGGACTGCCGGTAAAGATTGCCGCGACCGATCAGCGCCACATCGTAGCTCGGATTGATCTGCAGGGCGGCGTTGTAGTCCTGAAGTGCCTGCTGCTGCTGGCCGCTATTGCGGTAAACCAGCGCGCGGTTGGCATAGGCCTGGTAAAAGCGCGGGTTGAGCTGCAGCGCCTTGTTGAAATCTTCGATGGCGCGGCGCGAATCGCCGGCGCGGCCGTAGGCCGAGCCGCGGACGTTGTAACCCTCGGGATCCTGCGGATTGGCGTTGATGACCGAGGTGAGCGAGGCGATATTTTCCTGCGAGCCCTGTGCGCGGTCGATCCGGAACACATCTTCCGTCTGGTTGGATGTCGCGCAGCCGGAAAGACCGGCAAGGACGGCGCAGACGACCAGAGAAGCGCGGAACCCTCTGTTGTTTTTTAATTGCAACCGGCGCGTGGAGGCATCGGCGTTTTTCACAACACAGGCGTCGACAGCGATCATTCGGTGTGGGTTCCCTCGCAGGCCGGTCTCACGGTCGTTTTCAAGAGCGTTCTCCGGCCACAAACACAAAGAGCGGCGGCGAATTGATCGCCCCCGCCCAACAAGCATTCAAAAACGTCCAAAAGACGGCCTATTAACGGCCTGCGCGGGGGCCAGCAACCAGACCTTCGCGCTGTGCACGCTTGCGTGCCAGCTTGCGAACGCGGCGAACGGCTTCAGCCTTTTCGCGAGCGCGCTTCTGGGAGGGCTTTTCGTAATAATCACGCATCTTCATTTCACGGAAAATGCCTTCGCGCTGCATCTTTTTCTTCAGGGCGCGGAGCGCCTGATCAACGTTATTGTCGCGGACTAGTACCTGCACGTTAAACCCGTTCCTTTAGTTTGGTTATCTTGCTGTGTGAATAAAGGCATTCGCACGCAAACAAAAAGTGGTTCATCCGGCTGTTGAGCCGGGCGATTGGTGACGTGCAATAACAGATCATTTGCAGCAAGTCCAGCCGGTAGCGCATATTCAGCCACAAAATGCGCGCCGTCCCGCAATCTTTCGGCCATGTCGAAACAAAACCATTGCCGCGTCGCAAAATGGATATTGCCTCCCATCCCGATTTGCCATGTGTATGATACGGGCCGGGGCTATGTTCCAGGCCTCTGGCCGGTTCTCGAGGAGCAGATTGCGAATGCGCAAATATTCCGTTTTTGCCGTGGCGCGTGAGGCGCTCAGGGGTCATAAGGGCTGGGATGCGCAATGGGCCTCACCCGAGCCGCGCAAGGACTATGATGTCATCATCATTGGCGGGGGCGGCCACGGTCTCGGAGCGGCATATTATCTTGCCAAGGAACATGGCATTACCAATGTCGCGGTTCTGGAAAAAGGCTGGCTCGGCGGTGGCAATACCGGCCGCAACACCACCATCATCCGCTCCAACTATCTCTATGAAGAGAGCATGGATATTTACGAGCATTCCCTGAAACTGTGGGAAGGCTTGAGCCAGGATCTCAATTATAACGTCATGTATTCTGCGCGCGGCGTGATGATGCTGTCGCACAATATCCATGACCGGCAGTCCTTCAGCCGTCATATCAATGCCAACCGTCTTTATGGCATCGACAATGAGTGGCTGACGCCGGAGCAGGCAAAGGCGTACTGTCCGCCGCTCGACATATCCGGCAATGCGCGTTACCCGATCAATGGCGCAGCCCTTCAACGTCGCGGCGGCACGGCACGCCATGACGCTGTCGCCTGGGGTTATGCGCGCGCGGCCTCCGACCGCGGCGTGCATATCATCCAGAACTGCGAGGTGACCGGCATTCGCCGCGGGCCCGATGGCGCGGTGACGGGTGTCGAGACCAATCGTGGCTTCATCGGCGCAAAGAAGATCGGCGTATCGGCCGCCGGTCATTCCTCCGTCATCATGAAGATGGCAGACGTGCGCGTTCCCCTGCATTCCAACCCGCTGCAGGCGCTGGTTTCGGAGCCGCTGAAGCCGATTTTCCCCTGCGTTGTCATGTCCAACACCGTGCATGCCTATATTTCGCAGTCGGACAAGGGCGAGCTGGTGATCGGAGCTGGCACCGACCAGTATAATTCCTACTCCCAGACCGGTGGTCTCCAGATCATCACCCACACGCTGGACGCCATCTGCGAGCTGTTTCCGATCTTCCGCCGTGTGAAGATGATGCGGCAATGGGGCGGCATCACCGATAACACACCTGATCGTTCCGCCATCCAGAGCGTGACGCCGGTGCCAAACCTCTTCGTTAATTGCGGCTGGGGCACCGGCGGCTTCAAGGCGACGCCGGGTTCCGCCAATCTCTTCGCGCATCTCATCGCCCGCGGTGAACCGCATCGCCTGGCGGCCGGGCTGACGCTTGACCGGTTCCGCACCGGCCGCCTGATTGATGAGGCTGCCGCTGCCGCGGTGGCGCATTGATGCTGGCGGCGGCCATGCTTGCGATCAATATATCAGGCGCGGCCGAGGCCGTGCCCGCCGGTAGCGTCATTCCCGGGGGCGAGGATTTTCGCAGCCAGAAGATTGCGAAGATGCAGGGTGAGAAAGACTGGCCCTTCACGGCGGAAAAAGGCCTGCTTTTGTGTGCTCCCAGTCTCGCGAACAAGATGGTTTATTTTGTCGGAGAGAATGAGGATGGCGAGCAGGATTATCCCTTCGCGATCGACACCGACATGATGGCGGTTGCCATCGTCAATATGGGCCGGGCCTCGGCGTTGCGCCCCTTCGATAATTTCGAGCAGCTTTTAAAGCGGCTTTCCCCTTTTGTAGCCATGGGGAAGCGGCTGTGTGACCAACCCGCCGGAACAGCGCTTCCGGAAAATTCTCTCTAGGTGGAGCGACGATGCTTCTGATCCATTGCCCCTATTGCGGGGAAGACCGTTCCGAACTGGAATTCCGCTGGGCGGGCGAGGCCCATATCGCCCGGCCGGAAAACATCGCCGATATCTCCGACGAGGCCTTCGCGGAATATTTCTTCATTCGCGACAATGACAAGGGCCTTGTTTTCGAGCGCTGGCGTCACATTCACGGCTGCGGCCGCTTTTTCAACGCCGCCCGTGATTCGGTGAGCGACAAATTCCTGATGACCTACAAGGCGGGTGAACCGAAACCCGATATCGAAACGGTCCTTTCCGCAGAAAAGGGAGCCGGGCAATGAGCGGCGACTATCGTATCAAGGGCGCAGGCCGTCTCACGCCGGCGAGAACCGCTCGCTTCACCTTCGACGGCAAGATCTATCCGGCGCTGGAGGGAGATACGCTTGCATCAGCCCTTCTGGCCAATGGCGTGCATCTGATCGGCCGTTCGTTCAAATATCACCGTCCGCGTGGTTTCCTCTCCGCCGGGCCGGAGGAGCCGAATGCGCTGATCGACGTGTCGCGCGACAGCCTGCGCAAGCAGCCCAACGTGCGTGCCACGGTGCAGGAAGTGTTCGACGGGGCGATTATCGCCTCGCAGAACCGTTTCCCGTCGCTGTCTTTCGATCTGAGCGCTATCAACGATCTTCTGTCGCCGATGTTCGCGGCCGGTTTCTACTACAAGACGTTCATGTGGCCGAAGGCCGCCTGGCACAAGATTTACGAACCGCTGATCCGCCGCGCCGCCGGCCTCGGCAAGGCGCCGAGCGAGCCGGATGCGGACCATTATTCCGGCCGTTACGCCCATTGCGACGTGCTCGTCGCCGGTGCAGGCCTCGCCGGCCTGACGGCGGCGCTTGCCGCGGCAAAAACCGGTGCCAGCGTCATTCTGGTTGATGAGAATGCCGAGATTGGTGGTGCGTTGCGCTTCGATACTGGCGCTGTAATCGACGGCCTGCCCGGTTATGAATGGGCGCAGAAGGTGCTTTCCGAACTGCAATCCATCCCCAATGTGCGGGTTCTGACGCGCACGACGGCTTTCGGTTATTACAACCACAATTTTGTCGCGCTTGCCGAACGCGTCACCGATCATCTCGCGACGCCGGCCAAACATCAGCCGCGCGAGCGCCTGTGGCAGGTCCGCGCCAAAAAGGTCGTGCTCGCGGCGGGTGCAATTGAGCGCCACATGGTCTTCGCCAACAATGACCGGCCTGGCATCATGCTGGCTTCGGCCGCCCGCACCTATCTGAACCACTACGGCGTCGCCGTGGGCCACAATGTCGGTGTCTACACCGCTCATGATTCCGCCTATGAGACTGCCTTCGATCTGAAGAAGGCCGGGGTGAAGATCGCCGCCATCGTCGATTGCCGCGAAAATCCGGACCAGCGTCTGCTGGACGAGGCCCGGGCACTCGGCATCGAGGTGCTGGCGGGTCACAGCGTTTACAATACCGCCGGCCGCCTGCGCGTATCTTCCATGACGGTCGGTCGCAATGGCGGGTCGAACAAGCGCAAGATCGCCATCGACGCGCTTGTTGTCTCCGCCGGCTGGACGCCTTCAGTGCATCTGTTCTCGCAATCGCGCGGCAAGCTGAAGTTTGACGCGGCTAACCAGCGTTTCCTGCCTGACATCCATGTGCAGAACTGCGTCTCCATCGGCGCCTGCAATGGCACGGATGATCTTTCGGCGCTGATCGCCGAGGCCGCGGCTGCGGGTGGCGGCGCGGTGGAGTTTTCCGGTGAAAATGCCCGGGCCTGGACAGGCGGCATGATTGGTGCGGCGGAGGGCGCAGGCGAGGGCACAGGCGTCAAGGCTTTCATCGATTTCCAGCACGATGTCTGCGCCAAGGATATTCGCCTTGCCGTGCGCGAGGGCATGCATTCAGTCGAACACATCAAGCGCTTCACCACCAATGGCATGGCGTCGGATCAAGGCAAGATGTCGAACATGCATGGCCTTGCCATTGCATCGGAAGCGCTTGGCCGGGATTTGCCCAAGGTCGGCCTCACCACCTTCCGCCAGCCCTATACGCCGGTTACTTTCGGCACGCTCATCAACCATTCACGCGGCGCGCTGTTCGATCCCGCGCGCAAGACGCCGATGCACGACGAAGAGCTGGCGGCTGGCGCGGTATTCGAGGATGTCGGCAACTGGAAGCGTGCCTGGTTCTTCCCGCGGGCGGGCGAGGACATGCATGAAGCGATCAACCGTGAATGCAAGACGGTTCGTGAGAGCGTCGGCGTGTTTGATGCCTCAACCCTCGGAAAAATCGAGGTGGTTGGCCCGGATGCGGCGAAGTTCCTGAACCTCATCTACACCAATGCCTGGGATACGTTGAAACCCGGCCGCTGCCGTTATGGCATCATGACCCGCGAAGACGGCTTCGTTTACGATGACGGCGTTGTTGGGCGCCTGGCCGAAGACCGTTTCCACGTAACGACGACGACGGGCGGCGCGCCGCGCGTTCTCCAGCATATGGAGGACTATCTCCAGACCGAATTCCCCGATCTCAATGTCTGGCTGACATCGGCAACCGAACAATGGGCCGTGATTGCCGTCCAGGGGCCGAAGGCGCGCGAGGTTATCGCGCCTTTCGTCGAGGGTATCGACCTTTCGCCGGAGGCCTTTCCGCATATGGCGGTGGCGGAAGGCAAGTTCTGCGGCGTGCCGACGCGGCTTTTCCGCGTCTCCTTCACCGGCGAACTCGGTTTCGAAATCAATGTGCCTGCCGATTACGGCGCGGCCGTCTGGTCTGCAATCCGGGAGAGGGCGGAAGCCGTCGGCGGCTGCCTCTACGGTACCGAAACAATGCATATCCTGCGTGCCGAAAAGGGCTATATCATCGTCGGGCAGGATACGGACGGCACCGTGACGCCCGATGATGCCGGGCTTGGCTGGGCTGTCTCCAAAAAGAAAACGGATTTCGTCGGCATTCGCGGTCTGAAACGCCCCGATCTAACGCGCTCCGGCCGCAAACAGCTTGTTGGCCTGAAGACGAAGGACCGGCTGACCGTTCCGGACGAGGGCGGTCAGATCGTTGCCGATCCGAACCAGCCAAAGCCAATGACCATGCTCGGCCACGTCACCTCCGCCTATTGGTCGGAAAATCTCGGCCATTCCATTGCTTTCGCCTTGGTGGCGGATGGCAGGGCGCGCATGGGCGAAACGCTCTATATTCCGCTTGCTGATAAAACCATTGCCGTCGAAGTGACCGACATGGTCTTCCTCGACAAGGAAGGAGCCCGTCTCAATGGCTGATATGCTGCACGCAAAACGCAAATCCGTGCTTGAGGATTTTCACGGCGGTTCGCCCTTTGTATCGCTGAAGCCTGCGGCTTCTGCCTCGCGGTTGTCGCTGCGGGCACGCGAGAGCGCCGTGCCGGCGCTGTCCGAAGCGCTCGGTCTTGCCTTGCCGACCAGCCCGAAAAGCTCGGTCACCTCTGGTCTGCGATCCGCTCTGTGGCTCGGCCCGGATGAATGGCTGGTGATCGATCAGGGCGAAAGCGATCTCATGGTGGCGCTTGCCGGCGTTTCCGGCCTGTTTTCGGCAACTGATATTTCCCACCGCAACACCGCCATCATCGTTTCCGGCGCTGGCGCGGAAGCAGCTCTCAATGCCGGCTGCCCGCAGGACCTTTCTCTTGCGAGGTTCCCGGTAGGTGGCTGCTCACGCACTATTTTCGGCAAGGCGGAAGTGGTCCTGCTGCGCACGGGGGATGACACATTCCGGGTGGAGTGCTGGCGCTCCTTCGCGACCTATGTCGGCGGGCTGCTGCAGGAGGCGGCTGAGGACGTGGCGGTTTAACTCTCTGTCCAACCCCGCCATTCCACCCATCGCCCATGGAAATCGGCGCGGCCGATTTCCTGCTTTTCGCCGCCCGGCCAGATTTGAAGCATAATTGCAGCACCGCCGGGCGTCGCATCCGCTTCCATTTGCAGCCGGGCAAGCGGGGCGTCCCGCGTGGCGCGGGTGCCGGCCTCGGCAATCACAGTCTCGCCGGCCTGTTTCAGGTCATCGGGCAGATATTGCCAGGCGACGGAATGATAGATGACATGGGCAGCGCCCGGATATTGCGTCGCAAGGCGGCGTTGCAGCCAGTCGACAGCGTCGGCCTTCTCGACATGCAGAGCGTGTTCCATCGCTATGCGCAGGGCGGCGGCCGTTCGTTCGAGCCTGTCCGTCTGGTCGGCCCAGACATAGGACATCAGCCGCAGACGATCTTCCGCGGATGACGGATCAAGTGGGTTGATATCGCAGCCGGCGCGCTCGATAACGTCGATCCGCTCATGGGCGGGGGTGTCGCCGCGCCACTCCGGTGACAGGAAAACATCGGACTGTTCACCCCAGACGAGATCGCCGAGGCGATATCGGTAACGGTCAAATTGCAGGTTGAGGCCAGCGCTGGCTCCGACTTCGGAAAGCACCAGCGGCTTGCCCGTCATTTTCGCAATCGAAAGAAAGCCAGGCAGCAGAACGGCAGAACGGCGAACCTCGTTGGTCTGCGGCGGTGATTGCAACCTTTCGAGGATGAAGGCGGAATGAAAACGCAGGGCGTTTGCACATGCCTGCCAGAGCGCTTCTTCGTTTTCCGGCGGAATATCGGCGAGCGGCGCGATCTTTTCCTCTATGGCAAGCGCATGAAGGGCGCCGGCCAGCCGTAGCGGTACGGAATCTCCGGATGGGCCGACATCGCCGGACCAGGACAAAATTCGCTCGCCGACCTCTGTCTGGCGGTCGAGCCTTGTTGCCATGGCGCGGCAAAGCCGTGCCGTGAAGGGAGAGCCGAGGCTGTCGCAGGCTCTTGCCTGAACGAGAAACGCATTCCTCACGGCTTCGTCATGCATGCGGTCTCTCCCTCGTGGGTTTCAGGCGTCTTCCGGCCTGTCCTCCGGATTGAACTGGCTGATGGTGGTCCAGCGCGCGGTTAGCGCCGGCTTTTTCTCGTTTTCGATTTCCACCGTCACATCATAGGTGGTCATCAGCAGGGAGGCTCCGCGAAAGCGCGTCTCCGCCAGGGTGAAACGGCCGCGCACGCGAGCACCGCTTTTGACCGGAGCGACGAAACGAATGGCGTCGAAGCCGTAATTGATGCCCATGGTCTGCTCGCGAATGCGCGGCAGGGCGTCGTAATTCAGGGCCGAAAGCAGAGACAGCGTCAGGAACCCATGCGCAATGGTGCCGCCAAAGGGACTTTCCGCTTTGGCGCGTTCCGGGTCTGTGTGGATGAACTGGTCATCCAGTGTTGCTTTTGCGAAGCTGTCGATCATTGTCTGGTCGACCGTGATCCAGTCGGAAACGCCCATTTCTGTGCCAACGTGGTTTTTCATCTCGGCCAGCGCAATTTCTTTTGTCATGTTACCTCGTCCGCATTGTCTCCCGCGACTTATACGGCTCGTGACGCGACGGGATCAACCGCGCAGATAAAACACCACCGAACGGGCTGGAAGGAAGGCGGGGCTACCGAAATCCGTGCCGATGGCGGCCCAGCCATCGCCCGGCAGGGTGAAAGGCACGATCTCACGGCTGCGGTTTATCAGCACGGCAAGTTCAGCGTCGGCACCGGTTTCCCGGTCGAGCGTGGAAAGCACCATGGCAAAAGCCTGCGCAATTGGCCTTTCCCAGTCTGCCGTCGTCATCGGCTCGCCGGCGGGGGCGAGCCATGTCACATCGCCATGGCCTGAGAAGAAGCCTGTCCCCGAAAACACGTCGAAACGTTTGCGCAATGAAGCGAGAAAGGCCGTATGGTCGATCAATTCGCGGGAAAGCGATGACCAGTCGACCCAGCTTATCTCATTGTCCTGGCAATAGGCGTTGTTGTTGCCTTGCTGGCTGCGGCCGCCCTCGTCGCCCGCCGTGAGCATCAGGGCGCCGCGAGAGACGAAAAGCGTGGAAAGCAGCGCCTTCACATCTGCAATCCGGGCTGCTCCAATGACGGGATCGTCTGTCAGCCCCTCAAAACCATTGTTCCAGGAATGGTTGTCATTGTGGCCGTCGCGATTGCTCTCGCCGTTTTTCTCATTGTGCTTATGTTCGTGGCTGACGAGATCGTACAGGGTGAAACCGTCATGGGCAGCGAGAAAATTGACGCTGCGGGTGTTCTGGCGGCCATGGCGGGAAAAGATCGGCGAGGAACCGGAAAGCGCATCGGCCAGCGCCCCGGTCGTGCCGGCGTCCCCGCGCCAGAACCGGCGCATGTCATCGCGGGCGCGATCGTTCCATTCAAGGAAGCTTTCCGGAAAATTGCCGAGCTGGTACCCGCCGGGGCCGATATCCCACGGTTCGGCGATTAGCAGGCGGTCATAAAGCAATGGGTCCGAACGCATGGCCGAGAGCGTTTCGCTTGCCATTTCGAAGCCATTGGCCGTTCGTCCGAGCACTGTGGCCAGATCAAAGCGGAAACCGTCCACGCCGGCACTCAGAACGAAATGCCTGAGAGAATCGATAATAAGCTGCCGGATATAGGGATGGTCGCAGGCGACCGTGTTGCCGGTGCCGGTATCGTTGACCAGAACCCCCGGTTTGCCCGGCGGGTGACGAAAGGCGGTGAGATTGTCGAGCCCGCGCAGCGATAGAACCGATCCTTCGATATCGCTTTCACCCGTGTGGTTGAAGACCAGATCGAGAATGACGCCGATGCCCTGCGCATGCAGCGCTGCAACCGTCTCGCGCAGTTCCCGCACGCCACCGGGACAGAGTCGCGGATCAAGCGCCATGAAGCCGACGGGATTATATCCCCAGGCATTGGAAAGGCCGAGAGGCGGCAGGTGACGCTCGTCGATCCACGCGGTAATCGGCATCAGCTCCACCGCGTCGACGCCGATTTTTTTCAGGTGGGCGAGGATGGCGGGATGGGCGAGCGCGGCGACGGTGCCCCGGATGTCTTCCGGCACCTCGGGATGCAGCTGCGAAAAGGACGTCACGGAAAGTTCGTAAATCAGCCCACCTTCGGTGAAAAGCGGGGGTTGGCGCTTGAGCGGCTCATGGCTGGCAAGAATTGCCTTGGGCACGATGTGGCCCGTTTCCTGACCAAAGGCAAAAAGGGCTGGATCATGCCGGAAGCAACGGTCTATCTCCGTGGCATAGGGGTCGAGCAGCAACTTTGCGGGATCGAACCACAGGCCATGTTCGGGCGAATAAATACCGTGAGCGCGAAAGCCGTAACGCGTACCCGGGCCAGCGTCGGAGACGATCAATCCGTGAATGTCGCCTTCGCCGCGCACCATTGGCAGGCGCGCCATCTCTTTTTCCCCGGCCGTATCGAAAAGACAAAGATCGATCTGGGAGGCGTGCCGGGAATAGACCGTGAATTCCGTTCCGTTTTCCGTCTGCAGCGCGCCTTTGGGGAAAACGGAAGGTGTCTGCATTATCTGTCTCCGCTAGATAATATCTCTTTTGAAAGGTATCGGCAGAATAGGAGGGTTGGAAACCCTCCTCCGTCATCCTCGAGCAAGCCCGAGGATGACGCCGAGCAGGGCGGCGGACGTGTCACTCCAACGAGTTGCTTTGTGAACTCATCGTATTGTGCCCGGCGCTCTCAGGAGAAAGCAGCGCCGCAGCCAGCTTACGTGATAACGCTCGGCGCGCTTCGTCCCGTATGGGCCTTGATGCCGGCGATCGTATCGGCAACGGCAATCAGGTCGGCGAGCGCTTCCTGCGTTTCGATGCCGTGACGCGCCGCGTCCGGCTCGTAACGCTCGACATAGAGACGAAGTGTGGCACCTGCCGTACCGGTGCCGGAAAGGCGCAGCACGATGCGCGAACCGCCTTCGAACAGGATGCGGATACCCTGGTTCTTGCTGACGGACTGATCGACCGGATCGTGATAGGCAAAATCATCTGTCGCGGCGACCTTCAGATTGCCGTAGCTGGTGCCGGGAAGCGTCGCGAGCTTTTCGCGCAGGGTCGCCACCAGCGTGTTGGCGGCGTCCGAATCCACTTCCTCATAGTCGTGGCGGGAGTAATAATTGCGGCCATATTCGGCCCAGTGCTTGGTGACGATGTCCTTCACGCTTTCCTTGCGGGCGGCGACGATGTTCAGCCAGAAGAGCACGGCCCAGAGACCATCCTTCTCACGTACATGATTGGAGCCTGTGCCGAAGCTTTCTTCGCCGCAGATCGTCACCCTGCCGGCATCCATGAGGTTGCCGAAGAACTTCCAGCCGGTTGGAGTCTCGTACATGCCAAGGCCGAGCTTTTCGGCGACACGGTCAGCTGCCGCACTTGTCGGCATGGAACGAGCGATGCCGGAAATGCCTGCCGCGTAACCGGGCGCCAGTCTGGCATTGGCGGCGATGATCGCCAGGCTGTCTGATGGCGTGACGAACATGCCCTTGCCGACGACCATGTTGCGGTCGCCGTCGCCATCGGAAGCAGCGCCGAAATCGGGGCCTTCCGGGCTCATGACATCGTCATAAAGCTCCTTGGCGTGGACAAGGTTAGGGTCGGGGTGATGGCCGCCGAAGTCCGGCAGCGGTGTAGCATTGCGGACCGAGCCCTTTGGAGCGCCAAGCCGCTTTTCGATGATCTCAACGGCATAAGGGCCTGTGACGGCGCTCATGGAATCGACCACGACCTTGAAGCCGCCGGCGATGAGGGCACGGATGGCATCGAAATCGAACAGCTCTTCCATCAGGGCGGCATAATCGGCGACCGGATCGATCACCTCGACCGTCAGCTCATCCACCTTGAAGCTGCCCACCTTGTCGAGGTCGATATCGGCGGCGTCTGAAATTTTGTAGCTGTCAATGACCTTGGAACGGGCGTAGATCGCGTCGGTGATCTTTTCCGGGGCGGGACCGCCATTGCCGATATTGTATTTGATGCCGAAATCTTCGGTGGGGCCGCCGGGATTGTGGCTGGCGGAGAGCACGATACCGCCGAAGGCCTTGTATTTGCGGATGATGTTGGATGCGGCCGGCGTGGAGAGAATGCCGCCCTGACCGACCAGAACCTTGCCGAAGCCGGCGGCGGCGGCCATCTTGATTGCCTTCTGGATGACTTCGCGGTTGTAGTAACGGCCATCGCCGCCGATCACCAGCGTCTGGCCTTCAAAGCCCTCAAGTGCGTCGAAAATCGACTGGATGAAGTTCTCGGCGTAATTTTCCTGGGCGAAGACGGGCACCTTCTTGCGCAGGCCTGAAGTGCCCGGCTTCTGGTCCTGATAGGGCTTCGTCTGAACAGTCTTGATCATTGGTTCAATGGCCTTTCGAAATAAGCTGGCTGTAAAGCGCGGCGTAAAGGCCGGCGCTCTTTTCCCAGGAAACATCGGATTTCATCCCGAGTTTCTGCATTTGTGTCCATAGTTTCGGGTCGTGATAATAACGGATGGTCCGGCGGATCGCCTGTTTGAGACCATCAAGCGTGACGGGGGAAAATTGCACACCAGTCGCCGACTTGTTGGCGATGGCGGCATGGTTGGCGTCGATCACCGTGTCTGCAAGGCCGCCGGTGCGGGCGACGACCGGAACGCAGCCGTAACGCAACGCATAAAGCTGGGTGAGGCCGCAGGGTTCGAAGCGCGAGGGGATGATGATCGCATCGCAACCTGCCTGCATCAGATGCGACAGCGGCTCATTATAACCGATGGCGACACCGACGCGCCCATGGTGGCGGGACGCCGCCGCCAGTAGCGCGCCTTCCAGCGCCACATCGCCCGCGCCAAGCACCACCAGACGGCCGCCGAGGGAAACGATCTCGTCCACGGCTTCGGCCATGAGGTCGATGCCCTTCTGCCAGGTGAGGCGGGAGATGACACAAAACAGCGGGCTGTCATCGTCATCGATGCGAAAATGTTCGGCGACAGACTTCTTGTTCAGGGCCCGGTTTCTGAGATTGGCGGCGGAATAATTGTCATGGATCAGATGATCCGTTGCCGGGTTCCAGACGTCCGCGTCGATGCCGTTGACGATGCCGTGCAGCACATGGGCGCGGCTGCCGATAACGCCGTGCAGGCCCATGCCGAATTGCGGGGTGAGGATTTCCTCGGCATAGGAGGGACTGACGGTGCTGAGCGCCGTCGCCGTCTGCAGTCCGCCCTTGAGGAAACTCACATCGTTATAATATTCCACGCCCTCCATGCCGAAAGCATGGGCTGGTAGCCCAAGCTTGCTGAAGATGTTGGCGCCGAACTGCCCCTGGAAGGCAATGTTGTGAATGGTGAGCAGGCTCGGAATTTCAGGCGTTTCGGCATAACGCATGTAGACTGGCGCCATGGCAGCCTGCCAGTCATGAGCGTGCAGAAGATCCGGCCGCCAGTCGGGAAATTCGCCGGCTGCAATGCGGGCCGCCGCCAGCGAAAGCGCCGCAAAGCGCTTCCAGTTGTCGGGATAATCCTTGCCCGTCTGGTCCAGATAGGGCCCGCCGGAGCGCTCGTAATAAGCGGGCGAATCGAGGATGAGGAGATCCAGTCCCTCGTGCCGGCCTTCGAGCAGATCGGCCTTTTCGCCCAGCAGGTCGGTGAATTCGTAACATTTCACCGCGTTCGTCACGGCAGCTTTCACCGCCGGATACCCGGGTATCAGCGTGCGCGTCTTGACGCCATAGGCTTCGAGCGCGATGGGGAGCGCGCCGGCAACATCGGCGAGCCCTCCGGTCTTGATCAGGGGGTAGATTTCGGATGAAACCGAAAGGACATTCATCGGCGCTACAGGTCCAGCTTGTCGATCATCGATTGGGTGATAAGGCAGATGCCGTTTTCGGTACGGCGGAAACGTTTGGCATCCAGTTCTGGGTCTTCTCCTACAATCAGTCCTTCCGGAATGACCACGCCATGGTCGATGACGACATTGCTGAGCTGGGCATGACGCCCGATCTTCACACTCGGCAGTACTACGGCATTCTCAAGGCGGGAGTATGAATTGGCGCGCACGCCTGTGAACAGAAGGCTGCGGTTGAGCGACGCACCCGAAATGATGCAGTCACCGGAAACGACCGAAGACACGGCGGAACCACGGCGGTTCTCGTCGTCATGGACGAATTTTGCCGGCGGGGTGATTTCCGCATAGGTCCAGATCGGCCAGGATTTGTCGTATATATCGAGGTCAGGCACCACATCCGTCAGGTCGATATTGGCCTGCCAGTAGGCGTCGATGGTGCCGACGTCCCGCCAGTAGGGGCCATGCTCGAAATCCGAACGCACGCAGGAGTCTGCGAAGCGGTGGGCGACGGCTTTGCCGTGTTTCACGATATAGGGAATGATGTCCTTGCCGAAATCGCGGCTGGAAGTGGGGTCTGCGGCGTCGCGGCGCAGCGCTTCCATCAGAAATTTCGTGTGGAAGACGTAGATGCCCATGGAGGCGAGCGCAAAACCCTCATTGCCGGGAATGCCGGGCGGATCGGCGGGCTTTTCAATGAAATCGATGATCTCGTCTTTTTCATTCACATGCATGACGCCGAAGCCCGTTGCTTCCATACGCGGCACTTCAAGGCAGCCGATCGTCACATCCGCACCGGAATCGACATGCTGCTGGAGCATGTATTCGTAGTCCATTTTATAGATATGGTCGCCGGCGAGGATGACCATATATTCCGGCCCATAGGGCTCGATAATGTCGATGTTCTGGTAAACCGCGTCTGCCGTACCTTCATACCATTGCGTTTCGGAAACGCGCTGGGAGGCGGGCAGGATGTCGAAGCTCTCATTACGTTCAGGGCGGAAGAAGTCCCATCCACGCTGCAGGTGCCGAATGAGGGAATGCGCCTTGTATTGCGTGGCGACGCCGATGCGGCGAATGCCGGAATTAAGCGCGTTGGAGAGCGCAAAATCGATGATGCGCGCCTTGCCGCCAAAATAAACGGCGGGTTTTGCCCGGCGATCCGTCAGTTCCTTCAGGCGGCTGCCTCTGCCGCCCGCGAGGACATAGGCCATTGCATCACGCGCCAAAGGCTGAACTCTTTTTTCCGACATGGTGTCCTCCCTCTCTGTCTGTCAGTTTTCCGGCTCGAGCATAATCGTGGCGAGCGGCGGCAGGACGAGCATCGCCCCGATATCGCCGCCGGCATCGACCGCCTGAACGCGTCCGCCATTTCCCTTGCCGCTGCCGCCATAAATTTCGGCATCGGTGTTGAGAATCTCCCTCCACCGCCCCGCCTGGGGCAGCGGCACATAATAGTTTTCCCGATAGACCGGGGTGAGGTTGCAGATGACCGCGACCGGCTTTTCGCCGGGCGCCGTGCGCAGCCAGGCGAAGACGGAATTCTCGTGATCATCGACCACAAGCCAGCGGAAGCCGTCGGGTTCGCAGTCCCGGGCATGCAGGGCGGCTTTGGATCGGTAGGTGAGGTTGAGATCACGCACGAGGCGGCGCATGCCCTCATGCATCGGATATTGGCGCAGGTTCCAGTCGAGCGCGCCCTTTTCGCTCCATTCGCTCCACTGCGCAAATTCCTGACCCATGAACAGCAGCTTCTTGCCGGGATAACCCCACATGAAGCCGTAATAGGAGCGGAGATTGGCGAATTTCTGCCAGTCATCGCCGGACATTTTGGCGATCAGCGACCCCTTGCCATGCACGACCTCGTCGTGGGACAGCGGCAGCACGAAATTTTCGGTGAAGGCGTAAAGCAGGCCGAAGGTCAGTTCCTGATGATGGAACTTGCGATGCACAGGCTCCCGCGAGAAATAACTCAGCGTGTCGTGCATGAAGCCCATATTCCACTTGAAACCGAAACCGAGACCGCCCTCATGAACGGGCTGCGACACTTTCGGCCAGGAGGTGGATTCCTCGGCAATCGTCATGACGCCCGGATGGGTGCCATAAACGAGGGAATTCATCTTCTGCAGGAAGCGCACGGATTCGAGATTTTCGCGCCCGCCATATTCGTTCGGGATCCACTCACCTTCCTTGCGGGAATAATCGAGATAGAGCATCGAGGCGACTGCATCGACGCGCAGGCCGTCGAGATGGAATTTTTCAGCCCAGTAAAGCGCGTTGTTGATGAGGTAGGACATGACCTCGACGCGGCCGAAATTATAGATCGCCGTGTTCCAGTCGGGATGGAAACCCTGACGCGGATCGGCGTGCTCATAGAGCGCCGTGCCATCGAACCAGCGAAGTCCATGTTCGTCGGTGGGAAAATGGGCGGGAACCCAGTCCAGCAAAACGCCGATGCCAACCTTGTGGGCGCCATTGACGAAGCGGGCAAACCCTTCGGGATCGCCAAAACGTGCGCTTGGGGCGTAGAGACCCGTCGTCTGGTAACCCCAGGAAGGGTCATAGGGATGTTCCGTAATCGGCAGGAACTCGATATGGGTGAAGCCCATATCCGTACAATAGGGAATGAGCTGGGCGGCGAGCTCGTCCCAACTTAGGAAGGTGCCGTCCTCACGACGCTGCCAGGAGCCGGCATGGACCTCATAGATGCTGATCGGCTGGCGACGCTGGTCCACCTGCGCCCAATGCTCCCTATGGGCCTGATCTTCCCATTTTTGTGTCAGTTCAGACGTAGTGACGGAAGCGTTCTTCGGCCGCAACTCGGCGCGGCGGGCATAGGGGTCGGCCTTCAGCGGCAGCAGCTCGCCGTTTGCACCGAGAATCTCGAATTTGTAGGCGCAGCCGGCATAGACGTCGGGCGCGAAGATTTCCCAGATGCCCGTATCCTTGCGGAAACGCATCACATGCCGGCGGCCGTCCCAATTGTTGAAATCGCCAACGACGGAAACGCGCCGCGCATTCGGCGCCCAGACGGCGAAGTGAAAACCTTCAACGCCTTCGAGCTTCAGCGGGTGCGCGCCCATCTTGTCGAACAGCCGCAGATGCGATCCTTCCCGGACGAAATAATCATCCATGGGGCCGAGAACCGGGCCGAAGCTGTAGGGGTCTGTCACAGCCCACTCGGCATCATCGCGGCAGGCGCGGTAACGCACCGGCTGGCGTTTGGAAATATCGATCGGGCCTTCAAAAAAGCCGTCCGGGTCCAGCTGTTTCAATTCGCCCACGAAATTTCCGTCCAGCGTCAGGACGGAAACCTCCTCGGCACCCGGAATGAAACAGCGGGCAGAAAACCCTTCCGGCGTTTCGTGAACGCCGAGAAGGGCAAAGGGATTGGAATGCAAACCGCTCTTGATCGCCTCGATTTCAGCCTTCGTGATGTCGCCAGTCTTTTTCTCGTCGGCCGAATTGAGCGGTTTTTTCATCAGGCTCTCCAGATCTCGGTGGCATATTGGCGGATAGTCCTGTCGGACGAGAACCAGCCCATGCGCGCCGTATTGCGCACTGTTTTGGCGTACCAGCTATCCGGATTACTCCAGATCGCATCTACTTCTCGCTGCGCACCGGCATAGGCGTCGAAATCGGCGGCAACCATGAACCAGTCGCTGTTGTAAATACCGTCGATCAGGCCGGCGAATCGTGAGCGGTCATCCGGCGAGAAGACGCCTGATGCTATGGACGAAAGGGCCTGCGACAGTTCCGACGATCCTTCGATGATCGCGCGGGGATTGTGACCCTCTGCACGGGCTCTGGCCACCTCATCGGCCGTCATGCCAAAAATGACGATGTTTTCTTCACCGACATGATCGCGCATTTCAACGTTGGCGCCATCGAGCGTGCCGATGGTGAGTGCGCCGTTGAGGGCGAATTTCATGTTGCCGGTGCCGGAGGCTTCCATGCCAGCCGTCGAGATCTGTTCGGAGAGATCGGCGGCGGGTACCATGATTTCCGCGAGCGAGACGTTATAGTTCGGAACAAATACCACTTTCAGAAGCCCGCGCACGGCCGGATCGTTGTTGATGACCCGGGCAATATCGTTGGCAAGCTTAATGATCAGCTTCGCGTTGTGGTAACTCGGCGCCGCTTTGCCTGCAAAGAACTTAACGCGCGGAACCCAATCCAGTTCCGGGTGAGAACGAATCTGGTCGTAAAGCGCGACGGTTTCCACGAGGTTCAGAAGCTGGCGCTTATATTCATGGATACGTTTGATCTGGATGTCGAACATGGCCGACGGATCGACGCGAATGCCCATGCGCTGCGCCACCGTATTGGCAAGGCGCACCTTGTTCAGACGCTTCACCTCGGCGAATTTCTCGCGGAACGCGGCATCGTCGGCGAAACGGTCGAGCGCTGTCAGCTTTTCCGCATCATCGAGGAAATCGTCGCCGATCGTTTCGCGAAGCAGGCTGGTGAGGCCGGGATTGCACTGCATCAGCCAGCGGCGCGGTGTGATGCCGTTGGTCTTGTTGTTGATACGGTCAGGATAGAGGCCGTGGAGATCGGCAAAGACCGTCTCCTTCATCAGCTCGGTATGGAGGGCAGAAACGCCGTTGATCGAATGAGAGCCGATGAAAGCGAGATTGCCCATGCGCACGCGGCGCTCGCCGCCTTCATCGATGAGCGAGATGGAGCGGATCTGCTGATCCGCCATCTTCTTTTCCTTGCGGGCAAAGAGCAGCGTATTTGCGTTGATGGCGTAGACGATCTGCATGTGCCGGGGCAGAAGACGTTCGAGCAGCGGCACGGGCCAGCTTTCCAGCGCCTCCGGCAGCAGCGTGTGATTGGTGTAGGAGAAGGTACCCTGGGTGATCTTCCAGGCCTCATCAAATTCCAGCCCGTGCACATCGCATAGAAGACGCATCATCTCCGCAATGGATATGGCCGGATGTGTATCGTTTAGCTGGATCGAGACCTTTTCCGGCAGCGAAGTAAAATCCGGATATTGCTGCAGATGGCGGCGCAGAATGTCCTGCAAGGAGGCGGAGGAGAAGAAGAATTCCTGCCGCAGGCGCAGTTCCTGACCGGCAGGCGTCGCGTCAGCAGGATAAAGAACCCGCGTCAGGCTCTCCGCCTTGTTGCTTTCACGCAGCGCGCCGATGTGGTCGCCAGCGTTGAAGGCAGCCAGCAGAATGGGATCGATCGGCTGTGCCGACCAGAGGCGGAGCGTATTGACGCGCGTGCCGCGCCAGCCGACGACCGGCGTGTCATAGGCCATGGCGATGACGCGTTCGGCCGGTTTCCAGACGAAACGCTGCGGATCTTCATAACCGCCGATTGTCTCCACCGATCCGCCGAAGCCGATTTCATAGGAGCTTTCGCGGCGTTCGAATTCCCAGGGGTTACCGTGGGCAAGCCATGTTTCCGGCAGTTCCACCTGCCAGCCATCTGCCATCTGCTGGCGGAAGAGGCCGTGCACGTAACGGATGCCGTAACCATAGGCGGGGATATCAACGGTCGCCATGGATTCCATGAAACAGGCGGCGAGACGGCCAAGGCCGCCATTGCCGAGCGCGGCATCCGGCTCCAGCCCGGCGATGACGTCAAGATCGACGCCGAGGGAGGACAGCGCGTCGCGGATTTCATGCATCAGGCCGATATTGGAGATGGCGTCGCGCATCAGGCGGCCGATCAGGAATTCGAGCGACAGGTAATAAACGCGCTTGGAATTGTTGGCATAGGCCTTGCGGGTGGATTCCATCCACTTGTCGATGATGCGGTCGCGTACGACGAGAATGGTTGCGGTCAGCCAGTCATGCGGCTTGGCAACCTTGACGTCCTTGCCGATACGGTAGGTGAGGCGTTCGATGATTTCCGACGCCATGATTTCCGGGTTGGAACTGCGCGGCGCGGGACGGGGGAGATCGGCGGCGTTGAGATTATTGATCATTGGTCGGTCAGCACCTTGGTGGGAGGAGAGGGTCTGATGAGGTCGATCCGTGTTGCCTTTGCTGATGCCAGTTTATGCATCGATATGGAGGTGTGGCAACAGCAATTTTTTCGGAAAGTTGAACGGCTTAGGGTGATGAAAAATAAGAATTTTTACTCTGCGTTCCGAGGATCGCCGAAGGGATTGCCGGCCCATTATGGGTCGGTCCTGAACGGGTTTGCACGGTCGTCGCGATGGCGGGCAACGTGCAAGAAAGGGAGAGGCTGCAACACTTCTAAATGGTTCACCGGTCCTGAAATCTGTTTCGCTCTAATATTCCGTTTTGCGCGTCGAGCCGAAAATCGTGCTTATTCCGATCCGACGCCGTGGACCACACACTAGCCTTCGCGGCTGCAAAAATTCAATGAAAATAAACGAGGCATCGCGGCAGCCGCACCGGTCGACGGAAGCGACGCCGCGAAACCGGGAAAATGCGGCCAGCAAAGCCGGGATTACGGAAGGAAAAAAGCCTGTGTCGTCATTTTTCCGGCGCGGATCGTCACGCTGGTATTTGGTGGAACGGCGCACCAGGGAGCACAATCGAAGGAAAAGGGTTCCGAACTCAACGCAATGCCTTCGTCCAGACCGCGCCAGTAAAGTGTCGGCGGCTTGTCATCGCTTGACCAGCGGAAGGCGTGAACGCAATCACCATCCATCAGAACGGCGCTGAATCTCAATGCGGAAGAGACACTTGCCGCCATCATCTTTTCCTGGCAAAGCCGCAGCGCGGTAGAGATGGCATTGACCGGGTCCACCTGAAGGCCATGGCCGGCGGCAATCAAGAAGATCGCTTCGCTATCGCCCGTGCCGCGTCGGGATGCATAGATGTCATCGGGGATAAGGGAATCGATATCGCGCCTGATCTGCTCATAGCCACCGATCTGGCCGTTATGCATGAAAAGGTATTTCCCATGCGCAAAGGGGTGGCAATTGGCGCGCGAGACTTCGCCCGACGTGGCGGATCGCACATGCGCCATGAACATGCCCGACCGAAGCTGGTGGCAAAGTGCCGCGAGGTTGGCGTCTGACCAGGCCGGCCGCGTGTCGCGAAAGACGCCGGGCGTTCCGCGTTCGCCATACCAGCCAAGGCCGCAACCATCACCATTGACGACGGTCTTGGCTTCCCTTGCTGCCATGGACTGGCTGACCAGCGAGGCTTCCGGCTCGATCAGCAGGCTGTCGAGCCAGACCGGTTTACCGGAATAGGCAAAGAGGCGGCACATTCATGCGGCTCTGTCGAAAGCCTTGTCTCCGAGCGCAAAGCCGACGGCGGCCTTCGCGTGAATGGCGGTCGAATCGTAACCCGGCAGCGGCAGGGCGTCGGGATCGATCAGCAGGGAAATTTCGGTGCAACCGAGAATGACGGAATCAACGCCGAGTGCGCGGGCCTTCTCGATGACCGCAAGATAGCGGTCACGCGAGCAGGACTTGATCTCGCCCTGGCACAATTCACCGAAGATGATGTCGTGGATCGCGGCCCTGTCTTCGGCATCCGGCACGACCACGTCGACGCCGTGGCGGCGCATCCGGTCGGTGTAGAAACCGTGTTCCATCGTGTAGCGGGTGGCGAGCAGCAGCGGCTTGCGGCGTCCATCCGTTTTCAGGGCGGCTGCGGTCTCGTCGATGATGTCAATCAGCGCCACGCCGGACATTTTCGCAACGGTGTCGGCAACGAGATGCATGGTATTGGTGCAGATCAGTACACAATCGGCGCCGGCATTGGCAAGGCGCGCGCCTGCTGCGCCCAGCAGCGCGCCGGCCTCATCCCAGCGGTCTGCCTTCTGAAGGGCGACGACCTCGGAAAAATCGAGCGAATGCATGACGATATCGGCCGAGACCAGACCGCCGCGGCTGTCGCGAACCGCCTCGTTGATCATGCGGTAATAGGTTGCGGTGGATTCCCAGCTCATGCCGCCGATCAGGCCGATCCGTTTCATAAGAGTTCCCTTTTCAACTTTGATTGAAAGTAAGAATGCCATCGTCGCAACGAAAACGGCATGCGTTTTTGCGCAGTTTTCGCGGCCTGGATGCAAACTCGGCGCGCTTTCTGTCCCGATGTCGCAAATTTCTTGCGCGCTTGCGTTAACCTGTGCATTGTTCACTGATGATTGATGACCGCGACCGCCGAATTCTTGCGATTCTCCAGGAAAATGCCGAAACCCCGCTCGCCGATATCGCAGAGGAAGTTTCCCTGTCGCTATCGGCCTGTTCGCGCCGCATCACGCGGCTACGAACGGAAGGTTATGTGACAGGCACCATGGCGCTGCTCGACCGGCGGAAGATCAATCTTCCGACCACGGTTTTCCTGCTGGTAAGAACGGGCCTTCATGCGGAGGATTGGCTGGACCGGTTCCATGCCGCAGTCAGCACCATCCCTGAAATCGTCGAGGTTCACCGGCTCACCGGCAATTTCGATTATATTCTGAAGCTCGTCCTGCCGAATGTCGAATATTACGACACGGTCTACAAACAGATTCTGCGCCGCGTGCAGCTTTACGACATGTCCGCCTATATCTCCATGGAGACGGTGAAACTGTCGTCTTCGCTGCCGACGACGCATATCTGAGGGCTATCGAACCTTGATCAGCGTGCTGCCTTGAAACGGACGCCAAAGCGGAAGCTTCGCGTCTCGCCCGGTTGCAGCGTAATTGCATCCGCGAGTTCCGCCTGGTTGAAGGCGTTGGTCGGCGTTTCCACGGGTTCGAGCGCGATGGAGCGCCGCCTGTCGCGTGCGAGCGTATCCCCGGTAAAGACATGCATGTGCCCACGCTCCTGCCAGACCGTCAGGCTTGAACCGTCATGCGGGTTTTCGAGCCTCGTCTCGTAAAGCCCGTTTGCGGAAGCAATCAGATCGGTGAAACAGGCATCGACCACATGCCCGGCCAGCGGGGTATGGAGAAAAAGGGTGTCGTTCCGTTTGACTAACCCGCCCTGTGGGTTTCGCAGGGGGATGAGATACTCGTTTGTTTCAATTACTGTTCGCGAAGGCAGAGTGAGGAGAAGGTCGTCGATAGACCTGGTGCCGGGCAGGCGGAAATAGGGATGCCAGCCGGCCGCGAAGGGCAGGGGCCGGTCGTCGCGGTTGATGCCGCGTATATCTATGGTAACGTCATGGCCGACGAAGCGATATTCCACTTCGATGGCGAGACGGTAAGGGTAACCGCTGAAATCCGCAGGCGATATTTCGGCACGGAAGATGAGAGTATGAGTGCCGTTTTCCTCCGATGACTGGGCGAGGACGAAGGGCAGGGCTCTGGCAAATCCGTGGAAGACGAGGGCTTCATGGGCAAGCACCGGCTCAATGCGGTGCGTCTGCCCGGCAAAACTAAACCGACCATCCAGGATGCGGTTGGAGAAGGGCGCGAGAATGCCGTTCCTCACGCCATTTTGGGACTGCATTTCGGCGGGCGTCGAATATCCGTCGACGAGATTTTCGCCTCCGCTGCCATCGGCAGAGACCGGCCGCCAGCTCAGAAGCGTCGCCCCTTGATAAGCGATTTCGGCAATGAAACCGGTTCCGGAAACGGTCAGACTGGCAATTCCCGTGCCTGTCGCGGAGGTGGTCATCGGGAAATTGTCCTTTGCATACATGCGTCTGCTGTCATCGGGGCCAATGCCGTGCCGATTCGCCTGATCATCTTCCCTGAAAGACAATTTCGCAATGGCTCGCAGGGACTGTATCAACAGGCTCCGGCCATCCCCTGTCTGCCGGTCAATCAGTCCGGAAAGCTTCGCTTTGCGCCGCTGAAAAACTCCATAAGCGCTGCCTGGTCCTCTCCACCGAGCCCTGCTGCCGTGAGCATCCGGTGCACCTCGGCGCAAACAGCCGTCAGCGGCATGGCCGTGTTGGTGCGTCGGGCGAGATCCTGCGCGCCGTTCAGGTCCTTCACCATATTGTCGATCCGGCCGGTGCGGCGGTAATCCCTTGCCACGTAACGCGGCATGTACTCCTGCAGGATGGCGCTGTCGGCGCGGCCACCCTTCAGTGCCTGCGGAATTTTTGCGGCATCGACGCCGGCGTCCAGCGCCAGTTGCGTCGCTTCCGCTACAGCAAGGAAGTTCAGACCGCACAGAACCTGGTTGATGAGTTTCGTGGTCTGCCCTGTGCCGCAGGGTCCCATATGGGTGTAATTGCTGGCCACATGTCGCAGCACGCGATGCGCATCGGCCACATCCTTTTCGCTGCCCCCCGCCATAAGCGTCAGTTGGCCGACAAGCGCCTTGGGCGCGCCGCCCGAAAGCGGGCTGTCCACCCAGCGCAGGCCCTTTTCGGCGGCATCGGCTGCCAGTTCCTTTGTGGCTTCCGGATCGATGGAAGACATGTCGATGATGAGCGTGCCGGGCTTGGCCTCCGCCGCGACGCCATCCTTGCCGAAGACGGCAATGCGAACGATTTTCGGCGAATTGAGGCTGAGAATGACCACATCGGAAATCGACGCTGCTTCCGCCGCTGTGCTCGCGCTCTGCGCGCCGAGGCTCGTCAGTGCCGCCACCTTTTCCGCATCCAGATCGAAAACCGTCAGCTGATTGCCGGTCTCTATGAGCCGTGTCCCGATCGCCCCGCCCATGGCGCCTGCGCCGATCAGTGCAACTTTGTTCTTCTCGGTCATGGTGGTCACGGCCTCCTCCCAAAGCGTCGTGGTGTCGTCGTTCAAGCCCGGATGGCGGTGCAGCCGGCCATCGGGGCCCGATGTGTCAAAGCGAGGCGGTAATGCCGCCGTCGACGTAGAGAATGTGGCCGTTCACGAAGGATGATGCATCGGACGACAGGAAAATGCAGGCGCCGACGAGCTCTTCGACCTTGCCCCAGCGACCGGCCGGCGTGCGCTTTTCAAGCCATGCCGAAAAGGTCTCGTCCGCAACAAGGGCGGCGTTGAGCGGGGTGTCGAAATAACCGGGCGCAATGGCGTTACACTGCAGTCCATATTTGGCCCAGTCCGTCGCCATGCCTTTTGTCAGGTTGCCAACGGCACCCTTGGTGGCGGTGTAGGGCGCGATGCCGGGGCGGGCAAGGGCGGTCTGCACGCTGGCAATGTTGATGATCTTGCCACGGCCGCGGCCGATCATGTGACGCGCGGCAGCCTGCCCGGCGTGAAACACCGAGGCGACGTTGGTTTGCAGCAGGCGCTCGAAGGCATCCGCCGGAAAATCCTCCAGCGGCGTTCGGTGTTGCATACCGGCATTGTTGACGAGGATATCGATGGGGCCGACCTCCGCTTCGAAACGGTCGATCGCCTCGCGCACCGCGCCGTGATCGGTAGCATCGAAGGCAAGCGTTCTGGCACCCTTGATGCCCGCTGCCGCCGCCTTCAGCTTCACCTCATCGCGCCCGTTCAGTACCACTTCCGCCCCTGCTTCCGCCAGCCCTTGAGCCAGCGCCAACCCGATGCCCTGGGACGAACCCGTGATCAGGGCGCGGCGGCCGGAAAGATCGAACAAATTAAGGCCCACTGTTTCCTCCAGTCTCTCGACATTGCGTTCTTGAAAGTATATGTTACCGATAACATTCATCCGTTTGAGGGCGGATGTCAAGGCTGATGCGCCCGCTTTCGGTACGTATCGGGCGGGTGGCGAACTGACAAGGTGCGTCGAGGCGCATCTTGCGGCAGCAATGGGATGAAGAATTTTATGCGCCATAATGGCGCGCGCTTGAACGGGAGTTGTCATGAAAGCGATTGTCGCCCACGGGGCAAAGGATGTGCGCATCGAAGACCGGCCGGAGGAAAAGCCGGGACCGGGTGAGGTGCGGCTCCGTCTGGCCAGGGGCGGAATCTGCGGCAGTGATCTGCACTATTACAATCATGGCGGTTTCGGCGCCGTGCGGTTGCGTGAACCGATGGTGCTGGGCCATGAGGTCTCCGCCGTCATTGAGGAACTGGGCGAAGGCGTCGATGGGCTGAAGATCGGCGGTTTGGTTGCGGTTTCGCCATCCCGCCCGTGCCGAACCTGCCGCTTCTGCCAGGAAGGCCTGCACAACCAGTGCCTGAACATGCGGTTTTATGGCAGCGCCATGCCTTTCCCGCATATTCAGGGCGCCTTCCGCGAGGTCCTGGTGGCCGATGCCCTGCAATGCGTGCCGGCCGATGGCCTGAGCGCCGGTGAGGCCGCCATGGCGGAACCGCTGGCGGTAACGCTGCACGCCACCCGCCGCGCCGGTGATATGCTGGGAAAACGTGTGCTGGTCACGGGCTGCGGCCCGATCGGTATCCTCTCCATTCTGGCCGCGCGCCGCGCCGGTGCAGCTGAGATCGTCGCCACCGATCTTTCCGATTTCACGCTTGGCAAGGCGCGTGAGGCGGGTGCGGATCGCGTCATCAATAGCAAGGACGAGCCCGACGCGCTTGCCGCCTACGGTGCGAACAAGGGAACCTTCGATATTCTCTATGAATGCTCAGGCGCCGCCGTGGCGCTTGCCGGCGGCATCGCGGCGCTTCGCCCGCGCGGCATCATCGTCCAGCTTGGCCTTGGCGGCGATATGAGCTTGCCGATGATGGCGATCACCGCCAAGGAACTCGATCTGCGCGGTTCCTTCCGCTTCCATGAGGAATTCGCAACCGGCGTTGAATTGATGCAAAAGGGCCTGATCGATGTCAAACCTTTCATCACCCAGACCGTTGATCTCGCCGATGCCATCTCGGCCTTCGAATTCGCTTCCGACCGCAGCCGCGCCATGAAGGTTCAGATCGCTTTTTCGTAAGCAAGGTTTCTACGCGCGAATACGCCGACGTTTCGATTGGCGGCGGGTCATCCCGCCGCCCATTTCTTTGGGCTGATTCTTGGTCGTGGCGACTCGCGTAGATGTTATCGATATCATCGACTGCTTTGGGGACGTCATTCCGGCTCAAGACCGGAATGACGGAGGGAAAGTGACGGACGCCAGCAAACGCTCCAGCCTGTCATACCCCTCAACACGACTGCCGCATATTTTGCCCGGACTGCACCCACGACCGTCCATACAAGCATCGTCTCTGCCCATTTGCACATTTTGACGCAGGTCAAAAAGGTGATTTGCCGCCAGTCGTTTTTTGCGTTATCGAAATTTCAGAAATTACTGAAAATTCAGAAAGAAGAGAAATGTCTTCCAATCTCTCCCCGCTCGTTCAGTCCTTCGTGCTGCATTTCGGTGAGATGGGCAGCCGCTGGGGCATCAACCGCACTGTCGGCCAAGTCTATGCTCTGCTTTACATATCGCCACAGCCGCTCTGCGCGGACGATATTGTGGAGGCGCTCGGCATTTCGCGGTCCAACGTGTCGATGAGCCTCAAGGAACTGCAAGCCTGGAACCTGGCAATCCTCAAGCACTTCCCCGGAGACAGGCGTGATTTTTTTACGACGCCTGAGGATGTCTGGCACATCCTGCGAACGCTTGCTGAGGAGCGCAAGAAACGCGAAATCGATCCGACCCTCAGCGTGCTTCGGGAAATCCTGATGGAAACGCCGGAAAACGAAGATGAGCGTCATGCGCAGAGGCGTATCGATGAGATGAAGACGCTGATCGAGCAGCTGACGGGTTGGTATGACGATGTGAAAAGGCTGGAGACGGAACGGCTGGCTTCTCTTCTGGCGCTCGGCTCCAAAGTCACCAAGCTTCTGGAGGCCAAGGACAAGATCGTTTCCCTTGGTCGGCCCCGCGTCGCGAAAAAGGACGGCTGAGGCGATCATGACCATGTCAGCCCAGACCCCTCCCTTGGCCGACAGCCGCGATGACGGCTGTTCCGCGCCGGTTGCACTGTCGCTCGGTACGCGGCGGGTCTTTTCCATTCCTGGCCGCAAGCCCCGCGCCGATAAAGCGCCCACCCCGCAAAAAATGCACGCACCGGCGGCGGCAAGATCGGCTTCCCTGCTGCATGTTCTCGTTTCGCTGTTCTGGTTGCCACAGGCGGGTCTGCTTGCCTTTTCCGTCGGAAAAATTGCTGATGGTGCGCCAATGATGGCGCTCATGCCGCCGGCTGCCGCCATTTTTCTTCTCGGTATCCTCAAGGCCCTTCTGGAAAAAACCGCAGCGCGCATGTCGTTCCGTATGGCGCGGGCGGCTCTTTCGCAGCGGCGGCTGGAAGCGCTCCACGCCCTCGCCAGGGTCTCCCCGCTCGACCTCTCGCGAACGGCTTCCGGTGAGGTGGCAGCTGTCGTCGTCGAAACGTCGGAAGCACTGGTGCCCTATCTTTCCCGTTTTCAGCCGGCAAGGATGAAGGCAACGATCGTTCCCGTGGCATATGCCCTCGTCATCCTTCCTTTCAGCTGGATCGCGGCGCTGGTGCTTTTGCTTGCCATGCCGACCATTCCGCTGTTCATGGCTTTGATTGGCTGGCAGGCCAAGGCCGCCAGTGAAAAGCAGCTTGTTGAGGCCGGCAATATGAACGCTTTCCTGCTCGACCGGCTGCGCGGGTTGGAAACGATTCGCGCGCTGGAAGCGGTCGATCTAACGGCCACACGCCTGAGCGCCGATGCGCAAAATCTCAAGAAGAGAACGATGGCGGTGCTCAGGATCGCCTTTCTCTCATCGGCAGTGCTTGAGCTTTTCGCGGCGCTCGGCGTCGCCATGACGGCCGTTTACATCGGTTTCCATCTGCTCGGCTTTCTCGATTTCGGCGCGTGGGGTCAGAAACTGACGCTTGCCGAAGGTCTTTTCATCTTGCTTCTCGCGCCGGCATTTTTCGAGCCTCTGCGGGAATTGTCCGCCGTCTGGCACGACCGGGCGGCCGGCGAGGCTGCGCTCGGCGCGCTCGACAATCTGGCGAAGGGTGGGTCGGCTATTGCAGGCACGGGCAAGGACGCGCCGGACGTGACAGTTGCGACGCCGGCAACCGTGGATATGCATGACCTGACCTTCGCCTATCCCGGTGCATCGCCCGTGCTTCGAAATTTCGATTTCAATGTCCGGGCGGGTGAAACAGTGGCACTTCTCGGACCCTCCGGTTGCGGCAAATCCACGGTGCTCTCCCTTATTGCCGGGCTCGCCAAGGCACAGGGCGGCACGATAAAAATCGGCGGCACCGTACTCGACGATGAGACGGCGGACATACTGCGCAAATCCATCGGCTGGATTGGCCAGAAGCCGTTTTTCACAGCCGGCTCGCTTGAGGCGAACATTCGCTTCGGCCGGGCCGGCGTCACGCGGAGCATGGTTGACATGGCGCTTGAAAGCACCGGCCTCGATCAATTGTCGTCTTCCCGCGGGCATCTGCCGGTGGGAGATGGCGGCCATGGCATTTCCGGCGGTGAAGCGGTGCGGCTCGCCATTGCCCGTGCCTTCGCCGACCCCGCCGCACGGCTCATTCTGGCCGATGAGCCGACAGCGCATCTCGACCGCGAGACGGCCGAACTCGTTACGGAAAACCTGCTGCAACTGGCAAAGGGAAGGACGTTGATCGTCGCGACCCATGATCCGGTGCTGGCCGCGCGCATGGACAGGGTCGTGGATATGGCGGCGGTGAGATCGGGAGATCCCTCATGATGTCGCGCTTCGCCATATTGAAACCCGTTATCGCCCTCTTCTGGTCGGCACGGAGCGGCATGTTGCTGGCCGGTGCGGTTCTGGCGGCGACCACAGTGCTGGCAGGCATCGGTCTGCTTGGCATATCCGGCTGGTTTATCACGGCCACCGCCATTGCCGGCCTGCTTCCGGCGACAGCTTATGCTTTCGACGTTTTTGCACCTTCAGCCGCCATTCGCCTTCTTGCGCTGGCCCGCACCGCCGCGCGGTATGGTGAGCGCATGACGACCCACGAGGCCACGCTTTCCATCCTCGCGGCACTTCGGGAAAAGCTGTTTCGCGGTTTTGCCGCGCCGCAGGCGGCGAAAAATCTCCAGGCAAGGCCGGCGCGCCTTTTGAACCGGCTGACAGCGGATATCGATGCGCTGGATTCACTCTACCTGCGTGTGCTGCTTCCCGCGGCCGTCGCGGCCCTTGCGGCGATCGCAACGGGCATCGGGCTTGCTTTCATTGATCCGCTTGCCGGTCTTCTGGCTGCATTGTTTCTTGTCGCTTCCGGCCTCGGTATTGCGGTGCGCGCAGCTTTGCGGGCGGAGAAATTCTCGCGCCGCAGGGCGGTCGGTCTGGAGGCGCTACGCGCTCGCGCGGCGGATCTTGTCGGCGGGCAGGCGGAACTGCTCGTGGCCGGCCGGCTTGCCTCGCAGGTCGAGGCGGTGAAACGGGCCGATGATTATCTGCTCGATTGCGATGAAGCTTTGAACCGCATTGAGACGAATGCCGGGTTTTCCTTCGGCGTTGCAACGGCGGTACTTTTGAGCGCGATGCTTCTCGGCGTGGCCTGGCTGGCGGAGCAGGAAAAGCTCGGTGCGCCCGCCGCGGCGCTTGGCCTGCTGGTCTGTCTAGCGGCGCTGGAGCCGTTCACGGCGCTGCGCCGTGGTGCGATGGAACTGGGACGAACGCTTTTTTCCGCACGCCGCATTGCACCACGGCTCGCGCCTGCAGCTGCGTTGCACTGTCCGCCCCTGCCGGCTGGCGGCATTGCGGCCAAGCTTCAGGGCGTGCGCCTCGAACGTGAAGGCAACGTAGTGCTGACGGGTATCGAGCTTGAGATCTGCGCCGGAGAAAGGCTTGCGATCGTCGGTCCAAGCGGCGCGGGCAAGACAAGCCTCATCCAGCTGCTGGCGGGCGAATTGCAGCCGTCGGCAGGCACGGTCAGCGCGCTGCAGTCCAGCCCTATGACACAGAGAAGCCAGCTCTTCCGCGACAGCATCGCCGACAATCTAAGGCTGGCAAATCCTGCCGCGACCGAGAGCCAGTTGTGGGAGGTCCTCACGGCGGCGGGCCTCGCCGAACATGTCAAGGCCATGCCGGGCCGACTGGAGGCGAGGCTTGGCGAAGCGGGACAGGGGCTTTCCGGCGGCCAGTCGCGCCGGCTTGCGCTGGCCCGCTTCCTGCTCACCGACAAGCCCCTCTGGCTTCTCGACGAGGTGACGGAAGGGCTGGACGGCGAGACCGCCCGCGACGTGCTTGCCCGCCTGTTTGCCTCGGCAGAGGGCAGGACCGTCGTGGTCATCACCCATAATCGCCGCGAGGCGGAATTCGCAGACCGCATCGTCGTGCTGAAAGAGGGGTGTCAATTTGATGAATGTCAAAGCGGCACTCCGGAATACGGCGTAGTGCTGAACACATTGCGCCCGGACTGAGATTTTTTTGAGAGCCGGCGTCGTCTTACAAATGGAAGGCCGGCCTTCCGGAAAAGGTGGATAAGACCATGGAACTCGACATAGTGGCGCTGTCGCGCCTGCAATTTGCGGTGACGGCTCTCTATCACTTTCTGTTCGTTCCCCTGACGATCGGACTGTCGGTGGTGATCGCCATCATGGAAACGGTCTATGTCATGACCGGCCGCACAATCTGGCGGCAGATGACGAAATTCTGGGGCACCCTGTTCGGTATCAATTTCGTGCTGGGCGTCTCCACGGGCATCGTCATGGAATTCCAGTTCGGTATGAACTGGAGTTACTACAGCCATTATGTCGGCGATATCTTCGGTGCGCCGTTGGCGATCGAGGGCATGATGGCCTTCTTCCTGGAAGCCACCTTCGTCGGTCTGTTCTTTTTCGGCTGGGATAAACTGTCGAAGCTCGGCCATCTCGTCGCGACATGGTGTGTGGCGCTCGGCTCCAATTTCTCAGCGCTTTGGATATTGATCGCCAATGGCTGGATGCAGAACCCCACGGGCTCCGCCTTCAATCCCCAGACCATGCGCATGGAAGTAACTGACTTCTTTGAAGTCCTGTTCAACCCGGTGGCGCAGGCGAAGTTCGTTCACACGGTTTCCGCCGGTTATGTCACGGCATCCATCTTCGTGCTCGGCGTTTCCGCCTGGTATGTGCTGAAAGGCCGCCATGTCGATCTTGCCAAACGCTCGATGACGGTTGCTGCCTCATTCGGCCTGGCGTCCGCGCTGTCCGTCGTCGTGCTGGGTGATGAAAGCGGTTATCTTTCGACCGAACACCAGAAGATGAAGCTCGCCTCCATCGAAGCCATGTGGGAGACGGAGCCTGCGCCGGCCCCGTTCACCGCCATCGGCTTTCCGGACCAGGAATCGCGCGAGACACATTTTGCCGTGAAGATCCCGTGGGTCATGGGCCTCATCGGCACACGCTCGCTCGATACGGAAATTCCTGGCATCAACGATCTCGTGGAGCAGGCCAAAACCCGCATCCGCGACGGCATCAAGGCCTATGATGCCCTGATGCAGATTCGCGCCACCGGCAAGGGCGCCGAATTGCCGGAAGAGGTGCGCGGCACCTTCGCGGAACTCGGCCATGAACTCGGTTACGCCCTGCTGCTGAAACGCTACGTGGACGATCCTCGTCAGGCGAGCGAAGAGCAGATCGCCAAGGCGGCGGCGGATACCATCCCGCATGTGCCGACGCTCTTCTGGTCGTTCCGCATCATGGTTGGTCTCGGCATGTTCTTCATCCTTCTGACCGCGACCTTCTTCTATCTTTCGGCCCGCCGCCGGCTGGATCATTACCCGTTGCTGCTGAAGGTGGCGGTATTCGCCATTCCGCTGCCCTGGATCGCGGCGGAAATGGGCTGGGTCGTGGCCGAGTTCGGCCGCCAGCCATGGATCATCGAGGGCGTGTTGCCGACCGCAGCCGCGGTCTCCAGTCTCAGCGCGTCCACGGTCCTCATCACGCTCCTGTGCTTCATCGCCATCTACACGGTGCTGTTCATCGTCGAGATGGGCCTGATGTTGAAAGCGATCCGCAAGGGCCCCGATCCGGACCATCAGCCGGAAGCGCCGCTCGTTCCTGAAAAACTCGTCGCTGCGGAGTAAACGATCATGATATTGCACCAACTCATCGACTACGAAATCCTCCGCATCATCTGGTGGCTGCTGCTTGGCGTGGTGCTGATCGGTTTTGCCGTGACCGGCGGTTTCGATCTCGGCACCGGCGCGCTGTTGCCCTTCGTGGCGAAAACGGATGTGGAGCGGCGTGTCGTCATCAATTCCATCGGCCCGGTCTGGGAGGGTAATCAGGTCTGGCTCATCCTTGGTGGCGGAGCGATCTTCGCGGCCTGGCCGCCGCTTTATGCGGTGTCATTCTCGGGGTTCTATCTGGCGATGTTCGCCACCCTGTTTGCACTGATCCTGCGGCCGGTCGGTTTCAAATATCGGTCCAAGCGCGAGAGCACCGCATGGCGCACCGGCTGGGACTGGGCGCTCTTCATCGGCGGCTTCGTTCCTTCGCTTATCTTCGGCGTAGCGATCGGCAACGTACTGCAGGGTGTTCCCTTTCACCTCAATGACGATCTCAGGATTTTCTATGACGGGACGACGCTGTTTGAACTTCTGAACCCCTACGCCATTCTCTGCGGGCTTGTATCCGTCGCCATGCTGGTCATGCATGGCGCCGCATGGCTGGTACTGAAAACGGATGGTCCGGTGGCGGCCCGCGCCCGCAGTTTCGGCTCCGTCGCCGCACTTGCCACCACCGTTCTCTTCGCGCTTGGCGGCGTTCTTCTGTGGCTTGGTATCGATGGTTATCGCTTCACCTCGGAAGTCGTGACCGATGGACCGTCCAATCCCTTGTCAAAGACGGTGGAGATTGCAACCGGGGTCTGGTTTTCCAATTATGCAGCGCATCCATGGATGATGCTGGCGCCGGCCCTCGGCCTTGTTTTTCCGCTCGTCGCATTGCTGTTGTTGACGCTGCGCCGGGAGGTGATGGCGCTGCTTGCCAGTTCGCTCGCAATCTTCGGCATCATCTCGACAGTGGGCCTCACGATGTTTCCTTTTATCCTTCCGTCTTCGGTCGATCCGAAATCGAGCCTGACGGTGTGGGACGCGTCTTCCAGCCATATGACGCTGTTCATCATGCTGGTCGTCGCCCTCATCTTCATCCCGATCATCGTCGCTTACACCTCGTGGGTCTATCGGGTGCTGTGGGGCAAGGTGGATGAAAAGGCGATCCGCGATGACAGCGGTCATGCTTATTGATCAAGAAAGAAGGAGATCGAACATGTGGTACTTCGCCTGGCTGCTCGGCCTGCCTCTCGCCGCCATCTTCGCCGTCATGAATGCGATGTGGTATGAGTTGATGGAAGAAAACGCGAAAAAGGCCGAAGCCAAGCTGGATAGATAGCGGCTTGATGTGCGCGACACGAAAGGGGCGGCATCCAAACCGGATGCCGCCCTTTTTTAATGCCGGTGCCTGCTAGGCGCTGCTTCAGTGGATAGCAATACCGCGCTTGTCCGCTTCTTCCTTGATAATGTCTTCGACGATGGTTCGCTTCAGACCCGGATCTCCCAAAAGGTAATCGTCGGCGATTTCGAAGATCGACTTCGGGTTCTCCGTTCCCTGCAGGGTGTCGAGATCGCGACCGATCTGCTCCCTCAAGCTGGAATAGTCGTCCATGGCGGCCTCCGTTTATCGGTTCAGTCCAGAAGTTCGGCCGGAACCTTGCCGCCGTTTTCGGAAAGTTTCTTGATGACGGCCTTGTGCAGCCAGATGTTCATGGTGGCCGAATCCGAGGTATCGCCGGTGTAACCGAGTTCGCTGGCGAGTTCCTTTCGGGCGGTCAGGCTGCTGTCGAGGTCGAGGGCCTTCAGAAGGTCGACGATGGAGTGCTTCCAGTCCAGCTTCTGGCCGTTTTTCTTGACCGCCGCATCCAGGATGGACGCTACATCGACGTTGCCGGTAGAAGCCGGTGCCGCCGTTGTCGGTGCAGGTGACGCCGGTGCGGCAGGGGCTGCTGCAGTTGTGCTGGCAGTGCCCGTCGGCGTGCCGGCCGGAGCCGAAGTCTGTGGGGCGGCTTCTGCCTTGCCGAAAATCGCGTTCTTGATCTTGTCGAAAAAGCTCATTCTGTCCTCCCCTTAGCGGCGAAATGCACGTCCGACGGCAATAAGAATGCAGGCGCCGATGAAACCGGCAATGAGATAACCAATCCAGCCGCCGAGCGAAACGCCCACCAATCCCAGAAGGAAATTGGCGACGATGGCACCGACGATGCCAAGGATAATGTTCATGAAAACACCCATATTGCTTTTCATGAACTGTTCGGCGAGCCAACCAGCTACGCCGCCAATGATGATTGCTGCAATCCAGCCAACTTGTGCGTCTTCCATAACAGGCCTTTCCTTTCTAAGAGAGGTCAAAAGGCATATGGACCCGCTTTGTGCGCACGTCCCCCCGCCTTGAATCGACCCCAGGCGGGATAATAACGATGGCGCGGAAAATTTGTTCCGTGCAGCGTGCAGGCTTCAATTTTTGCTCTCGAAATCCAGTCCGATATCCAGAACCGGCGCGCTGTGGGTCAGCCAGCCGATGGAGACGAGGTCGACGCCCGTGGCGGCGATGGCTGCAGCCGTCTGTGGAGTGATGCGCCCGGACGCTTCGGTAATGGCACGACCGGCGACGATTTTCACCGCTTCGCGCAGCTGTTCAGGCGTCATATTGTCGAGAAGAACCGCATCGACACCTTCATCCATCGCCTCGCGCAACTGTGAAAGCGTGTCCACCTCGACTTCTATCTTGACGAGATGGCCGACACCCTTTTTTGCACGGCGGATAGCGTCACGCACGCTGCCCGCCACGGCGATGTGGTTGTCCTTGATGAGAACAGCGTCATAGAGTGCAAAACGGTGGTTCATGCCGCCGCCGGCGCGCACGGCGTATTTTTCCAGTGCCCGGAGGCCTGGTGTGGTCTTGCGGGTGCAGGCGACCGAGGCATTGGTCCCTGCGATGGCCGCGACGATCTTAGCCGTGACGGAGGCGATGCCCGACAGGTGGCCGAGGAAATTCAAAGCCGTGCGCTCTGCCGTCAAAAGCCCGCGGGAAGGCCCCCTGATCGTTGCGACGGTGTCGCCCGGTGCGACGGAAGCTCCATCCTGCACGTTCCGCTCTATCGTGATGGCCGGGTCCACGAGCTGGAAGGCCAGTTCCGCAGCATCAAGCCCGGCGACGACACCCTCTTCGCGTGCCGCCACGACGACGACCGACCGGTGATCGGCGGGAATGACGGCGGTAGAAGTGACGTCGCCAGCAAGGCCCAGGTCTTCCAGAAGGGCGTTACGGACCAGCGGTTCGATGATGAGGCGGGGCAGGGGGGCAAGGGTCATGTCAGGCGGTCCGTGCGAAGCTGGAAGAGGAGGGGCTGGTCGAGGAAAGGGCATGGGCAAGGTCAATCACCTCTGCCATGCTCAGGCGACGCCTCGTCGCCGTCGCATCCTTCCCAGGAAAATCATCGCGGAAATGCGCTCCGCGCGATTCCGTCCGCAAGGCGGCAAAAACGGCGATCGCCAGACCCACGAGGGCGGGATCGGATGCCGGGTCCTTTCCCTCCACGAGCGGCAGTAAATCCCGGATCGCCTCGGTTAGACCCGTCGCATGTCTGACGATACCGAGATGTCGGGATATGATGGCGCGGACGGTGGCGGGATCGGCGGCAGGATGGTCCACCGTGCGGGTTGCAGAAGCGGTGGTACTCGGCCGTGCGAACGAGGGCTGGGTGGCGATATCCTGTGCCGCACGCATTCCCATTGCGGCAGCTTCCAGCAGGGAATTGCTGGCCAGCCGGTTGGCGCCGTGAAGCCCCGTGCAGGCGGCCTCGCCGGCGACCCACAGGCCCGGCACCGAACTTCGGCCTCTGCCGTCCGTGGCAATGCCGCCCATATGATAGTGCACGGCAGGGCGGACGGGGACCAGTTCACGGGCCGGATCTATTCCAGCCTCCCGGCAGAGCAGGTCGATTGCAGGAAACCGGGCGGAAAAGCCGGAGCCAAGGGCCTTGCGGGCGTCAAGAAACACCCTGCCGCCGCGCAGGATTTCACGATCTATCGCGCGTGCGACGACGTCGCGGGAGGCGAGTTCCGCGCCGGGAACAGGGGCCATGAACCTTTCACCGCTTTCGTTGAGGAGAAGTGCGCCTTCGCCCCGCACCGCCTCGCTGACCAGCGCCAGCGGCCGCCGCGCTGAAGAAAGCGCCGTCGGATGGAACTGTACGAATTCCATGTCGGCAAGGATTGCGCCGGCGCGGGCGGCCAGCATGATGCCCTGTCCGAAATTGCCGGAAGGATTGGTCGTGGCCTCGTAGAGGCCGCCGAGGCCGCCGGTGGCGAGAACCACCCGCGTTGCCGGCAGAACGAAGCCGCCTTTCGGTCCGGCGCAGGCGAGGCCAGCGATCGCGCCGTCCTGTGTCAGCAGCCGGCGCACTTCGGTGCCTTCAAGAACCGTGATCGACGGTGTGCGCAGAACGGCGGCGGCGAGAGCCCTGACGATGGCCGCGCCCGAACCGTCGCCCTCGGCGTGCAGGATGCGCCTTCGGCTGTGGGCGGCCTCCAGCCCGAAGATGGGCCTGCCATCGGCGTCCCGGTCGAAGCGCACCCCGGCCTGCTCCAGCGCCTCGATGACAGCAGGGGCGGCGGAAACGATATCGGCGGCCATTTCCGCATCGCAGAGACCGTCTCCAGCGGCGAGCGTATCGGCAAGATGCAGCGCGACGCTGTCATCGGGACCGAGGCTTGCGGCAATGCCGCCCTGTGCCCAGGCGCTGGACGTTTCGCCGCCAAGCGCACCACGTGTCAGAAGCAGCACGGGCTGCGGCGCAAGTGTCAGCGCCGCCATCAGGCCGGCAATGCCGCTGCCGACGATGGCCGTCCAGTCCTGCTGCGGCAAGCGCTCGCTCATACTTCCAGCATCCTTTCCACCGCGCGACGGGCGGCGGCGGCGATGGCCTGATCGACAGTCACTTCGTGGCGGTTTTCCTCAAGGGCTGTGCGAATATTGCCGAGCGTGATGCGTTTCATGTGCGGGCAGAGATTGCACGGGCGGATAAATTCGACGTCCGGGTGATGCACGGCGACATTGTCGCTCATCGAGCACTCCGTCAGAAGCACCACGCGGGCGGGGCGCTCACGACCGACATAGTCGGACATGACGGCGGTAGAGCCGGAAAAATCCGCGGCCTCGACAACCTCAGGCGGACATTCGGGATGCGCCAGTACGATCACGCCGGGATGGCTTTCCCGCAGCTCCCTGATGTCATCGGCGGTGAAAAGCTCGTGCACTTCGCAATGGCCGCGCCAGGCGATCAGTTCGACATTGGTTTCCATGGCCACGTTCTTCGCCAGATATTCATCCGGCAGCATCAAGACGCGCGGCACGCCGAGCGATTCCACCACCTGGCGGGCATTACCCGACGTGCAGCAGATATCGGACGCCGCCTTCACTGCGGCGGACGTGTTCACATAGGTCACAACAGGCACGCCGGGATAGGCCTTTCGCAGGAGGGCGATATCCTCCGGCGTGATGGAATCGGCAAGCGAACAGCCGGCAGCCATATCCGGAATGAGCACGGTCTTTTCCGGATTGAGCAGCTTCGCCGTCTCGGCCATGAAATGCACGCCGGCGAGAACGATGACATCCGCCTCCACCTCCATCGCCTTGCGGGCAAGGGCAAGGCTGTCGCCGACGATATCGGCGACACCGTGGAATATTTCAGGTGTCTGGTAATTATGGGCGAGGATGACGGCATTACGCTTGCGCTTCAACTCAAGGATCGCCTCCACATCGTCCTGGAAAGCCATCCATTCGGCCTTGGGAATGACGCGGGCGACGCGGTCGTAAAGGCTTGCGGCGGAAATCTGCTCGTTCACGATGCTCTCCCATTTATGCTCGTTTTGAGTATATCTAGAACGAAGAGATATTCTCATTATGAGCATATGTCAATTGCGGGAGAGCGGCAGTTTCGTTCCGGAAAGGGCGCGTTCATCGAGGACGGTCTGGCGGAAGCGGAAAAGCTTTGCCGGTCGTCCGCCGGTTTCCGTAGCCATGTCGCCGGTTTCTTCCACCAGTTGCTGCTGTTCGATCAGCCGGCGAAAATTCTGCTTGTGCAGCGTCAGCCCAGCCAACGCCTCGACGGCACGCTGCAATTGCAGCAGCGTGAAGGTATCGGCCATCAGTTCGAATACCACCGGCCGGTATTTGATTTTGGCCCTCAACCGGGCAATTCCGGTGGCGAGGATGCGGCGGTGATCGGCGAACATCGGCCTTCCGAAATTGATCCGGGGTTCGGCCTGCGCTTCCTCAACCAGCCCCGCCTCATACAGCAGCTCATAGCGCTGAAGGGTGAGTTCCTCGTTCCAGCCGCCGCCGTCGAGGCCGAAGGTAAAATCGGCCCGCAAGTGGCGCTGGTTTTTACAAGATGGGTCGGAATCCGCCCATGCCCGCAGCTTCTCGATGATGCTGGCGAGAACCGCGGGGCGTCCTTGGCGATGGTCTTCCCACGGGAAATAATCGTACCACCCGTGCCAGAAAGGACGTTTGCCGTCCGTGGCCTCCTGTTCGCGGACAAGTCCCAGATAGCCGATGGAGATGGTTCTGCCGCCCGGAATATCGTTGTTTCGGTCGCGATCGGCGAAGGTGTAGAGCTGCTCGAGATAACCGACGGGATGATGCGTCTGCTCGTGAATCCATTCCCGCAAGCCGCTTTGAAGCGTCCTGTGACCGAATTCGAAGGGTCCCGAAGGAAGCGCCGCCCCCGCCCGAACGGTCATCACGCGCGGTTCATCTCCAGTAATGGCGGTGACGACGGCAATGAGTTCGGCATGGGCAAGCCCGATGGTCACGGCGGCTCCTGTGATCTGTGGCGGCAAGGTCAACCTTCTTTGGCACAGGAAGATCGCTTCGCCAACATGTCGGCCGAAATGGCCTGGCGATAAGCGACCGGCCAAAAAAGATACTATATCAGACAAAAGAATGAATTCTTGTGGTTAGCCGTTCATCGTCCATTATGGTAGAGACCCGCCACAAGCATCTCAGACTGTTGAAGGCCGATGTTGAAGAACATATCTCTCGAAGAGACACTTGTGGGTTACTACACCTGGAATATCGGGCAAAATCTGGTTTATCTGGATGCCGTGGCCGCGCGCCTGCGGGAGGTTCGTCCGGAAAAGGCCGCCCGCGGTATCCCGGTAGAGGATTTCATTGCGCAAATCGAAAGCGGCTCCCGGGCGCGTGTGGCTGAAGCGGTCTATAATTCGCTGACGAACGGCGTGTTTTACGATCAGGAATATCGTATCCAGCTCACCTCTGGTGGTTTTCGCTGGCTGCGGACAACAGGACGGGTGATCCTCGACAGCGATCGGCTTCCGATTATGGCCATGGGCACGGTCAGGGATATCAGCGCAGGCAAGCTTCTATTGATGTGATGGGCGGCCGTGGCCTCTCGCAAGGGGACGTCAGGCCGATTTTATTTTGTTCATTGTTTTTGATGTTTCGGTGACATGGTCCGGCAGGTCGCAATTTTGCTGTTTCAGATCGCCCTGGTCATAGGCGTCGCCATAGCCGGCATGCGTATTGCCTCGCTCGTCAATGGCGAGACTGCCTCCGCCCCGGCAGGACTTGCGGCCAACACCGAACAGCTGTGGACCACCTCGCCCGTACGGGTTGACCCCATCCGGCAGGAATACGAGCGCGTTCCGACCCCGCCGGATCCCTTCCCGCTGAAGATGCATGCCGACCAGCGCCTTCGCGTTATCTCCAGCAGCCGCTTCACCTTCAAAAACGAGGAGTTCCGCCTCGCAGGCGTGGAGGAGGTGGAGAGAAACCGTGTCTGCACCACCCCGGACGGCCGCCGTTATGCCTGCGGCCTCAATGCCTTCAAAGCGCTGGAGAACCTTTTGCGCGGCAGATATATCGAATGTCGCGTGGTGGGGGAGAGCGGCGCGCTCCGTTCTCTGGAATGCCGTATCAACGGACAGGATGTGCGGGCGTTATTACGATAGATGGCCGCGTGAGGTGGGACTGAAGGTCGCAAGATCCAGATTTTGCTGAAGTGATGAATTTTGTCTTGGGAAATTTGGTGGAGCTAAGCGGGATCGAACCGCTGACCTCTTGCATGCCATGCAAGCGCTCTCCCAGCTGAGCTATAGCCCCATAAGGGTTCCGGCATTTCTTCCGGTTCCGGGAACCGAAGCGGTAGTTGTTCCGTTCGGTGGCGGCTTACTACTGCGGCTTTCCGACGAGTGCAAGCATAAAAAACGGCCCGGCGTCATTTTTTTGTCGTCGGGCCGAATTGTCGAATAAAATCAAGCTTCTTCGTCGTCGCCCGATACGCCGATGATACCGGACATGTCGTCGTCGTCATCTTCGTCGTCGGTTTCCAGGAAGGTGTCGTCGTCGTCGTCGATTTCGACGTCATCGTCGTCGCCGAGATCAGGGATATCGTCGCCGCTGTTGTCGCCGTCGGCATCTTCCAGCGACACGAGTTCGACTTCCGTGTTTTCGGTATCGACTTCCGCTACATCCTCTTCTTCAGCCTGCTCGAGCTTTGCCTGAGCTGTGCTTTCCTCGAAGAAGGAGAGCGGCCAGGACTTGCCGGTGTAAGGAGAAACGACCGGATCGCGGTTCAGATCGTAGAACTTCTTGCCGGTATCGGGGTCTGTGCGCTTGGTACCAAGTTCCGCTTTTGCCACTGTCTAAGCCTCAAATTGTCGAATGAGTTTCGGGGTGTACGCCGTAAAACCGGCATAGACGGTAAAATTTATAGCCGGTCCCCTTAATCGTTGCGCTCTTTCGTGTCAAAGACAAACTTCGGGTGCCTCCTGCCTTGGCGCAACCCCTGTGCGGGAATGCTGATATAAATCTTAAGGCGTGTCGCACTCTATTATATGAATAACAGATGCACAGGCGGAAAGCTTAATGACCTTCACGATCGCCATAGACGGGCCGGCTGCGGCGGGCAAGGGAACCCTGTCGCGAAAGATCGCGGAAGCCTACGGTTTTCATCATCTCGATACCGGGCTGACCTACAGGGCGACAGCGAAGGCGCTTCTGGACGCGGGCCTGCCGCTGGATGACGAGGCCGTGGCGGAGAAGGTCGCCCTGGAGGTCGATCTTGCGGGGCTCGACCGCTCCGTCCTGTCCCGGCACGATATTGGCGAAGCCGCGTCGAGGATTGCGGTGATGACACCGGTGAGGCGCGCGCTCGTGATGGCGCAGCAGCGTTTTGCCTTGAGGGAGCCGGGTACGGTTCTCGATGGCCGCGATATCGGCACGGTAGTATGCCCGGATGCGCCAGTGAAGCTATATGTCACCGCCTCTGCCGACGTGCGGGCGCGCCGGCGCTACGATGAGATTCTGGCCAATGGCGGCACCGCGGTCTATGATGCCATTTTCGCCGAGGTGAAAAAACGCGACGAGCGCGACATGGGCCGCGCCGACAGCCCGTTGAAACCCGCTGAAGACGCGCACTTGCTAGATACGTCGGAAATGAGTATAGAGGCGGCGTTTCAGGCCGCGCGCACTATCATCGACGCCGCTCTGAAGAGATAGGTTTTTCGCGGAACGGCTTCCTGTCGTCTGCGTTTAGTCAGGAATTGCCCGAAGACATGTCCTTGCGCCGGAAAGCCTTTTGAAAAGGCGGGCATGGGGTCGGGTATCAACAACACTAGCCCACCGGCGCTTTTGTATTCGCCATCGCGCGGATGCAATCAGGAGATTTCATGTCAGTATCTACCCCCACGCGCGAAGATTTCGCAGCGCTTCTCGAAGAATCCTTTGCCTCCAACGATCTTGCCGAAGGCTATGTTGCCAAGGGTATCGTAACGGCAATCGAGAAGGACGTTGCCATCGTCGACGTCGGCCTCAAGGTTGAAGGCCGCGTACCGTTGAAGGAATTCGGCGCGAAGTCCAAGGACGGCACGCTGAAGGTCGGCGACGAAGTCGAAGTTTACGTCGAGCGCATTGAAAACGCTCTCGGCGAAGCCGTTCTGTCGCGCGAGAAGGCTCGCCGCGAAGAAAGCTGGGTCAAGCTCGAAGCCAAGTTCGAAGCTGGCGAGCGCGTCGAAGGCGTCATCTTCAACCAGGTCAAGGGTGGTTTCACCGTCGATCTGGATGGCGCTGTTGCGTTCCTGCCGCGTTCGCAGGTCGACATTCGTCCGATCCGCGACGTTACCCCGCTGATGCACAACCCGCAGCCCTTCGAAATCCTCAAGATGGACAAGCGTCGCGGCAACATCGTTGTTTCGCGTCGTACGGTTCTCGAAGAGTCGCGTGCCGAGCAGCGTTCTGAAATCGTTCAGAACCTCGAAGAAGGCCAGGTTGTTGACGGCGTCGTCAAGAACATCACCGATTACGGTGCGTTCGTTGACCTCGGCGGCATCGACGGTCTGCTGCACGTCACCGACATGGCATGGCGCCGCGTCAACCATCCTTCGGAAATCCTCAACATTGGCCAGCAGGTCAAGGTTCAGATCATCCGCATCAACCAGGAAACCCACCGTATCTCGCTCGGCATGAAGCAGCTCGAGTCGGATCCGTGGGATGGCATCTCCGCCAAGTACCCGGTTGGCAAGAAGATCTCCGGTACGGTCACGAACATCACCGACTACGGTGCATTCGTTGAACTGGAGCCGGGCATCGAAGGCCTGATCCACATTTCCGAAATGTCCTGGACCAAGAAGAACGTACACCCCGGCAAGATCCTGTCCACGAGCCAGGAAGTTGACGTTGTCGTTCTCGAAGTCGATCCGTCCAAGCGCCGTATCTCGCTCGGTCTCAAGCAGACGCTTGAAAACCCGTGGCAGGCATTCGCTTACAGCCATCCGGCTGGTACCGAAGTCGAAGGCGAAGTCAAGAACAAGACCGAATTCGGCCTGTTCATTGGCCTCGAAGGCGATGTCGACGGCATGGTTCACCTGTCGGACCTCGACTGGAACCGTCCGGGCGAGCAGGTCATCGAAGAGTACAACAAGGGTGACGTCGTTAAGGCTGTCGTTCTCGACGTTGACGTTGAGAAGGAACGCATCTCGCTCGGCATCAAGCAGCTCGGCAAGGACGCTGTCGGCGAAGCCGCTTCTTCCGGCGACCTGCGCAAGAACGCAGTCGTTTCCGCTGAAGTCACCGCGGTCAACGATGGCGGTATCGAAGTGAAGCTCGTCAACCACGAAGACCTCACCTCGTTCATCCGTCGCGCTGATCTTTCCCGTGACCGTGACGAGCAGCGCCCTGAGCGCTTCTCCGTTGGCCAGGTTGTCGACGCCCGCGTCGTCAACTTCTCGAAGAAGGACCGCAAGGTCATGCTTTCGATCAAGGCTCTGGAAATCGCTGAAGAGAAGGAAGCCGTCGCACAGTTCGGTTCGTCCGACTCGGGCGCTTCGCTCGGCGACATCCTCGGCGCGGCTCTGAAGAACCGCGGCGAATAATCGTCCAGATCGTTGAAATGAAGAACCCGCCGGAATTTTCCGGCGGGTTTTTTCTTGGGCGATCCGCCGGCAGGCAATTTGGCGTTCAGAGGACGCCGCTCATCTTGAGGTAATAATTCTCCGCACTGTCGTCGGCGGCCGTCGCCGTCGGACGTTCCTGCGTGTCGATCCCGTCATTGGCGGCAACGCGCTCTTCCAGGCCGTCGTCATCGCCGGAATTTTCAGACTCCGCTCCGCTTTCGCTTTCCGCCTCATCGTCGGAAAAAGGCCCGCCGCCCCGGGGTGGCGCTTCTGATTCGTAATCATCATCGGCAGGGGGATAAGCGACGAGCGGCAGCGGCGTACCGTCTTTTGCCAGAGCGGCGGCGATCAGCGATTGCGAAGCGGATTGCTCCATCATCGCCATTCTCGCTTCCGGGTCCAGCGGGAGTCGCGAAGAGTAGGGAGCTTCAGGCCGATGAGCCACCGTTTCCGCTTCTTCCCCTGTTAGGTGGGCAGCGGACGTCATCAGCCCCGACTTTTCGGTTGGCTGATCCTCCGGCGATGGCGGCTCGATGCCCTGCGGCATGGCGGGGGGCTGCTGCGTCGTGCTTGCTCTCGCCGGCAGTTTGCCGGCCGTGGCGGCCAGCACAAGACTGGCCACGTTCTCTGCATCAGTTGCAGTCGGGCCGAAGATTGATGGTGAGGCGGTGCGGACGTCTTTCTGCTCGGTCTTCATCATCTCCCGAGGCGGAAGGGCAGGGCGTGTTTCGCCGGTTTGCGCGCGAGGCGAATTGCCTGGACGGGTCTCTGCCGGCGCTTCTTTTGTCATGCTGCCCGTCTGGGGCGGAAGCGGACGCGTCGTGTTTTCCGTCCTGCCTTCCGGTTTTGCCGACTGGTCTGGCAGGTCAGGCGCATTTGCGGGCGCGGCGGAATGCCGGACGGCTCCTTCCGGTTGCGCGGTCAGCGCCGTGACCGTTGCCTTCATTGCTGCACCGCTGAGAGCGAGTGGGCCAGTGAGCAGCGGCAACAGACGGCCGGTTGTCGTGGAGCCCTGCAATTGCGCTGCCGCGGGCGGATTGGAACGGAACTCCGCATTGGGGTTCGCGGCGGTCGGCTGCTGCCCGGGCTGGGCGGGCGCCGGACTGGCGGAATTATTCTGCTGATAGGAGGAGACCACCGCCCTCGCAGCCAGATCGGCCCCCCTGTAACGCGAAAGCTCGATCAGCAGCGCAAGCCGCGCCGCATCCGGTCCCGTCGGCTGTTTCAGGATTTCCGCGAGCATCGAAAGGCTGAGACCCTGCAGTGCTTTGCCAATCTGCTGTTCCAGCGCAAGACGCTGCGCGGGCGGCAGGGCGCGTAAGGCTTCCGTCAGACGCCCGACATAGGTTTCGACGGCTTCGCCGTCCCGTCGCGGCAGGTTCATCAGCTTGCCGAGTGTTTCCGCCAAGACTGCGGTGCTCCGGGCCAGCTGGAACTCGCCGGCGAGGGAGGCCACTGCAGCCCGTGAAAAAAGGCTGGCGCTCTGTTCGGGAAGGGCAGCGCTTGGTTGCGGCTGCACGACGCCTTTCGGCTGCGCGCGCTGTGCCGGCGCGAGCGAGGCTCCATAGGTGGCATCGGCTGCGGAAACTTTGGATACAGGCGGTAACATGCTGCGCTCCGTTTCTATCGGTGGCCGGCGCCGGCTGCGAAAGCGCCAATCCCCATTGGCTCTGTGATCCGCATCTGCCTCGAATGTTGAAAATCGCCACGCCGCTGGCATACAGGTGTCATCTCGCCCGCTCATGCGGGAGCGCCATGTGCACCATAGGCTCGAAGGCCCGCTCTTTTCAGCGCACACAGAATCATCAAGCCGAATCCTCGCCTGCAGATATTAAGATTTGGCTAACCAAGTGATTGCGACCGGCCGGACCGGCTCAGGGCGAAACGCCGATGAACATGCGATAAAGCCCGTTATCGTCCGAATTGACGGAGGAGATACGATCGGGTTCGCTCACCGTGACTTCCAGCGCCTCCGGCGGCATGGCATCCAGCCAGCTCGCTTTCGGAAAGCTCCGCTCCGGCTGGATTTCTGCGGGCGCGATAGTCGCTTCTTCGCCAGCCAGTGAAATGATGGCGGCATCCTCCGGCGCGAGGGGCGGAGCCGCCATGGAGAGAAGGGCCTGGGCCGCGTTCGGTTCGGCATCGTGAATGGCGCCGCCTGATACGCCTGAGATATCGACCATGTCTGAACTCACATCATGTTTCGCTCACGTGACAGTTCAAGACGGCAATCATGCCGCCTTTTTCTTCAGCAATGCATAGAGGCCGTTTTCATCGACCGAAATCGGCAAGATGTCGGTTCCGGCAGCTTCGACAGCTGCCTGTGCATCAAGCAGCTTTTCTGCCTCGTTTTCCGCATCGGCCGGCGTGGTGGCCGCATCCGCTCCCTCAGGCTCGTTATCGCCTTCAGCAGGTGGGTCCTCTTCCGCCGGCGTTGCCGCGAGCACGGAAATCAGGGCGATTTCTGATGAGATGTCGGCGGGGACCTGGCCGGCTGCGCCATCCGTCTTCTCATCGGCGGAGGCGTCAATGTGCTCCTTCACGACGTCCTGAAGTTCCTGCACGTCCTCAAGCTTGCCCTGTGCGTCACGGGTCTGGATATCTTCTTCCCGTTCGGCTGCCACTTCCGCATCGTTGATTTCTCCAATGCGCTTTTCGCCACGTTCGGCCTGCAATTCTTCCTTGGACTTGGGATCCGCCACGTCTTCCAGACGCTGGATGACCTTCAGGGTCTCCCTTGTCATGAAGAGAGTGCCTTGCGCCTTGTCATTGAGCGCATCTTTTACCGCTCGCGCCTGATCTCCGTAAGGATTGGCGATGGCGGCGATCATCGCGCTGGCTGAGATGCCGAGCTCCTCGAGACCGGTCGATTCCTCCAGTTCACTGACGTTCCTGGGCAAGGTCGCCCGCGCGGCCATGATGGCCTCCGACATCTGCGCGCCAAAATCCTCCTCCGTTCCGGTGAGGCCGGCACGCTCGGCGATGCGGGCGGCAAGGGCCGCCATGGGATCGGTTTTGGCGTTGACGCCGTTGCTCAGTACATCGACGACCTGCAACTGCGAAACACCGAAGGAGTTGAGGGAAATTGTGGTGGCTTTTCCCTGCGCATCGGTTTTTTCGAAACCCTGGGTCAGGGTCAGCGCATCCTGAAGCCTTTGTGCGAAGGAAAAATTGGATTCGTCCACGTCCTGCGTGATGCCGAGGGCGGCGGAAAAGCGGGAAACAAGCGAGGCGAAGGCATCCGGGTCCGGCTTCATGGCACCGAAGAGATAAGCGCTTATCTTCTCATTGGCGACGCGCTGGCTTTCATCCGGCTGCGGGTTCGTTCTGACCGCATCATCCTTCTTGGTGCCGTTGGCCTTTTCCTGCTCCTCGCGCTGGCGTTCCTCGATGGTTTCGACCATCGAGCGCATGAGGTCGCTCACTGCAATGCCCGCTGTCTGTTGTAGCGGAGTAATCATCTGGAAAGTCCCCGGCCGCCCAAAGTTACGGCCGAGAATAGGCAAGTCTGGTAAATCAGTGTTTAAACGAAGGCGAAAACGCTCAGCTATGGGCGAAAATGTCGGTTTCGTCCCAGCCGAGCAGGTCTAGCTTCGCACGGGTCGGTAAAAACGCGAAACAGGCATCGGCATGATCAAGGCGGCCGTCGCGGATGAGACGCGCCGTCAGCTTGTCGCGCAGCGCATGCAGATAAAGAACGTCGGAAGCGGCATATTCGAGCTGCGCCGGGGAAAGCGTTTGCGCTGCCCAGTCCGAAGATTGCTGCGCCTTGGAAATATCGACCTCCAGCATTTCCTTGAGGTTGTCCTTCAGCCCGTGCCGGTCCGTATAGGTGCGGGTCAGCCGTGAGGCGATCTTGGTGCAGAAGACAGGCGTGGTCGTCACACCGAACGTATGGAAAAGCACGGCGATATCGAAACGGCCATAGTGAAAGATCTTCTGGTGGGCAGGATCGGCAAGCATGCGCACGAGGTTCGGCGCTTCTTTCTGCCCAGCGGCGATGCGGATGATGTCTGCCGTGCCGTCGCCCGGCGAAAGCTGGACGACGCAGAGGCGGTCGCGACGCGGCACCAGCCCCAGCGTTTCCGTATCGATGGCGATGGCGCCGGTATAGCGCGCGGCATCTTCCGCGGAAATATCGCCTTCGTGATAACGGATGGGTGCTGCCATGTCCTGCTCCAGAAATTCCAGTCTACTGCTCCGGCTATAACGGAAAGACTAGCGGGACGATACCGTTTTATCGGTCGGTCCGCCGCGCCACGCCGCACGCCCTTGGCACTTGCCTTTGCGAAAGTCCCCGGGTTAGGGTCGGAAATCTTTTCCTGACAAATCGCATGAATTCCCGATGACAAAGAAAATCTATCTCGCCGGACCGGAAGTGTTCCTCCCGAATGCGCGCGAAATGCTCGACCTCAAGGCAGCACTGGCGCGGGAGGCCGGCTTCATCCCGCTTTCGCCGGGCGATCTGCAGATCCCGCCGGCGGATACCAGGATCGGTCATGGCTGCAACATCAATGAAGTCGACGAACGGATGATGCTTGAAGCGGATGCTGTGATTGCCAATCTCACACCGTTTCGCGGCATCGCCGCCGACACGGGAACGAGCTACGAGCTGGGCTTCATGTGCGCGCTGGGCAAGCCGGTGTTCGCCTACACCAATGTCGCGGCCAATCACTTCAGCCGCATCAAGGCGCATTACGGCAATGTTGTCACCGTGGATGAAACGGGCCGGTATCGCGGACCGGACGGGTTGTCGATCGAGAATTTCGACATGGTCGACAATCTCATGCTGCACGGCGGGATTTTGCGGCGGGGCGGCAACGTTATTGTCGGCGACGTTTCCGATGAGGACTTATATACGGATCTCGCCGCCTACCGGCGTTGCCTTGCAGCGGCGGCGGAAAAACTACTGATACCGATTGACCCTGAAAAAACGAATAGAGTGGAGGCATCATCATGAGCGGAACCATCCTCATCACCGGCGCGACGTCGGGCTTCGGACAGGCTACGGCCCGACGCTTCATCAGGGAAGGCTGGAAGGTCATCGGCACGGGCCGTCGGGCGGAACGACTGGAGGCACTGGCGGACGAACTCGGATCGGCTTTCTACGGCGCCGCCTTCGACATCACCGATGAGGACGCGGCCGAAAAAGCGCTTGCCGCCTTGCCGGAGGGCTTCCGAGATATCGATGTCCTCGTCAACAATGCCGGTCTTGCACTGGGCACGGCCCCCGCGCCGCAGGTGCCGCTAAAGGACTGGCAGACCATGGTGAACACCAACATCACCGGTCTGCTGAACATCACCCACCATCTTCTGCCGACACTGATCGACCGTAAAGGTATCGTCGTCAACCTTTCGTCTGTTGCCGCGCATTATCCCTATACGGGCGGCAATGTATACGGCGGCACCAAAGCCTTCCTGCGGCAGTTTTCGCTCGGTCTGCGCTCCGATCTGCACGGCAAGGGCGTCAGGGTAACCTCGATCGAACCGGGCATGTGCGAAACGGAATTTACGCTGGTGCGCACCGGGGGCAATCAGGAAGCTTCGGACAATCTCTACAAGGGCGTCAATCCGATCACGGCCGATGATATCGCCAACACCATCTATTGGGTCGCCTCGCAGCCCAAACATATCAACATCAACAGTCTTGAACTCATGCCAGTCAACCAGTCCTTCGCCGGTTTTCAGGTCTACCGGGAGAGCTGATTCCCCGCGGTAGGGTAGGTTGTGCCGAAAAACCGGGCAGTCATTCCGGAGCTATGCAGAAATGCAATGCTGCATTGCGAGACTTGCTCTGTTAAAAATCACAGATACCGCTATATTCAAATCATCGAGCGACGCACTCCTCCTCCCAGCGTCGCTCGATGTGGATCGGTGGTACTCCTCCTCCCAATCGCCGATCAAGTTTGAAGCCTGCCGCACCTCCTCCCGCGGCAGGCTTTTTCCTTTTCTGGGCTCTTTTTTGTGGTGGATTGGCGTCCGTTTCCCGGCTGCACGCGATGCGTGGACAAGGGGCTGGTTTCTCCCTTGGATTTCCGGGGGATTTTCGATTTCCGCGTCAAGGCAACGACTGCTGAAATCAGGCTCGCATCGATCACGATTTCGTTATGTCTAGATAAATATGCACAGTTTTGTGGCGGTGCGTCCTCCCGCCCCATTGCTTAGCCTTCCCCCTGTGGTTAAGCATGGGCAAAAGAACGCTTGGGAGGTGCCGGCACGCCAGTGTCCGTGCGCCCGAAGGCGGCGGGGAGAGAATGGCAGACTTTCAAGAGGCGCTGAAGCAGTTTCAGCCGATCGCGGTTTCATCGATCGCTGAAGACGAGCTCAGGTTGCGGTTGCGTGGCCTGCAGGCGCGAATGACCCAGCAGAACATCAAGGCGGTCTGGCTCGACGCTTCGTCGTCGCTGACTTATTATACCGGTCTGTCGCTTGGCCTTTCCGAGCGTATTCACGGTGCTCTGGTGCCGGCCGAGGGCGAGCCGATCTATATAAGCCCGACCTTCGAGGAACCGAAACTCCAGACCCTGATCCGTATCCCCGGCGCAGTCGCCACCTGGGAAGAGGATGAAAGCCCGTTCGACCTGATGGCAAGGCGTATCGGTGCGCTGGCCTGTGCCGGCCACTTCGTCGCCATCGATCCTGCCACGCCCTTTGTTTTTGCATCCGCGCTCATGCAGCGTCTGGAAGGCCGCATCATTTCCGCTCAGCCCTTGATCGTCGCCCAGCGGCAGGTCAAGTCTGCAGCGGAGATCGCCCTCATTCAGACCGCGATGGACGCGAGCTATAATGTGCAGAAGGCCGTGTTCGAAGGCCTGCGTCTTGGCATCTCCACCACGGAAGTCGCGGATTTCGTCAATGCCGCCCATATTGCCCTTGGCATGAAGCCGCTTTTTGTGGCGGTGCAGTTCGGCGAGGCGACCGCCTATCCGCATGGCGTGCCCCATGCGCAGACGCTGAACCAGGGCGACATGGTGCTGGTCGACCTCGGTGGTATTCTTCATGGCTATCGTTCCGATATCACCCGTACCTATGTCTTTGGCAAGCCAACGGAACGGCAGCGTTTTCTCTGGAATGCCGAACGTGACGCACAGGCCGCGGCCTTCGCTGCCGCCCGCGTTGGCGCCGCCTGTTTCGAGGTGGACAAGGCCGCCCGGGACAGTCTGAAGGCGGCCGGATTTGGTCCGGATTATCAGCTTCCCGGTCTGCCGCACCGCACGGGTCACGGGCTTGGGCTGGATATTCACGAAGAACCCTATATCGTTGCAGGAAATGCCACGGCGCTTGAGCCCGGCATGTGTTTTTCCGTCGAGCCGATGCTGTGCGTTTATGGGGAATGCGGCGTTCGTCTCGAAGATATCGCTTACATGACGGAGGCAGGGCCGCGCTGGTTCTGCCCACCGGAAACGAACCTCGACCGGTTGTTTCAGCCGGTCGCCGGGTAATTGGTCGGGAGGCAAAGACCGAACGGCGAGACGGGCATCCCTGTGCCGCCGCTGACCAGAAGAGGTAGGCCCCTGGAGGGGGCCGCAGGAACTTAGAAAAAGAGGGAAAGGACCATCAGATGAAAATGCTGACCCGCAGTTTGCTTATCGCTTCTGCACTTGCGATGACTTCCGCCATGCCAGCCATGGCGAAGACCTTCGTTTACTGCTCCGAGGCATCGCCGGAAGGCTTTGATCCGTCGCCTTACACCGCCGGCGGCACCTTCGACGCTTCCGCGCATCCGGTCTACAACCGTCTGACGGAGTTCAAGAAGGGCACGACAGAAGTAGAGCCGGGCCTTGCGGAAAAGTGGGACGTTTCCAAGGATGGTCTCGAGTACACTTTCCACCTGCGCAAGGGCGTCAAGTGGCACTCCAACGACAAGTTCACGCCGAGCCGCGAATTCAACGCTGACGACGTGATCTTCAGCTACAACCGCCAGGGCGACGCGAAGAACCCGTGGAACCAGTATATCGCAGGCATCACCTATGAATATTACAACTCCATGGAAATGCCGTCCCTGATCAAGGAAATCGTCAAGGTCGACGATTACACGGTCAAGTTCGTGCTGACCCGCCCGGAAGCGCCGTTCCTCGCCAACATCGCCATGCCTTTCGCCTCCATCGTGTCGAAGGAATATGCCGATACGCTTGAGAAGGCCGGCACCAAGGAAGACTTCAACAATCTGCCGATCGGCACCGGTCCGTTCAAGTTCGTCGCCTATCAGAAGGACGCGGTCATCCGCTTCCAGAAGAACGCCGACTACTGGGGTGAAGCCCCGAAGATCGACGACCTGATCTTCGCGATCACGCCTGACGCCGCGGTTCGCCTGCAGAAGCTGAAGGCTGGCGAATGCCACCTGATGCCATACCCTGCTCCGGCTGATCTCGCGACCATCCGCGCCGACAAGAACCTCAAGCTCGATGAACAGCCGGGCCTGAACGTCGCTTACTTCGCCTACAACACGACCGTTGCACCTTTCGACAAGCCGGAAGTCCGCAAGGCGCTGAACATGGCGATGAACAAGCAGGCGATCATCGACGCCGTGTTCCAGGGTGCAGGCCAGGTTGCCAAGAACCCGATCCCGCCGACAATGTGGTCCTACAACGACAGCATCAAGGACGATGCTTACGATCCGGAAGCTGCCAAGAAGGCTCTCGAAGCCGCTGGCGTCAAGGATCTGTCGATGAAGATCTGGGCGATGCCGGTGCAGCGTCCTTACATGCCGAACGCCCGTCGTACCGCCGAGCTGATCCAGTCGGATTTTGCGAAGGTCGGCGTCAAGGCCGAGATCGTCTCCTTCGAGTGGGGTGAATATCTCAAGAAGTCCACCGAAACGAAGCGCGACGGCGCCGTCATCCTCGGCTGGACCGGCGACAACGGCGACCCGGACAACTTCCTTAGCGTTCTCCTGTCCTGCGCCGCAACCGGTGAAGGCGGTGCGAACCGTGCACAGTGGTGCAACAAGGAGTTCTCGGACCTCTTGGCCAAGGCAAAGCAGACCACCGACGTTGCCGAGCGCACCAAGCTTTATGAGCAGGCACAGGTGATCTTCAAGGAACAGGCTCCGTGGGCGACGCTTGCGCACTCCACGCAGTTCGTTCCCATGTCTGCCAAGGTTTCCGGCTTCACCATGAGCCCGCTTGGCGACTTCACCTTCGAAAACGTCGACATCGCGGAGTAATCCCCGAACAACCGGACGCGCGGAAGAACCCTGTTCTTCCGCGCGTCTTTTCAGGAAAAAGCCATGATCCGGTTCATTCTCGGCAAACTTCTCTATCTCGTTCCGACCTTCCTCGGGATCACCATCGTTGCCTTCGCCTTCGTGCGCGTCCTGCCGGGCGATCCCGTGCTGCTGATGGCGGGCGAGCGTGGCATTTCGCCCGAACGGCATGCGCAGCTTGCCGAACAGCTCGGCTTTGCCCAGCCCGTGTGGCAGCAATATCTTCATTTCCTGGGACGGCTGCTTCAGGGCGATCTCGGTAATTCGCTGGTCACCAAGAAGCCGGTTCTCACCGAGTTCCTGTCGCTCTTTCCCGCGACGGTCGAGCTTGGTCTCGTCGCCATCATCATCGCAACGCTCATCGGCGTGCCGGTCGGTGTCATCGCCGCCATCAGACGTGGTTCCTGGTTCGACCAGATTTCCATGACGACGGCTCTGGTCGGTTTTTCCATGCCGATCTTCTGGTGGGGGCTGCTGCTCATCATCATGTTCTCCGGTATCCTGCAATGGACGCCGGTTTCGGGCCGCATCTCGCTGATGTATTTCTTCCCCTCCGTCACCGGTTTCATGCTGATCGACAGCCTGATTTCGGGACAGAAGGGCGCCTTCGCCTCGGCCTTTTCGCATCTCATCCTGCCCTCGGTGGTGCTTGCCACCATTCCGCTTGCCGTCATTGCGCGCCAGACGCGCTCGGCCATGCTGGAGGTTCTGGGCGAGGATTATGTGCGCACGGCCCGCGCCAAGGGCATGTCGCCTTCCCGTGTCGTCGGCATTCATGCGCTGCGCAACGCCATGATCCCCGTCATCACCACCATCGGTCTGCAGATCGGCGTGCTGATGGCTGGCGCCATCCTGACCGAAACCATCTTTTCCTGGCCGGGTATCGGCAAGTGGATGATCGATTCCATCTCGCGTCGCGACTATCCGGTCGTGCAGAGCGGCCTGCTGTTGATCGCGGGTCTGGTGATGATCGTCAACCTGCTCGTCGACCTGACCTACGGCCTCATCAATCCAAGGATCCGTCACAAATGAGCGATGTGACCACTGCTCCGGTCGTCAGGCTTTCTGACGCCGCCATCCGCCGCCGGATGATCGCCGATTTCTGGTTCTATTTCCGTCAGAACCGTGGTGCCGTCATCGGCCTTGCCGTGTTTATTCTCCTCGTGCTGGTCGCGGTTTTTGCGCCGCTGATCGCACCGCATGATCCAACCCAGCAATATCGCGATGCGCTGCTGGTGCCGCCGGTCTGGCAGGAAGGCGGCCGTGCCGGCTTCTTCTTCGGCACCGACGCCGTCGGGCGTGACATGTTGTCCCGTCTGATCTACGGCGCGCAATATTCGCTGTTCATCGGTATCGTTGTCGTTTCCATCGCGCTCGTTGGCGGCATTGTCATCGGTCTCATTGCCGGCTTCTTCGGCGGCTGGGTCGATACCGTCATCATGCGTGTGATGGACGTCATCCTGGCGTTTCCGTCGTTGCTGCTCGCGCTGGTGCTGGTCGCGATCCTTGGGCCGGGGCTCACCAACGCGATGATCGCCATTGCCATCGTCTATCAGCCGCATTTTGCGCGTCTGACGCGTGCGGCGGTGATGAGCGAGCTTCGGCGTGAATATGTAACGGCCGCGCGCGTGGCCGGTGCCGGCAATCTCCGGCTGATGTTCAAGACCATCCTGCCGAACTGCCTTGCACCACTGATCGTACAGGCAACGCTTTCGTTCTCGTCTGCGGTTCTCGATGCGGCCGCACTCGGCTTCCTCGGCATGGGCGCTCAGCCGCCTGCCTCCGAATGGGGCACGATGCTGGCGGAAGCGCGTGAGTTCATTCTGCGCGCCTGGTGGGTTGTTACCCTTCCCGGCCTGACGATCCTGATCTCGGTGCTTGCCATCAACCTGATGGGTGACGGGCTGCGTGATGCGCTCGATCCCAAACTGAAGCGGAGCTGAGATATGAGCCTGCTGAAAATCAAGAACCTGACGGTGAAATTCGCCACCGCCACCGGTGCCTTCACCGCCGTCGACGGCATTGATGTGTCCGTGGACAAACACGAAGTGCTGGCCATCGTCGGTGAATCCGGTTCGGGCAAATCGGTATCGATGCTCGCCGTCATGGGCCTGCTGCCCGATACGGCGACGATTACCGCCGATGAGATGGTCTTTGACGGCATCAATCTGCTGGCCATGTCGCCGCAGGAGCGCCGCAAGCTGATCGGTCGCGAGATCACCATGATCTTCCAGGAGCCGGTCGCCTCGCTTAATCCGTCCTTCACGGTCGGTTTCCAGATCGAGGAAGTGCTTCGCCTCAATCTCGGCATGAGCGGCGCTGCCGCACGCGCCCGCGCGCTGGAGCTATTCCGTGCTGTCGGTATTCCCGATCCGGAATCCAAGCTCAAGGCCTATCCGCACCAGATGTCGGGCGGGCAGTGCCAGCGCGTGATGATCGCCATTGCGATTGCCTCCAAGCCGCGTCTCCTGATCGCCGACGAGCCGACGACTGCGCTCGACGTGACGATACAGAAGCAGATTCTCGACCTGCTGATGAAGCTGCAGGAAGAATATGGCATGGCGCTGATCCTCATCACCCACGATATGGGCGTGGTTGCCGAGACCGCCGATCGTGTCGTCGTGCAATATAAGGGCCGCAAGATGGAGGAGGCGGATGTGCTGAGCCTCTTCGAAGCCCCGCAGCATCCCTACACCAAGGCATTGCTTTCGGCCCTGCCGGAAAATGCCACCGGCGACCGTCTGCCCACCGTCTCCGATTTCTTCGGCAAGGAGGGCGTTCAATGAGTATCGTGGTTGAAGGCAAGGGCATTACCCGCGACTATCACGTCCCCGGCGGCCTGTTCGGCGGTGCGAGGATGGTGCAGGCCCTAAAGGGCATCGATTTCGCCGTCGAGCGCGGCAAGACGCTCGCTATTGTCGGTGAATCCGGCTCGGGCAAGTCGACGCTGGCTCGCATCATTGCCCTCATCGATCCGGCTTCCGGCGGTGAATTGAAGATCGATGGCCAGCCGGTCGATATCGCCAGGCGCCGTCCCGGCACGGAAATGCGCTCCAAGGTGCAGATGGTGTTCCAGAACCCCTATGGCAGCCTCAATCCGCGCCAGAAGGTGGGTGACGTGCTGATGGAACCACTCATCATCAACACGAAGATTCCTGCTTCCGAGCGCCGCGAGCGGGCTGAAGCCATGCTCGTCAAGGTCGGCCTTGGTCCTGAGCATTTCAACCGTTATCCGCACATGTTCTCCGGCGGCCAGCGCCAGCGCATCGCCATTGCGCGTGCACTGATGCTGAACCCGGCGCTGCTGGTGCTGGACGAGCCGGTCTCGGCACTCGATCTTTCGGTGCAGGCACAGGTCTTGAACCTGCTGCGCGATCTGCAGGAGGAATTCGAACTGACCTATGTCTTCGTCAGCCACGATCTTTCCGTGGTGCGTTACATTGCTGATGACGTGATGGTCATCTCCAAGGGCGAGGCGGTGGAGCAGGGCACGCGCGAGGAACTTTTCGCCGATCCGAAGCACCCCTATACCCGTCAGCTCTTCGCCGCGACCCCGATCACGGACGTCGATGCCATTCGCGCCCGCGTGGAGCGCCGCAAGGCGGCGAGACAGGCGGCGACAGCCTGACGGTTGACGAAAGAGGTTGGGAGCAGGCCGGATTTCCGGCCTGTTCTTTTTTCAGGACTTCAGGAAACGCCTAATTGTCGCCAGGGCGCCCTGCTCGCGAATGTTGCGATAGGCGGCTTTCAGGGCGAGGACAAAGGTTTCGTTGGCGGGCAGGTCGCTGCCAAAGGTGCGTTCGAAACTGAGGAAGCGGTCGACCACCGCATCCGGAGCCATCGCCAGTTGATCCGGCGAATCCCACTCTCTGAAGGCGGGGTCGAGAATGGTGATCGGCTGCCCCTTTTCATCCTCCTCTGCGCAGGACCTGATCCACAGCGCGACGGCAAAAATGACCGCTCCGCACTCAGCCTTTTCCGCCAGCAATTCTCGTAGTGGTGAAAGTATCCGCAGCGGCACTTTCTGCGACGCATCGGAGGCGATCTGCATGGTCTTGTGCTGCAATGAAGGATTGGCGAAACGCTGCCGCAGGCCGGCTGCGAATTCAGAACCATCGACGACAGGGTCCAGCGTCCGTCCAACCTCACGCCAATAGACGTCGATGAAGTCGCGCACGGTCTTTTCAGCCCAGGCATCGGCCACCGTCGCAAGGCCGGCAATCTGGCCGATGGCGGCGATAGCGCTGTGGGAGCCGTTCAGCATCCTCAGCTTCATATGCTCGTAAGGTTCGACATCATCGACGAATTCCACGCCCGATTTCTCAAGAGCCGGCCTGCCATGGGGAAAACGGTCTTCGATGACGAAACGGAAATAAGGTTCCGCGACGACCGGCCATGCATCGCTGAGGCCGAGTGCGGCCGAAATCGCATCCCGGTCCGCATCCGTGGTGGCGGGAACGATACGGTCCACCATCGAGCAGGGGCAGGCAATATTGGCTTCGATGAAGGAGGCCAGTTCCTGATCCGCAAGGCTCGCGAATTCCAGCAGCAGCTTTCGCAGCATGTGGCCGTTGGCGGGCAGGTTGTCGCAGGACAGCAGCGTCAGCGGCAGGGAGCCTTCGGCACGTCTGCGCCGGGTCGCTGCAAGGATGAAGCCGAAGATCGAGCGCGGCCGCTCCGGGTTTTCGAGATCGTGGACGATATCGGGATGGTCGCGCAGCAGGCTGCGGGAGGCGAGATTGGTCAGGTAACCCTTCTCCGTCACGGTCAGAGTCACGATGAGAACGCGCGGGTCGGCCATCCGCTCCACCAGTCGCTCCGGGTTTTCCGGGGCGACGACGGTCTCAAGAATCGAGCCGACGATGCGCAGGCGCTCGCTTTGGCCATCGCGAAGGCAGAAGGTGTAGAGATTATCCTGCGGTTCGATGGCGTCGCGGGTGTCCGGGCTGCGCAGCGATGCGGCGACGATGCCCCATCCTGTTTCGCCGCGATTGAGGCAATCGTCGATGAAAACCGCCTGATGCGCCCGGTGAAAGGCGCCGACGCCGAGATGCACGATGCCGGGCGCGATTTTCTCGCGCTCATAGGCAGGGGTCGTGACCGTGTGCGGCAGGCGGGGCAGGGTTCTAGCGGAAAGCCGGTCCATCATCAGCACAAAATCCCCCTGTGGAATGAGATGGTTTCGGCTCGCGCTGATGGAATTGCGACCCCGGGGTTTTCGTCCATGCAGTCCTCCACTTGTCTTTTAAATGATCAGGCGCCGGCCTCTTTGAGCAATCGGACCTGACGCAGCGTGTTTTGGCGGCTGCGCTCCAGGTGCCGCCACAGCGCATCGATGATCTGGGCCTTGCTGCCGGCGGCGATGGCATCGGCAATATTCTGGTGCTCCTCGACCGAGCGGACGTAATCACCGAGGATCGAGACGAAGACCGTGTGGGTCTGGTCTAGAATGCGCTCATGCGAACCGGAAATGACCGGAATGCGTGCCGCTGCGACCAGGGTCGCGTGGAAACTGCGGTCGTAGAAAAGCGCTTTCGACAATTCATCCAGCGTCGAGCCTTTGGCGAAGGCGCGGTGTTTGCCGAGGCTTTCCAGCAGTGCCGCGTGCAGCGTTTCGTCCAGCTGGCCAGCAGCGAAGGCCACTTCCACCGCACCTTTTTCAAGCAGCATCCTGGCCGCGTATAGTTCCTCCACATCCTCGACCGTGAAGTCGCGCACCACCATCCCGCGCCGGGACGAATTGACCACCAGCCCATCCGCCTCGAGTTTCAGGCAGGCTTCCTTGACCGGCGTCGGGCTGATGCCGAGATCGGCGGCGAGTTCATTTGGCAGCAGACGTTCGCCGCCGCGCAATTTGCCGCTGACGATGCGTGCGCGCAGTTCCCTGTGCGCCTGTTCGGCGAGCGTGACTTTGACGAGTGTGTTCATGCCCACATCATCGCCCAGCTTTGCGAAGCAGGCAATGAGCGAATATTAAAAATAAAAAATTTTTTATTTTACAAAATCCGTTTTTCCGTTAGCTCTATCTGCCATCGGAAGCCGGCTGCCGGAGGAGGGCGGTCCGGCAATCCCCTGACGGTTTGACTCCTGCAACCATTGGACGCGGGAGATGACGCGATTTCACCCGCCCAGCCGGCAAAGCGTGTCTCAGAAAGGGACTTCCGCCTTTCCTCCCCAGAAGCGTTCAAGCATCGAGGAATGACCGATCATGAAAATTACCGCCGTCGAACCCTTCATCCTGCACCTGCCGCTGACATCGGACTCCATTTCCGATTCCACCCACAGCATCACCCATTGGGGTGTTGTCGGCGCAAAGATCACCACCTGTGACGGCCTCGAGGGCTATGGTTTCACCGGTACCCATGCGCATCTGGCGTCGGACAGGCTGATCACATCCTGCATCAGCGATTGTTACGCGCCCTTGCTCGTCGGCGAGGATGCGTCGGAGCATTCACGGCTTTGGATGAAGCTCGCCCGTTATCCCTCGCTCCAATGGGTCGGCAGGGCCGGCATCACCCATCTGGCGTTAGCTGCGATCGATGTGGCTCTCTGGGACCTGAAAGCGAAAAAGGCAGGCGTGCCGCTGTGGCACTATCTCGGCGGCGCACGCACGGAGGCAGTGGAAGCTTATAATACCGATATCGGCTGGCTTTCCTTCTCGCTGGACGATTTGCTTGCAGGCAGCTCAAGGGCGGTGGAGGAAGACGGTTTCACCCGGCTGAAGATCAAGGTCGGGCATGACGACCCGAATATCGATATCGCCCGGCTTGCTGCCGCCCGCAAACGCGTCGGCTCATCCATCCGCATCGCCATCGATGGCAACGGCAAATGGGATTTGCCCACATGCCAGCGCTTCTGTGCGGCAGCGAGGGATCTGGACATCTACTGGTTCGAGGAGCCGCTGTGGTATGACGATGTGACAAGCCATGCCCGACTGGCGCGCAATACCACTATCCCGATTGCGCTCGGCGAGCAGCTTTATACGGTGGATGCGTTCCGTTCCTTCATCGATGCCGGCGCCGTCGCTTATGTCCAGCCGGATGTAACACGGCTTGGCGGCGTCACCGAATATATCCAAGTTGCCGATCTGGCACTCGCCCATCGCCTGCCTGTCGTGCCGCATGCCGGCGAGATGAGCCAGGTGCATGTGCATCTGAGCTACTGGCATCCGGCGTCGACAATTCTCGAATATATTCCGTGGATCAAGGATCATTTCGAAGAACCGATCCAGGTGCGGGATGGTGTCTACAAACGGCCTGAGCAGCCGGGTGCGAGCACCACGCCGCTGGCGGAGAGCTTCGCGCGTTACGGCAAGGCGCTGAACTAGAGCAGCGGTATACAGCCCGGATTTTAACGGAGGGAAGCACGTCCTCCGTCATGCCGGACTAGATCCGGCATACAGCCACGGCGCGTCTACGCCGTGACAAGACTCTTTCGCGATCAAAGACTTGATCGCGCTGGACCCCGGATCAAATCCGGGGTGACGGCGTGTGGGTGATACGATTTTTCCAGATTTAGCGCCAGCCAAGTGCCGGCGCTACCTGCTTCAGGATGGTTTCGATCACATGGGCGTTGTAATCGACGCCCAACTGGTTCGGCACGGTCAGCAGCAGCGTGTCAGCTTCGGCGATGGCTTCGTCGGCCTTCAGCTGTTCGATCAGCTTTTCCGGTTCGGCGGCATAGCTGCGTCCGAAGATCGCACGCGTCTTATCGTCGATATAGCCGATCTTGTCGTCGCCTTCGTTACCGTAACCGAAATAGGCGCGGTCGCGATCATTGACGAGGGCGAAGATGCTGCGGCTGACGGAGACGCGTGGCTCACGGGCATGTCCGGCCTCCTTCCAGGCTTCCCGGAACGTGCGGATCTGCTGTGCCTGCTGGACGTGGAAAGGCTCACCGGTTTCGTCCGTCTTCAGCGTGGAGCTTTGCAGGTTCATGCCAAGCTTTGCCGCCCACACTGCCGTTGCATTGGAGCTCGAGCCCCACCAGATGCGCTCGCGCAAGCCTTCGGAATGCGGCTCCAGCCGCAGAAGACCCGGCGGGTTGGGGAACATCGGCCGCGGGTTCGGCTCGGCAAAGCCTTCGCCCTTCAAAAGCTCGAGGAAGACCTCGGTGTGCTGACGCGCCATATCTTCTTCGCTCTGGCCCTCGGCCGGGCGATAACCGAAATAACGCCAGCCATCGATGACCTGCTCCGGCGAGCCGCGGCTGATGCCGAGCTGCAGGCGTCCACCGGCGATGAGGTCGGCCGAACCGGCGTCCTCCACCATGTAGAACGGGTTTTCGTAACGCATATCGATGACGCCGGTGCCGATCTCTATCTTTTTCGTGCGGGCGCCGACGGCGGCCAGAAGCGGGAAGGGCGAGGCCAGCTGACGGGCGAAATGGTGCACACGGAAATAGGCGCCGTCAGCCCCCAGTTCTTCTGCGGCCACGGCGAGGTCTATCGACTGCAGCAGCGTATCGGCCGCCGAGCGGGTCTGCGACTGGGGGGAGGGCGTCCAGTGGCCGAAGGATAGGAATCCGATCTTTTTCATAATGACCTTCCAGATTTGGAGGATGTCCGCTAGTGCAGCGGCATCGTTGTTGTCCCTCATATAAGCAACGGCGCAGATCCTCCAACCTGCGAGACGAAGACAGGGTGTCGCCGAAATGTGAACGATCGCGACTTCAGACCATGAGGCCGCGCTTGAGAATAAAGAGCTTTTCGTGGGCGCGTGCGGTGGTGAGGATGAAATCCATCAAGGAGCGCACCCGTGGCACATTGGCAAAGTCCTGATGGCTGGTGAGCCAGTAACCTCGCCGCAGCTCGACCTCACCCGGAAGCACCATCTGCAAATCCGGAAAGCGCGCGGCGATGAAATTCGGCAGGATGCAAAGCCCTCGGCCACCAAGCGTGGCGGTCAGTTGCGCAAAAATGCTCGAAGACTGGAAATTTGGCCGCAGGCCTGGAAGCACATCGCGCATGTAATCGAGGCCGGGTGAAAAGATCAGATCCTGCACGTAGCCGATGAAGAAGTGGTCGAGCAGGTCTTCCCGCTTCGTGATTTTCGGCTGTCCGGCGAGATAGGACCGTGAGGCGTAAATATGCAGAGTGTAATCGATGATCTGTTCATTGATATAGGGACCGGCCTTCGGCGGATCGAGCGTGACAGCCACATCCGCCTCCTTTCGGGAAAGCGCCATGATCTGCTGGATCGTCACCATTTCCACCATGATGTGGGGATGGGTGGCGGCGAAGTCCTTCAGCCTCTCGACGAAGAAAAAATTGGAAAAACCTTCGGGAGCGCTCAGGCGCACAACGCCGCGCAGCAGGCTGCCGCTTTCGGAAATATCCGATTGCAGCCGTTCAGCCTCTGCCTCTATCCGCTCGACGGTATCGACCAGTCGCCGCCCCACCGTCGTCAGCTCATAACCGCGCGGGTTCCGCTCGAAGAGCTTGGTTTTAAGCGAAAATTCCAGCCGGTCGATATGGCGGGAGACGGTGGCGTGGCTGGTGCGCAGGCTTCTGGCGGCGGATGAGAGCTGTCCGGTGCGGGCCACGGCCAGGAAATATTGAAGGTCGTCCCAGGTGAAAGGGGTCGCCATAATTGTCTCCCATCAAGAGTTCTGTTCAAAAATGAACAGTTCCTGTTCGCAATTTGATGATGACACGCTCTTGTGTCAACGGCCGAATTCGAGAAGTCTACGCTCAGGATGCACCGCTTTGAGGAGGGCGGTGCGGCCATTCATGTGCAGGGTTTCGGTTCACCGCTGCACAGACAATCTGAGGCTCGCAATCATCTCTGGGAGGAGAAGTCATGCGCAAGAGTATCGTTTTATCCACGGCCATGGCACTGGCCGCCGGCACCGCCGCTTATGCCGCCGAGATTTCGGACGGCAAGGTCAAGATCGGTATCCTGAACGACCAGTCCGGCGTTTACGCCAACTTCGGCGGCAAATACTCCTATGAAGCCGCGAAGATGGCGGTTGAGGATTTTGGCGGCAAGGTGCTTGGCGCGCCCGTGGAAGTGGTAACGGCTGACCACCAGAACAAGGCGGATGTCGCCTCCAACATTGCCCGCCAATGGTACGACACCGAACAGGTCGATTCGATCATGGAACTGACCTCGTCGTCTGTCGGCCTTGCCGTGCAGGCACTCTCGAAGGACAAAAAGAAGATCACCGTCAACACCGGTGCTGCCACCACCGAGCTGACCGGCAAGCAGTGCAGCCCCTATGGTTTTCATTGGGCCTATGACACCTATTCGCTGGCTGTCGGCACCGGTGGCGCACTCGTCAAGCAGGGCGGCGACAGCTGGTTCTTCCTGACCGCCGACTATGCCTTCGGTTATTCGCTGGAAGAAAATACGTCCAATTTCGTCAAGGCTAACGGCGGCAAGGTGCTTGGCTCCGTCCGCCATCCGCTCGCAACCACCGACTATTCGTCCTTCCTGCTGCAGGCGCAGTCTTCGGGCGCGAAGGTTATCGGTCTTGCCAATGCCGGTCTCGACACCTCCAACGCCATCAAACAGGCTGCGGAATTCGGTATCGTTGCAGGTGGCCAGCGCCTTGCAGCGCTTCTCTTCACGCTTGCAGAAGTCCATGGCCTCGGCCTTGAGGCAGCTCAAGGGCTGACACTGACGGAAGGTTTTTATTGGGACCGCGACGATGAATCGCGCAAGTTTGGTGAGCGCTTCAAGGAACGCACCGGGGCCATGCCGAACATGGTTCACACCGGCACCTATTCCGCTGTCTTGCATTATCTGAAGGCGATCGAGAAGGCCGGCACCGACGATGCAGACGCCGTCGCCAAGGCCATGAAGGAAATGCCTGTCAACGACGTCTTCGCCAAGGACGGCCATGTGGCCGCCAATGGTCGGATGATCCACGACATGTACCTCATGGAAGTGAAGAAGCCTGACGAAAGCAAGCAGCCCTGGGATTATTACAAGGTTCTCGCCACCATCCCCGGCAAGGAAGCCTTCATGGACCCCGCAAAGAGCGGTTGCCCGCTGGTGACGCAATAAAAGACTGACGCAATAAAGGGGAAAGTTTCATGACGATCGCTCCCGCCCCCGCCGGGCAGGCAGAACCTCGCGTCGTTCTTTCGGCGCGTGGTCTCACCAAGACCTTCGGCGCATTCGCAGCCGTGAAAAACGTCGATCTCGACGTGCATCACGCCCGCGTCCATGCGCTGATCGGCCCAAACGGCGCCGGCAAGACAACGGTTTTCAACCTGTTGACCAAGTTTCTCCAGCCGACAGGCGGGGCGATCACCTTCATGGGAACGGATATAACAAAGACGCCACCGGACAAGGTGGCGCGTCTCGGCCTCGTCAGGTCTTTCCAGATATCGGCGGTGTTTCCGCATCTGACAGTTCTGGAAAACGTGCGGGTGGCATTGCAGCGGCCCAACAGCCTTGCAACGCAGTTCTGGTTGCCGCTCTCTTCGTTGGACAGGCTGAATGCCCGCGCCGAGGAGCTGATCTCCATGGTGGGCCTCACGCGGGAAAAACACGCGCTTGCGGCCGATCTGTCTTACGGCCGCAAGCGGGTTCTCGAAATCGCGACTACGCTGGCGCTTGATCCCAAAGTTCTGCTGCTGGACGAGCCGATGGCGGGCATGGGTGGAGAAGATGTCTCGCATGTGGCCGAGCTTATTCGTGAGGTGGCAAAGACCCGCGCGGTGTTGATGGTCGAACATAATCTGAAGGTCGTGGCCGACATCTGCCATCACGTTACTGTTCTGCAGCGTGGAGAAATTCTGGCTGAGGGCGATTATGCCACGGTTTCTGCCGATCCGCGCGTGCGCACGGCCTATATGGGCACGGAGGAGGCTTGATATGGCGGCGATGCTCGAAGTCTCCAACCTGAAATCCTGGTATGGCGAAAGCCAGGCGTTGCACGGCGTCGATCTGACGGTCGGCGAGGGCGAAACCATCACCATTCTCGGCCGCAATGGCGTGGGCAAGACCACGACGTTGCGAACCATCATGGGCATCATCCGCAACCGCAAGGGCGTCATCAAGCTCGGCGGCAAGGATCTTATGCCGGTGCCGCTGCATCGTACGGCGAAATACGGCCTCGGTTTCGTGCCGGAGGAGCGCGGCATCTTCGCGACCCTGAGTGTTGAGGAAAACCTGAAGCTGCCGCCCGTCGTCGCGTCCGGCGGCATGACGCTCGATGAAATCTACGAGCTGTTTCCCAATCTTTACGAACGCCGCACCAGCCCCGGCACGAAGCTCTCCGGTGGCGAGCAGCAGATGCTGGCCATGGCGCGCATCCTGCGCACCGGCGTCAAGGTGCTGCTGCTGGATGAGCCGACCGAAGGGCTTGCCCCCGTCATCGTACAGCGCATTGGAGAGGTTTTGCAGAAGCTGAAGAGCCGCGGCATGACCGTGGTTCTGGTGGAGCAGAATTTCCGGTTTGCGAGCCGTATCGCCGATCGCTTCTACCTCATGGACCACGGCCAGATGGTCGGGGATTTTCCGGTGGGGGAGCTTTCCGCCCGCATGGGGGAGCTTAACAAGGTGCTGGGGGTTTAACCATGACGATGATCTTCGGCGTTCCAATTCAGGCGCTCCTCGGGCAATTGCTGGTCGGCCTTATCAACGGCTCATTCTATGCGCTGCTGTCACTTGGGCTTGCTGTCATCTTCGGGCTGCTGCGCGTCATCAATTTTGCCCATGGCGCGCAATATATGCTCGGCGCTTTCGTCGCCTTTCTCGGCCTGCAATATTTCGGCATCAATTTCTGGGTGGCGCTCATCGTCACGCCGCTCGTCGTCGCGCTGTTCGGGGCGATCATCGAACGTTTCCTTCTGTCGCGGCTTTATGATCTCGATCCACTCTATGGTCTGCTCTTCACCTTCGGCCTGGCGCTGGTGGTGGAAGGCACGTTCCGGTGGCTTTACGGCGCGGCGGGCCAACCCTATTCGGTGCCGCGCGAACTCGCAGGCGGCACCAATCTCGGCTTCATGTTCCTGCCGAACTACCGCGCCTTCGTCGTCGTGATCTCGCTGATCGTGTGCATCGCCACCTGGGCCTTGATCGAAAAGACGCGTCTCGGCTCCTATCTGCGCGCCGCGACGGAAAACCCGACCCTTGTGCAGGCTTTCGGCATCAATGTGCCTGTTCTGTTGACGCTCACCTACGCGCTCGGCGCCGGCCTTGCGGGTTTCACCGGCGTTCTCGCCGCCCCCATCTATCAGGTCTCGCCGCTGATGGGCACAAACCTCATCATCGTCGTCTTTGCGGTGGTGGTCGTTGGCGGCATGGGCTCGATCATGGGCGCCATCGTCACCGGCTACATGCTCGGTATCGCCGAGGGCCTCACCAAGGTGTTCTACCCTGAGGCCTCCAATATCGTCATCTTCGTCATCATGGCCTTTGTGCTGCTCATCCGCCCCGCCGGACTCTTCGGAAAGGACGCCTGATATGTCCAAAGCCACCCATAGCCCGACAGCCGGCGCAATGCCGCGGACGGAAGTATCGACGACGGCAGCAACCATCAAGACGGTGCTCATTCTGGCCGGGCTTGCCATTCTCATCGCCGCGCCGATGTTCGTTTATCCGATCTTCCTGATGAAGCTTCTCTGCTTTGCGCTCTTTGCCTGCGCCTTCAATCTGCTGATCGGTTATACCGGGCTGCTTTCCTTCGGCCATGCGGCGTTCTTTGGCGGCGCCGCCTATTTCACCGCCTATTCCGTGAAGGAATGGGGTGTCACACCGGAAATTGGTCTGGTCATCGGCATGGCCGGTGCCGCTCTCCTCGGCCTTGTCATCGGCTTTTTCGCCATTCGCCGACAGGGCATCTATTTCGCCATGATCACACTCGCCTTGTCGCAGATGTTCTATTTCTTCTGCCTGCAAGCGCCGTTCACTCATGGAGAGGACGGCCTGCAGGGCGTGCCGCGCGGCCATCTCTTCGGTATTCTCGATCTCAATGGTCCGCTCAATATCTATTACACGGTGCTTGCCGCCTTCGTGTTGGCGCTGCTGGTCATCTGGCGTTTCGTCAATTCGCCGTTCGGCATGATCCTGAAGTCGATCCGTGAAAACGAGCAACGCGCCATTTCGCTCGGTTATAGCGTGCAGCGCTACAAGCTCGGCGCCTTCGTCATGTCGGCGGCGCTCGCCGGGCTTGCTGGCGGGCTGAAGGCGCTGGTGTTCCAATTCGCGACGCTGACCGACGTGACATGGCAGATGTCCGGTGAAGTGATCCTGATGACGCTGCTCGGCGGCATCGGCACCATGATCGGCCCGATTTTCGGCGCGGGCCTTGTCGTGACCCTGCAGAACTATCTCGCGACCTCGGACTTCCCGGTCACCATCATCACCGGCCTCGTCTTCATGGCCTGCGTTCTGGTGTTCCGTCGCGGTCTGATCGGTGAATTTTATGCTTCCCGGCTGGGGCGGAAACTCGGTTTTCAGCACCGCAGCTAGCCAATTTTGAAAACACCTGAAAAGCCTCCCCGCGTTCGGGACGACGCGGCAAGGATGGCGTGTGGAGAAGAGAATGGGCGAATATGACTATATCGTCATCGGAGCGGGGAGCGCCGGATGCGTTCTCGCCAACCGCCTTTCGAAAGACCCGAACAACCGCGTGCTGCTTCTGGAAGCGGGCGGCAACGACAACTACCACTGGATCCATATTCCGGTCGGTTATCTCTATTGCATCAACAATCCACGCACGGACTGGTGTTTCAAGACGGCGGAAGAGCCTGGCCTGAATGGACGCGCGCTGATCTATCCGCGCGGCAAGGTGCTGGGCGGCTGCTCCTCCATCAACGGCATGATCTACATGCGCGGGCAGGCGCGGGACTATGACGTCTGGCGGCAGCTTGGCTGCGAAGGCTGGGGCTGGAACGACATCCTGCCCTATTTCCTGAAGTCTGAAGATTTTTATCGCGGCAAGAGTGACCTGCATTCCAGCGGGGGCGAGTGGCGTGTGGAAAAGGCCCGCGTGCGCTGGGATGTGCTTGATGCCTTCCAGAAGGCGGCAGGAGAAGCGGGTATTCCCGCGACTGACGATTTCAACCGCGGAGACAATGAAGGGGCCGGTTATTTCGATGTCAACCAGCGGGCGGGCTGGCGCTGGAACACGGCGAAAGCATTCCTGAAACCGGTGCTTGGCCGCAAGAACCTCACCGTTTTGACCAAGGCCCATGTCAAACGGCTCATCATCGAAGAAGACCGGGTGACGGGTGTCGAATTCCATCATGACGGCGTCCTGAAAAAAATGCGGGCGCGGCGCGAAACCGTGCTGTCCGCCGGCGCAATCGGCTCGCCGCATGTTCTGGAGCTTTCCGGGGTCGGCCGTGGGGATGTGTTGCAGGCTGCCGGTATCGATACGGTGGCGGAGGTCCAGGGTGTGGGCGAGAACCTGCAGGACCATCTGCAGCTGCGCATGGTCTACAAGGTCTCCGGTGTTCTGACGCTCAATGAGCGGGCCTCGACGCTCTTCGGCAAGGCGCGGATCGGCCTGGAATATGCGCTGACGCGCTCCGGGCCGATGTCCATGGCGCCGAGCCAGCTCGGTGTCTTCACCCGCTCTTCTCCGGAAAAGGAAACCGCTGATCTGGAGTATCATGTGCAGCCGGTTTCGCTCGACAAGTTCGGGGATCCGGTTCACACTTTTCCCGCCATAACGGCAAGCGTCTGCAATCTGCGGCCGGAAAGCCGTGGCTCAGTGCATGTGAAAGGACCGGATTTCGCCATGCAACCGGAAATCCGCCCGAACTACCTTTCCACTGAAGGCGACCGGAAGGTGGCCATAGATGCCATGCGGCTGACGCGCCGCATCGTCGCCCAGCCGGCCTTTTCCCGCTTCAGGCCGGAGGAATACCGGCCCGGCCCCTCCTTCGAAAACGACAATGATCTTGCCAAGGCGGCAGGTGATATCGGCACCACCATCTTCCACCCTGTCGGCACGCTGCGCATGGGGTCGGATATGGAAAGTGTCGTTGATGCGCGCCTGAAGTTCCGCCGCCTCGCCGGGCTGCGCGTCGCCGATGCCTCGGTGATGCCGCGCATTACATCCGGAAATACCAATTCGCCTACGATCATGATTGCCGAAAAGGCCGCCGACATGATCCTTGCGGATAATCGCTGAAAGGAACCTACCGATGAAGACCATCGCTTTTCTGGGGCTGGGACATATGGGCCTGCCGATGGCCGCCAATCTCGTCAAGGCGGGTTATGCCGTCAGGGGATACGATCTTGCCGAAGCCTGCCGTGCAGCGGCAAAGGAGGCGGGCATTCCGGTTGCCGCGAATTCTGCCGAAGCAGTCAACGCGGTTGATGTGGTCATCACCATGCTGCCCAAGGGCGAACATGTCGTTTCGGCCTATGGCGATCTGACTAGTAAAATCTCTGCCGGAACGCTCCTTATCGACTGCTCGACCGTGGATATGGCAAGCGCATTGAAGGCGCATGAACTGGCCGCTTCCGCCGGCTGCCCTTCGGTCGACGCCCCCGTTTCCGGCGGCACGGGCGGTGCGGCCGCCGGCACCCTGACCTTCATGTGCGGTGGTGAGGCGGAGGCTTTTTCGGCGGCGAAGCCGCTGCTGGAAGCCATGGGCAAAAAGATCGTGCATTGCGGCAAGGGCGGCAACGGGCAGGCGGCCAAGATCTGCAACAACATGATCCTCGGCATTTCCATGATCGCGGTTTCCGAGGCTTTTGTGCTCGGCGAAAAACTCGGGCTTTCGCACCAGGCGCTGTTCGATGTCGCCTCCACATCTTCCGGGCAATGCTGGTCGCTCACCACCTATTGCCCGGTGCCGGGTCCGGTGCCGACATCACCCGCCAACAAGGATTACCAGCCCGGATTTGCCGCAGCCTTGATGCTCAAGGACCTGAAGCTTTCTCAGGAGGCGGCCAATGGTGCTGACGCCTCCACACCGCTCGGTGCTGCTGCGGCAGCGCTTTATGAGAGCTTCGTTGACGACGGGCAGGGCGGGCGTGATTTTTCCGCCATCGTTGAGATGCTGCGCGGGAGCAGAGCATGACAGCCGCCGCGCCATCTGACATTCTGTGGGTGCCGCCGGAAGAGAGGGTGAAGCGCTCGGCGCTTTCCGCCTTCGCGACAAGAACCGCAAAGATACACGGGCAGGCCGCCGATGATTATGCCGGCCTGCTGCGCTGGTCCATCGACGCGCCGGAAGAGTTTTACGATGCGCTGTGGGACGAGCTCGGCATTATCGGCACGCGCGGCGACGTTGCGTTCAAGCCGGGCGCGACGATCCGGGAGGCTGAGTTCTATCCGGGCGCGAGGTTGAATTACGCCGAAAACCTGCTGCGCGATGCCGATGAGCGGTTGGCCATCATCGCCCATCGTGACGATGGTACAAGGCGCGAGATAAGCCGCAAGGGGCTTTACAACGCAGTGTCCCGCATGGTGCAGGCGCTCGTGCATGCCGGGGTGCAGGAAGGTGATCGCGTCGGGGCGATCGTCACCCATGATATAGAGGCGATTGTGGGATATCTGGCCGTGAGTGCCATCGGTGCCATCTGGTCGTCCTGCTCTCCGGATTTCGGCCCGGCAGGCGCCTCTGACCGCCTGTCTCAGATCGGCCCGAAAATCATCATCGCCGTGCCGGAATATGGTTATGCCGGTAAACGCATCGACGTCGGCCCGACCATCCGCGCCGTGGCGGAAAGTGCGGCCCCTGAAAAGATCGTCCTGATCGGTGAAACCGTTCCCGAAAGCCTTACTGATCTCGGCTGCGTCACGCTTGCGGCTTTCGTTGCGCCTTATGCGGCGGGCGAGATTGTCTTCAACCGTCTGCCCGTCAAGGCGCCGCTGGTGATCCTTTATTCCTCCGGCACGACAGGCAAGCCGAAATGCATCACCCATTCCGGCGGCGGCCTGCTTCTTCAGCACATGAAGGAGCTGAAACTGCAATGCGATATCAAGGAGGGTGAGCGCTTTTTCTATTTCACCACCTGCGGCTGGATGATGTGGAACTGGCAGGTCTCCGGTCTCGCGCTCGGTACCACCCTCGTCACCTATGATGGCAATCCCGGCTATCCGACGCCCGGCCGGCTGATCGATCTCATCGACGCCGAAGGGATCGCCACTTTCGGCACGTCTGCGAAATTTATCGATGCATGCCTGAAGGCGGGACTGAAACCGCGGGAAAGCCATGATCTTTCATCGCTGCGAACAATTCTCTCCACTGGTTCGCCGCTCATCCCGCAATCCTTCGATTATATCTATCGCGACTGGAAGGCGGATGTGCATCTCGCCTCCATTTCCGGCGGCACCGACATCTGCGCCTGTTTCCTCGGCGGCAATCCCGTACAGCCGGTTCATCGCGGTGAATTGCAGGGCGCGATGCTCGGCATGGATATCGATACGCTTGACGATGAGGGCCGTTCCGTTCGCGGCGTTCCCGGCGAACTCGTCTGCCGGAATGCGCATCTGTCCATGCCGGTGAAATTCTGGGGCGATGAGGATGGTTCGCGCTATCAGGCCGCCTACTTCGATCGTTTCCCCGGCATCTGGGCGCATGGCGATTTCGCCGAACTGCGGCCCTCCGGCGGTTATGTGATCCATGGACGCTCGGACACGACGCTTAATCCAGGTGGGGTGCGCATCGGGACTGCGGAAATCTACCGGCAGGTGGAAACCGTGCCCGAAGTAGAGGAGGCCATTGCCGTTGGGCAGGATATCGACGGGGACCAGCGGGTCATCCTCTTCCTGCGCATGAAGGGTGGTGCTGCCTTGACGGAAGAGCTGGAAAAGACCATCCGCAGCCGCATCCGTTCAGGGGCGACGCCGCGGCATGTGCCGGCAAGGATCATTGCTGTCAGCGCTATCCCGCGCACACGCTCCGGCAAGATTTCCGAAATCGCGGTGCGCGACACCATCCATGGTCGGCCGGTGAAAAATGCCGATGCGCTCGCCAATCCCGAAGCGCTCGAACTTTTCCGCAACCTGCCGCAGCTGAAGGACTAGGCCCATGGAGGATCAACCGAAAACCGTGCTTGTCACCGGTTCCACCAGCGGCATCGGACTTGCCATCGCCAGGCGTTTCGCCGAGGCGGGCTATCTGGTCGCTGTGCATGGCATAGAAACGGTGGAGGAGGCGACGCAGGCGCTGGAGGCTGTAGGGAAAGTGGCGCGGCAAAGGCCGGCCTATTTCTCCGCCAACCTCGCGAACTATGAAGAAAGCGCGCATCTGCCTGAAAAGGTCATTGCGGAATTCGGCCATGTCGATGTCCTCGTCAACAATGCCGGCATTCAGAAGGTCGCGCCAATCGATGAGTTCGACTTCGCGGATTTTTCCCGCATCGTTGCCATTTCTCTCGACAGCGCCTTTCACACCATCCGCGCTGCTTTGCCGGGCATGAAGGAAAGAGGCTGGGGCCGCATCGTCAACATTGCTTCCGCGCATGGTTTGCGCGCGTCTCCCTTCAAGGCGCCCTATGTGGCAACCAAACATGCGGTGGTGGGACTGACGAAAAGCGTTGCGCTGGAGGTTGCCGAACTCGGCATCACCTGTAACGCCATCTGCCCCGGCTATGTCTGGACCCCGCTTGTGGCCGCGCAGGTCGCGGATCAGGCGAGGGTACACGGCATGAGTGAGGAAGATGTGGTGAAAAAGGTGATGCTTGCGCCGCAGCCGACAAGACGCTTCATCCAGCCGGAGGAAATCGCCGAAATGGCACTTTATCTCGCTGGCGATATGGCCCGTTCCATCACCGGCACCACCATTTCCATTGATGGCGGCTGGACCGCGAAATAACCGAGAGGCCCGACGCCCTCTTCCGGTAAGGGCCAGATTGCGCCATGTCGAATGCGCCGGCCCCTCGCGGGAACAAAACCTCTCCCTGTGGATTAGATTGACAGAGTTTAGGGAGTGAAAGACATGGCCAGAGAAAATATTAGCTATCTCGACGGTCGGGATGCTCCGAAAAAGGAGACGGCCACACGGGCACGGCAAGGATCGACAGGACGTCCGGTTCTTGTCATTCTGATCGTCAGCGTGTTGTTAGCGCTGGTGGTCTGGGCTGTTGTGGAATACGCGGTTTTCGAACCGGACGAGAACCTGCCGCAAAATCCGCAGACGGAGAACGCCCCCGTCCCGCAGCAGCCGTCGGGCTCGGAAAGCTTCGACAACAATCCCGCAAACGGCCGTGCTTCGCCGCCGGCTTCAACGGACCGAAACCCTTCCCCGCAGGACTCCACGGGGGCGCCACAGAACCCGTGACGCAGATGCCATGAATTTTCGTGGCGTTTGAATGGAACCATATTGCTCCCGATTTCATTTCACACAAAGTGACAGGAATCGGGGGTTTCATTCATGGCAGTCACCGTCACTGCAGTTTTTCTCACGCTCATCGGCCTCGCGCTGTTCGGTTTTGGCTCCCAGCTTGTGATGCTTGGGGGCAGTTTTTATTATGTGCTTTCCGGACTGGCTTTCCTGTTGACGGCCGTTCTGCTCTTCAAGCGCAATCGCGCAGCACTTCACGTCTATGCCGTGTTCATTGTCGCAACACTTGCGTGGGCCGTCTGGGAAGTCGGTTTTGACTGGTGGCAGCTTGGCCCGCGCGGCGGTTTTATCATTGTGATAGGCCTCTGGCTCCTGGTGCCCTGGGTGAGGAAGCCACTCGGTTTTGCAAGCCCGACGGGGCTAAGCTATGGGCCGAATGCCTGGCCGCTGGCGCTTTCCGTTCTCGCTTCCATCGCGGTTGCCGGATATTCGATGGCACAGGACCCGCATGATCAGCCAGGGTCCTTGCCGCAGGAAACGGCGTCCGCGACGCCCGCCTATGGCGGCAATGTGCCTGACGGTGACTGGCATCAATATGGCCGCACGCCCTATGGGCAGCGTTATTCCCCACTGACCCAGGTCAATGTCGACAATGTTTCGCAATTGAAGGAAGCGTGGCGTTACCAGACCGGCGACGTGAAGCTGCCGGACGATGTGGGCGAAACCACCTATCAGGTGACGCCGCTTAAGATCGGCAATACGCTTTTCATCTGCACGCCGCATAATTGGGCCATCGCCATCGATGCGGCGACCGGCAAGGAAAAATGGAAATACGATCCGAATGTCGGCCTCAATCCGGATCGCCAGCACCAGACGTGCCGCGGCGTGTCCTATTATGCCGAACCGGGTGCCGCGCCGGGAACGGCCTGCGCCGAGCGGGTCTATCTGCCCACGTCGGATGCACGGTTGATCGCGCTCGATGCCGCCACCGGCCAGGTTTGCACCTCCTTTGCCGATCAGGGTGTGCTGCATCTCGAGCAGGGCATGAAATATAATCCCGCCGGCTATTATTATTCGACATCGCCGCCCGTGATTGCTGCGGGCAAGATCATCATCGGCGGCGCGGTGAATGACAATTACTCCACGCAGGAACAATCCGGCGTGATCCGCGCTTTCGATGTGAACAGCGGTGCGCTCATCTGGAACTGGGATTCCGGGAACCCGCAAAAGACCGAGCCGATTGCGGCCGGTGAGACCTACACGACCAACTCGCCGAACAGCTGGTCCGTCTTCAGTTATGACGAAGGCCTCGGGCTCGTTTATGTCCCGCTCGGTAATCAGGTTCCGGACCAGCTCGGCATGGGCCGCAGCGAGAATGTGGAGAAATATTCTTCCTCCATCGTCGCGCTCGATATCAATACGGGCAAGGATCGCTGGGTGCGCCAGACGGTTCATCACGATCTCTGGGACATGGATGTGCCGGCCCAGCCGGTGTTGCTCGACATAACGAAGGATGGTCAGACCGTTCCTGCTCTCGTCGGGCCAACGAAGCAGGGGGATATCTACGTTCTCGACCGGCGCACCGGCGAGCCGCTTCTGCCGATCACGGAGGAGCCAGCCCCGGGCGGTGCGATCCCCGAGGACTTCACCTCGCCGACGCAGCCGACAACGGCCCTCTCGTTCAAGCCGGAGCCATTGCAGGAAAAGGACATGTGGGGCGTCTCCATGTTCGACCAGCTCGCCTGCCGCATCCGCTTCCATCAGCTGAACTACAAGGGCCGCTACACCCCGCCGTCACTGACCGGCTCGATCATCTATCCCGGCAATTTCGGCACCTTCAACTGGGGCAGTGTGGCTGTGGATCCTGAAAGGCAGGTCATGTTCGGTATGCCGACCTATCTCGCCTTCACCTCCCAGCTCGTCCCGCGCGATCAGATTCCGCCGAAGGGTCAGGACGAAAAGGGCAGCGAGCAGGGTCTGAACCGTAATGACGGTGCGCCCTATGGCGTTTTCATGGGACCGTTCCTCGGCCCGCTGCAGATTCCCTGCCAGGCGCCGCCGTGGGGTTATGTCGCCGGCGCGGACCTGAGCACCGGGGATGTGGCCTACAAGCACAAGAACGGGACGGTCTATGACATGACCCCGCTGCCGCTCCCCTTCAAGGTGGGCGTGCCGGGAATTGGCGGACCGATGATCACCAAGGGCGGCGTAGCCTTCCTGGGTGCCGCAGTGGATAATTATCTGCGGGCCTATGACCTCACCACCGGCAAGCAGCTCTGGGAAGCGCGCCTGCCCGCTGGCGGTCAGGCAACGCCGATGACCTATGCACTGGAAAACGGCAAGCAATATGTGGTGATGGTTGCGGGCGGTCACGGTTCCGTCGGGACCAAACCGGGCGACTACGTCATCGCCTACACCCTGCCGTAACTTCAGGCTACGACGACAATAAAAAACCGGAATGGGTGACCATTCCGGTTTTTCTTTGAGCCGATGCGGATGGCGTCAGGCGGCCTTCTTCTCGGCCGCGGCGTTCACCGAAGTCTTGGCAAGCGCGGTCAGCGCGTCATCGGTCTTCGACTCTTCCTTAAGAGTGGCATCGAGCAGCGATACCGCCTTGGTATGGCCGAGCTTTTCCGCCCAGGCCTTCAGCGTGCCGTAGCGGGCGATTTCATAGTGTTCGACCGCCTGGGCGGATGAGACGAGACCGGCGTCGAGGGCGGCGGTGCCCTTGAAATCCTCCATGATTTCCTCGCCCTCGGCGATAATGCCCTGGATGGCTTCGCAGGTCTTGCCCTGGGCGCGCTTGCCAATGATCTCGAATACTTCCTGCAGGCGCTCTACGTGGCCCTGCGTTTCTTCCTTGTGCTTTTCGAAAGCCTGCTTCAGCTTCGGGTCGGTCGCCGCCCGCGCCATTTTCGGCAGGGCTTTCAGGATCTGCCTTTCGGCGTAGTAGATGTCCTTCAGCGTGTCGTAAAACAGGTCGTCGAGTTTCTTCTCGGCCATTGGTCCTTCTCCCATGAAGTGGAAATGCACGATGTGCGCTCATGCGCACGGGAAACAAACTTTCAGCTGCTCCTATGGTTCCGGTTCGGTTGTACGCAACGTTTATATTGCTGTGCGGAACCATCGCGCCTTTTCGAACTTAGTGTGGAGAAATTTCCGGGAGGAGACGCGACAGTGCCCCAAAGCCTTGCAGAAGAATTTTCCATGAATATTTCCATTCCGTTCGAGGTGCTGCTGGTGCGCGTGTTCGGCGCGGTCATCCTGTGCGGCATGATCGGTCTGGAGCGCGAATTTCACAAAAACACCGCTGGTCTGCGCACCAATATGCTCATCGGCCTTGCCGCCGTCACTTTCTGCGTCATCACCATCCATATGATGGAAACGATGGCGGAAGGGCATGAGGCAGCCCGGCTCGATCCCATCCGACTGGTGGAGGCCGTAACCGCCGGTATCGCCTTTCTCGCCGCAGGTGTGGTCGTTTACACCAAGGGCGACGTCAAGGGGCTGACGACGGGCGCAAGCATGTGGCTTTCGGCGGCGATCGGCCTCTCGGCCGGTCTCGGCATGTGGCCGCTCGCTCTGCTCGCCGCAGCAATGGGCATCGTCGTCTTATGGACGCTTCGCCGTATCCAGGTGGTAATCGGTATCAAGGATGAATGAACGGCATCAGCGGAAGTGAAAAAGATCGGCGTCGGGGTCGGTACCGCCATTGATGGCGGCGGCCACGATTTCGGCGGCGATCTGGCTGAAAGTGATGCCGTTGCCGCCGAACCCCATCACCGCATAGACATTCTTCATGCCCGGAACGAGGCCGATCAGCGGCAGGCCCGTGGTGGTCGTACCAAAGGCTCCCGCCCAGCGATAATCGGGTTCGCCGATATCCACGTCCAGCAGTTTTTCAATCTTGCGGCGGATTGTTCGTGTCTTGGCTGTCAGCTTGCTCTTCGACTGATAGGAGACAGGATTTTCCTCGTCCTCGCCGCCGGCAATCACTCGTCCCTCACGGTCGGTTCGCAGATAGAGATAGGGGTCTGCCGCCTCCCATACGATGTGGCTTTGCAGCCAGTCCGGCAGATCCAGCCCTTTTCTGCTGGCCAGCGCCCAGGTGGAAATGATCCGGTGTGTCGGGCTTTCAAGCGCTTTCAAGAACTCATACCCGGTGCAAAATACGATGTTGCCGGCGGAGAGGATTTTCCCGTTGGCAGTGGCGACGATTACTTCGTCGCCAACGTTTCTCAGATCGGTGATTTCCAGAGGAGCGACGATTTCCGCTCCAGCGCTCGCGGTATGGCGCAACAATCCCGCTGTCAACTGGGCGGGATTGGCGGAGGCCGATATGTCGCTGACGATGGCGGCGGTCCGTTCCAACCCATAATGCTCTCTCAGTTGCGCGGCGCCGAGAAACTCAGCCTGGATGCCGGCTTCTGCGCGGGCATCCGCCTCTGCCTTCAGCGCGCGCGAACCCATGTCGTCACCGGCGAGGTACAGTGCCTGTTTTCGCCTCATGCCGCAGGAAATATTGAGCGAGGTGACGATTTCCTCCAGACGAAGAACCGCGCGCGCCGAGCGCTGCCAAGCCCTGTCTGCGGCCTCCCTGCCGATCATCGTCCGGAGTTTCGTCAGCGGCGTGTCGATCTCGTGCTGTATCATTGCGGTGCTCGCCATGCTGCTGCCTTTGACGGGTTCGCGTCGGTCAACGATCAGCATGGATCGTCCCGGGCGATGCAGCGAGTGGGCCACCAGCGCGCCGCTGATACCGGTCCCGACAACGATTGTGTCGTAGTAGTTGTCTTTCGGCGTCTTGCCGCTTCTGACACCGATCCGCGCCGTATCGGCCCAGAGCGGGGTTGACACCCTGAGGTCGCGTTCCTTCGTCAGGTCTGATGCGGTCATGAAATGGTCCTGAAAACTGTCACGGTTCGGTATAGCCGGCGACGTTGATGATAAGCCTCCCGCCTGCGGGATCGTTGCGGAAGAAAAGCGTTCCGCTGTCGCGCGATTCCGAGGCGACGTAATCGAATGTCACGTCCGCGCTTTCCTGCGTGCCGCCGTCCTGCTGCAGATCTCCGCGCACCTGCACCTGCGCCGCCGTCGTCATTGAGAGATTGCGGATATCGAATTTCACCCGATATTGCCCCGGCTCACCGTTAACGTCTGTCACGGCGATCTCGAAGCGGGCGTCGTCCGGTTCGTAGCGATAGATGTCGTAGAGGATCCAGCCGAGCATGGCGGCGACGAGCAGGGTGCAGATGGCGCCCGTGACCCATTCGATCCAGTGCGGATCGGAACTTTCCGTGTGTTTTCCATCCTTGGAGATTGTCATGATGTCCTCACAGGATCAGCCGGGCCGAGGCGGCGCCGATCGAGGCGGGAACGCCGAGAATGACGGCGGCATTCAATATCTGCGACAGGGAGGTGTGGTCGAGGCGTTCGAAAGTCCAGAGCGTGTAGATGCTGATGCCGATGGCGATGACGTAGCCCGGCAGGGTGAAGCGGATGAAGGATTGCCACCATTTCTGTCCCTCGTGTAGCCGATGCGAGCCCTTGAAATGAAGCGCGTAGACGAAACCATGCATGATGGCGATCGACAGCAGGCACAGGGCGAGAATGTGATAGGGGGTCACCTTATAGGCGATGAGGATCATTTCTTCCGTCGGCGCGACGTTGAGGTTCAGAAAGAGCGCACCCACCACCATCATGAAAAGCTCGTGCAGATATCCGGTCTCGCCCGAATATTCGCCTTTCTCTTCATCCTGCTCATCGGAATGCTGTCCAAGCTGGCTGCGGCCGAGCAGGGCGCCTATGCTCGCGGGAACGGATTGTAACGCAACCTTTGTGACGATGTTGGAGGCGGTGATCTGGTCATTGAGGACACCGAACAGCAGGAGTGCGGCCGCGCTCACCGCGACGCCCAGCCCATAGGCGGTAATTGCGTCTCGCGCCGCCTGGCTCCAGGAGTGGATATTCTCGAACCCGATCCGACGGGCGAGAAGTAGAAGCAGCGGCAGGTTGAGGACGCAAAGCAGCAAGAGCCGCCATGGGCTGATGTATAGGCCCAGAAACCACATCTCCATGGTCATCAACATGGGCAGGGCAAACAGCAATGCGCCCGCCGTTCCTCGCGCCAGACCTGTCAGAAACTGTCTGACCTCGTCGTCGCCTTCACCGTCCCGATCGATTGTCGCCGCCATGCCATCCCCCGTGTGAAGAGATAACGCAATCGCGTTTTTCCGGTTCCGCGGGATTATTTCGCGGGGTCGATGAGAGCTATGCCGAACTCACTGATATAGCTGCGTCGCAGCTCTGCGGGTGTTTCGCGGATAACCACCTCCAGTGTCGGTCGTACCACGCCTTTCAGAAAATGCCCGCCCTTGGTCGAGCCATCGGCAAAGCCCAGGACGACATGCAGGTGCGGGTTCGGCGTATCGTTTTCGTCAAGGGTGATATCGCCGAGCAGGCTCAGGACCTCGCTCTGTTCCGTCACGGGTATTTCTTTGTATTCTCGCGATGAAAGGTCGAAAAACGCAAGCGTCGCGGTGGAGAAGGCACCGATCGCCGTCACCGACGCCGCGTTGATGTTTTCGGTCCGCGCAAAGCGGCGGATCGCGTCGAATGCCTCTTCTTCCGGCTCGATCACGAGAATGAAGGTACGTTCGGCGGCGCTCGCCAGCAATCTGCTTTTCATGACTTCCTCCAAAAAAGTACCGCCGGAAGCCGGCGGCACAAAGGAATTGCGGAGCGTGTCAGGCGGCACGGCGCTCGTGGCGACCTTCCTCCACCTCTTCGACGATCTTGGCCACAAAGGCATCAAGATCATCGGGGCTGCGGGAGGTGATGATCCCCTTGTCGGTGACCACCTTTTCATCCTTCCAGTTGGCGCCGGCGTTTTTCAGGTCGGTCTTGATCGACCAATAGGATGTGGCGTCACGGCCGCGAAGGGCGTCGGCTTCGACCAGAAGCCAGGGCGCGTGGCAGATGGCCGCTACCACCTTGCCGGATTTGAGAAAATCGCGGACCACCCGCATGGCGTCTTCGTCATGGCGCAGCACGTCTGGATTGATCTGGCCGCCGGGAAGCACCAGCGCATCGAAATCATCCGGGCGAACGCTTTTCGCGGGCAGGTCGACGGCGATGCTGTCGCCCCAGTCCTTTTCATCCCAGCTTTTGATCTCCCCTTCCTTGATAGAGGCGATCTTTACATCCGCGCCTTTGGCCTTGAGCTGATCGTAGGGCACCCTGAGCTCCGAGCGTTCATAGCCGTCGGTTGCCAGGATAAGGATTTTTGCGGCGTTAATAGCAGTCATATCTGTCTCCTTTGGGTTCAATCTTCCTTGTCCGAATTCACGGAGGGGAGAAAAAATTCCACGTCCTTGCGGCGTTCCGCGTCGAGCGGTTCGATGTGCGTCTGCCAGAATGTCTCGGCTGCAGCTGGTTCGTGCTCCCATTGGCGCACAAATGTCTTGTTGTCGTCGATCATCACCTGACGCGTGCCGCCGAGCCGCAGATATTCTTCCGCAAGTTTGCGCGTTTCGGTTTTTTCCATGTCGCGGCTCCTTGTGTGTGGAATCGGGAACGGAGGGACGCCGGATGGGTAAGAAGCTCGACTGCCGTTTCGTTGGCCACCGGGAGAAAACGGAAAAACCCCGATGTTCTTCAGCGCCATCATGTCCGTTTGACACGGCGGCCCTCCTGCCAGAACAACGTGAGCTTTCCGGTATGGTTCCGCAGTTTTTTGACGGTGCATGCGTGCTGCGGCCCAATAAATCGCGCGCAATTTTTACCGGAACAAACGGGCCGCTTGTGCTGTTCTACCCCTGATGCAGGGGAGGCAGCATGGTAGCCAGACACAGCGACGGCAAGGATGAAAATACGGGCTTCTGGACGATCGGGTTTGGCAATTCGCCGGTTATCGGCACGGCCATCCATGACGGCCACCGCATACGGCCCGATATAGCCGGGCTGATGGCCCTTTCGGGAGAACAACGCCTGAGAGAGGAAGATCCGTTCACCGGCGACATGATTGCGGGATTGACCAACCGCATCATCGTGCACCACTCACGTTTCGAAATCGACCTCAACCGCGCCGCCGATCAGGCCATCTATCTGAAGCCGGAACAATCCTGGGGGCTTGAGGTATGGAAACAGGAGCCCGCGCCGGCAGCGGTCCGGCAATCTCTGGATTTCCACGCGGATTATTACGCGATGCTGGAAAATACGCTGGCCGCGCTTGAACGGCGACACGGCGCTTTTGTCGTGCTCGACGTGCACACCTACAACCATCGCCGGCAGGGTCCGACTGCGCCGCCTACCACGCCTGCGGAAGCACCCGATATCAATATCGGCACCTTTTCCATGGACCGCAGCCGCTGGAACGATATCGTCAGCGCCGTCGGTCATCATTTCGCGTCAGCGACCATTGCCGGACGCCGTCTTGATGTCCGCGAGAACGTGGCGTTTCAGGGCAAGGGGGAGCAGACCCGTTTCATCCACGAGCGTTTCGCGGAAAACGGCTGTGCCATCGCCATCGAGTTCAAAAAATTCTTTATGGACGAATGGACCGGAAAGCCGGACAGACGCGTAGTGTCGGAAATACGGGACATGATTACGGCACTTCAGCCCGTTGTCGAGGAATGTCTGAGGTCGCGGCGATGAATGTTTCTGCCGCCCGTGATGTCCCTTCTCCCACTGCCGAGCTGGTGGATGACGTGACATCCTGCCTCCAGGCAGGCAAGGCAATACGTCGCGATATCGGCAAAGACGGCAGGCTTCATATCGACCGGCCACTGCCTTTCCTGTGCCTGCATCTGACCGGCGGCACGAAAGATCTTGCCGCGCGCGACATTGCCGCCGCTCACGCTTCCTATCTCATTGCTTCGACCGTTCAGGAGGCCGCGCCGTTGATCGAGGCCGTGGGTGCGGCCATGCGGGAGCGTTTCGGCGCCTTCATCGTGCTGGATATAGGTGAGTTGGAGCACGACATCCTGCTCGCCGACGATTCACCCTTCTTACCGCATTATGAGGTCTCCGTCTCGGCGACAGCCGAACCGGAAACACAAAAGGCCCGTCGGGTATTCATCAAGGCCGTGTGTGACGCCGAGGTGCGGTTTCGTACACCGCGCATCACCCGGCCCGAGCCGGAAGGCGACCCGATCCTCCGGTTTCAGAATGCAGGACTGGACTTTCCCTGTATCAGTGTCCGTTTCGCGCCGATCTATCGACAGCCTGAATCCGGTGCCGATTATCCGGGCCTGCGCGAGACGATGATCGCCGATCTTTTCGACGCGGGCCTGCAGGCCTTCTCGTCATTCTCTGCAGGGATGGACGCGCTCAAGGTGACCAGCCACAGGGCGCTAGGCCGCAAGGCCTTCGTCGATGCGGTCAGGCGCGCAGACAGGTCCATCGACGATATCGTATCGTCCTTCGATTTCCTTCTCTCCGTCACGCCAATCAATGCCCGCCGGGCCTTCGAGGAGTTTCGGGACGGCAGCTTCCAGTTCGCGCCGCGTCTTCTCTACCGGCCGTTGGGCGTCGATGTCGAGGAGCAGAAGCGAAAGCTCTATTCGGTTGTTTTCGATCATCTGGAAGATCCGGTGCTTTACCATCTCTATCGGGAGAAACAGCAGGAGATCGATCTGCAACTGACGATGCTGGCCAATCTGCACCGGCGCACTTTCACGGATTTTTCCCGCGCCCTCTATGGCGCCGTCGAACCTGCGCTGCTGACGCTGGCGCTGCGGGTGCTGGAGGATTGTCCCCGCCGGGAGGAGGCCGGCGAAATCGCGATGGTCGATTGCTACGCCGTCGCACGGAAGTCGCGCGAGATGGTCGAGTCCTACTTGGCCGAGGAGCCGGGCTTCAAGGCACGGGTGGAAATCCGCGACGACCTGCCGCCGGGTCTGATGGTGACGGGCGAGAAACTTCTGATTTCCCGACACACCGTCATGGAGCAGCGCCGTGTCGAAGCGCTCCTGTCGCATGAGATCGGCGTGCATCTTCTCACCTATTTCAATGGGTCGTTTCAGGGGCTCAGGCTCTTTCGTACCGGCCTCTCCGGCTATGAGGGCGTGCAGGAAGGGCTGGCGGTGCTGGCGGAACATCTGGCTGGCGGAATGACGCGCGAGCGCCTGCGGCTAATTGCGGCCCGCGTCGTCGGCTGTGCCGCCATGCTGGATGGCGCCAGCTTTGTGGAGACGTTCCGGCTCATGACCCGCGACCATGGTTTTGATGAGGCTGGCGCCTTCAACATGACGTTGCGCATCTATCGCGGCGGCGGCCTCTCGAAGGACGCGATCTATCTGCGCGGGCTGGCGGAGGTGCTGGACCATCTGCGCAAGGGCGGCGCGCTCGATCTGTTCTGGATGGGCAAGATCGCCGCCCAGCATTTCCCGGTCATGCAGGAGCTTGCCCTGCGCGGCCTTTTGCGCCCGCCAGGGGTCAGGCCCGCATTCCTGCTGCCGGCCAGGGCCAACGAGCGTCTGGAAAAAATCCGGGCGGGAATATCCATTGCCGAACTCGCGACATTATAGGAGGGGCTTCATGCGTATCGCATTTTTCGTCAATTCGATTGAAACCGAGGGGCCGAATTTTGCAACCGGCCTGCTGGCCATGGCGGCGCTCAATCGCGGCCACGAGGTTATCTATCTGACGCCGGGTGACTTTACCCTGCGTTCGGATGACAGCCTGACGATCCATGCCACGGTGCTGCCGAAGGCGAAATACAAGAAATCCGACGCGTTTCATGCTGCTCTTCAGGACAAGACGCTGGAACGGCGGACCATGGATGTCGAGGAGGTCGATGCTCTGATGCTGCGCAACGATCCCTCGCTCGACCAGACCACACGGCCCTGGGCGGTCCATGCCGGCATCCTGTTCGGTCGGCTCGCCGAACAGCGCGGCGTCGTCGTACTGAACGATCCCGAAGGTCTGGCGCTGGCGCAGAACAAGCTCTATTTCCAGAGCTTTCCCGAAATCGTTCGGCCGACCACGATCATTTCGCGCAATGTGGATGAAATCCGAGCCTTCGCCGATGCCCATCCAAAAGGTGTCATCGTCAAGCCGCTGCAGGGCTCCGGCGGCAAGAACGTCTTCAAGATCGGCTCCAGCAAGGAAACCAATCTCAACCAGATTTTCGAGGCCGTCAGCCTTGAGGGTTATCTGATCGCGCAGGCCTATCTGCCAGCTGCTAAGGACGGCGATATCCGCTTCTTCATGATGAATGGCCGGCCGCTGATGCGCGACGGCAAATATGCCGCCCTTCGCCGTGTGCCTGCAAAAGGCGATCTGCGTTCCAACATCCATGCCCGCGGTACGGCGGAGGCCGTGAAGGTGACAGACGACATCGTGGCGCTTGCCGAAATGGTGCGGCCGAAGCTGGTGGAGGACGGCATGTTCCTTGTCGGACTTGATATCGTCGGTGACAAGATACTGGAGGTGAACGTGTTTTCGCCGGGCGGACTTTCCAATATCCGCGACCTCACGGATATGGATTTCAGCGACACAATCATAGAGGCAGTGGAAACCAAGATCGCCATGCAGAGCGCGTCCGGCGGCACCATCTCCAATCGCCTGCTGGCAACGCTGTAGTTATTCCTTCAGCGCGGAGGATTGCATCTGCCGATACCAGGCGACGAGGGCCTCGATGCCCTCTTCGACCGGCGTCTGCGGCACGTAGCCGGTAAGGGCTCTCAAAAGATCGGGCGAGGCGAAAGTGCGGGGAACGTCACCCTGCTGCATCGGCAGCATGTTGCGGACCGCCGGTTTCCCAACCGCTTTTTCGACCGTCTCGACGAAATGCATCAGTTCCACCGGCTGGCCGCCGCCAATATTGACGACGCGGAACGGTGCATGGTGGGAGAGCGTGTCGGTGACGCCTTCCTGTGTGACGCGGTTTTCCTCGGAGGGGATGACCGCGCTCAGTCGGACGATGCCCTCCACCAGGTCGTCGATATAGGTGAAGTCGCGGCTCATTTTGCCTTGACCGTAAATATCGATCGGGCGGCCGTTCGAGATGGCGTCGACGAATTTGATCGGCGCCATGTCCGGGCGCCCCCATGGACCGTAGACCGTAAAGAAACGAAAGGCGGTGGTGGGCAGCTTGTGCAGATGGGCATAGCTGTGCGCCATCAGTTCCATCGATTTCTTGGTGGCGGCGTAAAGCGTCATCGGCTCATCGGCCTTGTCGCTTTCCGCAAACGGGATTTTCTCATTGGCGCCGTAGATGGAGGAGGTCGATGCCAGCATCAGGTGCTTGACATCAAGGCTTCTGGCAAGCTCCAGCATGTTGAACGAGCCAATGAGATTGGAATCGACATAGGCGCGGGGATTTTCAAGGCTGTAACGCACACCCGCCTGGGCGGCGAGATGAATGATGATTTCAGGCTCGGCGGCGTCGGCCGCGCGCTTCAGCGCATCCGTATCCTCGAGCATGCCGATCTCCGCCCGGAAACCGTTGGAGCGGGAAAGAATGGCGTGACGCTTTTCCTTGAGGCTGACATCGTAATATTTCGTCATGCCGTCGAAGCCGGTGACGAAATGACCAGCATCGAGCAGACGCTTGGCGACGTAAAAGCCGATAAAGCCTGCTGTGCCGGTGACCAGATAACGCATGATGATTTCCCGAATTCATTGGTGCGTCTGCGGTTAAACCGAAACGCAGAAAACCTTTTGATGAAACTGCGATGGTGGCGCCTTCAAGCGTCGTTATCCGACCCGCCTTCCTGCGGGCGACCGACGGCGGCATAGATGAAGCCATGGGCGGCGACTTCGTCGGTGCGGTAAATATTGCGCAGATCCACCAGCACCGGGCTTTTCATGATCGCCTTGAGGCGCGGCAGGTCGAGGGCGCGGAACTGGTTCCACTCCGTCACGATGACCACCGCGTCAGCGCCTTCCGCAGCCTTATAAGGCCCGGTTGCGTAATCGATGTCCTCGATCAGATGGCGGGCATTCGCCATGCCTTCCGGGTCGTAACCCACCACCTTCGCGCCGCCGTCCTGCAGGGTCTGGATGATGGCTATTGCCGGACTATCGCGCATGTCGTCGGTATTCGGCTTGAAGGTGAGGCCTAGCACGGCGATCTTCTTGCCGCGCACGTCACCACCCACCGCGTTGATGACCTTGCGGCCCATGGCGCGCTTGCGGTTGTCGTTGATGGCGATGGTGGTTTCGATCAGCCGCACCGGCGCGTCGTAATCCTGCGCGGTCTTGGCGAGCGCCAGCGTATCCTTGGGAAAACAGGAGCCGCCATAACCGGGGCCGGCATGCAGGAATTTCGGGCCGATACGGCCATCGAGGCCAATGCCGCGCGAGACATCCTGCACATTCGCACCGACCTTTTCGCACAGATCGGCCATTTCGTTGATGAAGGTGATCTTCATCGCCAGAAAGGCGTTGGCGGCGTATTTGATGAGTTCTGAAGCGCGTCTGGTGGTGAAGAGCAGTGGCGACTGGTTGAGATAGAGCGGGCGGTAAACCTCGGTCATGACCGGCCGGGCACGTTCATCCGAAAGGCCAACGACGATACGGTCCGGCCGCTTGAAATCCTCTATCGCCGCACCTTCGCGCAGGAATTCCGGGTTGGAAACCACGGCGAAATCGGCCGAGGGGTTTTCCTCATGGATAATTCGTTCCACTTCGTCGCCGGTGCCGACGGGAACGGTGGATTTGGTGACGATTACGGTGAAACCATCCAGCGCATGGGCAATTTCCTTTGCCGCCGCATAGACATAACCGAGATCGGCATGGCCGTCCCCGCGCCGCGACGGCGTGCCGACCGCGATGAAGACCACGTCGGCCTTGGCAACGGCGGCGGAAAGATCGGTGGTGAAGCTCAACCGCCCGGCTTTGGCATTGTTGGCGACGATGGTCTCCAGACCCGGCTCGAAGATCGGGATATGGCCATTTTTCAAGGCTTCGATCTTTTCCGGCATCTTGTCGACGCAAACCACGTCATGGCCGAAATCGGCAAAACACGCGCCGGACACAAGGCCGACATAACCCGAACCGATCATCACAATCCGCATTCTTTTTCCTTTCGGTTAGCGAGGCCATGGTAACGCAGCAATATCAGCCGGGGAAATCATCGGGTGAAAATCGCAGGATAATATTTAGCCGCCTTCATGCCCGCCGCCAAGCGCCGCGATCAACACCGGCTAACCTCTTTCCATGACGGTGATGTGATGCCGCGGCGGGACAAATTTGCCGCACCTTGCAGCCATCTGCACCGGCCGCGCCCAATCGGACAATTTTGCTGCTTTTGCGGCTTGCACTCATAGGTAGCCGGGTCTAGCCATAGGGTCGAGGATCAAATCTGCCAGACTATCTGTCCCCAAAAGGGGCATCCGGGTCGCGTTCCACGCGACCGGGAGAAGCTTTGCGTTGCGGTCGATGTTCGGGGAAGTCAAATGCAAAAGGGTTTTCTGCTCGGTCTGTTCGCCTACGCGACCTTTTCCATGGGCGATGCCACCATCAAGTCGCTTGGATCGCAGATCAGCGTTTTCGAAATCGGCTTTTTCAGCATCCTGTTCTCCGGCATCTTCATCTTCTTCAGCAAACCGCGCGAGGAAAGGTGGCGTGAGTTCTGGCGCATGAGCCGGCCGTTCGCGGTGCACGGTCGCGCCATTTCCGGCCTGTTCGCGGGTATTTTCGGTATTTATGCCTTCACCACCATTCCGCTGGCGGAAGCCTATGCGCTGATCTTCCTGTCACCGCTCTTCGTAACCGTCCTTTCCGCCGTCGTGCTGAAGGAGAATATCGGCCCATGGCGCTGGGCTGCGGTTCTTGCGGGCATCGTGGGCGTTATCCTTGTCGTGCGGCCAGGTTTCAAGACGCTGGAACTTGGGCATATCGCCGCAATCGGCGTCGCCTTCCTGGCGGCCATGACCATCGTGCTTTTGCGCTCGCTTGCGGGCAAGGAAAAGCGCACTTCGATCATGGGTGTGCTGCTGGTCTACGGCCTCACCTTCAACGGCATTGCCTCCATTCCCGATTTTGTCATGCCCAACCTGCACCAGCTGCTGGCCTTTGCCTTTATCGGGCTTTGCACGGCGACAGGGCAGATCACGCTTCTGGTGGCAACCCGCATTGCACCGGCAAGCCAGATCGCCCCTTCGCATTATTCGCAAATCCTCTGGGCAGTCGCGATGGGCATGGCCTTCTTCCACGAATATCCTGACGCCATTGCGGTACTCGGGCTCGCCGTCATCGCCGCATCCGGGCTGCTGACGATGATCCGCGAAAAGGTCAGGCTCGGCACGGTGCGTTGGAATCCGTTTTTCCGCAATCGCCTCTAATGCGCACAGCTATAATGGCTTGCCGACCTGATCCAGCAGCCAGGCCTGAAAGGCACGGGCGAGCGCATTGTCCTGCCGCCCTTCCGGCAGGGCGACATAATAGCTCTTGTCGGTCTGCAACGGCATATCGAAAACGATTTCGAGGCGGCCGGAGGAAAGTTCGGCCTCGATGAGATATTTCGGCAGAAGGGCGAAACCGATACCGCTCGCGGCGGCTTCGATGATCATGGAGAACTGGTCGAAACGGCTGCCCTGATAGGCATTTTCGGCCATCACCCCTTTCATTTCCAGCCACTCCGTCCACAGTTTCGGGCGCGTGGTGACGTGCAGCAATGGCTGCCGCGTCAGGTCTTCAGGCCGCGTCACCGCCGCATGGCGCAGCAGGGCAGGGCTGGCGACGGGTACGATCACCTCATCGCACAGGAATGTGCAGGTGCCATGTGCCCAGACCGGCTGGCCATAGTGAATGGCCAGATCGAAGCCCTCCTCGTCGAAATCGAAGGGATGAGAGCGCGAGCCGATTGTGATCGTCATATCCGGGTTGGCGTCGATGAATCGGTGCAGGCGCGGCATCAGCCAGCGGCTTCCAAACGTCGGCAGCGTCGCGACGGATAGCGATGCATGCGATGTTCCCGCCGAAACCGCACGCACCATCAGCTGCTCGGATTGCTGCAACAGGCGCCGCACATCGGGCAGGAATTTGCGCCCCGCCTCTGAAAGGACCACCCGTCTGCGGATACGCTCGAAAAGCTGCATCCCCGTCTGCGCTTCGAGTTCGCCGATCTGCCGGCTGACAGCGCTCTGCGTGAGGTTGAGTTCTTCCGCTGCGCGGGTAAAATTGCCATGCCGTGCGGCGCATTCGAACGCCTGCAGGGTGACGATGTCAGGAACCAGTCTTCTACGCGGATCCATTCCATTCTCGCATCAACTTACCCGCTTTCCTCATTGGAAAAGGGTCATAATGCCCATATATGATTACGGGAAAGAATGGAACGGGGTTTTGCCGAGTTCGACGGAGCGAGTTTCCAGAACATATAACGAATTCCGGGGAAAGAACAGCGACGGGAGTTGAAAGCGCCGTATCAAGGCGGCCTTTCCTCCCTCTCAGCCAGAAGGACAATTGATATGGATGCAACCACCAAGCTCGACGTGAAACAGGAAGCCGCCGCCCTGCTCGAGAGGATGGGCGTTGCCCGCGATCTCTACACTGGCGGCGACATGGCCTCTTTCAGCCCTGTGACAGGCGAGCGGATTGCAAGTCTGAAGACCGTGTCGGTCGAGGGCGTAGCGGCCGTGATCGACAGGGCGGACGCTGCCTTCAAGGTATGGCGTAATGTTCCCGCGCCGCGCCGTGGTGAGCTGATCCGGCTGCTTGGTGAAGAACTGCGCGCTTTCAAGGCCGATCTCGGCCGTCTCGTATCGCTGGAAGCGGGCAAAATCCCGTCCGAAGGTCTCGGCGAAGTGCAGGAAATGATCGATATCTGCGATTTTGCGGTCGGTCTTTCCCGCCAGCTTTATGGCCTCACCATCGCCACCGAACGCCCCGGCCACCGGATGATGGAAACCTGGCATCCGCTCGGCGTCGTCGGCGTCATCTCCGCCTTCAACTTCCCCGTCGCTGTCTGGTCGTGGAACGCCGCACTTGCCCTCGTCTGTGGTAACGCGGTCGTCTGGAAGCCTTCGGAGAAGACCCCACTGACGGCGCTTGCCGTTCAGGGCATTTTCGAACGCGCTGCCGCCCGCTTCGGCGATGCGCCGGAAGGTCTGTCGCAATTGCTGATCGGCGATCGCGCGGTTGGCGAAGCATTGGTGGATAATCCCAAGGTGCCGCTGGTTTCGGCCACCGGCTCAACCCGCATGGGCCGTGATGTCGGGCCGCGTCTGGCGAAACGCTTCGCCCGTGCCATTCTTGAACTCGGTGGCAACAATGCCGGCATCGTCTGCCCCTCCGCCGATCTCGACATGGCGTTGCGCGCCATCGCCTTCGGTGCGATGGGCACGGCCGGCCAGCGCTGCACCACCCTTCGCCGCCTTTTCGTGCATGACAGCGTTTATGACGAGCTCGTGCCACGCCTGAAAAAGGCCTATGCTTCCGTCTCCGTCGGCAACCCGCTGGAAACCTCCGCACTCGTCGGCCCGCTGGTCGACAAGGCGGCATTCGAGGCCATGCAGAAAGCGCTCGAAGCGGCCGAGGCGGCTGGCGGCGTGGTGAATGGGGGCGGGCGCGTGGATACGGGCGCGGCAGATGCCTATTACGTGAAACCGGCGCTGGTCGAAATGCCCAACCAGGTTGGCCCCGTTCTCGAAGAGACCTTCGCCCCGATCCTCTACGTCATGAAATATAGCGATCTCGATCAGGCGATCGACGCGCACAACGCCGTTGCCGCCGGTCTTTCGTCGTCCATTTTCACCCGCGACATACAGGAATCGGAACGTTTCCTGTCGTCGGAAGGCTCCGATTGCGGTATCGCCAACGTCAATATCGGCACGTCGGGTGCGGAAATCGGCGGTGCCTTCGGCGGTGAGAAGGAAACCGGCGGCGGCCGTGAATCCGGTTCGGATGCGTGGAAGGCGTATATGCGCCGCGCCACCAACACGATCAACTACTCCAAGGCGCTACCGCTGGCGCAGGGGGTTTCCTTCGATATCGAGTAATCGACTTTTCGATCGCGTTGTCGAAAGAGAAATTGATCCATCATGCCGGTGCGGCTTCCTCCGCGCCGGCATTTCTATTCGATGGGTCCGACAAGGGTCTCCGCGATGATTTGCGGAAAACATGTGGTTGCGCGAAATTTTATTCCCGCAACATTGCCGATATTGAATTATCGTCTCTCTATCGTTTTAATAGAAAACCATAGCATTGCTCCATATCGTGATCCGGCCAGAGGGGCTGGTGATAAGGAGATGAAATGCCAGCCATCACCCGACGCGCGCTTTCCGCCAGCCTTTTTGCCGCCGCCGCATTTTCCGTTCTGCCGCTGCAGGCAGGGGCGGCGGAAGAGTTGAAGATCGGTTATCAGAAAACCGGCCTGCCTGTTATCGCCCGCCAGCAGGGTGTCATCGAAAAGGCGCTCGAAGCCAAGGGCGTGAAAGTTTCATGGGTCGAATTCACCGCAGGCCCGCCGCTGGTGGAAGCCCTGAATGTCGGCTCCATCAATGTCGGCTGGACGGGTGATGCGCCGCCGATCTTCGGCCAGGCAGCGGGTTCGGCCATCGTTTATGTGGCGGCGCTTCCCTCGAACGGTAAGGGCGAGGCGATCTTCACCAAACCCGAAAGCGGCATCAAGTCGGTTGCCGATCTGAAGGGCAAGAAGGTTGGCGTCGGCAAAGGCACCAGTGCACATAACCTGCTCGTCGCGGCTCTCGAAAAGAACGGCCTGAAATTCAGCGATATCGAGGTGACCTATCTCAGTCCTGCCGATGCCGCGGCAGCCTTTGCCAGCGACAAGATCGACGCCTGGGCCGTATGGGATCCCTTCTATGCGATTGCCGAAACCCGATACAAGCCGGTGACGCTGGCCCGCACCAGCGATGTGCTTGCTGTCAGCACCTATTTCCTCGCCAATCGCGACTATGCCAAATCGCATGGCGACACCATCAACACGACGATCGATGCGCTCGGTGAGGCTGCGAAATGGTCCGCCGCCAATCGCGACAAGGTTGCTGCGGCGCTGCATGAGGTGACGGGCGTTCCGCTGGAGGCGCAGACGCTTGCCGCGAACCGTTCGGAATTCGGCATTACCAAGATCGATGACAAGATCATCGCGAGCCAGCAGGAAACGGCGGATCGCTTTTATCGTCTCGGCCTGATCCCGAAACAGATCAGCATCAAGGATGCCGTCTGGTCGGGCGCCACCAATTGAGCCGGAGGGACATGCCGTGAGCAGCAGTAAGCGCATCGAGTTTGGCGGTATCATCGGCTGGCTGCTTCCCGCACTCATCCTTGCAGGATGGGAGGTGGCGGCGCGCGCGGGGGTGATTTCCGCCAATGTGCTGCCCGCCCCCTCCGCAGTCGCCGAAGCCTTCTGGCGGCTTCTGCTCTCGGGGGAACTCCTCGCCAATATCGGCGTCAGCTCCGCCCGCGCACTCGCCGGTTTCGCCATCGGCGGCTCCATCGGCTTCATCTTCGGGCTGGCGAACGGGCTGTCGAAGTTTTCCCGCAGTTTCACCGATACGACGCTGCAGATGATCCGCAACATTCCGCATCTGGCGCTCATTCCGCTCGTCATCCTGTGGTTCGGCATTGATGAAGAAGCGAAGCTCTTTCTGGTCGCGCTCGGCGTGTTTTTCCCGATCTACATCAACACGCTGCTCGGCATCCAGGGCGTCGATCCGCAACTGGTGGAAATGGGCCGTACCTACGGCATGTCGCCCTTCACGCTGTTTCGGCGGGTCATTTTACCCGGTGCACTGCCCGCCATTTTCACCGGATTGCGTTATGCGCTGGGCATCATGTGGCTGACACTGATCGTGGCGGAAACCATTTCCTCCTCGTCGGGCCTCGGCTACATGGCCATGCAGGCGCGCGAGTTCCTGCTGATCGACGTCGTCGTGCTGTCGATCCTTATCTATGCGCTTCTCGGCAAGCTGGCCGACAGTTTTGCCCGCTTCCTCGAAAGCATCTTCCTGCAATGGCATCCAGCCTTCAAGAAAGTCTGAGGTAACCCATGTCGACCGGTAATGTGACGACGTTGAGACGCCCTGATGCCCAGCCATCCCCTCCGCCAGGAGCGGAGGCAAAGATCGAACCCGGCCCGAAATCGACCGAAGGCAAGGTTGCCTTCAGCTTCCGCAACGTCACGAAGAGCTTCGGCGACAAGCCGGTTCTGCGTGGCATCGATCTCGATGTGCGGGAAGGCGAGTTTCTGGCCATCATCGGCAAAAGTGGCTGTGGCAAGAGTACGCTTTTGCGTATTCTGGCCGGTCTCGACACGCCGACGACCGGAACCGTCTCTAAGGATGCCTCAAGCCGCACCCGCATGATGTTTCAGGAGCCGCGTCTTCTGCCGTGGGAGCGTATCGCGAATAACGTTTCAGTGGGATTGACCGGCATCGCCAGGGGCGAGGCGGCGCAGGAACAGGCGCTTGCCATCCTCGATGAGGTGGGCCTGAGGGATCGGGCGGGTGAGTGGCCTTATGTGCTTTCCGGCGGCCAGAAGCAGCGTGTCGCGCTGGCGCGGGCGCTTGTCGCCCATCCGCAGATCCTGGCGCTGGATGAGCCGCTCGGCGCGCTCGACGCGCTCACCCGCATCGAAATGCAGCTTTTGCTGGAGCGCATCTGGCGCAAGCAGAAATTCACCGCCGTGCTCGTCACGCATGATGTTTCCGAGGCCGTGGCGCTCGCCGATCGCATCGTCGTCATCGATGAGGGCCGCATCGCACTCGACCTCGATGTGAAGCTGCCCCGTCCGCGCCGCCATGGCACGGCGGAGTTTGCGAGACTGGAAGAACAGGTTCTGAACCAGCTCTTCGGCCGGGGAGAGGTTACAGGGTAATAATGGGTGTCGCGGCAGGGCCAAGACCCTGCCGCCCCATGTTTTAGCCAATGCTCATCAGGCTGGCATTGCCGCCAGCGGCGGTGGTGTTGACGCTGACGGAGACCTCTTCCACCAGCCAGTCCAGCGTATAGGGCTGGCTTTCCCCGGAAAGCGCTTCCGTGGTCGCGGCCTGAACCAGAACCAGCGGACCGGAAAGAGCCGAGATTTTCCTGTTGATCTCAACCACACGCTCCGCATCGCCTTCAACGAGCGCACCGGCAAAGGGGCCTGACTTTGCCCAGTCATCCGCCCAGACGATGCGCGAGGTGACGGTTGCAGGCAGGCCATAGATCGACTTTTCAAGCCCCGACGCGTTGTCGATGACAACCGCATTTCCAGTCGCAAGCGCTGCCGCGAGCTGGCGGTAAAGCCCCTGTTCGGTTGCCGGGACCAGCAAAACCTTTCCGCGCGGATGCAGCGCATAGACATTTCTCTCACCGACAGGGCCTGCCAGTTCGGTCTCGAAGCCAAGGCCGGAAAGCGCCGCGGCCTGCCGTGCGGCTTCTGCCGCGACCGTCTCACCGTTCTCGTCCAGCCAGCGGGCGAGATCGACGGCGGCCTGATCCTGCTGGCTGGCGATGCGGTCGATCTTCGGTGCCTTTTGTGTCATGCGCCCGAGATAGAGCGGGCCGCCCGCCTTGGGGCCCGTGCCGGAAAGACCGCGTCCGCCAAACGGCTGTACGCCGACGACTGCGCCGATGATGTTGCGGTTCACATAAAGATTGCCGGCCGCGACACGGGAGAGCACGTGCTGGATGGTATCATCGAGACGTGTGTGCAGACCGAAGGTCAAGCCGTAACCGGTGGCGTTGATCTCATCGATCAGCCGGTCGAGATTGTCGCGCTTGAAGCGGATGACATGCAGCACCGGACCGAAAACTTCGCGTTTCAGATCCGCAAGGGACTTCATCTCGATGATGGTCGGCGGCACGAACGTGCCCTTGCCGGTCTCGCCCGCAAGTGTGATCTGCTCGATGCGGTGACCGAGCGAACGCATGTCCTCGATGTGTTTTTCGATGACACCCTTGGCCTCGGCGGTGATGACCGGGCCGACATCGACCGAGAGTCGGTCGGTGCGGCCGATGCGCAGCTCGTGCAGCGCACCTTTCAGCATGGTCAGTGTGCGGTCCGCCACATCTTCCTGCAGGCAGAGAATGCGCAGCGCCGAGCAACGCTGACCGGCGCTGTCGAAGGCGGAAGCAATGACATCGGCGACGACCTGTTCGGCAAGAGCAGAGGAATCGACGATCATGGCGTTCTGGCCGCCGGTTTCGGCAATCAGCGGTACCGGCTGGCCATTCGCCAGAACCCTGCCGGCAAGCTGCCCCTGAATGAGCCGCGCCACTTCCGTGGAGCCGGTGAACATGACGCCTGCCGTCAGCGGCGAACCCACGAGTGCTGCACCCGTCTTGCCGTCGCCCGGCAGAAGCTGCACAGCGTCTTCCGGAACCCCCGCCTCATGCAGCAGGCGCACGCCCTGCGCAGCGATGAGCGGGGTCTCTTCAGCAGGCTTTGCCAGAACCGGATTACCGGCCACCAGCGCCGCCGTCACCTGACCGATGAAGATGGCGAGCGGGAAGTTCCATGGGCTGATGCAGACGACCGGGCCGAGTGGCTTTTCGCCGGCCGCGAAATTCCTGCGCGCTTCCGCTGCGTAATAACGCAGGAAGTCGATGGCCTCGCGCACCTCGGCAATGGCGTTCGGCATGGATTTTCCCGCCTCGCGCATGACAAGGCCGAGCAGATCGGGCATTTCGGCCTGCATGGCGTCGGCGGCACGCTCCAGGCAGTCGGCGCGCTCTTCCACAGGGGTGGATGGCCAGTTCGAGGACGCCGCGCGCTGCATGGCCGCTTCCACATCAGCTTCAGTCGGTTCGGTGACGTATCCGACGATATCATTGTGGTCGCCCGGGTTGAGAACAGGCCGCGTTGCGCCGCCCGCTTGCGATGCGGCCGCTTTCCACTCGGCCGATGCCCCCGCCTTCAGGGCCTTGTCGAGAGCAGAGAGTGTCGTTTCGCTGGAGAGATCGAGGCCGGCGGAATTTTTACGTTGCGGCCCGAACAGGTCGGCAGGGGCGGCGATGCGGTCGTGACGTGCGCCGGGAACGGCATGGGCCTTGACGACGGCGACCGGGTCTTCCAGCAGGGAATCCACCGGCACTGCGGGGTCGGCAATGCGGTTGACGAAAGAGGAGTTGGCACCGTTCTCCAGCAAGCGGCGGACGAGGTAGGCCAGCAACGTTTCATGGGTGCCGACCGGGGCGTAGAAACGGCACGGCCGGTCAAGCTTCTTCTTGCCGACGACCTCGCTGTAAAGCGGTTCGCCCATGCCATGCAGGCACTGAAACTCGTAGTCGCCAAGTTTGAAGTCTGGACCGGCAAGATGATAGATCGTCGCCATGGACTGCGCATTATGGGTCGCAAATTGCGGGAATATCACGTCGCGCGCGGCGAGCAGCTTGCGAGCACAGGCAATGTAGGAGACATCGGTGTGCACCTTGCGGGTGAAGACCGGGAAGTCTTTCAGCCCCTCCACCTGCGCGCGCTTGATTTCGGCGTCCCAGTAGGCGCCCTTGACAAGACGCACCATGATGCGGCGGTTCGAACGGCGGGCAAGGTCGATAATGTAGTCCAGAACGAACGGGCAGCGGCGGCCATAGGCCTGCACAACGAAACCGAGGCCGTTCCAGCCGGCAAGGTCCTTGTCCAGCGCCAGCTCTTCCAGAAGATCAAGCGACAATTCCAGCCGGTCCGCTTCTTCAGCGTCGATATTCAGGCCGATATCGTATTTTTTGCTAAGCAGCATCAGTGATTTCACGCGGGGCAGAAGCTCCGCCATGACGCGTTCGGCCTGCGCGCGCGCATAACGCGGGTGCAGCGCTGAAAGCTTGATGGAAATGCCCGGACCGCCATAGATACCGCGCCCGGCAGAGGCCTTGCCGATGGCGTGGATGGCGTTTTCATAATCCTTGTAATAACGCTCCGCATCCTTTGCGGTGGTCGCGGCTTCGCCCAGCATGTCGTAGGAGTACTGAAAGCCCTGTTCTTCCAGCGGCCTGGAACGCTTGATCGCTTCCCCGATCGTCTCGCCGGTCACGAACTGCTCGCCCATCATGCGCATCGCCATATCGACGCCGCGGCGGATGACGGGTTCGCCAGCCCGGGCGATCAACTTGGTCAGAGCCGCCGAGAGGCCGCTATCGTTCACCGTCGAGGTGAGCTTGCCGGTGATGACGAGACCCCAGGTGGCGGCATTGACGAAGAGCGAGCGGCCGCCGCCAATGTGGGATTTCCAGTCGCCGCGAGCGATCTTGTCGCGGATCAGCGCATCGCGGGTGGCGGTGTCGGGGATGCGCAGCAGGGCCTCGGCGAGGCACATCAAGGCAACACCCTCGTGGCTGGAGAGCGAATATTCCTGGACCAGCCCTTCGACGCCGGTGCCCTTGGTCTTGGCGCGCAATGCGTCGATCAGTTTGCGAGCGGTCTCGCGAATGGCTTTCGCCTGTTCTGCCGTCACCGTGGCCGCTTCGATCAACGGCGCCATGCATTCTTCTTCGGTGCGGCGATAGGCGGCAGTGATCGCCTTGTGCAGCAGGGTCTGCTCACGCACCGGCGGCGCAAAATTCTGGAAAATACCGCTCGTCGCTACACCGGCGTTGCTTGCACCATCGGCCATTCTGAAAATCCTGAAAACGCTGTTGAAGACAGGCTGCAGGCGGCAGCGTGTCCTCAGCCCGCCGCTCGTCATCCTTACGCTCACAATATCATTGCCGCGAAAATTGCTATGGCCTTATTTTTAGCATAAAACAGGCAATATGAACTTTTATTGTCCCAATTTGGCGTAAAAATGAATGGCATATAGTCAGAAAACAGACGGTTTGGATGACTTCGACCTCAAGATTCTCGAGGCGCTCAGCGAGGATGGGCGCATGTCCGTGCTGCAGCTGTCGAAAAAGGTAGGCCTTTCCAAGACACCTTGCCAGACGCGGCTGAAGCGACTGGTGGATGAGGGCTATATTCTCGGTTTCCGCGCCATGCTCAACCCGCAGAAACTCGGCGTCGACCATATCGCCTTTGCCGAGGTCAAGCTGTCCGATACACGGGAAAAAGCACTGGAGGAGTTCAACACTGCGGTACGCAAGATCAAGGAAGTAGAAGAATGCCACATGATCGCCGGCGCCTTCGATTATCTCCTGAAGGTCCGCACCAGCGACATACGCAAATACAGAAGAGTACTGGGCGAAAAAATCTCGAGCCTACCATCTGTCGCTAACACGTCGACCTTTGTGGTCATGCAGTCTGTCAAGGAAACCGGCATCTAAAAAGAAGACGAAAAAACGGGCAGATTCGCGTCTGCCCGTTTGTCATCTTTTGCGTTCAGTCCTCTCAGCGCGCCGTTGCAGCGGCAGTGACGGCTGTCATCTGCGCATCGGGACCGAACTCGTTTTCATTCTCTATGCCCAGCAGTTCCTGCAGGCGCAACCTTGCACGGCTGACGCGGCTCTTGATCGTGCCCACCGGGCATCCGCAGATTTCCGCCGCCTCTTCATAGGCGAAGCCGGAAGCGCCGATCAGCAGTATGGCTTCACGCTGGTCGTCGGGCAATTTCGCGAGCGCTGCGCGGAAATCCTGAAGGTCCACCGAACCATGCTGTTCCGGCGGGACCGACATGCGGGACGTATAGACACCATCCGTGTCCTGCACCTCGCGGCCGGATTTGCGGATCTGGCTATAAAACTCGTTGCGCAGAATCGTCACCAGCCAGGCGCGCATATTGGTGCCGGGTTGATAGCTGTCCTGTTTCGCCCAGGCTTTCATGATCGTGTCCTGCACGAGGTCGTCGGCCCGGTCCCTCGAACGGATCAGCGAAATTGCGAAGGCGCGAAGGTTGGGCAGTGCTGCCAGCATCTCGCGCTTGAAGTTGTATTCTGTCTGCTCCGGCTCTTTCGCCATCATTCCTCCAAAGCCTTGATTTTGGCTCTGCTTTCCGCTTCATCGAGTTTTTCGAGAAGGTCGAGGAATTTGTCAGGGATGCCTTCGTCCTGAACGGCATCATAAAGCTCCCTGAGCTTACGGGAAATCACCGCCCGCCCTGAGTGCGGGACCTGGGGGGCGGCCGGATTATCCGGCTGATCTTGGTCCGATTGAAATATGCTCATAACGTCCGGTATTCCTTTTTTGTCGTAGCAAAGAATGCGCGGCGAAAAAAATAGTTCCGGTGGTTCGGAACTTTTTTTGCGATGTGCACGTTGCTATCTTGGGTTTGCGTTGCAGACCGCATGAAAGGGGAGAATTCCATGTCAGTTTCTACACGCATCGCACCGCACCTGCCATATCTGCGCAGGTTCGCGCGTGCCGTTTGCGGCTCACAATCAACGGGCGATGCCTATGTTGCGGCTACACTCGAAGCGCTGATCGCCGATATCAGCATCTTCCCGCAGACAAGCAGCGATCGTGTTTCGCTCTATCAATTGTTCGTATCGATCTTTAGTTCCGTCACGATCAATATTAAGGCCGACGAAAACCTGTCTGGGTGGGAAAAACGCGCTTCCGCCAATTTGTCCGCCGTGCCGCCACTTGCCCGTCAGGCTTTCCTCCTCACAACCGTCGAAGAGTTCTCGCCTTCGGAGACGGCGGAGGTTCTGCGGGTATCCGAAGACCAGGTCGGTAAGCTCATCGACGAGGCAGCGTCTGAAATCGCCCGGCAGGTGGCGACCGATATCATGATCATCGAGGACGAACCGCTGATCGCCATGGATATCGAACAGATGGTCACCGATCTCGGCCATCGTGTGACGGGCATCGCCCGCACGCACACGGAAGCGCTCGATCTCTTCCATCGTACCCAGCCGAAGATGATCCTGGCCGACATCCAGCTCGCCGATGGCAGCTCCGGCCTCGATGCGATGAAGGACATCCTTCAGATGACCACCCTCCCGGTAATCTTCATCACGGCTTTCCCGGAGCGTCTTTTGACGGGTGAACGGCCCGAGCCGACATTCCTCGTAACGAAGCCCTTCAACCCGGACATGGTGAAAGCACTCATCAGCCAGGCCCTGTTTTTCAACGAAAGCTCGCGCGTCGCGGCGTGAGATTTTGCCGAAACCGCACGCTGACCGGGAACCTCTCTGGTGCCCGGGCGTTGGCGGTTACGGTCGTGGGGCTGCCCCGCGACTTTCTGCAAGGAGATGAATTTGCATCGGCTGGCGTGGCATAACGCGGAGAGGGACGAAAGCGAACTTCACGATTCGCTCGTCCTTGCCTTGCTCGATTCGGGTGAGACAGTCATGCTCCAGGACCGGAACCGTGACTATATATTCGTGGCCAATCTTCCGGATGTCTGGAAGCTGCCGGCTGGATCCCCTCCAACTGATGAAAATCTGTTCGGAAAGGATTTGTCCGGACGGCTGGCCGAGCTCAAGAAAGACATGGGCGCGGCGGGCAGTCGCGGCATGCTGGAAGTGGGCGCGGGCAATGATCGAGTCTTCCAGTTCCACGTGCACTCAACGTTGAATCAGATGAACCAGATGGTGATGAAAACCACCATCCGGGAAGTGACGGCGGAGCGGCGACGCGAGCAGCTTCTGCGTTCGTTGCTGCGCGAAGTCAGTCACCGTTCCAAGAATCTGCTGGCGATCATCCAGAGCCTTGCGGGCCAGACGGCCCGTTTCAGTCTCACCAAGGATGATTTCCTGCGCAAATTCCGGGGGCGCCTGCATGCGCTTGCCCAAAGCCAGGATCTCATCACCGATTCTGACTGGCGGGGGGCACGTATATTCGAGCTGCTGCGCCAGCAATTCGATCTCTATGTGCCTGAATATCCGAACCTCATCCATATGGAAGGTGAGAACCTGCTGCTTAATCCGAACGGCGCGCTCTATATCGGGCTCGCCTTTCACGAACTTGTTGTCAACACTGTCAGCCACAGCGGCAATCTCGCCTATCACCCGCCAATATCCCTGCAATGCCGGCAGGAGGGTGACTTCTACATAGTCGAATGGAACGAGCCGATGACGCCGTCGAAGGAACCCGTGGAGGCAAGGCGAGGCAGTTTTGGCAGCGTCGTGCTGGAAAAGGTGGTTCCCTCCGCTCTGGGAGGAAGCGCAGAATATAAGCTTACTCCAGAGCGCATTGTTTATAGGCTGAAATTCCCCTCGGGCGACGTCGCAGATATGTAACCGACGCACGCGGCCGGACGGACGTCTCGGCCGCCTTTCACTACAGAAGACATTAAAAAAGCACGGCTCAGAGAGAGCCGTGCTATTTCAATGACGGGTTTTCAGGGGCGAAACCCGTTTATACTGGGCCAAGCTTCAGGCGGGGACGGGGGAATTGCTTGGCCTGCATTAAAAACACACTTGGAGAGATTCGGTTCCAGCAAAATGTATATTTTTTGCGGTTCACGATTTATCGTCACTTTTGCGGGTCCGATTAGTTAGTGGGAGCCGGCCTGATCGGATCGTTTGGGCGTGAAGTAACGCATCGGCGCCTCCAGCGCCCATTCGAAACCGCTTTCACGATATTCCGTTGTCACATTCCCTCCGAAAGCGCCTTCCGCGTGCCTCTTGATGACCGTAGTGCCGAAACCCTTGCGGCTGGGCTCCTGCGCCGGGGGGCCGCCCGTTTCAGTCCACACAAGATGAAGCATCTGCCGTCCGTCTTTTTCAACCGGTTTCCAACGGACAGTAATTTTGCCTGAGGGCGCGGACAAAGCGCCATATTTTATTGAATTTGTGGTAAGCTCATGCACGACGAGGCCAAAATTTTGCGCGGCTTCGGGCGAGAGCATGAAATCGTCTCCCGCCAGAACGAAACGCTCTGCCACCGTGCCAAAAACATCGAGGTGGGTCTCGATCAGTTTCCGGATTGGCAAGCCCTGCCACTGAACTTCCGCCAAGGCCCGGATCGACATGCCGAGGCCGCGCAGGCGGTGGTCCACCTCTTTCTGGAATTCCGGAATGCTTTTATTCTCGCGGCCCAGTTGCCGTATCATTGCCTGAACAAGCGTGAGAATGTTCTTGGAGCGGTGCACCAGCTCATGCAGCAGCAATTGCAGCCTTTCTTCTGACTGGCTTCTGTCGAAGGAGGCGTTTGAAAGCGCGATGGCCACCTGATTGGCCTCTTTTATCTTGGTGTCCACCGGCGCGACGATCTCACCTTCACCAATGCGCTCGGCCATGAGGGTCAGGTCGCGGATCGAGCTGCGCAATTGCCGCCCCACCAGATAGGCGCCGCCTATAGCAATCAAAACGAGTACCAGGCTGCCGATCATCATCTGCCGCCATGTATCGACCAGCGCAGCCTGACTTGCGGCAAGCGGCCCCCACATGACGGTTTTCCACTGCCAGCCCGGCAATTGCGCATAGGCGTAAAGATTGCCCTTGCCGTCGAAAAAATTGCCGCTGAAGGCCTGCATTTCGGAGAGTATGGCCGGGGTGACGAACGGTTTGCCAATCGCCGCCTCGTCAGGAGAGGTGGATACAACGACACGATTGGTGCCGTCGATGATAGCGACCGCCCAGTTTCGCGGCAGGTTCTCGGTGGAGATGAGCCGGCTCAGGTCACTGGCATTCTGCGTCAGGATGAGGGCGTCCCCGGCAGACCCGAGTTCCGGATCGAGCGGCATGGTAACGTTGAACACCCAATCCTTGCTGGTTGAGCCGAAAAAAATGTTCGATACCGTAATACGGCGGGATTCTATCGCCTTGGCGAGATCGGCCTCGACCGGCACCTTGCCGAGAGGCTTGCCAAAGGGCACACGGGTGTTGAGATGCTGCTGGCCATCCTTGGTGGCAAGAATGGCATAAAGACCCTCCCGTTTCAGGCTGTCTGCTACGCGCCCCTGAAAGGCGGCGAGATTGCCGCTTTCGAGTTCGGGAAATTGCGACAGGAGATTGAGCGAGGTGGCGATTTCCTGCAGACGGCGATCGATGTTGCGGCTGACGACCCGTACATCCTCGATCGTCTCGCGCTGCAGGTCGTCGCGTTTTTCCGCTTCCAGGCGGAGCATCAAGTAGCCGACGAAAAGGATCAGCGGCAAAGTTATAACGGTCGCCATCACCACCAGATAGGTGCCGATGGAGGCGGTCGGGAAAAAATTCGCGCTACGCCGACGCAAAGCCGAGATCATGTTCTTCAGTCTGTTGCCGGGTCGAGGCATATAAAACTCCGGCATTTATCCCTTTGTTACGACATGGATAATACCGCGCCATACCCCATTGGCAATGGCTGATTTCTTACCTTTGGTTGTTGTGGTTCACGACATCTCCCAAAGCCGTGATTGAAAAAATCGGAACTATTTGGACAACCATGCCGTTTGCCAGTCGAACCGGTCGAAGAGCGGAAAAATGTTTCCGCCGGCCAGTTGAGAACGATGAAAGGAAGGTACGAAATGGCAAAGAAACTTACGATCCTCGTCACCGCCGCCCTCATGGGCACCACGGCTTTCGCGCCGCTTGCCATCGCTCAGGGCACGACGCAACCCGCGCCGGCAAATCCCAGCGCACAGACTGAACCGGCGACGCCGCCAGCGACGCCCATGGCTCCTGCAGCACCTTCGGCCAATGACAGCGCAGCCACGACCACCGGCGGAGCCTATCTGACGGAACAGGGCGAAACGCAAATCAGCGCCAATGACTATATCGGCAAGTCTGTCTATACAGCGGCCGATGAGAGCATTGGTAATGTGACCAACCTCATCATGGAACAGGACGGCGGTCTGGTTGCAGCGGTGATCGGTGTTGGCGGTTTCCTGGGCATCGGCGCCAAGGACGTGGCCGTTCCCATGGACAAGGTGACGATGACGCGCAACGCGCAGGACGGCACCATTCGCCTCACGACGACTGAAACCGCAGAAACGCTGAAGGCAGCGCCGGAATTCAAGACTCTGGAGCAGAAGACCAGCGAGCAGAACGCCGCAACCCCGGCAGCACCCGACAGCACCACCACGTCGGCGACAAAGCCGTAAATCCCATACCTGGGAGGCAGGAGCGGGTACAGGCGCCATCCGCCGTCCCGCAGGAGACACCGGCCGTCGGCCGGTGTCTTTTTATGAACCGATTGGTTTAATCCCCCGCGTTCCGCGACGAATGCCATGCCCAGGCGGATTTGATGATATCGGAAAGAGAATAGCGCGGTTCCCAGCCCAGAACCTCTTTCGCCTTTTCGTTATTTGCCACCAGTGTTGTCGAATCGCCATCCCGACGCCCGGTATATTCGACGGGGAAGGGTCGGCCGGAAACCTCCGAAATCGCTGCCAGCAATTCTTTGACCGTGGTGCCGGTGCCGGTGCCGAGGTTGAGCTCCACGGTTTCTCCGCCCGCCAGCAGATAATCCACTGCACGCACATGGGCGTCGGCGAGATCGAGAATATGGATGTAGTCGCGCACGCAGGTTCCATCGCGCGTGTCGTAATCCGTACCGAATACCTTGAAGCCCTGACGCCGGCCGAGCGCGGCCTCGATGGCCAGCGGGATCGCGTGGGTTTCCGGTTTGTGCCATTCACCGATGCGGCCTTCGAAATCAGCGCCTGCGGCATTGAAGTAGCGCAGCATTACCGAGCGCAGCCCCTTATAGGCGCTGTAATCCTTCAGCGCCTGCTCGACCACCCATTTGGTGCGTCCATAGGGATTTATCGGCGCTTGCCGGTGCGTTTCGTCGATCGGGACCTGTTCCGGCAGACCATAGGTGGCGCAGGTGGAGGAGAAAACGAAGGCGTTGACACCGGCATCGATGGCGGATGAAAGCAGGTTGAGCGAGCCGATGACGTTGTTGTCATAGAAAGCCACCGGCTGCTTGACCGATTCACCGACCTCGATCAGTGCCGCGAAATGCAGAACCGCCTCCGGCCGGTGTTTGGCGAAGACTTCGTCCAGCCGCGCCCGGTCGCGAATATCGCCCTGTTCGAAAGGCCCCCAGCGGACGAATTCCTCATGCCCGTTGGAAAGATTGTCGAAAACGACGGGTTCATACCCTCTTTCAGAGAGGAGAAGGCACGTGTGCGAACCGATATAGCCGGCACCACCGACGACAAGGACTTTCTTCTTCATCAATTGCCTTTCAAAAAATTACGGATGCGCCGAGACTGTATGTTACTTTGTTTAAATAAGGGCGGCGTGACGCAGTGCGCCATCATCCAATCTATCCTTCGCGGGTAACATAAAAAAAACCGCGCATCCATGGGCCGGATGCGCGGTTGGTGTCGCTGGCGAGCCAAGAAGTTACTTGGTCTTTTTTGTACCTGCTCTCGTGGCGAGAAACCCGGCTGCGACGGCGACGGCAAGTGTCGCATAGGGGCGCGCCTGTATCGCAAGTGAAAGCAACGACTGAAGAGCAAGCGGCGCCGCCGTCAGCGGCGCTGCGGCGGCGAGCGGCGTGACCGGCCTTGGTGCATAGACCCTTGGACGCTTCAGGATGGCGAGTGCCACAAGCATGATGACTCCAAGCAGAAAAGCGGATCCGGCGACGACCAGCGCTGCAGGGCCTGCGCCGACGTGCCGGGCGAGGTAAATCGATCCGGCTACAACGGCCGCCACGAAGGCTATCAGGAAAAATATTCCCGCCAGCACCGATAATATGATGACAGAGCGCAGTCGTCTCGTGACGACACGCCCTTCACGCTGGGTCTCCCCCAGATAGACCAGCAATGCCTCAAGCATGAGCTTATCGACGTGTCAGGAGGGCAAGAACGAAACCGACGCCGACCGCGATGCCAAGCGACTGGAGCGGGTTTCGCTGGACCTGATCCGTCAGATTGTCATTCAGCGTTGAAATCTCGTTGCGCACGGTATCCGCCATGTCGCTCGATGCGGAGATGGCATCGTCCGCAACGCGCGCGGCCTGAGCTTTCAGCTCATGCGAAGCACCGACGCCAAGCGCCTTCACGCTCTTGGCAAGATTTGCCAGATCTTCGCGAAGCTGGGCGAGCTGCGCGGCCACATCGGCTGCATCACCGCTTTCGAGGGATTGCTGGATCTTGTCATTAACGCTGCTACGCACGCTTGCCATGAGTGAAGTCCTTCTTGAACATCGTTGATGGAGATGGCGACATGTCCATGACTGACGCCGCTTGACTTTCATTACGGCGGCAGAAACTACCCGCCTGTCCGTGATTGAAACGCAGCGACACCGACTTGGTTCCGCAACGTCATGTGTTTTCTTCGTCCCGCTCGACGTGCCTCATTTTTAAGGAATTAGCCCCCGGACATTTGTTTTCCTGTAACAAGCATCATATAAGGCCCATCATCCAAGACCGACCTTGACTTCAATCAATATGTGAACCGAGATGCTGCAGACGCCATATTACCTCATCGACAAGACAAAACTTCTTCGCAACATGGAGAAGATTGCCTATGTGCGGGAAAAATCCGGTGCCAAGGCGCTGTTGGCGTTGAAATGCTTCGCTACCTGGTCGGTGTTCGACTTCATGTCGCAATATATGGATGGCACCACTTCCTCCTCGCTTTATGAAGTCCGCCTTGGCCGCGAGAAATTCGGCGGCGAGACCCATGCCTATTCCGTTGCCTATGCCGATTACGAGATCGACGAGGTGCTTGCGAATGCCGACAAGATCATCTTCAATTCCATTGGCCAGTTGGAGCGCTTTGCCGACAAGGCGTCCGGCATCACACGCGGTCTGCGCCTCAATCCGCAGGTCAGCTCCTCGAGCTTCGATCTCGCCGATCCCGCGCGTCCGTTCAGCCGCCTTGGCGAATGGGATGTCGCCAAGGTCGACAAGGTCATGGATCGCATTTCCGGTTTCATGATCCACAATAACTGCGAAAACAGCGATTTTGCCCTGTTCGACCGCATGCTGACGCAGATCGAGGAAAAATTCGGATCGCTGCTGTCGCGTGCTGAATGGGTCAGCCTCGGCGGCGGCATTCATTTCACTGGCGAGGATTACCCGCTCGACCAGTTCTGCGACCGTCTGCGTGCCTTCTCAGAAAAATACGGTGTGCAGGTGTATCTTGAGCCGGGCGAAGCCTCGATCACGAAGAGCACGACGCTCGAAGTGACGGTTCTCGACACGCTGTTCAACGGCAAGAACCTCGCTATCGTCGACAGCTCCATCGAAGCGCACATGCTCGATCTTCTGATCTATCGTGAGAGCGCCAAGGTATCGCCGAACGAGGGCGAACATCCCTATATGGTTTGCGGCAAGTCCTGCCTAGCCGGCGATATTTTCGGCGATTTCCGCTTCGACAAGGAGCTGAAAGTGGGTGACCGCATCTCCTTCCAGGACGCAGCCGGTTACACCATGGTCAAGAAGAACTGGTTCAACGGCGTGAAGATGCCGACGATCGCCATCAAGGAACTCGACGGCTCGGTTCGCGCCGTCCGTGAATTCGACTTTGCCGATTTCGAGCAAAGCCTGTCTTAAACCCTGTTTCAACATCCAACGAAGCTCATCCCTGCGGGGAAAAGGAGGCATCACCTGAAATGAAGAAGAACGTTCTGATCATCGGCGCCGGTGGCGTAGCACAGGTCGTGGCGCATAAATGCGCCCAGAACAGCGATGTATTGGGAGACATTCATATTGCGTCACGGACCTTGGAAAAGTGCCGCAAGATTGTCGAGTCCGTACGCGAAAAGAAGAGCCTCAAGACAGAAGTGAAACTTGAGGCCCATGCGCTTGACGCGATGGATATCGAGGCGACGAAAGCCTTGATCAAAAAAACCGGCGTGGAAATCGTCATCAATGTCGGTTCGGCTTTCGTCAACATGTCCGTTCTTCGTGCCTGCATGGACACGGGTGTTGCCTATATGGATACGGCGATCCACGAGGATCCCACCAAGATCTGCGAGACGCCGCCGTGGTATGGAAACTACGAGTGGAAGCGCGCTGAAGAGTGCAAGGAGAAGGGCATTACCGCCATTCTCGGTGTCGGTTTTGACCCGGGTGTCGTCAACGCCTATGCGCGTCTTGCCAAGGATGAGTATTTCGACAAGGTCACCTCGGTCGATATCGTCGATATCAATGCCGGCAGCCATGGCCGCTGGTTCTCCACCAACTTCGATCCGGAAATCAATTTCCGTGAATTCACAGGCGTCGTCTATTCCTGGCAGAATGGCCAGTGGCAGACGAACCAGATGTTCGAAGTCGGCCAGGAATTCGACCTGCCTGTCGTCGGCAAGCAGAAGGCCTATATGACCGGCCATGACGAGGTGCATTCGCTGTCCAAGAACATGGACGGCGCCGATGTCCGGTTCTGGATGGGTTTCGGCGATCACTATATCAACGTCTTCACCGTGCTGAAGAACCTCGGGCTGCTGTCCGAAAAGCCGGTCAAGACGGCCGAAGGTCTGGAAGTCGTGCCGCTGAAGGTGGTCAAGGCCGTGCTGCCCGATCCGTCTTCGCTGGCGCCCGATTATGTCGGCAAGACCTGCATTGGCGATATCGTCAAGGGTATCAAGGACGGCAAGGAACGCGAAGTCTTCATCTACAACGTGGCCGACCATAAGGACGCCTATGAAGAAGTCGGCTCGCAGGGCATTTCCTACACAGCCGGCGTTCCGCCGGTTGCGGCCGCCATGTTGATAGCGACGGGCGAATGGGATGTGAAGCAGATGGCAAACGTTGAAGAACTGCCACCGAAGCCGTTCCTGAACCTTCTGAACAAGATCGGTCTTCCGAACCGCATCAAGGACGAAAACGGCGATCGCGCGCTGGAATTCTGAGCGCAGGCGTTTTGAGAGTTGAGACAAAATAAAAGCCCCGCGAAAGCGGGGCTTTTTGCTGAATCTGTCGACCTGAATCGATTGCAAAGTTTTCGCATCCCCACTCCGTCACCCCGGACTTGATCCGGGGTCTAGCGCGATCAAGTCTTTGATCGCAAAAGGGTCTTCTCACGACGCAGACGCGTCGTGGCTGGATGCCGGATCAGGTCCGGCATGACGGAGGAGGTCGTCGACCGGCTTGAGTCCCACAAAAAGGGACCCATTTTCCTGCAATAGCTAAAAACAAAGGGCGTCCTCAGCCCTTCGTCGGCTTTGGCCCACGCTTTTCGGAAGGCTTGTCCTTCATGCCTTCGTATTTCGGCTTGTCGCCAAAGGGCTTTTTCTTTTTCCAGGGCTTGTCTTCGCCCTTGCGATCATCGCGGGGGGCGCTCGCGTTGTCGGACTTGCTGAACTTCCGCTGGGCCTTGGCCGGCCGCGTGTCTTCGCGGAAGCCGCCGGTCATCTCGGGTTTGCCCTCAAGCGCCTTCAGGCGAATGCCCTTTTCGAGCGTCATGTCCTTGCCGATGGCGGAGGTGAAGCGGTCGACGGCGTCGGCTGCCAGTTCCACGAAGGTTTCGGTCTGCTGCATGCGGATCGCGCCGATATCCTGGCGGGTGATCTTGCCGAAACGGCAGAGCATCGGGATAAGCCAGCGCGGTTCCGCACTCTGCTTGCGACCGACAGACAGGGAGAACCAGGCACTGTCGGAGAAATCGGACCTGTCGCGGCGCGGAGCGTTGTTTTCGACCGTTTCGAAACTGTCGCGGCGCGGCTTGCGGGTGTTATCAAGCGCGACTTCAAAAATGTCTTCCGGTGCCGAACGTCCCGCATGATAAAGGCGCACGAAGGCCGCCGCGACTTTTTCCGCGCCATGCTGTTCCAGCAGCTTGGTCACGAAATCGCGCTCGTCATCCGCCACTGCTTCGCTCAGCGTAGGATCGGCCAGAAGCCGGGCGCCGTCGCGCTCGACGATCTCTTCAACGGAGGGTGGGTGTACCCATGCGGCACTGACCTTGGCGCCTTCGAGCAGGCGCTCGGCCTTGCGGCGTTGGCTGACCGGCACCACGATGGCGCTGACGCCCTTCTGACCGGCGCGGCCGGTACGGCCGGAACGGTGCAGAAGCGTTTCGGAATTGGTCGGCAGGTCGGCATGGATGACGAGTTCGAGGCCGGGTAGGTCGATGCCGCGGGCGGCAACGTCGGTCGCCACGCAAACGCGGGCGCGGCCGTCACGCATGGCCTGCAGGGCATGTGTGCGCTCGTTCTGTGTTAGTTCGCCGGAGAGAGCCACGACGGAGAAGCCGCGATTGTTCAGGCGTGCCGTCAGGTGGTTCACCGCGGCGCGGGTGGAGCAGAACACGATGGCGTTGCGGGCTTCGTAAAAGCGCAGCGCATTGATGATGGCGTTCTCACGGTCGGAAGGCGAGACGAGAAGCGCGCGATATTCGATATCCACATGCTGCTTCTGTTCGGAAGCGGTGGCGATGCGCACGGCGTTCTTCTGGTAGCTTTCAGCCAGCTTGGCGATGCTGCGCGGCACCGTGGCCGAGAACATCAGCGTGCGGCGATCCTCGGGCGATTCTTCCAGAATGAATTCCAGATCTTCACGGAAGCCGAGATCCAGCATCTCGTCGGCCTCGTCCAGCACGACAGCACGGATCGATGAGAGATCGAGCGCATTGCGCTTGATGTGGTCGCAGAGACGACCGGGCGTGCCGACGACGATATGAGCACCGCGCTCCAGCGCCCGGCGCTCATTGCGGATATCCATGCCGCCGACGCAGGAGGCAATGGAGACACCGGCAAATTCGTAAAGCCATTCCAGCTCGCGCTTGACCTGCATGGCCAGTTCGCGTGTGGGGGCGATGGCAAGCGCCAGAGGGGCAGCGGCCTGGCCGAAACGGGTATTGTCACGCAGCAGCGTGGTCGCGAGCGCGATGCCGAAGGCAACGGTCTTGCCGGAACCGGTCTGCGCGGAAACCAGCGCGTCCTTGTCGGCAAGTTCCGGCGCAAGCATGGCCTGCTGCACGGGGGTCAAATCTTTGTAGCCGCGTTTTTCCAACGCCTGCGCGATCGCCGGGGCGATACCCTGGGTGTCTGTCATCTACCGTCTTTCGGATATGAAGCTGCCCGCATCCGCCCGAAACCAATAGATCCTAAAGTCTCCGGGGCAGCCGATACAGGCCATTTCGGCCATCTGGCCGGTTGCATTGCCGCGCTCATACTGCGAATGGGTCGATTTGTACAGTGCACCGCGGTACGCTCTTTTGCGGGTGCTTTATCCCGCCGGCGCGTCAGTGCGCCATTGTTGCATGTTCAGGCTCCCGAAAAAGGCGTACCGCATGGTTCATAAACGGCATTGCGTGGCCCCCGCCTTTTCGCTAAGAGACCCGCAACTTGAGGCTCTTTGTCAGGAAGAGCCGACTGGGTTTGTTCTTGTCCGTCCGTCTCGTGGAAGAGCCGGCGGGAAAATGGGATGGTACTGGTCAAGGCTATGGCTCGCATTGTCATGAAATTCGGCGGCACGTCCGTCGCGAACCTCGAACGCATTCACAATGTCGCACGGCATGTGAAACGCGAAGTGGATGCCGGCCATGAAGTGGCCGTGGTCGTTTCCGCCATGTCCGGTAAAACCAATGAGTTGGTTGACTGGGTGCAGAACGCAGCAAAGATTACGGGGAGCAATGCCGCGTCCTTTTATGATGCGCGCGAATATGACGCGGTTGTCGCATCCGGCGAGCAGGTGACGTCAGGTCTTCTGGCGATCACGCTGCAATCCATGGGCATCAATGCGCGCTCCTGGCAGGGCTGGCAGATCCCGATCCGCACCGACAATGCGCACGGCGCCGCCCGCATTCTGGAAATCGACGGCTCGGATATCGTGAAGCGCATGGGCGAAGGCCAGGTTGCCGTTGTTGCAGGCTTCCAGGGCATCGGTCCCGATAACCGCATTGCAACGCTTGGCCGCGGCGGCTCCGACACCTCGGCCGTTGCCATTGCCGCTGCCGTAAAGGCGGATCGTTGCGACATCTATACGGATGTCGATGGCGTCTACACGACCGATCCGCGCATCGAGCCCAAGGCTCGCCGCATGAAAAAGATCGCCTTCGAGGAAATGCTCGAAATGGCGTCGCTCGGTGCCAAGGTCTTGCAGGTCCGCTCGGTCGAGCTTGCCATGGTACACAAGGTGCGCACCTTCGTTCGCTCCAGTTTCGAGGATCCCGATGCGCCGGGCATGGGCGACCTCATCAACCCGCCCGGTACTTTGATTTGTGACGAGGATGAAATCGTGGAACAGGAAGTCGTAACCGGCATCGCCTATGCCAAGGATGAAGCACAGATCTCGCTGCGCCGCGTGGCCGACCGTCCGGGCGTCTCCGCCGCGATCTTCGGGCCTCTGGCGGAAGCGCATATCAATGTCGACATGATCGTGCAGAACATTTCCGAAGACGGTTCGCGCACCGACATGACCTTTACCGTTCCTTCGGGCGACGTTGCCAAGGCGCTTAAGGTTCTCGATGACAACAAGGCCCAGATCGGCTTCGACGTTGCACAGAACGAAACCGGCCTCGCCAAGGTTTCGGTCATCGGCATTGGCATGCGCAGCCACGCGGGCGTTGCCGCCAGCGCATTCAAGGCACTGGCCGAGAAGAACATCAACATCAAGGCGATCACCACGTCCGAGATCAAGATTTCGATCCTGATCGACGGTGCCTATGCCGAACTTGCGGTTCGCACTTTGCATTCTGCTTACGGCCTCGATAAGAGCTAAGCCGAGACATCGGTTCCCGATGCTCCGATTCTTCGGAGTTGCGTTCTTCCGATGTGGCGTTTCATGAAAGAGTGTCCCTTGCGGGACGCGCTTCTCGCGCTATAAATTTTTAAATGACGTTTTGATTCCCGAATATTATGACATTCGGATCGGAAGCGTCGGGGAGCAAACGCGATGAGAGACCTTTCCGCAGGTCCGCGCGTCCTGCTCAAGCGGCTGCGCGAAATGATGGCGGAGCACCTTGAACCGCAGGACCGCCTTGACCAGATCGTCCGTCAGATCGCCGGCAACATGGTGGCGGAGGTTTGCTCGGTCTATGTGCTGCGTTCCGACAGCGTGCTTGAGCTTTATGCGACGGAAGGTCTCAACAAGGATGCCGTGCATCTTGCCCAGCTGAAAATGGGGCAGGGTCTTGTCGGCACGATTGCCGCTTCCGCCCAGCCGCTCAATCTTTCCGATGCGCAGGCGCATCCCGCATTCCGCTATCTTCCTGAAACCGGTGAGGAAATTTATCATTCCTTCCTCGGCGTGCCAATTTTGCGCTCCGGTCGCACTCTTGGCGTTCTTGTGGTCCAGAACAAGGCCAGCCGAACGTACCGGGAGGACGAAATTGAAGCGCTCGAGACAACCGCGATGCTTATCGCTGAAATAGTGGCGAGCGGCGAGTTGAAGAAGATCACACGCCCCGGTGTCGAGCTGGACCTGACGCGTGCCGTCTCCATCGACGGCGACGCCTATGGCGAAGGCATCGGTCTTGGCCATGTGGTGCTGCACGATCCGCGCATTGTCGTTACCAACCTGCTGAACGAAGATGCGGATACGGAAATCCGTCGCCTTGCCGATGCTATCGGCTCGCTGCGGCTCTCCATCGATGACATGCTGCAGCGCCGTGACGTACCGACCGAAGGCGAGCACCGCGAGGTTCTCGAAACCTACCGCATGTTCGCCCACGATCAGGGCTGGGTGCGACGCATGGAAGAAGCGATCCGCAACGGCCTGACGGCGGAAGCGGCGGTCGAGAAGGTGCAGAGCGATACCAAGGCGCGCATGATGCGCCTGACCGATCCTTACCTTCGCGAGCGCATGCATGATTTCGACGACCTCGCCAACCGGCTGCTGCGTCAACTCATCGGTTTTGGCGGTCGTGGTCCGGAGCAGGATTTCCCGCTCGATGCAATCGTGCTGGCCCGCGCCATGGGGGCGGCCGAACTCCTGGATTATCCGCGCGAAAAACTGCGTGGTCTGGTGCTGGAAGATGGCGCGGTGACCAGCCATGTCGTCATCGTTGCCCGCGCCATGGGCATTCCGGTTATCGGGCAGGCGACAGGCATTGTAGCGCTTGCCGAAAACAACGATCCCATCATCATTGATGGCGACGACGGCCAGGTGCATTTGCGTCCGATGTCGGATCTGCAACGCGCCTATGAGGAAAAAGTGCGTCTGCGTGCCCGCCGGCAGGAGCAGTTCCGCGCACTTCGCAATGTCGAACCGATCACCAAGGATGGCCAGAAGGTCAACCTCAAGATGAATGCTGGTCTTTTGGTGGATCTGCCGCAGCTGGATGAATCGGGTGCCGATGGCATTGGACTGTTTCGTACCGAGCTGCAATTCATGATCGCTTCCAACATGCCGAAGGGTGAGGAACAGGAGGCCTTCTATCGCTCTGTCCTGCGGCAGGCGAAGGGGAAGAGCGTTACCTTCCGCACGCTCGATATTGGCGGCGACAAGGTCGTTTCATACATGCGCGGCCAGGAGGAGGAAAATCCGGCGCTTGGCTGGCGGGCGATCCGCCTGTCGCTCGACCGGCCGGGGCTGATGCGCACGCAGATGCGCGCGCTTCTGCGTGCCGCTTCCGGTGCAGAACTGCGCATGATGTTGCCGATGGTGACGGAAGTGTCCGAAATCCGCGCTGCACGCGACCTGCTGCAGAAGGAAGTACAGCATCTTTCCAAATTCAGCCATGCGCTGCCGAAAAAGCTGCAGTTCGGCGCCATGCTGGAGGTGCCGGCGCTGATGTGGCAGCTCGATGAGCTGATGCAGGAGGTGGATTTCGTCTCCGTGGGTTCGAATGATCTCTTCCAGTTCTCGATGGCTGTGGATCGCGGCAACGCCCGTGTTTCGGATCGCTTCGACAATCTCGGCAAGCCGTTCTTGCGCATGCTTCGCGATATCGTGCGGGCGGGCGAAAGGCATCAGACTTCGGTTACGCTGTGCGGTGAAATGGCGAGCAAGCCACTTTCGGCAATGGCTCTTATTGGGCTTGGATTCCGTTCGATTTCCATGTCGCCGACGGCGATCGGCCCCGTGAAGGCCATGCTGCTCGGGCTCGATGCCGCAAGTCTTGCCGAAGAGTTGAACGCGGCGCTGGATGATCATAATTCGCTGGAAAGCGCGCGCGAGGTGTTGTTACGCTTTGCGGCGACGCATTCCATTCCCATTTAAAAAGAACTGTTTCATAATTGGAGTGACTGGTGGCGAAGCTTCCCGTCGAAAAAATGCGCGAGTTGGAAAGACGTTTCGGCGAGATCGAAGCGCGTATGTCGGCCGGGCCTGCTGCGGATGTCTATGTGAAGCTCGCTTCGGAATATTCCGAGCTCGAGCCGGTGGTGAAGAAAATTCGCGAATACGAGAAGGCGATCTCTGAGGCCGCCGATCTCGAAGCGCTGCTTGCCGACAAGACGACCGACAAGGATATGCGCGATCTGGCGGAAATGGAGCTGCCGGAAATCGAGAGCCGCATCGAAGAGCTCGAAAAGGACATGCAGGTCCTGCTGCTGCCGAAGGATGCTGCGGACGAAAAAAGCGCGATCCTCGAAATACGCGCCGGGACCGGCGGTTCCGAGGCTGCACTGTTTGCCGGCGATCTGTTCCGCATGTATGAGCGTTTTGCTGCTTCCAAGGGCTGGAAGGTGGAAGTGCTCTCCGCAAGCGAGGGTGAAGCCGGCGGTTACAAGGAAATCATCGCCACGATCAGTGGGCGAGGGGTGTTCTCCAAGCTAAAATTCGAGTCCGGCGTTCACCGGGTGCAGCGCGTGCCGGAAACGGAAGCAAGTGGCCGCATCCACACGTCTGCGGCCACCGTCGCGGTGCTGCCGGAAGCGGAAGAAATCGATATCGAAATCCGCCCGGAAGACATCCGCATCGATACGATGCGTGCGTCGGGCGCCGGCGGCCAGCACGTCAACACCACCGATTCCGCCGTTCGCATCACCCATTTGCCGACAGGGCTGATCGTGACGAGCTCGGAGAAATCGCAGCATCAGAACCGCGCCAAGGCCATGCAGGTTCTTCGTTCACGGCTTTACGATATCGAGCGCCAGAAGGTGGACAGTGAACGTTCGGCCGACCGCAAGAGCCAGGTGGGCTCCGGCGACCGCTCCGAGCGCATCCGCACCTATAATTTCCCTCAGGGCCGTGTCACCGATCACCGTATCAATCTCACGCTCTACAAGCTGGACCGGATGATCGAAGGCGAGATTGATGAGCTCGTGGATGCGCTGATCGCCGATTATCAGGCGGGGCAGCTGGCGCAACTCGGCGAGCAGCATTGAGCGCGCCGGCCGGTGCCACTGTCGCAAGTGAACTTGCCGCGGCCCGCAAGCGGCTGCAGGCGGCGGGGATCGCCGATCCACTTCTCGATGCGCGTCTCCTGATTGCCGAGGTCGTCGGTTTTTCATTGACCGACTTCGTGATGAAGCCGGACCGGTCGCTCACGACCGAGGAGCAAGCCCGAATTGATGCGATGATTGAAAGACGCGCCGGCGGCGAGCCTGTTCACCGCATCCTGGGCCATCGGGAGTTTCATGGCCTGGATCTTCTTTTGTCGAGGGAAACGCTCGAGCCGCGCCCTGATACGGAGGTTCTGGTCGACACGCTGCTGCCTGCCTTGAAGGCTGCCGTTTCAGCCAGGGGCAGCGCGTATATTCTCGATCTGGGCACAGGCACGGGGGCGATCTGTCTCGCGCTTTTGAAGGAATGCCCGGAGGCGACCGGTGTCGGCAGCGATATCTCCGCCGACGCGCTGGAGACAGCCTCGAGAAACGCATTCCGAAATGATCTCGGCGGTCGTTTCGAACCCGTTCAAAGCGACTGGTTCGAAAAAATCTCTGGCCGCTTTGACATAATTGTGTCGAATCCGCCTTATATAAGAAGTGATATCGTCGCAACGCTTGACCGAGAGGTTCGTCATCATGATCCTCTGGCGGCGCTGGATGGAGGTCAGGACGGCCTTGCACCGTACCGCCTCATCGCTGCCGAGGCAGGCCGCTTTCTTGTGGAAAACGGGATTGTCGGTGTGGAGATCGGTTTCGATCAAAGGCTTGATGTTTCCGCTATATTTTCTTCCCACGGCTTCTCTCTTCTGGATGCCGTGAAGGATTATGGCGGTAATGATAGAGTTTTGACCTTCCGGAGATAGTTGACGACGATATGTCTGCGGAATTTTTTGCAAGGATATTTTGCACAGCAAAAGAAAAGGCTTGGATTTCCGCGGGAAGCGGGATAGTTTGCGGCCACATGCCGGGTGGCTGAGGACGAACTGAGATTCGTCAGGGTATGGGTCAGTCCCGAAGCGGGTTCTTTAAAGAGCCCTGAAAGGCTGGGCGTTTCCGGCATGTGAATCAGTAAACTTTGTTCGCAGACGGCTCGGTGCAGCATTTGCGCGACCGGTCGTCTTACGCGAGGTCTTGTCCAGAGGTATCTCGGCAGGGCGCGTGATGGAGCAATTTCAGGAAAAATTTCCAGCGGTTTTCCGCCCGGAATTGCATGAAAACAACCAGATTATCAGCAAAACAGAATTCAGGTGAGCAATTGATGAGGCCAGGACAGCAAAACAAGCGCGGCCGGGGGCGTGGAAACAACAACAATAATAATGGTGGCGGTAACAACAACTTCAACCGCAAGGGCGGTAACCCGCTGACCAGGACTTATGACAGTTCCGGCCCCGATGTTAAAATCCGTGGCACAGCCCAGCACATAGCGGAAAAATACGCGGCTCTGGCGCGCGACGCACAGAGTTCCGGCGACCGCGTGATGGCTGAAAACTATCTGCAGCACGCTGAACATTATAACCGCATCATCGCGTCGGCTCAGGCGCAGATGCAGGAACGCTTCCAGCGCGACGACCGCGGCGAGTATAACGCCGCCGATGCCGACGAGATGGATGTGAACGATGGCGACGAAGGTGCCATTGCACCGCAGCATCAGGCCGAACAGGCCGAGCGCGCGCAACAGCCCGAACGCCAGGAGCGCGCCGAACGGAACGAGCAGCGCCAGGAGCGCCGTGAACGTCCCGACCGCCGTGAGCGGCAGGAGCGTCAGCCACGCCAGCAGGTGAGCGCAGACCAGCAGCCTCCGGTTTATGACGCCAGTCAGGCGCCGCAGCCCGTCATCGAGGGTACGCCGATGGAGGTGGCCGTCGAAGAGGAACAGCAGCAGGCGGAAGCTCCAGCCGAACGCGCACCGAAGGCGCGCCGGGCGGCCGGTCCGCGCCAGCGCCGTCCACGTCGCACTGCGGCTGCCGAAGGTGCCGAAGGTGAAGATGCAGGAGCCGGTGAAGATGCCGCTCCCGCCACGCTTGAAAACGCCGCGGAATAAACAGCGCAGGCAGACATGCCCCAGGACTGAAAAACTCCGGCTCGCCGGAGTTTTTTATTTTGGCGCGCCAAATTCCATGACCGCGCGCGCCAGCATGGCTAGCAGGGTGAAGCTGACGCCCGTCAACTTCCTGGGAAAATTTCTCGACGGCCGGATTTCTTCCCCTTTAAACCGATGAAAATGCCTCCCATATTCGAGCAGGATGGAAGGTTGCCGACACTGCTGGCGACCGACCATCGAGAGGCGGCGATCGTGAAATCCTTAAACACGGCCGTCGTAGCGGGGCTTGCCTTTTGAGGGAGCCTCAACCCTAACACCCGGAGCCGTGCCGAAAGCGGGCGGGCCGGTCTATGGAGGTTCGACTATGAATATTGAAAAATACTCCGAGCGCGTTCGCGGTTTTTTACAATCGGCGCAGACCTTTGCGCTTGCCGAAAACCATCAGCAGTTTTCGCCCGAACATGTTCTCAAGGTGCTGCTCGATGACGAGCAGGGCATGGCGGCATCGCTGATCGAGCGGGCTGGCGGCGACGCGAAAGAAGCGCGTCTTGCCAATGATGCCGCACTGGCAAAATTACCCAAGGTATCCGGTGGCAATGGCGGCCTTTCGCTGACGGCTCCCCTCGCAAAGGTGTTTTCCACCGCCGAAGACCTGGCCAAAAAGGCTGGCGATAGTTTCGTGACTGTCGAGCGTCTTCTGCAGGCGCTTGCGATTGAAAGCTCTGCTTCCACTTCGGCTTCCCTGAAGAAGGCCGGCGTGACGGCGCAGGCGCTCAATCAGGTCATCAATGATATCCGCAAGGGCCGCACGGCTGACAGCGCCAATGCCGAACAGGGCTTTGACGCGCTGAAGAAGTTCGCGCGCGACCTGACGGAAGAGGCCCGCGAAGGCAAGCTGGATCCTGTTATTGGCCGCGACGATGAAATTCGCCGTACCATTCAGGTGCTGTCTCGCCGTACCAAGAACAATCCCGTGCTGATCGGTGAACCCGGCGTCGGTAAGACGGCGATTGCCGAAGGCCTCGCCCTGCGCATCGTCAATGGCGATGTGCCCGAAAGCCTCAAAGACAAGAAGCTGATGGCGCTCGATATGGGCGCGCTGATCGCAGGTGCGAAATATCGCGGTGAGTTCGAAGAGCGCCTGAAGGCTGTCCTCAATGAGGTGCAGTCTGAAAATGGCGGCATCATCCTCTTCATCGACGAAATGCATACGCTGGTCGGCGCCGGTAAGGCGGATGGGGCGATGGATGCCTCCAATCTGCTGAAGCCCGCGCTTGCCCGCGGTGAGCTGCACTGCGTCGGTGCAACGACGCTCGATGAATACCGCAAGCACGTCGAAAAGGATCCGGCCCTTGCCCGCCGTTTCCAGCCCGTGCTGGTGGATGAACCGACCGTTGAGGACACGATCTCGATCCTGCGCGGGTTGAAGGAAAAATACGAACAGCACCACAAGGTTCGTATCTCGGATTCGGCCCTGGTTGCGGCTGCGACGCTTTCCAACCGCTATATCACCGACCGTTTCCTGCCGGATAAGGCAATTGACCTTATGGACGAGGCCGCCTCGCGTCTTCGTATGCAGGTGGATTCCAAGCCGGAAGAACTGGACGAACTGGATCGCCGCATCATCCAGCTCAAGATCGAGCGCGAAGCCCTGAAGCAGGAGACGGACCAGTCTTCTGTCGACCGGCTCAAGAAGCTCGAGGATGAACTGGCGGATACGGAAGAGAAGGCCGATGCGCTGACGGCCCGCTGGCAGGCGGAAAAGCAGAAGCTCGGCCACGCCGCCGATCTCAAGAAACGGCTGGACGAAGCCCGCAACGAGCTGGCGATCGCACAGCGCAACGGGCAGTTCCAGCGCGCGGGTGAATTGACCTACGGCATCATTCCGGGGATCGAAAAGGAACTGGCTGCAGCGGAAGCGCGGGACAACAGCGGCGCCGGCTCGATGGTTCAGGAAGTGGTGACGGCGGACAACATCGCGCATGTCGTTTCCCGCTGGACCGGCATTCCGGTTGACAAGATGCTGGAAGGCCAGCGCGAAAAGCTGTTGCGCATGGAAGACGAACTTGCCAAGTCCGTTGTCGGGCAGGGTGAGGCCGTTCAGGCTGTGTCCAAGGCGGTTCGCCGCTCGCGTGCCGGCCTGCAGGATCCCAACCGGCCGATCGGTTCGTTCATCTTCCTCGGCCCGACGGGCGTGGGCAAGACCGAGCTGACCAAGTCGCTCGCCCGCTTCCTGTTCGACGACGAAACCGCGATGGTTCGCCTCGACATGTCGGAATATATGGAGAAACACTCCGTTGCCCGGCTGATCGGCGCGCCTCCCGGCTATGTCGGTTACGAGGAGGGCGGGGCGCTCACGGAAGCGGTTCGCCGCCGGCCTTATCAGGTCGTGCTGTTCGACGAGATCGAAAAAGCGCATCCGGATGTCTTCAACGTCCTGCTGCAGGTGCTGGATGATGGCCGCCTGACGGATGGCCAGGGCCGCACCGTCGATTTCAAGAACACCATCATCATCATGACCTCGAACCTCGGTTCGGAATTCATGACGCAGATGGGCGACAATGACGACGTGGATTCGGTTCGCGAACTGGTGATGGAGCGTGTCCGGTCGCATTTCCGGCCGGAATTCCTCAATCGTATCGATGATATCATCCTCTTCCATCGCCTGCGGCGGGACGAGATGGGTGCCATCGTGGAAATCCAGTTGAAGCGGCTCGTTTCGCTGCTGGGAGATCGCAAGATTTCGCTCGAACTGGATGAGGATGCCCGTAACTGGCTTGCCAACAAAGGCTACGATCCCGCCTATGGCGCGCGTCCGCTGAAGCGGGTAATCCAGAAGGCGGTTCAGGACAGGCTTGCGGAAATGATCCTCGGCGGGGAAATTCCCGATGGTTCGCGGGTCAAGGTGACCTCTGGAACCGACCGGCTGCTGTTCAAGGTCAAGCCGCCAAAAGCCGAGGCCGACACTGAGGCCGCCGACGCTGCATAAAGAAAGGGCTCCGGAAACGGGGCCCTTTTCTCATAAGCGGACTCTGTTGATCTGAAATCCGCTGCCGATCAGCGGCTTGCCACCTGGTTGGACTTTTCTTCGATATTCAGCAGATTGTCGATGCGTTTTCTCTCGTCGGAGAAACGCGCCAGCGCCTCGCCGGAAAGCGACTTGCCGCCCGGCAGACGCACCTTCATTGCGTCCACCTTGGTGCCGTTGACGATCAGCTCGTAGTGCAGATGCGCGCCGGTCGAAAGACCGGTCGACCCCACATAGCCGATGACCTGACCCTGCCGGACCTTTGCCCCCTCAGTGACCCCCTTGGCGATCGCGCTCTGGTGGTTATAGGACGAGACATAGCCATTGGCATGGCGGATCAGGGTCTGGTTGCCATAACCGGAGGCCCATCCGGCCTTCTCGACAGTGCCGTTACCCGTTGCGATAATCGGCGTGCCCCGGGCGGCGGCCCAGTCTGTTCCCGTATGCATGCGGCTGAATTTCAGCACGGGATGGCGGCGCATGCCGAAACCGGAGGTCATGCGGCCGTTT